>NZ_KB976985.1:0-647 GCF_000399665.1 Acinetobacter calcoaceticus ANC 3811
GCATCTGTAAACGTTACTTTGGCATCAATGGTTTTATCTGCATCAGCCGCTAAACCACTACCTGGTACGCTTACACTCCAAGTACCTGCAACCTTGTCTACAATCGCAGTGTACTCTTGACCATTGATTACAACAGTTACGACTGTATTTGCTGCATCTGCTGGAATGTTTTTCAAAATACCAGTAATCGTGACATTGCCTGCTGCTTCAGATGCATTAAGTACATTATCAGATGTAACTGAATTAACAGAGAAAGTTACCCCATCTGTATTTGGTGGAGTAGTATCGGCAGGGGTTGAAGAATCATTATTTCAAAAGCTTACAGTCACGGTTGATCCCGCTTCTGCTGTACCTGTCACTGGGTCAGTGGCATTGATTGGATCAAGCACCGGTGCATTTGGTGCAGTGGTATCTACTGTATAAGTTTGTGTATCGTTAACAGTGCTGCTATTACCTGCTGCATCTGTAAACGTTACTTTGGCATCAATGGTTTTATCTGCATCAGTTGCTAAACCACTACCCGGCACACTTACTGTCCAAGTACCTGCTACCTTATCTACTGTTGCAGTATATGTTTGCCCATTAATAACAACTGTAACGACTGTATTCGTCGCATCTGCCGGAACATTTTTAAGAACACCTGTAAT
>NZ_KB976985.1:857-122308 GCF_000399665.1 Acinetobacter calcoaceticus ANC 3811
GTTGAAGAATCATTATTACTATCATGGTTTGATGCTGCTGCAATGATACCACCCGCAACTAATGGGATAGCCCATAACCATGGGTTTATGCCACCATCGTGATAAAGCAATGGTTCAATTGAAGAAATAGGCTGATAAATAACATCAGACACCAACTCTTGTGGTGCCTCTGCTGGTAACGCGGCTGGTAAGTCTTCACCTAAAAGTGCTTGTGGCTCAACATCACTGTCGGCATCAGCATCGGCATCAGCATCCGCGTCGGCATCATTTTCAGCATCTTTGAATTTTGCCCAGATTAACTGTCCATTTTCGTCTTGAAAAACAAGGCTGTTATCTTTAGGCTCAGCTGTTCCACTAAAAAAGCCTTCAATAACAATTGTCTCGCCATTTTTAAGGCGAATGACTGCATTGGTTCCCTCCCTATTCACTACCAATACATCACTGGCAGCCACTTTTACTAATACGACCGACGCTTCTGTGAGCGATGCGGAAGTTCCCTTGATGGTTGACAAGGTGTCGTGACTATCCTTGGCAATAATTTGTATTTCAGGCATATCTGTATTCCTTTTATATTATTGATTTAAATGATTTTTTGTATAATTCTTTTTACTTAATGTTTTCAAGTTTTTGACCTACAACTTAAAAACATTAAGTAATGTGATCATTTTTACATTAACCACTTTAAAATAAAAAAAACAAATACTAAAGTACCTAAAGAAAAAATTTTAATTAATAGAAATTATATATAAGTCTTCTTTGAGTTTATCTTGTGTTAATTTAATGGAAAATTTCTTTAAATGTTTTATATATAAAACAAATTTCTTCTTTTATATTTACCATTTGTTGAAATGTCATTTAATTAAAATACTCATATAACAATTATTAATATCTTAATAAAATAAAATATATTATTAATGATATATATAGAAAAAAAAGGCTTTAGGTAATATTTCACTATTACACTAAAACCTAATTTGTAAATCTTTTATAAAATTTAAAACCGTAAATATTTAGAAATTATCAGGACTCTCAAATCGTTTTACTTCTTGTAACTTATTTGGGTCATGCATTGTTGCAATTCCATCTTCAGTTTTTTGGTCAACCAGAATATCGGGATTAAAAATGGTGATCGTTTCTCTACCCAGTGCATCCTCTCCAACAATATACTGAAAGCCTCTACGATTCATCTTATGACATAATCTTTGATAGAGACCTTTTAAACCTTCGGTTTCTTCATTCGGATTGTAATAGAAAGCATTCATCACAGCTGGTAGGCCTAGACCACATACAATGCCTGATAACAACACACTAATAAAAGTATAGCCAATCAGGATACTGCTATAAGGACTTAATGCGGGAATATTGGCAACGGCCAAAATCAATGCAAGTGAAATCCCCCCTCGCACCCCACCCCAAGATAAAATGGTTAAACTACCGTTATAACTTTTCATTTTCCGCATGTTAGGGAAAAAGGCAAAAGCCATGAAGTTAGCCGCAAAACGAGAGATATGTAGAATAAAGAACGCAACAATACCGCCTAAAATTAGGCTAAAGTTTAAATCAAGAATAAATAACTCTAGACCAATTAAAGTAAACAGGAATGAGTTGATGATTCCTTCTACGGTATGCCAAAAATGATTAACTTCTTGAATCTCGCGCTCTTCTCGAATTTCTTTCCATTTGTTGCCAACAATTAAACCGCCAATTACACAAGCAATCGGTGCTGATGCATGGGCAAACAAAGCCACTAAATATGCTCCACTCGCAAGCAAAGCTGTTGTCAAAATCAGGGACTCCATTTCGTGTTTACCACGTAATAGACGTAACACCCCTACCCCAAATGCCCAACCAATCCCGACCGCAACAACAATTTCATAGAGTAAAGCTTCTAGTGTTGCCATCAAGGAGAAATGTTCACCCTGTAAAACATTGAGCAAGGTCATAAATAAGGCAATACACATTGCATCATTAAATAGTGACTCGCCTTCTAGCTTAACGATCAAATGATGCGGTGCACGAATCGAACTAAGTACCCCTTTAATACCAATAGGGTCTGTTGCTCCTAAAGCTGCACCTAAAAGTAGTAGCACCAGAATTGGCACATGATATCCAACGAGTAGTTGGAAGCCGTAGAGCAATCCACCAAATAAAACGGCGCAAATGACTAATGCAATGGTGGCCAAAATACTAATTTGCTTCCAGTAACTTCTTAAATCAGAAATTTTAAATTTCAGTGCAGAAGAAGTTAAAATAAAACAGATGACGCCATTAATTAAAAAATCATAAAAATCGATATGGCGCACGGCGTCTTCAATATTATGAATATTAATGGTAATAAACTGATTACCGTTTAGTAGGCTTGCGCCCCATTGCAAAATAAAGACAAAAATTGCTGAGACCAGCGGCACACCAATAGCCTGTGGAAAGCCTAAAATGCGCTTATTAAAGATCGTGGTTGCGATTGATAGCGCAAAAACCACTGTGAATGCTTGTAGTAGAAAAAAATTACCCATGAATACCCTTCTTCTGGGTCAACGACCAAATAAGTGAAACTTTGTTAGATCGACCAAACTTAATAAAAAACTGGCATGAAGAATGCCATAATCATAAAAAACAGAAATTAGGGCACAAGTTTAACGAATTGAATGAACAATCTATCACTCTGTTAAATTTCTTAACATTATTTATAGTTATGATCTAAAGAAAAACGGATGAGCTTCTTAAATATGTTTAACAAGACTCATCCTATAAAATCCTAAACTGGATTGTTAAAAGTATCGCATTGGTTAATATCGCCAGTTTTTAAACCAACCTGAAACCAGTGCATTCGCTGTTCACTACTACCATGCGTAAAGCTATCTGGAACAACCTGACCAGTAGAACGCTTCTGTAAATAATCATCTCCAATTTTTTGAGCAGCATCCATCGCTTCCTCAATATCGCCTTGCTCTAAAAATTGAGTACGTTGCTGATTATGACTTGCCCAAATACCAGCTAAACAATCGGCTTGCAATTCTTGGCGAACAGATAATTGATTACCTTCTCTTTGGCTTGCTTGTGCACGGGCTTGTTGAACTTGTGACGAGATACCAAGCAAGGTTTGAACATGGTGCCCTACCTCATGTGCAACCACATAAGCTTGAGCAAAATCGCCTGCCTGATCTTGTCTAGAAAGTTCAGATTGGTTTTGTTCACCAGAAATACCCATTTGCTGACGCATATCTTTAAAGAATTCTGTATCGATATAAACCTTCTGATCTGCCGGACAATAAAATGGCCCCATTGCAGATTGGGCAGTACCACACCCTGACTGAATCATTCCACTAAATAACACCAATCTTGGTGGCGTATATGTTTTACCTAACTGTTTAAATATAGGAGTCCACGTATCCTCTGTATCAGCTAAAACAGTTCCAACAAAATCAGAGGCTTCTTTTTGCTCGGCTGTTAAACTTTCTGGTGCAGTTGCATTTGACTGCTGGGATGCAGTGACTTGCTGAGTTGCCTGATAAGCTTGTTGTGGATCAACGCCAAAAAACTTCCACGCAACGAATGCCACAACCAAACCAATAATGCTGATACCACCTGCTCTAACACCGCCACCACCTCGACGGTCTTCCACATTGGTACTAATTCGACGACCTTTCCAGCGCATAATTTCCCTCTTATTTTAGAATGGCATCATGAACCCGATGCTTTTTTTGGCCACATTTTTTGTATTAAACTCACAATTAATAGAACAATTGCACCCGCAACCAATCCTATTCCAAAGTTAATTAGTGTCGGTGTTAAAGCACCAATAATATTGCCTACCGCTGGTATTGTTTCTACATGATCGACTGTATTTTCAGTTAAGTGATGAAGTAACGGAATCGTATGATTAATAATCCCACCACCAACCAAGAACATTGCAATGGTGCCTACGATTGAAAGTAATTTCATCAAAATAGGTGCAAAAGCTAATAAGCTTCGACCTATAGTTTGCTTAAATGAAGCAGTTTGCTTAGTTAAATATAATCCCAAATCATCAATCTTAACAATCATACCAACTAAGCCATAAACGCCAATTGTCATGACAACTGCAATAATGCTGAGAACACTTACCTTAGTCATTAAAGTAGCTGTAGCCACAGTACCGAGAGTAATCACGACAATTTCGGCAGATAAAATAAAGTCTGTTCGAACAGCTCCTTTTACTTTTTCTTTTTCAAAATTTGCTAAATCTAATTCTTCACTATCAAATTCTGCTTTTGCTTCTTCTGATGTAGAAGGCTTTTTATGCATGATGGTATGAAGAACTTTCTCCACCCCCTCATAACACAAAAATAGGCCTCCCAACATTAAGAGCGGATTAATCAACCAAGGTGCAATCACACTAATTAACAATGCTAAAGGAACCAAAATAAGTTTATTAACAAATGAGCCTTTAGCCACTTTCCAAACAATAGGTATTTCGCGATCTGCACGCACACCTGTAACTTGTTGTGCATTCAAAGCTAAATCATCGCCTAAAACACCAGCAGTTTTCTTTGCTGCCATTTTGCTCATTAAAGCAACATCATCTAAAATTGTTGCAATATCATCTAGTAGTAAAAGTAAGCCACTTGCCATTTCTTATCCAAGTTTGTATTTATTCGACTATTGTAAGATGATTTTTTTCAATTTCTGTAATTTTACTGAATAAATTCACAATATTATTTTAAGAAAAGTTTAACCAATCGCTGACGAATTTTTTTTATTTCCCGTACAATAATGCCAATCTTTTATATTGCAGGGCTTACTACCCCTGATTAAGCCAATAAGACAGTGGAATAAATAATGAGTAATGTTGATCAGCGTCCAATTATTTTGACAGGCGACCGCCCAACCGGACAACTTCATCTTGGGCATTTTGTCGGTTCTTTGCGTTCTCGTGTAGGTTTACAGGATAGCCATCATCAACATCTCTTGTTAGCAGATGCACAAGCCCTAACAGACAATGCAGATAACCCTGATAAAGTCCGTCGCAATATTTTGGAAGTTGCTCTAGATTATTTAGCTGTCGGTATTGATCCAACAAAAACCACGATTTGCGTACAATCATGCTTACCAGCGCTAAATGAGCTCACTATGCTCTATCTTAACTTCGTGACGGTTGCACGCTTAGAGCGTAACCCGACCATTAAGTCTGAGATTCAAATGCGCGGTTTCGAGCGTGACATTCCAGCTGGTTTCCTCTGCTACCCTGTTGCACAAGCGGCTGACATTACTGCTTTCAAAGCGACTGTGGTTCCAGTGGGTGAAGATCAAATTCCAATGATTGAACAAACCAATGAAATCGTACGTCGAATAAACCGTCAAATTGGCCAAGACCTTTTGCCTGAATGTAAAGCTTTGCTTTCAAATATGGCACGCTTACCTGGTTTTGATGGCAAGGCAAAAATGTCTAAATCATTAGGCAATACCATTGTTTTAAATGCTTCTGATAAAGACATCAAAAAAGCTGTAAATGCAATGTATACTGACCCAAATCATCTTCGTATTGAAGATCCAGGTCAGGTTGAAGGTAATATTGTATTTACTTATTTAGATGCATTTGATCCAAATAAAGAAGAAGTTGAAGAGTTAAAAGCGCACTATCGTCGCGGTGGTCTAGGTGATGGAACTGTTAAAAAACGCCTTGAAGGTGTTTTGAAAGAATTGATTAGTCCTATCCGTGAACGTCGTGAAGAACTTGCTAAAGATCCTGACTACATTATGGATGTTTTACGTCAAGGTACAGATAAGTGTCGTCTTATTACTCAACAAACCTTAGATGAAGTTAAAGATGGTTTAGGATTATTTAAATTCTAATTCCCTTAAAAACTAAAAGCCCTTCGGGGCTTTTTTTATGCTTATTCTATTCATCGCATAATTTTTTAGAATTACTAATCTATTGACGACTACTATTCACATGCTTTTACCCTATTAACGTGAAGTAACACTTATTAACGCTAATAGCGATGAAGAATTTCTTAACTATCTCTATTATTCATCATGTAGGTTACATTATATGAACCTCACGACATTTCTCCTTAAACCGAAACTGTTTTTACAGATTCGTTGTTCTACGCAATGATCACCCCAATCATTGCGTATTTTTTTGCTTAAATATTTTGTTTTCTTTAGAAATTTTATTTTTTGGTTACTTATTTTATTTAATAGATAAAAAAACACCGCATCATTTTCAGATGCGGTGTTTTTTAAGATTCAGGATAAAGCGATTAAGCTAAACCTTTCTCTTTTAAAACTTGCAACATTGTTGAACCAAGCTCAGCTGGGCTACGAGTGTAAGCCATTCCCGCACGTTCAAATGCAGCGAATTTCTCTTCAGCAGTACCTTGACCACCAGAAATGATCGCGCCAGCGTGACCCATACGCTTACCTTTAGGTGCAGTTACACCAGCAATGTAACCTACTACAGGCTTAGTCACGTTAGATTTGATGAATTCAGCAGCTTCTTCTTCAGCTGTACCACCGATCTCACCGATCATGATGATTGCATCAGTATCAGGATCGTCTTGGAACAATTGAAGAGCTTCGATTTGGTTCATACCTGGGATTGGGTCACCACCAATACCGATACAAGTAGACTGACCTAAACCAAGCTTAGTTGTTTGAGCAACAGCTTCATAAGTCAATGTACCTGAACGTGAGATGATACCAATACGACCTGGTTGGTGAATGTGACCAGGCATAATACCAATCTTACATTCACCTGGAGTGATCACGCCTGGGCAGTTAGGACCAACTAAACGAGTACCGTTACCATTAGTTTCTAAGTAGCGTTTTGCTTTAAGCATGTCGATTGTTGGAACACCTTCAGTGATCACAACGATTAGGCCAACACCTGAATCAACCGCTTCAACGATAGAGTCTAAAACGAATGGAGCTGGTACATAAATTACAGATGCATCTGCATTTGTTTCACGTACAGCTTCTTTCATTGTGTTGAATACTGGTAGATCAAGGTGAGTAGTACCACCTTTACCTGGAGTAACACCACCAACAACTTTTGTACCGTAGTCTAAAGCTTGTGCAGAGTGGAAAGTACCGTTTTTACCAGTAAAACCTTGTACCAATACTTTAGTGTCTTTATTAATTAATACGCTCATGATTGATACTCCCCTTACGCTTTAACTGCAGCTACAACTTTTTCTGCGGCATCAGACAAGCCGTTCGCAGAAATTAATTTCAAACCAGATTCGTCAAGTAATTTAGCACCTAACTCAGCGTTGTTACCTTCTAAACGAACAACAACTGGAACAGTTACGTTTACTTCTTGAACCGCTGCAATAATCGCTTCAGCAATCATGTCACAACGTACGATACCACCAAAGATGTTAATTAAAACACCTTGTACAGATGTATCAGCAAGGATGATTTTGAACGCTTCGATTACGCGATCTTTAGTTGCACCGCCACCAACGTCAAGGAAGTTTGCAGGCTGACCACCATAAAGTTTAATGATGTCCATAGTTGCCATTGCAAGACCAGCACCGTTAACCATACAACCGATGTTACCTTCTAAAGCAACATAGTTAAGATCAAATTCAGATGCTTTTAATTCACGCTCATTCTCTTGAGATTTGTCACGTAAAGCAGCAACTTTAGGTAAACGGTAAAGCGCGTTAGAGTCGATACCAACTTTTGCATCTACACATAAAATATCGCCATTTTCACGAACTGAAAGTGGGTTAATTTCGAATAATGCAAAGTCATTTTCTACAAATGCTTGGTAAGCAGCAGCCATAATTTTAACAAATTGGCTGATTTGCTTGTCTTTCAAACCTAAAGCAAACGCAACTTCACGCGCTTGGAATGGTTGTAAGCCAACTAATGGATCAACTTCAACTTTGATAATTTTTTCTGGAGTTTCTTCTGCAACTTTCTCGATTTCTACACCACCTTCTGTAGAAGCCATGAAAGTAATACGACGGCTAGAACGGTCTACAACCGCGCCCAAGTAAAGCTCACGCTCAACTGGGTATACGTCTTCAGCAACAATGATGCTGTTTACTGGTTGACCATTTGCATCAGTTTGATACGTTACAAGACGAGTACCAATAATGTTGTTTGCAAATTCGATAACATCTTCTTTAGATTTTGCAACTTTAACGCCACCAGCCTTACCGCGACCACCAGCATGAACTTGCGCTTTCATTACCGCGAATTTACCACCAAGCTGTTCGAATGCAGCAACTGCTTCGTCTGCATTGGTTGCCAAGATACCTTCTTGTACCGGCATACCATATTCTTTCAATAACGCTTTAGCTTGATACTCATGTAAGTTCATTTAGTTACCTACTTAACTTTGTTTGTTGTCTTCAATTTGCGCAACATTCTCATGTTGTATATGCAAATTGCTGTCTACCTCTATCACCTTGATGTTTTTTTAATCACACCATCAAATGTGAAAAAGAGCGGAGAACCGCTCTTTATTTTATTTACGCTTACGTTGAATCGCGTGAATTGCACGACCATCTACAGCAAGTGCAGCTTCATGAACAACTTCAGAGAATGTTGGATGACCAAATGTCATTAACTGAAGATCTTCAACAGAAGATACAAATTCAAGTGCGATCATACCTTGGTGTACGATATCAGATGCAGCAGGTCCAATGACATGCATACCTAATAAACGGTCAGTTTTTGCATCAGCAACAAACTTAACGAAACCAGCACCTTCACCCGCGGCTAAAGCACGACCATTTACAGCAAAACCGAATTGACCAGTTTTAACTTCATGACCTTTTTCTTTAGCTTGTTCTTCAGTTAAACCAACCCATGCCGCTTCCGGATGTGTATAGATAACAGAAATGATTGTGTCATAGTTCACTTGAGCTGCATGACCGTGGATACGCTCAACAGCCATTACACCTTCTTCCATTGCTTTATGAGCAAGCATTGGACCGCGAACCAAGTCACCAATTGCATATACACCTTCTACAGAAGTTGCACAGAAATCATTTACTTCAACTAGACCACGTTCAGTCAATTTAATGCCTGAATCATCTGCCAATAAACCTTCTGCATAAGCTTTACGGCCTACACAAACGATTAATTTGTCAAAAGTCTGAGTTTTTTCTTCGCCACCTTGAGTGTATTTAACAGTCACTTCGCGACCATTAACTTCAGTACCAGCAACTTTAGCGCCAATACGAATATCAAGACCTTGCTTAGTTAAAAGTTTTTGGTAGTCTTTTGCCAAAGCTTTATCAGCCATTGGTAAAAATGCATCCATTGCTTCAAATACAACAACTTCAGAACCAAGACGACGCCAAACAGAACCAAGCTCTAAACCGATGACACCAGCACCAATAACACCTAAACGTTTAGGTACTTCTGGGAAGTTTAATGCGCCAGTTGAATCAACAATAATATCTTGATCTACAGGAGCTACAGGAATATTTACAGGTACAGAACCAGATGCAAGAATCACGTATTTAGGTTCTAAAACTTGAGTCTCGCCTTCGTGTGAAACAAACTCAACTTTTTTACCAGCAAGTAATTTACCAGTACCTTTTAACCACTCAATACCATTGCCTTTAAGCAATTGATCGATACCACCAGTTAATTGGTCAACAATTTTGTCTTTACGAGCAAGAAGCTTAGCAAGATCAAAATTCACTTCACCTGTAGTAATACCGTGATCAGCTAAGTGATGCACTGTATCTTCATAACGATGTGAAGAGTCAAGTAATGCTTTAGAAGGGATACAACCTACGTTTAAGCATGTACCACCTAAAGATGGCTTACCGTTGTGAATACGTTTTTCGATACAAGCGACTTTAAAACCTAGTTGAGCAGCACGAATTGCAGCTTCATAACCACCAGGACCACCGCCAATAACAACAAGATCAAATTGTTGAGACATTGTTTATCTCCATGGTCCGAGATAGAGGATCACTCTATCTCGGTAATATTATTCGAAGAAATTAAAGATCAAGGATGAGTTTAGCTGGTTCTTCTAACAATTCTTTGATTGCTACCAAGAAACCTACTGCTTCTTTACCATCGATCATACGGTGGTCATAAGAAAGCGCTAAATACATCATTGGCAAGATTTCAACTTGACCATTTACAGCCATAGGACGCTCTTGGATTTTGTGCATACCCAAGATACCAGTTTGCGGCTGATTCAAAATTGGAGTTGAAAGTAATGAACCGAAAGTACCACCGTTAGTAATAGTGAAAGTACCACCAGTCATTTCTTCGATAGATAATTTACCATCACGCGCTTTAGCAGCATAAGCACCAATACCAGCTTCAACTTCTGCATAGCTCATACGATCAGTATCACGTAATACTGGAACAACAAGACCACGATCAGAAGATACTGCAACACCGATGTCATAGTAACCATGATAAATAATATCGTCGCCATCAATTGAAGCATTTACCGCAGGATAACGCTTAAGGGCTTCAGTTACAGCTTTAACAAAGAATGACATGAAGCCTAAACGAGCACCATGGCGTTTTTCAAACGCATCTTTATATTGCTTACGCAATTCCATGATTGGCTTCATGTTAACTTCGTTAAATGTAGTTAACATTGCAGTTTCTTGAGTTGCAGAAAGAAGACGCTCAGCTACACGCTTACGTAAACGAGTCATTGGAACGCGTTTTTCGATACGCTCACCAACAGCTACGCTTAACGGAGTAACGTTAGCAGCTGGTTTAGCTTGATGATTAGTCACATCTTCTTTAGTGATACGACCACCACGACCAGTACCTTGTACGTCAGCAGCAGCAATACCAGTTTCAGACAAAGCTTTACGAACTGCAGGAGCTTGACCAGATACAGCTTCAGTGCGCTCAACAACAGGAGCTGCACCAGCTTGAGTTTGAGCAACTGCTTGCTCTACTGCAGGAGCAGCAGCTGCACCAGCACCAGCTTCAAACTGAGCAATCACTTCGTCAGAAAGAACTGTATCGCCTTCACCTTTAATGATTGCAACTAAGCTACCATCTGCAGGAGCAACCACTTCTAAAACAACTTTGTCGGTTTCAATATCACAGATTACTTCATCACGTGATACAGGTTCACCCACCTTTTTATGCCAAGTTGCGATGGTTCCATCTGCAACAGACTCTGGGAATACCGGTGCTTTAATTTCGGTTGCCATTATTGAGAATCTCCTGATTGTTCAGCTTCGATTGCCAATGCATCATTAATTAGCTGAGCTTGTTGTTTTGCATGCAAGTACGGTGAGCCACAAGCTGGTGCAGCAGAAGCTTCACGACCTGCAAAACTGATACGGATTTGTTTGCCAGATTTTAAGATATCGTCGTATAAACGCGGTGCGATAAATAACCAAGCGCCTTGGTTCTTCGGCTCTTCTTGTGTCCAAACAAGTTCTTTCACATTTGGATATGCAGCCAAGATTTCCGCAAGACGTTGTTCGGGGTATGGATATAACTGTTCAATACGTACGATTGCGACGTTAGTTAAGTTTTGTTCACGACGTTTTTCGAGTAAGTCGTAATAAACTTTACCACCACAAAGTACAAGACGAGTTACATCAGACTTGTTAATTTGATCAACTTCATCAATTACAGTTTGGAATGAACCATTTGCAAGCTCTTCTAAAGTAGAAGTTGCAAGTTTATGACGAAGTAAAGATTTCGGTGACATTACAATCAATGGCTTACGAATTGGGCGTACAGCTTGACGACGTAATGCATGGAAAATCTGTGCAGGTGTCGTTGGAGTGATCACTTGCATGTTATCTTCAGCACATAACTGTAAGAAACGTTCTAAACGAGCTGATGAATGCTCTGGACCTTGACCTTCGAAACCGTGTGGTAACAACATTGTTAAACCACAAACTCGTTCCCATTTAGTCTCGCCAGAAGCAATAAACTGGTCAATTACAACCTGAGCACAGTTTACGAAGTCACCAAATTGCGCTTCCCAAATAATTAAGCTCTTAGGAATTGTAGTTGCATAACCATATTCAAATGCAAGAACAGCTTCTTCAGATAATAAAGAATCGTAAATCGCAAAACGAGGCTGGTTTTCTTTGACATTGCAAAGTGGAATATACGTTGAACCATCTACCTGATTATGCAATTTTGCATGACGGTGCGAGAATGTACCACGCCCAACGTCTTCACCAGTAATACGAACAAGGTAATCTTCATCGATCAAGGTTGCGTAAGCTAAAGTTTCAGCAGCACCCCAGTTCAATGCAGTTTCACCAGTTTGCATTTTCACACGATCTTCAATAACTTTTTGCACTTGACGCTGCATAACAAATCCTTCCGGAAGTTTGCTCATGCCCTCGCCTAATTCTTTTAAGCGATTTAAGTCAAATGAAGTATCCCAATCGTCTGTATAGTCATGGCCCAAATAAGGCGTCCAATCAACAAACATTTTTGTATTTGGTTCAAGTACCAAAGCGTTTGCCACATGGTTTCCGGCTTCTAAATCTGCACGGTAATCTTCAACCATTTGGTCTGCTTCAGCACGATCAATTACTTTGTTTTGAACAAGTTGATCTGCATAGAGTGTACGAGTTGTTGCTTTTTTAGCAATCACTTGATACATCAATGGTTGTGTACCAGACGGCTCATCTGCTTCGTTATGACCACGACGACGGTAACAGAACAAGTCAAGTACAACGTCTTTACGGAATTCGTGACGGAAATCATGTGCTAATTGAGTAGCATAGATTACTGCTTCAGGATCATCGCCATTCACATGGAAGATTGGCGTCTGAATCATTTTTGCAACGTCAGTACAATATTCAGTAGAACGCGCATCACGTGGATCAGAAGTTGTAAAACCAACTTGGTTGTTCACGATAATGTGTACAGTACCACCAACCGTATAGCCACGAGTTTGTGACATCTGGAAGGTTTCCATGTTCACACCTTGACCTGCAAATGCAGCGTCACCATGAACAATGACTGGCAATACATCATCACCGCCGATGTCTCTACGACGCACTTGACGTGCACGTACAGAACCTTCAACTACAGGACCAACGATTTCCAAGTGAGATGGGTTAAATGCTAATGCCAAGTGAACTTCGCCACCTTGAGTCATTACATTACTTGAGAAACCTTGATGGTATTTAACGTCACCAGAACCTTTCTTATGAATAGCTTTACCTTCAAACTCGCCAAACAAGTCTGCAGGGTTTTTACCCATAATATTAACAAGAAGGTTTAAACGGCCACGGTGTGGCATACCAATAACAACTTCTTTACAACCAACAGAACCAGCACGTTGAATGATTTCATTCACCATAGGAATAAAAGATTCACCACCTTCTACACCAAAGCGTTTAGCACCAACGTATTTATTACCTAGGAATTTTTCAAGCCCTTCTGCAGCGGTTAAACGCTCTAGGAACCCTTTCTTTTGATCATTTGTAAAATTAAGCTGACCACGAACACTTTCAAGACGTTGTTGAATCCAACGCTTTTCTTTTGTGTCCACGATATGCATATATTCAACACCGATTGAACCACAATAGATTGCTTCCATTGCTTCAATCATTTCAGCAAGCGTTGCTTCGCTTTTGCCAATCTCAAGATTGCCTGTGTTGAATACTGTGTCTAAATCTGATTTGGTTAAACCATGTTCTGAAAGATCTAAATCAGGAATATCTTCACGCTTAGCAAGACCTAATGGATCTAACTTAGCTTTTTGATGTCCGCGATTACGATAAGCAGCAATAAGTTGTAAAACGCCAATTTGACGACGTTCATGCTCAGTACTTACAGTACTTTGTACAACAGGTTGAACACGATTAGCATTACGTCCTAGTAATAGGAATTGCTCACGCACAGCGCCGTGTGGTTGGTCACCCTTTGGATATTTATCGAAATATTGGCGCCAGTCCTCAGCTACAGAGGTTGGGGAAGACAGGTACTGCTCGTAAAGTTCTTCAATATACGCTGCACTATCAGCGGAAAGTTCAGTGTCAAGACGCAATGCGTCAGCAACTTCTTGCATTTGTGGACCCATTTCCTATTGCAAAAAATATTACAGGCTGCCTTTTAAGCACACCCATGATGCATAATGCCAAATTGGTAAAAAAGGCATTACTTACCCAACAGGTCTTTAAGACCATGGGGCGTCATACTACCTAGAGAGGAAACTCTATAGGTAATTAATGAATCACAACACCCTCAATGGCATCATCACTCACCTTATACTCGATTAAAACCGAGCAATTTTTTGCAAATCTTTTTAGAAAAATTAACTTTAAAATTAACTTTTCTAAAATGACTTTAACCATAAAAATTAAGCACAGATCTAAGATCGTGCTGCTTAAATTAATTTTACTAGTATACGCTTTTTTCAGCTATAACTTTGTGGCAAATCGTATCATGTTCTTAACAAACGATTGATTTTTTTGACACATACCATCTATAAATTGGCGAAATACAGATGCGATTTTATCTTTTAATATATGGTGCAATATATAAAAACCTTATCCTTTTCGACCAAAGTCTAAAGTTTACATTATAAAGTTAAAAAAAAACGCACATCAAGGATGTGCGTTCTCTATTTGTGCAGAATTAACCCGCTTGATCTAATAGCATGCTACGGATATGACCGATTGCTTTTGTAGGGTTTAGACCTTTAGGACATACTGACACACAGTTCATGATACCTTTACAACGGAACAAACTGAATGGATCGTCAAGACGAGACAAACGGTCTGCAGTAGCAGTATCACGAGAATCAATAATAAAGCGGTACGCATTCAACAATGCTGAAGGACCCAAGAACTTGTCAGGGTTCCACCAGAATGATGGGCATGAAGTTGAACAACATGCACAAAGAATACATTCATACAAACCATTTAAGTGTTCACGCTCATCTGGAGTTTGTAAACGCTCTTTAGGTGGAGCTGGCTGGTTATTGATCAAGAATGGCTGAATCTTGTCATATTGATCATAGAATTGGTTCATATCAACAACCAAATCTTTAACTACCGGCAAACCTGGTAATGGACGAATTACGATTTTCTCTGGTAAATCATTAAGGTTTTCTAAACAAGCCAAACCATTTTTACCATTGATATTCACACCATCCGAACCACAAATACCTTCACGGCAAGAACGACGGAATGTTAACGTTTCGTCTTGAACTTTCAATGCAAGTAATGCATCAAGCAACATACGGTGCTTATCAGTCAATTCAAGTTTGAAAGTTTGCATGTACGGCGCTTTATCCTTATCAGGATCATAGCGGTAGATTTCGAATGTACGAGTACCTCTACTCATCTTTATACTCCCGATTAGAATGTACGTGGTGCTGGCGGAATTGCATCAACAGTCAACGGTTTGAAGCGCACTGGCTTATATTCCAAACGGTTATCTGATGAATACCATAACGTGTGTTTCATCCACTCATCATCACGGCGACCGTATGAATAAGTTGGGTGATCAGCTGGTAATTCATAATCAACTACAGTATGCGCACCACGACACTCTTTACGCGCAGCTGCTGAAATCAGAGTTGCTTTTGCAACTTCATACAAGTTTTCAACTTCAAGCGCTTCAACACGTGCAGTGTTAAATACTCTAGATTTATCTTTTAAGTGGATATTACGCACACGTGGTTCAAGAGCAAGAATCTCTTTAACACCTTTATCAAGCAACGCCTGAGTACGGAATACACCTGCATGGTCTTGAACGATATCACGAATTGCATCAGCAACTTCTTGAGCATTTTCACCAGCAGCTGAGTCATCCAACTTACGTACACGAGCCAATGTTTGCCCTAATACATCTGTTGGAAGAGGTGCATATTCATCACCATGATGCTTAGTTACGTAATCGATAATGTGCTCACCAGCAGCTTTACCAAATACAACCAAGTCAAGAAGTGAGTTAGTACCTAAACGGTTTGCACCATGTACTGATACACAAGAACATTCGCCAATTGCATAGAAACCTTTTACAGGTTTAGTGTAGTTGTCTGTACCCACTTCAGGTAAACATACCTGACCATGCATATTCGTAGGAATACCACCCATTTGATAATGGATTGTTGGTACTACAGGAATGGCTTCTTTTGTGATATCAACGTTCGCGAATTTTTTACCAATCTCAAATACAGATGGTAAACGCTTCATGATTGTTTCAGCGCCCAAGTGAGTCATATCAAGTAAGATATAGTCACCTTTTGGACCACAACCACGACCTTCTTTAATTTCTTGGTCCATAGAACGTGAAACGAAGTCACGTGGAGCCAAGTCTTTTAAAGTCGGTGCATAACGTTCCATGAACGGTTCGCCGTCTTTATTGCGAAGGATTGCACCTTCACCACGACAACCTTCAGTCAACAATACACCAGCGCCCGCAACACCCGTTGGGTGAAATTGCCAGAACTCCATATCTTGCAATGGAATACCAGCACGAGCAGCCATACCAAGACCGTCACCAGTGTTGATATAAGCATTTGTTGATGCACGGTAAACACGACCAGCACCACCAGTAGCAAATAATGTCGCTTTTGCTTGGAATACTGAAATGTTACCAGTTTCTTGGTCAATTGCTGTTACACCAAGAACCTCACCAGCTTCGTTACGGATCAAATCAAGAGCGATCCACTCAACGAAGAATTGAGTACCCATTTTCACGTTGCTTTGATAAAGCGTGTGTAATAGTGCATGACCTGTACGGTCCGCAGCTGCACAAGCACGTGGAACTGGCTTATCACCATAGTTAGCAGAGTGACCACCGAACGGACGTTGGTAAATTGTACCATCAGCGTTACGGTCAAAAGGCATACCCATGTGTTCAAGTTCATACACAACTTTTGGTGCTTCACGACACATAAATTCAATTGCGTCTTGGTCACCTAACCAGTCAGAACCTTTTACTGTATCGTAAAAATGGAAATGCCAGTTATCTTCTTGCATATTACCTAACGACGCACCGATACCACCTTGAGCAGCTACAGTGTGCGAACGTGTCGGGAAAACTTTAGTGAGTACTGCAACTTTCAAACCTGCTTGAGCAAGTTGGTAAGATGCACGCATACCAGAACCACCACCACCAACGATAACTGCATCGAAAGTGAGGTTTTGAATATTTGAATAATCTTCTTTAGGGGTTATCGCGCCCATGATGTCTTCCTATCAATTCGCCCAGAAAATCTGGATACCCCAGATTGCGTACACAAACACTGCAATAATGACAGCCGTCGTCAGTACAAGGCGTAAACCTTTCGCTGAAGGACCCATTTGACGAGTAGTGACATAGTCAGTAAAAACTTGCCACATCCCAATCCATGCGTGTGCAATAAGCGATAAAATTGCCAATAAAGAAAAAATCTTCATTGGTAATGTCATCATAAAACCAGCCCATTGTTGATAGTCAAATCCGCCTTTGCAGAGAATCCAACCCAAAAGAACAACAGTATAGGCTGCTAGTACAACCGCACTTACACGCTGGATATACCAATCACGAGAACCTGAACCAGTTAAACCTGTAGCACTTTTCATTAGAACATAATCCATACAAAGGCTGCGATAATGGCTACCACAGATAAGATCAATGAAATTGTCGCTGCAATACGACCACTTTGCAGTTCTTCAGCAAAACCTAAATCTGCAAGTAAGTGCTTTACTCCAGCAATAAAGTGGAATAATAAGCCGGCTACAAATACCCAAACGATAAAACGTACAAGGATATTTCCAAACACGACATTTTTAACGTAGTCAAATCCTTCTGGTGAAGATAATGATTTATCTAAAATCCATAATAGAACTGGTACTAATAAGAAAACGATGACACCTGATAAACGGTGTAAAATTGATGCAATAGCCACGGGTGAGCGTAAATTTACCGCTAACACCTGACCCATGGACAAATTGACAGGTCTGTTGCTTTTCACAGCGGGCATCCTGTAGGTAGAAACTCCGACCGGAGTTTGTTGAATTAATTCCAAGGAAAGCTGGCATTGTTAGGCAAGCACAGCTCATGCCTAACCTATAAACGACACTGAATTATAAAACGCGAAGTATCAAAATACAAACAATCCACTTTCCCATTTAAGTAAAAAACAATTAAATAAGAATCATTCACAATGATATCACCCTATTAACCCTATTAAAAAGGTATACACAATTCCATCATGTTGTTGTTTAAGATAACTTTTTATTTAATTTCATTTTTTCTAAAATTTCTTTTAAATAAGTAAGTTTTAGACTAAAGATAAAGTTAGAAATTCATCATATAAATAGAAAAATGTTAGTAACTCCTCATATTTTCAATAAAAGCCACAATTCAATTAAGTAAACGCACTTAGATTCACCCAAATTGATCAATCTAAAATATGTTTGAGAAAGCAATTTTTACCAGAAATAGGAGTTTTTATTATTTTAACGTAGTTCAATTAGCTATTTTTTATACAATTAAACTTAAAAAAACACCAACATTCTTTGTTACAACTAACTAAAAATAGAGTTTTTTTTGATTAGCAATTTGAAATTACACCATGAGTTTTATGATTTTTTTAATTGGATTGGCATTTTCTACCTACTTATCATTTTTAATCTTAATTTTAAAATTTGCTTACAATTGGACTGATACTTCATTTTTTTTCTGCACGTTCTTGTTGAATTGACTTATTATACCATCCCGATGCAGTGATTTTACTGACTTTTTTGCTCGGGTCTTGATGACTAACTCTCTGTGAGATCGTCATTTTTTATCCATAAGTATAATTGACAAAATTTCAGTACTCACTAATCTTATAGCAAATTTTGACACCGTCTGATTCGCACATGAGAACATTAGGATTTCGGGTCAGATCAACATTCACCAGGACAGGAGATCTATTGAATGTCTGAAGCAAATGGCAAAAAAGCCGTATTACATCTTGATGGCAAAGAAATTGGATTACCAATCTACAGTGGCACTTTAGGTCCAGATGTAATTGATGTCAGCAGCATATTGAAAGAAGGTCATTTCACTTTCGATCCTGGTTTTATGGCGACAGCTGCATGCGAGTCTAAAATTACGTTCATTGATGGTGACAAAGGTATTTTATTACACCGCGGTTACCCAATTGATCAGTTAGCAACTCAAGCAGACTATCTTGAAACTTGTTATTTATTATTAAATGGCGAGCTCCCAACTGCTGAACAAAAAACAGAATTTGATGCCAAAGTTCGTGCTCATACGATGGTTCATGACCAAGTTAGCCGTTTCTTCAATGGTTTCCGTCGTGATGCTCATCCTATGGCGATCATGGTTGGTGTTGTTGGTGCACTATCTGCGTTCTATCACAACAACCTTGACATTGAAGATATCAATCACCGTGAAATCACTGCGATTCGTCTAATTGCAAAAATTCCAACGCTTGCTGCTTGGAGTTACAAATACACAGTAGGTCAACCATTCATCTATCCACGTAATGACTTAAATTACGCGGAAAACTTCTTACACATGATGTTTGCTACCCCTGCTGACCGTGATTACAAAGTAAATCCTGTTCTTGCTCGTGCAATGGATCGTATCTTCACGCTTCATGCTGATCACGAACAAAATGCTTCGACATCTACAGTACGTCTTGCTGGTTCTACTGGCGCAAACCCATACGCATGTATCTCTTCAGGTATTTCTGCGCTTTGGGGACCTGCTCACGGTGGTGCAAACGAAGCTGTGCTTAAAATGCTTGATGAAATCGGTAGTGTAGAAAACGTTGCCGAGTTCATGGAAAAAGTAAAACGCAAAGAAGTTAAACTCATGGGCTTCGGTCACCGCGTTTACAAAAACTTCGATCCACGTGCTAAAGTCATGAAACAAACTTGTGACGAAGTTCTTGAAGCATTAAATATCAATGATCCTCAATTAGCTCTTGCTATGGAACTTGAACGCATTGCATTGAACGACCCGTACTTTGTTGAACGTAAACTTTACCCTAACGTAGACTTCTACTCAGGTATCATCCTTAAAGCGATTGGTATCCCAACAGAAATGTTTACAGTAATCTTTGCTCTTGCACGTACAGTAGGCTGGATCAGCCACTGGTTAGAAATGCACAGCGCACCATACAAAATCGGTCGCCCTCGTCAGCTTTATACTGGCCCGACTCAGCGCGATATCAAACGTTAATATTCGAAAGAAAATTAATGATAAAAAAGCTGCCTTATGGCAGCTTTTTTATTGAGATATATTCCATTCAATCTACAAACTTATTCTTCGTCAAAGACACTTAATAAATGATGACTAATTCCATCAGCCCTCAACCAAGCCAACTCATAACTCGCTTTAGCCAAAGCCAAAACACGCCTTTCAAATTCAACCCATATTGTTTTGACTTGAGGCTCTGAAATACCCAAACCACTCTCTGTTGCCAGATGCTTATTTTTCTCACATATTTTCAAGGCATGATAAAGTTTGCGGCCTTTGCTCGCTCCTTCCATCAACCGAACACGTTTACCTAAAATAAATCCCTCTACATGCTGCAAGTTCGCATGAGGTAACATCGGTACTAAAATTTGATTCAGTTGATCATCTAAACGCTTCCATACAGCCAAACGTTGCTCTGCTGTATAAGTATTCCATTGAATCACTTCATGGTTAAAACGACGACAACCACGGCAAACCTGATCACCAAAAACTGTTGAACAACGCCCTGCACATGGGGTGAGAGAGAGCATTCGATGATCATTACTCAAAACAAACTCCTTAAATAAACCATATACTTTTTATGGTTTTCTCGCTTATTACACATTTTCGCGCTAAAATATGCGCCTTAAATTTATATCTTAATACATTTGGAGTTTTCCATGAACGCTACTGTAGAACAGCTTGCACCTGTAGAACAGCAAGCGACCGCAGGTTGGGTTGTTGCCGCACTATATCAGTTTAAAGAAGTTCAAGATCCTACAGATCTTCAGCAACGTCTATTAGACTTAGTGAAAACAATTAACCTTTGTGGAACTCTGATTGTAGCAGGTGAAGGAATTAATGGTACTGTTGCGGGCGACCGTGTAGCAATTGATAGCCTCTGTCAATTTTTACTCAATGAAGGCTTTGCCTCTATGGAATACAAAGAATCCCATAGCTCTGACAAACCTTTCCGTAAAATGAAAATTAAACTTAAAGAAGAGATTGTTACTTTAGGTGTTGAAGTTAAACCCCGCGACTTAGTGGGCCACTACCTTGATCCCAAAGAGTGGAATGATTTAATTGCACGTGATGATGTAATTTTAGTCGATACGCGTAATGATTATGAATATAAGGCGGGCACGTTCAAAGGTGCAATCGACCCTAAAACTGAGACATTCCGTGAGTTTCCAGAATATGTCAAAAAAGAGCTAGAGCAACATAAAGATAAAAAAATTGCGATGTTCTGTACAGGCGGCATTCGCTGTGAAAAATCAACCTCTTTACTTCTTCAAGAAGGATTTACAGAGGTTTACCACCTTAAGGGCGGTATTCTTAAATATTTAGAAGAAACCCCTGCTGAGGAAAGCTTATGGGAAGGCGAATGTTTCGTATTTGACGGACGTACTGCTGTAACTCATGGCGTCGAAGAAGGCGTAAATATTAAGTGTCATGCTTGTGGTTGGCCATTAACTCCAGAAGAGTCTGCTCTAACGAGTTATGAACATGGTGTTTCTTGCGTGTATTGCATCGACAAGACAACTGAAAAACAAAAAGCTGGTTTCCGTATGCGCCAGTCACAAATTGCAGCTGCAAAACGTAAACGCTTGTAATAAAAAAAGGAGGATCAAATGATCCTCCTTTTTCACATAGTAAATCTATTAAAAATCAATATTATTTATACTGCGCCATAAGTTTCTTAAATTCCACACTTACACAATTCATTGGTGGAACAGTTGGAGATTTCCCAACAACAGCCCTCAACTTCCCATCATTAGAAAAGTCTAATCCAATCTGACTATAGGTATTAATATCTGTATAAGGTCCCGTATTAATCATAACATCTACAATCTCTAGTTCACCCTCATCAAAAGTAAAGCTCATGCCATCTTCTTGTTCTTGATCCAACAATGCTGATACTGTTTGATTCCCTTTAGTTAAACTCACTTTATTACCTTGTTTTACCAAAATACACTTTTCATCTGAGTCGACAGCCACTAAATTACTTTCAACAAAATTATTAATAACCTTATCTGAACATTTATTGTATTGCTGCATATTCTCTAATGCAGGAAGCATTTGACATGCATTCGTATTAAAATTAAAAACCATGGGTATTGAGTTATTCAAAATATCAACTTTGTTAGGCAATTGAGATAAATTTCCATCTTTAATTAACATTAACAGTGCATCATAGTCTTTAACGTTTTTATTATTTTTAATAGCTTCCAAAAACTCTTGAATAACTTGATGAATAGGGCTATTTGCTTTCATCTCAGCATTAAATAGATCCACATCATTATTAATACCGTACCCCTTTTTAATAAGTTCAGCTACCAAAGCAGAATTTGCTGAATTTAACTTTTCTGTAGTCATGGTTCCAGATTGATACCACGTTGCAGGAACTTGGTTACTGGCATAAGCAACGACTATATCCGTAAGTGGATTAATATTTACATTACCTTCACGCTCGATATAACTATAGTAGCTTTGTCCATTAGCTTTTACCTGTAAACGACAAGGAAACTTACTATTGTCTACTTCACCTTGCCATTTACCTTGGGCATTAACATTTACAGTATTTTTAAAACCGACTCCATCTTTACAAATTGCTGTTACATTTGCACTATTCAAAGCGGAAGTTGAAAATGCTGTACCAGAGATTAATTTATAAGTAACTTCATTTTGAGTAGATTGTGAAATTTTCTCCTCACTAACACTGTTACTATTTTCACCACCACAAGCTACAAGCAATATTACTGAGAGCAAACCACTAATTTTACAAATTATATTCATATTAAATCGCATTGTTATAACACTAAAGATTTTTATATCAATCATGGGCTAATACATGATGATAGGTAAATTAAACTCTATTAAAAGTACAAATTTTAAAATAACAATAAATATTATATATAAATAAAATTAATGTAAAAATATTATTACACTCAATTACCTATTAAAAAATTCAGGTAATAAAAAACGCCCTATAAAGGACGTTATTTACTATTTCTTCTAATAAATTAATTTGGCGTATGATACATCAAGTACAATTCATTCAAATTATCTGGAATTTCTTCTGCCAGCTCATCCATTAACTGTCCATTGCGACGGAAAGATTCCATCTGCGGATCTTCTTCATCAATTCCACTAAATACCATCACTGGTAAAGTTAAATCAATTAATTGCTCTTCATATTCAGGGGCAAACCATGCCTCTTCATTTAAGAACATTGCATCAACAAATCCCACACTCCAATCGCCCAAGCTAGATTCAACATCAGCTTCTTCAACTTCAAATGGAAATGCAATTCCATTTTCATTTGCTAAATCTTGTCGAATTGACTCTAACCACGCCTTGATTTGCTGAATAATTTCAGCAGGAACCTTTTTATGGTTATTATCAAACAGCTCATCTAACCAACGGTCAAACTGAGGGCCTACTGCAATTGCACACAGAAAACCATGAGTTGCAGCGAAATCTAGACCATACTCATTGTGGTCTCCATCTAGATATTCACTTAATTGGTCTAAATCTAACGCACTCATTGTGTTACCTGACTATAAAAAAGAAATCTACGATAGCATAGCATTTAAGCTGACGATGCCCTATTCAGATTTGATTAGTCTTCATCATCAAGATCATCATCGTCTAAATCATAATCAAAATCTTTCAACTCACGCTCTAAACGGCGTTGAGCTAATAGATCATCGATTAATCTACGTTTTTCTAATGATTCTTTCGCAGTGATTTTGCCTGATGACTCATCAAAACCGACATCATCATCATCACCGTAGCTATCATCTAGTTCAAAATCTGTAGAAGACACTAAAACTACCTCTAATGAAAAAATGTGAATGGGTCTAGGCGCTATTTATCTCTCTTACAGAACCATGTCAAGTTTTATTTATATTTTTTTCATTAAACTGCATATTTGTACTTTTTTTCACCCAAAAAATTGTGTATTTATAAAACTGAACTATTTTTATGATCAAGAAAAATTTCTATGATCTTTTCCATGATTTAAGCTTGAAAAAAATGATTTTAGCCCAATATCCAAAAAACAGACGTGAATTCAAAGATATTTTTTATTTAACGGTTACCGATCAAATCCAAAATATTTCAAGTAAATTGTGCTATCATGCACGGTTTTTCACTGCCACAGATTCAACGAAGAGTAAGCAAAGATGAGCGATATGCATTCCCCTACTTCTCAAGTAGCGGCTCTGATTAGCCGAGGCAAAGAACAAGGTTACTTAACTTACGCTGAGGTTAACGATCATCTGCCGGACTCGATTACTGAAAGCGAACAGATTGAAGACATTATTCAAATGCTTCAAGACGTTGGTATTCCTGTACACGAGCGTGCACCTGAATCTGACGATACCATGTTCGGTGAGTCAACTGACACAGCCGATGAAGTTGCTGAAGAAGAAGCTGCTGCCGTACTTGCATCGGTTGAAAATGAGCCTGGACGTACGACAGACCCTGTACGTATGTACATGCGTGAAATGGGTACAGTTGAACTGTTAACCCGTGAAGGTGAAATCAGCATTGCAAAACGTATTGAAGAAGGGATTCGTGATGTCCTTAATTCAATTGCGTATTGGCCAAATGCTGTTGAAGTTGTATTAAAAGAATATAATGATTTCTTGACTGGCGAACGTCGCCTTGCCGATATTTTATCTGGCTATCTTGATCCGGAAACTGATGCAGATATTCCTGAAGTTCTAGAAGAAGAAACAGAACTTGAGGAAGAAGAAGCGCCAGCTACACCAGCAAAAGAAGTAAAGCTTGACGACGATGAAGAAGATGAAGAGTCAGAAAGCGATGACGACTCTGAAGGTGAATCTGGTCCAGACCCTGAAGTTGCAAAAGTTCGTTTTAATGAACTTGAAGCTGCATGGACTAAAACAAAAGCTATTATTGCGAAACATGGTCGTAACAGCCCAGAAGCCGAGGACGCTTTAGAAGCGTTAGCTACTGTGTTCATGATGTTTAAATTTACACCACGTTTATTTGACATCATCTCTGAAATGATTCGTGGTACACATGAGCAAATTCGCGCCAACGAACGTGAAGTTATGCGTTATGCAGTACGTCGTGGCCGTATGGATCGTACTCAATTCCGTACATCTTTCCCTAAGCAAGAATCTAATCCAGCTTGGTTAGATGAACAGATTGCTAAAGCTCCTGCTGAAATCAAGGCGCATTTAGAAAAGGTTCGTCCGGATGTTTTAGCATTCCAGCAAAAGATTGCAGATATTGAGAAAGAACTTAATTTAAGCGTTGCTGAAATTAAAGATATTTCTAAGCGTATGGCAATTGGTGAAGCGAAAGCGCGCCGTGCTAAGAAAGAAATGGTAGAAGCCAACCTTCGTTTGGTAATTTCGATTGCGAAAAAATATACCAACCGTGGGTTACAGTTCCTTGACTTGATTCAAGAAGGGAACATTGGTTTGATGAAAGCTGTAGACAAGTTTGAATATCGTCGTGGTTACAAATTCTCGACTTATGCAACTTGGTGGATTCGTCAGGCGATTACCCGTTCGATTGCCGATCAGGCTCGTACAATTCGTATTCCTGTACATATGATTGAAACGATTAACAAGATCAACCGTGTATCTCGTCAATTGTTACAAGAAATGGGCCGTGAACCGACACCTGAAGAATTAGGTGAACGTTTAGAAATGGACGAAGTTAAGGTTCGTAAGGTACTTAAAATTGCCAAAGAACCGATTTCAATGGAAACACCTATCGGTGATGATGAAGATTCGCATCTTGGTGATTTCATTGAAGATCAAAACATCACTTCTCCAATTGATGCTGCGACTTCAGAAGGCTTAAAAGAAGCAACACGCGAAGTACTTGAAAACTTAACTGAACGTGAAGCAAAAGTATTGAAGATGCGTTTTGGTATTGATATGCCAACCGATCACACACTAGAAGAAGTGGGCAAGCAGTTTGACGTAACGCGTGAGCGTATTCGTCAGATTGAGGCAAAAGCGTTGCGTAAATTACGCCACCCTTCTCGTTCTGAACACTTACGTTCTTTCTTGGAAAATGACTAAGTTTTGAAAGCTTGAAATTTCAAAACCAAGCCCCATTTAATAGAAAGAGCTATAAACGCCTGCGATGATGCAGGCGTTTCAAATCATGAGGTAACTTATGTTAGACCGCACTCCATCTCGCGAACTACAAGAACATCTTTGGGTATTTCCGATGGATTATCCAATTAAACTTATTGGCGATGCGGGTGAAGAATTACGTGTTGCTGTACTTGATATTTTGGTAAAACATTTTCCAGAATTCGACCACTCAACACTAAAAGTTCAAGAATCTCGCACCGGCAAGTACCATTCTTTAACAGCACAATTGCGCTTTGAAGAATTAGAACAAGTTCATGCACTTTATGCTGACTTGGCTGCTTGTCCGCAGATCAGAACTGCGCTTTAATTTTAAGTTCTTCAATCAATACCACAGTCAGACATTCTTACTGTGGTATTTTTTTGGAAATTTTTAAACCATTCAATACTGAAAAAACAATACAAATATTTAGAACTACTATTATAAAATCCTTTAAAATTACAGGGTTTTCGGCTTCTATCTTGCAGATATTAACTGGGTGCCGCATAAACCAACTTATAGGAATATATTGTGATGAGCTTTGATAAACCCAACTTGATCATTCGCCAATGGAACGATTTACAAGATTATCAAAGCAAGTTTGAAACCATGAAACTCTTAACAAATGAGCGTGATCAAGATACGCCTGATGAGTTATGGTTACTTCAACATCATAATGTCTTAACACAAGGTCAAGCAGGCAAACCAGAACACATTCTAATTTCATCAGACATTCCGATAGTACAAACCGACCGCGGCGGGCAAGTGACTTGGCATGGACCAGGTCAACTGGTTGCTTACTTCATGTTTGATCTTAATCGGCTAAAATGGAACGTACGTACTTTGGTCAGTTTTGCTGAACAATTTATGATAGATGTTTTGAAAAAGTATGGAATTGAAGCTTATGCCAAGCCAGATGCACCTGGAGTATATGTAGATGGCCGCAAGATTGGTTCCTTAGGTTTTAAAATTCGCCGTGGCCGTAGTTACCATGGATTAGCACTCAATCTGGACTGTGCCTTAGATGGATTCCAAACCATCAATCCTTGCGGCTATGCAGGCTTAGAAATGGTATGTATACAAGATTTAGTGACTCCTTATCCATCATTTGGTCAACTTTGTCAGGACTTTATTGAGTATATTAACAGCACTGGGTACTTTAATGACTCTAAAGTCAAATATGAATAAATCGCTTTGCGATGAAATAAAAATGGATTAGAGTAATTACTCTAAATTTGCTTTCGCATAATTTTAACAAGGGATACGCGAGTGATTTCGACAAAAGCGGTAAAGCCGACGCTGCAACTTGCCTACGTTAAGCTCATGATGGATGTTATTGGTCGTGGCTTAGTCATGGCAAGTCAAGTGGACTCTGAAATACAAGAGGAAGTATCTAAATTTCCTGTTCACTTTGTACTTTCAATGAATGTTTTCCCGAATGGACCAGCATTTTTTGCTCGAGTGACAGAGGACAAACAGCTAGAACTACTTCAAAGAGCTGAAAAAAAACCAGACTTAACGATTACCTTCAAACATGTCACTCATGCCTTTTTAGTGTTTTCTTTTCAAGAAAGTACCGCTCAGGCATTTGCCAATGACCGAATGATTGCCGATGGTGATGTATCTGCTGCTATCCGCTTGGTACGCTGCCTAAATAAAATGGAATCTCTTATTTTACCTAAATTGGTTGCTTCACTAGCAGTCAAAGAATACCCAACCGAACTTACCCTAAAAGAAAAATTCAACGAGGCTGCAAATATTTACTTAAAAGTAGCCAAGTCCTATTTCAAGCGGAGCGCATAACATGGCCAAACCATATTACGAATTCTTTTGTCCTGTAAAAGTCATTGCTGGTAATGCTGCGCTAGAACACATTCCATTTGAGCTTGCAACTTTAGGTGCAAAACGCCCTCTTATCATTACAGACAAGGGTGTTCGCGCAAATGGCTTATTAAATCCGATTGAAGCTGCATTTAGTACAACCGATGCTGTCATTGGTCATGTTTTTGATGATGTACCACCCGACTCAAGTTTAGAAGTCGTTCGCCTTGCAGCAGAAGCTTATCGCACAAACAAATGTGATGCGATTATTGCTGTAGGTGGCGGTTCAGTTATAGACACTTCTAAGGCAACTAACATTTTAGTGTCTGAAGGTGGAAATGACTTATTGCAATATGCAGGTGCTCACAACCTACCGAAACCATTAAAACCATTTTTTGTGATCCCAACAACTTCTGGAACTGGTTCTGAAGTGACCATGGTTGCTGTAGTTTCAGATACTCAAAAGAATGTTAAGTTAGCATTTGCTTCTTATTATTTAATGCCACATGCAGCGATTTTAGATCCACGCATGACGCTTACATTACCTCCTCATTTAACTGCAATGACAGGTATGGATGCCTTAACACATTGTGTTGAAGCCTATACATGTCTGGCTGCCAATCCATTGAGCGATGCTTATGCAAGTGCCGGAATTAAAAAGATTAGTGAAAATCTCTTTAATGTCTTAGAAAACCCAAATGACTCGCAAGGCCGTTTAGAGTTAGCGCAAGCTTCCACAATGGCGGGTATTGCATTTTCTAATTCAATGGTCGGCCTAGTTCACTCTTTAGGACATGCTTTAGGCGCTGTTGCTCACCTGCCCCATGGTTTATGCATGAATTTATTCTTACCTTACGTACTTGAATATAATAAACAAGTAAATGGTCAGAAAATTGGTGAGTTACTATTACCGCTTGCTGGTGCAGATATTTATGCACAAACTCCTGCAACCCAGCGCGCAGATAGAGCAATTACGACAATCTTAGCAATGCGTGATCGCCTATTTACTTTAACAAAGTTACCACGCACTCTACGTGAAACAGGTAAAGTAACTGAAGCACAGCTTGATGAAGTTGCAGAAAAAGCACTAAATGATGGCTCAATTATTTACAACCCGAAAGAAGCAAGCTTAAAAGATATCCGAGATATCTTAGAAAAAGCTTGGTAATTTGATAAGTTAAACTCAAAAAAATCTTATAAAGGTCTGATTTATATATTAAATCAGACCTTTTTTATGACTAAGAATTTTTATTCATTATTTTATTTGAAATATGTGGCAAAAAATTTGCTAAAAAATAGATGAAAGTACTGACAATTTATATCAATTTAGGATAGATTGGCGCACTTTATCTTTTTCTGTAGGGGGGATCGTTCGTCTCAAACGATCCTTAACACCAAGCTGATCCTTGATCAACGATTATGAGGATAACGCCGTTGACAAATTTATCTGGGACTAAACCAACAGGCAAGCTTCAAAAGAATCTTGTACTTTGGCATATTGTTATTATTGGTTTAGCTTACATTCAGCCATTAACGCTATTTGATACTTTTGGTTTAGTGTCAGAACGAAGTGGCGGTCATGTACCAACTTCCTACATTTTTGCATTAGTCGCAATCTTATTAACATCGATCAGTTATGGACATATGATTAAGCGCTACCCTTCTTCTGGGTCGGCCTATACGTATGCTCAAAAATCAATTCACCCTAATGTTGGCTTTATGGTGGGTTGGTCTTCTTGGTTAGACTATCTACTGTCACCGCTTGTTAATATTATCTTGGCAGATATTTACCTAAGAGCTCTTTTTCCAGAAGTAAATAACTGGTTATGGGTGATTGGTTTAACAACACTTATGACTGTTATTAATTTATTTGGTGCACGGTTCGTTGCACGTTTTAACAGTACGATTGTTGTTATTCAGCTTGGTGTAATTTTTTACTTTGTTTATCAGGTATATACTTTACTTACTCAAGGTGTATATGCAGATGGAACTTTAAATCCAGATAAAGCAGCATTGTGGTCATTAACTCCTTTTTGGAACGATATGACGTCTGTCAGTTCTTTAATTGCTGGCGCGACTGTACTCTGCTTCTCTTTTACCGGATTTGATGCTTTATCTTCTCTTGCTGAAGAAACAAAAGATGCAGAAAAAACGCTACCAAAAGCTATTTTTTCTACAGCATTACTTGCAGGTATTATTTTCATTGTAAGTACTTACTTCATCCAATTATATTTCCCAAGTAACCCAAACACTTACTTTAATCCTTTAGATGAATCACAACCTGTGATGGTCGCTGCGATTGGTAGTTTGATGTTTAAAACTTTGGTTTTATATTTTGCTGTAGTCGCTGTGATGGCATCAGGTATTTCTGCCCATGCGGGTGTATCACGTTTAATGTATGTAATGGGACGCGATGGCGTCATCAATAAGAAATTATTTGGTCATATCAGTCCAAAACTGCATACTCCAACTTACAACATTCTTATTGTTGGTGTGGTTGCTTTATCTGCTGGCTTTTTAGATCTTGAACATATTGTTAACTTGATTAGCTTTGGTGCCTTAACTGCTTTTAGTTTTGTTAACTTCTCTGTAATTTCTCGCTATGCATTAAGAGATGGCAAAAACAAAACACCTAAAGACATCATTAATTATATTATTGTACCAACGCTTGGTTTTGCCAGTGTGTTTATGATGTGGTTAGAGATTGATAAGCTTGCCTTACAAATTGGCTTAGCTTGGGCCGTTATCGGTGTAGGTTATCTTGCCTATAAAACTAAAGGCTTCAAATATAATGCTCCGCAACATAACGAGCATGAGTAATAAAAAAGGCGCTTAAAGCGCCTTTTTTATGGTCAAATTAACCGTAAATTTTATTCACAATACTTTGTACACGTTGAGCATAAAGTTTTGCTGTTTCGAGATCACCAGTTGGAACCTCTTGCGCACTTGCATCAGAAGGTGATTGAACTAAAAGCCCAACTGAACCGCCTAAGTTGTTTACATCTTCACGTGTTGCATCTTTCGTATTTGCTGGTGATAAACCAAGGCTCACCCAAATCCCACCATGCTGTGATGCTAAAGTTTGTAATTGGATAAGAGTTACTTGCTTATCCCCATTTAAGCTCGCACTGTTTGTGAAGCCAGCAAATACTTTATCTTGCCAACCACGTGTAAACCACACTTTTGAAGTTGCGTCAGCGAACTTCTTAAACTGCCATGGCGCTGTACCCATATAAGTAGGCGCACCAAAAACAATCCCCTTTGCATCATTTAATATCTGCCAATCTTGATCAGTAATATTACCTTCTTGATCAATTTGAACGAGCTGAGCATTAATCTCATTTGCAAATGTTTCAGCAACAACTTTTGTATGGCCATAACCAGAGAAATATACAACCGCGATATTAGAGTTAGACATGGGAGAAAACCTTTGTTTTATTAAATTCCACTTTATGATATATTTTAGAAACTAGGTGTCAATTAGTTACTAGTTGGTAACTAGGGTAATTTTTCAAAAAATTATAGGTAAATGGTATGAATGAATGTCTAAAATATAATATTTTTCAACAACATTGCCCTGCTCGTTTATTTTTTGAAAAAATTGCAGATAAATGGGTTTTATTGATTTTAAATGTTCTTGAGGAAGAAACTCAACACTTCAATTTGCTCAAAAAGAATATTCAAGGTATTTCCCCTAAAGTCTTATCACAGAAGTTAAAAATGTTGGAGAGAGACGGTTTCATCGAACGTAAAATTCAGAATACTTCCCCAATTCGTGTTGATTACTCACTTACTTCTTTAGGGCAAAATGTAGCTTCAATGGCATTCCAATTAAAGGAATGGGCCGAAACCAATATTGAGCAAGTTTTAGCAGCCCAAATAACTTATGATGAAAAAATACTAGAACAAGCTTAAAGAAATTTAGACAAAAATAAGGCCACAACTGTGGCTTTATTTTTACTTAAAATTGGATAACTTATCCTAATGTTTTAAAGCCCTGCTGACGCCATGCCTCATAAACAATCACGGCGGTTGCATTAGATAAATTTAAACTTCTTGAGTTTTCAGCCATTGGCAAACGGATCCACTGTTCTTGTGGAAACATTAGGCGAACATTCTCAGGCAAACCACGTGTTTCTGGCCCCATCAATAAAGCCACAGGCCGATTCAAATCGACTGTATGTGGAGTCGCTGAGCCTTTAGTCGTGAGTGGAAAAACATGCTCAACACCTTTAGCTTTTAGATCTGCAAGACATAGTTCAATGTTGTCCCAAATCTGCATACGCGCCCATTCATGATAATCAAGGCCAGCTCGCTTGAGCTTTTTATCATCTAACTCAAAACCCAGTGGTTTGATTAAATGTAGCTGTGCGCCCGTATTAGCACATAAACGAATGATATTGCCTGTATTGGCAGGAATTTCAGGCTCGTATAGGACAACATGAATCACAAATTTTCTCGACTTTAATAACCAGCAATAAATTCAGATGAGCTTATTGCCATTTTAACTGTTCACGTAAACTTACCACTTCACCAATAATGGTTAAAGTCGGTGCTACGATATGATGTTCAGACACTTTAGTTGCAATATCAGCTAATGTTCCAACAATAACTTTTTGCTCTGGTGTAGTTCCTTTAGAGATTAAGGCTACTGGCATATCAGCACGTTGACCATGAGCAATAAGTTGCTCACAAATACGTTCTAAACCAACCAATCCCATATAGAGAACTAAAGTTTGATTTTGATAAACCAGTTCATTCCAAGGGAGTTCAGGTGAACCCTCCTTTAAATGTCCTGTCAAGAAACGAACGCTTTGTGCATAGTCACGATGAGTCAGCGGAATACCCGCATAAGCTGAACAGCCTGATGCTGCGGTTATACCTGGTACAACCTGAAAAGTAACATTCGCCTCAACTAACTCTTGAATCTCTTCACCACCACGCCCAAAAATAAATGGATCACCACCCTTTAGACGACAAACACGTTTGCCCTTTTGAGCATATTCAACCAATAAAGCATTGATACCATCTTGGGGAACAGAGTGATTTGAACGGGCTTTACCAACATAAATTTTGGTCGCATCGCGACGGCAAAGCTCTAAAATCGGTGCAGACACCAAACGATCATAAATTACGACATCTGCTTGCTGCATAAGACGCAATGCTTTTAATGTCAGTAGCTCAGGATCACCAGGGCCAGCCCCTACCAAATAAACTTCACCTTTAGGTGCAGTCCATTCTGTTAATGCTTGCTGAATTAAATCATTTGCTATGTCTAGATTGTCATTAAAAACTTGTTCTTTTAATGGGCTAGCATATAGGTTTTCCCAAAAGATTCGACGCTCATCTGGGTTGGTAATTTTTTCTTTTACTTGCTTGCGCCATTGACCTGAGAACTCAGCCAACTTCCCCATACCATGTGGAACAATCGTTTCTATTTGAGTACGAAGTTGTCTCGATAAAACTGGTGATGCACCATTTGAGGCAACAGAAATGATCAATGGAGAACGGTCAATAATCGCTGGAACCATAAAGCGGCAGTGTGGAATATCATCGACACTATTTACCAATAAATTACGCGCTTCACATTGCTCAAAAACAGCTTTGTTTACTTGTGCATCATTAGTGGCAGCAATAACTAATCTGTAAGGAGTATTTAAAAAAAATTCGGCAAAGGTCTCAGCAAAATACTGTCCCCCAGTCGCCTGAACCAACTCTAAAAGCTGATCTTCAATTGCTGGAGCAATAATATCAATTACTGCTCCAGCTTTGGCTAAAAGATTTGCTTTGCGCAAAGCGATATGCCCACCACCCACAATCAGACAACGTTGCTGTTGCAACTTTAAAGAGATTGGAAAAATATCCACCTTAAACCTCTACATTAATCATCTGATTTTGGTTAAGCAAAAACCGTGCACAATTTAGATGCAAAGCTTAGTCAATAAAAGTTAAACCACCCATATATGGGCGTAATACTTCTGGAATCTCGATAGAACCATCTTCACGTTGGTAATTTTCCATTACAGCAAGCAAAGTACGACCAACTGCAAGACCTGAACCATTCAATGTGTGCACTAATTCAGTCTTCTTTTGATCCATTCTGTAGCGAGCTTTCATGCGGCGTGCCTGAAAATCACCCATATTAGAGCAGCTTGAGATTTCACGATAAGTATTTTGGCTTGGAACCCAAACTTCTAAGTCGTAAGTTTTAATCGCACCGAAGCCCATATCCCCGCCACAGAGCAAAATTTTGCGGTATGGCAAACCAAGTGACTGCAAAATGCCTTCAGCATGTGCAGTAAGCTCTTCAAGTGCTTGCATAGAGGTTTCAGGTTTAACGATTTGCACCATTTCAACTTTATCAAACTGATGCTGACGAATTAAACCACGGGTATCACGGCCATAAGAACCAGCTTCACTACGGAAACATGGTGTATGTGCTGCATATTTTAAAGGTAAGCGTTCGGTATCAATAATCTCATCACGAACGAAGTTAGTAACAGGAACTTCTGCTGTAGGGATGAGGTAATATTCTTTTTCACCTTGAAGCTTGAATAAATCTTCTTCAAATTTTGGTAGCTGACCAGTACCACGAAGTGAATCAGCATTTACCAAATAAGGCACATAAGCTTCTGTATATCCATTCTTTAAAGTATGGGTATCAAGCATAAACTGAGTTAAAGCACGTTGTAGACGCGCTAAAGAGCCTTTTAAAACGCTAAAACGTGAACCAGTCAATTTGGTCGCAGTTTCAAACTCTAATCCGCCTATCCACTCGCCTAAATCAGTGTGATCTTTGATTTCAAAATCAAACTGACGAGGTGTGCCCCATTTTGAGATTTCAACGTTATCATCTTCATTTTTACCAGCAGGAACAGATTCATCTGGCAAGTTAGGGATGCTAAGCGCTTTTTGTTCAATCTCGTTTTGTAGCTCTGACAAAGCAACTTCAGCAGCTTTGATTTCATCACCAATCGCTTGCATACGCGTCATGATTTCAGAAGCATCGCCACCGGATTTTTTAATCTGACCCACTTGTTTTGCACCGGCATTACGTTCTGCCTGCAATTTTTCAGTTTTTGATTGCAAGTCTTTACGGCGAGTTTCTAAAGAAGCCCATTCTTGAACATCTAATTGAACACCACGTTTTGCCAAAGCCGCATTAACAGCTTCAATATTATTTCTGAGTAACTTAGGGTCGATCATAATCAATCATAATATGGGTAAAAAACTGGCTATAGTGTAAGGCCTTCACACTAAAAAATATAGTGATCATCTTCATAACGAATAGCTTTCACACAATTGTTAGAATAGATCACCTATTTTAGAACTTATAGTTTGGCACACTCGGTAAATACTCAGGTTTAATGAATTTACTCGCCTCAAAATACGGCAGCGTTAATTCAGACATTCCCTCAGCATAAGAAGCCAACTCATAAATCGGATAGACAAAAACAATTCCATTTGCGCCATAGTAGAAATTATCACTTAATTGCAGTTTTTCGCGGCTGATATTGTGCTCTTGAAGCCAATTTGTATTCGCATCAAAAAGTGCATCAACTAATTGTTTTTCGACATCTGGCTGAATGAGCTCGGCAACAGTAATATGTTTTTTATTTAATAAATCAAAAGTCACGAACTCTTGATGTGACATGCCATGTGCTGCACCAACAGAATATGAGTAGGTCTGTAATGCAAAAGTCGCAAGATTATAATTTTGCCCTAAATAGCGGACATAAATTGCACTTTGACTCGAACGTGGTTCACCTTCAGGCACATCGACAGGCTGATCAGCTAAATTTGCAAAAGCATTCGGATCTGCTTTCTTTATTCGATTAGTAAAGTAATCATTAATCCACTTTTGATTGGTTTGTACTGTTTGAAAGTCATACTCAGTACAACCATCTTCTAAACAAACTTTTGATTTCGGCAACTTTACTGGGATTACTTTTGCCTGAATGACAGGAACACCAGCCTCTTTCGTTTCTTTAACTTTTGCAGTCGAAGCAGCCTGCTCTTCTTTGGTTGCCGACTTTGGTTGGCAACCACTCACAATTGCCATTGCAGCCATTAATGGAAGAATACAAATAATTTTTTTATCGTAAAGTCGCATAATAATCCCCATGAATTTACCTCTATCACTATACAAAGCGTCTGATCGAGGTGGGGTTAAAAAATGTATCTATCTCTCTTATATAAAAAAGCTACCGTGAAAGGTAGCTTTTTTTGAAGAGACTTTAATTATTGGTCAATAACATCTGTGCCTTTTGGTGGCGTAAAGTTAAAGACAGATGCTGGAATTGAAGCATTTACTTTCACGTTCTTAAAGCGCACATAGGTGGTTTGACCTAATGAGTCTTGTAACACCATAAGTGTTGGCGCTTTATTTGCTCCAAAACTAATCGTTAAACTTTGGAAAGCACCATCTTCTTTTTTAGGGAATAATGTGAAATAGAGTTTTGCTTTATCTGGTTGCGTTACACGATAAGACTTCATGATTTGGTTGGTATTACCAGAGAGTAATAACGCCGGCGTATCTGCAACCTGATCATCTAAGCTTTGGCGTACAGCTTGTTGTAAATCTGGATCATAAATCCAAACTGTTTTCCCGCTCGTTACAATCGTTTGTTTAGACGGACTTACTGTTTCCCAATAAAATTTCCCCGGACGTTCAACTTTCATTGAGCCTTTAAATGTCTGGTTCATATGCTGAGCACTTAAACTCTTTTTCTGTGCCACAGTTTTTGTATTGGCTTTAGTTGTTTGTTCAAAATCGGCAGTCAAACGCTGTAATCCTGATAACTGATTAACCAGGTTCCCAATTGCCTGTTGCTCCGGTGCTGCTACAGGCGCAGCAAACACTGTAGTACTCATTACAGGAGCAAGCACTGACGCGCTGAGTGTAATAGCACACATAGTTTTACGAAGCATATTCATGTCATCACCTTTTTAGTTGCTGTAAGACAACTTGCCATTTTCCAAAGTTATGAAACTTAGCAAGCTCTTAATTCAAGACTCATATTAACCGACAAACTCTGTGCTAATCATTGAGAAAATAAGATATTTTGTTATGTTATTCATGTTGTTTGTAGAATTTCATTCATCATGATGAAGATAAGCCAGATTAAATTCCATAAAAAAAGCCCACAAAATGTGGGCTTTTTTTTAAAGCTAAAACTTATACAGCTTCAACTTTTACGTAGCGACGGCCAAATTGACCTTTCACTTCGAATTTTACTACGCCGTCAGCAGTAGCAAATAAAGTATGGTCACGGCCCATACCAACATTTGCACCAGCGTGGAACTCAGTACCACGTTGACGAACGATGATGTTACCAGCAGTTACAGCTTGACCGCCGTAAACTTTAACACCTAACATTTTTGGGTTTGAATCACGACCGTTCTTCGTCGATCCACCGGCTTTTTTAGTTGCCATGTCTCTTACTCCTCGTGATTAGCCTGAAATACCAGTAATTTTCAACTCAGTGAACCATTGACGGTGACCTTGTTGTTTACGGTAATGTTTACGACGACGCATTTTGATAATGCGGATTTTGTCGTGACGACCATGGCCAACCACTTCTGCAGTTACTTTAGCGCCAGCTACAACTGGAGCACCGATTTGAATGCTGTCACCATTTACAACCATTAATACATCATCAAATGTAATAGTCGCGCCAGATTCAGCTTTCAATAATTCAACTTTAAGGGTTTCACCCTCAACTACACGGTGCTGTTTACCACCGCTTTGGATTACTGCGTACATAATGTACTCCAATTAGCCCGTGTCGACGTGCCGATAAGGGATATATCGATCTTAAAACGCTCGCCACTGGGGTTATATAAGGCGACAGATTTTAAGTGAAATTTGATCAAACGACAAGTATTTTCTAGTTATCAGTGATGCCTATTCCCCTATTTTTACAAAATCAACAGACAGCTTAGATTGGAATTTAGCAGTTTTCATTGATTCTGAATGAAAATTAAAATACAGTTCCAGACACAAATTGCGACAAGAACAAGTTGTATTAATGCTGATGTCATTAAATTTATTGTTTTGCCGGAAATATCATGTTTTGCTTAAATAAAGAACAAAGAACGCATAAAGACAATAGAAATGATTAATATCAGCCACTTGTTCACCTGTGCAACACACCTTTAATTGTTACACTAACGCCACTTATCTACCAATACGGGGTTTTTCTTCATATGGTCATCGATTTCAAGCAAGACATTCTTGCGCCTGTTGCCTCAGACTTTGCTGCGATGGATCACTTGATTAATGAAGGAATTAGCTCAAAAGTCGGTTTAGTCATGTCAGTCAGCAAACATGTTGTTGAAGCTGGCGGAAAGCGTATGCGCCCAATTATGTGTCTATTGGCAGCTCGCGCTTGTGGTTTAGATAATATGGCAAACGCACAGCGTCTGGCTGCAATCATTGAAATGTTGCATACCGCAACATTGGTTCATGATGATGTGGTCGATGAATCTGGGCTTCGTCGTGGTCGACCTACAGCAAATGCGACATGGAACAATCAAACCGCGGTATTAGTTGGTGACTTCCTTATTGCACGTGCTTTCGATTTACTGGTCGATTTAAACAACATGACTTTATTGAAAGACTTTTCGACAGGTACATGTGAAATTGCTGAAGGTGAAGTATTACAACTTCAATCGCAACACCAACCAGATACAACAGAAGAAACTTATTTAAAAATTATTCACGGTAAAACGTCTCGTCTATTTGAACTGGCTACTGAAGGCGCTGCTATTCTGGCTGGACAAGAAGCGTATCGTGAACCATTGAGATCATTTGCCGGTCATTTTGGTAATGCATTCCAAATTATTGATGATATTTTAGACTACACTTCAGATGCTGAAACATTAGGTAAAAATATTGGTGATGATTTAATGGAAGGTAAACCGACTTTACCGTTAATTTCTGCATTGGCACACTCAGCAGGCGAAGAGCATGCGATTATTCGTCGTAGTATCGCAACTGGTGGAGTGGACCAATTATCTCAGGTCATAGAAATTGTACAGAAGTCTGGTGCTTTAGATTATTGTCACCAACGTGCCCAAGAAGAAACAGAAGCAGCACTGCAAGCTTTATCAAACCTACCCGATACACCGTATCGTCAGGCTTTGATTAACTTAACTCAGCTTGCGTTACATCGAATACAATAGATATTATTCTGCCTATGCATATAAATTTTTCAGATCATTTTTTAAAAATACAGAAACAGCTTGAGGATACTCAAGCTGTCATTGACGAAAATCTACTCATTGAGTTAGTCAATGCCATTCGTCCATCCGACCCTCAGGATACGGATGAGATAAAGCAAAAAATACAGGCTTTTATTGAAAGCCTATTACGCACACCTACTGCTCCCTTCCTGCTACAAACTTTTTTATTACGTTTAATTAATCGCTATAAACAAGTTAGCTTATATGCCGATAGCGGAATTTTGTCTTTAGATGGTTTCTGGAACCAACTAGGGCAAAGACTCGGAGCACATTTTTTACCGTTAATTGAAGATGCAAGCCAACTCAAAATATTAATTGGTAGAATTTTCTATTTAGAAAGTGACAAAATCTGGCTCAATAATATTGATGATGAAGATTGGGCAAACCTTTTTGGTCTTATTGGTCAAAGCCAAAGTAATGTAGATGAAAAGCTTGTCATTCAAAGTGAAATGATTAAAGCAATTACTGTCTTATCTTATCGAATTAGTGGAATTGGCCTTTACCCTGAATTTATTAATGCTCAACCCGAATTAACTGAATATGAATCGCCATTTTTAGTTCAGAACCGTGAAATTATTGAGTTTATTGAGAAATACAAAAAACAAGAACTTACTGAACATGAAATTGCGGTGATTTCCCCTCCGGATGCATCACAAGCATTTGTTATGCTGGAACAATGTCGGGATGTGGTTTTAAAAATTCGCCGTGCCACCAAAAGAATTGGCGTCAGCTTAAGTTTGACTTATTTATTGTCATTACTTGAACAGTGCCTCGACCGAATTGAATTACTGCTTTATTTGGTTGTAGATAACACTAAAGGAAAATATGTCTCTTTAGGGCATCTTATTTCCGATTTAACCAAAGCACACTACAGTGAAAAAAGTGTTCGCTCTTTATTAAGTACGACAAGTGAACTTATTGCCTTTCAAGTGACTGAAAATGCTAGCCGAACAGGTGAACATTATGTAAGTACGGATACCAAAGGCTTCTGGGGCATGTATAAAGCTGCCGCTGGAGCAGGCGTTATTATCGCCTGTATGGCATCTTTAAAAATTCTTGCAGCAAGAATGACGATGGCTCCGCTCATGCAAGCCTTTACTTTTAGTATGAATTATTCTCTTGGATTCCTTCTAATTCATGTTCTGCATTTCACAGTTGCGACTAAACAACCAGCGATGACTGCTGCGGCCCTCGCTGCAACAGTACAACAGCGTAAAGGCTCTAAAACAGCTCAAATTGCAGAGTTAGCAGCCCTTATTATTAATATTATTCGCACACAATTTATTGCTATTTTAGGCAATATTTCAATTGCGATTCCTACTGCCGCACTCATTACTTTTGCTTGGCAGTTCTATCTTGATGAGCCTTTATTAACTCATACTAAAGCGACTTATTTGTTGCACAGCTTAAATCCCTTTACCTCTTTGGCAGTTCCACATGCAGCCGTAGCCGGAGTTTGCTTATTTTTGTCGGGTCTCATTGCTGGATACTTCGACAACATGGCTGTTTACCGAAAAGTCGGTCCACGGCTAAGAGCACATCACCGCTTAGCAAACTGGTTTGGGCAAGATCGCTTAAACCGTTTTGCTGAGTATATTGAGCGCAACTTAGGAGCTTTAGCGGGTAACTTCTTATTCGGGATTATGTTAGGAAGTATGGGCACCATAGGCTTTATTTTAGGTTTACCTTTAGATATTCGTCATATTGCCTTTGCCTCGGCTAACTTTATTCAAGGTTTAATGACCATTAACGGCAGCCCAGACATCGGACTGATTATCGTGTCCTTTCTAGGCGTGTTATGTATTGGTCTCACCAACTTATTTGTGAGTTTCACCTTAACTATTATTGTGGCATTACGAGCACGTCGAGTTCGCTTCGAACAATGGAAACCTTTAGCCAAGCTGGTAATGACCCATTTTCTGACTCGTCCAAGTGATTTTTTCTGGCCACCAAAACAACCATTAGAACTTGAAGAAAATACGACTACAAATAATGGAAAAAAGGCAGAACACTAACAGTTTTGCTTTGTACACAGAATGTGAATTTCGTCAATTTTGTTGTGATTGTTTTTCCAAATGTTAAAAAATTTTCAAAATGAATTTACGATGATCTATCAGGCTTGAAAAAAAGTGTACTGGCAAGTACACTTTTAACGGCTTTCAGTAGTGGACACTGCTTGAATAAGCAAAGGTACATACATGCCCTATTTATTGCTTCTTATTGGTTGTATTTTTTTAGGATTAGGTGTTCTTGGTCTTTTTGTACCAAGACTTCAGTCTTTGGATCTTCTCAGCGTTCAAATATTGAGTGAATATCGTTCAGACTATCTTAACGCTATTACGATCTTTCTAGCACGAATAGGTGGTATGCCTTTTGTACTTTTTTTATCCTTTCTGGTGTGTATATATCAGGCATGGTATAAAAAATATATTACTGTTATTTTCATTAGCGTGGGAGTTATTGGCAGTATCACCATGGGTTGGCTGCTCAAGTGGTGTGTTGATCGCCCAAGACCCCCACAGGTATATCATATTGTCGAAAGTTACGGTGCATCGTTCCCAAGTGCACACAGTGTTTATGCATCAACACTGGCTTGTCTGGCAATGATAATGTTATGCCATAAGCCCAACACTAACTCTCCTTATATCATTTTGATTTCTTGCCTTTGGTTTATCTGCATGGGGCTTTCAAGAATATATGCTGGAGTTCATTTTCCAACAGATGTACTCGCCGGTTGGGGCATAGGTTTTATTTGGATTGCACTGCTTTGGCTCTGGTTATTACAAACACAAAGTAGGTTAAGTAAAAAACAAATATATTTTTAGATTTTATCTAACGAGGTGGAACAATGATGTCGGCTAAGCTTTGGGCTCCTGCCCTTACTGCTTGCGCATTAGCAACAAGTATCGCACTTGTTGGTTGTGGCAAAGGCTCCGATGAGAAACAGCAAGCTGCTGCTGCTCAGAAAATGCCGCCTGCTGAGGTAGGTGTTATTGTTGCTCAACCACAAAGTGTTGAACAAAGCGTTGAGCTTTCTGGCCGTACTTCAGCATATCAAATTTCTGAAGTTCGTCCACAAACAAGTGGCGTAATTTTAAAACGCTTGTTTGCTGAAGGGAGTTATGTTCGTGAAGGTCAGGCTCTTTATGAACTGGACTCTCGAACTAACCGTGCAACGCTTGAAAATGCAAAAGCATCTCTTTTACAACAACAGGCAAATCTAGCTTCACTACGTACTAAGCTAAACCGTTATAAGCAACTTGTTTCGAGCAATGCTGTATCTAGACAAGAATATGACGACTTACTTGGTCAAGTTAATGTTGCCGAAGCACAAGTTTCTGCCGCGAAAGCTCAAGTAACGAATGCAAATGTAGATCTTGGTTATTCTACAATTCGCTCACCAATTTCTGGTCAGTCTGGACGTTCTTCTGTAACGGCTGGTGCTTTAGTCACTGCAAACCAAACTGATCCTTTAGTGACAATTCAACAGTTAGATCCAATCTATGTTGATATTAACCAGTCTAGTGCCGAGTTATTACGTTTACGCCAACAACTCAGCAAAGGTAGTTTAAACAACAGTAACAATACGAAAGTGAAATTGAAGCTCGAAGATGGTTCAACCTATCCAATCGAAGGACAACTTGCTTTCTCTGATGCTTCTGTAAATCAAGATACCGGAACGATTACTTTACGTGCCGTATTCTCGAACCCGAATCATTTGTTACTTCCTGGTATGTATACAACTGCGCAAATTGTTCAAGGTGTAGTTCCAAATGCTTATCTGATTCCTCAAGCTGCAATTACTCGCTTACCGACAGGTCAAGCTGTAGCAATGCTTGTTAATGCTAAAGGTGCTGTTGAGAGTCGTCCTGTTGAAACCTCTGGTGTTCAAGGACAAAACTGGATTGTGACTAGCGGTCTCAAAACTGGTGAGAAAGTAATTGTTGATGGTATTGCCAAAGTTAAAGAAGGGCAAGAAGTGTCAGCAAAACCTTATCAAGCTCAACCAGCAACCCCTCAAGGTGCAGCTCCAAATGCGACAAAACCGGCTCAATCAGGTAAACCTCAAGCAGAACAGAAAGCATCTTCAAATGCATAAGGGGTAGATTGAATGGCACAATTTTTTATTCATCGCCCCATTTTTGCGTGGGTGATTGCATTAGTCATTATGTTGGCGGGTATTCTCACGCTCACAAAAATGCCTATTGCACAGTATCCGACGATTGCACCACCGACAGTTACAATTGCTGCAACTTATCCTGGTGCATCGGCTGAGACGGTTGAAAATACTGTAACCCAGATCATTGAACAACAAATGAATGGTCTAGATGGTTTACGTTATATTTCATCTAACAGTGCGGGTAACGGTCAGGCCTCTATTCAATTAAACTTTGAACAAGGTATTGACCCAGATATTGCACAGGTTCAGGTTCAAAACAAACTGCAATCTGCAACTGCGCTTTTACCTGAAGATGTTCAACGCCAAGGTGTGACGGTTACTAAATCTGGCGCAAGCTTCTTGCAAGTTATTGCATTCTATTCGCCAGATAACAACCTGTCAGACTCAGACATTAAAGACTACGTAAACTCGTCAATTAAAGAACCGCTTAGCCGTGTTGCTGGCGTTGGTGAGGTAACAGTCTTTGGTGGTTCATATGCAATGCGTATCTGGCTTGATCCGGCTAAATTAACAAGTTATCAACTCACTCCTAGTGATATTGCGACTGCTTTACAAGCGCAGAACTCGCAAGTTGCTGTAGGTCAGTTAGGTGGTGCACCAGCCGTACAAGGTCAAGTACTTAACGCAACAGTGAATGCACAAAGTTTATTGCAAACACCTGAGCAGTTTAAAAACATCTTCTTAAAGAACACAGCATCAGGTGCTGAGGTTCGTTTAAAAGATGTTGCACGCGTAGAGTTAGGTTCTGATAACTATCAATTCGATTCGAAATTTAACGGCAAACCAGCAGCTGGTCTCGCAATTAAAATTGCAACGGGTGCTAACGCACTTGACACCGCTGACGCTGTTGAACATCGTTTAGCTGAATTACGTAAGAATTATCCAGCAGGCCTTGCAGACAAGCTAGCTTATGACACTACTCCATTCATTCGTCTTTCAATTGAAAGTGTTGTACACACATTAATTGAAGCGGTAATTTTAGTGTTCATTGTTATGTTCTTGTTCTTGCAGAACTGGCGTGCAACGATTATTCCAACACTTGCTGTACCTGTTGTTGTATTAGGTACATTTGCTGTTATTAATATCTTTGGATTCTCAATTAACACCTTAACCATGTTCGCTATGGTATTGGCAATTGGTCTTCTGGTCGATGACGCTATTGTTGTAGTGGAAAACGTTGAACGTGTAATGAGTGAAGAGCATACCGATCCGGTCACGGCGACTTCACGATCAATGCAACAGATTTCTGGTGCGTTAATTGGTATCACAAGCGTATTGACAGCGGTATTCGTACCAATGGCATTCTTTGGTGGTACGACTGGTGTAATTTACCGTCAATTCTCGATTACCCTTGTAACAGCAATGGTTCTATCGTTAATTGTAGCGTTAACCTTTACCCCTGCACTTTGTGCAACCATTTTAAAACAGCATGATCCTAACAAAGAGCCAAGCAATAATATTTTTGCTCGTTTCTTCAGAGGATTTAACAACGGTTTTGACCGCATGTCGCATAGCTACCAAAATGGTGTTAGCCGCATGCTTAAAGGCAAGATCTTCTCTGGATTACTCTATGCTGTAGTAATTGGCCTATTAGTGTTCTTGTTCCAAAAACTCCCATCTTCGTTCTTACCAGAAGAAGATCAGGGCGTGGTCATGACACTTGTTCAATTACCACCAAATGCAACGCTTGACCGTACAGGTAAAGTGATTGACACCATGACAAACTTCTTCATGAATGAAAAAGATACAGTGGAATCTATTTTCACCGTTTCAGGCTTCTCATTCACGGGTGTTGGTCAAAATGCTGGTATTGGCTTCGTTAAATTGAAAGACTGGAGTGAACGTACTTCACCTGAGTCTCAAATCGGTGCGTTAATTCAGCGTGGTATGGCATTAAACATGATCGTCAAAGACGCATCTTACATCATGCCATTACAGCTTCCAGCCATGCCTGAACTCGGTGTAACAGCTGGATTTAACTTGCAACTTAAAGATTCAAGTGGTCAAGGCCATGAGAAACTTATTGCCGCACGTAACACAATTTTAGGTTTGGCTTCACAAGACAAACGTCTTGTAGGGGTACGTCCTAATGGTCAAGAAGATACGCCTCAGTATCAAATTAATGTAGATCAGGCTCAAGCTGGTGCTATGGGCGTTAGCATTGCTGACATTAACAACACTATGCGTATTGCATGGGGTGGCTCATACATTAACGACTTCGTTGACCGTGGTCGTGTGAAAAAAGTTTATGTTCAAGGTGATTCGGGTAGCCGTATGATGCCTGAAGACTTAAACAAGTGGTATGTACGTAATAGCAAAGGTGAAATGGTACCGTTCTCTGCATTTGCTACAGGCAAATGGACTTATGGTTCTCCTCGTCTTGAACGTTATAACGGCGTATCCTCTGTTAACATTCAAGGTACACCTGCACCTGGCGTGAGCTCTGGTGACTCGATGAAAGCTATGGAAGAAATTATTGCTAAGTTACCATCTATGGGCTTACAAGGTTTCGACTATGAATGGACAGGTTTATCACTTGAAGAACGTGAGTCTGGTGCCCAAGCTCCATTCCTTTACGCGCTTTCATTGTTAATCGTTTTCCTTTGCTTAGCTGCATTATATGAAAGCTGGTCTATTCCGTTCTCGGTTTTACTTGTAGTACCACTTGGTATTATTGGTGCAATTGTATTGACCTACTTGGGTATGATTATTAAAGGAGATCCAAATCTCTCAAATAACATTTACTTCCAAGTAGCGATGATCGCGGTTATCGGTCTTTCTGCAAAAAATGCGATCTTAATTGTTGAGTTCGCAAAAGAGTTGCAGGAAAAAGGCGAAGACCTACTTGATGCAACTTTACATGCTTCAAAAATGCGTTTACGTCCAATTATTATGACTACCCTTGCCTTCGGTTTTGGTGTACTTCCACTTGCCCTTTCAACAGGTGCCGGTGCAGGAAGTCAGCACTCAGTTGGTTTCGGTGTACTCGGTGGCGTACTCAGTGCAACGTTCTTAGGTATCTTCTTTATCCCTGTATTCTATGTGTGGATTCGTAGTATCTTTAAGTACAAACCAAAAACCATAAACACTCAGGAGCATAAATCGTGATGCAAAAAGTATGGTCTATTTCAGGTCGTAGCATTGCGGTATCTGCACTTGCGCTTGCTTTGTCAGCTTGTCAAAGCATGCGCGGCCCAGAACCAGTCGTGAAAACCGATATTCCAGAAAGCTATGCATATAACAGCGCTTCTGGTACGTCTATTGCTGAACAGGGTTACAAACAGTTCTTTGCTGACTCTCGTTTGCTCGGCGTGATTGATTTGGCGCTTGCCAACAACCGCGACTTACGTACAGCAACGCTCAATATTGAACGTGCCCAACAGCAATATCGAATTACGCAAAACAACCAGCTTCCAACAATCGGAGCAAGTGGTAGTGCAATTCGTCAGGTTTCTCAAAGCCGTGATCCGAATAACCCTTACTCTACTTATCAAGTAGGTTTGGGTGTAACTGCCTATGAACTCGATTTTTGGGGCCGCGTACGTAGCTTAAAAGATGCTGCGTTAGATAGTTATCTTTCAACGCAAAGTGCTCGTGATTCGACTCAAATCAGTCTGATCAGCCAAGTTGCTCAAGCATGGTTGAACTACTCTTTTGCAACAGCGAATTTAAAACTTGCTGATCAAACACTTAAAGCACAACAAGACTCTTACAATCTCAACAAAAAACGTTTTGATGTGGGCATCGACAGTGAAGTTCCACTACGTCAGGCACAGATTTCTGTAGAAACTGCGCGTAATGATGTAGCGAACTATAAAACACAGATTGCTCAAGCACAGAACTTGTTGAACTTGTTAGTGGGCCAAGCAGTTCCACAAAACTTGTTGCCAAACCAACCTGTAAAACGCATTACTCAACAAAATGTATATACAGCTGGTTTACCGAGTGACTTGCTTAACAACCGTCCAGATGTAAAAGCTGCTGAATATAACTTAAGCGCTGCTGGTGCGAATATTGGTGCTGCAAAAGCGCGTTTATTCCCAACCATTAGCTTAACGGGTTCAGCAGGTTACGCATCAACTGACTTAAGTGATCTATTTAAGTCTGGTGGTTTTGTTTGGTCAATTGGTCCAAGCTTAGACTTACCAATCTTTGACTGGGGCACACGTCGTGCCAATGTAAAAATTTCTGAAACCGATCAGAAAATTGCATTGTCTGATTATGAAAAATCAGTTCAGTCTGCGTTCCGCGAAGTTAACGATGCACTTGCAACTCGTGCCAATATTGGTGAGCGTTTAACAGCTCAACAGCGTCTAGTAGAAGCGACTAACCGCAACTACACACTGTCAAATGCCCGCTTCCGTGCTGGTATTGACAGTTACTTGACGGTTCTTGATGCACAACGTTCATCTTATTCAGCAGAACAAGGTTTATTGTTACTTCAACAAGCTAACTTAAACAACCAAATCGAGTTATACAAAACTCTAGGTGGCGGTTTAAAAGCAAATTCTTCAGATACAGTGGTTAATCAACCATCAAGTGCTGAACTTAAAAAGCAATAAGTTTTAAATAACTTATTTATAAAAGCTCACTTCGGTGGGCTTTTTTATTGCATCTCATGTGATTATTTTTTATCTTGAAACCTTAAGAGATTTAGATTGATAAAAAACAATGTTACTAAGTAATTTAGAAAGTGTTCCGGGCCACCAGATTTTAAAGCAGCTTGATGTTGTTTATGGAAGTACTGTCCGTAGTAAGCATGTTGGCCGTGACTTGATGGCGAGTTTAAAAAATATTGTCGGTGGTGAACTTACGGGTTATACCGAATTATTAGAAGAATCTCGCAAAGAAGCCATGGATCGGATGATTGCCAAAGCTCAGCAACTTGGTGCGAATGCAATTGTTGGTATTCGTTTTTCAACTTCAAATATTGCCCAAGGTGCTTCTGAATTATTTGTATATGGCACGGCTGTGGTTATTCAACCTCAAGCAACCCATCTACCAGATCCATTTAGTGAATAGGTAGAAAATGGAAAATCTTATTTTTCAGCTTGTTATTTTTCTAATTCTTTTCAGTATTGGTTGGGGTTTTGGCCGCCATATTGAACGAAAACATTTGAAAGAACTTTTAGAAAAAGAACAGCAATTTGCCCATATCAGAATTGATACTAATCGTTTTTCGAGGAGTGATGAGCTAGGTCATTTTATTAGTAGTAATGTCGTGATTTCTCATGACTACTTTAAATATGTATTGGCATCCATTAAGAATGTTTTGGGTGGTCGACTCACCAGTTATGAGAGTGTGGTTGAGCGTGCTCGCCGTGAAGCCATTGTTCGCTTAAAACAACAAGCCCATACCGCAGGAGCTAACCATATTATGGGAGTTCGGCTAAGTACAACCGAACTTGGGATGCAAGGCGGAATGGTCGAAGTATTTGCTTATGGTACGGCTGTAAAAGATTAGCACTGCCCCATAGCAGAAAAGTGAATACGTGGATTGCCAATATTTTTAGTTAAATGTTGGCAAATTCCAGTAATTTTCCAACTCTCTTGTTGTTTTGCCAAAGTAAAATAATAACGACCAAATGAATGAAAATAATCATTTTCCGAAAAACGATAAATTTGATAATTACATTCTAACCATGCTTGATCTTGTTCAATACGGATAAGTGGATTACTCAAATTGTGCTGTAGCCTTAAATGCGATAAAGCTTGTTGCCGAGAACCTTTATATTCATGACAAGACACGACACATAAAGGCTCTCCCCTAAACTGGAAATAGTCCACCTCAAGTTGATCTGCCAATAACTCGTCAAAAGCGTCCCAATTTTTCTGGTCAAAGACCAATTGAAAACGCGTAATGACGTCTAAAATACGGTGATAATCTTGATCCATGGTGAACCTTCTATGCGGGTTTTCCATCAATTTAGCACGGCGAAATCACTTTTTTATTTTACTTTTGTTTTCCGAATCATTTTATAGAGAAGTTTTGGTGACATCCGAGAAACCATAACACCTAGTTTTTCTTTGGTTCCCCCAACAACAATATATTCTTGACCATGCATTAAGGCTTTAACTGATTGCTGAGCAAATACATCTGCTTCTAAACCATTCTCAATCGCTTCATCTTGATGACCTTGAGGTTGTCCAGCACCATTTAACGCATTGAAAGACACATTTGTTTTTACAAAGCCTGGGAAAATAACGGAAACTTCAACACCTTGATCGGAGACCTCGGCACGTAAACTGTTGGCCCACATGTGAATTGCAGCTTTAGCCGCTGAGTAGCTTGCACGGTATTGAGTTCCTAATAAACCCGCCACACTCGACACAAATACAACTCTGCCAGACTTTTGTTTTAGCATGGTCGGCAACACAGTTTTGGTTAATGCCACTTGAGAGAAATAGTCGACTTCCATAATGGCCCGTTCGGTTGCCATTGTTGTATCTTCAATTAAAGCGCGTTGGCTTAAGCCTGCATTATTGATGAGCCAGTCAATTCGCCCTTTAGCTTTTAAAATTTGCTGGTAAGCTGCTTCAACTTGTTTTTCATCAGTAATATCGGCAACCACTGACAAATGATGCTCTGGATTCAATAAACCAACCCGAACCTCTTCTAATTCTTCAAAACGACGTGAGGTCAAAATCACTTCGGCCCCCTGCAAAGCCAACTCACCTGCTAAGGCCTTACCCAGACCAGAAGATGCTCCCGTAATCCATACCACTTTATTTTGCAAAGTATCAAGTTTGGCCATGCTTTATGTTCCTATTATCTTTTTAAATTATGCTGCTTGATGCATGAAGGCCAAAAAGTGGTTGATATAATGAGTTGCTGTGGTCTGATCGACCTGTGTACCTAACTTTTCCAAACGTTTATAGCCCAAATGCGTCGTCATGTTGATCACTCCGTTAAGAGTTTTATCGACAACTAAATTAAATTTTAAACGCTTTTTAGGTTCACGTACTAGGCTTGTTACGCCTAAATCTACAATTTGTATTAACGTTTCAAAAGCAGCTGTAATACTTTGCATATTACCGTCACGAATTTGCTGCGTAAGGTTTTGAGCTTGTTGTACGAGTTGCAGGGTAACTGGATAGGTAATATAAACTTGTTGCCCCTGTTCTTTCATCAGAGATGTCATGTAGTCAACTAAAGGCAAAAGACGCTCATTTCCAAAGAATGAAACCGACCAAGGCATATATTTTCGAAAAGTCTCTAAAACTTGCTGAACTACTTTTTCAGACTCAGCTTGTTGTTTTGGAGACATGGTTGTATTCCCTGACTGTAAAAGTACAGAAAAAACCTGTTCAATAATTTCACAAGAAAGATCAGAGAGTACATCGCCTAAGGGTTTTGCCTGACTTTGGCTTACCCCATCATGCAGTTTCTGCCGAATGGTCTCGAATTGGGTATAAGTTGAATCGGAAATTTTCAAAAAAACTTCATAACTCATGAGCAACATCCTTTTCAATTCGTTTGTAATTTTTGTGCCGTGTATCTACACGATTAAATTGTGATCCATCTTTCATAAATCTACCGTTTTTTGAAAAAAATACAAAACCGTTTATCTGTTTTCAGCACATTAATTTCGAGGCATTTTTTTGCTACAATAGGTGCAATTTTTTATGCATATTCGATCTAAGCTACTATGACTGACGCTCAAACCGCTCAAAATATTGCGACCACATACGATCCAACCGAGATCGAAAAGAAGTGGTACCAAACGTGGGAAGAACAAGGTTACTTCAAACCTTCTGGTCACGGTGAATCATTCTGTATCATGATTCCGCCACCAAACGTCACAGGTAGTTTGCACATGGGCCATGGCTTTAACAATGCCATTATGGATGCCCTCACCCGTTATAACCGTATGATGGGTAAAAATACTTTGTGGCAACCGGGTACTGACCACGCTGGTATTGCAACTCAAATGGTTGTTGAGCGTCAACTTGGCTTACAAGGTGTGACTCGTCATGACTTGGGCCGTGATAAGTTCATTGAAAAAGTTTGGGAATGGAAAGAACAATCTGGCGGCACAATCACTAAACAAATTCGTCGCTTAGGTTCGTCTGTAGACTGGTCACGTGAACGCTTCACAATGGATGAAGGTTTATCAAACGCAGTTAAAGAAGTATTCGTTCGTTTGCACGAAGACGGTTTAATTTACCGTGGTAAGCGCCTTGTAAACTGGGACCCTAAACTTCAAACTGCTCTTTCTGACCTTGAAGTAGAAAGCAAAGAAGAAAAAGGCTCACTTTGGCACTTTAAATATTTCTTTGAAGACAAATCAGTTAAAACTCAAGATGGCAAAGACTATTTAGTCGTTGCGACGACTCGTCCTGAAACTTTACTGGGTGATACCGCTGTAGCTGTTCACCCTGAAGATGAGCGTTATGCACACCTTGTTGGTAAAAACATTGTATTGCCAATTACTGGTCGTTTAATTCCGATCGTTGCTGACGACTACGTTGAAAAAGACTTCGGTACTGGCTGTGTAAAAATCACGCCTGCTCACGACTTCAATGACTATGACCTAGGTAAACGCAATAGCTTGCCAATCATTAATATCTTCAACAAAAATGCCGAAGTTTTAGGCGAGTTTGAATATATTGCAAAAGCTGGCGAACAAATTTCTAAAACCATTACTGCACCTGCGGAATACGCTGGTTTAGAGCGTTTTGCAGCACGTAAGAAGTTAGTTGCTGAAGCTGAAGCTGAAGGCTGGTTAGATCAAATCCAACCGTATGACTTAAAAGCACCACGTGGCGACCGTTCCGGTGTGATCATTGAGCCATTACTCACTGACCAATGGTACGTAAAAATTGCTCCGCTTGCTGAGCCTGCAATTGAAGCAGTTCAAGATGGCCGTATTAAGTTTGTTCCAGAGCAGTACAGCAACATGTACATGGCATGGATGCGTGACATTCAAGACTGGTGTATTTCACGTCAGCTTTGGTGGGGTCACCGTATTCCAGCTTGGTACGATGCGAATGGCAACATCTATGTTGGCCGTAACGAAGAAGAAGTACGCGCGAAAAAAAACCTCGCTGCTGACGTTGAACTTAAACAAGACGAAGACGTTCTTGATACATGGTTCTCATCTGCACTTTGGACATTCTCAACTTTAGGTTGGACTGGCGACAACAAACAAGATGCAGCAAATGATTTCTTAAAAACCTTCCACCCAACAGATGTGTTGGTAACAGGTTTTGACATCATTTTCTTCTGGGTTGCCCGCATGATCATGATGACCCTACACTTCATGAAAAATGAAGACGGTTCATCTCAAGTACCATTCAAGACTGTTTACGTTCACGGCTTGGTACGTGATGGTGAAGGTCAAAAAATGTCGAAGTCTAAAGGTAACGTACTTGACCCATTAGACTTAATTGACGGTATTGATTTAGAAAGCTTAGTTGCAAAACGTACAACTGGCCTAATGAACCCGAAAGATGCAGCGAAGATTGAAAAATCAACGCGTAAAGAGTTCCCAGAAGGCATCAATGCTTATGGTACTGACGCAGTTCGTTTCACGTTCTGTGCCCTTGCAAACACTGGTCGTGACATCAAGTTCGACTTAAAACGTGTTGAAGGCTACCGTAACTTCTGTAACAAAATCTGGAACGCAACTCGTTTCGTTCTCATGAATGTTGAAGGTCAAATTGTTGGTCAAGAAGCGCGTCCTGATCTATGGGAACTTCCAGAACAATGGATTATGAGCCGCCTGCAAAAAGCAGAAGCAGCTGTACACCAAGCATTTGCAACTTACCGTTTAGACCTTGCTGCACAAGCGATTTACGACTTTATCTGGAATGAATACTGTGACTGGTACGTTGAGTTAACTAAACCAGTTCTTAACGATCCAGAAGTTGCAGAAGAGCGTAAAGCTGAAGTACGCCGTGTATTGCTTGCAGTGATGGAAGCTTCATTACGCTTGGCTCATCCGTTAATGCCATATTTGACAGAAGAAATCTGGCAGACTCTTGCACCGATGCTTGGTAAAGGCGGTCCAACGATTATGACTGCTCAATACCCTATTCCTGAGCAAGCAAAAATCAATGAACAAGCTGAAGCAGATATGCAATGGCTTCAAGGTTTGATTGGTGCGGTACGTAACATTCGCGGTGAGTTGGGCTTAGGTAATGCGCGCTTGTTGCCAGTATTACTTCAAAACACATCTGATGCTGAACGTGAACAAATCATTCGTATTGAAGCATTGTTCAAAGCTTTGGCTAAAGTTGAAAGCATTGAATTCTTGAATAAAGACCAAGAGCCACCTTTGTCTTGCTCTAGCGTTGTAAGCCATGCATCGGTATTTGTACCAATGAAAGGCTTAATTGACCCTAAAGCTGAGCTTGCTCGTTTGCAAAAAGACTTGGATAAAATCCAAAAGCAACACGATCAAATCGCGGGCAAACTTGCAAACGAAGGCTTTGTGTCTAAAGCACCAGCAGCGGTTGTTGAAGGTGAAAAAGCGAAGCTTGCTGAGTTTGCTGCTCAGTTAGAGAAAGTTAAAGCAAATATGGAACAAATTGCTGCGCTTTAAACTTTAAAGTTCACAATTTAATCTATAATATAAAGGGCTGATTATTCAGCCCTTTTCAATATATAATTAGTTAATTTAAATGAAATAATAAAGTAAATTTAATGAGTGGATATAATTTAGACCAAAAATTAGTAATTGGCTTAGCTTCAAGTGCTCTGTTTAATTTAGAAAAATCAGATAAAGTTTTCCGAAAGAAAGGCGAATTAGCTTATCGTAAATATCAAAGTAAAAATGAAACTATTCCTTTAGAGATGGGCGTTGCGTTTCCTTTTATTCAACGCCTATTAAGTATTAATGATATTTTCCCACCAGATAAACCATTTGTGGAAGTAATTTTATTATCACGTAATGATCCTAATACAGGTTTACGGGTTATGAATTCTATTGAGTATTATGGTTTAGATATAAAAAGAGCTATCTTTTTACAAGGTAGAACACCTTACAAATATATTGATGCACTTAATATTAGTTTGTTTTTGTCTGCAAATGAAATAGATGTCAACCAAGCAATTACCGCAGGTTATCCAGCAGGCTTGATATTAAAGGGGCAGATATTCGATATAGATCATGATGAAGAATTGCGTATCGCTTTCGATTTTGATGGTGTCATTGCAGATGATTCATCAGAACAAGTCTATAAAAAGGGTGGCCTAAATGCATTTATAGAAAATGAAAATAAACTTGCTAGTCAACCTGCTAATATCGGTCCATTATATAAACTACTCAAAGAGCTTTCCACTCTACAAAATGCAGAGCTTAAATATCAATTAGAAAATCCAACATATAATAGCCGTTTACGAATTTCTATCGTTACGGCAAGAAATGCTCCAGCCCATAAAAGGGTCATAAACTCATTGCGCTCATGGGGTATTGATACAGTAAATGAAGCATTTTTCTTAGGCGGAATTGAGAAGAGAAAAGTTTTAGAAATTTTAAAACCACATATTTTCTTTGACGATCAAGTTACTCATGTCGAAAAAACTGCGAATAGTATTGCTTCGGTACATATTCCATTCGGGATTGCTAATAAAAAATTAGATTCTGATGAAACATCTAATGATGGTGGAAAATAATCAAACTACAGAACTAAATTAATTCTTAATATTTCTCTCCTGATAGGAGAGAAATATAGAGTTTTATAAAACCCCATGCCCCAACAACATCTCTACCCCACTCACCTTTTTCATATGCTTTAAACGCTCCTTTTCCCACTTCACCTGCTGCTTTAGCTCAGCACAATCAGCATCTACAGCTTTGTAAACATCACTAATATGTACATGCTCTGCTTTTACATTCTTAGCTAACTGAAAAGAATCCAAAATTTCAGCAATTTGGCTTTCAAGCTGCTGACTTTGTGCATCCAATGCCAGTTTATAAAACCGCAACTGCTCAGCAGATAGCTCTTTAGCCCCTACCCCTTTATTCTGCTCGAGCTGTAACTGGAGTTTGAGTAAATAAAACAAATCCTGTTTTTCATATGCCTGACTTGCTTGTTGGAACAACTCAGTTTTTTCCTGTTTTTTTGTTTCATCTTGCTCACGATCTGGGTGAATCATCGCAGCAATTTTTAAATAAACTGTTTTTAACGACTGAGTTGCCATTTGCTCGGCTTGTTCACGTTTCTGTTGCTGCCTTTCCTGTTTAGCTTGCTCTCTCGCTTGTTGTTGCTCGGCAGCATACTGTTCAAAGTCTTCTTCAAGTTCTGCACTTTGCTCAGCACTTTCTTCGTATTCAAATTTTATTGAATGAGCTTTCTTATTCTTTTTTATCGATTCCCCCGCATGTTGCTGATAAAAGGTATCAATCTGCTTTACTAACTCTAACTGTTCAGCAGACAGCATTTTGGAGCGCTTCAACATTTGTGCAAGCTGGGCAATTTTTTCGTCTAGTTGTTGCATATCCGCTTTGGAAAACTCATGGTTATGCAACATATTCCAAAGTTGTTCTAACTGCTGAAATAAGACTTCATGCAAATCGCTATACACAGGCATTAGTTTTTGCCGAATGTGCTGTTGAATCTCAGCTTGTGCATTTTGCCATGTGCTCAGGCTAACTTTTTGTTGCTCTATTTTATCAATCAGGCGATTCAGTTTTTTCTGCTGTGCAGACGGTTCAGACCTTTGCTGCAAGCTCACTTTGAGATCAAAGGACATACTCATCCACCTGAAAAAGAAAAAAGTGTAGCAATAATCAGATGAGGAAGGTAGCAAAGCATTCTTTAAGTCAGAATCGGCCTATTCATTTTTAGAAAATAGAATGCGACTTATCTAAGTTATAACCTAAGAAATCCACCAAATCACTAATGGTAAAGTCACGGCAGCACATAAGGTTTGAAAGCTAATCACGGCTGCCATGAGCTGACTATCACCACCCAAAACTTTAGTTAAAATGTATGAAGCAGAAGCAGTCGGTAGCGCAAAGAAAATGACTAAAATTTGTGTTTGCAAGCTTGGTAAAGCAAACCATATGCAGACAACGTAACCCAAGGCAGGCACTGCTAAAAGTCGAGCAAACGTGTCTGCTGCCAATACCACAATGTCTTTTTTAATTTGCATAAACTGTAAAGCTGCACCAACACATAACAAACCTAGTGGCAAACTCGACACTGAAAAAAGCTTAATAAACTGAGTAAAGCCTTCCCAAATCGGGATGTGAAGTGCATTGACTGCTGCCCCGACTACACACGATGCAATTAAAGGGTTTTTAAGAAGGGCAATCAAAACAGGTTTTATTGCCATGTGTTCTTTAGAGGTTAAAGCAAGCACCGAAATAACGTTCACAAGTGGAATGCAAAGCGCCAATAAAATTGCCAGAATGGCCATTCCTTCACTTTTAAAAAGCGAAGTCACTAAAGCCAAACCAATATAGGTATTAAAGCGAACCATACTTTGTACATGCACACCAAAACGTGCAGGCGGTATATGCCAAAACATTCGAAGTATGTATAAAAAGGCAGTCACTGCCAAAACCACAATCAACATCGCAATGATGGCTGTACTCAAGCTTTGTAAGTTAATTTTTGCGGTCGATAACGTACTAAAAAGCAAAGCGGGAAATAAAATATAGTAATTGAGCTTCTCTGCCCCAGCCCAAAACTCATCGCTAAAAAAACGATATTTTTTAAATAAGTATCCCGATGCAATTAATGCAACTAAAGGAAAAAGAGATAAAACAATACTATTCATTTCTTTACTCGAGTTTTGTGGAGGCTTGCTGTTTTTAGCAATAACCTTGGCTTACTCATATATTAAAGATAATGAAAACTCATGATAAAATGAGTTTTTACTCATAACAAATACAACATGACCTTTACCCAACTTGAAATTTTCGCACTCATTGCTGAACTAAAAAGCTTTACTGCTACAGCAGAAAAGTTGGGCATTTCACAGTCGGCCGTTTCTCATGCCCTTAAATCATTAGAACAACAATGGGGCATTAACCTAATTTCAAGATCCCAAAGTGATATTGAGCTCACGACAACAGGTCAGCAATTATTGACCCATGTAAAAGAGCTATTGAGTATTTCCGATACCTTAGAAAAAGAAGTGGCTGCCATCCATGGTTTAAACGAAGGCACATTACGTATTGGTTCTTTTGGTGCTTCATCTTCCATTTATCTATTGCCTGAAATTTTAGAAACCTTTCGGCAACGCTACCCTAAAATCGAAATTTATATTGATGAAGGTGAAGATAAAGAAGTTGCTCAGTGGTTATTAGAACGGCGTATAGAAGTCGGTTTTTTGATTATGCCAGATGAGCGATTCGATACGTTCCCGTTAATTGAAGACCGTTTTGTTGCGTTAATTCCTAGTCAATACCCGCTCGCGCAACAACTCTATATTGATCCAGCACAACTAGAAAATTGCCCTTTCATCATGACGATGGCTGGGAGTAGATATCAGGTCGAATTAATTTTAAAAAACTTTAATGTGAAACCAGACATCAAATTTTATGTGTCACAAATTTTAAGTATCGTCAGCATGGTTCACAACCAGTTAGGGGTGTCCATTGTGTCTGATATGGTCATCACCAAAGAGTTACTCTCACTTTATCCAAACGTAGTTAAACGCCCTTTTAAACCGAATCTTAAACGTTCTATTGGACTGGCAGTGAAAAATAAAAAGCATATGAGTCCTGCTGTGAAAGCATTTATAGAAGTTGCTCAAGAGGTTTGGTCAGATCATTAAATGAATAAGAGCAATTTTTAAAACTTTAATAACGAACTCTTTCAGGTCAATTTATCAGCGTATTAGATGACTTGTAACGTAAAAAGCGCCATAACTGCCCTATCTTGACTAAATCAACGCACCATTTATCGCCAAAAACCACTTTTCCAATTCAAATTGGTGCATTTATTGCATATTCACTTTTATGCAATTGAGTTTGTTTAGACAAACTTAGGTTTTTAGATTCCTTAAATCTATTTTGGTGCAATTTACAGACCCAGATTTGTTCCAAAATGGAATTTAGCACTTTTTTCGAGCATGCTATGCAAAATGTAGATCTATTTTTCTTATTACTTGGTGCTGTTTTGGTTCTTGCCATGCACGCAGGTTTTGCATTCTTGGAACTTGGTACGGTTCGCCATAAAAATCAGGTGAACGCGCTAAGTAAAATTCTGACTGACTTTGCCCTCTCTGCAATCGCTTATTTCTTTGTTGGCTACTACATTTCCTATGGTCAGCACTTCTTCCATGATGGCACAAGCCTTGCGAGTGATCATGGCTACAACCTCATGCGTTGCTTCTTTTTACTCACTTTTGCTGCAGCCATTCCTGCCATTATTTCAGGTGGTATTGCTGAGCGTGCAAAAATGCGTTCACAAGCAATTGCGACACTCGCTTTAGTTGCGCTGGTGTATCCATTTTTCGAAGGCATGGTCTGGAATGGTAACTACGGTCTGCAAAAATGGTTAGAAGCAACTTTTGGTGCAGCTTTTCACGACTTTGCAGGTTCAGTCGTGGTGCATGCTATGGGTGGTTGGATTGCACTTGCTGCCGTGATTTTATTGGGAGCACGTTCTGGTCGTTATAAGAAAGATGGTCGTGTAAGTGCTCACCCACCTTCTTCTATTCCGTTTTTGGCGCTTGGCTCATGGATTTTAATTGTAGGCTGGTTTGGCTTTAACGTGATGAGCGCGCAACGAGTTGATGCAATTTCAGGTCTGGTTGCAATTAACTCGCTCATGGCTATGGTCGGCGGAACAATTACAGCAAATGCGATTGGGAAAAACGACCCTGGTTTCTTACACAACGGTCCACTTGCAGGCTTAGTCGCAATCTGTGCGGGTTCTGACATTGTTCATCCGGTCAGTGCGCTTGTTATTGGTGGTGCAGCTGGTGCAATGTTCGTGTACCTATTTACCTACACACAAAATAAACTCAAAGTAGATGATGTGTTGGGTGTATGGCCTTTACACGGCGTATGCGGCGCATTTGGTGGTATTGCAGTAGGTCTATTCGGCCAAAAATGGCTTGGTGGTTTAGGCGGTGTATCTTTTGCTTCACAGCTCATTGGTACAGTACTTGCGATTGCTATTGCGCTCGCTGGCGGCTTTATTGTTTACGGCTTACTCAAAGCAACTATTGGCATTCGTTTATCTCAAGAAGATGAGTTTAGAGGTGCAGATTTATCTATTCATAAAATTTCTGCAAACTCCGAAGAAGGTATGTTTTAACTCAACAATTGATAAGCAGGATCAAAATATCCTGCTTATCATTACGTTTTAAAGCCTTTGCTCACCCAAATTAATTAAAAAAAATTAAAATTTTTTCTAAACAAATAATATATACCTATGAATTATAAATATAATTTTTAATTATTAACTTTATTTCAACATTAAATTTTGTTTAGTTTAAGAACAATTTAAGTTTTATTTTATGTAATGCCTTCAACTCACACTCAAATTGATGTTGCATGGCAATGAACCAACAAAAACAATTTTTTCAACTTCAGCTTATTTTTCTTGCCCTTAGTTTTTTTATACTTTTATTTATATTTCCAGTGGGTGGGAAAATTGATATGTATTTCATCCACCCTTGGATGGATTCAACAGGTCATTTCTTTAATCGGGACAATTGGTATCTTGTCAGGGTAAACCATGAAATCGTAAAACAAATCATTACTACCGTTTATGTGATCTTTTTATTTCTGTGGATTGCGTCATTCAAAGTAGAAAAATTGAAACTTTATCGCTGGCAATATGGCTATATGTTTTTTGTCAGCATGATTGGTAGCGGTGTAGTTGGCCTATTAAAATCACAATCTGCTCACGCTTGCCCTTGGAATATGATTCATCCGACTGCTTTAAGCTATGTGTGGGACTTTACCTCTACACATGGTCATTGCTTTCCTGGTGGTCACGCAAGTGCAGGCTTTATTTTGATGACAGGCTTTTTTGTTTATCGCCTTGAGCAACCCAAGCGAGCTTATTTTTATCTCATCGCAGGCATTATCTTAGGCTTTCTGATGGGCTGGGGACAAATGATGCGTGGCGCCCATTTCCTTAGCCACAATTTATGGACTGGCTGGGTCGTTTGGGCAGTGAATATTTTATTTTATAAAATTTGTATTCACCGCTTTGAGTTTGAAAAACGAATCAAACAAGAACTTGTTTAAATCAAGTTCTTGCTTCATGAATATGTAGAGCTTTAGGCAGTTTAACTAAAACAGAAAGTCCGCCAAGTTCTAAGCTTCGATCTAGTGTCAAAGTTCCGCCTAAACGCTGAGTCGCTCGGTCAACAATTGATAAACCTAAGCCACTGCCCACTTCAAGGTGGTGGTGTACACGATAAAAACGCTTTAAAACCTTATCGTAATTTTCAGGGTCAATTCCTGCACCGCTATCTTCAATTTGTATACACGCATCGCCATCTGTAGCAGTAAAGACTGAAATATTAATCATTCCTTCATGAGGCGTGTATTTAATTGCATTATCAATTAAGTTAAAAATAATTGAGTGTACTGTTGGCTCAACACTATGCATTTCAATAGGTTCATTGCGGACAAACCCTAGATCAATATCTTTTTGCATAGCTAAATTAACAAGCTGTTCAACACAATTTAAAGCGACATCATTGAGTTGAAAAGTTCTGGTCGGTTCAATCACACTTAAAGACACATCTTGCTTAGCCAAAGCCAAAAGCTGTGTGACCAAATGCTGAATACGCGCTAATCCTTTACTTAAGTTTTGCAGCGCTTCATGCTCAGGAAATTGACTGATTAAAATCTTGGTTTGTAAATTTAAAGCTGTGACAGGAGTCCGAAGTTCATGAGCAGCATCTGCAATAAATTGTTTTTGCTCATTTTGAGCTTTAGAAATACGCTCAAACAAACGATTCATTTCATCAATAGTTGGTAATAACTCTTGAGGATAGTCTAAAACTTCAATGGGTGCTAACTCTTCTGAATCGCGTTCCTTCAGCTCATTTTTGAAGTCATCTATTGGCTTTAAACCTCGACCAATAATTGCAGCTAAAGCAAAAATCGCAAATGGCAAAATAATTAAATACGGAATAAACATACTTCCTGCGAGTTCCCAAGCAAAAGCTTCACGAACTCGTTCTTGTTGACTAACCTGAATCTGGTAATCTTTTAAAGGCAAAACGTAAGTTCTCACGACGCCTTGGCTGGTTTTATGCGAGTAAAAACCCGCTTGGGTAACTGGTGCAACCAACAGATGCAAATGATGAGATAAATGGGCCTGATCTTTATAAGCCCAAATATCTAAAAACAAATCTTCTTCATGATAAGTTCTGTGTAAATCGAACTTACTACTTACAGTCCTTAAAGGATATTCAGCTGTTCGTTCAGCTAAATACTGCATTTGAGTATCTAAAATTTCATCAACTTCTTGAAGTGCAACCTTATAGGCACTAAAAATTAATATACAACCTAAGACAACACTGAAAATTGAGGTGCCCCAAATTAGTCGTTTCTTTAATGAATAATGCACTTTTATAAAGTTCCAAAATTGAAGCGAGGATTACCCTAAACGGTAACCCAACCCTCGAATAGTTCGAATAAAGTCTTTTCCAAGTTTAGCTCTCAAGTGATGCACATATACTTCAATTGTATTACTGGTCACTTCACTATCGAAATCATATAACTTATCTTCCAGATTTGCTTTAGAAAAGATTTTATTTGGATGGCTCATTAAAGGAATAAGAATCGCCCATTCACGGTTCGACAAATCAATCCGTTGGCCTTTAAAGGTTGCAATATGTTGTTCAACATTTAAAACCAAATCGCCATTTTGTAAAAGTTGCTCATGATTCGCAAGCTGAGCCTCTACTCCAGTACGACGCAATAGCGCATGAATACGGGCAAGTAACTCATCAAATTCGTATGGTTTAATTAAGTAATCATCTGCGCCGTGGTTTAATCCATCCACGCGGTTTTGTAGCTGGTCTCTTGCCGAAATGATTAAAACTGGAGTGACAGCTCTTTGACGGATTTGCTTTAAGACCTGCATACCATCCATCATCGGCAAACCTAAGTCTAATAAAATGATATCAAACTTATTTTTGGCCAAGTGAGCCAGACCATCCAAGCCATTATTGACCCATTCCACCTCAAATTGATGATATTGCAGCAACGTTATTGTTGACTCAGCAATCATAAAATCATCTTCAATCATTAAGATTTTTGTCATGTTCTAAGCTCGCTTTAATTCACATGGGCACAAGAGTGCAACATGTCCAGTTGAGGGTTAATGACCTGAGTTTTCACATCCAGCATACTTAACAAACTTGGGAATAAATTATCCTGACTTAACTTTTGTTTGGTTTGTTGGTTTAAACAATTTACTTGAGCAAGATTCTGTTGTTTCCAGTTATCAGAGAACCACATAATCATTGGTACATGTGTTTGTTGAGTTGGTGCGATTGAGTAAGGCGCCCCATGCAAATACATACCATGCTCACCAGTTGATTCGCCATGATCAGATAAATACCATAACCCAGTTTGATATTTCGATACTTCTTTTAGATTATTAATCATTTGGCTTAATACATGGTCTGTATATACGATTGTATTATCATAGCTATTTACTAATTCGGTTGGAGAACAGCCCTGTATCGCATTAGTATCGCAAGTCGGTTTAAACTTTTGATATTCCGCAGGCGCACGCTTGTAATACGCAGGTCCATGACTACCCATCTGATGCAAAACAATTAGGCGCGGACGCGTGTCTTCTTTCGGAATAGTAGCTAAATATTCATTTAAGCTATCTATTAAAAGACCATCCAAGCATTCATCATCTTTACACCATTTTTGCTTTAACTTTTCTGATATTTGATATTGCTCAACACGATCACATGCGCCTTTACAACCAGAATTATTATCAATCCAAGTGACTTGGTAACCCGCACGCTTTGCAATGTCCAATAGACCTTCACGATGACTTGCTAACTGTTCATCATAATTAGAACGTGACATCCCAGAGAACATACATGGAACTGAAACAGCAGTGGCTGTACCACACGAACTTACTTGAGAAAAATTCAAAATATCTTGTTTAGAAAGCTCTGGATTCGTATTTTTAGCATATCCATTGAGTGAGAAGCTTTCCGCACGAGCCGTTTCACCTAAAACAAGTACCATGAGTTTAGGTAAACTTTTTTGCGCTGACTGAACCTGATGAGCATCTTCACCATATTTCACAAGAGGAAGATTCTTCTTAGGTGCCTTTTTATGATAATAAGACATCAAAGAAGAAATGGTGTTTTGAGGAGAGATCATACCTTTTAAATCACGATGCTCTCTAAAGATTGCTGCAAAATCAACATAATATGTAAATAACAGACCGCCTACAAGTGCGAAGGCAATAGCTATAGATAATACTTTTTTAAGTAAAAGAGGAACTAGTTTTTCTTTTTTGATCTTTACCTGAGTAATCAAGAAAATAGGTAAAACAACAAAGAAAACTGTCCAAAGTCCAAAGCGTAATGAAACTAAATCAGAAACCTCCGATACATCTGTTTGTATCATATTTTGAATCTGATCAGGCGATATGATTACACCTAAGGTATTGACAAAATAAGAGCTAAAACCACCAATGAAGACCAGCAAAATTGCAAAAAACTTGGCCGTCCACTTCCAGTTTAGAATCTGTAATAGTGCGTAATAAGCAGCAATAAGAATAACAACTGTAGCTGCTAAAAATAGAATAGCCTTTACTCCAAAATATGGAGTTAAAAGATGTACTTTGTTATAAAAACCAATATTTAGAATTGCACCTAACCAAATGGCTATAATGAAATTAAACATAAACAGTGAAATCTGTTTATTTTTTAAGGTAGAAAAAAAATTCAGCATCTTGGGGGGAACTACAATCTTTTTATGATGCTTTACTGTAGAAATTGAAACTTAAAAATGACTTAAATAAAAAATGATCTAATACATAAATCTTAAAAAATACTTATTTCAAAATTTTTCTAATAAAAAGACGAGGTTAAATTTAACCTCGTCTTTTTTGATTTTTAACTAAATGTAGGTTTTAGAAACTATATTTAGCCATTAAACCAACACGGTTATCTTTGTAAGACTTACCTTCAAAGGTATCACGCTTACCGTTAACGTACTCTAGACCCAAATCAATTGGTTTAACTGGTGAGTAAATTACGTTAAGCCATGCTTGTTGAACTTTTTCATTTGCAGAGGCATTTAATCTTGCAAAATCAGTACCGTCATCAGCGAACTGAGCACCATAAGCTAGAGTAGAACGTAAGTTAGGTAAAATCTTATAAGTTCCACCCACTTGTACTGCTACAAATTTATTCTGCTCAATAGAATTACCTTCTACTGCGTAAGGAGTGTTACTACCATATAAGTAACTATTATCACCTACAACATATGATGCATCAGCAAAGAGTTTTAAAGGATCAGATACTTTAAAATCAGTACCTACAGCTACGCCCCAACCAATTTTATCATCATCAGCAAGCTGTGATTTATAATTTTCAACTAATGCACGAGCTGAAGCAGAACCTCTGCCATCTGCATAGCCTTGAGTGATTTTAGCAGTTAATGCAGGTAGGCTATACTTAATACTATCGCCTGTTACTGAAGTAGTGCTATCACCTTTTTCAGCAGAAACAAATAATTGCGTAGTTGGACCTAACTTGTAGTTATAACGTACTTGAGGTACACGTTTAGTACCGCCACCAATGTTGGTCGAGAAATCGATCATTTCTGGTGCATGGTTAGCTAAGAAGTTTGAAGTTGTTTGACCAAACAACCAGTTGTTATATGTTACATACGCATGACGAACACGCAATGAGCCATTTGAATCTGTTGTTGAACCAGCAAAGTCGACTTCGAGTTTACCACCAACTTTGGCATCATTTACTGGAGCAGTAAAATCTAAACCAAGGCGTGTCGTTTTAGCAGTCGCACGTAATTTATCATGCGTTTTACCATCTGACTTACTTACATCACCAAAGTCGTTATCCGCACCTTCAATAATATAGTTAGCGTCACCACGAACAAAACCATATAGGTTCACATCAGCGCCAGCTTTAGATTTAAATCCTGCTAACGGCGAAACTGGTGCAGCAACTGGTTGTGCCTTAACTTCAGCTAACTGTACTTGCTGTTGTTGCTGTACTTGCTGCTGTTGTTGCTGCACTTGGCTTTGTTGTTGAATTAAAGCTTTTAAAGCTTCAACTTCTTTACGAAGCTGTTGAATTTCCGCTTTGTCGGAAGTCGCAGCATGTGCCCCACTCATCATTAAAGCTGTAACTGTAAGAGCTAAACTTTTAACAACGAAAGATTTACGATTAAGGAATAGATCCATCAAAAACTCCAAAAATATATTTTATGTTGCCTATCCATGCCAAGTTGATTTACGCCATTAAATTAGGGGGCTAAAAAATCAACTCTCCTCCACTTTGGTTACATTAATTTTATTACCGCAACCAAAACCAATTTCAACGTTATGCAAGACCAAAACCAATAACCAAAGACATAAAAAATATACTTTGACTTACAGATTTTTACCTTAACTTCATGTTGTAACGAATCCTACACAACTCTCTTATCTTATAGAATGATTAAATCGTTATTTCATTATTCTTTTTTAGACTTTAGGCTAATATCCAATCTACTTGAACATTTTTCTACCCATTTTAATTGATTCACATGATTTTTCTTGTTAACGAAATCCATTTTTACTCCAGTTAGCTTCCATTTGCTACCCAAACAAGATGGCACAATTAATAGCGCATTTAAATAGCTAAAAACATACATTTTTAAAAACATAGACAAAGGTAGTAGATAATGACTAGATCACTCCTTAATCGATATTAAATTTCTTTATTTCATTTAGTTAAGATTATTTTTCTTGTAGTTTTGCATGTTTCCAGAGAGAAATAGGGAGCAAAGTAACAGTGCCAATAATGACAATAGCTATCAAATAATGGAAATAACCGAAGGCATCTCCAAACACGCCACTCAAACTATAAAGACCCCCACTCACAGTCGCCATGACCGAAACCTGAAAGGTAAAATCGGTACCCGCATATTCTTTTCGACTGTAGTGCATCACTAAAGTCAACATAACCACCAACAACATTGCAGAGAATGTATCCTCTAAAGCATTGACTGTATAAATCGCCCAGACATTGAGCTGAATTTTCTGTTCGTAGGTGTAAGCTAAATAGGTATAGGCCGCTAAACTCATGATTTTAAATACTGAAAAAACAATTAAAGCAGTAGGTCTAGAGAAGTATTTAAGCATCCAACCTGCTATTGCCGCCCCTGCCAGTGCTGCTATTGCACCGAGCATGGTGATATAAACGCCAATTTGAGTAAAACTTAGCCCCATATCAACCATTAAAGGTTTAAGTAATGGCCCAGCCAAACCATCTGCTACTTTAAAAGTAATAAGTACAACCAACCAAGAACGAAGCTCTTCATTTTGAGAGAAATAACTCAAGTAGGCTTTAATCTTTATGACTAAATTTTGCTGGCTGGGTTTAAGTTCATGACTTGAATAAGCTGTATGTTTAGGCTCTTTAAATAATAAAACGGGTAAAGTATTTAAAAACACCAAGGCCGCTAATAGCAAAAAAGTGGGTTGCCATGTTAACCAGTCTAAACACCAGAGTACGGCACCTCCCCCGACAATAAAACCGAGTCGGGAACCAATCACCTGAAATGTATTGCCCCAATGTTGCTGGTCATGTTGCAGTAAATTAACTGCCAAAGCATCGGTCGCAATATCTTGAGTTGCACCTGTTAAGTTCATTAAAAGCAGCGAAATAAAAAAGGCGAATAGATAAAGAGGCTGATCTAAAGCCTGAATAGGGAAAAAAGACAAAATACACAGCACAGCTACCGTCAAAAACTGAGTAGGTAAAATCCAACTACGATAGTGCCCCAAACGAGAAAGTGCATGTCGATCAACCCACGGCGCCCAAAAAATCTTGATTGACCAAGGCAGCATTAATAGACCAAAACCACCAATATGAGCGAGTGATACACCCTGTGCCCTTAAAATAACGGGTAAAGCATGGGTCATAAAACCGACAGGTAGCCCTTGTGCCCAATATAAGGAAAATAGCAGAAGATAAAGATTTTGCTGCCGAAACATATATACCTACTTTTTATTTCTTTAATGAGAAATAACATCAAATGTCATGTTGTTCTTACATTTTGCCAATGAAGCATATATTTCAAAAGATTAAGATAAAACGAGGACAAGTTAAAATTTAAAAAAATATGGATCAACATTTCCCTAATTTACCTGATTTGGTACCCCAACGTGGCACTGCTTTAAGCCGAGCGCTATTTAAAAAACTTTTTTTAGCGCAAGGTTGGACAATTGAAGGCGAAGTTCCTAATTTTCCAAAAGCAGTGGCGATTATTTCCCCTCATACTTCCAATATTGATGGATGGTATGGCTTTCTTGCAATTTTCGGATTAGGTATCCAAATTACAGTATTAGGTAAAGATGCCCTTTTTAAACCACCGTTTAAGCGAGCGTTAGACTGGGCTGGCGTTATTCCTGTTAAACGTGACACAGCCAATGGACTTACCGAACAAGTCGTTGCAACCATTCAAAAATATGACAAGATCTGGATTGGGATGGCGCCCGAAGGCACACGTAAAAAAGCAAAAAAAATGAAAAGTGGTTTTTACCATATTGCCGCAAAAGCCAATATTCCCATTGTGATGTTTTCTTTTGATTATGACCGTAAGACAATTCACTGCTTAGGGCACCTAGACCCAAGTGGAAACTATGATGAAGATCTACAAAAGATTTTTGAGCGTTATAAAGGAAAAATCTCTCCCAAAAATCGCAATTGGCTTGCCGAACCTTTACAAAATCTAGTGAAAAAAACCTAGCAAAAATTGAGCGAATCTGGTCTTATGGCCCTTCTTAATTTATCTCGACATAGATTATTTTTAAAGATGAAAATTGCTCAATTTGCCAGTATTGGATTTATCTCTCTAGCACTCTTTGGCTGTGATAAATTTAGCAAAACACCAACGCCGACTACCTCAATTAAAGCCCGTGAACCTGTCATTGCGCTTGCTTTAGGTGGCGGTGGAGCAAAAGGATTTTCACATATTGGTGTGATCAAGGTTTTAGAGTCTCATGGAATTAAGCCTAAAATTGTAACGGGTACCAGTGCTGGTAGCTTTGTTGGAAGTATCTACGCGAGTGGACAAACACCTTATCAATTGCAAAGTCTGGCTCTGAAATTACAAGAGTCTGATATCCGTGATTTAACGCTTAACCGTCAAGGCATTATTCTCGGGCAAAAGTTACAAGACTACGTTAACCGTAATGTTGGCAATAAACCGATTGAGAAGTTCCCAATCCGTTTTGCGGCTGTGGCAACTCGTCTTGATAATGGTCAAAAGGCAGACTTTATTAAAGGCAATGCAGGCCAAGCAGTACGTGCCTCTTGCAGTATTCCAAATGTGTTCGTGCCAGCCACAATTGGCAATCAAAAATATATAGATGGCGGATTAGTTAGCCCAATTCCGGTTAAAACAGCTCGTGATATGGGTGCAGATATTGTGATTGCCGTTGATATTTCAGCGCGTCCAGCAGGTAATCGCCCAGCCAATATGTGGGGATTACTAGATCAAACCATTAATATTATGGGCCAACAAAGTATTAATGAAGAACTCAAGCAAGCCAATGTTGTGATTCAGCCTAAAGTGGGTCATTTAGGTACACTTGACCTCAAATCAAGTAATCAGGCAATTTTGGAAGGTGAAAAAGCTGCTCAAGCTCAAATTCGCCAAATTGAAAGTGCGATTGCAACCTTCAAAAAATCTCCAGCAGCATTTAAGCCCGCGCCACGTTCTAAATTCTAATTGAAGTGGTTTTTTTCTATCCACATTTCCTATCATCTGCTACAGTGGTAAAAGTGATATTAGTCACTTTTACCCATCATAAAGATATATAAAAGAGCAGATTTATGGAGTTTGTTGTACAACCTTGGCACTGGTTTGTATTGGGTATCTTACTTATTCTTTCTGAACTGATTCTACCTGCCTTTGCCGCACTCTGGTTTGGTATTGCCGCCATTATGGTGTGCATTCTCTATTGGTTATTTCCAGATATTAGCCTCACAACACAAATTGTATTGTGGATAATACTATCAGTACTATGCACCATTCTTTGGTTCAAATTTATTAAACCCTTATCAATTGATAAAACCAAAGCGGGATTGCCCCGTGAAGCAACGATTGGTCAAGTTGGCATGGTGATTCAAACTGGTTTAGACCATGATCAAATTATTGTTCGCTTTCCAATGCCTATTTTAGGGGCCGATGAGTGGAATTGTCGGAGCACTACTCCTGTTAAAGTGGGCGATCGTGTCAGAGTTATTGACATTTCGGGTAATGACTTAATTGTTCAAACCCACGGTACTTCATAAACATTAAAGATAAAGAGAGGGTATTTTCATGCCGGTCGGTACTATTATTGTTTTAGCCTTTTTGGCGTTTGTCGCTATTACCATTTTTAAAGGGGTTCGTATTGTTCCTCAGGGCTACAAATGGATTGTCCAACGTTTAGGTAAATATCACACCACCCTTAATCCGGGGCTTAACTTTGTGATTCCCTATATCGATGACGTGGCTTATAAAATTACCACGAAAGACATTGTGCTAGATATTCCGTCACAAGAAGTGATTACACGTGACAATGCCGTATTGCTTATGAATGCTGTGGCATATATCAATTTAACCACACCAGAAAAAGCAGTTTACGGTATTGAAAACTATACATGGGCAATTCAAAACCTTGTACAAACTTCACTGCGTTCTATTGTCGGTGAAATGGATCTAGATGATGCTTTGTCTTCACGTGATCATATTAAAGCGAAGCTCAAAGCTGCAATTTCTGATGATATTTCGGATTGGGGCATCACCTTAAAAACGGTTGAGATCCAAGATATTCAGCCATCTACAACAATGCAAGCTGCCATGGAAGCTCAAGCTGCGGCAGAACGTCAACGTCGTGCCACAGTAACGAGAGCAGACGGTGAAAAACAAGCTGCCATTTTAGAAGCTGACGGTCGCTTAGAAGCGTCTCGCCGTGATGCAGAAGCGCAAGTTGTTTTGGCTGAAGCTTCGCAAAAAGCGATTGAAATGGTGACAAGTGCAGTGGGCGATAAAGAAACCCCTGTAACTTACCTGTTAGGTGAACAATACATTAAAGCAATGCAAGAATTAGCGAAATCAAGTAATGCTAAAACAGTGGTTTTACCTGCCGATGTTTTAAACACAATTCGTGGCATTATGGGAAAGCATAATTAATTTAATTGCTTTAAATAAGTAATTAAAATCAAGACGGTGACAATCATGTCGCCGTTTTTTTATATCTTATTTTATTGGTTTTTTAATCTTTTCTGATCTTTCAAAGGTAGTTTTTTTACGACTAAATCATAAGAATCATGAATTAAATCTTGAAGTAAATCACCAGTTAAACTCTTATGCGGTGTAATCGAAATCCAGTGTTTTTTATTCATGTGATAGCCCGGAATAATAAATGAATAAAGCTCCTGATATTCCTGACTTTTATAAGGGTCGCATTTGAGATTAATCATTTTCACGCCCGCCACTTCCGCTGTCAGCATAAACATTTTTTCTAAAATTTTAAAAACTTCATAGTCAGGTCCAAATGGATGAACGTGTTGGCTAAAAGGAAGATTACTTGCAATTTCAATTGCTTTTTGATGGAGTTGTTCACCATTCATCTTTTTCTCCCTTATCCATTTCACATGAATAGAAGCATCAATATTGATTTAATATTATTAATTCGTACGTGCTAAAAGAAATTGTGAGATATCTACTAACTCTTTTGCATTATCACCAAAATGAGCTAAAGCCTCAAAAGCTTGATCGTGCAATTCTTTGGCATAAATCTGTGCTTGTTCGAGCCCCATTAAAGCTGGGTATGTCGATTTTTGAACTTGCTCATCCTTACCAGCAGTTTTACCCAAAGCTTCGGTACTCGAAGTAATATCGAGAATATCATCTAATACTTGAAAAGCCAGTCCAATGGTCTGACCATATTGGCGTAACTTTGGAATTGCTTGATCTGTTCCAGAAAAGATAGTGACCGCACCCATCATAATTGCAGCCTGAATGAGCGCGCCAGTTTTATTACGATGAATATTTTCAAGTTCGTCTTGAGCAATTTGCTTAGCTTCAGCTTGTAGGTCTAATACCTGTCCACAGACCATTTTAGAAGTGGCTGTTGCTAAAATCTGAATTTGTTTTAATACAATCGCAGCATCCGTACCCTGCCCTTGTTCATCGAACAAACGGCTACCTAAAACCTCAAAAGCCATTGATTGTAAAATATCACCTGCAAGTAAAGCAGTATCTTCACCAAATGCAACATGACACGTCGGCTGACCACGGCGTAGTAAATCATTATCCATACAAGGCAAGTCATCGTGCGCTAGCGAATAACAATGAATTAACTCTACAGCAACCGCAGCACGGCGAGCCGCAGCAAAATTTGGATTTGGCTGTAAAGAAGCCGTGGCATAACACAAAGCCGGACGCACACGTTTTCCACCAAGCATAACTGCATGGTGTACTGCACTTTTTAAAGGCTCTGGAATTGAGAACGCGGCCAGTGTCGTCAATAAATCTTGTTGAATACGTTGTTGAGCTTGTTTTAAAACATCCGCATTAACTTGAGAGAGTGATGACACAGCCGCCTCGATAAAATCAGTAGAGAAATCTTATTGAATGTAATGAAGCATTCATGCGCTACATCATACACGATTCACTGTGAAAAGTGGGTGATGAGTTTTTGAGGGCAAACGTAAAAAAGCCTCTACATGTTTGAGAGACTTTTTTACTTAATGACTTTTAGAAACTGTCACCCGGAACACGTACCCAACCTTCCATTAACACACGTGCACTACGGCTCATAATGGCTTTTTTCACAACCCATTGATCATTAATACGTTCCGCTTGAGCACCAACACGTAATGTTCCAGATGGATGTCCGAAACGTACTGCTTCACGTTCGCCACCACCAGCCGCAAGGTTTACTAACGTTCCCGGAATGGCAGCCGCTGTGCCAATCGCAACCGCTGCGGTTCCCATCATCGCATGGTGTAATTTACCCATCGACAAAGCACGAACCAGTAAATCGACATCACTCTCTGAAACACTCTTACCACTTGAAGCAGTGTAGTTTTTCGGTTTAGAAACAAAAGCAATTTTTGGTGTGTGCTGACGCGCAGCCGCTTCCAAAATATCTTTAATTAAGCCCATCTGTACCGCGCCATATGCACGAATTTTTTCAAAACGTGCCAGTGCAGTTGCATCACTATTAATATGATCTTGTAATTCTGTACCTTGGTAACCCAAATCTTCTGCATTTAAGAAAATGGTTGGAATGCCTGCATTAATAAATGTCGCTTGAAAACGACCAATATCAGGAACATCTAATTCATCAACAATATTCCCTGTCGGGAACATATCACCGCCTTCTTCGCCATCATCGGCAGGATCTAAAAATTCAATTTGAACTTCAGCGGCAGGAAACGTCACCCCATCAAGTTCGAAATCACCAGTTTCTTGAACTTGACCATTGGTGATAGGCACATGCGCAATAATGGTTTTTTGAATATTTTTTTGCCAAATTCGAACAGTGCATAGGCCATTTTCTGGAATACGATCTGCATCAACCAAGCCATTTGAAATCGCAAAAGAGCCAACCGCAGCAGTTAAATTACCGCAGTTACCGCTCCAGTCGACAAAAGCCTGATCAATTGAAACCTGACCAAACAAATAATCGACATCATGCTCTGGCTGAGTACTTTTAGCGAGAATAACTGTTTTACTCGTACTCGAAGTGGCTCCACCCATTCCATCAATTTGTTTCCCATATGGGTCTGGGCTACCAATGACACGTAGTAATAGTTGATCTCTTGCTTGACCTGCAACTTGAGCTCTTTCCGGCAAATCATCAAGCTTAAAAAAGACACCTTTACTGGTTCCACCACGCATATAAGTGGCTGGAATTTTAATTTGCGGTACTGAGCTCATATCAACTGTTATCCTTACTATTATGTTCTTCTATATCAAAACAAGCATTCTTGTTTACCCTTCTCTGCATCTTAAATTGTTTTAAGGCCAAGAGATAGCGATCTGCTTTATACATCAATCGTATTGACGCGAGCATATTTTGAGAATTTAGCAATATGCTTGCAATGACTTAATCTAAGCAAAATCTAAGAAAAAAAGTCTATATTAAATTATATTTTTTAGAGCACTTTTCACGCTATATTAAAATATTAAAAGTAAACTAATGATTTTAAATATATTTTATTATTACTTTCCAGTCACGGCTTATTAATTTGTAGTCTAGGCTAAAATAACTCCATCTATTAGAATAATTTACTTATTCATTGTGAGTGAAGACCTTTGACCAACGAATCTTCTACACTGCAACGAGGACTAAAAAATCGACATATCCAATTAATTGCTATGGGTGGAGCAATTGGTACCGGATTATTTTTAGGCTCGGCGCAAGTGATTCAATCTGCGGGACCATCCATTATTTTAGGATATGCCATTGGCGGCTTAATCGCGTTTTTGATTATGCGTCACTTGGGAGAAATGATTGTTGAAGAACCTGTTGCAGGATCGTTCAGCCATTTTGCTTATAAATATTGGGGGAAATTTCCCGGATTTTTAGCTGGATGGAATTATTGGATACTCTATGTTCTGGTTGCGATGAGTGAACTCACCGCTGTTGCCAAATATATTAATTATTGGTGGCCTCATATTCCAGCGTGGACTTCTGTCTTATTTTTCTTTGTCGTGATTACAGCCGTAAACTTAACCAACGTTAAATTTTATGGTGAATCTGAATTTTGGCTCGCCATTATTAAAGTAACTGCGGTCATCTCTATGATTATCTTTGGCCTTTATTTGTTGTTTACAGCAGATGTGGGTTCAAGCATTTCATTTAGTAACCTGTGGACACATGGTGGATTTTTTCCAAATGGCTTTAGTGGTCTGTTCTATATGTTAGCTTTCTTAATGTTCGCTTTTGGCGGCATTGAGCTAATTGGAATGGCAGCAGCGGAAGCAAAAGATCCGAAAAAAACTATTCCAAAAGCAATCAACCAAGTTGTTTTCCGTATCTTGATTTTCTATATCGGTTCACTAACAATTTTGCTTTCATTAGTGCCATGGAACCAGTTAGATCTTGGTGGCCTCGACAAAAGCCCATTCGTTATGATTTTTAGCCAAATGGGAATTGGTTGGGCAGCACATCTTCTTAACTTTATTATTTTAACTGCTGCTCTATCTGTTTATAACAGTGGTATGTTTGCAAACAGCCGCATGTTATACGGTCTAGCTCAACAAGGTAACGCTCCACAAGTTTTCAAAAAAGTAAACAAACAAGGCGTACCTGTTCCAGCCGTATTACTTTCTGCATTATTAATTTTTGGCTGCGTACTGTTGAACTACTTTGTACCCGAAGATGCATTAAGTCACTTAATGTATATCGTCGTTGGTGCATTAGTATTGAACTGGGCAATGATTAGTTTGACTCACCTCAAATTTAGATCAGCAATGAAAGCAAAAGGTGAAAAAACTCACTTCCCTGCACTTTGGGCACCATTTAGTAACTATTTGGTTTTAGGCTTTATTGCAGTTGTTCTCTACATTATGTGGAGCCAAGGATTCAAAGAATCAGTGATGATGATTCCAATCTGGATCGTTCTCATGTTTGTACTATTTAAATTATTGAATTCTAAAAAACAATAATATTATATTTCGTACTTAAACACTAAAAAGCCTCTATTTCGATAGGGGCTTTTTTGTTCATAATCAGAAAATTACGCGCTGTAAAAATTAAAATTTCATCGACAATAAAACTAGACGTTATGCATATTTATACTGACGCGAACAGTAAGCTCGTTCAATTTCTGGCGAACGTAATTGTTGATGCTTAGTTTTACGCCCTGCCATACGTTTGCGCCAGAGTTTAAAACTATTGGTTTTCAAGTTGTATCTCATTAAACGAATAACTTCGCTTTCACTTAAGCCATATTCTCGCTCAATTGCTTCAAATGGAGTACGATCTTCCCATGCCATTTCAATAATTCTAGATAAGTCCTGTTCATCAATTTTTTTCATGTTATGCCCTTTTGAATTATACGATAGCCAAATCTGATTTTTGACAAACAACCTTCTAGGAATAACTTCACCTACCGGATTGCTTGCATCAAACCTTTTCGTGTTTTGCTTCAGATCATAGAAAGATCAACATGAATTTTTTGTGATTTTTTAGCTTTATAAACTGTTTTTCTACAAGTCATAAGTGTTCGAAACCGTTGAATGGTTCAACTTTATCTTTATTGCCCACTATGGCAAAAGTTTTAATAACTAAAACGTAAAAAAGCCATTGCCTTTGCAATAGCTTTTTTGTTTATAATCAGAAAATTATGCGCCCTTAGCTTAACTGGATAGAGCAGTTGCCTCCTAAGCGACCGACGTGGGTTCGAGTCCCGCAGGGCGCACATAACATTTAATATAAATATTCTATAGTTGAAGACTATAAATAGAAGAACATAATAAATATTTATCTTTTTGTAGAAAAAGATAATAGATAAGGAGTATCAATTATATCTTCTATAAATTTTTCAATATTCTCTAACTTTACTTTTGGTAATACAACTATATTTTCATAAAAAAAATATTGATTTGATCTCAAATCATCTTCAATAGTTTGTTGCAATCTAATAGGATCATAAAAATTAAATTTATATAGTTTATCAAATATCTGTATATCCACCTCAAGACATCCCTTCAACTCAATTTCCCAAGCATATTCACAAAAGTCATCAGATAAATTTATAATATAATTTTTCATACAGTTCCTTTAATATTAAAATACTCTTAAGACACTGTTCCAATTTTAAACTTCAATATATAAATTTAATCACAGTAATTTAGATTTAAAAGCCATTTTTTAGTTTCCAAGAGATCTTTTTGAATCTTTCTTTGATCATTTAAATATCTATTATCTATAAAATATTTAACTTGACATAAATTCTTTTTATCATAAAGAGTTAAATCTTTTTCTGATATCCTCCTCATATCTTGTGCAACAAGCAATAAAGGAATATATATATCCACATTTTCATATTCTTGTAACTCTTTAATTATATAGACATAATTAGTTAGATTTACAACAGTTGATGCATTAAAACCTTGCTAAAAATAATACTCCTTATTAATTTCTACAGCTCTACAACCACCAAGAAAAACAATCAAACATACTAAAAAAGGCCTCATATTATTTCCTTTATTCAAATAAAACCTCATAACTTTATTTTAAAATGCTTTTATTTCACATCTTTTTATATAAAAATTTAGAACTGATTAGTTCCCACATTATATTAACCCATAAGCAAAAGCATAGCGCAGTGATGCCTATAGATGATAAATTATAAGACCAGGGTTCTGAACAATACCCGATTCAACAGCTCTTAATATTTACAACCATTTTGTTCTCATTTAAATAAAAACAACCTGAACCATGATAGCCTGCCCCACCATCAATCGAATAATAATATTGAGTATTTAACTTTAGCTGCTTGGGTTTGATAATCTCTTTAAATCCGCTTGGTTTAATTCCATAAGTCCATTTATAGGCATAATCATTTTTAAAATTAAACCATTTTATTTCCCTACTTATCTTAATCTCCCATACTGTTTCTTTCAACGTACCAGCAGGAACAATACTATTATCCATTACATAAAATCGAAAACTACTATTGAGCTTTTTGGCATCACTTTTAGATAGCTGAAATACAATTCCTTTATTAAAATTACCCGAAACAAGCAAATCAACTGTACCAGAGCATGCCACTAGCACTGGTATAAATAGCAAGCTATACAAATTCCCCATTACCAACTCCCTCCAGCACCACGGTTTTTTATAATGTTACCCCTTAATCTTAAAATTTACATTCAGTAACAACTACTAATTCATTCAAACATCTATTTATATTTATTGAATCTTCTTGACGAGAAGATTCCTTAACAATTTAAAATATTTAATTATATGCTTTCTACTCCAAAACAGGCCAAAAATCACAAATAAAATCAACAATATAAAAATCAATCTTTCTCTTTAATATAAATCTTATTTGTTATTGGTAAAGTACCATTTTTACTCTTTATTAAAGGGTTCCAAGTATCTTTATCCTTCAACTCATCTAATATATAAAAAACAACTATTTTATTTCCTATAGAATAAAGATGACTATACTCTTTCTCCAAATTTTCATTCGTAAATACTACTCCTTCATATATCTCATCTTCAGTACTATCTGACTCAATAGTTAGCATTGTATTATCATCAACAAAAACATTCCCCTTACTAAGATCAACTATTACCCCACTTACAATATATGTTTCAATATTGCCTTTTTCAACATTATCCCACCACTCACTTGTTCCATATAAACCATACACTCCACTTAAACCGCTACTTGTAGTATTATCCAGAGTCAAAGCATGTGTAGATCTCATCTCATCCTCCCCATTTTTCTCCAACCACATTTTTAAATCAAAAATTAATTTATATCCTTGATTAATCAATGCACAATTCTCTATCATTTTATTTAGTCTTTATCTATTTTATATTTTATAACAATCTAAATTATTTATCATTTAAAAAAAATATTGTACGCTTCTTCTCTTCCATCATAGAAAAATAAGTCATCAATTTTTTCTAACAAGTAAAAATCACCTATTATTTCTTTAAGCCCATTAAAAACAACACCTTTTAAATTAGATTTCAGCCCTAATGATAATTTTTCAATTAACAAAGAGTGGTTCTCACAATATGAAAATATTTTAATTAAAGAATGAATTTCTTCTTTACAAGGTACATCTACAGTAAGAGTAAGTAAAAAAGCTTTCATATAAAATAAAGTGTTCTTTTCAATTTCAGGAAAGCTAACGTATCCAGAAAAAATTCTCCTATTAACTCCACTTTGGTTATAAATAACATCACTTTTATTACCATTAGCAGGAAAAACAATATCTTTATTTAATTTAATATAACCCACGTAATTATAGGCTATAATATTAATTTCATCTTCATTCACATTAAATACCTATAATCCATCAATATAGAATAATTTTAATCCCGACCCTTAATATAAACTCTATTAAGCAATGGAGAAAAACCTAATTTTTCTTCTACCACCCAATTCCAAACATCATCTTCTTTTAATTTATCCAAAATATAAATGGATACTATTTCATTTCCAGCTTTATAAAGTTCTTCACTAATAATTTTTTCTCTTTCACTAGTAAAAATTATATCTTGAAAAATTTCTTTATTCGTTCCATCAACTTTAACTGTGATCATTTTATTTGTATCTATAAATGGATTGTCTTGATTAATCCCAACTATTACTCCTTTCACCCAATAAGTTTCTATATTACCATTTTTGATATTTTCCCACCATTCAGCTGTTGCATATAAACCATTGTCACCCTTAAGCCCCATAGTTGTTCCCTTATCCAACGTAGTTTGCTGTATATTTTTGATATAATTTTCATCCATCAATATTGAAGAAGATGACCTTAAATCAAAAACCATCTTATACCCTTGCTCAAGTAGATTTATATCTTCTATTTTTATCATTTTAACATTCTCCTATTTCTTACTTATTATTCTGATTTTACATCATTTATTACTTTCAGATTTCCACCTAACACACTATTTATTATAAAAAAATAGGACTTAATAAAAAGCCCTATTTCGATAAAAAAATATACTTAATCTTTCACTTCAGCCAACAATGTTTCAGCTGCAAGTTTTCCTAAATTATTAGAAGCAAGTGGGCTATCACCAGTGAGCAATTTACGGTCTCTATGACATTGCCCTGTAATGCCCTTATTTAAAATTTCGACACCGAGTTTTTCAAGGTTTTCACCCACTAGCCAAGGTAAAGCACCTGGCATATAACCAATATCAATATTTGCTCCTTTATCTAATGAATCAGGGAATACACAAATTTGATAGCCTTTAAAAATATAGTTTTCTGGCTGTTCATCTACTGCCGCAGCCAGTAATGAAGCTGGACCATGACATAACGTAATAATAAATTTATCTTGTTCAACCGCCCATTTAAGAACTTTTTTTACCTCAAGGCTCTGGGGAATCTTAGCTAATACGCCATGCCCGCCTGGAATAAATACAGCAGCATATGGTGAGTTTTCCCCCACTGCGTTTTCTAAAATATCAGTGAGCTTTAATGGATTTTTTAATTTGTCTGCATATTTCTGAAAGGTGTCTAATACAACTTGTTCTTGCTTTGGCATTGCCCACATTTCAAGTTTGGCAGGATTCCCTGAAAGTGTCGCAACATCAATTTCAAAACCTGCATTATCTAAATGAAACATCGGTAAAAGCATTTCTACAGGATGGTTGCCTGTTGAAAAGAACTTACCGTTTTGCATCTGGATATAGCGTTCATCAGTTGCAATCATTAAAACTTTTTTATTGCCCGTATACGGCGTTGAATAAGTCGTGCCATCGTAATCGGTTTTAGGAGCAGTATATTGACTTAGTGAATAAGGTGATGGGAAAAAGGCGTTATCTTCAGCCAAATCTGGAGTAGGATTTTTATCATCAATATTTGCGGTATTCATTGTTACTATCCTTTTTCATCAGTATGGAAAGAAATAATAAAGTAGGAACCAATTTTTATTTCTTGCTCAATTTATAGGTGAAGTCATGGAACTGGTGCAATCTGCCAATAGAATTTGGCAATTTTTATAGAGAAATAGGCATAATTTAGAATTATAAAATTCAGTTTAGGCGAACCTGTCGTTCGCCCAAACTTTAATGATTACAGCGTTACGCATTCATTTCTAAAACGATCTTTCCAATATGATCACCTTGTTCCATACATGCGTGAGCACTTTGTACATCTGAAAAAGCATACGTTTTATAGATCTGAGGTAAACACTTACCTTGTGCCAAAAGCGGCCAGACATGCTCTTGTAAAGATTGGGCAATCTCTGCTTTTTCTTGAGTCGTACGAGCTCGCATCGTTGAACCCGTAATTGTGGCACGTTTTAAAATCAATTTTTGTAAATCAAATTCTTTTGCAATTCGGCCACCCATAAAACCAATAATGACAAGTCGACCATCGCGTTTTAATAGATTTAAATTTTTCGAGAAATAAGAACCACCCACAATGTCCAAAATGACATCAACACCTTGGTCTTGGGTGTGTTTCAAAACTTCTTGCTCAAAATCTTGGGTTTTATAGTTAATTGCCGTGGTAAAACTAGAGAGCGCTTCAACTTTATCTTCACTACCAACGGTAGCAAAAGTTTTAATCCCTAAAGCTTGGCAAATCGCTAAAGCTGTGGTTCCAATACCACTTGCCCCACCATGAATCAGTGCAGTTTCATTTTCTTTTAAACGACCGATATCAAATAGGTTTGCCCAAACCGTAAAAAATGTTTCTGGAATCGCAGCAGCTTGCGTAAATGATAAATTTTCAGGTATTGGTAATACTTGAGTTGCGGTTACCGCACAGTACTCAGCATAACCACCGCCATTTGTTAGAGCACAAACTTTATCTCCAACCTTAAATTGATCTACTTGTTCGCCCACAGCAACTACAACACCAGCGACTTCAAGTCCTGGTATTTGAGTAACACCCTTTGGCATCGGATATAAGCCCATACGCTGCAAAACGTCAGGACGGTTAATTCCAGCAGCCTTTACCTCAATTAAGACTTCATCTGCTTGAGGTGCGGGAACACTAGCATCTTGAACTTTTAGAACCTCAGGTCCACCAGGAGCCGTAATTTCAATAATTTTCATGGTTGTTGGAAGGGTCATAAAATACTCCATGTTTGATTTATATTTGAAAATACTAATCTACGTTAAATAATTGAAGACTTGGGTGGAACGCCAAACAGTCGTTTAAATTCTCGGCTAAATTGAGAGGCACTGACATAACCCACTTCATAGGCTGCTTCTGCTACCCCCATTTTATTGTTCATGATCAACTCACGTGCCTTATGTAACCGAATAATTTTGATGTACTGTAAGATGATTTTGCGGCATAGTTTTATTGTGGCAAGTAATCTAATAATCAATATAACAATGAACCTAAAATGAAAACATCTGTCTTACGTTTACTTTGTATAAATAGGCAATTCAAATCAATTTTTAGGCATAAAAAAACCTAGAACACTCTAGGTTTTTCACTTCATCAGATTATTTAAGCCGATAAATTAAAGAACATTGCTGCAATCAAAATAATTACACCGAGTGCAATTCGATACCAAGCAAATACGCGTAAGGTATGACGCTCTACAAACAGCACCAATGCTTTTACAACAAACAACGCGGCAATAAAAGCAGCAACGAAACCTACCCCAATATTAATCATATTATCGGCGGTCAGTACGTCAGCATTTTTAACCAAGTCAAAAGTTGCAGCACCCAACATGGTTGGCATAGCAAGGAAGAAAGAGAATTCTGTAGCGGCTTTACGTGACAAGCCTGCAAACATTCCGCCCACAATTGTTGCGCCTGAACGTGAAGTTCCCGGAATCATGGCAACACACTGAGCAAGTCCAACTAAAAGTGCTTGTTTAAAAGTAATTTTAGTTGCATCGAGTGTCTTATGTTCAAATTGTCTAGATTCAACCCAGAAAATAATAAGCGCCCCGACAATTAAGGCAATCGCCACCACAATTGGGCTGAATAAAACACTTTTAATAAAATCTACTGCCAAAACCCCAATAATAACTGCTGGGAAGAAAGCAATAAGCACACTGATAGCAAAATGACGTGATTCCACATCACCACTAAAGAAGCCTTTAATCAAGTTAACAATTTTTTGTCGGTATAACCAGCACACTGCCAAAATAGCACCTAACTGGATTACGACCTCAAATACACGACCGCCGTCTGAATGGAAATCGATAATATGACCAAATAAAATTAAATGGCCTGTACTCGAGATTGGTAAAAATTCAGTTAAGCCTTCGACAAAGCCTAAAAACAGTGCTTTTATAACTTCAAAATTTTCCATCACTTGCTCAAAAAGTTAATCACCAGAAAAGTCTAAAAATTTGTTTTATATCATGTATAAACCATAATTTTGGCCTAGTTCATGCCCAATATCAGATCATTTCTAGCATTTGTGGTTATTGCCCTTAGCAAAAGGCGGTTTATTTAAAGGGGAATAATGTATCACATCATCATGACAATCTTAGGTTAACTATCGTAAAAAGATGAACTTGGTTAAGAACTACAAAATTTCCTATTTTATAGCTAAAGATTTTTACGCTTATTGACCCTAAAAATGATCTTAAAAAGACATGACAAAAACATGATATTATTTTTCTTACATGCAACTCATATCAAAAATTCTATCTGAATGAAAAATACCAAAATTAATGCACGTCATCTTATTATCGATTTATTTCTTTCCTCAGCTTATCCTCAGCTCACCATTAAACAAATATTGATTGCAGCCAAACTTTTTAATATGAGTGACAACGGTATTCGTGTTGCTACGACTCGGCTATTAAATGAAGGCATGATAGAAAGCGTCGAGCGTGGTATCTATCAACTTTCGCCATCCACCAAAGACTGGGCAAAAGTCATTTTGAATCGTAAAAATGGCATTAAACAGACCAAAGAATGGCAACAGAATTATCTGGCAGTATTTACGGGGACATTAGGCCGTATAGATCGGACCGCTTTAAAAAAGAGAGAACATGCTTTACGTCAATTCGGTTTTAGAGAGCTCGAAACTGGAATTTATATACGTCCAGACAATTTAGCCTATAGTTTTGAAAAAACATGTGAAGAGCTCGTTTTAGCGGGTCTTGAAAATGAAGCCAAAATTTCTATTATTCAAAAATTTGACTCAAAAACAGTTTCGTTAATTCCCTCTTTATGGGATACGAAGCAGCTTGAAAAAAACTATGAAATGTATAGTCAAGATATTCAAGAATGGCTTTTGAATTATAAAAATTTATCCTTAAACGAGGCCGCCACTCAAGCTTTGTTATTAGGACGTGAAACGATTACCTTACTCATGAATGATCCTCTGCTACCCCATCCATTTGTTGATGAACATGCCCGCAATCAGTTTGCTCAGAATGTACAGCAGCTCGATTCGATTGGACAAAAGCTGTGGCAGAAAATTTATGAAAATGAACTAGCCCATTAAAGGGCGATTTATTTTTTTACAAACAAATATTACACTTTTTAAAATTTTATGATTATATTGGTAATATAAAATATGGATACCAAAATCTGATTTGGGAGAATAAAAATGAATGCACAAGTCAGTGTGACCGATCTCTTTAGCAGAGAAGAAATACAGGAACTCACACAACCCTCAAATGCATATGGTGCTTGGGCTGTTGCAAGTACATGGGCTGTTATTGGCGGAACATTTGCCAGCTTAATCATGATGTGGGATTACTTACCGAGCTGGGGCAAATTACTTGCTTGCATGCTTGCCTTAGCAATATTGGCTGGTCGCCAGTTATGCCTAGCGATTTTGATGCATGATGCATCACATAAAAGCTTGTTCAAAAATAAAAAAATAAATGACTTTGTCGGTGAATGGCTATGTGCTCGTCCCATCTGGAATGATCTACAAAAATATCGCGTACATCATGTTCGTCATCATGCAAAAACCTCTACTCCAGATGATCCCGATCTTTCTTTAGTTTCTGGCTTTCCTGTAAGTAAAAAATCTCTTACTCGTAAATTCTTACGCGACTTAACGGGTATGACGGGATTAAAGTTTAGCTTTGGTCGGGTGTTAATGGATCTCGATTTAATGAAATGGACGGTTGCAAATGATCAAGTCTGGCTAGACCGAAGTAATAAAGACTTCGTTGACTATGCTAAAAGTCTTATAAAAAATAGTAGCGGAGCTATTGCAACCAATGTAGCACTCTATGGGGTTTTAAAAGCTTTTGGTCAACAACGGTTTTATTGGTTATGGCCTTTAGCTTACGTAACACCGTTTCCATTATTTTTAAGAATTCGCTCAATGGCCGAACATGCAGGGATGCAAACGAGCAATACCGCTTTAACGAATACCCGTACAACACGTGCAGGTTGGATTGCTAGAAGCTTTGTGGCGCCTATTCATGTTAATTACCACATGGAGCACCATTTAATGGCTTCTGTGCCCTACTTCAAACTGCCGCGTATGCATCGTCTATTGAGAGATCGCGGCCATGTTCCAGCACCACCTAGCTATTTTGAAGTAATTGAATCCCTCTCATCTAAGCCAGAACAATCTACTTAATTAACTCAAATGATAAACCAAAGGCTATAAATTTATGGCCTTTTAACCTAAATCAGCCATTGTATGCTGGGTTTGGAAATATTTAGGCGTAACACCCATCCAGCGCTTAAATGCACGGGTAAAGTGAGAAGTCTCGGCATAACCCAGCATTAAAGCCACTTTTTCAATCGACATTTTATTTTGAGCTAAAAGTTTCTGAGCATGCTCTTTTTTCAGGGAGTCTACCAAGAGGGTAAAACTAGTGTGATCAAGAGCTAAATAGCGTTGCAGGGTTCGCTCTGAGATATTCATGATTTGAGCAACTTGCCCAACTTTCAATGCCTCAATCTCCCCATTCAAAAGCAATTTTTCGGCAACTTGTTTGACTTGTCCTTTCCAACCACTTTTTAACTTTAATTTTTCTATATCCCGCTTACATTGTGCATTTAACAAAGGCGCTAGCATTGGGTCTGCCGTTAATACAGGCCGTGCTAAATACTCTTTTGGAAATATCCAACGATTACGCTTTTGGTTAAATAAACAAGTCACAGCCAGTTGAGGACTTATTTGGACAAAACCTATCGGTTCTGGCATTTGTAATTCAACTTTTCCTAAATGAGAAAGTCCTGTTAATTTTTTTGCAATTTGAACAAAACCAACTAACAAAAAAATGTTGGCATTTGGACTCAACTGAAATGCATCAACAGGCTGATGAATTGACCAATATGCATCATTATTTTCTTGTTTTAATTCTGGTTTAAAAACTTTACAACGTGAGCCAATGAACTGTTCAAGAATTTTCAGCGCTTCCCCTAAATTTGGAGAAACTATGGCGGCCATTCCGACTGAACCATAACATGAAGCCGTCATGTTTAAAGCTAAATACCCAGCTAATGCTGGCTCTTTGCATAACTCGATGGCCCGTTCAATAAGCTGATTTAAGAGGTTGAACTCAACATACCAATAAGGCTTTTTTAATTGGTCTAATGTTATTCCACTACCATCTAAAAGCTGCTCACCAGAGACACCCCACCGCTTAACAGTCTCAACGATTAAATTAATATAAGTTCCGGGTAATTCTGGATTCATGAGCAACCCAATGAGCAAAATAAAATGGCGCGAAATGGTAAAAACTGTCAGTTCATGAACTATGCCATGCTTTTAAATTGATGCATAGTTATTCAAAACAAAATCTGCTGAATTGCACTAGACAGCAAAATTTCTGAAAAGAATACAGGTCACCTTATGAATATTCTGATCGTCCATGCTCATCCAGAACCACAGTCTTTTACTGCTGCGCTAAAAAGTACAGCCAAGCAAACCTTAGAAAAATTGGGGCACACAGTAGAGGTTTCAGATTTATATGCCATGCAATTTAACCCTGTTGCATCCAAAGAGGATTTTCTAGAGCTCAACCAACCTGATTATTTTAACTATGCCCTCGAACAAAGAAATGCCAGTAAAAATCAACTTCTTGCTCCAGATATTCAAGCAGAAATTGAAAAAGTAAAAAAAGCTGATTTAGTTATTTTAAATTTCCCACTTTATTGGACATCTGTGCCAGCAATTTTAAAGGGCTGGATTGATCGTGTGTTTGTCTCTGGACTTTTTTATGGGGGCAAGCGGTTTTACAACCACGGCGGCATGGCAGGTAAAAAAGCGATGTTGTGCTTAACACTCGGTGGTAGAACACACATGTTTGGAGAGAACTCAATTCACGGTCCAATTGAAAATTATTTATCACCAATTCAACGTGGTACTTTGGCATATGCCGGCTTTGAAGTTTTACCGCCATTCATTGCCTACCATGTCCCCTACATTAGCCAAGAAGCACGAGAAACCCTTCTCGAAGATTATGCAACTTATCTGATCCATCTAGACAAGCTTGAACCACTAAAATTTCCGAAGCTTGAGCAATTTGATGAAAAACTATATCCACTCTAACGCTGTGTTTTAGCTCTAAAGATAGAATAGTCGCATCTATCTTTATATTTTTGGTTATTCTTTCTAATAGTCTATCCCAAGCAGGGAGATCAAAATCCCTCAAAAAATAGATCAAATGGTAAAAAAAACTAAGGTAAACTTTTTTATAAAATTAAGAATATAAAAGTTAATCAATAATATACAGATGTAGAGAAACTAGACTTATCAACTAAAAATGACAACTAATACGCATTTCACAATCAATTAATTCATATTTTTACAAAAAAATCTTTGACCATTTTTCTTGGATTTGTGACAGAAATGTCACTACAGCAAACTGGTTTATTGATAGATTAAAAATATAAATATCAATAAATTAAAATAATTTAATAATGAAAATATTCCTTCATATTTCATCCATTATTGGCACTATTTGTATAAAAAGTGAGTACTCCTCAGTTCATATAACAGATTTACTCTTATTGTAATTATGCTATTTTTGTTACATGGAGTTATCAAAGCTTTTATAAGTTGTAATTAGAAGCTTTGAAGGCAACACAGTTTAAACGGTTTAACTCTGTTACTTTTAAAAAAATGTCTTGAAGTTCAAGGAAAGATTAAAATGAAATTAAAACATCTGAGCACTGCAATGATTTTAGCAACGCTGCCTGCAACTGGGGTTTTTGCAGCAGCATTGGATCGCTCTGGACAATCAATGTCTGCTTTTTTGCAGCCTAATAATTACTTTGAAGCTGGTATTTCTGTTTTAGACCCAGATGTAGCGGGTAAAGAAGCTGGTACAAGTGCAACGCGCCGTGATATTGGCGATATGGGTAATGATTACTATTTCCCAAATGCTGCATTAAAACTGCAACTTAATGATAAATTCTCATTTGGTATACTATACGATCAACCATTCGGCGCAGATGCTGAATATTCTGGAAAAAATGTATTTGTATCAGATAGCACCAATACAATTTTAGCTCCTGAAAAATTAGATACTATTCGTACCAGCACTATTGATACAACATTTAATGGATTAACTGCCGACCAACGTGTCGGTGCTATTCTAAAAGCCCAAGGAGTTGACTTAACCTCTGCTGCTGGAAAAGCACAATTTGATGCAACGTTAAATGCCTACAATAATAATCCCACCACTAAAGCTGCTATCGATGCAGGTGTAAAACAAGGTGTTGCAGAAAAAGTTGACGCTGGTTTAGCACAAGTTAATGGTTTGCTTGGTAAGGGTGGCACTAAAGTTAAAGTTGATACCCAGAACTTAGCAATGGTTTTCGGTTTTCAACCAAATCAAAACTGGAACTTCTATGCAGGTGGTGTGTATCAAACCATTAAAGGAAATATCAACCTCCGTGGTCAAGCTTACAGTATCTACAATGGTTATGACGCAGATATTAAAGAAACAGGTGGTGCGGGTTGGTTAGCAGGTTTCGCTTATCAAATTCCTGAAATTGCATTAAAAGCATCTTTAACGTATCGCTCTGAAATTGACCATGACGTCAATATTCGTGAAAACTTACCTACACTTCCGGCTCTTTCACTATTAGGGCAAGCTGCAGCTGGTGACGCAATTAAAAATAGCTCAGCAGATACCACAATTACCACGCCTCAATCAGTTAACTTTGATTTCCAAACAGGAATCATGGCTGACACTGTTGCCTTTGCCAACATACGTTGGGTGAATTGGAAAGATTTCTCTGTTCAACCATACAAATTTGGACAACTATCAAAAGTTGTAGGTCCAATTGTCAACCGTCCAAATGGTTTTGATTTAGTGAGTTATGCAGATGACCAATGGACAGTGACTACAGGTGTTGGTCGCAAACTTAATGACAAATGGGCTGGTAACGTTTCTGTAGGTTGGGACTCTGGTGCAGGTAATCCCATCACAACTCTAGGTCCAACAGAAGGTTATTGGAACGTAGGTTTAGGTCTTCAATATAGCCCGACTCCTCAAACATTTATTGCTGGTGGTGTAAAATACTTCTGGTTAGGCGATGCTAATGCTCAAACTGGTGCACAAGCTGGTGGTGATGAATATGTTGCAGAGTTTTCTGACAACAACGCAATCGCTTATGGTTTAAAACTTGGTTATAAATTCTAAGTTCAAAACTCATTTATATAAAAAAGGCGCTTAAAGCGCCTTTTTTATTATTTATTTCTTATGCTGGAATGCTACGATTTGAAACTGAACGGATTGCTTCTTTTAATGCATCATAGCCATGGATAGCTGGGAACTGCGGGAACTCAGCAATCACGTTTGCAGGTGCATCAAATAAGAAACCATGGTCAGCTTCACCCAACATCGTTGTATCGTTATATGAATCACCAGCTGCAATTACGCGGAAATTTAAACCATGGAGTGCCTTAACCGACTCACGTTTTTGATCTGGTTGGCGTAGTTTATAAGCCGTAATCATTCCCTCTTCATCTGTCTCTAATTTATGACAGAAAATTGTTGGCCATCCTAATTGCTTCATTAAAGGATGAGCAAACTCATAGAAGGTATCTGACAGAATCACGAGTTGGAAATGTGTACTCACCCATTCAACAAATTCTTTTGCGCCTGGTAGAGGCCCCATCTCCGCAATAACTTCTTGAATGTCATTTAAGCCTAGACCGTGTTGTTTTAAAATATTCAGACGCTGAGTCATTAAAACATCATAATCCGGAATATCACGAGTTGTCGCCTCGAGTTCTTTAATCCCTGTTTTTTTAGCGAAATTGATCCAGATTTCAGGAACTAAAACCCCTTCAAGATCTAGGCATACGATTTCCATGAATGCTTCCAACGTTGGTTAAAAATTGCTGTATCATACCACTAAGATTTTCAGTTTTGCGTTGTTATTGATCAAATCAATTTTATTCATAAGGATCGAAATTAAAGTGCTAAGCAGTTTATCAACTATCCTTTAGAATATTTTTCATAACTCAATGCGCCCAAGCCTTTTGCCAGGAACACACATGACCGTTATTCCGACTATTGATATCGTAGATGCTCTTGCTGCTGAATATGCAACCAAAAGCCCTCGAGAAATTTTAGAACTTGCCTTAAGCCAACAAGGTGAAATCGCAATTTCTTTTTCGGGAGCAGAAGATGTTGTTTTAATTGATATTGCTTCACGTTTGGGTAAGCCATTCCGTGTCTTTAGTCTCGACACTGGCCGACTGCATGCCGAAACTTATCAATTTATTGAAACTGTCCGTAAACACTACAATATCAATATCGAAATTTGTTTCCCTGAATCTGAAGCTGTTCAAAACATGGTAAACGAAAAAGGTTTATTCAGCTTTTTTACAGATGGGCACCAAGAATGTTGTGGTATTCGAAAAGTTCAGCCATTACGTAAAAAACTTGCAACTCTAGATGGCTGGATTACAGGTCAGCGTAAAGATCAAAGTCCTGGTACACGTACAGAAATTCCAGTAGTACAAGCTGACGTAGGTTTCTCTGGTCCAGATAAGCAACTCATTAAATATAATCCTTTAGCGAACTGGACAAGTGCCGAAGTATGGAGCTACATCCGTATGATGGAAATTCCATATAACCCTCTTCACGAACGTGGTTTTGTTTCTATTGGCTGTGAACCGTGTACACGAGCTGTATTACCGAACCAACATGAGCGTGAAGGACGCTGGTGGTGGGAAGAAGCGACTCAAAAAGAGTGCGGATTGCATGCAGGCAACATGAAAAAGTAGTTTGTTATCAAAAAACCACTGCTAAATCAGTGGTTTTTTTTATGTCATGTTACGTACACAAAGTCATATTTTATCTACTCTAAACGCTATATACTTAATTTTACGGTTCTATAATTCTAATAAGAGCTCAGATAAGGGCTTCTTAGAAAAATGCATGAGGCACAATGATTTATGCGTCCATTACACCCAATTGATTTCATTTTTCTGTCACTTGAAAAAAGACAGCAACCCATGCATGTCGGTGGATTATTTTTATTTGAAATTCCTGAAAATGCACCTGAAACTTTTGTACATGATTTAGTAGAAGATATTAAACGTTCAAAAAGTATTCCTATTCCGCCCTTCAATAACCGTTTAAATGGTCTATTTTGGGATGAGGATGAAGAGTTTGATATCGATCATCACTTTCGCCACATTGCTCTGCCTCATCCTGGCCGTATTCGTGAACTTCTGGTTTATATTTCACAGCAGCATAGTTCATTAATTGATCGCGCAAAGCCTCTTTGGACTTGTGACATTATTGAAGGAATCGAAGGCAATCGTTTTGCCATGTATTTTAAAATCCATCATGCAATGGTCGATGGCGTTGCGGGTATGCGTTTGATCGAGAAATCACTGTCAAAAACACCTGAAGAGAAACACGTGGTTCCTTTATGGTGTGTTGAGAGCAAAAGAATTAAACGCCTAAAAGTGCCGACGCCAAGTACAAGTAAAATTAAAAATATTTTAGGCGGTATCAAGTCTCAACTCGATATAGCTCCTAAAGTCATGCAAGAGTTATCGCAAACTATATTTAAAGAAATGGGCAAAAATCCTGATTATGTTTCTACCTTTCAGGCGCCAGTGTCGATTTTGAATCAAAGAGTAAGTGCTTCACGTCGCTTTGCAGCCCAATCCTTTGAATTGAGCCGCCTTAGAAAGATTTCAAAAGTATTAGGCGTGACAATTAATGATGTTGTGCTGGCAGTATGTTCTGGTGCTTTACGTGAATATTTGATTAGTCAAAATAGCTTACCTAAAAAGCCTCTTATTGCGATGGTTCCAGCTTCATTACGCACCGATGATTCTGATATGAGTAACCGGATTACCATGATTCTGGCAAATTTAGGAACTCATAAAGACCAACCGTTAGAACGTTTAGAAATCATTCGTCGCAGCATGCAAAATTCAAAGCAACGCTTTAGCCGTATGACTGCGAATGAAATTTTAAATTATAGTGCGGTTGTTTATGGTCCTGCAGGATTAAACATCATGTCAGGAATGCTTCCTAAGCGTCAGGCGTTCAATTTAGTCATTTCCAATGTACCAGGGCCACGTGAGCCGCTTTATTGGAATGGCGCGAAATTAGACGCTCTCTACCCTGCTTCGATTGTCATGGATGGACAGGCTTTAAATATTACCATGACCAGTTATTTAGATAAGCTTGAAGTTGGATTAACGGCTTGTCGAAATGCTTTGCCAAAAATGCAAAACCTTTTAACTCATTTAGAAGATGAGATTCAACGTTTTGAAGAAATTATTGCAGAGAAGCAGCTGAAACATCATTCAGCAAGTTAGAAAAACTAAGGGGCTTTGAAACGGCCCCTTATTTTTTGATTGTGCGGCACTGGTTAAGCAACTGATGACATACTGAACGAATCATTGCAGTTGTGATCGGTACTTCTTTACCTTGGTCATTCAACATATAGCAGCTATTTACTGGCGTGCTTTCTAAAACATGTTTAAGACCGTTGCTAATTAGGTTTTCACTTACATTCATGGGTTATACCTCTTATTGTTTGCTAAGACGTTAAATAGGGAGAACGTCTACGGCTACTGTATGTAAGTAGTATTTAAAATTCATGAATGAAAGTAAAATTTCAGTTGTAACAAGGATTAAGCGATATCTTGTTACAACTTTAACTTAAAATGATATCGTATTGCTCTTGCGTATATAAATTTTCGACCTGAAATTTAATGACACGGTTGATGAAATGCTCTAAATCGGCCACTGCTGGCGCTTCTGCTGTTAATAATCGGTCAATCACAGAAGGATGAGCAACGACAGTAAAGCCACTCGTTGACTCAAATGCACGGGTATATCGTAATATCTCACGAAATATTTCGTAACACACTGTCTCTGCTGTTTTGACAAAACCACGCCCTTGACAGGTTGGACACGACTCACACAGCAAATGTTCTAACGATTCACGTGTTCGTTTACGCGTCATTTCGACAAGACCAAGTTCTGAAACCTGAGTAATTTTGGTCTTGGCATGATCGCGCTCAAGCATTTTTTCAAACTGACGCATCACCTCTTCACGGTGAATTGCCTCTTGCATGTCAATAAAATCAATAATGAGAATACCACCCAAATTACGCAGTCTAAGTTGACGCGCGATAACTTGAGTCGCTTCCATATTGGTTTTAAAAACAGTGTCTTCAAGACTACGACCACCGACATATGAACCGGTATTAACATCAATCGTTGTCATGGCTTCAGTCTGGTCGATCATCAGATAACCACCCGATTTCAAAGCAACGCGCGTTTGAAGGGCTTTTTGAATATCTTCTTCGACATTATAAAGATCAAATAGTGGTCGCTCACCCGGATAATGAATGAGTCGATTCTGCATATTCGGAACAAATTCTTCGACAAACTCAAGAAGCTTGGCATGAATTTCTCTCGAATCGACATAGATCTTTGCAGTCTCTTCGCTTGCTAAATCTCGAATAATACGCTGAGGTAATGGCAGCTCTTCAAAAATTAAAGAAGGAACCGCAACATCAATTTGCTTCCGTTGGATGTATTCCCATAATTTACTCAGATAGCACATATCCCGTGCAATTTCTGCCTCATCTACACCTTCGGCAGCCGTACGTACAATCACACTACCCGGCAAATTATGTTCAGATTGAATACTTTCAATAATATTACGTAGTCGCTCTCGTTCTTCTTCAGACTCAATACGCTGCGATACACCAATATGATTACCGTAGGGCATTAGAACCAGATAACGAGAAGGAATTGAAAGATCGGTGCTGAGACGTGCACCTTTTGTACCCAACATATCTTTCATTACTTGGACAGTAAGAGTTTGCCCCGGGTGTAAGAGTTCAAAAACGTTTGGAGTAGGCTGCGAACGTGGCCAAACCATATCATTGATATGTAAGAAAGCTGTTCGAGATAAACCGATATCAACAAAAGCAGCCTGCATGCCCGGAAGCACTCGCACGACTTTACCCTTGTAAATATTGCCGACTAGACCGCGCTTGACTGTACGCTCGACATACAGCTCATTAACAGTTCCATTTTCGATTAATGCCACCCGACACTCCATAGGCGTGACATTAATAAGTAATTCTTCTGACATACATAAACTCAAAGCATTATAAAATTTTTATTAAAGAGTCAGAGAAGCTGTTAACTTTGCCTAATGTTTATCGACAATGCTATTCAATTAAGAATGATAACAACCCCTTATGTCTTTACTCTTTTTAATAACTGTGCAAATTCGTATAAAGGAAGTCCTACCACATTACTATAACTTCCTTGAATTTGGGGAATATATTGAGAAGCAATCCCTTGAATTGCGTATCCACCCGCCTTCCCCACAGGCTCACCTGTAGTCCAATAATCTTCCATATCTTGCGTAGTCAGATGCTGGAATTCGACTTGTGTTTGCACTACCTGACTTAACAGTTGTTGTTGCGTAGCAATGCATAGTCCAGAAAACACATCATGCCAACGTCCAGATAATTGTTTCCATATCTCAAAAGCATGGCTTTTTGATTCGGGCTTACCAATAATTTGACCATCAAGCCCAAGACTTGTGTCGGCAGCAATAACAATTGCTTCTGGAAAAAGTTTTAATACAGTTTGTGCTTTTTCTCTCGCTAAACGTTCAACATAATGATGAACCAGCTCATTTTCATGTACCGACTCATCAATATCAGGACTATAGATTTCAAAATCTAAACCCAGTTGTTGCAACAGCTCTTTCCGACGAGGAGAGCTAGATGCTAAAACTATATGCGCCATTTTGCCAAACAATAATAGACGATTGGCCATGTGATGATACTTGTCATCAATGGTTGCCAATGTCTAGCAATCGAAAAATGAATTCCACCCATGGTCTGGGTTACCCACATAAATGCTAAATGAGCAATAATGACCAGAGTTGCAATTGTCCATAAATTACCAAAGGTTAAAATACGGCGCTCGCGAATTAAAAATCGGGTAAGAAAAGCCATAATTACAAAGCTTAAAGCATTGAGACCTAAAGGAGCATCAAGCAATAAGTCTGTAAAAATCCCCATTCCAAACGCAAACCAGATCCCACACCACGTTGGCTGACATACCACCCAAAACAGCATAATCATCAACATGAATAATGGGCGCCAACCTGAAATATCGTAGGATAGCGGGTAAACCATGAGCACAGAAGCCACAATCACAGAGATAATTATTACCCATAATGGATCTTGGCGCTTTTCTCGCTTCAGTTTAGCGATCGGCATATGGCTGCTCCTGCGCTAATGACTCTGAGAAAAGTATAACTACATGGTGCCCTGTTGCTAGTTGTGCGGCTGGTGTAACATCAATTTCTGCAAACTCACCTGAATTATGGCGTCTTACTTTGGCAACTGTACCCACTGCGTACCCTGCTGGGAAATGTTCACCCAAGCCTGAGCTAAATACTTTATCGCCCACTTGAATATTCGCACTCGTCGGGACATATTCCATTTTTAAACGGCCCAAATCACCTGTACCAGAAACAATCGCACGCATTCCAGTGCGTTCAAGACGGACCGAAAGTGAGTGTTCTTTATCTGATAACAACATTACACGTGAGCTATGAGGATATACATTAATGATCTGCCCCATAATCCCCTTATCATCCAGAACGGTTTGACCGACCTTTAAATGGTCCATAGAGCCACGGTTAACAATGATGATATGACGCAATGGGTCTGCATCTGTCCCAATCACTTCGGCAATCTCCATACGTCCATCAATAATTAATGGAGTATCAAGAAGACCTCGCAAACGGGTGTTTTCAGCTGACAATTCAGAAAGCTTTTGTAAGCGGACTTGAGCTTGTAAAAGCTCAGCCTGCATCGCAGTATTTTCACGACGCAGTTGTGCTTCAGATTTTGTTTGTTGATTCAGCCATTCTCTCGACAGTACTGGATAACTGGCCAATGCATAAATTGGGTTATATGCAGCGTACAAGACATCCCTTGCTGGCTGAATTACATACGGCATGCGCCAATCAAAGAACAGCACAACCAAGCATGTAATAACCGCAATAATGAACGAGCGGAAAGATGGCGGCTGTCTTGAAAAAATATTCGGTTGCACCGCCTAATCCTTAAACTTAACCAACAAAAAGCATGTCATGGTTCGGATTGTCAAAGAATTCCAATACTTTACCACCACCACGGGTCACACAAGTAAGAGGATCTTCGGCAACCATAACAGGTAAACCAGTTTCTTGAGCTAACAATTTATCGAGGTTACGAAGTAACGCACCACCACCTGTCAACACAATACCGCGCTCGGCAATATCAGAAGAAAGCTCTGGAGGAGTTTGCTCAAGTGCTGATTTCACTGCGCTTACAATGTTTTGTAATGGATCAGAGATTGCTTGAGTAATTTCGTCAGAAGTTACAGTAATTGCACGAGGCACACCTTCTGCAAGGTTACGGCCACGTACTTCGATTTCTAATGTTGTGCCATCAGAAATAGCCATACCTACTTCTTTTTTAATGATTTCTGCTGTGGTTTCACCAATCACGCAACCATGAGCTTTACGAACATAATTGATGATTTGCTCATCAAAAACATCACCGCCGATGCGTAAAGAGTCAGCATAGACACAACCTTGCAATGAAATAATTGCAATTTCAGTTGTACCACCACCAACATCCACAACCATAGAACCACATGCCTGTTCAACTGGCATACCTGCGCCAATTGCAGCAGCCATAGGCTCTTCAATGAGACGAACATCGCGGGCACCAGCATTAAATACTGCTTCGCGAATTGCACGACGCTCGACCAAAGTTGATTTACATGGTACACATACAACCACACGAGGTGCAGGTGGGAACAAACGTTTTTCGTGAACTTTACCAATAAACTGATTTAACATGGTTTCAGTCACTTCAAAATCCGCAATTACACCGTCTTTCATTGGACGAATTGCAGAAATATTCGCAGGCGTACGGCCTAACATTTGCTTAGCATCTAGTCCTACAGCAGCAACAATTTTTTGTGAACCACTGTGACGAATTGCCACAACTGTTGGTTCATTTAATATAATGCCGCGGCCTGGTGCATAAATAAGTGTATTTGCAGTACCTAAATCAATGGCTAGATCCGGCGAAAACAAGCCAATTAGTCGTTTTAGAATCACGGTTCGTTCTCAGTTAAACTTTCATGTGGATGCAAGGTGGCAACTTTAAACTAAATGTGATGATTTGAACAAGTCAATCGCTTATTATAACGCACGATATTTTGAAAATTTTTAATACTGATTAGGTGATGTTATGTCTACATCGGATGCACAGCATTCAGCAGATTTAAATGCACAAACAGTTTCAGCAATCGCCAATCTTGCTCGATTGTCGCTCAATGATACGCAATCTGCTGAATATGCTCAAAGTCTAAATAAAATTTTAGGCATGATGGAAACCTTAAAAGGCATTGATACTGAAGGCGTAGAACCTTTAAAAAGTCCTTTTGATAATCCTCAACCTTTACGTGCTGATGTGGTAACAGAAAGCAATCATCGAGATGAATACCAAGCAGTTGCACCAGCAACTCAAGATGGTTTGTATCTTGTTCCTCGCGTGATTGAATAACTTTTACTCAATTAACCCATCTTCCCTATTTTGAATGTAAAGAAATTTTACTCATGACTGATTTACATCGCTTATCAATTCGTGAACTTGCTGAGGGCTTAAGCCAAGCGAAGTTTTCATCTCGCGAACTGACTGAACACTATTTGCAACGTATTGCGAAACTCGATTCACAAGTTAAAAGCTATGTGACGGTTACACCTGAACAAGCACTTGCAGAAGCTGATGCGGCTGATGCTGTATTAAAAGCAGGTAATGCAACTGCTCTAACGGGTATTCCTCTGGCACACAAAGATATTTTTTGTACCAAAGGCATTAAAACAACTGCTGGTTCAAGAATTCTTGATAACTTCATCTCTCCTTACGATGCAACTGTTGTTGAAAAAACTAAAGCTGCTGGTCTTGTCACTTTAGGTAAAGTGAACATGGACGAGTTTGCCATGGGTTCAACTTCAGAAAGCTCATATGTTGGCGCAACGAGTAACCCATGGGCACTTGATCGTGTTCCGGGTGGTTCATCTGGTGGCTCTGCTGCTGCCGTAGCTGCTGATTTAGCACCTTTCGCTACTGGTACTGACACAGGTGGTTCAATTCGCCAACCTGCTTCTTTCTGTGGCTTAACAGGCTTAAAACCTACTTATGGTCGTGTATCTCGCTTCGGGATCATTGCCTACGCATCATCTTTAGACCAAGCAGGTCCAATGGCACGCTCTGCTGAAGACTGTGCTTACCTCATGAATGTAATTGCAGGCCATGATGCAAAAGACTCAACTTCTGTTAAAAAAGAAGTTGATGACTACATTGCGAACTTAAATGGTACATCTGTAAAAGGTTTACGCATTGGTATTCCTAAACAGTACTTTAACGTTGTTGGTTTAGATGCTGACGTAAAAGCTCGTGTTGAAGAGTCTTTGAAAAAGCTTGAAGAAATGGGTGCAACGCTTCTTGAGATCGATCTCAACATGACTGAGGCTTATGTACCAACGTATTACCTCATTGCGCCAGCAGAAGCATCTTCTAACCTGTCTCGTTATGACGGGGTTCGTTATGGTCACCGCTGTGAAAACCCAGCCGACTTAATGGATCTTTACAAGCGTTCACGTTCAGAAGGTTTTGGTCCAGAAGTTCAGCGCCGTATCTTAATTGGTACTTATGCACTCTCTGCAGGTTATTACGATGCTTACTATGTGAAAGCTCAAAAAGTACGTCGTTTAATTCAACAAGACTTCTTAAAAGCATTTGAAAATGTAGATGTGATTGCGGCTCCTTCTGCACCAACGACTGCTTATAAAATTGGTGCAAACTTAAGTCCAACTGAAATGTATTTAGGCGATATCTATACACTTGCAGTGAACTTAGCAGGCTTACCAGCAATTAATGCTCCTGTTGGTTTTGATAAAGACAGCTTACCTGTAGGCCTTCAATTGATTGGCAACTACTGGTCAGAATCACAATTATTATCGATTGTTCATCAATACCAACAAAACACCGATTTCCATACTCAACGTGCGGCAATTGCTGAGGAGAATGCATAATGGCTGAAGCTCAAAAGTTGAAATTGATTGACGGTTGGGAAGTCGTTATTGGTATCGAGATTCACACTCAGCTTGCGACCAATTCTAAAATTTTCTCTGGTTCATCGACTGAATTTGGTCAAGACCCAAACACGCAAGCAAGCCTTGTAGACTTGGCAATGCCGGGTGTGTTGCCTGTTCTGAATGAAAAAGTGGTTGATCTTGCTATCCGCTTTGGTTTGGGTATCGATGCATACATCGACAAAGCATCTGTGTTTGCACGTAAAAACTACTTCTACCCCGACTCTCCAAAAGGCTATCAAATTAGCCAAATGGATAACCCGATTGTTGGCTTAGGTCACATTGATATTCAGCTTGAAGATGGCTCGACTAAACGCATTGGTGTAACTCGTGCTCACCTTGAAGAAGATGCGGGTAAATCTATTCATGACCAATTTGAAGGCATGTCTGGAATTGACTTAAACCGTGCTGGCACACCTTTACTTGAAATCGTTTCTGAACCTGACATGCGTTCGGTTGAAGAAGCAGTGGCATATATCAAATCAATTCACACACTTGTGCGTTGGTTAGGTATTTCCGACGGCAACATGGCTGAAGGTTCATTCCGTGCTGACTGTAACGTGTCTTTACGTCGTCCGGGTCAACCGTTTGGTACGCGCTGTGAGCTTAAAAACCTCAACTCATTCCGTTTTATTGAACAAGCAATCAATGTTGAAATTGAACGTCAAATGGAAATTTTGGAATACGGCGGAAGCATTGACCAAGAAACTCGTTTGTTCGATCCAAACAAAATGGAAACGCGTTCAATGCGTTCGAAAGAAGAAGCGAACGATTACCGCTATTTCCCAGATCCAGACTTGTTACCAGTGATTATTGCAGATGAGCAAATTGAAGCTGCTCGCGCTGCACTTCCAGAGCTTCCAGCGGCACGCCGTGCACGCTTTATCGCAGAATTTGCTGTAACTGAATACGATGCACATGTACTTACGCTTTCACGCGAAATGGCAGACTTCTTTGAAGCTGTTGTGGCTGCTGCGGGCGGTGCTGCACAAGGTAAAGTATCGGCAAACTGGGTAATGGGCGAATTCTCAGGCGCATTAAACAAAGCTAACCTAGATTTGGCAGACTCACCTGTTTCAGCTGAACAGCTTGGCGGCATGATTGCACGTATTATTGACAATACCATTAGCGGTAAGATTGCAAAACAAGTCTTTGGCTTTATGTGGGAATCGGAAGGCAAATCTGCCGATGACATCATTGCTGAAAAAGGCTTAAAGCAAGAAACTGACACTGGGGCGATTGAAGCAATCATTAAAGAAGTACTTGCAGCTAATGAAAAAATGGTTGAAGAATACAAGTCAGGTAAAGAAAAAGCCTTTAATGGTCTTGTAGGTCAAGTCATGAAAGCTTCTAAGGGTAAAGCCAACCCTGCTCAAGTAAATGAATTAATGAAAAAATTGATTGGTTAATCTGATCAGTTCTAGAAAAGAAAACCCGCTTTAGAGCGGGTTTTCTTTTTACAATTCTTTCAAAATTGGTACATACATAAATGCTTCATTATTAGCATTTATGTCTAGTAATAAGCTACTTATCTCTTTCTCAATAGGTTCTTGTAATTTTCCACTCTCAATACTGTACCGAATTTCCAATAATTCAAATTTATCATCTTCAACTTTTGATAATAATCGTGTACTTAAATATTCGCCTTGAATCTTTGTATTTCGCCAGTATTGCATTGCTTGAGGCCTATCTCTAATATAATACTCATCAGAAAAAATAATATATTTTGGTTTTAAAACTGAAACAAATACACCAATATTTCTCCAAAATATATATTTAGCAAGCTGTACTGGAAGCATATGTGGTATATATTTCATACATTTAAAATTTTCATCAAAGAAAGCTACGTATTGTAAAATTGATCCATTACAACGAAAATTTAATAAATTTAAATCTGAGTGAATATCAAGTAATTCTTGTTTTGTCAAAACAGTATTGAACTGAGAAAATAATCGTGAAAATTCATTTTTTAGCTCAATACTTAACTTCCCACCTCTATATAGCCTTTCTTCAAGAAAATTTTCTCTACTGAAATTAATCTCTTTTTTATAAGTTTTAGTTTTAAAAGAGATACTTTTAAAATTAGTCAGCTCAATATATTGATATGTATGTGTAATATTAAATTCAGATAAAACTTCATCGGGGGTTTTAATAGTAAAATTATTTTTCTCATCTATTCTATGGTTAAGATCTATACAGCACTCGTAGAGCCGTGCATAGACATACTGCATAGCGCTCACCAAATCCATGTTTTCTAATTTTGGCTCTTTCCAACTACGTCCTATCCAGATAGCAGAGTCTTTATAACTATATTGATCCAAATGCTTTTTAGCCCAATTTCTGAGGCCTTCTATTCCCAAAAAAACTAAATCATCTTTTTGAATTTTTAGATAAATATCTTCTTTGGAACGGTATCCAAAAGCAAGTTTAACCTCGAGTTTTGAATAAATTGGAATATCTGACTGCTTTTCTATAATATTTCTAGTATCTACAGACCATCTCATTACTGAGTCAGCCTTCCATATAGCATTATCTAAATGAATGGAACAATCTCTTAGTCTTTTTGTCCAATTCCCCATATAAACACCTTAAATTTTATAAAATTCAATTTATTACAGTTATTATAGACACCTTAAATATTACACTAAAATGATTAACAAAAAAGTATTCTTCATCACCAAAATTAAAGACTTAGAACTACTAAACTTTCAAAGTCCTTTTTTATGCGTGATTTTTTAATCTGTCTAAATATTTCGTTTAAAAAAAGCCTCGATTTATCGGTTTTTTACATCCTTACGAAACATTCTTCGACTAAAGAATGCGCTTTTTTCTAAAAATCATACTTTCATTGTGCTAATTTAAATTAAAAATTGAAATCACATATATTTTAAATAAGAGAGATAAATCATGTTTAAAAAGATTTTAATGTTGGTCGGTGACTATGCCGAAGACTATGAAACCATGGTTCCTTTTCAGTTCTTAACTGGTTTAGGTTATACCGTGCATGCTGTTTGCCCAAATAAAAAAAACGGTGACCATATTGCTACTGCTATTCATGATTTTGAAGGCGAGCAAACTTATAGCGAAAAACGTGGCCACAACTTTGCGATTAACTATGATTTTGATGCCGTTAACACTGAAGACTATGTAGGTCTAGTTATTCCGGGTGGTCGAGCACCAGAATATTTACGTATGAATGATCGTGTTATCGAAATTGTGCGTGAGTTCGATAGAGTGAAAAAACCAATAGCAGCCGTATGCCATGGCGCTCAGTTACTCGCTGCGGCAGATGTATTACAAGGTCGCCTCTGCTCAGCTTATCCAGCATGTGCTGCGGAAGTAAAATTGGCAGGTGGGCAATATGCCGATATTGCTGTGACTGAAGCAGTTACAGATGGTCATTTGGTAACTGCCCCAGCTTGGTCTGCACACCCAGCTTGGTTAGCACAATTTGTGAAAGTTTTAGGCGCTAAGATTACTATTTAAATAGATCTCTTCATTCCAATTAAAATAAAGCCTGCTGAATAAATAGCAGGCTTTATTACTAAAATAGAAAACTAGATTTTTAACGTGTAATTCCCAACTTATTCCAAATTTCTGGTGTTAAAAACGTCGTCACCAATTTATTTAAGTCGATATAGCGTAATGTGCCCTGCAACTGCTGTTTAACTGCGGGATCTTTAACAATATCTTCACCCGCACTTTGACCTAACTGCTGGAAAGCCTCCCCAACTGCCTTCACACCTTCAGCCTGAATCACAGCTTTAGTTTGCGTAGAACATTGCTCCACAATCACACGTTGTAAAACCTGTGCTAGTTTCTGATCTAACTGATCCTTTTGCTCAGGCGTTACATTACTAAATGCTTTTAAATCGGGATGGGCAGCTAAAGCCGTAAATGTCCATTGAAGCACAGTGGTTTTGTCTGAAGCCGTTGTAGCCTTAACTAAACAGTCACTTAACTGATCAACCGTTGGACCCGCCATCGCAATTTGTGTTGTACCCAGTACAGCAACTGCCATACAAACTGAACGGCTCAAATGTGAAAACTTACGGCGAGCAATCGCATAAACTTGACGTGACATAGGTCTAGCTCCAATAAACAATCTGTTCTTTGTATCACAGAGCTAGTGGTGTTACCTGTTATGACTCTGTAAATCGTCTATTTCTTCAAATTTAACAATTACTTTAATAATTAGCCCATTCCGGCATAATTCCATGCTTCTGGAATATTTGGCTGTTCTGGTGCTTTATTTAAATCAATATTTAAGTTTCTACTGCCCTGATAAGATTTTTCATCTGAATCTGAGGCAGGTGATACGCTTAAACTATAACGATAGCGGAATTGCCACATTAGCGGTTTGACTGGACGAAGATCCAAACTTAAAGAATCCTCATCATGACAATTTCCTTGAGAACTTTCATAATCTTGCTCAGAAAAACAAGCTCTGATCATACGACTAAAACTAAATGGATAATTCGCAATAAATTGATGTGTAGTGCCAGCATCTGTTAACTCATAAAAACTAGCTCGTTCAATATTCGCACCGCCTCCTGAGTACATTTCAGAAAATGAATCGATTACAGCAATTGCATAACGATTTTGGGTTATGGGAAAAAGCTTAGGAAAGATAAACTGCCCATCAGATGCACCCTCCTTTTGAGTAGAAAGATTTACATGCCACTGTTTCGATAGTTTGAGTCCCGTTGCAGAGTTGTTAAATTGAAGAATATCTTCACCTGACAAAAGCCATAACTGCCGATCTGCTGTTTTTAAAACCCGCCATTGGTCCGGATGCTCGCAGAGATTTTTAACTTGTATGCAAAGTTGTTCCTGCTCATTCTGACTTAATTGTGTTTTTTTAAACTCTAAAATACTTAAGGGTGCAGCAAAAGCAGGCTTGGCAAAACAAGCAAACATTCCTACTATAACTAAGAAAGCTATCTCTATTTTACTTCTACTCATTTTTTCTTTTCCTAATGAGATTTTTTCAACAAAATGGCTATTTTACAATAGCTTCAATTCGATCGAGCTCCCACACTCCACCTGCTGCCAAACCTTTACACATCCCTGTCCACATATTTTTCGTATGTACAAAACTCTTGCCATCCCACACCCATTCTTCACTTGCCCAGCAATCGCCTATACCTCTTCCTTTTTGAGCACTACTAATAATTCCACTATCGAAATCAGAAGCTGTTTCTGTCACAAACGTTGCTTTACCAGTCAAAGACTCATCGAGTACCCATGCCCCATACCCTTCGTTATAAGCCCCTCTCCAACACAGCGTAGTCGCGAGAACTTTCTTATTGGTTAGTTTATATAGCTCGATTTCTTGTGGTTCAGCTCCATCACTATTACCACCATAAACTCCTTCACAAAAGTCTTCTTTTGGATTTGGATTAACTGCCATCAAGCTACGGTGTATTGCTTGATACTGCTTGCTTTTCGGTTGTAGCGTTAAATAAGGTTTAGCTGTAGTTTTAATATGTTTAACAACCAGTTTTGGCTCAGGCATAAGTACTTTAGTTTCATTGGCACTGCCCTTTTTAACCAAAGCTCCAACAGTCCCAATACGCTTCTGAAAATCATCCATTTTTAATAAAACAGCAGTCATTCCTGCATCGGAAATTTTCCATTCATGCTGAGTATTTTTAAATATAATTTCAGTTTTCTGTTTAGACTGTTGTAGTACAGCGTTGACTTGTGAATTATTCAATTTCCCCATCAATGGCAAATCGGTACCATCTATAGTTACAGTGCCTAAATCTTTGCCATTTACATAAAAATGAATATTTTTAAGCTGATTGGTTGGCAAGCTTTGCTCATAGTCTGATAAAGCAAATTCAGCTTGCACAGCTTGTTTTGGCCCTGCTTTACGTACCAATAAAAGCGATGCCGGATTATCGCCATTTTCTTCATTTTGATAACCTGCGGCTTTACATGTACCCGTATTGCTACAAGAGATTTCCCACTCTTGGTGTGAAAATGAAATACCTCTTATTTCTTGGGCAAAACTATAAGAACTCATTACCGTTAAACAGCAAATTGAAAGCATTTTTTTCATTTTTTCATGTCTCTGCTGGTCTGTTTTATTATTAAGTTAAAACAGTTTAAAATTTTGGACTAACATCTAGTTTAAAAGAATATGCTAGGTTTATATAAAATTTAAATGATTACTTTTTAAAAATGAAAAAACTGAATTTTTTATTATGCACAATATTAGTCAGTATCACTTCAAGTGCCTATGCAGAAGTAGAAAGCTTTACACCTCATTTCCCCAAATTTTATAGCTCTGCTGCCACCCGCAAAGCAGATAATCAATTCTACTATCTAGGAGAGGCAAAGTTTTTAAACGGCGTTACAGTCCCGTTTTATGGTGTTACAGCACAAAGCCCAACAGAGAATGGTTTACTGAAAGATTTTGAGACCTGTACACCTAAAAGTTGCCGTTTTAATTTTAAACTCGATGCTCAACATGCCAAGCAACTCAAGCTTGTTGCATTACCTGAAACAGGTTTAGTGCTCATTCCAAAAAACTGGCAAGATGTGCAAGCAAATGCAGGTGCTAATGGAACTGGTTTTGCTTTAGTAATGAGTCCAGATCAAAAACAAGCAATAGAACTTTATGATTCTTCGTTTTGTGTCGGTTGCGGGCTACCAAACGCAACACTCTATTTCCCAGAGTTGTTAAAAGAAAGCCTTGAAAATGAGTTCGGTGGTTATAAAGACCCGAAAAAACTAATTAATATTGTTCATCCTTCTAAGAAAGTGGCTTTTTTTAGTTATCAAATTACCCAAGTGAACAATAAAACGCATGGTATTGCTAAATACCATGATGAAGACACTTTCAACTATAAAGAAATTCAAGTCACCTTAGATAAATCTCAACAGCATTTAGTAGGACCTATCCTTAATTTTTATAATGCGACTCATTAAATCCACACCTGTAAAGAAAACCCGCTTTCGCGGGTTTTCTTTTATTTATGTAGTATCGATTCAAAAGCCTTTAAACGCTTATAAATCGAAAGTAGTTCAATAATTGTTTTCCATGAACTAATTAAATATTGGAAAGATTCACGGACCTTATCGAATACACCGCCAATTTGGTTAATCAAGCCTAACGTCATCTTTCCACTTGCAATTGCAGGGAATAAAACGACTAGACTATATAAAATATCTAACTGCTTATACCAAGTTGCTACCAAGTTAAAGTAAGCATAATGGAAATAGAGTCGGAAGTAGTTTTTACGAACTCGGCTAAATAGCTCTTTTAAAGTAGCTGGTCTTGCACGATCTGCATGATCTTCACCATAAACTAACTCTTTACGATAAGCCGCTTCTACTTTTTGATTATTAAATTGCAATCCAGGTAATTTAATACCCACGACCATTAAGAGAACAGTACCAAAAGCAGCCCATACAATTGCGGCCCATACTAGAGAATGTTCTAACTCACCGACAATTGGTAAAACGGGAACATGTTTAGACAGTTGAAATAAAATAGGTAAAAAGGCAATTAAGATCATCACAGCTTTTACCAGTTCAACCCCTAAGTCTTCCATAATAGTTGCAAAGCGCATGGTATCTTCTTGTACACGCTGTGAAGCACCTTCGACATGACGCAGCTTTTCCCAATGCTCTGTGTAGTATTCATTCATTGCCGTACGCCAACGAAATACATAATGGCTTGTGAAAAAAGCATTAATAACAGCAAGAGTCACAGCAACCATAGCAATATAAAGAAAAACTAAAGTCTCACTATATAGTGCCGAGAGGTCTCCACCACCATCGGAAAGCATTTTTTGGATTAAATCCCAAAAAGGAACATACCATGCATTAATGGCCACACTGACCTGAACACCAAACCAGATGTTAAATAAAATAAATGCTGAACCCCAGATAGACCATCGCTGCCATGGATTATTAGAAATAATTTTCCAAAATCCAGCAAAAAGTACAGTAGAGACTAGAAACCAGACATAGAACCATAAGAAAGTTGGAGACCAAAAACGGCTCACACCTACAGGTAGTTGTGAATCATGGTAACCCTTAGCAAACCCAATAAAAGTTCCCCACGTGTTTCCACCTGAGTACCAGAGCACCATATTGAGTGCGATCCAAATAACCGCAGATATGAAAAAATACCGTGGTGATGGAAAAAATGATTTGAACATTAAGCGTGGATATCCTTATATTTCTTCAAATTTACAATGAGAAGAATACTAAAACCTAAACCTTAAAATTGTGAAGTGCAAAGTTTAGAGAATTGTCAGTTTTTCTCGTTTCATTGAAGGATTTGATCGTTTTTTTGTAAATTCATCCCTTTTGGGCAATTTAATCCATTTAAATTGCCTTGTATATGACTCTCGATAGAGCCATATACGGCTTTTATAACATAGCAATATCAGAGATTAAATCTCTTCTTTACGAACAATATAGCCTTCCAACTGCATTGCCTGAATGAGCAAATCTAGATCCGAAGCGCTTTTAAGCTCAACATCAACACTCACTGCACTTTCTTTGGCGCGGCTGGTTGCTGCAAAGCGCTCATGACGCAATTCATAAATATTACCGCCTTGCTCAGCAATAATTGCTGTTAAACGAGCTAAAGCACCCGGATTATCTGGTAATTCAACACGAATACGGACCATACGCCCTGTACGCGTTAAATGACGTTGCAATACAGAAACCATAACGCGTGTATCAATATTGCCACCAGACAGCACTACACCCAATTTATGACCTAAAAAGAGATCAGGACGAGACATAATTGCAGCAATACCTGTTGCACCTGCCCCTTCACACACTGTTTTCTCAATATTAAGTAACAGTGCAATTGCCTCTTCAATCATGTCTTCTGTGACAACAACAATGTCATCAACATTTTGTTTAGCAATTTGAGTCGTAAGCTCACCCGGAGTTTTTACCGCGATACCTTCTGCAACTGTCGAACCCATTGAAACTGCATGCTGATAATTGCACAGTATTTTTGCCATACTTGGGTATACAACAGATTGCACCCCAATCACTTTAATTTTGGGATTTATAGCCTTAGCAGCAATCGCAATACCAGAAATTAGGCCACCACCGCCAATTGGTACAACTAAAATGTCTAGTTCAGGCACAGCTGCAAGCATTTCGAGCGCAATGGTTCCTTGACCTGCAATAACTTCTGCATCATCGAATGGATGGATAATCGTTAAAGATTCTTCTTGTGCTAAACGATGCATTTCAGCAGCAGCTTCTGAAAAGTCTTGTCCGTGCAAAATAACGCGTGCTCCGTATTCACGTACTCGCTGCACTTTTACATTAGGCGTAGATTTCGGCATCACAATGGTCGCTGTTACCCCTGTGCGCTGAGCATGATACGCTACGCCTTGCGCATGATTGCCTGCCGAAGCTGCAATAACACCATGTTGTTTTTCTTGGTCAGATAAACACAACAGTTTATTCAGTGCACCCCGTTCTTTAAAAGAAGCTGTAAATTGTAAGTTTTCAAATTTCAGCCACATCTCAGCCCCTAAGGTTTTAGAAATGGTTTCTGAGAAAACAAAAGGAGTTTTTACGACTAAACCTTCCAAACGCTCTGCGGCAGCATGAACATCATCTAATGTTGGAAACCCATTTTTAACCTGTTGCTGTATCATTTATCTAGTCAGCCTCAATACATTACAAATCAATTATTTTTTAAAAATGACATCAATATTTTATATTGGTCATCAGAGTTTTCAGCATATCCAACATGTACCTAATATACAAAAATTTTTATTCCAAAAATTAAGGATTTAAACTCACACAAAAAAAGCCCTAATCAGGCTTTTTATTTAATTTTCAAAAGATTAACGTTAAATTATTGAGTTTGTGCACTCAACCCTTCAGTAGACATATTCTGTTCAGCTATTTTTCCATCAATAACAAACTGAATATCTGAAAGTTTGGCATTGGCGGCATCGATGCCCGATTTCATGGTAGCTTCACGGCCTTTCACATCAAAAATATGCGCTTTTTCTCTTAAATCTGGCTGAATAACAACGTCTGCATATTGTAATTCTTCTGCTGCTAAACGACCTTGCATAATATTAATATTCTGGTTAAACAGTCCCCAGACATTCGATGTTTCTGTGTAAATCGGCTGAGCTAAAATATCAACAGCAATAATCACATCAGCGCCTAAGTCACGTGCAACCTCAACTGGTACAGGACTGACCAACCCACCATCGACATATTCAGATTTGCCAATTTTAGTGGGTACAAACATACTTGGAATTGAAGCAGATGCTCTTACGGCTTGCCCCGTATTACCATAGTTAAATACGGTTTTAGTACCATGCTTTAATTCGGTTGCAACCACATACATTGGGATTTTCATTTTTTCGAGTGGCATGTTGTTTACTTGCTGGTTCACGTAGTTTTCTACTTTTTTGCCATCAAAAAAACCTTTTAGACCGATACTAATATCACGCACATCGCCAGCTTTCATTTTTAAAGCAGTATCACGCAATTCAGCAGGACTTTTACCACTGGCATAAAGTGCTCCAACAATACTACCGGCACTGGTACCTACAATAAAATCTGGTCGAATACCATGTTGTTCCAAAACCTCAATCACACCAATATGGGCATAACCTCGTGCTCCACCGCTACCCAATACGAGCGCAACAACAGGACGCTTTTGCTGTTTTTTAATTCGTGCAAATGGCTGATCAACAGAGCGAGCATAGGCCTCCGTCGTTTGCGGTTTTAGAGTAGCAGACAAGTGTGTAGTGGTCTGGCATCCTGCCAACACCATAGAGAGTCCGAGAACCCACAATTTAAGCTGTTTCATGGCCTGTCTTCGCACTATGAGGTTTAAGTTCGGATTGCAATTTTAGTTGCTAGTCTCGTGAAAAGCTGTATCGAATTTATTTAATTTGTCATGTTTAAAATTTAGACTCAAGTATTTTATCTATCCCCTCTATGAAAAAGGCCCCTTATTTATAAGAGGCCTTTTGTAACTTACCAGATATCTGAATCGACTTTTTTCTTCAATTCCGGATATTTATCAATTTTAAACTCAGGCTCTTTAATGCCTTTTTTCAATTGTTCACGGTAATCTTTCAACAATGTGCGTGCCATCGGTGTTAACAGTAAAATTGCAATCAAGTTAATGGTTGCCATGATACCCATAAACAAGTCGGCCATAGACCAAACGAGTGGAACACTACCAATTGCACCGAAGTACACCATCACCAATACAAAAATTCGGAAGATGAACATGACTTTCGGATTGTTATTAATAAACTGCATATTACCTTCTGCATAGGCATAGTTACCTAGTACAGCTGAATAACAGAATAAGAATAATAGAACAGCAAGGAAGTCCGACCCCCAATGCCCAACTTGAGTTTCTAAAGCACGCTGTGTTAATTCAACACCGACAAAAGCTGTATCTTGGTAAACACCAGAAACCAAAATGATGATTGCAGTACTTGTACACACAATGAAAGTATCTACAAATACACCGAGCATTTGTACCAAACCTTGGTTTACAGGATGTTTTACATCAGATGCAGCCGCTGCGTTTGGTGCAGAACCCATACCAGCTTCGTTAGAGAATAAGCCACGCTTAATCCCTTGCATCATTGCCATTGACACTGCCGCACCAAAGAAACCACCTGCTGCAGACTTAAAATTGAAAGCATCGGTTACAATCAGCTTTAAAATATCAGGCAAAATTGCATAGTTACTGATTGCAATATAAAGAGCAACAGATAGGTAAAGACCTGCTTTTAAAGGTACAAACATCTCTGCAAATTTAGCGATACGCTTAATACCACCAAAAATTGCTAATGCAACTAAAACTACAAGAGCAAGACCAACCCATGAAATTTCTAGATCAATGCCACCTAAATGAGCAATAAAATTAGCTTTGTCCCAACCCCAAGCATGTGAAGATGCATTGGCAATCGCATTGATTTGAACTGAGTTGAATACGAAACCGTAGGTAAAGATTAATGCCAGTGCAAAGACCACACCAAAGGTTTTACTACGTAAACCTTGAGTAATATAGTAGGCTGGTCCACCGCGGAACTGTTTAGTCTTGCTATCTCTAACTTTAAATAATTGAGCAAGCGTAGACTCAATGAAAGCTGAGCTCATACCAAGAATAGCAGTAACCCACATCCAGAACACTGCACCTGGACCACCAATTGCGATGGCAATTGCTACACCAGCAATATTACCTACCCCAACACGGCTTGCAAGGCCAGTTACAAACGCCTGAAAAGGTGTAAGACCATGCTCATCTGCGCCTTCGGTACGACTGCTTTTCATCACTCGGATACTTTGCAGGAACATGCGAATTTGCACGCCTCCTGTTAAGACCGTATAAAAAATACCTACAGCCAGCAAGAAAATAACCAAAAAGTCCCATAAAGGGTCATTCAAAAATTTTACCCACGACATTAGTGTGGCATTGAGTTGTTCATTCATACTCGGTCCGCTTACGTTCCTTGCTAATGTGCTAAAAGCACATGCCAAAATACTGCAATAAACAAAAAGCCCCTAGAAACCGGGACTTTTCAGTAAATTCAAGAAAAAACTTTTAATGTCAATTGAATAGCAATTATCGTCACAAGTTTAAGCAACATCATGCCCAACACTAAGCCTTTGAAGGTTGCATGAGAGAAAGCGACCTTCAGATAAAATAGTATCATTGCACTACTGAACTTTTCCGCTTGCGGAAAAACAGTATGCATCGACTCAGCTACAAACTTGGAAACTAACAAATGACCACCGCTAAATAAACTCGTCTAATGATTCCCATCAGTTAAGCGAGTTTTACAAAATCTGGATTTAAGCCAATAAGCATATTTACATATACTTTTGAGCAAATGTCTAAACTGGATATAAATTTCAAAGACTGTAACGAGCCATCGCCATAACGCGACTATCTGCGCCCTTTTCTCTCTGATCAAAGAAGAGTGCGTTTAGACCTGTACTAAGCTGTTGTATTTTTTGTGACTCAGTAGCTGCTTGAGTTACGTTCATTTTCATGGTTGCAATGGTAATCGCCAATCCTTGTTTCATGAACTGCTTGTTGATGAGTGATAGACTCATGTAAAGCTCCTATACCTCGTGTATTTCTCCATTTCTGCAACTAAATCCTTTTGGTAAAGGGATTTTGTTTGCAGCCAGCATTTCCTAACGTGAGTATGGAGAAATCATACCTGCGTAAAAAAGTCGGTATTATGCAGAAATTTAAAGTTTTGTGTATATTTTTCATTAAAATTTTATATAAAAAATGGTCATCTTTTATATAAAACGATCCGTTTTGTACTGTTTTTAAACATATTATACCTTTTTTTCAATTGAATATTATTCACCCACTCACTGTTATGCTTTTATTTTTATAACCGACAAAATCACACTATTTTGTCTATTTAAATCTAAAGTGGCATATTCGAATTATGATTAATCAGACAATATGTCTAAACTAATTAAATTATCATACCTGTAAGAATATCTCTTTTCTAATATTTTTTGCTTATAAATGAAGTACTTTCAAAGCATGAAATTAAGCTTCAAAAAAGTATGAAATATTTAAGAAAAAGATATAGGAGTACTCATGAATCTGGAACAAGTTCGCCTCGTTGATGAAGCTATCACTTCTCGACATTCTGTCCGCGCTTTTTTAAATACTCCCATTGAGCCAGAAGTCATTAAAGATATATTACAAGTCGCAAGCCGAGCACCTTCTGGAACAAATACTCAACCATGGAAAGTCTATGTAATAACAGGAAACAAGCGTAATGAAATGGTTGAACGTGTCTGTGCAGCACAAATTGAGGTTTCAAAAAACCCAGAACTTGCAGAACAATATAAAGAAACTTTTGCCTATTATCCTGAAAAATGGATATCACCATTTATTGATCGCCGCCGCGAAAATGGTTGGGGACTCTACGGTCTACTCGAAATTAAAAAAGGCGAAAAAGAAAAAATGGCTGAACAGCAGTTGCGTAACTTTAAACTGTTTGATGCTCCAGTCGGCCTTTTCTTTACAGTAAATAAAACGATGGGAATCGGTTCTAAAATGGATATCGCCATGATGATCCAAAACGTGATGGTTGCTGCCAAGGCACGTGATTTAGATACATGCCCACAAGCAGCTTGGAACCATTTTCACCCTGTTGTTTTAGATATCTTGGGTGCGTCAGATGATGAAGAGCTCGTATGTGCAATCGCGTTGGGGCATGCTGACCCCAACCACATTGTAAATACCTTCATTACTCCTAGAGAACCGGTTGAAAATTTCACAGTTTTTCTAGACGAATAAGATCTAAGTCGCCATTCTTTTCAAACTATGAGAATGGCTTTGCTTTTACTTGTTGCACTGCTTTCAACACAACAATGAACCCACTCAGTGTAAATAACACCATCATCACGCCCATGTTGAGCGATGCAGACCAAATAAGAAAGTTAAGCAATATTCCACCCAAGAGACCACAAGCGAATTGCATACTTCCCATGATTGCACTGGCTGTCCCTGCGCGAGCACCTTGTTTAGACATTGCGAGCGCCATTGCATTTGGCCCGGTTAAACCAATGCCTGAAATAGCTAAAAATAGCCCTGACATAACAAGCCATAAAGGCGCAGCGGGAATTAAACCCGCAATAAATACGATAATGGCTCCAGTCACTTGCACGACTGAACCTGCTTTTAACCGTTTAGTGATTTCAACACGTGATGTTAAATGCTTATTTAAAGATGACATCAACATAATGCCAAAAGCATTTAGTCCAAATGCGTAAGCAAACTCTTGCTGATTAAGTCCGTACTGATCCATGAAAACCGCAGGTGCTGAGCTGATATAACAAAATAGCGCGGCTCCTGTTAAACACCCTGCAAACATAGGTAAGCGGAAACTTGCATCTTTGAAAATAGCCCCATAGAGGGTCACTACTTGATATGGTGAAAGCTTAAGTCTTTTATCAGTTGCCAAGGTCTCTTTAAAAAAGAAATGTACGCACAACCAACATATGACGCCAACAATTGAAAGGGCAATAAAAATAGCTTGCCAAGGGAACCAGATTAAAATCCATGCTCCAATCATAGGTGCCAAAATTGGTGCAAGTCCCATTACAATCATCATGCTTGAAAAAGCTTGTGCCGAGCCTTGAACATCTAATTTATCGCGTATTGCTGCACGAGCCATAACCACGCCAACACAGCCACCTAAAGCTTGCAAAATACGCGCAGCAATCAAGCCCCATTCATTTGTCGCCAACACGCAAAATAAGCTTGCGACTGCATAAAGCGCGAGACCAAAATAAAGTGGTTTTTTTCTACCAATTCGATCGCTTAGAGGACCATAAACCAATTGCCCAACAGCTAAACCCAAAAAGTAAGCTGGTAGTGTATTTGCCACCATTTGCGTACTCACCCCAAAATCATGCGCCATTTGCGGCAAAGCGGGTAAGTACATATCGATGGATAATGGCCCTAAAGCCGTAAGCAAAGCGAGCAACATAATCCAGCCAATAGAATATTGACGCTGGGCTGTTTGTTCAGACATAACGATATTTCATTTTTCAATCATTTGCATACAGACAAGCTTACACTGTCTATCGTATGATTTGTGCAACATTGGTGTAGAAATACACCAATCCTTTATCACTCAGGTTGATCAGCAAGGACTTCCTTTGAAATCTTGGTTTAAACGCCTAAAAAGAGCGACTTATAACACAACATTTATGTATAACGTGCGAATGCTGATAGCCTTTTCAGGAACTGCTTTCGTGCCTTATTTTTTGGGCCATCAATTAGCAACAATTCCACTTACTTTAGGTGTGGTCGCGGCAGGGTTAAGCGATATTGATGATCGCTTTTCCGTGCGAATCATGAACCTGATTTATACTTATATTGGGTTCTTCGTTACCGCAGCTTCTGTACAACTACTTTTCCCCTACCCAATGGCTTTTGCTTTGGGGTTAATTGCGTCATGTATTGGCTGGATTTTACTAGGCTCATTAGGACGTCGTTACGCAACCATCTCTTATGGCTGTCTGGTTGTTTCAGTCTATACCATGCTAGGTGTTCACCTTTTTGATCATTGGTATATCCAACCTGCCCTTTTAGTTGCAGGCGCCGCGTGGTATGGCCTCATTGCTACTATTAGCTTTTTATTATTTCCGGTTCGACAACTACAAGACAAACTGGCTGCTTCTTATGCATCCCTAGGTGATTTTCTTTTTGCAAAATCAAATTTGTTTGATGTAGATATGACTCCTGCCAGCTATCAGCAAAGTATGATTGAGCTGTCGTTAGAAAATGGTAAGTTAATTACGATTTTTAATGACTTAAAAACAGCTTTACTGACTCGTTTAAAAGGCGACCGCGGACAAAAAGATACACGCCGAAGCTTACATTATTATTTTGTTGCTCAAGATATTCATGAACGTGCTGACTCAGCCCATATTGACTATCAAAAATTAGCCAAAATTTTTCAGCACAGTGATATTTTATTTAGATTCCAACGAATTTTGGCGATTCAAGGCAAAGCTTGCCAAGAGTTGAATGAATGTATTTTGCAACGTAAACCCTACAACCATAATAAAAGGTTTAAACAAAGCTTTGAAAACCTACGCCTCTCTTTAGAGAAGTTACGTCGTGATCAACATTATGACCTTTTATGGGTAAATGCTCTTTTCGCCTTATACCAAAATTTAAAGTCTATCGACTCCCAATTACTCAACTTGGAAACTGAACAACACATTCAATCTGATAAAGTAAAACAAGCCGAGAACCAGCTTAAAGATGATGATTTACAAGGATGGAATGATATCGTCATCCGAATAAAACAAAACTTAACTCCCGAATCTGTGTTGTTCCGCCACGCAATTCGTGTATCGATTGTTTTGTTTATTGGATATGTGTTTATTCAAATGACCCATATTGAATATGGCTACTGGATTATGCTTACAGCCCTATTTGTAAGCCAACCCAACTTTAACGCGACCAAGCGCCGCTTACGTTTACGAATTGTTGGGACATTAGTTGGTATTCTCGTTGGACTTGCGATTATCTTCTTAATTCCTTCGACCGAAGGACAACTATTCATGTTGATATTAAGTGGGGTCCTGTTTTTTGAATTACGCAGTAAACAATATGCGCAGGCAACTGCCTTTATCACCATTTTGGCATTAATTAACTTTAATCTAGACGGTTCAGCAATGGCTGCTGCCGTTCCTCGATTTGTAGATACCTTAATGGGATGTGCTTTAGCTTGGTTTGGTGTGACCTTTATTTGGCCTGACTGGAAATTCCGACGCTTACCTCGCAACATCAGACGCTCGCTACAAGCCCAATGTAATTATTTAGCTGAAGTCGTTAAACAATATCATGAAGGCCGTAATCATGCGCTAAATTACCGAATTGTACGTCGAGCTGCGCATAATACAGATGCTGAAGTTGCTTCGCTTATTTCAACTTTAGCAACTGAACCAGACTTTGACCCGACTCGTAAATCCGATATTTTTGAATTTTTATGTTTAAACCATACATTTTTAAGTTATATCGCAGCACTTGGGGCACATCGAGAAAATATTCAGGATCAAGCTGTTCTTAAACTATTAGATCAAGCACTTGATGATATTCAAGGTGCTCTATTAAGAGACGAAATGCCTGATCTTACAGCACAAAATATGCTCCAAACGATTCGTCAACGTCTAAGCCAAAATGATGAAAATGACCAAAAATCACTCATTATTTTACAGCAACTCTCGCTCATGCTTGGTGTGTTGAACCGATTTAGTATGTTAAAACAACGGTTAAGTCATGATCTTGATAATGATGCCAGTGAGCTTGCATCATTATAAATTTGCCTCGGAATTTAGTATTAAATTGGCATAATATCCTTTCCTGACCTATGCCAATTAGTGCTAAACTTAAAACAGTTTACAATTTGTTATTTGCACTATGACCGCGAAAACTTTATACGCTTATACGCTTCAGCCTGTTCCCTATGACGTGTCAGAAGCTGAACAACGTAATGCTCAGCTTCTTATCTGGCGCAGCACCAATAAAATCAGCACAAAAATTTGGGCGATTATGGGTGCAGTTTTAGTCCTAGCTATTTTAGGTCTTGTTCTTATCAAGAACTACTCTACTATTTTTTGCTGGGTTGCTATTGTCGCTGTAGTACTTTACTACCTAGGTCGTAAATACGGATTAGAATGGTACGTTAAACGCAAAATGAATGAATTTCCGGTACAGGAAATCAAAGGTATTCGTTTAGGCGTGCAGCCTCATGGTATTGTGATGCGTCAAAAAATGGGTCAACAAGAAGGCGTTGGTACAATTGGATGGAAAAACATCTACGAATGGTACAATGCACCTGATTTCATCTTGGTAAATTTCAAAGTAAAAGATCCAAAAGGCCAAGAACAACAAGGTGCTTATATTTTACCTAAGCGCATGGATTCTAAAAACTTCTCGTTCAATACGATTCGTACACATCTAAAAGAAACTGTAGGCGAACCGAAAACCCTGTAAGTTTTGATTTTATAGAAAGCCTCCTTATGGAGGTTTTTTATTGCAGTAAAACCAAATGATAATGAAAATTAATATTATCTCCAAAATCCATATTATCTACTCAATCTTCGGCTATACTTCGTTACAAGATCTCCATCATATTTACATTTTCGACCATGTTTAAAAAAATTTTATTTCAAATTCATTGGTTTCTGGGTATTACTGCTGGCCTCATCTTATCTATTATGGGTGTAACAGGTGCAATTTATTCTTATGACCAACAGATTTTAAAATGGGTGAATTCTGATAGTTATGTTGTTCAAGCTGAAAACACACCGAAATTAACCCCTGCTCAGCTATATCAACATTTCAATACAACTCAGCCTGAAATTAAAATTAATAGCATTACGATTGCCAAGGACCCCACCTCTTCTTCTGTTGTGAATATTGAAAAAGAAGGTGAACGCCGTGGCTACAATATGATGGTTAACCCGTATAACGCTCAAGTTCTGCCCGATGTTAAAGGCCGAAAGTTGTTGTTACTCATACAACAAATTCATCGTAATTTAACCGTAGGTGAAGTTGGTAAGCAAATTACTGGTGCTTGTGCCTTAATGCTCATTTATTTTGTCTTGAGCGGATTATATTTACGCTGGCCTAAAAAGCATTCTGCCCGTCAATGGCTCGCTGTTAAACCGAAATTGAAAGGCCGAAATTTTATTTGGGATCTACATGCTGTTGTAGGTACATGGGTCATTGTTTTTTATCTTCTTTTCGCATGTACGGGTCTATATTGGTCTTATGACTGGTGGCGTAGTGGCATGTTCAAAGTGATGGGCGTTGAACAACCTAAACCACAAGGCCATGGCTCTACTCCTCAAAATCACGGAATGCAACAAGGCAAACGATCTGACCGTAATAATGATAAAAAAGCAGAGCCACAATTAGATAATACTCAGGTCATTACGGCACTTAATCAAACATGGAGCGGCTTCAATAGTCAAATTGGACGTGATTATTCAACGCTAACATTAAGTTTACCTAAAAAAGATGATGGAAAAATTGAGTTAAGCTTTGTCGATGCGATGCCACAACACGAACGTGCACGCAACCAAGCCATCTATAATTATCAAACTGGCAATGTCGAAAAGATGGAGCTTTACGAAGATAAAAAGCTTAATCAAAAGATCATGAGCAGTATGTTACCCGTGCATCGTGGTAGCTTCTTTGGACCAATTTATCAATTTGCTGCAATGCTTGCTTCATTGGCAATGCCTCTGTTTTTGGTTACAGGATGGATGCTTTATCTTAAACGCCGTAAACAGAAAAAATTAACACAGGCAGCTCGTCAGTCTTTAGCTGGACAATACATTGATCCAAATGCAAAACCTTGGCTTATTACCTATGCAACTCAAACAGGTGTAGCCGAACAACTCGCTTGGAGTACCGCAACAAGTTTACAGGAAGCTCATCAACCAGTTCAGGTTAAACCTGTACAGCAGCTAACCCAATCTGATTTAGAGCAGCATGAGCAGGCTCTATTCGTGATCAGTACTTATGGTACTGGTGATGCACCTGATCTCGCGACAAGCTTTGCTAAAAAGCTTTTAAAAGAAAATCTAGATCTTAAACACATCAACTATGCTGTTTTGGCCTTAGGTTCTAAAGAATATCCTGATACGTATTGTAGTTTTGGACATGCGGTAGATGTCTGGCTTAAAACTAATGGTGCTCATGCCCTCTTTAGTACAATTGAAGTTGATAATGCAAACTTATCGGATATTCAAAACTGGAATCAGGCACTCGCCAAAACAACTAAATTAGATTTGCATGCTGTAAATTTAGAAAAAGTCTTTGATACATGGATATTGCAACAACGTGACTTACTCAACCCAAATAGCTTAGGTCAACCTGCTTATAATATTGAGCTTAATGCAAAGCACGAAGCACTATGGCAAGCGGGTGATATTGCTGAAATTCAACCTGGCAATAGCCCTGAACGTATTCACGATTTTCTGCAGAAGCATCATATTCTAAAAAATACCAAAGTTGACTCATTACAGATTTCGATTGAGAAAGCACTTTGGAATAAAGATTTAACCGGTGAAATTGAACCATTTGCTAATGTAGATCATCTATTAGAACAACTCCCGACTCTACCAACACGTGAATATTCGATTGCCAGCATTCCTTCCCAGCAAGTGCTTCGTTTAGTTGTTCGTCAACAATATGATCAGGCTGGAAATTTAGGTTTAGGTTCTGGATGGCTGACTCAACACACGCAAGTCAATGATGAAATTGCTTTACGTATTCGTACCAACGAATCATTCCATCTTATTGATGACAACCGCCCTATTATTTGTATTGGTAACGGCACCGGAATTGCGGGCTTAATGAGCCTATTACATACACGCACTCGTCATGATTACACTGAGAACTGGTTTATCTTTGGTGAACGTCAAAGATCATGTGATTTCTTCTATGCATCAACAATTGAAGCATGGCAAACAACAGGAATGTTAAAACGCTTAGATTTAGCATTTTCCAGAGATCAAGAACAACGCGTATATGTTCAAGATGTAATCCGTCAAAATGCAGCCGAATTAGTAAGCTGGATAGAACGCGGTGCTATTCTCTATGTCTGCGGTAGTATTGATGGCATGGCAAGCGGAGTCGACCAAGCACTTGTTGAAATTCTAGGTGATGAACAGCTAGATGAATTAAGACAACAAGGCCGTTATCGCCGTGATGTTTATTAAAGGCTAATAAATAAAAAAACCGAGTAATAGCGCAAATGCTTTACTCGGTTTTTTATTGCATTCAGAATGATTTTGCATACACTGTCTGCAATTCAAATTGCAACTCTAAACACAATGCAAGTCAGTAAGTGGATCCGTATTTTCCTAGTAATCATTGGTTCAATTTTATTTCTAGATGGGCTAGTTCTAATTTGTCTCAATAAAATTAATCTTGGCACAATTATCCCTTTAATTTTGGGCGCATTCTTCTGCCTCTATTCTTTATTTTATTATCATTTAGAGCGTTTTTTCTTCTATCATTACCGCTTACATACTTTTTGGCGTTTCGGTTGGTTATGCCTCTGGATCTGGCTAATTAGCTTAGGCTATTTCTTTGACTTTATTAAAGAGAATAAAGAAACAAGCCAAAATCTTCCTCCAGTAAATGCCATCATTGTCTTAGGTAGTGGTGTTGAAAATGGTCAACCATCCAAAACTCTTGCAAAACGTTTAGATACAGCTGCCCCTATTGCTCTAAAACAGCTTCAAGCAAAAGTTGTTTTAACAGGCGGTCTGGATTTTTCAGAAAAGGAAAGCGAAGCATTAGTGATGTCTCGTTATCTAGAGCAAAAGTATCATGTAGCAAAAGAACGAATGATACTTGAAGATAAAAGTACCAGTACTGAACTTAATTTAAAAAATAGTAAGCCTCTATTAGCACAGCAAAACATTACCCTTAACCAACCAATAGCTATTGTAACAAGTGATTTTCACACTCCACGCGCAGCGGCTATTGCTAAAAAACAAGGTTATACGCAAGTTTATACAGTAGCTGCAGAAACACCATTAGCTACTCGCTACAACTCTTGGTTACGAGAATACTTTGCTTTTGCGAGTGGATGGTTTTTAAAAGAATATTAAGACGAACTAATTTAAAAACTGCTATTAAAAATAGCAGTTTTTTTATCTAAGAAATATTCGCTCTTGCCACAAATGAATTTAATAAAAATTATAAATAATGCGTATAGATCTAAATCGTTATGTACAAGCGAGTAAGGTGAGTTTAATGAGAATAAAGTGCCTAATCGGTCTAAAATAAAACTCTTAATAAATTTTTTGGAAAATATTTTTAATTTATAACTCAGACTATAACGACTTAAATCAGTCAAATAATTCGTTCAGCTATTAAATAATTCAAATTATACGTTCAAGTCGTTCAAGTCGTTCAAGTCGTTCAAGTCGTTCAAGTCGTTCAAGTCGTTCAAGT
>NZ_KB976985.1:122438-123211 GCF_000399665.1 Acinetobacter calcoaceticus ANC 3811
CGTTCAAGTCGTTCAAGTCGTTCAAGTCGTTCAAGTCGTTCAAGTCGTTCAAGTCGTTCAAGTGTATATAACGATAAGACAAGCAACGAATGAAAATAATAATTTAAAAATTATTCATCTAAAGATATCGACACTTTAATTTCACAATAGAAAAATTAAATTTAGAATTGTTCATATAACAAATAATTTTACATGAAAATTAAAAGTATAAGAAAATAAGCGATTTGAATATGAGGAGAGTTTAATTTTCTGAAAAGAAATAATGGTGGGCGCTGACGGGATCGAACCGCCGACATTCTGCTTGTAAGGCAGACGCTCTACCAACTGAGCTAAGCGCCCTTAATGAGAAAAGATAACGAATGTATCTTTATACTCTACATTCTCTAGACAAGGGAATCAAGAGAATGGCGCAGCGGACGGGGCTCGAACCCGCGACCCCCGGCGTGACAGGCCGGTATTCTAACCAACTGAACTACCGCTGCACTACAATACTTTAAAAAAAAGTATGGTCACATATATGGTGGGCGCTGACGGGATCGAACCGCCGACATTCTGCTTGTAAGGCAGACGCTCTACCAACTGAGCTAAGCGCCCCAGAAGAAAAACTAATTATTCATTAATTTCTTGATATAAGACTTTAACATCTTAAATCATCTTCCAAACACAACCCGAACTGAAAAGTGGCGCAGCGGACGGGGCTCGAACCCGCGACCCCCGGCGTGACAGGCCGGTATTCTAACCAACTGAACTACCGCTGCACTTTCACAATATCG
>NZ_KB976985.1:123221-272630 GCF_000399665.1 Acinetobacter calcoaceticus ANC 3811
AAGTGGCGCAGCGGACGGGGCTCGAACCCGCGACCCCCGGCGTGACAGGCCGGTATTCTAACCAACTGAACTACCGCTGCACTTTCACAATATCGAAATTGTGGGGTAAACGATGTTAAGTCTTAAGTGGCGCAGCGGACGGGGCTCGAACCCGCGACCCCCGGCGTGACAGGCCGGTATTCTAACCAACTGAACTACCGCTGCACTTGAGAGCTTAACGTAAAGGCTTGGTGGGCGCTGACGGGATCGAACCGCCGACATTCTGCTTGTAAGGCAGACGCTCTACCAACTGAGCTAAGCGCCCTTTAACGTCTTCATCGTTTGTGAGGTGCATTATAGAGAATCTTTAACAGGTGTCAAACGCTTTTCGACTTCTTTTTAAAAAAATGCGAATGAATGATTAAAAATAAGTCATTATTAAGTAAAAAAACAATTTTTTGTATTTTATTTAAACACTTATTTCAATATTTTCTACATTTACACAGCTAATCAATAAGAGATAAAACTCGCACTCAGGTCAAAGATTGTTCAGATAAATAAACTAATGCATCTTCAGCCACTAAATCAAATAGCTCAATGATTTCTTCATTACGCATTCGAACGCATCCATGTGACATTGGCACCCCCATTGGTTGCGTGTCTGGAGTCCCATGAATGTAGATATAACGTTGCATGGTGTCGTGGCCTTCGCCTTTATTAAAGCCTTCTTCTAAGCCATCTAACCAAAGAATACGAGAAAGGATCCAGTCTCTCTCAGGATATTGAGCAGCTAACTCAGTGCTATAAACCTCCCCTGTTGGCTTACGTGCAATAAAAACTGCATTTTGTGGAGACTCGGCACCAATTTTCTTTGCCACTCTATGCCATCCGCGTGGAGTTCTGCCGGTATTGTCCTGCTCACCAATTCCATTCTTTCCCGTAGAAATGACATAAAACTTATTATATTTAGGTAACGTTAATGTTTGGTTCGCTAAATCGATAAGAACATCAGCATCTTCGAGCTTAAATTGAGACATTGAACTTATTCTCTTATATCAACTCAAATACATTGAGTTTAATTAAAAAATTGTTGTAAGGGCTTGTCTTGCACTGGAAATAAAAGATTATTAATCTTCTTTTATCTACGCACAGTTTCACTGCTTGTCTTACGCCAAAACAAAAGATTATCAATCTTTTATTTTGGCTCAGGGCGTAGCCATAACCAAACTGCAACCAAGAACATAGTAATATCAGTAAAAGCCTTGACTAAAAGTGGCGCTGAAGTAAATAGCATGATAACTCCGCTAATCGCCATCATTATGCTTGCAATCCACTTCGCTTTACGAGGCACCGTGCCATTGGCTCGCCAATCACGTAGCGTTGGACCATATTTAGGATGATTTAACAACCAATTATCCATTTGTGGCCAGCCTTTTGACGCAGCCCAAGCAGCCAGAATCAAAAACACTGTTGTTGGCATACCTGGTAAAATTGCTCCAATAATGCCTAGCGTGATAAAAATCACCACTAAAGTGCGCCAGAACAATGTTCGCATATAGAAACCTTAACCTGCTGTTAGCGTTAGTATAAAGTGTTTTTCTAATATTTTTTGTTGATCCGCTATGAAATTAGGATGAATTACTTCGAGTATTAAATGTATGAATATTGCCTCAGTTAAAACTTCCTATTTCGAGCCATGGCTTCAATTTCAACATCCTATAGTTCGACAGCTCGCCTTTTGTATTGCTAGTCCAAATTTACTTTGCCAACCGCCAAAAAGCTTAGATATACACCATCACTTTAAGCTACATACAACCGAGTTTTGGGAAGTTCATTTTCAAAATTATTTACCACGTTTAAAAGAGCTCGATCAAACTCCAGAACCTTTAATTGAGTTTTTATCTCAGCTTAAAAGTACACGTCTAGGTCTACGCTTTGAACATCTACTCTGGTTTTGGTTACAAGAGGATCAGTATCACTCCTATCAATTATTGGGACATAGTATTCAAAAAATTGAGGGGCCAAAAACATTAGGTGAACTAGATTTTTTAATTTTAAATAAAGGAACTCAAGAAATTGAACATTGGGAGGTAGCCTTAAAATATTATCTCGGTGAGGCAGATTTACATTTAGAGCAATGGATTGGTCTAAACCGTCAGGATACTTTAAGTAAAAAGCTTTATCATTTTACGGACAAACAATTTCAGTTTCTTGAAGCCTTAAACTTCGAAATTCAACAACGCTTTGCAGTTTTAAAGGGACAACTTTATCTTCCTCTGGATTTAAATTTGCAGCAATCGCTACCTGATTGGGTAAATTTAAAGCGTCGTTTGGGATATTGGGGTACCACAATTCCTCATTCTTCTTTTTATCGATTAGAAAGACACGAATGGCTTTGTCCAAATAACCAACCTAGTTCAGCTCCAGCACAATGGTGGACAGACGGTTTATATTGTAAAAATAGTCAGGAAATTCTGTTTTATATGTTTAGACATCCTTCACACTTAAAATTTAAGTCCAACTTGCAGAAATTTAAATAATTAACAAGAAATTTAAGCTTCCAGAAACATTTTATAACGTTTTTACTATTAAACAGTCATGTTTCTTTTTACGTTTGTTTTTTAATCTAAATTTACTTCATTATTAAATTTAAACGGAGAAAATGATGAAAAAAGTTTTAGCTGCTTCTGTCATGATTGCTGTTGTTTTAACAGGCTGTAATACGTTTAAGGGTTTTGGGAAAGATGTTTCTAAAGCAGGTGATGCTGTAACGAATACTGCTGAAAAAACACAAGATAAAATGTAAGTTAGAGTTATCACTAAAAAACCTTATCGTTCCGATAAGGTTTTTTTATTTTTACATACCCATCACGTAGAGATTCGCCTATTATATCGAACTATATTTCACCTGATCAGCACGCAATTTCCGGTATGAACCATTCAGATACTCTCTCGCTTAGCCTAGAACTTTTACAACAACCTTCTGTTACTCCAATCGATCATACTTGTCAGACCATCATGGCAGACCGTTTAAGCCAAGTTGGTTTTCATATTGAACCAATGCGTTTTGGTGATGTAGATAATCTCTGGGCACGTCGCGGAACTGAAGAGCCTGTATTTTGTTTTGCAGGTCATACTGATGTTGTCCCGACAGGTAAGTTAGAATCTTGGAATTCAGACCCTTTTGCACCAGAAATTCGCGATGGGAAATTATATGGTCGCGGTTCGGCAGATATGAAAACAGCTTTGGCTGCTATGGTTGTCGCATCTGAGCGTTTTGTAGCAAAACATCCAGACCATAAAGGATCTATTGCATTTCTGATTACTTCCGATGAAGAAGGCCCTGCTGTTAACGGTACGGTCAAGGTTATTGAGACTCTTGAAGAACGTAACGAAAAAATTAAATGGTGTTTGGTGGGTGAACCTTCAAGTACTCATAAATTAGGTGATATTGTTAAAAATGGGCGTCGTGGTTCGCTTAATGCGGTATTAAAGGTCCAAGGTAAACAAGGCCATGTGGCTTATCCACATTTAGCACTTAACCCCATTCATGAAGCATCACCTGCTTTAACAGAGCTATGCCAAAGCGTTTGGGATAATGGAAATGAATATTTCCCAGCAACATCATTTCAGATTTCAAATATTCATTCTGGAACTGGTGCAACCAATGTCATTCCAGGTACTTTAGAAGTTACTTTTAACTTCCGTTATTCAACAGAAGTGACGGCTGAACAGCTTAAACAACGTGTTCATGAGGTTTTAGATAAACACGGTTTACAATATGAAATCGTTTGGAATTTGTCTGGTTTACCTTTCCTAACTCCAGTGGGTGAACTCGTTAACGCCGCTCAAACTGCTATTTTAAATGTAACTAGCACTGAAACCGAGCTTTCAACCAGTGGTGGTACTTCTGACGGACGTTTTATTGCTCCAACAGGCGCACAGGTATTGGAGTTAGGAGTTCTTAACGCAACAATTCATCAAATTAATGAACATGTTGACGTGCATGATCTTGATCCACTCACTGATATTTATGAACAAATTTTAGAAAATTTATTAGCTTAAAATATTAACGCTCAATGAATAAAAAGCATCCTTTTTAGGGTGCTTTTTATTGTCTTAAATTGTGAGTACATTCTTTGAAAATTTTAAAATGTGACTCACATTCTCGATTTTAGATAGCTGGCCATACACAATACTTAAAGCACTTCTTTTGAATGGTTATCTATCCATTGTAATATAGTAGGCCAGACTTCCTTAGCGGCATTTTGACTAAGTGCGATTCTACTATGAGAATAATCTTCTAGATTATTATTAGAAAGGCCAAACTCACGAAATATGTTATTTTTATTTTCAAAGGCTTCTAAATATTTATAACATCCTTTAACTGGTGCAATAAATTTATCACCAGACCCACAAATGGAATATATTGGAACCTTAATAGAACTCATAAATTTTCTATAATCAATATCTTTAAATTCACTTATAAAGTTTTGTTTTAAATTCCAGTTAAACCATGGTTTCATTGTGTAATAGGTTTCATTGACTCTTCCTAACTTGAATGTACTAGCAGGAACCTGTCCTAGACTTTTAACAACCAGTTTTGCAGAAAGTAACTTAAGAAAGTCAAATCGGTGGCCTACTGCTCCATATGCTTGGCAAGCAACAAAAGTAATACTTTGAATAAGATTTAAATATTCAGAATGATTAATCAAGAACATTGTTAAGCATAGCCCTCCTCCACTATGGGTTACACAGTGTAAAGACGAAATATTTAAATGATTATAAATATAGTTAAAGGCAGCTTTATATTCATATAGTGCAATGGTTTCAAAATTGAATGGAATATTTGTTTTTGGGCTTGTGCCATGCCCTCGCCATTCTAAAATAAAACAGATATACCCGTGATTTGCCAAATAGTCTGCAATACCCATACAAACAGTCTTGTCTGAAAATGCACCATGAGATAAGAAAATTGCTTCTTTTTTTATCAGAATGTCCTCACTTCTAGCAATCTTCCATAAAGCAAATTCACCATGGTCATCTGTTTCTAAAATATACAGCTCTTTATGAATTGACATTTATTTTCTACTGTTGCAAAGATTTTGTTTTGGATTAAATTTCTATGTTTGATTCTGGAAAATACGAAGCTCATTTTTTAAATATAATTTAAATCTATGTCCTTTTAAATATTCAATTTAAATACATTTAGAATTAGCAGCCATTAAAATTCAATACTATTATTAGATTATTTAAATTCCATTATTGATATTCAATATCAAAAACACCCACACAAAATATAAATTCACAATGTAAATAAAGCAATTACTTCTTAATTCATGTTGTATAACTATGAACTACGTTATCTCTTATCAAATAATTTCATCTCCACCTAAAAAAAGGAACTCAAATGAGTTCCTTTTTTTTATAGATGAAGCGAGTTTTGGATATATTGCAAATTAGGAACGTGGTAGCGTTGATCCTCCATTCGCACATATTTAAATACAGTTGGGTGCTGCAAAGCATCTTGTGTATCTTCACTTTCATCTACGACTTCAGAAATACGTAAACGAACTGAAGCTGGCATAGATTTGCAGATGAGTGCAAAACGTTGGCTGATATCTTCACTTTCAATAACTAATGCCACCGCTCGTGAATCAATTTCATTATGCACAGAATAGACCGGAAGCTTTACGTCATGCCATTCAATATGCTTAATACCATTTTTAACATCCATCGCTGATAACACGATGTTTTGTGGCAATAGCATCGGAACTTGCTGATCACATTCAATAATATATGCATCAATAAAACCAGTTGAAACAGTAATTAAATGTTGAAGTTCTTGCTGATCCATTTCACTAATTAATGATGTACTTATCTGACTCTTCATTAGGCAAGTTCCTCTTCACGTGTCGTGAAAAAAGCTTCAATATTGTGAAGTAAATCTTCTTCTTGGAAAGGTTTACCCATGTATTGGTTAACCCCTAAAGCAAATGCTCGTTCACGATGTTTTTCACCAGTTCTTGATGTAATCATAATGACTGGCATATCTTGATGTAGGTCATGATGTCGAACAAGATTAAGTACCTCAAAGCCATCCATTCGCGGCATTTCAATATCAAGCAGCATTAGATCTGGCTTAATATTTTCCAGCTGCTCAATTGCATCAATACCATCTTTAGCAGTGACTACGTCATAGCCTTGACGTTCAAGTAAACGAGTCGTTACCTTACGCACTGTAACAGAGTCATCTACAATCATAATGAGACGGCGTTCGTCAGACTCGCGTTGTCTATAGATAGCCTCATTAAGTGGCTTATGTCGGCGGGTAGACTGAATTTGGCGAGCAATATTTTGCCCATCTAGAATTAGACAAACTTGACCATCACCTAAAATAGTTGCGCCTGCAATCGCACCAATACTAGAGAACTGCTGCCCGATTGGCTTAACTACAATCTGCGCTCGTGAACCAATAAGCTGATCAACCAATAATGCAATGGTTTGTCCATTATTTGTCTTAATCATTAATACTGGTAGCGAATACATCATCCCACTTAAACGTGGAATCGGTTGATTACCAACAAACTCAGATAAATAGCGTAATGGATAACGTTTATTTTCAAATTCAAAGAATTCTTGTGCGCTTCCAAAATACTGTTCTAATGATGTTGGTGAAACTCGAACAATTCGATCAATTTGAGCCAATGGAATTGCAAATTGTTGATCAGCAACTTTAACCATTAAGGCATCACTAACAGCTACTGTCGTTGGAACACGTATTGTAAAGATTGTTCCTTGCCCATAAACAGAATCGACACTCACATGTCCGCCCAAAGCTTTAATATCACTTTGTACGACATCTAGCCCGACACCACGACCTGAAATCTGAGTGACTTGATCGGCTGTACTTAACCCTGGATGGAAAATCAGCTGTAAAATATCTTGATGTTCTAATACTTGTTCAGGATTAATCAAACCCGATAAGAGGGCCTTTTGACGAACTTTCTCGATATCAATACCTCGACCATCATCCTTAAATGTAACAACAACATCCGTACCTTGACGATTAATATTCAGTTCAATGCGTCCAGTTTCTGGTTTTTGCGCTTGTTCACGTTGTGCACGATCTTCTAAACCATGGTCAATTGCATTTCGAAGCATGTGCTCAAGTGGCGTAACCAAACGCTCTAGCATTGTCCGATCTAGCTCACCTTCGGTATTATTAACAAAAAGCTCTGCTGGTCGATCCAATGCCGTAGAGGTCTGTCTCACAATTCGTTGTAAACGAGGTAGCAATCGAGAGAATGGTACTAATCGCGTTCGCATTAGACCTTCTTGAATTTCGGCCTGAATACGTGATTGTTGTACCAGCAAACTTTCGGTGTCTCTGATTTTTTCGGATAATGTGTTTTTGAAATCCACTAAATCCGATGCAGATTCAGCAAGTGATTTCGATAATTGATTCAATGAAGAATATTGGTCCATCTCTAGAGGATCAAATTCTGTATAACGAGAATGCTCAATACCGTGTTTTGCAATAATCTGGCTTTCTAATTCGCCTTCCATTCGACGTAACTGGTCTGCAAGTCGTTGAATGGCTAATTCCATTTCCACTAGCGTATGGCCAAATTGACTGAGATCCATTTCAATTCGTGAACGGTTAATCGAATTTTCACCAGACAAATCAATCATTTTCTCGATTAAATCTGCTGAAACACGAATCATCTCATTATTTTGTTCAAGATGCTGTGTCTGTTCCCATGCTCCCAACATTGGCGGTGGTTCTGCACCATCACCTTGCACGAAGCTCATGACAGGTTCCGAACTAAATAGATCAGTTCTAGTCAATTTACTTGGAATTTGTATTGCAGTTTCAATAAACTGAATATTTTCTAAACTTTGTTGTAAACCATCGAAATGTTGATAGTTTTGCTTGAAAATTGCCTCTTTTAACCAAACAATCGCACTTTCTAGCAAGTTGTCATAAATATTTGAGCTAAAATGATAAAGCGCAAATTTTTCAAAAGCATTTTCAAGTTGATAAGCAATCGCTTGTACGGTTTCTAGTCCCAGCATACGGGAACCACCTTTCAAGCTGTGCACTGCTCTTTGTAGCTGAAGCAAGATACTACGATTAGTACGCTGCTCAAACCATTGCTTTAATAGATGATCGGCCATCTCTAACAGCTCAGCCGCTTCCTCCATAAATGCCTGTTCGACAACAGAATTAATATCCTGATCTTGGATACTATCTGTATAGCCTTCTGTATCAAAAACTTGTAATTCTGTGTGTTCAACAAGCCTATTATTAGACTCAACAATCTGCTCAAAATTAGAAGTTAACTCATCGAGATTTAACGCAGTATTGTCTATAGCTTCTTGTTGTAATACTTCAAAAGTTAATTCCGCTATAACATCTGTTTCAGACTCAGCTTGCGTCTCTTTAACAGCAGATCCAAGTGAGTTATATACCTTAGCTGCACTCTTAAGCGCTTGAATAGTATGAGAAGCAGCATAATCCAGATGCTGTTCACGTACTATTTGTAGACGATCAGCCAAGTCATCTTGAACCAAACGGATAAAATCAATGAGAGCAGATGAAGTAATTAACTGTCTTTGAATTAGGCGCTCATAAATACTTTCTAATTCATGTGCGATTAAACCAATATAATTTGCCTGAATCATATTTGCCCCACCTTTTAAGGTATGCAAATAACGCATCAGATTATTAAGCGCAGCGAAGTTCTCTTGATCATTAATCCAAATATTAAGATCTGTATCCATTCCTTCAAGCAACTCATCGGCTTCTTCAAGAAAAATATCTAACAGCTCTGGATCGAAATAACGGTTTACGTGCTCAGTAGACATGAACTGGCGATCTAAATGCACACTTTGACTCATTGCTACATGATCAGTTAATGCACTTTCGACTGATGCCGAAGATTCATGTGATGTTTGTTCTACATCTGCACTAAATAACGACTCAACAACGTCCTGGTCAATATCTAATGATTCAGAATTAAGGCTTGGAATATGTTGGGTATATAGTTTTAGCTCTTCCAACACATTTTGGTGTTGCTCAATAATGCTAACTCTTTGACCCGCAGCTAATGCATCAAATAACTGAATTAATTGTTGATGTGCTTTTTGATAAATTTCAAAAACATAATCTGATTGTAATAAATCAGGGCGATCGAGCAATACGTCATAGCTATCTTTCAGCTGGTTCGTATATTCATATAAACCAACCATGGCCTGAGACTGAGTATGTTGCAATAGCACATCAGCTTGTCCACTTAAACGTTCAAGATAGTGAGGAAACTCAGAACGAATTCCCTTCTCAAAATCTAACTCTGCATCAAGTAATTCTGAAACATCGAGCTGTAACAGCTGAGAGACTAGACCATGTGGAGCCGTGAGCGGACTTGAATGCTCACCATGCTGCTCCATATAAGCATCCCAAACCTGATTGAATTGTTTCAGGTTAGAATCTAATTGTTCATTAGAGCAATGTGCAGCTAATAGATCTAAGCTATTTCGAATAAACTGACGGTAATCACGAAGTAGCAAAATTTCTTCTGAATGAGAAGAAAGCTCTTCTTGCAATAAGATTTTGAATAAATGCTCAACCTTGGTACTAGCATCAAAAATTGCTTCTACCTGAGCCATTGCCGAGCTGCCGCGCAACGTATGTAATGCACGGATGAGCGCATTGTAACTCTCATGCTGATGTATTTCTTGTTCTAAGAACTGATCGATAGTCGCTAAGTGCTCTTCCGCTTCTTCCATAAATAAAACTAAGGTTTCAGCAAGGTTATGTTCACTTTCTAAAGTTGTTTCTAGAGTTAAATTATCTGATTCCTGTTCTAAACTATCTACCTCTAAACCAGTCTTAGTTTCCGCAGTGAGAGTATCCGACAATAATAAAAGTTCTTCTAAAGCAGGCTCTAAACTTTGCTGTTGTTGTAATTGTTGTCCCAATAAAATAAGAGGTCTAAAATCTAGTGCATGTTCCTTTTTAGATTTAAAGTCACCTACTAATTTAAAGAAATAGAACTTAAATACCAACTGAACATATTGTTGGATGTTAGGAGTTAATGTGAGACTCTCATTGATTACCCGATTAAGCGTATCTTCTACAGTCCAAGCAAGCTCAGCAGAGGATTTCGCTGCAATCATTCGCCCGGAACCTTTCAAGGTATGAAAATGGCGACGGATGTCTGTCAGCGTAGCAACATTTTTAGATTGCATCCATTCATGAATCAAAGATTGCAATTCAACAAAAATTTCTTCAATTTCTTCAACAAAAATATCAAGAAATTCGTCATCTTGTTGAGAGTAGCTATCTTCCGGTAGCATCATTGCTTCAGTTAAAGTTTTTAATATTTCTTTCATAGCAAAGGCTTCTTTTGCTTGTCCCCTAAGTGGAGAAAAACGACAGAGTCAACACCAGATAAATAACTGTGTCCCCAATATTTATCTGGTGTTGTTAATACTTTTTAGAAGAATAGCTAGTATAAAAATAGCTATCCTCGTCCCCAATTTAATCAGGTAATTTAAAGTCCGTTACCGATTCACGTAATGACTCTGCCATATTTGCTAATTCAGAAACAGAACGCGCTGTATCGAATGTTGCAGTTGTCGTTTGCGAAGTAATTTCTTGTACGACGGTCATGGTTGTCGCAATGTGACTCGCAGATGCCGACTGAAGTTTTGCTGCATCAGAAATACTGGCCATTAAGTTTGCCAAGTCACCAGATACTTTTTGAATCTCGTCCAAGGCAATACCCGCATCTTTTGCCAAGTTCGCTCCGCGCACAACCTCAGTTGTTGTTTGTTCCATTGAAATAACAGCTTCGTTAGTATCGGTCTGAATTGTTTTAACCAGAGTTTCGATCTGTTTAGTTGCCGATGCTGAACGTTCCGCAAGACGCTGTACTTCATCTGCAACCACGGCAAAACCACGTCCTGCTTCACCTGCCATAGATGCTTGAATTGCTGCATTTAATGCAAGAATGTTTGTTTGGTCCGCAATGTCATTAATTAACGATACGATGTTACCAATTTCTTGTGAAGACTCACCCAAACGTTTAATACGTTTAGAAGTTTCCTGGATCTGTTCACGAATCGTGTCCATACCTTCAATTGAACGGTTTACCACTTGAGCGCCATTAGAAGCAATTTCTACCGAACGTTCTGCTACTTCGGTTGATTCCGATGCATTTGAAGATACTTGGTCAATTGATTGCGCCATTTCATTCATTGCGGTTGATGCGCCGGCAATTTCTTGTGCCTGATGCTCAGATGCTTCTGCCAACTGGTTAGTAATATTTTGTGTATCCTGCGTATAGCGGGCAACTTCCTGAGACGTCTCATGAATTCGGGATACAAGATCACGTAATTGGTCAATCGCAAAGTTAATCGAGTCAGCAATCGCTCCTGTGAAGTCCTCAGATACCGTTGCATATGAACGCAAGTCACCATCTGCCAAGTCGGCAATTTCATCTAGTAAACGTAAAATCGCGTTTTGGTTACGGTCATACTCTTCTTGCAAGGTAGCTACACGTTGTTTATCAGCTTTACTACGAAGTGATAAAAGCTTTAAGACTGAACTAATTAAACCAATAAGTGATAATGTAAGAAGTGCAACTAAAGCAAAGGCTTTCCAACCATATTGTGTTTGCTCAGAAAGATCACCCAATACAGATAACATGTCATCAGATTCCGAGAGAATCTCACCTGATGACTGACGTACGTTTACAATCTGATCTGTATGTTGAAGAACTGATGCCGCTGCAGATTTTAAAACTTTATCATATTCAGATTTAATACCTTCCAAAGATTCACGTACTTCTGGAGACTCAACTCTAGCAACACCCAATTCAGCATTCCCGTTTAGCTGTGCATTTAAATACACACCAAACGTCTCAATATCGACACTAAAGTCATGTGCTGAGGTCTGAGAGTTTTCTGTACCAACCAAAACGGTGTTAATAGAACGTAAAATACGTTCTGCAATAAATACTTGGTTCTTAGCAATAATCACCTGACTACTTGGTGCTTTTTCGCGAACCATCTTATCTACCATCAAGTTATATTCAGCTTGAATCTCAGGAATAGAATCACTAATCGAGATGTTCATGTTATATAACTGATTAATTACGTCCTGATGTGACGAGATCAAGTTAATGTCATACGACAAGGCTTTCCACAGAACCGCAACCTTTTTGTATTCTTTTGAAGATGTACCATGAATATTTTCAACATCTTTGATATTTTCTGCAAAAAGTTTATTTGATTCAGCTAAGTCTTTCATAGCTTTAGGTGAACCAGAAGCCGTTGCTTCTGCAGCCTGTCTAGAAATCGTTTGTGATAATAAACGTAACTCACCCAAACTACGTGTTAATTCGTTATGTCGAGGTACGCTATAAAATAAATAAACGAGCGAAGTTAAAGCAAATACCAAACATAACAACGCTACATAAAGGATAGGCTTGGACTTTTCACTTTCCCCAAATAAACTGGCGTATTGCTCAATTCCCGATTGGATTTTTGCAATAAAATTGAGACCCGATTTTTCGGACGCAACACGATTGCCGCCTTTCTTTTTAAGCTTAAAGCCCATAGCTTCTCCCCAGAAAATACTCTGTTTTTCACAGCGTAAAAATTAGTTTATAAATTTTGTCGATGCATTCATGTAATGTGGGTTTTGCAATAAACGACTAAATAAAAAGACATGCCAATGCTGGTTATGTTGGTGAAAATAACCTTGGCAATAATCTTTTAGGTTTTCCTCTAAGTCGAAGCTTTGAGAAAAAAAACTTTTTTTATTAAAGTGCTGAATCCCCAAGACCTGATCCACAACCAACCCCACATACTGGTCGTGATGGCTAATACATAACACTTTTTGGGCAGACGAAAATGTACTTCGTTGCCCTGAAATAAAATGAGCCAAATCAGAAACCGAAAGCAACCTTCCCCGAATGTTAGCCAAACCCTTTACCCAACTTTGAGCATTTGGAACTGGCGTATATTTCGGCGGATAGATAACTTCTGACACTTCCCCAAGTGGTGCGACGAAGTATTGCCCTCTCATTTCAAAAGCAATCCCTGACCATCGCTGTGCTTCATTTTGAACTGAAGCGTAATTCTTATTACCCCGTTTAGACAAACGAAGTAACTCGATAAATCCATTCGCTGCCATACTCGATCCTATAAAACGGGCACATAACCCCGTTATTTATGTTTTTATGGATGGATGAGTTAATTTAGAAATTGTTTAATTACATCAATCAATTGCTTTTCTTCGATAGGTTTAATCAGATAGTCGATTGCACCTTGACGCTTGCCCCATACTCGGTCAGTTGCCTGATCTTTAGTACTCACAATGACCACAGGAATATGTTTAGTTTCTTCATCACGGGTAATCTGGCGTGTTGCCTGAAAGCCATTAACACCTGGCATTACAACATCCATTAACACTAAGTCAGGCTGTTCCGCTTTTGCCAAAGTTACACCATCTGCACCATTAGATGCTTCAAGTACATCATAGCCATGCTTGGTTAGAATTTCTCTAAAACGATAAGTTTCTGTTGGTGAGTCATCAACAATAAGAATACGTGCCATTTCTTTGCCCTTAAATTACTTAATTATGAACTTACATGATTACGAATCGCGTTTAACAATTCATCTTTGCTAAAAGGTTTCGTCAAATACTCATCTGAACCTACCACACGCCCTTTTGCCTGATCAAATAAACCATCTTTACTAGAGAGCATGATAACGGGAATGTTCTGATAATTTTGAGAGTTTTTAATCAAAGCGCAAGTTTGATAACCATCTAAGCGAGGCATCATGATATCGACAAAAACAATATCTGGATTTGCCTCAGCAATTTTGGACAAAGCTTCAAATCCATCTACCGCAGTAATCACTTCACAGCCTTCTCGCTGTAATAAAGTTTCTGCTGTACGGCGAATGGTTTTTGAGTCATCAATTACCATTACTTTCAGATTTTGGAATGCATCTTCCATTTAATCTTCCATCCCCATAAATATAAAATATAAATGCAATTTAACTTAAATTTGTTTTTACACATTTATAAGCATTTTTAACATATCTCATGGTCTATTTTCAATGAGGCATTTCTGTCTACTTTCTCATTTATAAACAATAACTTTTAACCTCATCACACTTTAATTAAAATTATCATTTTTTTTATAATGACTATATTTTTATTCAGCTAAATAATAACTAATATAATAAAGATTAATTATTTAAAAATAAGCGATTTAGCTTTTTGTTTTTTGGGGATTTTAATGAATAATCGGATGAAATATGCCTTTTATAGGAACTGCTTGTCTGTATCTGTAGGCATTATTTCCTTCGGTTCGCTCTGTTTCTCAACGCCCCTTGCTCTAGCCGACACTCCTAAAGTGGTCTGGTATCGTTATTATGATCAACAGGGCACGGCTAACATTAGTACATCAGTCACCCCTGCTCACATTCGTTACGGTTATGAAGTTCTAGATCAAAATATGCAAGTGATCAAAAGAAATCACTCTTATAATGCTCAGGCTGATTTAAATCAATCAAGTCAACGAGCACAGTCGGCACGGCATAGAGAACTCGATATCAAATTAAAAAATGCCTATAGCAATAGTAAGACAGCCATGCTTAAAAGAGATCAAACATTACTTGCTATAAAGAAGCAAATTAACTATCAAGAGGAACAACTCGACCAGTTACAACAAGACAAAATTTTATTTAAGCGTCAAGAAATGGAATATTTCAGAAAGAGAGAAGTCATTCCTGAGCGACATAAGGCTTTGATTGAAAACAATCTAAATAATATTTACAGGGTCAAACAAACAATTGAAACACTTTCCAAGACCTACAAACGTACCAATAGCGAGTATGAAAATATTATCGAACGTTTAAAAAAGCTTGAATAACTGTAAAGGTTTATCAAGAATAGGGGCAAAATAAAATTTGAATTATAGGATGATGCTGTATGCACAAGATGCATCTCACCCCTTCCACTATTTTTAAACTGAGTATTATTAGTTTATGTTTGATTTTAGCTGCATGTAATCAGCAAGAAACGAATAAAACAACGGCATCAGCTCCAGCGAAAATTGAACTTATTCCTCAAGACTTGATTGCAGTTAAAGAAGGAGCGCTTGACTCTCAAACTGCATTTACGGGAACCATTCGTGCTGTTCAGCAAAGTTCTATTCAGGCTCAAGTGAGCGCCACGGCGACTACTGTAACTACAAATGTTGGCCAGCAGGTACAAAAAGGCCAAGTTTTAGTGAGATTGAATAATCAGGACAATGTTGCACGATTAGCACAAGCACGCGCCAACCTTGCTTCGGCTCAGTCACAAGCTGAACTTGCACGCAATTTAATGAACCGAAAGCAACGACTTTTTAATCAAGGCTTTATTGCTCGTGTCGAGTTTGAACAGAGTCAGGTTGACTATAAAGGACAACTTGAAAGTGTAAAGGCCCAACAAGCGAATGTTGATATTGCTCGTAAGGCTGATCAAGACGGTATTATTACCAGTCCAATTTCAGGCGTCATTACTAAACGACAAGTCGAACCTGGTCAAACTGTATCAGTTGGTCAAACATTATTTGAAATCGTAAATCCAGACCAACTTGAAATACAAGCCAAGTTACCAATTGAGCAGCAGTCTGCTCTTAAAGTGGGTAGTAGCATTCAATATCAGATTCAGGGAAACTCTAAACAGTTAAATGCGACGCTTACACGTATTTCCCCTGTCGCAGATCAAGACAGCCGACAAATCGAATTTTTTGCTGTTCCTAAAGAAAAAATTGATTCGTTAAGCATAGGAGCTTTCATTAATGGAAATATTCTCCGTAATGATACTCAGCAAGGCCAAACGATTCCTTTAGATAGCATTCAAAATATGCAACATGATCCTTTTGTATGGGTGGTACGTAATCACACCATTCAAAAAGTTAAAATTCGAGTAATTGAACAGCGCTATAACGACAATATTGCTTTAGTTGATGGTCTACAACGTACAGATCTAGTGAGCCGTATTCAATTTGAAGACTCCGACATTAATAAAAAAGTGACGGTTACAACCGAAAAAAATAAATAAGGTAGCAAATAGCGTATGTGGTTTACTCGAATCAGTGTGAAATATCCCGTTTTTACTATTATGATGATGATCAGCTTAATGGTACTCGGGTTAGCTTCTTGGAAACGTATGACGGTCGAAGAGTTTCCAAACGTCGATTTCCCATTCGTCGTAGTGACTACGCAATATGCTGGTGCTTCACCTGAAGCTGTCGAATCAGATATTACAAAAAAACTCGAAGATCAGATCAATACAATTTCAGGGATTAAACAAATCACTTCACGCTCAAGTGAAGGCTTTTCGATGATTGTAGCTGAGTTTAATCTCGATACTTCATCGGCCCTTGCAGCACAAGATGTTCGTGACAAAATTGCACCTGTCTCAGCTCAATTCCGTGATGAAATTGATACCCCGATTGTACAACGCTACGACCCTTCTTCTAGCCCGATCATGTCAGTTGTATTTGAATCAAATAGCATGAGTTTGGCTCAACTAAGTTCATATGTAGATAAGCGTATCGTGCCACAGCTTAAAACCGTGTCTGGTGTCGGTAATGTGAATTTATTGGGGGATGCCAAACGGCAAATACGAATAAAAATTCTTCCTGAGCAATTGCAAAGTTACGGCATTGGCATTGATCAGGTCATCAATACGCTAAAAAATGAAAATATAGAAGTTCCCGCAGGAACTTTACAGCAAAAGAATTCTGAACTGGTTGTACAAATTCAATCAAAGGTCATTCATCCACTTGCTTTTGGTGATTTGGTAATTGCCAATAAAAATGGTTCACCAATTTTTCTGAAGCAAGTTGCAACGATTGAAGATACACAAGCCGAACTACAATCAAGCGCATTTTATAATGGAAGAACCGCAGTCTCTATCGATATTTTAAAGAGTTCCGATGCCAATGTAATTCAGGTGGTCGATAAAACCTACCAAACGTTAGAGAAATTAAAAACACAAATGCCTGCGGGACTAAACTACAAAGTTGTGGCCGACAGCTCGAAAGGAATTCGCGCTTCAATTAAAGACGTGACCCGTACCATTATTGAAGGTGCTGTCTTAGCAGTTTTAATTGTTCTATTATTTTTAGGCTCTTTCCGCTCTACCGTCATTACAGGTCTGACCTTACCGATTACTTTGCTAGGAACCTTAACTTTCATTTGGGCTTTTGGTTTTAGCATTAATATGATGACGTTATTAGCCCTATCACTCAGTATTGGTCTCTTAATTGATGATGCGATTGTGGTTCGGGAAAATATTGTAAGACATACTGAACTTGGCAAAGATCATGTGACTGCTGCCCTAGAAGGCACAAAAGAAATTGGTTTAGCTGTACTCGCAACTACGCTCACCATTGTAGCCGTATTTTTACCTGTTGCCTTTATGGGAGGGTTGATTGGACGTTTCTTTTATCAGTTTGGCGTAACAGTCAGTACTGCCGTTTTAATTTCAATGTTTATTAGTTTTACGCTCGACCCAATGCTTTCTGCTCACTGGAAAGATCCGGTTAAGAAAAAAGATAATTGGCTGCAACGCTTTTTTAACCATATTTCTAATTTGTTAGATCGACTGACTCATGTTTATGAAAAGCTCTTAAAGCTAGCTTTACGTTTCCGTTTCATCACAGTCATTATTGCAATTGCTTCACTATTTGCTGCATTAGGACTGTCTAAACTGATTGGAACTGAATTTGTACCTACCCCAGATAAAGGCGAAGTTCGTATTCAGTTCGAAACTCCTGTAGATGCATCTTTGGAATATACCCAAGCAAAACTCCATCAAGTCGATCAAATTATTAGACAATTTCCCGACGTGGTTTCTACTTATGGGGTGGTCAACAGTGGGGTTGACTCTGGTAAAAACCGTGCAGGTTTAGGCGTGACCTTAAAGCCAAAACAAGAACGTAGCTCAGATCTGAATACACTCAACAATGAGTTTCGGGATCGTTTGCAAAGTGTAGCGGGTATTCGAGTGACTTCTGTTGCCGCAGCACAAGATTCTGTTTCTGGCGGACAAAAGCCAATCATGATCTCTATTAAAGGATCTGACCTAAATGAACTACAGAAAATTTCAGATCGTTTTATTGCTGAAATGGAAAAAATTAAAGGTGTCGTAGATTTAGAAAGCTCATTGAAAGAACCTAAACCGACTCTGGGTGTCCATATTAATCGTGTGCTGGCAAGTGACTTAGGTTTATCCGTTTCTCAGATTGCCAATGCGATTCGCCCATTAATTGCGGGTGATAATGTCACAACTTGGGAAGATCGTGATGGTGAAAATTATGACGTGAATGTACGTTTAAATGAAAATAAACGTATGCTTCCACAAGATGTGCAAAACCTATATCTCAATTCAAGTAAGACCAATGCGACTGGGCAAAATATATTAGTTCCACTTAGCGCAGTTGCAACAACCGAAGAAAAACTCGGGGCTTCACAAATTAATCGACGTGATCTTGAGCGTGAAGTACTGATTGAGGCAAATACCTCAGGACGACCTAGTGGCGACATTGGTCAAGACATCGATAAAATGCAAAAGGCATTTAAACTACCTGCTGGCTATACATTTGATACTCAAGGGGCAAATGCTGACATGGCTGAATCTGCTGGATATGCATTAACAGCCATTACCCTCTCAATTGTATTTATCTATATTGTTTTAGGTTCTCAGTTTAATAGCTTTATTCATCCAGCTGCAATTATGACCTCTTTACCATTGTCCCTCATTGGTGTTTTTCTTGCCCTATTCTTGTTCAAAAGTACCCTAAACCTATTTTCAATTATTGGCATTATCATGTTGATGGGGCTCGTCACTAAAAATGCGATTTTGCTTATCGACTTTATTAAGAAAGCAATGGATCAGGGGACAAGCCGTTACGATGCTATTTTACAAGCAGGCAAAACTCGTTTACGTCCAATTTTAATGACGACAAGTGCCATGGTGATGGGGATGGTTCCTCTAGCTTTAGGGCTTGGCGAAGGTGGTGAGCAAAGCGCACCAATGGCTCACGCTGTGATTGGGGGAGTAATTACCTCTACCCTGTTGACTCTTGTGGTTGTACCCGTCATTTTCACTTATCTAGATGACTTGAAAAACTTTATGCTGCGTCAAACTCGACGATTCATGTCATAATGCAGCGATTATCGTATAATCTGCGTTTTTATAACGCTTAACTTTTAGGACTTTTTCCATGCGCGCAAGCCGCTTTTTATTTGCAACGTTGAGAGAAACCCCAAATGATGCTGAAGTGATTTCACACCAGCTCATGTTACGTGCGGGGATGATTCGTAAATTGGCATCTGGTTTATATACATGGCTGCCGATGGGAACACGTGTGCTTAAAAAAGTAGATGCGATTGTTCGTGAAGAAATGAACCGCTCAGGTGCGATGGAAGTATTCATGCCCGTGACTCAACCTGCAAGTCTTTGGGAAGAATCTGGTCGATATGAACAATATGGTCCTGAATTATTACGCTTTAAAGATCGTCATATGAACCCATTCGTACTTGGGCCAACGCATGAAGAAGTTATTACAGACATGGCGCGTAACGAACTCAAAAGTTATAAGCAGCTTCCTGTAAATTTCTATCAAATTCAAACCAAATTCCGTGATGAAATTCGTCCACGTTTTGGTGTAATGCGTTCACGTGAGTTCATCATGAAAGATGCTTATTCTTTCCATGCAACTCAAGAGTCATTACAAGAAACTTATGACGTAATGTACGACACATATAGTCGTATTTTCACTCGTTTAGGTTTAGATTTCCGTCCAGTACAAGCCGACACAGGTTCTATTGGTGGTTCAGCTTCACACGAATTCCACGTATTGGCTGCTAGTGGTGAAGATGACATCGCATTTTCAACTAAATCTGATTATGCAGCGAACGTTGAAATGGCTGAGGCTGTTTTAGTTGGTGAACGTGCGGCACCGACACAAGAACTTAAATTGGTTGAAACACCAAACCAAAAAACAATTGATGATGTATGTCAGTTCTTAAATGTCGATCCTAAGCAATCTGTGAAAGCATTATTGGTTCAAGGTGTTGCTGACGAAAAAGGTAATGTTCCTGTTGTTGCTCTATTTGTACGTGGCGACCACGAACTGAATGAGATTAAAGCTGAGAAGCATCCTTTAGTGGCTGCCCCTCTTACTTTTGCAACTGAAGAACAACTTCAAGCATTTGGTTTAACTGCTGGCTTTACAGGTCCACAAGGTTTAGTCGAAAAAGGCTTAACTGTAATTGTTGACCGTGCCGCATCTATGCTTTCAGACTTCGTTGCTGGTGCAAATGAAGCTGATAAACATGCAGTAGGCGTAAACTGGGAACGTGATGCACAAATTACCGAAGTTTTTGATTTGCGTAATGTCGTTGAAGGTGACCCATCTCCAGATGGTAAAGGCACACTACAAATTAAACGCGGTATTGAAGTAGGTCATATTTTCCAGCTTGGTACTAAATACTCTGAAGCTTTAGGCTGTAAAGTTCTAGGTGAAGATGGCAAACCATTTACAGTAACCATGGGATGCTACGGTATTGGTGTAACACGCGTTGTTGCAGCTGCAATTGAACAAAACTACGATGACAAAGGCATTATGTGGCCACAAGCCATTGCACCTTTTGAAATTGCAATTGTTCCAATGAATGCGCACAAATCACCACGTACTCTTGAAGCAGCAGAAGCACTTTATGCAGAACTTCAAGCTCAAGGTTTTGACGTGTTGCTTGATGATCGTAACGAACGTCCAGGCGTTAAGTTCTCTGACCTTGAGTTAATGGGTATTCCACACCGTATTGTGATTGGTGAAAAAGGTCTTGATGCTGGTACTTTTGAATATAAAGGCCGTCGCGATGCTGAAGCGAGCAACTTAACGAAAGAAGAGCTTTTAGCTAAGTTAGCGCGTTAATAAATAGACAAATAAAAAAGCAGCTTTAAGAAGCTGCTTTTTTTAACTCAATTTTTATGCCTGAACTGTTAAGTCCTTGATGTTCGTTGAGGAACCATTGGTTTTAACAGACTCAATTCCTTTATCTCGTGAAGCTTCGCTCGCATAGAACTGACTCGTGCCAATAATCTGATGATTTGCAGCTTTTAAATTGAAATAAGGTTTCCCATTCTTTGCAGTTAAACGCTCATATCGTGCGTCATCACCACTATTTTTTTGAATTGATTCAATACCATTTACAGCAGAGGCTTTTGCCTTATATAGCTCACTATTTAGAATAGGTTCACCATTTCCTGCCTTTAAAATAAAGCGGTATTGTCCATCACTCGCTAGTGAAATTTCGTACCATCCTGCCATAAAAACCTCATTTTTTTGTTGGTGTGGGTATGACTTTCGTTATTATTCTGGACGAAAGTTATTTGTTATTTATGACAATATAAATGGGCTATCACTCTTTGAATAGCCCATTTTTTATACTTTTTCGTAATAAAATTATAATGATGTTAGAAATTTAAAAAGTAGAGATATAAGTGCATATCTCTACTGAAATGTAATGAAAATTAACAATTTAAGCTTTTTTTACAAATTCAGATTTTAACTTCATCTGACCAATACCATCAATTTTGCAATCGATATTGTGACCATCACTTGCATCTGGAACTAAGCGAATCGTTTTTACTTTAGTGCCTACTTTTACGACTGAAGATGAACCTTTAATTTTTAAGTCTTTAATGACAGTTACGCTGTCGCCATCGGCTAAAACATTTCCGTTAGCATCTTTAATAATTTCTTGTTCTTCAGTAAGCGATGCATCCCCTTCTTTCCACTCATTTGAGCATTCAGGACAAATCAATAAGTCGCCATCTTGGTAAGTATATTCTGATTGGCATTTTGGGCAATTTGGCAAAGACATGAAAAAAATCTCAAAAAGTATATTATGCGAGATATGACTCATTTTTTAAAGTTTTAAATAAAAGACTTTTACCAAAAAAAAATTTATACATTCATTTTGAGTTTTTACTTAATAAATATTCTTTCAAAATAATTGCATGGTTATTCTCAACATCTTTTGCTGAATATAAAAGCGTAACCGTATGCTCTGCTGCAATGTGTTGCAGCTCTTCAACTGCGGAGTTGGTTTCAAGCTCTTTTAAATAACGCTGCTTAAATTCTTCCCAATGATCTGGCGTTGCAGCGTGGAACCACTTGCGCAGTTCAGTTGAAGGCGCCACTTCTTTTAGCCACAAATCCAAATGAGCATTTTCCTTACTTATTCCCCTGCTCCATAGGCGATCAACTAAAATACGTTTTCCATCACTAGGGTCTGCATTTTCATAAATTCTTTTAATGTGTATATCCATAATCTTTCTCTGAGTAAGGTTTACATTTTAGATAGATCTTATAAAAGAAAAGTGAGTAGATTTAGCTCCACTCACTTTTTAAATAGTTCATTAAAATTTTAGAAAGCTTATTGGTCAGGGATATCCGCTTCGATTAACAAAGTCAGTAAAGATAAAGATTCTTGCCATCCCAAATAGCACGCCTCCTCGGGAATAACTTCAGGTATGCCTTCTTGCGTAATATGTACTTCCGTACCCACCATTACCGTTTTCAATGTAATGGTGACTTGCATCGTGCCCGGTAAATTTGGATCATCAAATTGATCGTTATAGCGAATTAACTCATTTGGAATTAATTCAACATATGTTCCACCAAAAGCGTGTGTTGAACCTGTCGAAAAATTGGTAAAACTCATTTTATATGAGCCACCAACATTTGCATCAAAACTATGAACCTTGGCAGTAAAGCCATGTGGCGGCAACCACTTTACTAAAGCGTCTGGATCTAAAAATGCACGATAAACTCGCTCGACTGGAGCCTTAAATACGCGATGAAATTTCACTGTTCCTGTTGCCATCATATTCTCCTTATTTTAATTTCTTTTAAATTATCGAAATTATGTTTATTAGCTTAAACCTTCAGATTTATACGAACGTATATTTTTGGTGTTTTTTCAAACAAACCTCTTTGTTCGGACGGGATCAAATTACGAAAACTATGGCTGATTTTTTAGTAAAAATGGAGCAAAATAGTCAGCAATCATAAAGAAACATATTGAATTTGAGATTAATCATGAGTCTGCTCGCTTTCTCCTCATATGCTTTAAACGGTGTAGATGCACAAAAATTTTTACAAGGCCAAGTTACTGTAGATACTGAACGTTTAGCTGAAAATGAAACTCGCTATACAGCCATTTGTGATCTTAAAGGTCGTATTCACTTTGGCTTGTGGCTAAAGAAGATTAATCCTGAAAGTTTTGAAATTGTAGTTACTCAAGATCAAGCAGAAGAATTTGCCAAACATGTTAAAAAATTTGGTGCTTTTTCAAAAATGACCTTGAGTGAACAAGGCCCTGCTTTCCCAAAGATCACTGGTCATCAGACTGAATTTTCTGCACAAGAAACTGATATTTCTGAATGGCAAAAACAAGCCATTATGACTGGTCAAGCGTGGATTACTCAGGCAACTGAACATGTGTTCCAACCACAAGAATTACGTTTACATCAACGTGAAGGCGTAAATTACGATAAAGGTTGTTATCTAGGTCAGGAAATTGTGGCGCGTCTTTGGTTTAAAGCAAAACCAAAACACTGGTTACATCTGGTTCAAGGTACAGGCGAGGCACCAGCTTCAGCAACTCAATTAAATAACGATGTTGAAGTTGTTAATAGTATTGCAAATAATGAAGGTTATCTTGCTTTAGTTGTTGCAAAACCTGCTGCTCTACCAGAGTTGGGTCTTCAAGTTCTTGAGTTACCTGAAGCCTTAAGTGGCGATGTTGCAAGACCACAATAATAATTTTATTAGCTCGAACTGCCCACTTCTAAGTTAGTGGGCTTTTTTATAGATACAAAACACTAATGATTTCATTAGATTAGAACATCAAATTTTTAAGTTTTATATGCCATCATTAACCCTGTTGAAATTAAAGAGAAAAAAGATGAAAACTAAACTTGCTACACTCATGTTGAGTTTGGCTATTTTCGGTTCTGCTCATGCTGACGTTAAAGCACTTGAACAAAATCTTAAGACGAATTATCCAGATTTGCCTGTAAAAGGTGTTTATCAGTCGCCAGTTCAAGGCATTTATGAAGTGTATACAAGTGGTCGTATTGTCTATACCAACCAAGATGCGAAATACTTTTTTGTTGGTAACTTAGTCGACATCAAACAACAAAAAAATATGACTGAAGAACGTATTGCCGAATTAGGTAAAATTGATGTTAAAAGCTTACCGCTCAATCAAGCAATTAAGTACGTAAAAGGAAAAGGCGAACGTACGATCTACATCTTTACTGATCCTGATTGCCCATATTGCCAACACCTAGAACAAAATATGGTTGGTGTTGATAACGTAACGGTATATGTTTTCCTTTACCCGCTGACCAGTTTGCATCCAAACGCCGAAAAAGTATCTAATCAAATCTGGTGCTCAAAAAATCCGGCAGAATCTTGGACAAACTATATGCTTAATCGTAAATTACCTACGACCAGCAAAAATTGTTCGACTCCAATACAGAAAAACATCGCCTTAGGTAATAAATTAAATATTGATGGAACACCGACTCTGTTCTTACAAGATGGTCAAAGAATTTCTGGCGTACCAAGTGATGCCAAACAAATTGAAGCATTACTTCAGTCAGCAAAATAATAATATTACCCACTCCGTTTTATGAATGTGAGTGGGTGTTTTTTCTCCACAATTTGCCCAAAGTGCAGCGCTTTATATACAAATCGGCTGTTTACTTTCAGCTATCAATATTTATGATGAGAAATTGAAACTATTTTAATGCATCAACGGAATGATGTAGCTACGAAGTAAAAGGTTAAAAAGAAATGAAGAAATTACTAATCGCAAGCCTAATCACCCTTTCAAGTGCATCAATTTTTGCAGCAGATAACACCTCAGCTGCTACTAAAACAGATGCGTTTAAACAAGCCGAACAACTTTATGCAGCAAAAAATTACCCTGCTGCCTTTCAGGAAATGCAGCGCTTAGCCCAAACAGGCAATGCTCAAGCGATCTATAACTTAGGTTATATGACCCAAATGGGCCAAGGTACGGCAAAAGACTCTTCTAAAGCGCTCAAATATTATGAAGATGCTTCAAATAAGGGTTATGCCCAAGCGAGTTACACGCTTGCACAAATTTATGAGACTGGTGAATTAGGTGTTGCCAAAGACAGCAACAAATTCAGTCAATATATTCAAAAAGCATCGGCTCAAGGTTCTGACGATGCAACTGTGAAAATTGCGACGATTTTATTCGCTCAGAAAAAACCGCAGTCACATCAAATCGCCCTTCAAAAGTTAGCGCCTTTAATTAGGAAGGGTAACTATCCTGCTACTCAGGTGAAAGCACTTTATGATATTAGCCAAGGTGTAGAAAATAAAAATCCGTTAATGAAACGCCAAGGCATCGAAGCCCTACAGTCAATCGCACAAAAAGGTTACGCTCCTGCGTCTATGGCTTTAGCGACCATGATGGCGAATGGCAATATTATTCCGCAAAATTTACCTGAGGCCAAAAAGATCTTTACTGAACTTGCCAATCAAAATGTTCCTAACGCTAAAGAGTCTTTAGCCTCGGTTGATAAGATTATTGCAGAAAAAAGTAAACAGGCTGCAAATGCTCCCGCACAGCCAGCACCAAAGAAATAGTCAATGAAAAGCCCCGTAAGGGGCTTTTCTTTTACCACCACAAAGCAATCAGCCCGCTAACGCCAATAAAACCAACAACTGTACTAATCATAAGCGGCGTTAATGCTTTTTCATTTAAACAATAAGCCTGTCCAAAAATTCCGAAAGCAATCGGCATTGGTAAAGCAGCAATTAATGTTCCTGCGTAAAGCATCTCACGACTTACATCTGGAGTTATTAAAAAGAGAGAAAAAATAACAGATGGCATGAGGATAACTTTAAATATCGCCAACAAAATACTTTCTGTATTTACTGTTGTGATTCTGATACCCACTAAACTCCCGCCAATTGCAAACAAAGCCAAGGGCGAAGCTGTACGTCCAAGTAACTCTAGAGACTGATCAAGAGTCGTAGGAAGATTAACATCGAAAAGAATGCATCCCATTCCAACCAAAATCGCGATAATGACAGGATTCTTGAGTAAGTTTAAAAAAGTCTGTTTTAAAAGCGGTAATAGTTTCTGCTGTTGATGTAACCCAGCTTCGGCCAGAATGAGCATCAGCGCCACAATCAATAAATTTTCAATGATGAGTGTTAAAGAAATATAAATCGCAGCGTGATTACCTATCAACATGGTTAAAATAGCTGTTCCCATAAATCCAGTATTGGACATAGATGCGCCCATCGAAATCACGGCGCTATGAGTTAAACTATTTTTAAAATATTTTCGATAAAGAATAAAAGCCAAGAAAAATAAAATTAAGGACCCACCACCATAAGCAAGAAAATAAGCGGGGTGCCAAATGTCTTGTAAGTTTTTATTTGCCAATGAATGGATTAGAAAAGCTGGTAAAGAAATTTTAATTACGAATGCGCTAAGAGCCCTGATCTGTTCAGGCGTTACCAATTTGATGAGGACACAAACATAGCCCATCAATAGCAATATCAAGATAGGTAAAATAACCTGAAAAACCACTGACCTTCCTCACTTAGCGAAAGAAAAATGGGCAAAGATGACTTTGCCCAATACAATTAAAACGAGTTAAAAAGCTGCTTTAATCCATGAGGTTGGCAACGTAAATACTGAGGCGCAATTTTAACGTCTGCACCTAAAGCCGCGGCTGCATGCCAAGGCCATCTTGGGTCATATAACATTGCACGAGCAAGACCAATAGCATCAGCTTGCTGGTTTTCCAAAATTTGTTCGGCGTGTTCTGGCTCAGTAATTAACCCTACAGCAATGACTGGAATGGACACATGCTTTTTGACTTGTTCAGCAAATGGAACTTGGTAACCTGCTCCAATCGTAATAGATTGATGCTCGTGTAAGCCACCACTAGACACATGCACATAGGCTGCGCCCAACTGCTCTAAAGCTTTTGATAAACCCACTGTAGATTCAACATCCCAATGCTCGATACTCTCCAACCAATCGGTCGCAGAGAGTCTAACGCCAACTGGATAACCTTCAGGAACAACGAGTTTAATTGCCTGAAGAACCTCAAGGGTCATACGCATACGGTTTTCTAAAGAACCACCATATTCATCAGTACGCTGATTGGCAATTGGTGATAAGAATTGATGTAGTAGGTAACCATGTGCAGCATGAACTTCAATCAACTCAAACCCAGCTTCTACAGCACGTTTTGCAGCCGCTGCAAAGTCTTGTTGAACTTGTTTAATCTCAGCAATGGTCAAAGCATGTGGCGCTGCATCATGAACAGAAAAAGTACTTTCACTTGGTGCAACCGTTTGCCATCCATGTGGCTGATCTTTTGCAATTTGACCTTTGCCTAACCACGGCTTTTCAGTAGACGCTTTACGTCCTGCATGTGCTAACTGAATTCCAAATGGCATCGGTGAAAGTGTGTGAACCTTAGCTAACAACGCTTTGATTTGGTCACGTTGCTGATCATTCCATAGTCCAAGGTCAGCATAACTAATACGCCCCTCAGCTTGTACAGCAGTTGCTTCTACAATACAAAGTCCTGCACCAGACAATGCATAGTTTGCCCATTGCTGTTCATGCCAATAGGTAATTTCACCATCATCTGTTGCCGAATATTGGCACATCGGAGCAATTACAATTCTATTGACCAGTTGTAGTGAACCAAAGTTAACCGTTTCAAATAATTTTGCCATTTTTAATTCCTAGAATTGCTTAATTACACGTAAACCTGCACTCCAGTTACGTCCATCCGCTGGTTCAAAGTAGCGTCCATTACCATCATTTACGATCACTGAACCTGCATAGTTCTTATCAAATAGGTTATCAACACGGGCAAAGCTATTCACTTTCCAGTCGCCCATTACCCATGCATAACCCACATTAGCTGAGGTTACACTGTAGCTTGGCGCTGCGTCACTGTTGGTATCATTCACGTATACTTTATCCATATACTGTACATCTACCCCGCCATATAGACCATGCGATGGCTGCCAAGCCAAAGAGACATAAGCTTGGTTTTTAGCAATTCCTGGAATGGCATTCCCCGATGGAATTTGAGCAATACTTCCCAAAGCTGGAATATCAGCATCAAAAGTTGCATCTAAATATGTATAACTAGCAGTCGCAGTTAAATCTCGCCACAACTTTTTATTCCATGCAAACTCCACGCCTTCACGTAAGGTTTTATCTGCATTACGGAACGTTGATCGACCATTTGAGTTACCAGCAGAAACGATGTCATCTTTGGTTTTAGTTTGAAAAACTGCCAAAGCAAAATCACCTAATTGGTTTTGTGATTTTAAGCCTGTTTCATAGGTATCGCTTGTGGATGCGGTTAAATCAAAATTAAAACCACTTTCTCCGTCTGGACGATACGCCATTTCAGTAAAAGTTGGCGTTTCAAAACCTTTGGCATAACTCACATAGGCCATCAGTTCAGGTAAAATTTGCCAGCTTAAAGCAGCAGAAGGCAAAACTTTACTATAATCAGTCTTACCACTATCGTCGCCATTACTTAAATAGTTATCTTTAGATTTGTAATGGACATTGCTATAGCGTACACCCGTATCTAAACGCCACGTTGGTAAGAACTGCCATGACGCTTGTAAATATGGGTCGATATTCCACAAGGTATTGTCTTCATCACGACGCAAATTACCTTTGACGCCATAAGAAGGCTGTCCGTTTACTAAATTAAAGTTTTCAAAACCTTTACGATCTTCATCCATTGCATCAAGTGCAACACCAACACTTAGAGTGGTATTTGGAAGTAATTCTTTACCTGTCCAACGGAAATCAGCACCATAATAATTACGCTCAAAATCAATCACACCACCCGCATGATTGAGGCTGGCATCTTGTGTTGATTTAGGTATAGATTGATATTGAGTGACTTGGCGATTACCTAAATATGCCATGGCATAGAGTTCATTTTGGTCATTAATCGGTTTAGACCAAGTCACACCCGTTTGAGTTTGTTCAATATCTTTACGGACATTAAATTGCTTTAAAAATGGAACTTGTTGCTTTGGATTAGCATTCCACTGGTCATGCGTTAAACCCTGCGGGTCGTCTGCATGAATTTTTACATAGTTGGTTATCCAGTTGATTTTGCTACCATCATCAAGATTCCAACTAAGCTTTGCATTATTTAATACTTTTTCTGCACCGCTATGCTCTCGGTAACCATCAGTATCGAAGTATGATGAACTAATAACATAACTTGGTTCATTTGCACCTTTTGCCCCACCTTGTAGCACGATTCCCGCTCGGCTTTTATCGTGGCTGCCTCCCGAATAGCTCAGCTCGATTGAGTCTTTCCCTTGACCTTCTTTAGTAGAAGTTAAAATTGTACCGCCAGATGAGTTTCCATATAGCGATGAAAAAGGTCCAGTTAGAACTTCAACATGGTCCAGACTACTTAAATCGATATTAGATGTTTGACCTTGCCCATCTGGCATTGTTGCAGGAATACCATCTACATATAGACGAATGCCTCGAACACCAAAAGTAGAACGTGCACCAAAACCACGCATGGAAAGCTGTAAATCTTGAGCATAATTTTCACGATTACGAATCTGTAAGCTCGGTATCCCCTTCACAACCTCGGTTAAATTTACTTGTGAAGAAGTATCAACTTGAGGTGCATCTATTCGAAAAACAGAAGCTGGTGTTTGCAAATAAGTTGTATCGGTACGAGTTGCTTCAACATGTAAAGTTGGCAATACCGTAATATCTTGAGCTGAGTCATCTGCCCAAACAAATGGGCTAGAAATGCAGCCCATACTCATCAAAATACAGTAGTGAAGTCGGTCTAAGCGTAATAAGGACATGCTTATTTCCTTTATTTATATTGTAGTTATGATAACAAAAAGCTGTGTCTTGTCTGGATATTGAATTCGATCTGCATTGTTGTAAATCTGGAACACTCTTCATCGATATTTAAAAATTGATTTCCAGATTAGAATTATCGGCTCAAAGATGGATGATCTTTCCAGCAATATCGTTCAGGCCAATCTTTTGCTTCTTCGGCATACTCAATTCCAATACGTGGCGTCATGACTACTTCCGGCTGTGTTGAAGCCGCTTCAATCCATAGCCCAGATTTTCCACCTAAGGTTTGACCTTTTAAAGTCCGATCAATACCCAAATAGCGTGTTAATTTGCCGGGTCCAGCTAAAAGCTTATATTCTTTTTTGGTTGAAGCACCACTTAAAAATGCAGATCGAATCATTACTCCTTCAGGAATGCCTTCTGTCTGAGTAATCAGATTGAGCATTTCATACATGCCATAAATTAAATAGACGTAAATCGTGCCTCCAGTGCCATACATTACATCTGTTCGAGCAGTACGTTTATCATTGTAGCTATGGCAAGCTTTATCCCGAACACCCAAATAAGCTTCAGTTTCGGTAATCGTACACCGAATGACCTGCCCATCAGGTTGTCGCTTACACAACACACATCCAATTAAATCATAAGCCACTTCTGAGGTTTCACGTTGAAACCAGCTTAATGGTAAAATATCTGACATAGTAATCTCTGAAATATTACATACCACACGTTATACTTGATTAATCCAGTATATCTGTTAATTCTGCGAGTTGGCGATGCCTGAGTTACCCGAAGTCGAAACAACCAAAACCAGTTTATTTCCTCTATTGAATCAAAAAGTTCTAAGTGTTGAAGTACGTAACCCAAGCTTACGCTGGGCAATACCCGATGATGTTCAAAAACTTGTTGGGCAACGTCTGATTGGGCTAAACCGTCGTTCTAAATATATCTTGGCAGAGTTTGAACAAGATCAAATGCTCTGGCATTTAGGAATGTCAGGAAGCTTCCGCTTGTGTCAACCACATGATGAGCTGAGAAAACATGACCACTTCATCATTCGCTTTGAAGAACATGAGTTACGCTATCATGACCCTCGTCGCTTTGGCTGCATTCTCTGGTTAAATTCTGAAACACAAGGGAAGTTAATTGATACTTTAGGGCCTGAGCCTTTAAGTACCGACTTTAATGCAGAATATTTAGCTTCAAAACTTAAAAATAAATCAGTCGGCACAAAAATTGCAATTATGGATAATCATGTTGTGGTGGGTGTTGGCAATATCTATGCAACTGAAAGTTTGTTTAATGTCGGAGTTCATCCTGCTCAGCCAGCTGGAGACTTAAGTCTTCAGCAGATCGAGAAACTGGTTATCGAGATTAAACGAATTTTAAAATCGGCAATTGATTTAGGTGGCTCGACTTTACGAGACTACAGCAATGCCATGGGAGAAAATGGTTATTTTCAGCAAACACTTCTCGCTTATGGTCGTGCTGGAGAAATGTGCGTTAACTGTGAAACCCCTTTAGAAAATTTAAAACTTGGTCAACGTGCTAGTGTATTTTGCCCAGAATGCCAACCCCTCAAAAAGCCCAATAAGCTCTAGTTTTCAGAGGAAGTTACAATGCAAACAGCTATCGTTCGACATATTCTGGTCAAAGAAAAAGACTTGGCAGAACAGTTAAAAAAGAAGCTACAAAATGGCGCTGACTTTGCCAAAATTGCCAAGCAATATTCAACTTGTAATTCAGCAAAACGCGGTGGAGAACTAGGCGAAGTCAAAAAAGGGCAACTGGTTCCCGTCATCGATAAAGTGGTATTTACCGCTGCTGAACGTGTATTACAAGGTCCAATTAAAAGCCAGTTTGGTTATCATCTTTTAGAAGTTAAATTCAGAATGGGCAGTTTACGTTGATTCCATTATTTTAATGATGGTTTTCAGAAGCTTGAGCCTGCACATTCAGTTGATATGTCCAAGCCTTAATCATTTCTCCTGACTCAAGCTTCACATCTGCGATGACACGCTGGTATTGAAAACCTTCAAAATCATCAAGCATCTGCCAGTTTTCAGCAAGCTTTTCTGTACTAAACAGATAACCCTCTACCCAGTTTGCTTGCAAATCTAGCTCTAGCGCTTTTAGGCCTTTGTCTGGTCCCCAATCTAAAATGTGAATCATGCCTCGCACACTGGCTTTTGTCCATTGACCGCCAATCTGCTCTAAAATATGAGCATTTGCTTTATTTGGGCATAAAGTTCCATATACAAAAAGCTGATTCATTTATTTATACCCCTTTTACAATATACGTAGCTAAGCTTACCGATAGCTTTCCAATTTTATCAATATCTTTAGCCCAACATAAAAATACTTAGTCATAAAAAACGGCACCTAGAGTACCGTTTTTTATTACATCAGAATATTGTTAAGCTTGCTTTTTCAACTCATCACGAATTTCACGCAATAACTGAATATCTTCAGGAGTTGCAGCTGGAGCTTCTGGCTCATTCTTATCACGGCGAAGTCTATTTAATAATTTCACCATTAAGAAAACGACCCAAGCCAAAATCAGGAAGTTAATTAAAATGGTGAGGAAATTACCATAAGTTAAAACATTGATACCTGCTTTTTGCAAAGCATCTAAAGATTGCAGGTTGGCAGGATTTGATCCTAGAACAATGAATTTCTGCGAAAAATCAACACCACCACCAGTAATCACACTGATAATTGGCATGATAATATCTTTTACCAAAGAGTCTACGATTTTGCCAAAAGCACCACCAATAATCACACCAATGGCTAAATCCATCATATTGCCTTTAATGGCAAATTCTTTAAATTCTTGAATAATACTCATCTAAACATCTCCAGATGTCGGGGGTCGAAACACGTCATATTTTTCTTTTTCATTGGCATCTTATCGATTTAGATAGTAATCGCCATGATATTGATAATTTAATATTTTTATCAAAAAAAAGAAAACTATCTCACACTTTAACAACATATTCTCTGATAAGAAAAATATGATTTTAAGCTTAGTTTAATTTTAAATAGAACGATTAAAAAAACCGCTAAATTAATTTAGCGGTTTTTTCTTTTTCATTTAAGAAAAATTATTTATCACGGTTACGTTTACGTTCGTTTTCAGTCAAGTAACGCTTACGGATACGGATTGATTTTGGTGTTACTTCAACTAACTCATCATCCTCAATGAATTCAAGCGCTTGTTCAAGCGTGTATTCCACTGCAGGTGTTAAAGTTAATGCTTCATCAGTACCAGATGCACGAACGTTAGTTAACTGTTTCGCTTTAGTTGGGTTAACAACCATATCATCTGAACGAGAGTTAATACCAATGATCATACCTTCGTAAACTTCTAACTGAGGTTTAGCGAATAGACGACCACGGTCTTGCAATGTGAATAATGCATAGCCCAAACAAACGCCTTGAACCATAGAAATCAACACACCGTTTTGACGTTTCGCAACAGTACCTTGTTTCATTGGACCGTAATGCGAGAAGCTTGATGTCATGATCCCTGTACCAGAAGTCATGGTCAAGAATTCAGAACGGAAACCAATTAAGCCACGTGAAGGAACAGTTGCTTCAATACGGATACGGCCTTTACCGTCAACTTCCATATTGGTCATTTCACCTTTACGGTAACCCATTTGTTCCATTACCGAACCTTGGTGCTGTTCTTCAACGTCAAATGTTACGTTTTCGTATGGTTCTTGCTTTTCGCCGTCAACTTCTTTCAAAATTACTTGTGGACGTGATACGCCCATTTCGAAGCCTTCACGACGCATGTTTTCAATAAGAACTGAAAGGTGAAGTTCACCACGACCAGACACTTTGAAACGGTCTGGACTGTCAGTATCTTCAACACGTAATGCTACGTTGTGAATCAATTCACGATCAAGACGTTCACGGATATTACGTGAAGTAACAAATTTACCTTCTTTACCCGCAAACGGTGAGTTGTTTACTTGGAAAGTCATCGTAACAGTAGGTTCATCTACAGATAACGGTGGTAAAGCTTCAACATTTTTCGGATCACAAATCGTGTCAGAAATATGAAGTGCATCGATACCTGTTACACAAACGATATCACCAGCATTTGCCTCTTCAACGTCAACGCGATCTAGACCATGGTAACCCATGATTTTTAAGATACGACCGTTACGTGTTTTACCTTCTTTGTCGATAACAGTTACAGGTGTGTTTAATTTAACTGAACCACGCTGAATACGACCAACACCGATAACACCTACGAAGCTGTTATAGTCAAGTGAAGAGATTTGCATTTGGAATGGACCATCAACATCAACTGCTGGTGGTTCAACGATATCTACAATTGTTTGGAACAATGGAGTCATGTCGTCAGCAAGTTCTTCTGGAGAAGGACCAGCAACACCACGAAGACCTGAAGCATAAACAACTGGGAAGTCTAACTGTTCGTCAGTACCACCTAAGTTATCAAACAAATCAAATACTTGGTCAATTACCCAATCAGGACGCGCACTTGGCTTATCTACTTTGTTGATAATCACGATTGGCTTCAAACCGCTCGCAAAGGCTTTCGATGTCACAAAACGAGTTTGTGGCATTGGACCTTCTTGAGAATCGACAAGAAGAAGTACGCAGTCAACCATCGACATTACACGTTCAACTTCACCACCGAAGTCAGCATGTCCTGGGGTGTCCACGATGTTAATGCGGTATTCTGTATTTGTACGCGCATCAGTCCATTTAATTGCAGTGTTTTTTGCAAGAATGGTAATACCACGTTCACTTTCAATTGCACCTGAATCCATCACACGCTCGATTTCACCCGCGCGATCACCTAATGCACCTGATTGTTGTAAAAGTTTGTCGACTAAAGTCGTTTTACCATGATCGACGTGCGCAATGATGGCAATGTTACGGAGTGTTTTAATATCTGACATGTAAATTCGATACGCCTAAAGTTTGAGGGCAAATTATACAGAAAAACACTACTCTTGAGTAGTGACAGTTTATTGACATTGACAAAAAAATTTCTAATAGCCTGTATTTCGTTTTGTAAAGATAGTTATCTCGATTAGAATAGCGCCAATTTGCAAAATTGCGGCGGACCTACATCCATGTCCAATCAACACTCTCAGGACCATTTAGACCTTGTTTATGGTTTAAATGATCGACCAAAACCTTTGATCGCTTTTTTAGCAGCTTTCCAGCATTTGCTTGCGATTATTGTACCAATTGTTACACCTGGCCTTTTAATTTGCTTAGCTTTAGGCGTTTCACGCACCGAAACTAACATGATTTTATCGATGTCTTTGGTGATTTCGGGTATTGCTACATTTCTACAATGTAAAAAAGTTGGTCCGTTTGGTGCAGGTCTTCTTATTGTTCAAGGCACAAGCTTTAACTTTATTGGCCCAATTATTGGTATTGGTAGTGCAATGGTTGCCGCAGGAACACCTGTAAACCAAGTTATGGCTGCAATATTTGGTGTAGTCATTGCCGGCTCCTTCATTGAAATGGGTGTTTCGCAAATTCTTCCATGGGTGAAAAGACTCATTACTCCTTTGGTGACAGGTATTGTTGTTCTATTAATTGGCTTAACGCTTATTAAAGAAGGCTTGATTAGTATGGGTGGTGGCTATCAAGCCATGCAAGATCATACTTTTGCAAGTGCAGACAACCTTATTATGTCATGTACGGTACTTGCTATTATTATTGTGCTCAATCGTATTCGAGTGGTTTGGATTAAAAGCTCAGCTATTTTAATCGCCTTAGTGAGTGGTTACATTCTTGCTGGATTTATGGGTCATCTAGATTTCTCTGGTATTAAAGACGCGCCACTCGTACAAATTCCAACACCAATGCACTTTGGTTTGAGTTTCTCTTGGGGATTATTCATCCCAATGGCATTCATTTATTTGGTGACTTCTTTAGAAGCAATTGGTGATGTGACAGCAACCAGTAAACTTTCCAACCAACCTGTTAATGGTCCTGAATGGATGAAACGCATTAAAGGTGGTGTATTAGTGAATGGTGCTAACTCTTTGCTAGCTGGTCTTTTTAACACTTTCCCTAGTTCTGTTTTCGCTCAAAACAATGGTGTAATTCAACTCACTGGGGTTGCTAGCCGCTATGTAGGCATCTGGATTGCTGGATTACTTATTTTATTAGGTCTATTCCCTGCAGTAGCTGGTGTTATACAAGCAGTTCCTCAAGCCGTATTAGGTGGCGCTGTTATGGTCATGTTCGGCGCAGTAGCTGCATCAGGCATTAACATTCTTTCTTCAGTTCACCTTGACCGCCGAGCATTATTAATTATTGCCATCTCACTTGCATTAGGTTTAGGTGTTGCTCAAGTTCCTCAAATTTTAGAGCACCTTCCAGAATTATTTAAAAACATTTTTAGCTCTGGCGTGGCAACAGGCGGTATTGCAGCATTAATTTTAAATGTTGTGCTTCCTGAAACGCATAAATAACTAACTTTTAATTTTGATTACTGCCCAGCTCCCACTGGGCATTCTTCTTCATGAGAGATGTACATGGATCCTAGAAGTGAAGTGGTATTAAGACAGCAAGACTATTTGAAAGGTAGAATCTTGTTAATTAATGCACCGAATGATGCCTTAGTTAGTCAATTACCCGCTGGGACTGATGCGTCAGTCTGGACATGGAACCATGCTGACTATCAGGGTTTTATCAATAGTGGAACAAAAGCGCACTTTTCAGTTGAGTTTCCATCACAAGAATTCGACCAAGCAATCATTTTTGTTCCAAAATCTAAAGAGCTCTTAAATTACATATTGCATGTAGTGATGAGTCATCTTAAAACGAATCAATCTGTTTTTTTAGTCGGTGAAAAAAAGGGTGGTGTTGAAAGAGCCGCTAAACAATTACAAAGCTTCGGCAAAGTACTAAAACTTGATAGTGCGCGCCACTGTCAGTTATGGCACTTAAAGATTGAGAAAACAGAACAAATTAAACCTCTAGAAAAATGGCTTAAAACTTATACCGTTCAAGTTAATGAACAAGAGCTTACGATTTGTGCCCTACCCGGTGTTTTTAGCCAAAATCATCTCGATATCGGAACTGCTGTTTTACTCCCTTATCTTAATCAGGTGAAATCAGGTAGAATTGCCGACTTCGGGTGTGGTGCTGGAATTATCAGTTGCTATTTGGCAAAAATAAATTCAAGTAATATTATTCATGCCCTAGATATTGATGCTTTCGCTTTACGGTCAACGGAAATGACTTTTAGTCGAAATGGAATAAGTTCAGACCAGTTGAGATTGCAACCTGTCATAGGTATTGCAGACGCTCCAACAGAACTCGATGCCATTGTCAGTAATCCCCCTTTTCATCAAGGTATTCATACCGACTATGATGCAAGTGAAGGGCTCTGCCAGAACGCTAAAAAACATTTAAAGGCATCAGGCGAGCTATGGATTGTAGCAAACCGTTTTTTAAACTATCCGATCTTAATTGAGAAGCACTTTGGTCAGTGCCAGATTAAAACTGATCTTCAAGGCTTTAAGGTGTTATATGCCTGTGCATAACAAACTATGTAAGGAATCTCCATGAGCGAAACACATGCTCCTGAAAAACTCCAGCGTAAGCTTGGGGCTCGTCATCTGAATATGATCGCCATTGGTGGTTCCATTGGTACAGGCCTCTTCCTTGCTTCTGGCTCAACCATTGCAAATGCTGGCCCAGGTGGAGCACTACTCGCCTACTCTCTCATTGGCATTATGATTTACTTCTTAATGACCAGTTTAGGTGAGCTTGCAACCCACAATCCGACTTCTGGGGCTTTTTTTACATATGGCAGTCGTTATGTCGAAGAAGGCTTTGGCTTCGCTTTAGGCTGGAACTATTGGTATAACTGGGCAATTACGGTTGCCTTCGAACTTGTTGCAGTTCAGTTTATTATGAAGTTCTGGTTCCCTGATATTCCCGGGTTCTACTGGAGTGCTCTGTTCCTTGTCGTAATTTTTGCAATCAATGCCATGACAGTAAAAGGATTCGGCGAAAGCGAATTCTGGTTCTCAATGGTAAAAGTGATCGCCATCATTGCCTTTATTATTATTGGCTTAGCCATGATCATCAAGATTATGCTAACTCCAGGTGTCGCAGCTTTTGGAAACTGGACTTATAAAGATGCACCTTTTGTGGGTGGTTTACAAGCCATGATCGGTGTAGCAATGATTGCTGGATTCTCTTTCCAAGGGACAGAAATGGTTGGGGTTGCTGCTGGTGAATCTAAAGATCCAAAGAAAACGATTCCACTTGCAATCAAACAGATTTTCTGGCGAATCTTATTATTTTATATCTTATGTATTTTCATTATCGGTACTCTGATTGCCTATGATGACCCAAATTTACTACAAGCGGCTACCACTGAAAATATTGCACTTTCACCGTTCACATTACTCTATGAAAGAGTTGGCTTTGCTTTCGCTGCTGGCTTAATGAATGCTGTGATTCTGACTGCTATTTTGTCAGCAGGTAACTCTGGCATGTACTCTTCAACTCGTATGTTATTTAAAATGGCTCAGGAAGACCGTGCGCCAAAGTGGTTTGGAAAGCTTGATAGTCGTGGCGTTCCAATGAATGCATTATATGCCACAACCTTTATCGCTGCTTTTTGTTTCTTAACAACTTTTATTGGTGAAAAACAAGTATTTAACTGGCTACTTAATATGTCAGGTATGTGCGGTTTTATTGTTTGGTTAGGAATTGCGATTTCGCACTATCGTTTCCGTAAAGGTTATATTGCTCAAGGATATAAATTAGAAGATTTAGATTACCGTGCCAAATTTTTCCCATTTGCTCCTTGGTTTGCATTTATCCTCTGCTCAATCATTATTTTGGGACAAAACTATCAAGCCATTTTAGGTGGAAAAATTGACTGGTTAGGCCTACTTTCAACCTATATTAGTTTGCCATTGTTCTTAATTATTTGGTTAGGCTACAAGTGGAAATATAAAACTAAACTGATCCCTTACGACCAAATGAATGTGAAGCCAGAGCAAGACTAAAAATTGGTAATTCAAATAAATCAAAGATCAAAAACTTGATCTTTGATTTAAAAGGCGTAAAATGCCGTTCAGATTTTCAACGGCGCTTTTAAATAAGGAGGACATCATGCCAACACTACAAGGTAAAACAGATTAAATAATTTGGCACGATGTCAGCTCACGGACAAGTGTACAAATTCACTTCACTTGTCCGAATGCTCAAATTTAAAACCTAGCATTCGCTAGGTTTTTTTATGCCTGCTCGGACAAAAATAAGAGAAAAATTATGGGCATACAAAAAATATTAAACGAGGAAGCACTTTACGGTGTTCCCGTTAAAATTTTCACTCAAGATATTGATAGTGAAAGTATCGAACAACTCAAAAAAATGGCGCAACTGCAATTTATCTATTCACATATTGCAGTAATGCCAGATGTTCATGTGGGAAAAGGCGCTACCGTAGGCAGTGTGATTCCCACTAAACATGCCATTATTCCTGCTGCAGTCGGTGTAGATATTGGTTGTGGAATGAATGCAATTCGCTTAAGTCTAAAAGCTTCACAATTGCCTGATAACTTAAGTCGTTTACGCGATGCAATCGAACGTAAAGTACCAGTCGGATTTGCTTTGCATAAACAAGTTAAAGCAAAAGCTTCTAGCATTATTCCACTTGAAAAACGCTTAGAGCCCATTATCAAAAAGCATCCTGGCCTTGTTCGAATGCTTCGACAATTTGATGCCACATGGCAAAAACAACTTGGTACTTTAGGTGGTGGCAACCACTTTATCGAACTATGTATTGATGAAAATCAAGATGTATGGGTAATGCTACATTCAGGTAGCAGAGGACTGGGTAACGTTATTGGTACTTATTTTATTGAGTTAGCCAAAAAAGAAGCTCAGCATCGCTTTGGTCATGTACCTGATAAAGACTTAAGTTATTTTGCCGAAGGCTCAAAAAGTTTTGATGATTATGTAGAAGCTGTAGAGTGGGCTCAGGAATATGCTTTTGAAAATCGCAAAGAAATGATGCGTTTAATTTTAGAGGCGATTCGTCCAATTCTTCCCTCTTTTCAAATGACAAAAGAGGCTATTAATTGTCATCATAATTACGTAAGCCGTGAAACACATTTCGGTGAAAATTTATTGATTACCCGAAAAGGTGCTATTCGAGCAGGCTTAGATGAATTAGGGATTATCCCTGGTTCAATGGGAGCACGCTCTTATATCGTCAGAGGTAAAGCAAATCCTGAGTCATTTTGTTCTTGTTCTCATGGAGCCGGTCGCAAGATGAGTCGAAGCAAGGCAAAGACTCTTTTTAACCAACAAGATCTTATTGAACAAACCCAAGGTATTGAATGTCGTAAAGACAGTGGTGTTGTCGATGAAATCCCAAGTGCTTATAAAGATATTGATGAAGTCATGGCAAATCAGGCTGACCTCATTGAAGTTGTTCACACTCTTAAACAAGTTTTATGTATTAAAGGTTAAAACATGAAAATTAAAGAAATGTCAAAAATCAAAGTCCGTAATCAGGTTGCTCTTTCCCCTTTACTTCACAAAGGTGGGATGCATGAAACAGAAAAGCCTCGTGCGCAACATCGTAGAGATAGACAAGATACTAAACAGCAATTGAGAAAAGGTGATTGGTAAATAATTTAGACCAAGATCGAAAGTAATTATTATTAAGGAGACATAGAAATGATTAAATATTTTAAAAATCGCCATAAAAAAAGCGACTCTAACGAGTCGCTTTTTTACTGTTCAAGAACTCAAATTATTGAGCTGCTGCAGGAGCTGCCGCTTCTTGACCAGGTTGAACAACTACAGTACGGCTACCAGTGATTGTCGCGAATACACGACGGTTCATAGCACGGCCTTCTTTAGTTTTGTTGTCAGCAATCGGTTGATCCCAAGCGAAACCTTGAGTAGACAAACGAGATGCATCAACGTTGTATTCGTTTACAAGAGCTGATTTAACAGAGTTAGCACGAGCTAAAGATAAACGTTCGTTTAACTTACGTGGACCAGTGTTATCTGTGTGACCTTCGATACGTGCAGTAGCGTTAGGGTATTCAGTTAACTTCTCAGCAACTTTAGCGATTTCTGGCTTGTATTGGTCTTTGATGTTTGATTTGTTAGTATCAAAGAACACACGAAGTTCCATGTTAAGGTCTTCAGTTAACTCTTGTGGTTGTGGAGCAACTGGAGTTGGTTCAACTGGAGCAACTTCTACTACAGGAGCAGCAGGCTTCAAGTGACCACCAAGAACTACGTTTAAACCAGCAAGAGCTGTATAGTTCCAGAATTTTTCGTCAAAGTTATAAGTACCACGAGCTTCTGTACGAAGAGATAAAGCATCGTTTAAGCGCCAGAAAGCACCAAAACCAGCATTACCTAAAGTACCTTCTTCATCGTTATGGTACGCAAGATCAGGAATCTCGTATTTGTAGTGACCAGCACCTAACAATACGTATGGCTTGATTTTGCTGTCATAGTTTTTAGTGATTAAATCAGAAGTAACATAGAAGTTACCGTTGATTTGTTTTTGTTTGTATTCAGCGCCAGCTGCAAGGCCGTTTACATCACCTTTAACTTGGTTATATTCAGCTTCGAAACCTAACCATGGCGTTAACTCAATACCAAGAGCAGCACCAACGAATAAATCGTCTTGTAGTTCAGGTCCGTTAGTTAACTCGCCATCTTTACCGCCATTGTTGTGTTGAGTGTCTTGGAAAGTGTAACCAAGCAATAATGGTGTAACAGTTACGCCAGCATTAGCAGCAGCTAAAGGTGCAGCGACAAGCATAGCAAGTGCAATACGACTCAATTTCATGGATATCCTCCAGAGATAACAATTGTTGTTCAAGCTCAGCCTAAATTTATTGGCCCCTGAGATATTTTCACCCCAGTATTATTTTTAAGCTATTCACATTTGAATCATACAAACACTTGATAGACTTTCCAAGTGCTTGATAATTTTAATCAAGTAAATTATTGACAAAATTACTTACAATTTCCGTTGTAATTCGGTAATTTTTTACTCAACTAGTAAATATGAACAACTTCTGTGTTTCGCTCAGGGTGATTTTACCAGTATTCTAGCGTCCTGATAACCTTTATTTAATTTTGTGTTTCCTCATTATAAAAATCCATATAAATCATTGATAGAACGCATAAAATCAAAACACTTCTTTATATATTAAGGAATTTTAATGTTTAAATCTCTCGGTTTCACATTGATGGAACTCACTGTAACGCTCGCAATTCTTATGATTATGTTCACCCTAGCCGTTCCTTTATATCATCAATTGATGGCTTCGTTAGAATTAAAAAACACGCCTCGACTACTGACAATTCATATACAAAAAGCCAAATACGACGCAATTCTGCGACATAAGAGTGTCGTACTTTGCCCAAGTGTTGATTTAACGCTATGTAATAGTAATTGGGATACAAGCCTTATAAGCTTTGTAGACAAAAATCATAATCTACAAAGAGAAAGCGATGAGGAAATATTGACCAATTTTGAGCTTAATCATCGTTATGGTTCTTTAAAATTTCAAAAATTCGGTAAAAAAATAAACAGTATCGTATTTCAGGGCGACACTGGATTGCCACGTGAGTCTAATGGCAGTTTTACGTATTGTTCTTATGATCAGCTTAAAAACTTTAAATTAGTTCTCAGCAAAATGGGGCATATTCGTTTAGAAGACCTTAAAAATTGTTAGAACTCTACAGTCTAATGCAGAAGATATTTCTCTGTGTTTTTTGCAATATACTGCCTAGGTTTTAAACATTTCTTATTTTGAGATTAAGAATAACCGGAGATTACAACAATGACTGACATCGTAATTATTAATGGTGCTCGTACTGCTATGGGTGGTTTTCAAGGAGCATTATCAGGACTTACAGCGCCTGAATTAGGTGCTGTAACCATTAAAGAAGCAATCGCAAGAGCAGGTTTACAACCTACTGATGTCGAAGAAGTCATTATGGGCTGTGTTCTTCCTGCTGGCTTAAAACAGGGTCCTGCTCGTCAAGCAATGCGTAAAGCAGGCTTACCTGACTCTACAGGCGCTGTAACTATTAATAAGCTTTGTGGTTCTGGCATGAAAGCAGTAATGCAAGCAACCGATATGATTAAAGCAGGCAGTGCAGAAATTGTTGTTGCTGGCGGTATGGAGTCTATGACAAACGCGCCTTATGTTTTACCAAAAGCACGCGCTGGCTACCGTATGGGCCATGGTGAAATTAAGGATCATATGTTTCTTGATGGACTTGAAGACGCAGAAACTGGTCGTTTAATGGGCTCTTTTGCCCAAGATATGGCAAATACTCGTGGCTATACACGCGAGCAAATGGATGACTTTGCGATTCGCTCTTTGAAACGGGCTCAAACAGCAATTACCGAAGGTTATTTCAAAGATGAAATTGTTTCGGTTACCGTACCTAGTCGCAAAGGTGATGTTGTTGTTGATCAAGATGAACAACCCTTAAATGCAAAGATCGACAAAATTCCTTCGCTTAAACCAGCTTTTGCAAAAGACGGTACAATTACCGCAGCAAACGCAAGCTCTATTTCAGATGGTGCATCTGCATTAGTATTAACTTCAAGTGAAGTTGCAGCTCAACGTGGTTTACAGCCACTTGCGAAAATTATTGCGACAGCTTCAAACTCTCAGCATCCTTCAGAATTTACAATTGCCCCTGTTGGTGCCATAGAGAAAGTTCTAAAAAAAGCAGGTTGGAATGCTCAAGATGTCGACCTATGGGAAATTAACGAAGCTTTTGCCATGGTTACCATGTGCCCAATTGATGATTTCAAACTTGATGCTGAAAAAGTGAATATCAATGGCGGTGCTTGTGCACTAGGTCATCCAGTAGGTTCAACAGGTTCTCGTATTATTCTTACGCTGATTCATGCGCTAAAACGTACTGGCGGCAAAAAAGGTATTGCGGCGCTTTGTATTGGCGGTGGTGAAGCAACAGCCGTTGCGATTGAACTTATTTAATTAAAATTAATTATTTTTAAAATCCCACTTCGGCGGGATTTTTTTTATGAAAAAACTACAAAAAATGACCCACAAAATCACTTTTAAGTTTTAACTTATTCTTTTAAACGAAAACAACAATGGACAATAACAATGCAACTCAATCACTATCTCAACTTTCAAGGTCAGGCAGAGCAAGCCTTTAATTTTTATAAATCAGTTTTTGGCGGAGAGTTTGCCATGTTGAGTCGCTATGGTGATATGCCACCTACAGAAGGTGTGACATTATCTGAAGCGAATAAAAATCTGGTTCTTCACGTATCTCTGCCAATTAATGAATACACTGTACTTATGGCATCAGATACAAATGATCAATTCTGTGCGCCTAACAGTGTTTTTACCCAAGGCAATAATCACTACATCGCAATTAATCTTGAAAAGGACGAGCAAGAAAAAGCTAAACAACTTTTTGATGCATTGTCTGTTAACGGTCAAATTGAAATGCCTCTAGAAAAAACGTTCTGGGGAGCATTATACGGAGCGTTTACCGATCAATTTGGTATAAAGTGGATGGTTAACTGCCAACTTGATACATAATTTTCAATATAAAAAAATCCCGCAAATTGCGGGATTTTTTATTTCAGGATTTATTAAGCACCTGTTTGATAACTTGCTTCTGGCACACCAGTTGAAGCTTGATACGGATTGGTAAAGTCTTGCAAACCTGCCGCAGCTTCTTGTACGTCTTTGCCTTCTTTCACGACAAAACTATCAAAACCAGAACGCTTTAAGTAGTTCAAGACATCCTTAAACACATCACCTGCTGCACGTAACTCACCTTGGAAACCTTGGCGGCGTAATAGTGCAGCAAATGAGTAACCTCGGCCATCACCGAAACCCGCAAACTCAATGAAAATTGCATCAAGCTCATTTAATGGGAAAGTATGATTTTCAGGTGAATCATTCACAGTCACATACAAAGCTTTTTTGCCTTGAACGTTAGCTAATTGGTCAAGTTGAGCCGTTGTTACCACAACGTCACCTTGAGGAACTACACCATCTTCAGCAATGATTTGATAAGTATTATCTGCAATCGTGCCATCTTTATAAAGCACAGGTAGAGCTGTATTAAGCATATGCACGCTCCTTAAATGGTTGAATTCCTACGCGGCGATATGTATCAACAAAACGCTCACCTTCCGTACGTAAATCAAGATAAGTATTTAATACTTCCTCAATTACATCAGGCACAACATCTGCTGCAAATGATGGCCCTAAGATGTCACCGATTGATGCATCATGGTCTGAATTACCACCTAATGTAATTTGGTAAAATTCAGCGCCTTTTTTATCTACACCTAAAATACCGATGTTACCTACGTGGTGGTGACCACAAGCATTCATACAACCAGAAATATTTAGATCTAAATGACCAAGATCATAAACTTTGTCTAAGTCATCAAAACGGCGTGTAATTGCTTCAGCAATTGGAATTGATTTCGCATTTGCAAGTGAACAGAAATCACCGCCCGGACAACTAATAATATCGGTAATAAAACCAATATGTGCACGTGCCATATTTTGCTGTTCAAGCGCTTGCCATACATCGAACAAATCTTTTTGAGGTACATCTGCCAAAGCAATGTTTTGTTCGTGAGTCGTACGAAGTTCACCGAATGTATATTTATCAGCAAGGTCTGCAATAAAGTTCATTTCTTCGGTGGTCATATCACCCGGTGCGATACCTGCACGTTTTAGAGAAATCGTAACAATACGATAGCCCTTCACTTTATGCGCATGTGTGTTGATATTGAACCATTGCTTGAATTTTGGATGCTCAGCAAATAAAGCAGTGAAGTCTTCATCTGCCAAATCTTGATAGTCAAATGGAATGAACTCTTCATCCAGTTTTTTCAAGATTTCTGGCTGAATTCTTAATGATTCACGTGTATGTTCAAATTCAGCTTCAACTTTCTGTGCAAATACTTCAGGAGTTAATGCTTTAACTAGAATTTTGATACGCGCTTTATATTTGTTATCACGACGACCATGCAAGTTATAAACACGTAAAACAGCTTCTAAGTAAGCAATTAAATCTTCACGCGGTAAAAACTCGCGAATAACGCTACCAATGATTGGGGTACGGCCTAAACCACCACCAGCCATAATTTTATAGCCGATTTCACCCGCTTCATTACGCACAATATAAACACCAATATCGTGAAATGCAGTTGCCGCACGGTCTTTTTCTTCAAGTGCAGAAACGGCGATTTTGAACTTACGTGGTAAAAATGCAAATTCAGGGTGGAATGTACTCCACTGACGAATCAATTCACATGTTGGACGTGGGTCTGCAATTTCACCAGCAACCACACCTGCATATTGGTCAGTCGTTGTGTTACGAATACAGTTACCACTGGTTTGAATGGCATGCATTTGTACAGTTGCAAGTTCAGCCAAAATATCTGGTACATCTTCAAGTGCAGGCCAGTTCAACTGGATGTTTTGACGTGTAGATACGTGTGCATAACCACGGTCATAAGCAGTTGAAACTTCAGCAACTTTACGTAATTGCTTAGAATTCATTAAGCCATACGGCACAGCAATACGCAGCATAGGCGCATAGCGTTGCACATATAAACCATTTTGCAAACGTAACGGACGATATTCATCTTCAGAAAGTTTGCCAGCTAAATAGCGTTCAGTCTGATCACGGAACTGAGCAACTCGTTCATTAACCAGCTGCTGGTCGAAATCGGTATATAAATACATGGCGTATGGCTAGTAGATTCATTATTAAGGCAGATAGCATAGCGAGCTTTCATTCATCAATAAAATGCTTTTTTTGCATATTTAATAACGGTTTTATTGATAAGCTTTAATATAAATAGATATAAAAAAAGCCCGGATAAATCCAGGCCCTTTCTATAGAAGCTTTTTATTTGTTATCTGGTAAGGCATAGGCTACTAAATAGTCGCCCATTTTGGTACCAAATGAACCATGACCACCGGCCATAATCACAACATATTGCTTACCATTAATTTCATAAGTCATTGGTGTTGCTTGTCCACCTGCTGGTAAACGTGCTTCCCAAAGTTTCTTACCATTAGTAACGTTAAACGCACGTAAGTAGTTATCTTGAGTTGCACCAACAAACATGACATTACCGGCAGTAGAAATTGAACCACCTAAACCAGGCACACCAATTTTCACAGCTGGTAACTGGAACAAGTTCGGTAAGCTGTCACGAATTGTACCAATACGTTTTTTCCATACTACTTCATGGGTTTTCAAATCTACGCCAGCTACATATCCCCAAGCTGGTTGTTTACAAGGTAAACCAAGCGGAGATAAGAATGCGCTAATTTCAACACCATAAGGCACGCCGTACATCGGTTGTACACCCTGCTCAGTTCCCGCACCTTTTGCAGTTTGTGCACGGTTTGGATCAGCAGGAATTAAACGACTGACGAATGGCAAACCAATCGGGTTCATTACAGCAACCTGACGGTCAGGGTTAACTGACATACCGCCCCATTCAAACACACCTAAGTTACCAGGGAAAACTAAAGTACCGTTTTCAGATGGTGGAGTATAAATACCATCGTAATTTAGACGTTTGAAAGATACACGACACATGAGCTGATCAAGCATAGTGGCACCCCACATGTCTTTATCAGTCAATTTATCTTGTGGAGCTAAGTTCAAGTCAGAGAATGGCTGAGTTTTTGAATAATGCTCGCCTTTAGTTTGTGGTCCACGTTTAACTGTTTGTGGAACTGGTTTCTCAGTTACAGGAACAATTGGTTGACCATTACGACGATCAAGAACAAAGGCATTACCTGTTTTCGTCAATACATAGATTGCAGGAACAGTTTGGCCAGCTTTGTTTTTGATATCAGCTAAAGATGGTTGTGATGGTACGTCCATATCCCATAAGTCATGGTGGGTTGTCTGGAAGTTCCACACTAATTTACCAGTTGAAGCATTAATCGCTAACATTGAGTTTGCATAACGCTCTTTCAACTCGGTTCGGTCGCCACCCCAGATATCTGGAGTACCTACACCTGTTGGAACATAAACGATATCAAGTTTGGCATCGTATGCTAAAGGTGCCCACGCATTTGGTGAGTTATGAACGAAATTCGTACCTTCACCCGGCATTGCGTTTGGATCTGCTGCACCAGTATCAAATACCCAAAGGAGTTTACCAGTGTTAACGTCGTAGCCACGAATTACACCTGATGGCTCTTTATTTGAGTAGTTATCTGTTACCGAACCGGCAATAACAACAGTTGAACCAGTCACGATACCAGGAGATGTTGGGTTGTAACCACCTGGGTAAGCATATGGCATAAACTCTTGCAAGTTCACTTCACCATTTTTACCAAAGTCAGTACATGCTTTACCAGTGTCAGCATTCACCGCAACTAAACGGCCATCATTCACTGGAACAAAGACTTTACGCGGACATTGTGTAGAGTCAGATTTCTTGCCTTGAAGACTCGTTGCAAACTCAGTTGTGTTGTTTGCATCGTAGTACATCACACCACGACAAGTTAAATGCTGGAACGATTTATCCGTTTTAAGCTTCGGATCAAAACGCCATTTTTCTTTACCTGTAGCCGGATCAATTGAAATTAATTGTTGATGAGCTGTACAGATAAACATGTTATTACCGATTTTAATCGGTGTAACCTGATTGGTCGTTTCGCCAGAGTCATTACCCGTTTTAAGATCGCCAGTACGTAAAGTCCAAGCAACTTTCAAATCTTTTACGTTTTGATCATTAATCTGTTTTAACGGAGAATAACGTACACCAGCTTGAGTACGACCATAAGCTGGCCAGTCACTCTCTGCTACACCAGGCACTGCTTGAGCAGTTTCTGGTTGAGGTGTCTTGATCTCACCATTAATTTCTTGCGGATCATTGAAAATCGAATAGACCATCAACAAGATTGCAATTGCTAGAGTTGAAGATAAGGCAACTTTACTTGATCCAAGGTTGCTGATTCCACGAGTTACGGCTGGAACCAATAACCATAAACCAAGAATACCTAAAATATCTAAACGAGGTGCAAGCGCCCAGAAGTCTGTTCCAACTTCCCAGACACCCCAAATAATGGTACCCAGCATTAAAGCAGCGTACGCCCACAATGCTGTAGATGCGCGCTTATAGAGTTGCCATGCAACAATCAGGAGTAATACACCAGCAATAATATAGTAAATTGAACCGCCTAATGTAGCGAGCCAAATACCTCCAATTAACAGGAATAACGCTAATAACCCAATAATAATTACGGTAAAAGTCGTTAAACCTGATCTTGAAGTAGGTTGAGTCATAAACCACCTCTTATCAATCATCATTTTTATCGGAAAGATAGGCCAAGCTTTGAATCAAAAATCGGCCTATCGATACATCTAAAACAAAACTCAGGCATAAAGAAAAAACGGAAGGTCAGGATCATTCAATCAATGATTTGGCCCTCGACAATCCGTTTTCAGAGTAATTACGCTTAGAATGCAGTTGAGAATTTAATACCGCCTACCCAAGTGTTATCACCATTTTTTAATGCACCAACATGACGAACATATTGCACATTTGGACGGATAGTCAGCCAGTTTGTCGCATGAATACCGTAGTAAAGCTCGGTATTGTATTCAGTGTCGTATTCTTTATTTTGGACATCGTTCCAATCATCGTTGATATGGATACGCGCAACACCTAATGCCAACTCATCTTGAGGACGTTGATTGAGCAAACCTTTATAGACTAAGCCTACATTTTGCATGTTATCAATTTTGTTGGTATCAGAGTCGTGGAACGTCAGGTTCACAAATCCAGTCAAACCACGGTCTGTTTGATCAGCAGGCTGGAATAATTTTTGTTTTGCAGTTACCCATACACCTTGCTTATGAGATGTTTGAGCCTTATTTGTAATTTCTTCGGCATCAGCAGTGCTGTAGTAATACCCTAAACGGTATTCACCAGCCATACTTTGAGCGCCTAATTTAGGTGACCAAACCACTTCGGCAGGAATAATTGCCCCATGTGAACCATCAGTGCTTAGGTTAAAACCTTTGCCTCGGTCCAGATTTTCTGGGTTATATTCATATACACCAACTTGGGTATATAAGTCGGGTTGCAAGTTATATTTAACACGCATAGCCCATTGGCTGACTGGCCAGTTATACCACTGTTCACCAACCCAGTTACCCACTTGCGAACCACAAAGCGCCAAGTTCTGGAAATCACAGTCAAAACTATTAAAGTCCTCACCTTCACCAAAACGACCGACTTTCACGTCTAACTTCTGGTCAAGAAATTTTTTCTTGATCCACAAATCGGTTAAACGCCAAGTTTGCTCACGCCCCCACACTTCTTGTGCAGAACTTAAATGTCCCGCTAAAGCTGGTGAATGTTCAGAAAGTGATTGCCCATCACGATAAGTTAATGTGATTTGAGCTTCAGTATCTTGCCACCCTAAAATTTTGTTTAAATCAAAATGAGTTCCTAGAGCAAGTTGCCCCGTATAAGCACTACCATGCGTAGATGTATTTTTTGAATCTAAAATACCGGCATATTCACCGGTATATCCAAAAGAAAAATCATAACCTTGTGCTTGTAACGCGGTGCGTTGACCGTTCCAATCACCCAACATCCATGGACTATTTGGGTCGAATGCAGCAGCAGCTTGTGCGTGCTGTATGAAAAGAGTAATTGATAAAACGGATAAACAGGAAGCCATCAAGGATTTATGTGTTTTCATGTTTACATACCTTTTATGTCTTTGTTTATAAAGGGTACGCTAATTTTATGTAAAGAAATTATTCAAAATGTTAATCAATTGATTAATCTAATAATAATCTTAATACACATTGTCTATGAAATGGCCTCAGCTCTTTACCATTGTCCTTCACCAAGTTTTTGACCTATAAAGGAATATCTCATTTTTGATCTTGAAAACTTAATTGGGCAAGCCAACTGTGGTTCTGTATCGGCTGTATTATTCTGCAAAGGAACATCCACAATCCATCCACGTTGTTGTGCTAAGGGCGAGTTTAATGACTCAGTGAGACTTAAGACTGGTTCTACACACACATCAAGATTTGCAAATATTTCATGCCACTCTTTAAATGTTCTGCTTTTAATTTTTTCTTGAATGGCTTGTTTAACTTCTTGTCGATCTTCGGCATCTAATGAAGCACCTTTTTGTAATAATAAAGGCAGATCAAGAGCGATTGATAAACCTGACATAAATTGTGGTTCAAGACTACCAATTGAAAGATAACGACCATCTTGGGTCATATAGTAATCATAGAAAATGCCACCATTAAGCATGCCATGTTCTGGGGCCTGCTCGACCTGTGCAGCAAGTGTGGCTGATGCAGCCATACTATTTAAGCTAGCAACACAATCGGTCATGGAAATATCAATATATTGCCCTAGCCCACTACGCCCGCGTTCAACCACCGCCGCTAAAATAGCAATAACTGCATGAAGTGAACCACCTGCAATATCTGCAACTTGAATACCCAGCGGTGGCGGGCCACTGTCTTGTCGGCCGCTATACCCAGCAATACCAGCTAAGGCTAAATAGTTAATGTCATGCCCTGCTCGGTCTTTATAGGTTCCAGTTTGCCCATAACCTGTAATTGAACAGTAAATTAAACGTGGGTTAATTTCTGCAAGCGTTGAGTAGTCTAATCCTAGACGGCGCATGACATCAGGTCGAAACTGCTCTATGACAATATCAAACTCAGAGATTTTGGCTTTAATGAGATCAATACTCGCTGGATCTTTTAAATCGAGAACAATCGACTGCTTATTTCGGTTTAGATAACTATGTGCGGTTGCTTGCCCATTTGCATAGGGCGGCATGATCCGAATTAAATCTGGACGCGATGGAGATTCGATATGGATGACTTCTGCCCCCATATCAGCTAAGTACATTGTGGCAAAAGGTCCGGGTAAGAGTGTCGAGAAATCGAGAACTTTAAGTCCATTTAATGCTGTCGTCATCGTTTTTTTAACCACTATTATTCATATTTTCTTTTATATTAGTTAAGCAAATATTCTAAAACAATGTCATGTTCAGCCATTTACCTTGATCATTTCGGCAATTTAACATGTAAAAAGTGCTTTTACTATGTTGTAAATAGCCAATTTATTTTTTTAGACGGTCATTTAGGTCAATTTAAAGTGAACATCAAAGAGACTGAAGGATTCAATATGAGTCGCGATACGATTAGCATCCACTTCGTCAATGCGGCTTTGACAGGCGTAAAGCGCCTTGGCATGGATGTTGAAATGCTCCTTTCACATGTGGGCATTGAAGCGGAATTATTACGTCAACCTAAAGCTCGAATCTCACCAGAACAATACACTCGTTTTATAAAAATGTTGTGGATGGTCACACAGGATGAACACGTTGGATTTGACGTACAACCACGTCGTCTGGGCACTTTTGCCATTATGTGTCAGTTGATTATTCACGCAAAAACATTGGGCCAAGCCCTTGAACTGTCATCTCAATTTTACAAATTATTTGGCGATGAATGGTCTGTCAGCCTAGAACGTGACAAGCATGAAGCACGTCTAGTTCCGCTCATTCCAAAAACTTTAGATCCAGATCATTTCATTACCGAAAGTATGCTAATGATCTGGCACGGTCTGGCATCATGGTTAATTGAACGCCGTTTGCCATTAGAGCGTGTTCATTTTAGCTACCCACGTCCTGCACATGCAGATGAATATGATGCATTGTTTTTTGCACCAGTCATGCAGTTTGATGCACCGCGTACTGAAATAACTTTTGCGGCTGATTATCTTGATTTGCCAATCCGTCAAGATGAAAAAACGCTAGAAGAATTCTTAAAAGCAGCGCCTGCTCAGCTTTTAGTAAAATTCAAAAATACCAACTCGCTAACTTCTCGTATTCGTGAAGTGCTCAAAAGCCAGATTGGTGAAGAAATGCCAACGCTTAATGACGTTGCATCAATGTTGTATTTATCTCCTCAAACCTTACGTCGCCGCTTGGCTGCCGAAGGTAAAAGCTATCAAGGCGTAAAAGATGCCTTACGTCGAGATGCGGCAATTCACTTGTTACTCAACCCTGAATTAACACTTGAAGACGTTGCTCAACAAGTTGGATTTAGTGAAACCAGTACGTTCCACCGCGCATTTAAAAAGTGGACGGGTGTTACCCCTGGCCTATATCGCCAGTTACACGGTTACCACTAATTCTTCAATCTCTTTAGTTTCACATTTAGCCCAAGTTCAACTTGGGCTTTTTTATATTTCTATTGGCAAAAATCATCACCTGACTGGTGCGCTTATCGTCATTGCACTCGCTATTAAAACCAGTACACTCAAAACACAAATAAATTTTAAGCAATAAAAAAGGAACTGTTATGAGCGAGGCTTATATTATTGATGCCATTCGCACACCACGCGGAAAAGGAAAAAAAGACGGCTCTCTTTATGAAGTAAAACCAATTACCTTACTCACCACTTTATTAAATGAATTACAGCAGCGCCATCAACTCGATACGTCTAAAGTGGACGACATTGTTTTAGGCTGTGTAACACCTATTGGTGATCAAGGCGGTGATATTGCCAAAACAGCAGCGATTGCAGCGGGTTGGAATGATGATGTTGCTGGGGTTCAAATCAATCGCTTTTGTGCTTCAGGTTTAGAAGCAGTCAACATGGCAGCAATGAAAGTCCGCTCAGGCTGGGAAGATTTAGTGGTTGCTGGTGGCGTTGAATCAATGTCACGCATTCCAATGGGGTCCGATGGCGGACCATGGGCGTTAGACCCTGAAACAAACCTTAAGTCATCCTTTGTTCCACAAGGTATTGGGGCCGACCTCATTGCAACCTTAGATGGTTATAGTCGTGAAGATGTTGATAATTTCGCTGTGAAGTCACAACAAAAAGCGGCAGCAGCTCAATCAAATGGTTATTTCAATCACTCAGTTGTGCCAGTAAAAGATCACGTAGGTGTGGTGATTTTAGATAAAGATGAGTTTATCAAAGGTAACACCACACTCGAAGGTCTAACAAAGCTCAACCCAAGTTTTGAAATGATGGGGCAAATGGGCTTTGATGCAATCGCTTTGCAAAAATATCCGGAAGCACAAAAAATAATTCATGTTCATCACGCAGGTAACTCATCCGGCATTGTCGATGGAGCAGCTGTAGTTTTATTGGCTTCTGAAAAAGCAGTAAAAGAACAAAATTTAAAACCACGCGCTAAAGTTTTGGCGACTGCACTAGTCGGCACAGATCCAACCATCATGCTAACAGGCCCTGCTCCTGCTGCACGTAAAGCTTTAGAAAAAGCCGGCCTAACGATTGATGATATTGACCTATTTGAAGTCAATGAAGCCTTTGCAGCTGTTGTAATGCGTTTTATTAACGAGCTCAACGTCCCTGCTGAAAAAGTCAACGTAAATGGTGGTGCGATTGCTTTAGGCCATCCATTAGGAGCAACAGGTGCCATGATTTTAGGCACACTACTTGATGAGCTTGAACGACAAGATAAAAAGCGCGGTTTAGCGACGCTCTGTGTTGGTGGTGGGATGGGTATTGCCACCATTATTGAACGCGTATAAAAATTAGGGATATAAAAGATGAGTGCAATTCAATACGAAAAAAATGCCGACAATATTGTCATTTTAACGCTTGATTCAACAGGTCAATCTGCAAACACCATGAATGCCGAGTTTCGTGACTCGCTCGATGAAGCAACACAAAAACTTAAAGCAGAAACAGAACTTTCAGGTGTTATTTTCCGCTCAGCAAAAAAAACTTTCTTTGCAGGTGGTGATCTAGATGAGCTGATTCAAGTTCAGCCTGAACATGCGACTGACTTTTTTAATATGGTTGAAAAGTTAAAAGGTCATTTACGTACAATTGAAACACTAGGAATTCCAGTTGTTGCAGCATTAAATGGCACTGCGCTTGGGGGTGGTTGGGAAATCGCATTAAGTTGCCATCACCGTATTGCGATTAATGACCCAAAAAGCAAATTTGGTCTACCAGAAGTCACTTTAGGTTTGCTACCAGGCGGCGGCGGTATTGTACGCATGGTACGTCTACTTGGGCTTCAAAATGCATTTCCTTTCCTAATGGAAGGCAAGCAGTTCCGTGTTGATAAAGCAAAATCTTTAGGTTTAATTCACGATACTGCCCAAAATGAACAAGAGCTTTTAGATAAAGCAATTGCTTGGATCAAAGCTAATCCAAAATCTCAACAGCCTTTTGATGTGAAGGGTTATAAAATCCCGGGCGGTGATCCCAAAACTCCAGCAGTTGCACAAATTCTTGCCATTGCACCAGCTATGTTAAGAGACAAAACCAAAGGTTGCTACCCTGCTCCTGAAGCGATTATGGCTGCCGCAGTTGAAGGCGCTCAAGTCGATGTCGATACTGCACTGCGTATCGAGTCTCGCTACTTTACTCAGCTTACAACAGGCCAAATTTCTAAAAATATGATCGGCACTTTCTGGCATGGTCTAAATGCAATTAAGTCTGGTGCGAGCCGCCCTGCCGACGTTGCAAAATGGCAAGCGACTAAAGTTGGTGTGTTGGGTGCTGGCATGATGGGGGCTGGTATTGCCTATTCAACCGCAATTAAAGGCATTCCTGTTGTACTTAAAGATGTATCTGTTGAAAATGCAGAGAAAGGCAAAGCTTACTCACAAAAGCTTCTTGATAAACGTGTTTCACAAGGCCGCATGACCGCAGAAAAACGTGATCAGGTTTTATCACTAATTACGGCTTCAGCTTCAGTTCAAGATCTTCAAGGCTGTGACTTAATTATTGAAGCGGTATTTGAAAACCAAGAGCTCAAAGCTAAAGTCACTCAAGAAGCTGAACAATATTTAGCGCCTAATGGTGTAATGGCATCAAATACATCAACCCTGCCAATTACGGGTTTAGCTCAAGCAAGTAAGGATGATAAAGCTTTTATCGGTCTGCACTTCTTTAGCCCTGTCGACAAAATGCAGTTGGTTGAGATTATTAAAGGTAAAAATACCTCCGCAGAGACACTTGCCAAAGCTTATGACTTTGTACAACAAATTGGAAAAACACCGATTGTTGTTAATGATAGCCGTGGTTTCTTTACGAGTCGTGTGTTTGGTACGTTCATTCAAGAAGGTATGCGCTTGCTTGCAGAAGGCGTCCACCCAGCGCGCATTGAAATGGCTGCACTGAAAGCAGGCATGCCTGTTGGGCCACTTGCGATTCAAGATGAAGTGTCTTTAACCTTAACCGAACATGTTGCCAGTGAGGCCCGTAAAGCTCTGCAAGCTGAAGGAAAAGATTTACCTAAAACTTCTGTAGATGAAGTGGTTCACACCATGATTCATGAGTTAAACCGTAAAGGTAAGGCGGCTGGTGCAGGTTTCTATGAATATCCAGAAAATGGCAAAAAGCACCTTTGGGAAGGCTTGAACCGCTGGGAAAAAGATCATGATATTTCTGAACAAGACATGATTGATCGCATTCTGTTTGTACAAGCCTTAGATACCTTACGTTGTTATGAAGAAGGCGTATTGGAGTCTGTGATTGATGCCAATGTCGGTTCTATTTTTGGGATTGGTTATGCACCTTGGACGGGTGGAGCAATTCAATTCCTAAATCAATACGGCACTGATAAAGCACAAAAACGAGCTGAAGAATTAGCTGCCAAATATGGTGAACGCTTTACACCTCCAACTTTGCTAAAAACCAAAGCTGAGCAGAAACAAAATATTCAATAATTTAGTCGTATTGAATATTTAAAAACTGCATAAACCTTACCCATATAAATATATTTTATTTATATGGGTTTTTCTTTATGACCTTTAAGATTTCAGCCTCACGCCTAAATATGCTATAAATAGACTTCATTTTTGTGCTTCTACAGCACATTCGAGAAATCCTTATGTCCGATAAAAATTCTTCCGAGTCAGCAGTTTTAGGCTGGAAATTTGTTCTGATCGTTGGTGTTTTAAGTGCGATTTTCCTTGGCTTTTTCTATTTAGCGATGAGTAATGAACCTGACTATATGCCAGGTGCACAGCGCAAAGCACAACAAGAGCAAATGCAGCAAAAAGCTGAACACTCTACAGAGCAACACGCTCAACATAGTGACGACATGCCTGAAATGGATATGCAAGAACATAAGCAATCAACTCAGTAATCAGATATTTTTCACATGACAGATTTTTCCCGCAACGCACTGGTTGTAGAGGGTGGAGGCATGCGTGGTGCCTTTACCAGTGGTGTACTTGACGCGTTTTTACAACAACAGTTCAATCCTTTCAATTTATACGTTGGCGTATCGTCTGGCTCGACCAATGTGGCCAACTACTTAGCTGGTCAACAAGGTCGTACGTTAACCTTTTATATTGATCACTCACTTCGTCCTGAATTTATCGATTACAAACGCTTCTTTAAAGGCGGTGATTTACTCGATTTAGAATGGATGTGGGAAGTTGGTGAAAAAGAACATCCTCTTGATCAGCAAAGCCTTTTTGCCAAAAATCCAGATTTTTATATGGTGTTAACGCATGCAAAAACAGGTCATGCAGAATATCTTCGTGCGGGTAAAGATAATTTACTAAATGCACTTCGTGCTTCTAGCTCAATTCCAGTTTTAACGCGTCATCCCGTCGATATTATGGGTGAACCTTATTTTGATGGTGGTGTTGCAGATGCTCTACCCGTTCGCTGGACGGCTCAGCAAAGTGACGTAAAAAAACTATTGGTTTTACGCACTCGCCCGAAAAATTACTTTAAGGCAAGTAGCCGAGGTGATCAATTCCTCGCGAAATATGCGTTTAAACATCACTATGGTTTTGCAAACAGCTTACGTAGCCGTTGTGCTCGTTATAACGCTTCAGTCGATTTTGTCCGTGGTCAAAACCCAGAACAGCAAATTTTAGAAGTTTGCCCACCGCCACTTAAAAATATGGCTGGTCGTTTAAGCACCAATCCTAAAAAGCTTCGTTACAGCTATGAAGTCGGTTTAGAAACAGGGCTACAAGCCATCGAAAGCTGGAATGCAATGAAATAAATCCAAATTGAGATTTCTAAAAAGAAGTCTCAATTTAACTCTAAAACCATATCAATATGTGGAATACCACAGTCTTCGTAAACTTCACCTTGCACATGAAAACCTAGAGCTTCGTAAAAAGCAGTCACATACGTTTGTGCTGAAAGCTTTAAAAAAGGCAGTTTCTGATGGCGCGCATATTCAATAATATGCTGCATTAAAATTTTACCAATACCCTGCTTTCGATAAGGCACTAAAACAGCAACACGCCCCACGCTATGCTGTGGCAACAAACGTGCTGTAGCGATAGGCTGTTCTTTGTCATAAACAATAAAATGCAAAACTGTGGCATCCAAATCGTCCCATTCATCTTCAGGCGCAATTCCCTGCTCTTGAATAAAGACTTGTTCACGGATGTATTTCGCATCTTGCTCAAGCTGTTCCCAACTACCCGCTATAATTCTCAACATCCGTTCACCGCCCTAGCACTTGCAGCCAATATTTTCGATTGGTAGCTGGTCTTGTAATAACAATTCAAGACTTTGTTTTTCAATTCCATACATCGCTTTGAGTGCTTGAATTTGTGCCATAATTTTGGCATCAGGCTGTGAAACGTTTTTGCGTTTCGTAGCCAAAATCATTTTATTTTTGCTGGTATGTTCAAGCGATACAAACTCAAAAACTTTAGTTTCATAGCCATACGCTTTTAAAAGTAACGCACGTAAAGTGTCAGTCAGCATCTCAGCTTGTTGCCCCGCATGAATACCAAACTGTAGCATTGGCTGTAACACTTCTGGACTTTGTAATTGTGGGCGTAACTCTTTGTGACAACACGGCGCGCACATAATCATCGAAGCGTTTAAACGAATTCCAGTGTGAATGGCAAAGTCAGTCGCAATATCACATGCGTGTAAGGCAATCATAACGTCTAGTTTTTCTGGTTGATAACTACGTACGTCACCTTCAAAAAAGTCTAGATGGTTAAAATGCACTTTGTCTGCAACATTCTGGCAAAACTCAACCAGATTCGGGCGCAATTCAACACCAGTAATCAATGGGGTTTTCTGCTGCTCTTGCAAATAATCATACAAAGCAAAAGTTAAATAACCTTTCCCCGAACCAAAATCGACAATGCGTAGTTCTTGCTGAGATGCATCAATTTGCTCATAAGCACTCGCAAAAATTTCAATAAATTTATTAATCTGTTTCCATTTACGCGCCATGCTTGGAATGATTTGGCCTTTTTCATCGGTAATACCAAGCTCTTTTAAAAATGCATTGCCCTGCTGTACATAGCGTTGCTTTTCACGATCATGAGTCTGAACCGTTTGCGTCGCATTTACCGTATGCTTTTTACCCATATTTAATAGCGCTTTTTTCTTATTTTTCTTGAGTTGAATTTCTTGATTAGTCGAAAATAAGTTCGCTTGCTTACACTGTATGATTAACTGCTCAATCTGCTGCAAACCATCTTCGAATGAATAGTTTTTGGTCACATCTTGGGTAGTATAATGATATAAAGCTGAAATCTGTTTTTGCCCATGTAACTCTACAACACGGAAAGTGATTTTTTCCAGTTGTTCCAACTCTCCCTTATATTGGCTCAAGATCAAACGCTCAAAAGTTTGTTGATCAAGCATTTGCTTAATTTCATGGAAGAATTGCTGTTCTTGCTCAAAGGAAAAAACCGACACGGATATACCTAAAAATGAAGACTCATATAAGATAGAAGTTTAAAGGGTCTAGGATTAAAAATAAAATAACTTTACGACTGTTTTGTATTTCTATACATTCGTATTTTTAATCAAAAAAATTAAACTTATGAGTAAATCTGTACTGGAAACTTACGATCCTAAAGAAGAACTATTTAATGCCTACAGCCATGGGGCTGGTGTCGTTATGGCAGTTGTTGCTTCTATCTTTTTAATTATGAAGGGATCTTATCTTTCAACTGCTCAGTGGATTGGTTTATGGGTATATTCATTTAGTCTCATTCTGGTTTTCACGAGCTCTACACTTTACCACTTTGCTCAAACACAGAATCTACGCTACTGGTATAAGAAACTTGACCATACAGCCATTTATTATTTAATTGCTGGAACTTACACCCCATTCTTAAGTATCGCAATTCCTACTACAAAAGCTCATTATCTGCTGATTGCACTATGGGGCATCGCGGCAATTGGTACATTTTTCAAGTTAGTTTTTATTCATCGTTTTCAAAAAATTTCTTTGCTGGCTTATATTTTAATGGGATGGCTCGCCGTGTTTGTTATGGATGACATGCGCACTTATTTAAGTAAAGACGCATTGATTTTCTTGATTATTGGCGGATTAGCTTATACGGTTGGAGCATTGTTTTACGCGTTAAAAAAGGTAAGATATACCCATGCGATCTGGCACATTTTTGTGCTTTTAGGTGCAGGAGCACATTTTCTTGCGATCTATTGGTACATAGTTTAGTTCATTTTTCACTCTTATTCAGTGATCCTGAAAGAGTCATGGATGATGTTCTTTCACGCTATTCTTTTAGAAAAATACGTCTTTAAAAGGAATAGTAAATTAAAAATAAATTTTAACTGATATAAGGTTCTATATGGATTCAACCTCTGCGGCGGCTGCTCCGGCAGTAGCCACTAATTCAAAAACGCGGGTTTTGTTTGCAAGCTTAGTCGGTACGACCATTGAGTTCTTCGACTTTTATATCTATGCAACTGCTGCCGTTCTTATTTTTCCTCACCTGTTTTTCCCTGCTAGTAGTGGCAGTGCCGCAGTTTTACAATCTTTAGCCACCTTCGCAATTGCCTTTATTGCACGCCCCATCGGTGCAGCAATATTCGGTCATTTAGGAGACCGTATTGGCCGAAAAGCCACATTGGTTGCAGCGTTACTGACCATGGGTGTTTCAACCGTATGTATTGGTTTACTTCCTACCTACGCACAAATCGGGATTTTCGCACCCTTACTATTGGCTGTGTGCCGTTTAGGACAAGGTTTAGGATTAGGTGGTGAATGGAGTGGTGCCGTTTTACTCGCGACTGAAAATGCCCCTGAAGGGAAAAGAGCCTGGTATGGCATGTTCCCGCAACTCGGCGCTCCAATTGGCTTTATTTTGGCAACCGGTTCATTTTTATTATTGAGTGCGACTATTCCTGAGCAAGCGTTCATGCAATGGGGTTGGCGTATTCCATTTATTGCAAGTGCTGTATTAGTGATTGTAGGCTTATATATCCGTTTAAAGCTCCATGAAACTCCAGCATTCCAAAAAGTTTTAGATAAGCAAAAAGAAGTTAATATTCCGTTTAAAGAAGTCTTAACCAAACACACAGGTAAACTTATTCTTGGCACAATTGCAGCAATCTGCACGTTTGTCGTGTTTTATCTTACCACCGTATTTGCCTTAAACTGGGGAACCACAAAGCTTGGCTATGCACGCGGTGAGTTCTTAGAACTTCAACTCTTTGCCACCCTTTGCTTCGCTGCATTCATTCCTTTATCAGCTATTTTTGCAGAAAAATTTGGTCGTAAAACCACGTCTATTGGCGTCTGTATTGCTGCTGCGATTTTCGGCTTGTTTTTCTCTAGCATGTTAGAGTCTGGAAATACCTTAATCGTTTTCCTTTTCTTATGTACGGGCTTGGCGATTATGGGCTTGACCTATGGTCCGATTGGTACAGTTCTTTCTGAACTTTTCCCAACCTCAGTTCGTTACACAGGTTCAGCGTTAACGTTTAACTTGGCAGGCATTTTTGGTGCATCATTTGCGCCACTTATTGCAACGAAGCTTGCTGAAACTTATGGTTTATATGCAGTTGGTTATTATCTTACTGCTGCATCACTTTTATCACTAGTCGCTTTCTTACTCATTCGTGAAACAAAAAATGATGATGTGAATAATCAGATCTAAAAATTAGAAATTCTTATAAAAAAAACCAGCTCATATTGAGCTGGTTTTTTATAAATACAACTTAGTTGATAGTTGTAGGGTTCGCAGCTGCAATGCTATTTGATACAGCAGGAGCCGTTACATTACTTGCTGCAACAGCAGCTGGCCCTGCAACAGCAGCTTCACCAATGAGTGCAACTTTAGCTTTCTCTTGGCTCTTCGCAGATAAAGCAGGGTTAGTTGCCACAATACGATTAATGTTTGCTGAATTTGCCGGAGCAATCGCTGTCGTTTGTAAAATAATTGGGCGATTACCTGTGTTACCCAACGTATAGCGAATACCTGTACGCGGGCTAATCACTGTTGTATTTTCTTGCTTCACTACAGCTTGAGCCGAAGTTGGCCCTTTTGCTGCAAGTACTTTATCAACCGTTGTCGTTTGAGGGGCTGAAGCTGCTTCTGCTGCGAAAACAAAACTAGGCACAGCAAGAACAGTTAAAAATAAAGGTTGTAATACTTTTTTCATTGTCTTTCCAACATACACTCTGGATGAGAAGTAAATAGCATTTAATGCTTAAAACTGCAAACATTATTCACAGGCTTACTACAAACATAAAAAAAGCAGAACAATTGTTCTGCTTTTTTTATGCAAAGGCAGATTAGATCTTACCGTGACATTGCTTATATTTTAGTCCTGAACCACATGGGCATGGCGCATTACGGCTTTCTGGAACAGGGAAAGCTTGCTGACCGTCAGACTCGTTCATGGTTTCTTGAGAAAGTGTAACCTCACCTGTTAAACCATCTACATCATCATGTTCAAAAGAAAGCTTCATTGATTCAGCTTGCTGCTGCTGTTGAGCTTCCATTTCTGCAAGTTCTTCTGGTGTTGGGATATGTACACGAGACAAATCAGTCACAACATCAGTTTTAATAATGCTCAACATATTTACAAACAGGTTGAAAGCTTCTTTCTTGTATTCCTGTTCAGGGTTCTTTTGCGCATAGCCACGTAAATGGATACCTTGACGCAAATAATCCATTGCAGCTAAGTGATCTTTCCAATGGCGATCAAGAGAGTTTAAAACAAAGTGACGTTCAAGCATTGCTGCTGATTCATCACCCATTTGAGCGCGGCGCTGACGATAACGCTCAATCACTTCATCACTGATTCGCTCAACTAAACCTTCTTCATCTAGACGGCGATCTTGGTCTAACCATTCTTGAATTGGAAGCTCAATACCCAAATCAATACGTAAAGCGTTTTCTAAACCTTCAACATCCCACTGGTCATGAATTGACTCTGGTGGAATAAAGTTAGTAATCACGCCTTTCATCACTTCATGATGCATTTCTTCAACGTATTCTTTTAAAGTATTTTCAGCTAACACTTCATCACGTTGTGAATAAATGATCTTACGTTGTTCATTATTCACATCATCGTATTTCAATAAGTTTTTACGAATATCAAAGTTACGCGCTTCAACTTTACGCTGAGCATTCTCAATTGAACGACTCACCATTTTGTGTTCAATCGCTTCATTTTCTTGGAGACCCATTGCACGCATCATTCCGACTACGCGGTCACCTGCGAAAATACGCATAAGGTCATCTTCAAGAGACAAATAGAAACGAGAAACACCAGGGTCACCTTGACGGCCCGCACGACCACGTAACTGGTTATCAATACGGCGTGATTCATGGCGTTCAGAACCAATGATGTGCAAACCACCTGATTTCAACACATCTTCGTGGTCTTGTTCCCATTGTGCTTTCAGCTGTGCTTCATCTTCAGCCGTATGATTTTCAATTTTGGCAAGCTTCGCTTTCCAGTTACCACCCAAGATAATGTCAGTACCACGACCAGCCATGTTGGTTGCAATCGTGACTGCATTCGGGCTACCCGCTTGAGCAATAATGTCAGCTTCACGCTCATGTTGCTTTGCATTCAACACTTCGTGATGAATACCAGCTTGCATTAACTTAGAAGATAAAATTTCACTGGCTTCAATGGTCGCTGTACCAATCAGAATCGGTGCTACACCTTGCTCACGAATATTCGTAATTTCCTGAATAATCGCGTCGTATTTACCGTTACGGTTTAAATAAATTAAATCGTTTTGGTCATTACGTACCATCGGGCGATGAGTTGGAATAATCACAACATCAAGGCCATAAATTTCTTTCATTTCCGCAGCTTCAGTATCAGCAGTACCTGTCATACCTGAAAGCTTTTTATATAGACGGAAATAGTTCTGGAATGTTGTGGTTGCTAGAGTCTGGTTTTCAGGCTGAATTTCTAAACCTTCTTTCGCTTCAACTGCTTGATGCAAACCTTCTGACCAACGACGACCCGGCATTGTACGACCAGTATGTTCGTCAACAATCACGACTTCACCATCGTGAATAATATAGTGAACATCGCGTTGGAATAAGAAATGTGCACGGATAGCAGCAGACACATGATGAACAAGGCTTAGATTCGTTGCTGAATATAGGCTTTCACCTTCAGCCAATAAGCCCATCTGAATAAGTTCTTGCTCAACAGTTTCATAACCAACTTCGGTCATTTCAACTGAACGCTGCTTTTCATCAATCCAGAAATGCCCACCATCTGCCACTTTTTCTTCTTTTTGCGGCTTTAATTTAGGGGGAATCGAATTAATTGCAGAATATAGATGCGAAGAGTCTTCACTTTGACCAGAAATAATTAATGGTGTACGTGCTTCATCAATCAAGATTGAGTCAACTTCATCGATAATGGCATAGTGCAAACCACGTTGTTTCTTTTCTGCTAAAGAAAACACCATGTTGTCACGTAAGTAGTCAAAACCGAATTCGTTATTGGTACCATAGGTAATATCAGCAAGATAAGCTTCCGCTTTTTCAGACGGACCTTGCATTGAATAGATCGTACCAATAGATAAACCCAAAAATTCAAATAATGGGCGGTTCAACTCAGCATCACGCTGTGCCAAATAATCGTTCACAGTAATGACATGAACGCCTTCGCCACTTAATGCGTTTAAATAACACGCCAAAGTACCCATCAGGGTTTTACCTTCACCGGTACGCATTTCGGCAATTTTACCTTCATGTAAGGTAATACCACCAATAAGCTGAACGTCGTAGTGACGCATACCCATTACACGTTTGGCTGCTTCACGACAAACTGCAAACGCTTCTGGAAGTAATTTATCTAAACTTTCGCCATTATTATAACGTTGTTTGAATTCTGGAGTTTTTGCAGATAAGTCTGCATCGCTTAAAGCTGATATCGTCGGCTCGAGCGCATTGATTTGCTCAACAATTTTGCGCATGCGTTTGAGTTCGCGCTCATTTTTTGTACCGAAGATACCTCCGATCAGACTTGCCAACATGGATAAACTCTCTAAATCTTGCTTGGTCAAATGAATAAACTTTTTCTCAGTCGTTTATTATGGTGCCAGAAATTTGAAGTACAAGGGGTTTGCACAAAACCCCTAAAAAAAATCTGATAGTTAGACGAATGGTTTTATCATTCATCTAGTCCCCCGTAATGCGCCTTGCACCTAAAAACGTAACATTAACGCTCATCTATTAAGCACAACTTCCGAGAAATCTAATTTAGCAAATTTACCTTAAAGTTACATTGATTAAGCACATAAAATAGTGAGTTTTAGTCATATATATTTACACTTATATAAAAACTTCATAATAAAATAAAAAAACAATAATTTTAATCATAAAGTAAATGCTGCATATTCATTCAATGGAATAACAAATTATGAGCAATTGAGGAAATATCATGACACTACGATTAGGAGACACTGCCCCCGATTTTCAACAAGAATCGAGCGAAGGCACTATTCATTTTTATGATTTTTTAGGTGATAGTTGGGGAATCTTATTTTCACATCCAGCTGACTATACGCCAGTATGTACAACAGAATTAGGCTACACAGCAAAATTAAAAGATGAATTTACGAAGCGTAATGTTAAAGCGATTGCTTTGTCCGTAGACGATGTAGAGTCTCATAAGGGCTGGATCAACGATATTAATGAAACACAAAACACAACGGTAAATTTTCCAATCATTGCAGATAAAGATCGTAAAGTATCTGAGCTCTATGGTTTTATCCATCCTAATGCCAGTGAAACCCTCACAGTGCGTTCTTTAGTGATTATTGACCCTAATAAGAAAGTTCGTTTAATTATTACCTATCCTGCTTCAACAGGCCGAAATTTTAATGAAGTCTTACGTGTTGTTGACTCATTACAATTAACGGATAAGCATAAAGTCGCTACGCCTGCGAACTGGCAGCAAGGTGAAGATGTCGTTATTGTCCCATCACTTAAAGATGAAGAAGAAATTAAACAGCGCTTCCCTAAAGGCTATACAGCGGTTAAACCTTATTTACGCCTAACACCACAACCTGCAAGTAATAAAACCGACTAAAGGTTTTATTACTTGCAAGACAAGCGAAGCGCGTAGGCAGGCATCAGAAGATTTCAAATAAGCCAACCGCATAGTAAATCTTAAGCAAAATAAGTAAATATTTCACCCTTAAAAAGCCATCCAACGTGATGGCTTTTTTATTTATGTATTGAATACACATGGTTTTTACTGCTCAGATCAGTTATAACTCGAAGCGATTCGGTATAAAAAATAAAAATCATGATCTATAAAATTCATCATTTAAAGTGTGGCAGCATGTGCCCAGTTTGCGCCCCACTCTTTGGACAAAAAGGCTTTCGAGCTGAAGTCGTCTGTCATTGTCTTCTGGTTGAAACTGATCGAGGCTTAGTGCTTATTGATACCGGCTTTGGCTTGCAAGATTATTTACATATGAAACAACGCCTAGGCTCATTAGTTAAGCGTTTAGGTAAAATTGAACCTAACCTTGAGTTTAGTGCCATTCAGCAAATCCAAAAGCTCGGGTTTAATCCTAAAGATGTACAGCACATCTTTGTGACTCATCTTGATTTTGATCATGCAGGTGGAATTTCAGATTTCCCACATGCCACTGTGCATGTTTTAGCAGCAGAATATAACGCAGCCCAACTTCCAAATTTCAAGGGCAAACTTCGTTATAGAACCAATCAATATAAAGATCATCGTTACTGGAACTTTGTTGAATATCAGCAAGGTGAAACATGGTTTAACCTCGAAAAAGTAAAAGGTTTTCCGCTGTTCCAAGATGAAATTTTAATGGTGCCTCTATTGGGGCATTCAGCTGGTCATTGTGGTATTGCCATAAAGCAACAAAATCAATGGTTATTATTTTGTGGGGATGCATACTACTCACATCTAGAGTTAAACCCTAAAAATAAATTAAGATCACTCAGTGTGCTGGAAAAAACATTTGCAGAAGATAATGAGCAACGCCTTGTTAATCTCAAACGCTTACAGCATTTAGCTCAACATGAGCCAACGATTGAAATAATTTGTGCTCATGATCCTTATGAGCTTAACCGGTATCAAACATGAAAAAATTATCGCTCATCACACTTCTCATCTGTATAAATTTACAAGGATGTATGCAGCATGAAAGTATTGCCCATGAGCAACGCCCAAAAGACTGGGGTACTTTAGTTTCTCAGAGCCATAACTTTTATCAAATTAGTAATGATGTTTTTCGCAGTGAACAACCGAGCGCTGCAATGATTTCAGAATTAAAGAACCATCAAATTGGAACGATTATTAATTTAAGGGCCAAAGATGCAGATACTTTAGTTTTTAAAAATGAAAATTTTAATCTTGTGCATATTCCTATCAATACATGGGCAATCGACCGACAAGATCTATTAGAGGTTATGCAGCAAATCAAAATTGCTAAACAGAATAATCAACGTGTTTTATTGCACTGCTACCATGGTTCAGACCGTACAGGCGCTAGTGTTGCGATGTATCGAATTATTTTTGAGAATTGGGCAATTGATGATGCAGTTAAAGAAATGAAAGAAGGTGGTTATGGCTACCATATTATCTGGAAGAACATTGACGGTTTATTTACACCTGAAAATGTAAAATGGATTCAACAGCAACTTTCGAATTCCAGCAGCTAAAGACTGGATTGCTTTTATATGCAAACATGATTATTAGGCAAATAAGTTGGCTCAATCACCAACTTATTTATTATTTTCAATTACACCGAAAAACATACATTTAAAGATAGATGATCATCAAAAATATGATTTAACTTTATGATTTTCCCAAAGCGGCATTGCTAAGTAATACCTTCAAAATTTCAGAATCCCCACCATCGCTGTCTGTCACTAATAAAAAGACTTCGCCATCTGATCTCGACTCGAACCAAGTAATCCCTTCAATCTTGATTGGCAGTGTTCGTCCTTTCGCATCTTGAATCAAATGAGCCGCTAAAGCTTTACCATCAGGCGAAAACACCAAGATAAAACTTCCCAAGACAGCACCGTCATCATAGGTATTGAGTGTTTGCTCGACCGCAGCTGTAGCAACAATCAAATTTTTATCCACTAAAAAACAAGCATCTGAAATGCCACTTGCTGAACCATCAAGCTCAGCTAAGCTCAGTTTGAGCGAATGTATAAGTGCATTTGCTAAGGATTTTCCTGCTTGAATTTTGATTAAATCAAAGACTAAAACCCCATGATGGAAATTTATGTTGCCACGCTGAAAGATATAGAGATAACGATGGTCTGAACATATGGCTTCTATATTAAGATCAGCCCCGCCTGTTAATTCAACCTGATGCTGCAAAAAATCATAATCAACCGCACCCAAGAAAGTTCTGACCTGATCATTGGCAGGGTTATAGAGTAATGCTCGTTTTCGATTTTCTGTTGAACCTGAGCCCATCACCAAAAGCTGTGATTGTCCGTTCCAACTTATAGCGGTTAAAGCTTCAAAATCAGGCTTTTGTTGTTTGCTTAATGCACTTAGCGGTATTTGCTCTGAAGGATCAAATAACGGAATTTTTTCAAAGACCGTTGCATCGGCCATGTTCTGGTTTCGATTGATTCTTAATAAATAAGGGAGATTATCACCAACAAAATAAAGATCATCCCCCACACAAGCAACTCCAGACAGTGCGCTAATCCCTGAATCTTGTGCAAAAACAAATTGTTCTAATATTTTAATCGTTGTATTCATCTTCAAGATCCCCTATTGAGTGGAACACTTCTTCACAAGAATAAAGCCGTTGAAGTAAGTGTTCCTGATTTGATTTAGGGGATGATCAGCCGTTATCGCTGATCAAGCGGTACCCAGTCAATGACCCAAGCCGATTTCATGTTTAAACTTGAATCAGAAGTAATTTTCTTACGGGCGGCATCTGCTGTATCACGGTCTTTCGCAGGTCCTACCATAATACGGATTCCCTTGCTGGTTTGACTCGTAGTTACCTTGTAGCCTTTAGCTCGTAATTTAGAAACAACTGAATCTGCATTTGCTTGGTTAGCAGCTAATGCAACTTGCACCATCCACTTTTTATCACCATTTTCCAGCAGTTCACGCGCTTTCTCAGCATCAGCTTTTTTATCAGCTTCTGCTTTACGTTTAGCCTCTGATGTTTTCTTATCAGCTTCTGCTTTGTGTTTTGCTTCAGTCGCTTTCTTATCTGCTTCTGCCTGACGTTTTGCTTCAGCAGCTTTCTTATCTGCTTCTGCTTGGCGTTTTGATTCAGCAGCTTTCTTATCAGCTTCTGCCTGACGTTTTGCCTCAGTTGCTTTCTTATCAGCTTCCGCTTGGCGTTTTGCCTCAGCTGCTTTCTTATCTGCTTCTGCTTGGCGTTTTGATTCAGCTGCTTTCTTATCTGCTTCTATTTTTGAAGTATCAGTTGTTTTATTCGCCACATTAGTTTGCTGTTTTTTAGCTTTCGCCTCACCCACTAACTCTGGTGGAATATTATCTGAACTTTCTTGAGCAGCTGTACGACGTGCATTAATCGCAGCATACTCTGCTGCTGCTTTACGAGCAGCATCAGCTTCAGCTTGCTGTTGCATTGCTAAAAACTCAGCTGCACGTGCTTCTTGCTCAGCAACCGCTTTTTCACGCGAACGGCGCTGCTCTTCTAGCAAACGTTTTTCTGTTTCAACATCAACCGCTAGAGGTTGTAGTTGTACCATTTGGCCTTCAGTTGCTTGCTTTGGCTTAGTTTGAGTTTTTGGCGATGTGGATGCGGGTGGTTGAACTTCAACCTGTTTTATTTCCTCATTTCCTTTTAGAAGTAATGCTGCCAATAAAACACCACCTCCCAGTAAAACAACACCACCCATCCAGCGTTGTTTGTTATTCATTGACATTCTTCCAAATACTCCCAAATCGCTTCTAAAGTATGAAACGAACCACAGGCCAAAATCAGCTGATTGTTATTTGTTTGCTCAAGCGCTGATTTAAATGCCTCTTTGATATTGCCATATTGTTGTACTGTCTGACCTTGCAAGGCATCATTGAGTTGCTGAATCGGTGCAGCACGCGGCACATTCAACTCAGCAATTTTCCAATGTAAAACAGTAGGTTTCAATAAATCGACTACTGATTTTATATCTTTATCTGCCAGCATTGAAAATACTGCGACAACTTCTGTGTACTGTTTATTGTATTCTAAGAAATTTCGCAATTGCTTTAACAAAAATTCAACACCATGTGGATTGTGTCCGGCATCAAAAATTACTGTTTTTCCTTCAACTTGACGCTGTTCAAAACGCCCTGCTAAGCGTGCAGATTGAATACCTTTTTCTAATGCTGACTGGGAAACTTCAAGTCCGCTATTTAAAATGGCAGCAACGGCCCCTGCAATATTTTCAATGGCTAAATGACCTAAAGGAAGCTTTAAAGTGGTTCCCTCAGAGGCAAAGTACCAGTTTTGTCCATCATCGGCGAGTTTATAAAAATAATCACGATTAACGGTATATAAGTCTGCTTTTGTACTTTCTGCTTTATCTTGAATTGCTTGAGGTAAAAGTTGTTCGCCAGCAAAGACAACCGGAATTTGTGGACGAATAATTCCTGCTTTTTCAAAAGCAATTTTTTCAATCGTATCGCCTAACCAATCAGTATGATCTAGGCCAATATTAGTAATAACTGCAACGTTGGGATCAATTACATTGACGACATCTAAGCGTCCGCCCAAACCGACTTCGAGTACCCATACATCGCATTGCTGTTGTTTAAAAATGACAAAAGCAGCCAAAGTGGTTGCTTCAAAAAAAGATAAGCTCAAATCACAATCGCGACGAGCCTGATCAACTTGAACAAAAGCATCAATCAGACTTTGATCATCGACTTCGACTCCACCTAATTTAACTCGCTCATTAAAGCAATAGATATGGGGCGACTGATATAACCCAACTTTATAACCCTGCTCATTTAAGATAGCAGCTAGTGTGGTTGTAGTTGAGCCTTTACCATTCGTTCCGGCTACTGTAAAAACTTTAGCAGTAGGCTGAGTGACACCCAGCTTTTCTGCAACAGGAATTACACGTTCCAGACCAAGATCTATCCCTGTAACGTGAACATGGCTCCAATAATTGAGCCATGTATCTAAAGAGTCTATTGAAAGTGGAGCTTGTTGATTCAAGGTAAGTTCATCAATTTCGATACAAGTCGAGATACAGTATCACGTAAAGCATGACGATGAACAATCTGATCGATTACACCATGATCAAGCAAATATTCTGCACGTTGGAACGGTTCTTCTAGAGTTTCACGTACAGTTTGCTCAATTACACGTTTACCAGCAAAGCCGATCATCGCTTTAGGTTCAGCAATATGAATATCACCCAACATTGCTAAAGAAGCTGTTACACCACCATACACTGGATGTGTTAACACCACGATATAAGGCAAGCCTGCATCTTTTAATCTTTGGATCGCCGCTGAAGTACGCGCCATTTGCATAAGTGACAACATGCCTTCTTGCATACGTGCGCCACCAGAAGCTGCGAAACAGATCAATGGTTGACGTTTTGCAATAGCAAGTTCAGCAGCCTGAACAAAACGGTCGCCCACTACAGTACCCATAGAGCCGCCCATAAAGTCGAACTCAAAAGCACATGCAATCAAATCAACGCCATTTAAATTGCCTTGCATTGCAATTAAAGCTTCTGTTTCACCAGTTTTGCTTTGCGCTTCACGCATACGATCTGGATATGGCTTAGTGTCGACAAACTTTAACGGATCTTTCGCGCTAAACTCTTGTCCTAATTCTGCTACTACATTGTCGAAGAACCAGTTCAAACGATCACGAGCTTTCATTCGTAAGTGTTCATCACACTGCGGACAAACATACGCATTGAAAGAGATTGCTGTACGTGTCACTAGAGCATGACATTCAGGGCATTCAATCGTTGGCTCAGTAAATGTTGCTTTGAGAATTTGTTGCTCATTTGCGACTTCAATACCTGGAACCGGACGTTTTGTCCATGGGGTCGCAGGGCTAAGAACTTTCCCTGATTTCACTTCTTGATTCATACTAACTCATCGAGCGCTGCTCGAAGCTCCTTGACTTTATTCACCGTCTGTTCAACAGCGTCATCCGCTGCCAACGTTGCAAAATTTTTAACGAAAGCACTACCTACAATCACAGCATCAGCAACACTACCCATTGCTTTTGCTGAAGCGGCATCACTAATACCAAAACCAACGCCTACTGGAATATCAGTGGCATTTTTGATTTTTTGAATACGTGCAGCAGCTTCTGCTGTATCTAGTGTTGCGGCTCCCGTTACACCCTTGAGTGAAACATAGTAGATAAATCCACTTGCCTGATTTGCCACATGTTGAATGCGTTGGTCTGTAGAAGTTGGCGCGAGTAAGAAGATTTGATCCATGTCATGTTGCTTCAACACAGCAGCAAACTCTTTTGACTCTTCTGGCGGTAAATCCACCAGCAATAAGCCATCTACACCACACTGTTTCGCATGAGAAATAAACTTCTCATAACCAATCACTTCAACTGGATTTAGATAACCCATTAAAACAACAGGTGTATCCTGATCCTGTTCACGGAACTCCTTTACCATATTAAGAGCATCTAATGTGTTAGTCCCTGCTGCAAGCGCACGTTCAGCTGCAAGCGCAATTACTGGACCATCGGCCATTGGATCTGAAAATGGTAAACCAAGCTCAATGACATCTACTCCTGCCTCAACCATTTTATGCAGTAACGGAACTGTTACTTGCGGTTGTGGATCACCCGCCATAACATAAGATACAAGCGCTTTACGTTGTTGGGACTTAAGCTTTTCAAAACGGGTGGCAAGACGTGACATAGGGTTGTGCTTTCCTTGAATTATTTAAAATTGAGGAGTTGTTTGTAGAAATACAAGAACATCGCATTTTAACGCTATTTTTTGTCCATTGAACAGGTCTAACGTTATGGCGATATTCGATTGTATGATTCATACAACCCATGGTGTACATTTATCAATATTTTGAAAATTTTCTCAATGATCAAAGCTTCCTATTTTCGAGCCATTATTAGATCGTCATCTGAATAGAAAATCCCCACAAAAGGGCTATTTCGCTGCATTTTTATTTGTTAGCTGTAATTGCCTTTTTCTGGTTAGCAAAGTTTGACCTGTCAAATTTTTATGGGCCCGTGCAAGTGCCGACTGGTCCGAATATCCTAATTGTTCAGCAATTAAAGTGAGGCTGGCATTTTGGTTAAGTAATATCTCACAGCGTCTCATGCGCTCTGCATCTAAAATTAATTTAAATGAAGTGTTTAGTGACTGTAGCTGGCGCTGCAAGCTTCGTACTGAAATATTTAACTCGATGGCAATATCTTCTATTTTAGGGACCTGCTGCCTTTGCTTAAAATATTCATGGACGATCCAATGAATTTGCTGAGCTAAATCTGTATGTATTTTACGCTGAGCTAATGCTTCTTCTGCCTGTTTCACTAAAAGTTGCATTAAGGTTGGGTCTGCATGCTGAGGACGAATACTTAGTCCCTCACTTGCAAAAGTTAATGCATAGTAAGATTTTTCAAATGATAATTTGCATTGAAAGAACCGCTGATAGTGCACTAACGGACCACGTGCACGGTGCACAAACTCAACTTGTTGCAAGAGAAAATCATGCAGTGGGGCTATTTGTTTAGCAAGCTGTACCATCGCGGCCAAGGTCAATTCACAAAGTATGATATTGCTGTCATCAACCAACGGCCAATACAAACGAATTTTTGAAGCATCTTGCTCAATTTGCATAGGCACCACTTGCTCACCGTCAATCACCAGACGATGAAACTTCATAATATATTCAAGAACCTCTGCAAAACTGCCACTTCGGGATGCCATATAACCCAATACTCCAAAATTGGCAGGTGTAATGCAAGTAGCCATTTCCAAAGCTAAATTGGAAACTTGTAGCAGAGATTCGGTTAGCTCTAAAAGCTCAAGAAAAAAATTTAAAGATGATTGAGCATCAATAGACGAAGCTAAAATATTTTGAACTTGTCGGGCCTGAACATCCGTCAGATTTAATGCCTGCCAGTCCATTCCCCTTTCTTTTAAGTAAGTATTCCATAGGTAAAAATAACCATTTGAAATTGTAAAATCCTGCATGGCTCATCCTTTTTTTACTGCCATCTTGTCGCAAACTGTATAAAAATTGGCAATAACTGTCAAAACAAAGCCGACCAATCGCGACATACTAGTGAACAAGTTAGATGCGAGAAATAAAAATATGAACGCACATGTTTCTTATCAGGTCGAGCCAGTGGTTCGTAAAGATCTAGATTTTCACTTAAACGAAGCACCTCGCTTTTGGTTTAATAATGATCCTTTTTTGACTCGTATGTTTGATGCACTCAGCTTAACCTTTCCAGATGGAGAGCGTTATTTTATCGAATGTGTTCGTATGTTCCGTGACAAAATTGATGATCCAGAACTACAAAAACGAGTTGTGGATTTTATTAAACAAGAAGCTCAACACGGTATTGCTCATGACAAAATGAATCAGCTTATGAAAGAGCAAGGTATGCCTGTTGACCAATTCACAGCTACGCTAAAAAGAATTTTTCGTTTTGAACTCACCAAACGCTCACCGCAATACAATATTGCAATGACAGCAGCAGCTGAACATTTAACTGCATTAATGGCAGAAACGTTTTATAGCAATAAAAAAACTTTGGAAAATGCTCACCCGTATATCCGAGCGCTGTTTGCTTGGCATGCCATTGAAGAAATGGAGCATCGTGATGTTGCTTTTGATGTCATGAAACAAGTAGGTGAAGTTCCTGAGTCGACTCGTCGTTTTGTATTGGTTCTTACAACAGTACTCATGTTTGGTTTTACGCTCTATCGCACCAACATCATGTTGAAATGTGATGGCTTTAGTTCTAGAGAAAGAATCTTGATGAGCCTTAAAGGTTTACCTTGGTTTTTCGGCAAAAATGGCACATTAACCGCTATGAAAAGCCAATACTTAGATTGGTTTAAAAAAGATTTTCATCCAAGTCAGCATCCAGTCATTCGTCAATACCCTGTCTGGATTGAAACACTTGAAAAGACCAATGATCCTATTGCAGCTGGTGAAGCATTTTGGCAAGCAGGTTTATAACCTGCTTGTTACCATTTTGCATAATGTTGTTCTAGTAAACCGTATTGGTCATTGCAATTGATTATATCGGTTGCCTCATGTTCAATCGTGCCGCTAATTTTAGCTTGCCACTGATTGAACTGGCTTCCAATCATTCTTAAATTAATATTTTCGTATCTGCACCAACCAATATGGACCTGTAGATTAAGTTTTTGATCTAGAGAGCTAATTTGCCAAAGCTCATCATTTACTTTTTCAAATAAAACATCAGTCAGTGGCAATAAAACTCCGTTAATCCATAAACAGTTTTCATTACCAAAACTTTCATTAACACCAGAAGCTAAATTTAAACCAATACGTCGGCCTTGCTCATCCCAGAAATTACATGAAAGCCAGAACCAAGCCGTTTCAGGTCGCAAAAAACCACAAGTATCATCTAGAGATGCAAATGTCTTTTCATCAAATTGGACGACTTGGTTTTGTTTATTAATAAACATGCCTTCTACACCCAACGTAGTCTGCTTTTGGGTATAGGTCCAACCGTTAATTCCTGTCGGTGTACATAAACTTAAGATATCGGTTCCAGCACAAAAAATACGAGCGCTGAGTTGAATCTCACCATATTTAGTGACTCGAATGTACCGCACACCATTGGCATGCTGAATATCAAACTGATAAGGCGATTTAGAAAAATAGCTTTGATTAAACAACGGCTGTTCATCAAGATAGGTTTTATGCCCCAAAGGCTGAATTGCATTCCACTCAATGACTTGCTGGGTTTCATGATCATAAATATAGAAAAAACCGTGCCCGACCCAACCAATATCTGCAATTGCCAGACCAATACTATAATGTTGATGCTGAATGCCACAGAATTTAATTTTTTTATATTTTAATTGCTTACGCCAGCCCTTTAAGACCTTACCATAAGGGGTTTTATAAATATAATGTTGTACATGAATGGTTGACGGTACAGATTCAAAACGCCCGTAGCGAGGCTGTCCATTTTCTTGAATTAAATCCATTTACCCACTTCCATATGAATATTAGATTTCAAATGACCTATACCACGGTCAAATACGTATTTTCCCAAATTGTTGCAGCAAAATCGCCTTTTATTAAATGAATATAGCGCCCTGCTACACAATCTATCGCTAAGCAGTCATCAATATCAATGACTCGATCTGTGTGTGCTTTTTGCCACTCTTGATCTATAAATTGTTTACCCAATTGTTTTGCAATAACAGCATTCGGTGCAACTACAAACTCATAACGATGAAGTTCACCGAATTCACGAGCATTATATCCACCCAGATTAATTAAATATAATTTTAAATCATCTGGTTGTGGAGCAGCATGTGTAAAATGAATTTGATAATTTTGCCCTTGAGAGCTGACACCATAGAGCTTGGCCCAAGCATCAATATGTAATCCTTGAGCCTCACCAAACCAAGCCTGTTTAAGTTGAGGGTAAACTTCTTCCAAAGTATCTCCTACAGCCATAACTACATCATGAACTTCTGTATTAGCGCGTGCATGACACCCACCTAACATCACCATAAACAAGCTTGGCATTTTTTTCTCTTACATCTCGACCATTTCTACGCCATCAATGCGTGCAACTGTCATTAAATCTTTATCACCACGACCTGAAACAGTCGCAATAATAATCTGATCTTTAGACATGGTTGGTGCAAGCTTAGAGACATATGCCATCGCATGCGAGCTTTCAAGTGCAGGAATAATCCCTTCGATTTTGGTTAAATCACGGAAGCCTTGTAAAGCTTCTGTATCATTAATCGGCACGTACTCTACGCGCTTCATATCTTTCAAGAAGCTATGTTCAGGACCAACGCCCGGATAGTCAAGTCCTGCTGAGATACTATGTGTCTCAATAATCTGGCCTTGTTCATCACTCATCAAGTAAGTACGGTTACCATGCAATACGCCAACATGACCTGCATTTAATGGCGCAGAGTGTTTACCAGTTTCAATACCAAAACCAGCTGCTTCAACACCATACATTTTCACATTGGCATCGTTTAAGAATGGATAGAACAAGCCCATTGCATTTGAACCGCCACCCACGCATGCAACCAATGCATCTGGTAAGCGACCTGCTTGCTCCAAGATCTGTTTACGTGCTTCACGGCCAATAATCGACTGGAAGTCACGAACGAGTTGAGGATATGGATGTGGGCCTGCAACTGTACCAATTATATAGTACGTCGTATCAACGTTGGTTACCCAGTCACGCATCGCTTCGTTCATAGCATCTTTAAGCGTTTTTGAGCCACTTTGCACAGGAACAACTGTCGCGCCCAATAAACGCATACGATAAACGTTCATGGCTTGGCGCTTAACGTCTTCAGCACCCATATAAACAACACATTCAAGACCTAAACGTGCTGCAATTGTTGCAGTTGCTACGCCATGTTGCCCAGCGCCCGTCTCGGCAATAATACGTTTTTTACCAGAAAGCTTTGCCAATAATGCCTGACCAATCGTGTTATTTACCTTGTGTGAGCCTGTATGGTTCAAGTCTTCACGTTTAAGATAAATTTGCGCACCACCTAACTCTCTTGACCATCGCTCAGCATAATAAAGTGGACTAGGACGACCTACATAGTAGGCGAGATCGCGGTCGAATTCTGCCAGAAACTGTTCATCATTTTTCATGCGGGAATAGAGATTTTCTAAATCTTCTAATGCCGCCATTAAAGTTTCTGACACAAAACGTCCGCCATGGATACCAAAATGCCCTGCAGCATCTGGGTACTGTGTATAGTCAATCACATTGTTTTGCTGATCCACGTTGGACTCCTTGCATAAATCGTTCAATGAGTTGTTGGTCTTTTATACCTTTTGCGGATTCTACGCCTCCGCTCACATCTACTGCAAAAGCACCGGTAGTATGAATAGCGTCAATGACATTGTCAGGGGTTAAACCACCTGCCAAGATTAAAGGAATATCAAGTTTTGGGAATTTAGACCAGTCAAACTGATGTCCTGTGCCCCCTTTAAGCTCAGGATGCCACGCATCGAGCAATACAGCACTGGCACCAGCCGCCTGATATTTTTGAATTTCAGCAATTACATCTAAATCAGGTTTAACCTGAATCGCTTTATACCAGCGACGTTTACAATGGCGAGCTATTTCCTGACATTGTTCTGGAGTTTCATCGCCATGTAGTTGTAATACATCTAGGGGAACACAATCAAGTACATCCTGAATTTCAGTGGCACTTGCATTAACAAACAAACCAACCATTTGTACATAAGGTGGAATTACTTTTGCTAATTCTTGAACCTGCGCAACTGTCACATGTCTTGGACTTGGCGGAAAAAAAACAAAACCTATCGCATCTGCTCCAGCAGCAACAACTGCCTGAACATCTTCAATGCGAGTAATTCCACAGATTTTTGCTCGTGTACGTTTTTGGTTTGATGGGCTCATGATCTGCCTAAACTACAACCATTTCTTAAAATAAGCACCATTGTAATGCAATTTTTGCCCCTTGCGTAAAAGTTCTCTGGGAATTGGGCTAAATGACATTGTATGAAATAAATCACCACTTTATACTGCGTAAAATTGGAAGCAAGTGTAAGCAATTAATGCTTTAGGGAAGCTGGTGAAAGTCCGGCACTGCCCCCGCAACGGTAACAATGTAAAGCATATTTTTTTAGTCGATATCGACTTACGCCACTGCAATAATGTGGGAAGGTGAATATGTCCATAACACAAATATGGCGCTGAAGTCCGGAGACCTACTTGTTTCATCTATCTACCCGATCATTCACGTGGGGTGAATGTATGGAGCATGTTATGTCTAAGTCTTTTCAACCTACTCGTCTGGTAGGGGCTATCGCTATTGCGATGGGGTTTTCACCTGTTATTTTTGCTGAAGATACCACGAACGCAACTCAACTTGATCCAATTGTAGTCACTGCCTCAAAAAGTGCTGAAAAAGCCAGTGAAGTTCCGGCGCGAATTTCAGTGATTTCTAAAGAAGAAATTGAAAAAAATCCTGCTTTAAATCTATCTGACATCTTGCAAAAAGATGCATCTATTTATGTAAAACAAAATGGTGGAATTGGCCAACTTGCAGACCTATCTTTACGAGGTGGGCAAACTGGGCAAACACTTTTATTGAAAGATGGTGCCCGTTTAAATTCACAAAATAGTTTCGGTCCAGTCAATCCAGAATTTATAAATTTAACTGATGTTGATCAAATTGAAATTCTAAAAGGTCCAGCTTCAGTACAATATGGTTCAGATGCTATTAGTGGTGTAATCAACTTAATCTCAAAAAAACCAACAAAATCAGGCATAAATTTGACTGGAATTTATGGAGAGAATAATACTTATAAGTCGATTATTAATGCAGATTATGTTGATGCTTCTGGATTCTATGCTCAGGTAGGCGGACAACGTTTAGAATCGGATGGAACACGAATACTTAGCATTCAAGATAAAAATGATAAAGCTGGCTTTGATCAAAAAGGATACCATGCAAAAATAGGTTATCAGCAAAATCAGATTGATACCAGTCTCTCTATTAGTGAGAATCAAGGTACCAATGTATATTATGACTCAACTTTAAATTCCAACACAGGAATACGTGATTTCAAAAATCAACTCATCAATTGGTTAGGTTCATATCAAGTCAATCCTGATATTAAGCTTAATGCACGTTATTCCAATATTAAGAACACAAGTGTATCAACAGATACAGATTGGCAAACCTATAAGCTTACATCTGGTCACTATAATACTGAAACAAATGAAAGTGATCTAAACGCAGTTTGGAAATTCATGGAACACCAGAATATTTTAGCTGGTGTTACATATAGCAAGTCAGAATATGATGCATCATCTACTCCGGAAGCGATACGCAGTACGAACTCTACAGGTTATTATTTACAACACCAATATCAGAATAATGGTCTCAACACTCAAGCTGGCATACGCTTAGAAGATAATGATTGGTTTGGCACACATACTGTTGGACAAATCGCAGTACGCTATCAGCTTTTACCACTTACAAGTATCTATACCAATGTTGGTACGGCATTTAAAGCACCAACACTAGAACATTTATATGGTTCTTATGGTAGTAGCTTTTATAGTAATCCGAATCTCAAGCCAGAAAAAAGTGTCTCTTATGAAATTGGTTTAGATCAAAAACTAAACTACGGATTATCAGCTTATATTTCAGGTTATTCTACTGATGTGGAGAATTTGATTAGCTCGGGCAAGATAGATGGAAAAACAACCTACATCAATTTAAATAAAGCAAAAATTCAAGGTGGTGAAATTGGCTTAAAATGGGTACTCGACAATCTATTTGCAAATGCTGAATATGTCTACTCAAAAGCACAAAATAAAGAGACTAAATTAGATACTCCTTATCGACCTCGTCAAACTTATACATTGACAGTGGGCTATGATGATGGATTGTATGGCGTCAATGCTGCTGTAGTTGCTCGCTCAAAAGCAAATACAAGCGCTGCTAATATTAAAGTTCCAGGTTATGCAACAGTTGATCTAAATGCTTTTTGGAATATCAGCTCAAATGTAAAACTTTTCACGAATATTCAGAATATCGGTGATGTAGAAAATATTGTCGTTAACGATTTCGGTTCAGAATATATCAACGGTGGCCGTCAAGCTTCTGTTGGCGTAACTTTCCGTTATTAATATCTCACTTTAATTACAAAAATATTTTCTTAACTCCAGTTTCGGGGTAATGTTCTGACCGACATTATCCCCTTTTTTATGTTCAGGATATCCATCATGGGACACCGTTTAAGCAAAATCTATACACGCACAGGCGACTCAGGCACAACAGGTTTAGGTGATGGCTCTCGTGTTGCCAAAGATGATTTACGAATTGCAGCACTTGGTGATGTCGATGAACTCAATGCCATTATTGGGGTACTTCGTGCTCAAATCACAGCTAGTCAAGTGGCCAACAAAGCGGATTGGGATAAAAGTCTGAGCCTTGTTCAACATTGGCTTTTTGATTTAGGTGGAGAGGTTTGTATTCCAAACTACAATTTACTTGAGCCTGTTTGTATTGAGTTTCTTGAAAAAGAAATTGACCGTATGAATGAAGACTTACCAATGCTTAAAGAGTTTATTTTACCGTCAGGCTCTTTAACTTGCAGTTATGCCCATCAAGCCCGTGCCGTTTGTCGCCGCGCAGAACGATCTCTACTGTCGGTACAAACACGTGATCAAAACATTCAAACCACAGCACTTCAACTTTTAAACCGCCTGTCTGACTGGTTGTTTGTTGCATCTCGTGCTTTACAACGTGCCGAAGATGGACAAGAAGTACTTTGGCAAAAAAATATTAATGAGATTATTTAAAAATAGATTAGATTAAACATGGTCTCTACTCTTTTGAAGAGACCATCATTAAAAATACTTGATAGAAGAAAATTATGCGCATTATTGGTCACCGTGGTGCACGCAAAGAAGCTCCTGAAAACACGTTAGGCGGTTTTCAGCACATAAAAAAATTAGGTATTCGTGGTGTCGAATTTGATATTCGTCAGCTTCAAGACCAAGAGTTAGTCGTAATTCATGATGACAATTTTTTACGTACAGCTGGAGTCGACCAAATTGTTGAGCAATCTAGTTTGGCTCAAGCGTTGTCATTTGATCATCGTCAAAACTGGCCTGACTGGCCAAGTTCAGAGCCAACACCAACACTCATAGGCGTTTTAAATTTACTTGATAATTTCGATCATATTGAAGTCGAAGTGAAAGCTGTAAGAGACATAGCTTTTGCAGAACGACTCGTTCAAAAGCTTGAGACTGAATTACAGGGTTTTGAAAAAGTTGTCACCATCACAAGTTTTGATCTTCAAATTTTAACTGCTTTACGTGAGATGAATTCTCAATTTAAACGAGGCTTATTGGTTGAGCTTCCAGTGGGCGCAATCGCAATTGAACTCGCTCATCAATATGGTTGCTGTCATATTGGCTGGCACGATCAACTCGCAACAGATGAAATGATTCAACTTTCACAACAGGCTGACTTAAATATTAGTGTCTGGACAGTCAATGAGGTAGAAAGAGCAAAAAGGCTCAGAGATTTAGATGTACAAGGGCTAATTACAGATATTCCAACCACAATGTTACAAGCTCTATAAATATAAAAAAAGGTGGTAAAACCACCTTTTATTTCTTTTGTGCCTGAATGAGGCGTTGCCCATTCTGATCGAGCAGATATAACGTATTACCTACTAACTGGAAGCGTTGAATACGTTGTAAAGCATCCACCAGCTCTGCTTCTTGAGCCAAAGCACCATCACAACTTAAATGCCCTGCATTAACCTGCATATCAAGTTTTTGCTGACTAAAATCAAATGTATAACGACCAAAAACTCCGTTACAGCCTGTATGGCCTGATACTGTTTTGATCGCAGAATTTAAAGAGAGAGTTGGCCACTGTGTAAAGAATTTTGCCTTATGGCCACTGATCTGAGTGATCTGCCAATCAATATCTTGAATACCATCAGAACTCACTCTCTTTTTCACCACAGGCGATTGAACATGATGAACTGTTTTTTTTGTTTGAACTTTTTTTGTATTTTGATCGGGTGCACTTTGACATGCGGCTAATACAAGACTGATTGTGACCAAAATACACTTCAATGATAATTTTCTTGCAATATCAATGCTGTTCTTTTTTTTCAATCGTTGTACGTTCATTAAACAACTTCTCCTACTTGAAAAACTCTGTGACATAGTTTAAATCTGTTACCGTTCTTTCAATACATCTGTACAATAATCTTAGTGAATCTCACTAAGCACGTGTTAATATGAAGGATAGAATAGCAATATATCTTGATGATTGGTTTTGCTATGTCGTTTTGTCTTTGTACCTTGTCTAACAAGGATTCTAGGAGCGCTGCCGGATATGACTTCCGCCCCACTCAAAGCCCCAATTAACTGGACCGCTAGCATTACCTTAATTGGTTTACCAATTCTTGCCGCAATAATAATCCCGATTTACGCGTATTATTATGATTTTAGTGTAAGCGCATGGGTAAGCTTATTTTTTCTTTTAGCTCTAAGTAGTATGGGGATTACTGCTGGTTATCACCGCCTGTGGGCTCACCGAGCTTACGAAGCGTCGTTACCGCTTAAAATTCTTTTAATGATCGGTGGAACGTTTGCCGTACAAAATAGTATTTTGTTCTGGGCATCTGGTCACCGTACTCACCATCGACATGTTGATCATGTGGATGAAGATCCGTATTCAATTGAGCGTGGTTTTTGGTATGCCCATATGGGTTGGATGATCCGGGATCATTCACCATCTGAGCCTGACTTTAAAAATGCACCTGACTTGCTCAATGATAAATTAGTTATGTTCCAGCATAAATACTACGGTTTACTCGTAGTTGCAGTTCATGTTGGAATTTTAGGCTTAATTGGTTGGGCAACTGGCGATTTATGGGGTGTAGTTCTCATAGGTGGTCTATTACGCTTAATCATTAGCCATCAAGTGACTTTCTTTATTAACTCACTTTGTCATATGTGGGGTAAACGTCCTTATACAGACGAAAACTCAGCACGTGATAATTTCTGGTTAGCTATCGCCACTTGGGGCGAGGGTTACCACAACTATCACCATATCTTCCAATACGATTATCGTAATGGTGTGAAATGGTGGCAATATGACCCAACAAAATGGTTGATTTGGTCTTGTTCTAAACTTGGTTTAGCTAAAAATTTACGTCGTATTCCAAGCTTTAATATTAAAAAAGCAGAACTAGCGATGAAGTTTAAATATGCCGAGCAAGATCTTGCTATTTATGGTCATGATGTAAATGCTGACATTAGTCAAATGAAACAACGTATTGCACAAGAATATGAAGCATTTACCCATACTTTAAATGATTGGGCAAAACTTAAAGAACAAGAGTTACAAGTGAAAAAAGCAGCAATGGCTGAAAAGATTCATAGAATGGATCACAAGCTTAAAGTTGATTTTCAATTGCTTGAACACCGTCTAAGTCATCACCGTGAATGCTTAGAAACACTCATGCGTAGTGTTAAAAAGAATACCAATATAGTGTCAGACTAAAATAAATTCTGATCTAAAATAGCTCTTTCGGGAGCTATTTTTATGCCTGCTTTTTAACTATGGTATAGTAAAATCCGCTCTCTCTATTTTGCCAAGCCCATGCAATTTAATCCGCTCTACCCTTCACTTCCTTCTAAATTATTTCATGTTCAGCAGCCATCACCTTTACGTGGTGCAAAAGCAGGCCATTTCAATGCCGCTTTGGCAGATGAGCTGCAATGGTCAGAAGACGAAAAAAATGCATGGGTTGAAATCTGTAGCGGACAGCGTACTTTCTCTGAATTCCCTTCTCTGGCGATGGTCTATGCTGGCCACCAATTCGGACAATGGGCAGGACAACTCGGTGATGGTCGTGGCTTACTGATTGCACAAATACTCAATACAAAAGGTCAAACCATAGATCTACATCTAAAAGGTGCAGGCCCGACGCCCTACTCAAGAATGGCAGATGGACGCGCGGTATTGCGTTCTGTTGTCCGCGAATATTTAGCTGGTCATGCTCTAAATGCTTTAGGTGTCGCGTCTAGTCACGCGGTAGGTTTTACGACCTCTACTCAAGGGGTGCAGCGCGAAAAACTAGAATTGGGAGCAATGCTGCTCAGAACATCTGAATGTCATATCCGTTTAGGACATTTTGAATGGATTAATCAATACGCTCCAGAATTGCTGCCAGAATTCACTCAAAAATGTATTGAATGGCATTATCCTGAGTGTCTAGAAACTGAGAACCCTATTTTATCTTTTGCAAAAAAGGTAATTGAGCGTACTGCAATCATGATTGCGAAATGGCAATTGGTTGGGTTTGCTCATGGCGTGATGAATACCGATAACTTAAATATTACAGGTTCAACACTCGATTTTGGTCCATATGGTTTTATGGAACGCTTCCGCCCGAACTGGATTAATAACCACTCAGATTATCAAGGTCGTTATACTTATCAAAACCAACCAAGTATAGGCCATTGGAATTTATGGACGTGGTTAAACAACTTGATTCCACTTGCTGAACCTGAACAAAAGGATCAGTTCAAAGAAGAGTTAGCGCGTTGCTTAGAACAATTTGAACCGACTTTTATTGAACATTACACAAATGGTTTATGTCAAAAAATGGGACTTCCCCATTTCCACAAAGACAGCCTTGATTGTAGTTTTGCGTTTTTAAGAATCTTACAAACCGAACAACTCGATTACACTCAGAGCTTTATCCGACTTCAAAATAAAGAATATAAAACTCTACGAGATGATTGCCTTGATATTCGACAGTTTGATGAGTTTCTTAGCCAATATCAAAGTATTCGTGAACATCAAGATACTGATGAACTTGATGCAAAGATGCAGGAAGCAAATCCGATTTATATTTTACGTAATCACATGGCTCAGCGTGCTATTGAAGCCGCGGAACGTGATGATTTTAGCGAAGTAGACCGTTTGTTTAAGCTGCTTAATCAGCCATACACAAGGCAACCAGAGCTCGAACAGCCACAAGATTTAGGTCCATTACCAAGTGATGTACCAGACGTAGCAGTCAGTTGTTCATCTTAATACTTTAAAGACTAAAACTCTCTTAAGTCACTTAAGAGAGTTGCTTAAACATCAAAGAATAATATATGAAAATTAAACCTATCATTATTTGTACACTTCTTATGATTCCACTCGGAATCACTTTTTATAATTATGAAAAATATTTACCAACTTTTACGCCAAGCCATCAAGCACTTTCAAATGAAGAGATCCTAGAAATAATCAAGACAAAGCCCGTCACCTCAATTGAAGTGGTTAAAAATCAACGCGTACTTCTGCTCAAGAGTAATCAGGAAGTAATTCGTCGTTATCCTATTCGTCTTGGCTTTAATCCCAAAGGACATAAACACTTTGAAAATGATGGAAAAACACCTGAGGGGATCTATTCTATAGATTGGCGCAATTCACAAAGTGCGTACTATAAATCTTTGCATATTTCCTACCCCGATATGAAAGATATTGCTTATGCAAAACAACATAATCAACCAACAGGTGGAGATATCATGATTCATGGATCCGTTCCAAAATCCTTTTTATCTATGCCTTTTAGCTCGACTTATATACCACATAAGGATTGGACATTAGGATGTATTGCGGTTAGAAATGCAGATATAGATGAGATTTGGCAATTCGTACCAAATCAAACGAAGATTACTATTTATCCATGAAATCTTTAAAACTATCCACATTTTCTGTGGATAACATTGTGGTTATCCACAGAATAACTTTCGCTAGTGTTTTACTCTTCAGGATATTCGAAGCGGTAACCTACACCATAAACAGCTTGAATCCATTCATGGCGGTTACCAGTTTCAGCCGCTTCACTAATTTTTCGACGCAAGTTTTTGATATGGCTGTCAATTACACGATCGGCAACGTCAAAACTATCTGGATTAATATGATCCAATAATTGTGCACGTGAATATACTTGCCCTACATGTTCTAAAAATAGCTCAAGTAAACGAAATTCGGTTGGCGTTAAGCTCAATGATTTTTGTTGATACCAAATTCTTTGCTGAGCTTTATCAATGCGAAAAGAATCATTTTGTTCAGGCTCTGCTTTACGCTCTAAACGGCGTAAAACTGCCTGTACGCGAGCAACCAACTCTTTTGGGCTAAACGGTTTACATACGTAATCATCAGCCCCCATGTTGAGACCTAATACACGGTCAATTTCTTCAGTACGAGCCGTCACCATAATAATCGGTAAATCTGACTGTTCACGAACTTTACGGCAAATGGTCAAACCATCCATTCGTGGAACCATTAAATCTAGAACCATTAAATTAGGTTTACGTTGCTGAAAACTCGCATAGGCATCTTGACCATCATGAAACATACTTACTTCAAAACCGGCAGCTTCAAGATAATCACGCACCAAATGCGCTAATTCGACTTCATCTTCAACCAACATCACATGTTTCATGAGATATTTTTCCTTTTATATTTAACTCTGCTTTTTAAAAGTGAGTACACAACGTAAACCACCTAACGGTGAATGTTCAAAACTGAGTGTACCACCAAGTGCTTGCGCAATTTTACAAGACAAAGCCAAACCAAGCCCTGTTCCACCTGTACTACGCGTACGCGAATCATCTACGCGATAGAAACGTTCACCTAAACGAGATAACTGCTCATCGTTTAAACCAAATGGACTGTCATCGACATACAGAGTCCACTCTTGCGGAGTTTGAGCCGTATGAATATGAATTTTGCCACCTGTTTCTGTGTAACGAATACTATTACTAATTAAATTAACAATAATCTGTTTAAACCGATCGCGGTCTAATAATAGCGGAGAACCTGTTCCTTCAACCTGAATTTCGAGACCAGCCTGCTCAAGTTTCGGTTTAAAGTTTTCAATCTCTTGTAATACCACTTCCCATGGATTTACAGAACTCAAATAGCACTTGAGTTGTTGTGCATCTGCCTGTGCCAAGTCTGCAAGATCTTGGGTCAATTTTTTCAGACTTGAGACCTGACGCATCATCGCATCTAAATGTTCAGGGGTTGCTTTTCGAATCCCGTCTTGCATCGCTTCAATTTGCGCTTGTAATACAGCCAGCGGCGTTTTTAACTCATGAGAAGTGTCTGCCACCCATTGACGTCGTGACTCTTCATGCTGATGTAAAATTTCTGCCAAATGGTTCAATTGAGTTGATAAATCACCCAACTCATCATTTCGTTTAATAATAACTTGATGTTGATAATTTCCTTTCGTTAATTCATTGGTTGCATTTAATAAACGCTGAATCGGTTTTTTAAAATAAGTCGCCATCAATAGCGCTGCAACTAAACTTGAAAGTAAGGTTAAAGCATAAATTAAGAGTAAATAGCGCTTTTGATTACTAAAGAAATTAATGCTCAAAGCGTCTTCTTTATCTAAAACGGGTTTCAAGCCTAAATATCCGACCACTTGATTATTTAAGATAATCGGGCGAAAAGACATCTGATCTGAAGAAGGCGGTTCACCAACAACAAACTGGTGCCGTGCATCATATAAAGACAAACGAGAACTCAAACCCAAACGGTCAGGCAAAGCAATAAAACGCTTCTTACCATTTTGAGTTTCAATATCTTTTAAGCTCCCTTTCTTAGACTTATTTTTATCATCACTTGGGCGAAACTGGTTTGCACTCAAGGGGAATCTTAACCCTTCAAAGGGTTGATATTGAGAGGGTAAATTTTTCTCAAGTGTTCTAAGTTCTTCATCACTAAAAATAGTATTTTTATTTGTCGGCGTAACTTGAGGTGAAATATTAATGAGAGCATGTTCATCGAAAGAATGCTGTTGTATCGCAATGTCATATTGACGACGAAGCCACCACTGTGAGAGACGATCATAGTCGTCAGGAGCTGCGGTTCCTTCGATTTGTAAAATCTGCGCCTGAATTGCATTTCCCCAATCATGGTACACCGTATAGACATCGCCCAGATTGGTAATGAGTCGATCAAGCTTCTGCATTTCAACGTCGGCCACATATTTGGCAAAGTTCTTTTGCATTGTCCAGTGCAAAACACTCAAGCTTGCAGTCGCAATAAGCAATGTAGTGAGCAAGACTGTCAAAAACAACCGTAATGCAATGGGAACACGTAGAACGTTCAAAAGCACTCTCTCATTTTTACCCTATATTTGGCATTGTAACCAACAACGAAAAGAAAAACTCTCCATTGTTTCTACATCTTTATTATCTAATCTTTAAGCCATGAGTAAACACAACATTAAAAGGCTTTAAATATGAAAATGACGGCAAAAATTGCATTATTCAGTGCGGCAATTGTAACAATGGGAAGTTTAGCGGCGTGTCAAACAACGACTCAACCACCTAAACCAGAGCGTGGCATGATGCAAGATGGCACACGTGAAGGCCATCACCGTATGAAACATCGTGAGTTCACACCAGAGCAAAAAGCAGCATGGGAACAACACCGTGCAGAACGTCAAGCTCGCTTTGAACAAATCCAAAAAGCATGTGATGGCAAGGTCAATGGGCAGAATATAAATGTTCAACTTGGCGACAAAACAATTGAAGGTACTTGTAGCCTTCGTTTTGAACCAAAACGCCCTCAACCACCAGTTAACGCCCCTGCTCCTGCATCAGCTCAAGCAAAATAATTCTAAAAATCATAAAACAAAAGGCGCCTAGGGGCGCCTTTTGTTTATACATAACTATTTACGATTTTGACTATTTGTATCATATAAACATAACCAAAAGTGTTTACACTCAAAGCACTTAGCTAGTTTAAGCATTTTTTTCTTGACTTTGCAGTCACAAAGTAAAGGTCCCGAGGTGCTTGTGCAGTTATGCAAGTTGTTGCACGATGTAATAGTCCAAGGTGCCTCATGGCACATTCTCATAGATTAAGATTATAACTCTGGTTTCACCAGTATTGAGGAACCCGATATGCCACAATACAAAGCGCCCTTACGTGATATGCAATTCGTTTTGCATGAATTATTAAATGCTGAAGAACACTATGCAAAATTACCTGATTTCCAAGGTAACGTAAGCCGTGAATTGGTTGATCAATATTTAGAAGCTGCGGCAGACTTTTGTGAAAATGAACTTTCTCCTTTAAACCAAGTTGGTGACCGCGAAGGTTGTACTTGGAATGATGGTGTAGTTACCACGCCAACAGGCTTTAAAGAAGCTTATCAAAAATATATTGAACTTGGCTTTCCGTCTTTATCAGCAGAAGAACAATACGGTGGTCAGGCTTTACCTAACTCTTTAGGTATTGCAATTTCTGAAATGGTTGGTACAGCAAACTGGTCTTGGGGTATGTACCCTGGCTTGTCTCACGGAGCTGTACGTACATTAGAACATCATGGTTCTGATGAACAAAAAAATACTTATTTACCAAACCTTGTTTCAGGTGTTTGGACAGGTACGATGTGCTTAACTGAATCTCATGCAGGTTCGGACTTAGGTATTATCCGCTCTAAAGCAGAACCAAATGCTGATGGTAGCTATGCAATTTCTGGCGAGAAAATCTTTATCTCTGCTGGTGAACATGACATGGCTGAGAACATCATCCATATCGTTCTTGCTCGTTTACCCGGTGCACCAAAAGGTACCAAAGGTATCTCATTATTCATCGTTCCTAAATTCCATGTAAATGCAGATGGAACTGTGGGCGAGCGTAATGCAGTCCGTTGTGGTTCTATCGAACACAAAATGGGTATTCATGGTAACGCGACTTGTGTCATTAACTTTGACCAAGCTAAAGGTTACTTAATCGGACCTGAAAACCGTGGTTTGAACTGTATGTTCACCTTCATGAATACAGCACGTATTGGTACTGCTGTTCAAGGTTTAGCAGCATCTGAATCATCTTTCCAAGGTGCGTTAACTTACGCAAAAGAACGTTTAGCAATGCGTTCACTTTCTGGTCCTAAAGCTCCAGAAAAAGATGCAGATCCAATTATTGTTCACCCTGCTGTTCGTAACATGCTTTTAACTCAAAAAGCATTTGCTGAAGGTGGTCGTGCACTTGTTTACTTACTTGCTCAATATGCTGACATCGTTGAAAAAGGCGAAACAGAAGAAGAGCGTAAGTTTGCTGACAACATCTTGTCTTTATTGACTCCAATTGCAAAAGCATTCTTAACTGAAACAGGTTCTGAGTCTGCTAAGCATGGTGTTCAAGTGTTCGGTGGTCATGGCTTTATTTCTGAGCATGGCATGGAGCAAATCGTACGTGATACACGTATTGCATGCTTGTATGAAGGTACAACTGAAATTCAGGCACTTGATTTGTTAGGTCGTAAAGTATTGCAAACTCAAGGTGCAATGCTGAAAGACTTTACCAAAATGGTTCACAAATTTGTTGAAGCAAATAAAGACAACGCTGCCATGAAAGAATTTGTTGAGCCGCTTGCAGCTCTTAACAAAGAATGGGGCGATCTCACCATGCAAATTGGTATGCGTGCAATGCAAAACCCGGATGAAGTAGGTGCTGCTGCTGTAGATTACCTCTACTTCTCAGGTTACATTACTTTAGCGTACCTATGGGCTCGTATGGCACTTGTTGCACAAGAGAAATTAGCAGAAGGTACGACCGATGTTAATTTCTACAACGCAAAAGTAACCACTGCTCGCTTCTATTTCAAAAAAATCTTGCCACGCGTTCGCTCACATGTTGATGTGATTGCTGGTGGTGTAGATCCATTAATGTCATTAGATGCTGAACATTTCGCTTTCTAACCATAGTTAGTTGCGATATGCAATGTTAAAAAACAAAAAAGGACTGCTCAGTTTTGACGGTCCTTTTTTTATAAAATCAATGATAAATTTACACTTTAAATTCCATATCCATTTCGTTTTACAGGATATCTAGCACAGGCCAATGTGCACAAAAAAGGTGAACGATTATGCCAATTTACAATGCTCCTTTAGCTGATATGAAATTCATCTTAAATGATGTATTTAAAGCAGAACAATTTTGGCAGTCTAATGAGAAACTCGCTCATGTAGATGCTGCAACAGCTGAAGCAATTTTAGAAGAAATGGCTAAATTTGCTCAGAACGTGACTCATCCATTAAACCGTACTGGTGATGAAGAAGGCGCTCGCTATGAAAACGGCGAGGTATTCACACCAGCTGGTTTTAAAGATGCATTCCGTCAATATGCAGAAGGTGGTTGGATTGGCTTAGGTGCCGATGAAGAATGGGGCGGTCAAGGCATGCCAAAAATGCTCACCGTTCTTTCTGATGAAATGTTATTTGCAACTAACCCTTCATTTATGCTCTACCCGCTTCTTTCTGTGGGTGCAGGCATGGCTTTAAGCAGCTATGCATCTCAAGAACAAAAAGAAACTTACTTACCAAAGATTTACTCAGGTGAATGGTCGGGCACGATGTGTTTGACTGAACCACATGCAGGTACTGATTTAGGTATTATTAAAACCAAAGCAGAACCTAATGAAGATGGTACTTATAACATTACAGGTACTAAAATCTTTATTACTGGCGGTGACAACGATTTAGCAGAAAACATCATTCATTTGGTACTTGCTAAAACTCCAGATGCCCCTGCGGGTTCACGCGGTATTTCGTTGTTCATCGTACCAAAGTATTTGGTGAATGAAGATGGTTCATTAGGTGAACGCAACCTCGTTGGCCCAGGTTCGATCGAACATAAAATGGGGATTAAAGCATCTGCAACTTGTGTGATGAACTTTGATGCAGCAAAAGGTTACCTCGTTGGTAAAGAAAACGAAGGTCTTGCTGCCATGTTTGTCATGATGAACTACGAACGTTTATCAATGGGTATCCAAGGTTTAGGCGCATCTGAATTTGCTTATCAAAATGCAGCGCAATATGCGACTGACCGTTTACAAGGTCGTAGTGCAGCTGGTGTTCAATCACCAAATAAACCTGCTGACAGCATTTTAGTCCATGGTGATGTTCGTCGTATGTTGTTAAACGTACGTGCAAACAATGAAGCATCACGTGCTTTTGCAGTCTATGTTGGCCAACAGCTCGATATCACTAAATTCTCAACTGATGCCGAAGCTGTGAAAAAAGCCAATAATCGCGTTGCGCTTTTAACACCAATTGCTAAAGCTTACCTCACAGATACCGCATTCCAAGCAACTTTAGATGCTCAGATGGTATTTGGTGGTCACGGTTATATTCGTGAATGGGGCATGGAACAATGTATTCGTGATCTTCGTATTGCTCAAATCTACGAAGGAACGAACGGCGTTCAGTCTCAAGATTTAATTGGTCGTAAAACCATTAAATGTGGCGGTGCGTTCATTGCTGAATACATCACTGAAATTCGTGACTTTGCAAATGACTTAGACACCGATTTGAACTTCATTAAAGATGCAACTTTAGATGCTGCAACTGAAATAGAAGCAATCACCCAGTTTATTATTGAACAAGCTGCTGAAAACGTAGACTTCCCGAATGCTGCTGCTGTTGATTATCTACATGCAGTTGGTTTACTCAGCTTCGCTTATATGTTTGCGAAAATTGCGGCGGCAGCAAAAGATAAGTCTGGTGATTTCTACCAAAACAAACTTGCTTTAGCTCAATACTTTGCTGATCGTATCTTGCCGGATATTGATGCACGTATTGCTAAAATTAAAGCGGGTTCTGACTTAATTATGGGCTTCAGTGAAGACTACTTTACGAACCAAGCTTAATTAAATTCTTTATGAAAAAGCGTCTGAATATTCAGGCGTTTTTTTATTTTGTATTTACTATTTCCATTAGCATGAAATTTGTTTAATTTCTAAACATTAAGAAACAAACAAAAGATCTTACTATGCCTGATCCTAAAAAATACGAGCGAATACTTGACCGTTTTGGTCATTACGCCGTAGAAGTCTTCCACTATTTAGCCCTGTTTATTATTGGATGTATGGTGGCTTGGTCCGCAGCCAATACTGTTTTTGAAATTTTAACCGTCAAAAAGTATGCTTCAATTGATGATATTTTATTATTATTTATATACTTAGAACTTGGGGCGATGGTTGGAATTTACTTTAAAACTAACCATATGCCTGTACGCTTTCTTATTTATGTTGCGATTACGGCCTTAACGCGCCTACTCATTTCAGATATTCAACATGACCATAAAGCTGATATGGACCAAGTCATTATTACCGGCTCAATTCTTATTTTAGCTTTGTCTATTTTGGTGGTTCGTTTTGCATCTTGGAATTATCCTTCAGTGATGAAAGAGAAACATGCAAAAACATCAACAACGTTAAAGCCTCCTCAACCTCAAGATGATGAGTTAGCATAAAAAAATGGCCTCAATATTGAGGCCATTTATATATTCTAGATTTCAAAATTAACGAACACGATAAATTTGATGTTTTGAATCTACGAGTAAATATTGGTTCGGTGTTTTCACCCAACGGTATCCACGTGGCGGCTCATACAAACGATGCGATCTCCAGTCTGAAACATAATAGCGACTATTGCGGTATTCTGCTGGAACACGATCGCCACGCTTAAATGCTACATATCGACCATAGTGCTTACCGCGATCGGCATTTGACCACTGTGGAGCGCGATGATCATTTCTGTAGTCATGACGGCGGTCATCACGATGCTCATATCGATCATAGTTTTTACCATGATTATTGTCCCAACGATGACTTGTATCGGCCATCGCAGTAGCTGACATACCCAACATTAATGTTGAAAGTACAAGAACGATTGGCTTTTTCATGGACTATTTCCTTTTATCTTGATCTGAAGCTAGATTAAAAGAGAGTCAAGGAGAAACCATGAATAAAACAGCTTTGATTGATATTGTTTGTAATGACTATAAAGAAAATATGAAGAATCTGTATCTGTGCTACCATTACCATTTTTCAAACTAGGTCAATTGCTGTGTCTGAAATCAGTTTTGAACGTCTTCATCAATTTTTTTGCAAAGTTCCAACCGTACAAGAAGCCCGTATCATGGCTCATGGAGCAGATGGCGAACATGCTTGGTGGTTTAAGTTCAGCATTGATGTAGAACATCCGCTAGCATGGCAAACAGTTCAAGAATTAGGACATGTTTTAAACTATCTCTCGACGAATGAACGTCTACCGACTTTATTCTTCCCTGTTTCTCCACCGCCTTACATGAACGGTGAAGCGAAAGACTTTTTATCGTGGATTATTCAGTGTAACCATCCTGAATTTAACCCAGATGTGGTCTGTGACTGGCTTGAGGCACGTTTACCAAATCCTGTGGATGATGAGTCGCAGTGGAAAATTAAGACTGATTTGAGTGAGTTGGAAAAGTTAGATGATAAGACTTTGGATCAGTTGATTCCGCCAGCACCTTAAAATATTCAAAGTTTTATTCTCTTTTTTAATTAGCACGACGGAGTCTTACCGCTTTAAGTTCTAGTTGTAGTAGCCAATTCGTTACTTTGGTTTCGCCCAAAGTAACCAAAAGCATTTGTCATCCACAAAACCTGAGGTACGAATAGCAAAGATTAATAATCTTTGCCGTACCGCAAGGCGAAAGCTATGCTTGAGTTTGAACTACGCACTTTGTTTGTCTTGCGCTCGAAGCAAACGATGTTTGCTTTCCCTCGCTCAGGTTGTGGATGACTCTAGGCACAAGCCATTTTTGGAAAACTCCAAAGATGGTCATTAGAAAGTAGACAATCCTGACCATTCCATAAAACGATAAATCCAATACTTCACTTTAGACTCATCTGCATACTTCGCGTAATCCACGCTCATCTGTCTACCTTGTAAGTTTGACCAAGAAGTATTGAAGTAATCTTGAGCATCTTTAAAAACTTGATCTTGAACTTTACCCATAACCAACATATCTGTTTCAAGGTTATAATTTTTTAAATTACGGGCTGTAAAATTAGCAGATCCCACAATTAACTCAGCGTGTTGGGCGTTATATTTCAAAATCATTTTGCTATGGTTCTGCTCACCATGTGTGTCACACCAACGGATTGGAATGCCCGTAGCATGTAACTCTGAAGCAACTTGTCGATTAGGAATACCATTCTTTTGTCGGCCAAATGCATCTTTATTTGGATCAAGTAGAACTCGGACAATAACCCCTCTCTCTTGAGCACTTTTTAGAGCCTGAATAATCTTGCGTTCAGACAAATAGAACATACTTAAATCAAGATGCTCTTTAGGCTTAGCTGAATTAATCAATTTCAATACAGATTGATAAATGGCCCCTTCAGTTAACACCTGAACTTGAGGTTTAGTTACGTCTTTTTCGAAGTCACCTAAAATGAGCGATGGAGAACTACTACCTGACATTCGCGCAACCGCGGCTTCAGTTTGTAGAACATCCGCTGCTGTCGCTCCTGTTACTACTAATGCAACATTTGAGTGTCTAGAACTACCATCATGGGGATTTGCTGAAGTCACCAGTGACTTCCAACCAGCATCAGTATCGACAACTACAGTTTTACGGTGATTTGCCTTAAAGTTAAATAAGTTCAAATAACTGCGCAGTGTAATTTTTTCATCACCGAATGGATTTGGTAACCAGCCTTTCTCAGGGTTATTTCCCACATTCTGACAGCAGATATACCATAAGCCTGACCAGAACGGATTAGAAGCACGTAAAGGGCCTAAATTGGTTTCAACTACCTCAACACCTGCTTGACGTAACTGGCGGTAATGTTCAGGGCTTAAACCACCATATACCGAGTTAATCGGATCAGTAATTAATACAATCTGGATTAGGCGATTTTGTCTTTTTTTACTGACTAATGCATCGGTTAACTCTTGCATTAATGGTCTTTGTTTCAGTTTTGAGTCACCTACTTCTGAATTAAACAAGAACATATCCACCACAACCGTGGTCTTTGCCTCATCAATCATTTTCAAAATTTCATCAAAGATATGCTGATCAACCTGTTGTTGCCCTTTTGCATCAAGGTAGGTTTTATCTGCTAAAAATTTAACATCGGCATGTCTAAGCTTGCCACTAAAGTTAATCCCTTGCGGCAATGGTTTTACTGTGTGGTAAATTGCTGATGCAAGATATGCAATAGCAACAACGCAAAGTAATATCGCCATATAACGACGCCCTGACCAATTTATTTTTTGATGAATTCGTTGAAAAATACGCATAAAAAAGACCTAACTTGATGCTTTCAAATTAGGTCTTTTGGATTGATTTTTCAAGTTTAGTTTCGTGTTAAAGCCTTAAAAACTAAAATCAACACCTACTGTAAAATTGCGTCCAACTTGTGGAATATTTGATAGGAACGATGCATGTTGATAAACCGTGTCATCTAACAAATTATTCGCTTTCATATAAACACGATAATCTGTTTTTGCACCATATTGCCCAGAATATGCCACTCCAAGATTGAGCATGTTATAGCCTTCAGTGTCAGTCTCGTAAGCTGCGATCTTATCTTGGTTAAAGACATGATAATACTCAGCAGAACCACTAAAACCATCACCAAAATCTGCATCGACTTTAGTACCTAAACGTCCTGCTGGAATACGCGGAGCATTACCTTCTGCATCAATTTTACCGCGTACATAGTCACCAAAAGCACTGATCTTGTACATTGGGGTAATTTGATAACCAATTTCACCCTCTGCACCATAGAAGCGTGCTTTATCTTGAGTGTATTGAACTAAACGGAAGTCTTTATAACGGTCAAGGGTTTGTGCATAGATGTAGTCATCAAACCAGTTATGGTAAACATGAAGATGGTAATCAAGTTTGTCATTATCAAAATGCAAACCTAACTCAACATTATTCGATTTTTCCTTACTGAGTTGATCATTTCCTAACTCATAAGTATTTGTCGCAAAGTGCCCACCATTTGCATATAACTCTTGAGCTAAAGGTAAACGTTCCTGATGTGAAGCGACAAAAGAAAGTTTGTAGTTCGGTGCAAACTCCCAATTCGCAGCACCTGCATAAGAAAATGCAGAGCCATCAAAATCTTGTTTAGAGTTATCGTCTACATCAACTTCTTGCTGATCTGCACGTGCAGAAAGCTCAAAGTGTACGTCTTTCCATTGCTTATGTTCTAAAGCAAATACGCTCCACTTTTTAGTAGTAGTCGGTGCCATAAATGCTTCTTCGCCAGTTAAATTCAGTTTTTGCTGTCCTAACTGTGCACCGATCACCCCTTCCCAACTTGCAATTGGGTTATGTACTAACTCAACACGTCCGTCATAGCCTTTGTTTTGGAATCGGGTTGCAATTGCTCCCTCTTCAATTTCATCATGTTGATAGTCGGTATAGCTCGCTTGTGCACGTAACTTTTGGAAGCCTGCAAACGGATCATTTAACTCAGTTTTAAAATCATAACGCTCAGATTTTAAGTCAATCCATGGACCGCCATGTTCGTGATCATGAGCTTCTTCATCACTATGACCTGCATGGTCATGATCTCCACAATGCAAGCTCAGATCATCTACATGGCAGGTTTCGTATTCATGACTATGCCCCGGTAAACCATATTGATCGCGACGGTTGCTATAAGAAATACCCGTATAACCACGGTCATAAATCCAAGACAACCCGACGTTAACTGAATCACCCTGAGCAAAAGTATTGTCTACACGGCGCTCTTTTTCACCTTCATGAATGTAATTTGGCGCAATGTAGTTATTCGCATCACGTGTTAACCCCTCAACACGTAAAGCAACTTGGCTACCCAAGCCAACAGTTACTCCAGCGCTCGCCAGTTTTTCATCACTTCCAGTGTTGTAACGTAAGCCAACTTGTCCTTCATAACCATTTTCAGGCATTTGCGTAGGGATCTTGTTATCAATAACGTTGACTAAACCACCTACAGTTCCAGCACCAAACAGTAAAGTTGAAGGGCCTCGAATCACTTCGACTTGCTTCGCAAGCACAGGATCTACAGTTACCGCATGGTCAGGAGACAAGGTCGAAACATCAATATTTTCTGATGAATTTTGAAGTACTTTAACGCGTGGCCCATCTTGTCCACGAATCACTGGACGACTCGAACCAGCCCCAAACTGATTAGCATAAATTCCTACTTCACTACTCAGCGCATCCCCAATGGTGGCGGCACCTTGCGATAAATGCTTTTGATCAACAACAGTATCTGCAACTGCAAAATCTTGTGAAGTTTGCTCAAGTGGATGAGCCTTAATTCGAATAGTTTCTAACTTTTCAACATTTTCACTTTCTGCTGCAAACGAAGGAACGGATATGACAGCTAAAATGGATATGGTCAAAATATTTTTATAAAACTGCATTGGATGTGTCCCGGATCACGATATGTTTTATTTTTGTTATACTATAACATTTCATTTGTTTTGCAATAAAAAACATTTTTAATTAGATGATTCGTTAGACTGGTCAACTAAATGATGTGAGTAATTTTTGATTTCTAATGCCTTTTACCATCTCTCATGCCGTTATAGCTCCTCCTCTCTCCAAGCTTAGCCAAAACACTTTACCGATTGCTGCGTTAGCCATTGGGAGTATGACACCCGATCTTTACCGCTTATTTACAGTTCAGTCCAGCATGCTGACGCACCAATGGAAAGGTCTGATTTATCCCAACCTTGCATTAGGCCTCGTCTTTTGTGCAGTTTGGTATTTTCTTTATCGTCCAGTGGTGTACCGTTTTTTTGGTGTGCAACATGATCTTGGCCTCAGCTCTTTAAAACGTATTTTTATATTTTTTATTGGCGTTATATTTGCACTCATTGTCGGTATAACAACTCATCTAATTTGGGATGGTTTAACACATTCAGACTTTCGAACGTTTGTATTTAAAGATGTATTAGCTACAACTATTCATTTTTTTGGTCATCCTTACCCCTTGCATCGTCTTTTACAGCTTGGCTCGTCTGCTCTTGCTCTACCTTTTCTCGGTTGGATGAGTATTCACTATTACCAGCGCTACAAACAACACTGGAAAGTAAGTAAAAAAATTAAATTTTTTGCATGGTCTCTATTTATTCTATCTACAGTCTTAGGCTTATTTTCACTTTGGGATTATGCCCGCTACATACCTCATGAAGTTTGGCATGCTGATACCTATTATTTTACGGGCCGTTCTATCAACGAGTTTATGCAAGGTTGGTTAAGTACCTTTAGCTTAGGATGCTTATTATTCTTGTTTTTAGATCGACAACAAAGAATGGGATGAATCAGAAAAGTTGCTGCCAAATTGCTCATTTTCAGCTTAATTTCCGCGGTTTTTTGATCTAGTTCTTGTGGCAAACCAAGCAACAAGGCATAATCGAAAACTTATTTTTTTGACGGTGCGCGGTTTACGCATCCGTCTTTTCAGCCAATATAGTTTGGATATTTTTCATCATGATGCGAACTCATTACTGTGGCTCTTTAACTGAAGCCCAAATCGACCAAACCGTTACACTATGCGGTTGGGTACATCGTCGCCGTGACCATGGCGGTGTTATTTTCCTTGATATGCGTGACCGTGATGGCCTCGTTCAAGTGGTTATTGACCCAGATACTCCAGAAGCATTTGCAACTGCAGATAAAGCACGTTCTGAATATGTATTAAAAATTACAGGTCGTGTTCGTCGCCGTTATGAAGGCACTGAAAATGCCAACATGGTGAGTGGTCAAATTGAAGTTTTGGGTAAAGACATCGAAGTTCTTGCCGCTTCAGAAACACCTCCATTCCCGTTAAATGATGAAAATACCAATATTTCTGAAGAAATTCGTTTGAAATATCGTTTCTTAGATATTCGTCGTCCTGAAATGTTGGATCGTTTACGCTTCCGTTCTAAATTGACCAATCTTATTCGTAACTATTTCGAAGATAATGGTTTCTTAGACGTTGAAACACCTATTTTGACACGTGCAACTCCTGAAGGTGCGCGTGACTACTTAGTACCAAGTCGTGTACAAAATGGTAGTTTCTATGCACTTCCACAATCACCACAATTATTCAAACAATTGTTGATGGTGGGTGGTATTGATCGTTACTACCAAATCGCGAAATGTTTCCGCGACGAAGATTTACGTGCTGATCGTCAACCAGAATTTACTCAAATCGACGTTGAAACATCGTTCATGAGTGACGATGACATTATGGACTTAATGGAAGTCCTGACTGTGAAGATGTTCGATGAACTTCTTGGTGTTAAATTCGATAAATTCCAACGTATGACTTACGCAGATGCAATGCGTGACTATGCATCAGACAAACCTGATATGCGTATCCCGTTGAAACTCATTGACGTTGCAGACTTAATGCAAGAAGTAGAGTTCAAAGTATTTGCGGGTCCTGCAAAAGATCCTAAAGGCCGTATTGTTGCCTTACGCGTTCCGGGTGCAGCAGCATTGCCACGTAGTGCAATCGATGAATACACTAAATTCGTTGGCATCTATGGTGCAAAAGGTTTGGCTTACATCAAAGTTAATGAACTCGCTAAAGGAATTGAAGGTCTTCAATCTCCAATCGTGAAATTCATTGAACCGATCGTACTTGAACTGTTGGCACGTGTTGGTGCGCAAGATGGCGATATCGTATTCTTTGGTGCTGATAAAGCTAAAGTTGTAAATGATGCAATGGGCGCGCTTCGTGTGAAGATTGGCCATGATTTGAATCTTTCAACTTGTGAGTGGGCTCCACTTTGGGTTGTTGACTTCCCAATGTTTGAAGAAACTGACGATGGCAAATGGACTTCTGTTCACCATCCATTCACTCTACCAAAATCAAGTGTAGAAGAAGTGAAGAGCAATCCAGGTGAAGCACTTTCTGTTGCTTACGACATGGTATTGAACGGTACTGAAGTTGGTGGTGGTTCTCTACGTATTTATACATTAGAAATGCAAAAAGCGATTTTTGAAGCGCTTGGTATTTCTGATGAAGAAGCAGAAGAGAAATTCAGCTTCTTATTAAATGCGCTTCGTTACGGTGCTCCTCCTCACGGTGGTTTGGCATTTGGTCTTGACCGTTTAGTGATGTTAATGACTGGCGCGACTTCTATTCGTGACGTTATTGCATTCCCTAAAACTAAGACTGCTGAATGTCCACTTACTCAAGCACCTGCTCCTGTTGAAGCAAATCAGCTTCGTGACTTGGGCATCCGCTTACGTGAAAAGCCAAAAGCTGAAGAATCTAAATAATTTTTAGATTCTCAAATTAAAAAACCCTGCTTATGCAGGGTTTTTTATTCATTAATTTTCAAATTTCAATGGGATATTTCTTTTTCAAAACTTGAGAGCGTTTTAAATTTTTGATCAAAAATCTGAATGATTTCGGTTTTAAGCTTTTCAAAATCGACCACATGTTCATCATCATTTAGACAAATTTGTGGAAGTTGTTCACTCTTAATAACCTGATTAATTTCAGGAAGATTTTGTAGCCTTAAGTTAAAATTTTGTCCACGCTCAAATATATTAACAGGATAAAAACGAGATGAGCACAACTGCCACAACCGAAAAAGATACTGATTAACGTCTAAAGGCTGTCTAAATCGATGACTTGATACTTCTTTTAAATAAGCTTCTTCAGTTTTCCAGACTTCTTCAAATACCGATTTCAAAAAAGGTTGAGGCAAATGAGTACTATAAAAACTTGAAAATTTTCGGTTATATAAACTTAAAAAATTACCCAAATTACTGCTCATAGAATAGCGATAATTAAAAAGTGCATAGGGATTTTTATGAAGTAATTTTCGCTTATCAAAATGCTTATTAATAATCGCAACATCCGTTAGGGCAACTGCGCCTAGAAAGTTCTCTTCACCTACGACCATAAGTGGCTGTAAACGCACACCATCACAAGGTAAACCATTTCTAAAAAAGAACTCGGGCTCTAAAGGCCTATTGATAAAGGTATCATCATTAAAATAAACAAAATGCTCTGCTAATCCCTCAATTTTATGAATATTGATTTCAATAGCATGTGAGTTAAATGTCGGTAAACAGTTTGATTCCATAATTTGATCATGTGTGACCAAATTTAACTTAGGATGATTTTTGACTAAAAATTCAGGGAAATGACCACAAGTCACCAGATGGATTTTTCGAACCCACGGACAAAATTTCTCAACAGATCGAAACCAGTAATGGAGATTATTCCAGTCGCGATAGCGGCATTGATCAACAAGTTCAACCGCCTTTGTTTTAGTTTCTTTGGATTTATAATATAAGTATTGTTGCTGCCATTTCGTATCGGTTGAGTCCACCCAAATCATTACAAAATCAACAGGCTGCATTAAACATATATCCAAATAAGTACAGAAATTTACTAGAAAATTTCAGATAAAAAATGGAATTCAATGTTTATTAATGTTAATAAAAATTCACAATTTATTCATAATTTTAATTTTTCTACACAATTGACTCAATTAAGGCTCTATTGAGATGAGAGTGGGCAAATGGCATAATATCACCACTTTTTCTCCCTTGGTGATTCATTATGGCAATGCGCCCTGATGTACGTCGACACGCTTTAATCGTAATTGTATTCTCTCTTGCGCAATGGTTTTTCATGCGCTATATCCTTGCAAATGAATTATTTAACATCACTACAAGTCAACGTATTCTTTATTTCTGCGTAAGTAGCTTAGCAGGAGCATTGCTTATTTTTGTTGCGCTGATTTATATGGTTTTAAAAGGAAATGCGGATAAATAAAAAGAAATTTTTATTTTATCAGTTGAGGTTGTTATGGGTTTACGAAAATCTACAAGAAAACTTTTTTTCCTTTTAAGATTTCATCTTAGGTTTTATACAGATAAACGTTTCAAAAATATTGAACCTAACAACCTAGCAAATCTAATCACCCTTCATCCTCAATCTGAAGGTAAAATTAATATTCCCAAAATCATATGGATATATTGGGACTCTAAAAAACCTGAACTTGTAGATCGCTGTTTAGAATGTATTAAAAGTTTGAATCTCGAATATACTGTTCATATTTTAGATAACAATAATATAAATGATTTTTGTGAAATTGACTTTTCTCAATTTGAAGGTCTCACTCCTCAATTAAAATCTGATCTACTACGCTTATATTTATTATATAAACATGGTGGTATTTGGGTTGATGCAAGTGTAATCCTCTATAATAATTTAGATTGGATTATTGATCTATGTAATAACAATAAAACAAAAGCATTTGGATATTATAGTAATGCCAATACAACAGTAAAACAGTATCCAGTAATTGAAAGTTGGCTTTTAGCCTCAGAAAAAAATAATAATTTCTTTAAAGAGTGGTTAGATGAGCTAATTTATGCAGTTAGGTTAGGAATTAAAAACTACATTTATGAGATAAAAAAATCTTGTCCAAATTGTAATGAATATTTTCAAAATATCGGACGGCTTGAATATCTTGTCATTTATGTAGCTTGTCAAAAAGTTCTTAGACGAACAGAGATGAGTATTACATTAATTAACTGTGATCAGAATGCTTTTATTTATCATAGTTTCAATAAAAAATCTCACATCCATTTTATTGAGTCATTAGTATTAAATTATAGACCATTGAATATGCCATATCTTATAAAGCTAATTGGCTCAGATAGAAATTTATTAGAGCCATATATTAAATCAAATAAAGTTAAGAAAAACTCACTTCTTGATTTTTAAAGCTTATTAATATCTCTGACTCGTTATTTCTTTTTTAAATTTATTATTTAAAAAAAGGAATAGTGCAAAAACAAATATATTAAAAATTAATGTTATTTTAATATATTGAGAGGAAGCACTCCAAAATGCAATAAAGAAACTTATGAGGGATACAGTAAAAATCAGACTAACACTTCTACTATATCTTTTAGAAGTTTTTATGGTGTTATTATTCGTTTCAACCATATCCCAGATTGAGCCCAGTCGATCACTATATAAGTCTGTATGATTATCATATATTCTATTCAAAGCAATTTGTTTTGAAATTTTTTGACAATCAATTTGATCAGTTAAACTAGATAAATCAGATCTTTTTCTATAAAAATATAAATACTCTGGAATAACAAAATATTTTTCGTTATTTTTTAATAAAGATATATATAAGTTCCAATCTTCACATACTTTAAGTTTTTCATCATAGCCTCCTACTCTTTTAAAGTCAGCAGTCCTCATTAGAGCAATACAAGGAAAAACAGCATTATGAAAAATGAATTCTTTTAAACTCACTATTTTATGGTTAATCTTATTATTTGAGCGCTCAAACTCTTGAACATTTGTACATACAAATGCTAAGTCAGGACGCATTTGCAATATATTTAAGCATTTTTCAATATAGCTAGATTCAATCTTGTCATCAGAGTCAATAAACATTAAATAATCACCAGAGGCATTATTTACTCCCCAATTTCTAGCGCTCGATACTCCCCCATTTTCTTTTTTAAAATATTTATACTTATCTTTACTTAGATAATCAGCTATATTTTCACATAGCTCAGCACTATCGTTTGATCCATCATCTACAATTATACACTCAAAATTTGTATAAGTTTGTTCGTCTATTGATTTAATAGTATCAAGAATAGTATTTGAGGCATTATAAGCTGGCACAATAATACTAATTAAAGTTTTCATATAGAATATCTCTAAGCTTAAAAATATAATTTAAAATTTTAAAAGTATCGCTTATATGATAATTTCGCCAAATTTTTTCTTAAACCATGACCGTATTTACTTTTTTCTAAATCTTCAGTTTTTGCTCTTTCACTTTCTAACCGGCTTAATATTGGATCTTTTTCTCCAATTTCAATTACTGGATGATCGACAATAAATGACATTAAGATATGAACAGTTGAATCAAAATCAAACAAATAGCTCCAATCATCTGCTTTTCTTATTTTATGATGATATTTAAGTAATGTTTCTGCCATTTTTCTATCAACAACGTACGCAAATGCATAACAAGCACGATGAAAAAAATCTGGAACCACTTCTAATACTTTTTTATTCAAAAAATTATAGTCTTTGAATTCACCTCTTGTTTTTAAACACTCCTTCATTTGAATGCCGCCTAAACTGAATAGTAAATTCGATGGTAAAGCTACTTTTTCTAATTCCTGCTTCAACGTATCAATCATTAAATCATCGGGCAAGATTGCATCATCTTCAAAAATTAATGCATATTTATCTTTCGACTCAAGAAAAAGCTCTAGAGCTTTTAAATGAGATAAGGTACATCCTAGCTCACTAGGTGTTAAAGGCTGAGAACGACCTTTAACGGCCATTTCAAAATATTGTTTTACGGGTAAATCTACTCCCTTAACGCCTACTTTTTTGTAATCAACTTCGCTAGTCTTGAAAAAATTTTGGTCGAGGAATTTTCTTAAACGAGGTGATTTTTCATCTTCGATAGTTACAATATAAATCTGCATTAAGCTCTTCCCCTTTTGAACAGCGAGTATCATATCTAATGTAAAATAGAGTTAATATATCTTTTTTATTTTCTTGTATTGTCATGATTCGTTCAATTCAAAAAAAATGGTACAAATACCAACAAGCAAAAAAAGCAAAATCTTTTGACTCTCATTGGTATATGCGTTTTGGCTGGTTAGAACAACCGTTTACAACACTTGAGCAATTAGATTCTCTCTTTGAGATCCACTCCCCTAAAAAGTTTACATTTGCAGATAGCTTTTATGCTTATGAAAATGGTCGTCATTTCATTTTTTTTGAAGAAGTAGATGACGAACATCCAGTGGGCTTTCTTTCGGTCTTAGAAGTCTTTAAAGATGGCACTTACACCCCACCCGAGACAATATTAAAACTCGACTATCACCTTTCTTATCCTTGTGTATTTAAAGTAGAAGACACTTGGTACATGATCCCAGAAACTTCTGCCAACAAGACGATTGAACTTTGGAAATGTACTGAATTTCCACTGAAATGGGAAAAGCATTCTAATCTGATCGAGAATATCGAAGCAGTCGACAGCACACCTTTTTATCATGAAGGCTTATGGTATCTTTTTACTTCAACGCGTCGTGATTGTAAGAAATTTGGTGACCGTTTAGACCTATTCTTTACCGAAGATATTTTAAATCCGAACTGGCAAGAGCACCCAATGAACCCAGTGTGCCAAGGCAGTCAGCAGTTCCGTATGGCGGGTAAACCTTTTATTTATAAAGGGCAACTGGTTCGACCAAGCCAAGATTCGTTAAAACGTTATGGCGGCAATATCGAATTAAAGACAATTACTCAGCTTAGCCCGACAGCTTATGAAGAAAAATTACTAGAAGTAGTTTTGCCAGACTGGAATCAGGCTGATGACGGTTGCCATACCATTAATGTCGAAGATAACTTCGTAGTACTTGATGCCATCCGCCTTACGCCAAAAAATAATTAAGTTTTCAGCAGGCCTTTATAAATATTAAGCGTCTGCTCAGCCATGGCTGGTACAGTCAGTTCAGCCTTGGCTTTTGCATATAAAGCGCTAAAGTCGTTTTGAGCCTCAGGTTGAAGTGCACATTGAATCGCATTTGCTAAACCTTGTGCATCTCCAATTTCTGCCAGATATTGCTCTGGCAGCCACTCAATCACACCGTTTACTTTGGTTGAAGCCATTGCTTTATCAGCCTGTAAAGCCTCGACCATAACAAGTGGAAAACCTTCACGATCTGATGACAAAACCACGATATCTGCTAATTGCACCAGATCTCGAGCATCAGTTCTAAATCCAAGAAAAGCGACCCGATCTTGCATGTTTAATTCACTAACTTGTTTTTCCAAACTTACTCGAAGTGAACCATCACCAATAATCCATAAATTGGCATCAATTTGTTGCATCGACTCAATCAATAAACTGATATTTTTTACTGGCTCTAGACGTCCAATACACATAACAACTTTTTTGCTTGCATCTAGCTCAGCAAAATCTTTTTGAATAGATTGAAGTAACTTTTCTTTATTTTCAATTGTAAGTACGGGTTGAGGATAGACCCCGTTATAAACCACATGTGCTTTAGACTCTGGAATGCCTTGCGTGAGTGCTTGGCTCACGGCAATAACCGCATCACCGGCTAAATAAGCAGATTTATTCTTTTTAGTACCATGTACTGTCGTTACAAATTTTGGACCAGATAAAAATGGCTTAATTCGGGCAATCAGCTCAGCCGCCTTTCCTGCTTGTGCATGAACAATAGCAGGCTGAATTTGCTGAATGAGATTTTTAAGTTGCCAGAGTAAAAAAATATTCCAACGGCTACGTGCAAAATCAACAGCATGAAAATGTACTTGTTGGCTAAATTTGTCTAGATAGCAAGGATGTGCAATCACATGTACTTCATGATTTAAAGCAAGCTCATTAACAAGGTTAAAAGTGTGCTGCTCTAAACCACCAATTCCACCACTAGTTGCCAATACCTGAACAATTTTCATAGCTTGCCTACTTATTTTTTATCTTTATTCATGGTCTGTTCAAACAGTTTGGCTTCTTTTAGAAAAGCATAAAACGCGTTAATCATACTATTTACGAAACCACGCCAACCATTTAAGAAACTACGGCGAATAAAATAAGACTTCAGAAAAGTCACTGGCATTACCAAAACCAATTTTGCAACGCTTGGAGACTTTCCTTTTTGGTATTTCTCTAGTGCTTTGAGGTTTGAATATTGGTTATTTTTTTCGACTTTAACGAAAATGCTCGACTCGCCATAATGATAAATATCATATTGAGCGCGCTGAGATTCACCTTCCACAATCACATTTTCATGGACTTTATTGGCAAGGTCATAATGCCCTTTAGACTTACGGAAAAAACGGACTTTCGCATGTTTTTTAGTATGTTTACTGTTGGGAACACCTAAAAACACGTCATTAATCGGTGTGATTAAAGCATCAAGCTTATTTTTCTGAATGGTCTCAACAATTTCTTGTTTTAACTCATTAGATAAGACTTCATCACCATCTAAATTGAGTACCCAATCATTTCGGCATTTTGCTAAAGCCAAACTTTTTTGCCCAGCATAACCTTGCCAATCTTGATGAGAGATTTGCGTATTTTCAAAGTGCTGTGCAATTTCATAAGTATTATCAGTACTGCCAGAGTCTAAAATAATGACTTCATCAAACTCACTGACACTTTGTAATGTTCGCTCTAACCAAGCATCACAATTTAAAGTGACAATATAGACACTACATGGAATTTTATTCATAACTTATAACGTCCTTTAGCAAGGGCGATACGCATCTGTAAAGCATTCATGGCACCATGCGTGCTGACACGTGGAATATTAAATTGATTAACTGCTTCGTAAGCTTCGATTTTTTTACGAGTCGATACTGCATTTTTAAAGCCAATCTCTTGAGCCATTTTCTGGTGTTTTTCGTTAAATCGACCAAATGGATAGGCAAAGCTCGGACATTTTCCAACTAATGCTTCAACGTCACGTTTAGATTGCAACATCTCATCGTAAGCAGTTTGATCATCAAGTTTAAGTAAGTTCACATGATGTTGTGTGTGCGCACCAAATTCAATCAAACCTGAATTCGCCATTTCATGGATTTGCTCATGAGTTAGCTTTTCGATTCCTTCAATTTGTGTCGCCAAATAAATAGTTGCCTTTGCATTATATTTTTTGAGTAATGGATAGGCATAAAGATAATTATCCATAAAGCCATCATCAAAACTTAAAGCAACGACATTTTTTTGATTACGGTATTGGTCAAGCTCAGAGACAAAACAAAAAGTAGCTCCTTTACGCGTCAACAACTGTAAGAGTTGTTCAAACTTTTCAGGAGGCATGTTCATGCCAGAGGCTGCATCTTTAGGGGTAACCTGATGCAACATTACAATACGTGGTAGTTTGTTTGAACGAAACGGAAGCCAGAAAGTATAATTACCCAGCACATATAACAGTGCAGCAAGTACTAATAGGCCTACCGCAACGTACAAAAACCACATCATGCATAAACCTCATGTGACCATTCATAATCTTCTGAAAGGGGCTGCTTAAATGTCACCTCAACCATAAACTGGGTGATGCGTTTAGCATTGAAAGACCTACGTGTTTTCTCCCAGCCCTCTTTCGCTATTTTTTCAGCCTGATCTGGGTTTTGATCAAAGAATTGGATCTTCTTGGCCAAATCAAACTGATCATCAAAATAAACCACTTCCTGCTCGGTATAGAGCTTCTCAAAGCCCGGAATTCTTGGGCTAAAAGTCAATAAACCATTACCAGTCAGTTGTACAATACGGTCAGAACTATACAGAGTTACATCATTACGGCGTGAGTAATTAAGTCCCATTTTTGTTTCAGATAGAACTTTATAATAAGCTTTACCGTAAACACCCGGTTGTTCAAAACAACCATAATATTGATAGTTCACATGGCCTTGTTGCAACGCATCTGCTAAGTCCTTTAAGAACTTCTCACGCTCAGGTTCTTTATAGACCACGCCACAAAAAATAAAGGTCTTATCCGTATTCACATTTGAAAATTGCTGTAGTGTTTCCACATTACGATGACCCACATTTGGCAGATAAGCTACGCTTAAATGCGGCTGTTTTAATTTTTGTAGATATTCGCCACCGGTTGTACAGAAAATAGCATCTAAATATGGCGAGAATGCTTTAACAAAGTCGAGTTTGCTTTCGAGATAAAGCGGATCAACATACCAAAATGCAATTTTAGTATTTGGATAAGATTCTTTAATCTGTCTGAGAACATCTGGACTCATTAAGTCACTATGCCCGATCAGTACCAGATCAGGTTCAATATTATTAACGACCTTTAGTACTTCTTTGTTGGCCCAACTGGCACCCAGTTTTTTTGTTTTAAAAATAGTTCCCATTCGAGCCATGTCACGAAAACTAAAGTCATAAACGAAATGGCCATTTTCAATTAGTCCGGCAGAAATTTTACGGTCTGTGCAGTAAAAATGGGCGCCTTGTTTATTAAAGCCAAAATTCGCAATATGCAATATTTTCATTTATTTACTCAAAATAAAAAATTTAATTTTTCGCTAAAAGATATGTTGCCACACGGTCTGCTTCTTTAAAAGCATAAGGTTGTGGTAACTGTACAACACAAGTCTGCTGTGAAATTAATTTTGATTCTAACATTTGATCAACTGAGTGGGTAATCCGGTCGTCTTTCAAACGGTCCATTGCCATTACACCGACTCGACAACCCGCGGTAAGCGCCTCAAAAATCATAGACACACTATCTTCAGTTACCCAAACAGCTTCTGCTTTTTGCATTTCTTCAAAAATCCAGCCCTGCGGTGTTTGCTCAACCGGAAATATTTGTAAATGCCCAGCAAAGCTTTGCTGTCTTAAAATATCGATAAATTCTGGTGGCGTTCGGCGTGAAGTCGTCAGAATAATTTCAGCATCTGGATTATTCTCAACAATTTTTTGAACACTGCTTAATACTTTATTTGGGTTCCATTGATGTCGCTTAGATGAGCCGCCTAAAGCGATTAAAATTCGGTCTTTTTCATGGCGGTTTTCATTACGAATTGGATTTAATGCACCGCGTGTCACAATCAAATTGCTGTTGGCGTGAATACCGTCATGCTCAGGAATAACAGCGTAATCAAAGCAAACCAAAGGTAAGTTAGGCTTCATCAAAATAATAGTTTTGGCTTTTCTAAAAATTTTACCGAATAACCAGACACGAAAATGAGTGTGGCTTCCCACTCCGAATATAAAATCGGGTGCTTGTTTAAATAAGGAATTTTTTGAAGAGAACAGTGCCTGAATTAAAGAAATAATAGGTAAATCAGAAATAAGGATCTCTTCAAAAGTTGTTTCTGCCTTTTGTCTTTGCATCGCCTGAAACAAGCCTAATGCTTGTGAGCGATGTCCTGCCTTACCATCAGAGACATAGACAATATGCATAAAAGCTCCCTAAGCCAAAAATAAAAAGGCGAAACCAAAGTTCGCCTTTTTATGTTAACGGATTAACTTATTTTACGTAAGTTAACCAGTGTTCATATTTCGGATTTTTACCTTGAACTGCATCAAAGTAAGTCTTTTGAATTTCAGTAGTAATTGGGCCACGGCCACCTGCACCGATTTGACGGTCATCATATTCACGAATTGGCGTTACTTCCGCAGCAGTACCAGTGAAGAATGCTTCATCTGCAATGTAGAATTCGTCACGTGTAATACGACGCTCAACAACTGGATAACCAAGGTCTCTAGCAATCGTCATTACTGTTTGACGTGTAATACCATCAAGCGCACCACCAGCGATATCTGGAGTATGTAAAACGCCATCTTTAATCAAGAATACGTTTTCACCAGAACCTTGGCAGACATAACCTTGTGGATCCATTAACATTGCTTCATCGTAACCAGAATGTGCAACTTCTTGGTGAGCAAGAATTGACAATGTGTAGTTACCAGATGCTTTTGCTTTACACATCGTCACGTTTGGATGATGGTGAGTAAATGATGAAGTTTTAACGCGAATACCATTCGCCATTGCTTCATCACCAAGGTATGCGCCCCACGCCCATGCTGCAACTGCGGCATGAATCGTGTTATTTGTTGCTGCAATACCAAGTTTTTCTGAACCGATCCAAATAAGCGGACGTAAATAGCAAGAAGCTAGTTTATTTTCACGTACAACATCAATTTGTGCTTGTTCAAGCGCTGCTTGGTCATACGGTACTTTCATTTGATAAATTTTTGCTGAATTTAACAAACGTTTTGTGTGGTCTTGAAGACGGAAAATGGCAGTACCTTTAGGAGTTTCATAAGCACGAACACCCTCAAATACGCCCATACTGTAGTGTAAAGTATGTGTTAAAACGTGAATCTTTGCATCACGCCAATCAATTAATTGCCCATCTTGCCAAATAAAACCATCACGATCAGCCAAATTCATGGAACACTCCAAATTGTTATAAAATCATTCACTATCCAACTCAACCGAGGCGGTTGGGTCTATTAATCTTTGCCATAAATTGCAAACGACCGCACGGGTACTACGCCAGTCCGCTGCGCTGACTTGCATGGATTGATTCGCAAGGGCTAAGCGGTGGCTTTCGGCACGTTCACTAAGATAGGCTCGAATTAATGCTGTGGCATCTTCACTGGATAAGCAGTCTGCTTTAGCAGCATCTTCTAAAATTCTTACATTATCAGAATAATGGGCGAGATCGGGGTTCGTCCCGCTCCATGCAAGTACAGCATACTGTGCCATAAATTCGATATCTACGATACCACCTGCATCCTGTTTTAAATGAAAAATACCATGTTTTTTTTGTTCAGAAGATGAACCCAGGTGGTCTTTCATTTTCTGACGCATTTTCAACACTTCCTCACGAACATAAGCCTCATCTCTAGATTGAGTCAATATCTCGCGGCGAAATATTTCAAATTTCTGGCAAAGCACCTCATCGCCTGCAATAGAGCGAGCTCGAACGAGTGCCTGATGCTCCCAAAGCCATGCACTTTTCAACTGATAGTGTTCGTAGGCCTTAAGACTCGTCACCAATAAACCGGCCTCACCTGAAGGTCTTAAACGTGTATCAATTTCATAGACACGGCCATCAAGCGTTTGAGTGGTCATGAGTGACATAAACTTTTGAGCGACACGCATAGCAAACTCAAAGCCAGTAATCGACTTCGTTCCATCCGTATCGGCTTGCTCATCTAGATAATGAATAAAGACAAGGTCTAAGTCAGAGCCATAACCCAGCTCAATACCACCCACCTTGCCATAACCAATAACGGCAAAGGCTTTGTAGTCGAGTGAGCAACGTTTTCCCTCGACATCACATGGATAACCATGACGCTTTGCCACAGTCTGATAAGCCAAATGAAGTGTTGCATTTACACTGACTTCAGCAATATCGGTTAATGCATCAGATACTTTCATTAGCGGGCTTTCCGCTAACACATCACTTGCCGCAACAGTGAGTACATTGCTCTTTTTAAACAGTCGAAGTGCGCGCATTTGGTCTTCAACTTGATCAATTTCAATACGAAGCAATTGCTGACGTAAAGAATCCTCTAAGTCTTTGCGTTTTGGCAACTCAAAGCCCATCGATAAAAACTCATCAAGCAGCACTGGATATTGCGTTAACTCTTCACAAATCCACGGACTTACCGTCGCCATTTTAACTAAACGTTGCAATGCACCTTTACTTTCAATCAGCATCACTAAGTACACGGTTCGGCGCATGACTGATTCAATCAGCGGCATTAAACGCAAAAGTGCAGTTTGAGGTTGTTCTGACTGTAAAATCACTTCAATTAAATGAGGCCAGAATGTTTTTAAACGCTGGACAGCATTTGAAGGTAATTTTTTGAGTGCGTGACCATGCCAGAATTCATGAATCAGATTTTTCGCATTGTCATCCAACACTTCATCTAACTGCTGTTCTAACTGTCCAAAGTTTTCAGTTGCGGCATTTGAACTTGTATCTTCAATGAGCTGCTTAAATTGAACTTTTACTTTTTGACGTTTCTCGTTAAGAACATCAATAAATTCATCCCAGCTCGCAAAACCTAAGGTATCTATAATGCGCTGTCTTAGGTCTACTTCTTCTGGCAACAATTGTGTTTGCTGGTCATTCAGCGCTTGAATCGCGTGTTCAATACGGCGTAAAAACAGGTAAGCATCCTCAAGTTCTAAAACAGCCTGTCTTTCTAACAAACCTGCTTCACCAATATGCTCAAGGCTAACTAAACACTGGCGGTCTTGCAGCTCACGTTTAGAGCCACCGTAAATAAGCTGAAAGACCTGAACAATAAACTCAATTTCGCGAATACCACCTGCCCCGAGTTTAATATCATCCTCAATATGACGACGTAACACTTCACGCTCAATCATCGCTTTCATATCGCGCATCGCGGCAAAAGCGGTGTAATCGACATAACGGCGGAACACAAAAGGACGTGTCATTTCCAACAAGTCTTGTCCTTCTTTACCTCCCGTCACAACACGCGCTTTAATCCATGCATAGCGTTCCCACTCACGACCATGCTGACTTAAATATTTTTCTAAAGCTGCGTGACTAATCGCTAGTGCCGAGCCATCTCCCCAAGGGCGTAAGCGCATATCAACTCGAAATACAAAACCATCTGCGGTAATGTGTTCAAGCAAATAAATGAGTTTTTGTCCCCATAAAATACAGAACTGCTGTACATCAATACATTTGCGGCCATTGGTTTCGCCTTGTTCATCAAAAGCAAAAATCAGGTCAATATCACTCGATAGATTAAGCTCTTGTGCCCCAAGCTTACCCATGGCAACCACAATCAAATCCTGAAGTTTGCCAGAGTAACTCATCGGTTCACCGTGTTTCGCCACAAGTGCTACACGTGCAAAGTCCTTTGCCGCACAAATACTGGCATCGGCAAAATCAGAAAGTTCGCGTGTGAGTGTGACAACATCGGTAAGCTGATTGGCATCCTGCCAAATCCAACGGAACATTAAACGACTTCGTAAAATGCGTAATCCACGCATCCAAGATGTTTCGTCACCGATTCCATCTAATGTGATTTGTACAAATTGATAAATCTGTTCGGTCGAGAGCGGTGTAGTAAATTGATCTAATTGGTAATCTTGTTCTAAAACAGCCTGATGCAAGCCTAAAACTTGTTCTGCATACTGACTCGCACGCAATGTTTTTTGTAACTGCTCCGCATTCATATAAAAAGCTCTTTTCCTCGTACTCTGTTTTTAGTTATAGCAGTTCGAGTAGGAGTAGGAAAAGGGCTTAGACTAATTTTGCTTCCGTTGAAGAGTAATGCTCGACATGAGCATCATGATATTCCTGAGCCGAAGGCAATAAAACTTTAAATGTCGTTCCTACGCCCTCTTTTGAGCTGACATCAATTTGTCCCTGATTAATTTCGACAAAACGCTTACAAAGGCTCAAACCTAGGCCCGCACCTTTTTCACCTGCGGTTCCTTTAAAGCTAGCTGTAATACGCGGATGGAACAAATTTGTCATTTGTTTTTCGGTCATGCCTAAACCAGTATCTCGAACTGTTATTTCTATATTTTTGTCAGCTTGTCTTGCTTCAATAAAAACTTTCCCAGATCCATCAACATCGGTAAATTTCAGCGCGTTTGATACCAAGTTTTGAATTACGGAGGTCATCATATTGATATCTGCATAGATGTTTAAATCATCTGGAACATCATTAACCAGTTCAATATTTTTCTTTAAAGCTAAGGTACGTAGTACATCGCAAACAATATTGCTGACTTGTCTAAGTTTAAAGTTAATTGGGTGATAAACAAAACGCCCACCCTCTGCCATCGCCCATGTCAGTAAGCTTTCAAGTAAATTATAGGTCGATTGTGAGGTGTCATATAAATAATCTGCAATGTTTTGAATACTAGACTCATCTAAAGTTTCACGCTCTTTGGCGAGTACTTCAGAAAACCCGAGCAATCCATGAAACGGCGCTCGTAAGTCATGCGAAATAATCGAGAAAAATTTAGTTTTACTTGAGTTAATCGCAACTTGTTGTTCATAAAGTTCGTTTAACTCTTCATAGTTAAACTTCAATTCGACTTGCTGCATAAAAGTAGAGCAGTAATCGAGCAGCAATTGAATATCGTCATCTTCAAATGTAGCTGCATCATCATCGAAAAAGACAGCAAAGCCCATAGACGTTTTATCAGGATGTAAAAGATGCACGGCCAATGCCCTGCTGCACTCGATGTTTAGTTCTTTTAAATAGTTGGTTAAGTTTTGATAAGAAGGATGTGAGTGATTAATGATCTGTTGTTTAGCAAAGCACTGTTTTAAATGTTTCGAAGGTTTAAACGAGATGGCCGTCATACCCTCTGGACAACGATGCCAAAAGTAAGGTTCCTGATTAAAAGTCAGTAAGGCTTTTTTACATTTCAAAAGACGGAGACTAAACCGGAAAAATTGCTCGATGTAGTTCTGCTCGGCATTTAATCCAAGCAACAGAGATATCCTACAAGCACTTAACTGCTCAACCTGATTTAGTTCTAAACGCTGGAATGTCATTGCCCGCCTCACAGATTTTTTCGTTTTTGGTCGGAACCGCTCTTAAAAAATGTACTTATAATCATTATGATCTACTACAAACTTTAACACAGTACATAAAAAGAGCAACGTTCTTTTCAAAATAGAAATGTGAAGTTTCAATTAAAGGTTTTCAGATACATAAAGTGGGTATGCTTGAGGAAAATACAACAAATTTTTGAAGGTAAAGAGTTGTAAGATGTTAGAAATGCGAGTTCAGAATCATAACAAAAAAGAAAAAAAACATCTTTAAATTTTCTAATAATTACATCTTAAACACTTTAGCTGCCCTTACCGAATGTAAAGAATGTGGAAATGATATTCCCGTTGAGCGTCAGCGCTATGGCTCTGTAACCCTCTGTGTGGAATGTAAAAATACACAAAAAAAACTTTCAAAAAGGTACTTTTAAATGACAAATTTCCCAATCTTTTTCATCGTTATTCTTGTTTTAGCCCTCATTATTTTTTGGATGATCCTGGATTATCAATTCACTCGATACATCCGTGAAATGAAAGCTTTTTATAAGGAAGAAGATTTCCAAAACAAAAGCCAACTCAATTTAAATCAGCAAATCCATACAGGAGTAATAAATGCAGCTATACCCGATCTTAATCGGCATGATCATGGGCATTATTTTAAGTAGTTCCATGTTCTTATATCTTGTCGCATAACGCCAAGCCCCTTCAATGGGGCTTTATTATTTTACAGTTGAGCCAATCATTTCTTAGGCTAGCTGGTATCATGATAATTGAGTGGTTTTCGTCAGTTAGTAGATCGAACTAAGACATAAACTGATATGTGATAGGCTTTATAATCGAGAATAGGCTCCAAAAATTTAGCGGGAAGATCTAGCTACGAAGAATTAATTTATAATTTGCGTACATATCCTTTTAAAAAAATTAAAATGGTAAATCCGGATTACTTGATTGATCAAATTTAGTTAAATGTGAATTAATAATCCTTTTATAAAATTCAAACTCACTAAAATCAAAATTCCTATCAATTTTAAGAATTTCATCTATTAATTTTTCTATAGATTGAAAAATCAATTTATTATCATTCATACCTTTGAGTAAATACCTTAAGTCTGCCAAATTAAATTTATTAATTGAACTTAATATTCTTTCTTTAAAAAAATCATCTCTCTCAAAACTTGGACCAATTCCCAGCATAATATCAATACAGAAAATATTATATTTCTCTCTTATCATTTCTTCTTCACATTGTGATTCATAGAGTTCCATACAATCTAGATATACATACTCAAATTCACCTTTAGTAAACGATGAAATAAAATCAGACATAGAACTATATTTTAAAAACTCAAAATGCTTATATGCAGGACTATCAACTAAAGATATAATTAATTTTTTAAAACTTTCATCCATATATTTAAACAAAAATTTATGTGTTGCCCAAAACTCTACATAATAATCAAGAAAAGTCTCATCTTCAGGAACCTTAGCAATATTTTTTATTTCATTTTTTAAAAAATCTATAAATATTACTTTTTTTTTCAGCAGCTAAAAAACTAAGAATATGTAAGTTAATATCTAAATTTAATTGTAATATGTCATCGGTTTTTACAAAGACAAATATCCACAATTTTTCAATAAATTTCTTAAGAACATTATCAGACATAAGTGGTAATAGTTTATTTTTAAAATACAACTGTCTTTCTTTTTTTCCATTAATGATACTTCTAATTCTATTTAATTCTTTTAATACATGGTCGATAGCCTTTGAGGAAATCAATGCATCTCTCAAAAAAACACTTTGCATAGAAATTTCAATTAAGGAATATACTTTTGCTTTTGTAGGCTTATATAGTAAATTTTCTTCATTAATAACAGGATGAGCACAAACATGTCTCATTTTTTGTAAATGTCTAAATTGTTCTAATTCAGGAGCACCAAAAAAATTAAATTCTTTAAAAAAATCTTCAACTAATTCATACTCCCAAGTTGATGAAGTTTTATTTACATCTAATTGTTTCTCAATTTTTTTTAATATTTTTTTTGCAATTTCATCGTTATAAATTGAATCTAAATCTTTTAACTTCAACAATAGATCAGTCACTACAACTGACCAAAGCATAACAACAGCTGATCTATAATTACCAATTACATAAGATGAATGAACTTCTTTGAACAACTCTTGTGTGTAAGAGTTCTTAATTAATTGTACCGATTCATCAATAGAAAAATTACTCATGGCTCTTACTTCTTAAATATAAATAAAATAAATTCAATAACCTTCTAGAAGCTCTCCCAAAGGTGCTGCAATACGAACTAAAGACTCTACACAACAACGTTCCCAACTTTTCATGAAATATCTCCTTTTTAAACTATTTATCTTCTGAATCATTTTTTCCACTATCAGGCGTTTTTAAATCTTTTACAGCTTTAATAAAATCGGTATTTGCTTTTATATTTTCATGCATTAGATTTTCACCACCTGTGTAACTTTCATGATGAATACCATTGCCAAAGTATTTATAAGCCAAATCAAATCTTATTTTATCTTTTAGTTCTTTGGGCAGACCTGCTATATAACGAGGCAATGCATGAAGCTCTTTTGAAGTTCGGTAAGCTTCATCAGCTAAACGACGATTCATAAAAGATCTTTTTAGGAGGAAAGCAGCAAGTGTAGTAGAAAGAATTAGAAGGGAAATTTTTTGTACATAGAATGTAGGTGTATGATTCCCATGAAACTGTTCTGCTAGTTTAAACTTAATATTTTCGGTATTTATATCAATATACCAACCAAAAAAATATAAGAACATAAAAAAAAGAATTATATAAAATGCAATTTCATAAAAAAGTGCGATTCTTTTAAACTTATTGGAATCATCTGCAAATATTTCGTGTACTTCAATATTTCTAAGATCATCTAATGAACTCTCAATTACTTGTACCTTTTCATTTAGTTTCTCATTTTCTTCGTTAAACTCTTCTAAACGTTCAGAAAATTCACTTTCCATCTTTATATTCTGATAATAATGGATTAGCTGTGTTAGATAAGACTCAATAGCAATAAGCATTGGATTTTCATAACCATTTTCAACTATTTGAATATTTTCAAGGTTATCTTTAGAAAAGAATTTACCAATTAATTCTTCTAATTTATTAACGATACGAATAGAAACACTTAAATCATCATAAAATGGATTATTTAGAAACGACTCCTCCCCCAAATTATCTAGAATATTAATTGCCTCTTTATAACGGTCACTTATAACAAATAGGTGATCATAAAGATTTTCATCATTTCCTCTATTTAAAGAATCTAGATACTTCTCAACCTTAAACCATTGAATTTTTAATTTATTAATAAAATTTAATATTCCTTTCTCTTTTAATTCACTTTCGTTAACCAACTCCCCACCCCAAAATTTATTATAAAGTCTTGACGCGTAATAGTATCTAAGCTTCTCCAAACTTTCCATAATAAAAATTAGACCAACAAAAAACCCCTAAGCCGTTAGCTTAGGGGTTTTCGTAGAATCTTACGATTCTGAATATGGTCCCGAGGGTCGGACTCGAACCGACACGTCATCTCTGACAGCGGATTTTGAGTCCGCCGCGTCTACCAATTTCACCACCTCGGGAGAGGAAGTATGTTTGTGTTGCGTATATTAGCGCGTTTGTAAAACTTGTCAAACCCTAAGTGAATATTATCGTTCACTTTTAGATCATTTAAACATTTTTCATGATTTAGGCTATAAGCACAGCCATAAAAAAGCGAAAAAGTTTATACTAGGCCCAATTTTTGCGGTGTTTTTTTTCTAAATATGCAACTGTCCGACTTTTCCTTTGAATTACCTGATGAACTTATTGCCCGTTACCCTCTCGAATCACGTAGTGCTTCGCGGTTGTTACACTTAGACTCAAAGGGTCAATATCTCGATCACATGTTCACAGACATTATCGATCTGTTTGAAGAAGGTGATCTGTTAGTGCTCAATGACACCAAAGTCATGAAAGCACGACTTAAAGGAAAACGTTCTACAGGCGGTGCTATCGAGATTTTGGTTGAGCGCATGCTGAACCACACCACAGCGTATTGCCATATTAAATCGAGCAACTCGCCTAAAGCAGGTGCTGAGCTTTATGTCGGTGCCGATAACATTCCTGTGATTGTACGTGGTCGTCACGAAAATTTATTTGTGGTTGAGTTTTCACAGCCAATTTTGCCTGTACTTGAGCAATATGGTCAGTTACCTATTCCACCTTACTTTAACCGTGAAGCAGAAGAAATTGACACTGAACGCTATCAAACGGTTTTCCATAATCCAGAAAAAATTGCCAGTGTTGCAGCACCTACTGCAAGCTTGCATTTTGATGAAACACTTCTAGAAAAATTAGAACAAAAAAATGTTCAAAAAACCTTTGTGACTTTACACGTCGGTGCAGGCACATTTATGCCTGTTCGTACTGATGACATTACCAACCATATCATGCACAGTGAATGGTGTGATGTACCTCAAGAAACCATTGATTTAATTTTGGCAACTAAAGCACGCGGAAATAAAGTGATTGCGGTTGGTACAACCGCGACACGTGCTTTAGAAAGTGCAGCTCAAGCTCATGGTGGTAAAATCGCAGCTTGGACTGGCGACACACAGATCTTTATCTATCCTGGCTATGAGTTCTGCATCGTAGATCGTTTAATTACTAACTTCCATTTGCCTGAGTCTACTCTGCTCATGTTGGTATCAGCACTTTCAAATCGAGACAACATTTTGGCTGCCTATGAGCATGCAGTTAAAAGTCGCTATCGTTTCTTTAGCTATGGCGATGCCATGCTGGTTGATAAATTAGAAGTTTAAAATTAAGGCTGGGTTAAACCTTATAAGTTGATTCGAGGTTTAACCCAGCCCAAATATTTACAATAAAAAATAATGAATTTAGCTCTTTGAGTTGCAGAAACTTATCGATAAAACGCAGGTATGAACTTTTAAATAAAAATTCCCAATTTAGAAAAATTTGGTATTTATCTCTTTCAATTTAAAAGATAATCTCGAAATAGCTCTTTATGATAATGAACACATTACTTCCATGCCAATCGATACTGTACAAGAAGCTCTTCATATAAGGCGTAAAAAAAATACACAGGTTTTTCGCAATATCGCTCGACTTTGGGATGCTGGTCAAAAATCTCATTCAGCCCAAGATCTTTTAGATGCTTTACATCCATGGCGTGAAGATCACAACCTTCGCTTTTTTAATGTGTTCCCCTATTTACTCGCCATTTGCAGCATCACCATATTGGCCTTTGGTTATTTTCTTCATCCACATATTCAATATATTTGGAGCTTTTTAGGTGCATTTTTAACAGGGTTTCTGGCGTATTTACTCTATCAATCTCAAGAACCTTTAACGCAAGTCGTTCGTTATCTAGAACAGCGTATGGTGATATTGCGTTATGGTTTACAATTTCAGCAGTTGCCAGCCTATCTTCCCATTCATGCGCAGCCAGTTTTAGTTCTGGGCAAATTAAAACAGTATTTCCCACTGTTTAACCGAGGGACTGAATCTAACGAAATTACCCAATATGCTTCGGTCACATGGAACGATGGCGTAACCGATCATCAAGTCTTGCTGTTTCAATATCATTACGTTAATGAAATACCGATTATTCAAGATCAAAGTAGCGATAAAAAAATTATAAAAGAAATTCATAAAGATTTATGGGGCGCTTTTATATTTGAAATGCCTGCCCTAGGTATTGCTGTCAGCAATCAGCGTTCTCGGTTTTTTACTCCCTACAGCAGTAAATGGCAAAGTAGTGATATTTTGATTAACCAAGAACTTAATATTTTTGGGGTTAATCAACATCAGTTAGCCAAAGAAGTCAGCCCAAGTCTAACTTTAAAATTACATGACTTTTTTCAGCACTTTACAGGTGATTTAATTTATCATCACGAAGAACAAATTTTGTGTTATCTGGGTGAGCAAAATCTTTTTCAGACCACCAGTAAGCAAAGTGAAATTCATGATGTTTCAGCATTGCGTGGGCACTTACGTACCATGACCATGCCGCAATATGAAAAATTTCAGCAAGTAATGTTGAACTTAATTAAATAAATCTCTCGTATTACTTAACTGGTGACTCATTAAAAAATGAGACATCCAAAAGTGTACTGAGGGAATAACAATAAGGAACTGACCATGACTGGTTTATTTATTTTTCTGGGGATTTTTGTTGTACTGATCGTCTGGGGCGTTCATATCCGTAATACCATCGTACGTTATTTCAATGCGACCAAACGCGCTTGGTCTGAGGTTGCCAATTTCGAGCGTCAAAAGGTAAAGACTTTAGAGGCGCTTGAGACGACACTGAATCAATATACTCATTTTGAAAAATCGACATTAGAAAAAGTCACTGAATTACGTCAGCAAATTCTTAATTTAAATGTGAATAACACTGATATTTCTCAGCTCCAACAAATCGAAAAAATGAGCAAAGAACTGATTCGTAGCTTAAATGTTGTTGTTGAAAACTATCCTGAACTTAAAGCCGATTCACTCTATAGCAAAATGATGGATGACATTCAGGAACAAAACGAAAATGTGGGTGCTGCGATTACTATTTTTAACCGTAATGTCGAGCTGTTCAATAACCAGATTGAAGTATTCCCTAACAATCTCATCAATACATTAACTTTATCCAAGAAAGCGATTCGCCCATTTAAGGATAATCTGGTTAATGAAAATTTTGACTATAAACCTAATTTTTAATAGGAAAAAAACAGCCCCTAACCTGTCGGAAATTTTATCTATTTTATAGCCAGCTACATTTAGTAGTAGAACTACATCGCAGAATCAAGGAAAATAGCTCTCTTTTTAGCAGCGAACTGTTTCTTCGCCTCTGCTCGTGTTCAGGATTTTTAGATGAAGTTTGAAAAATTAGGTCAGTCGGGGCGCGCCCGTCGTGGTCGTTTAACTTTAGAGCATGGTGTTGTTGAAACACCTGTTTTTATGCCAGTGGGGACTTACGGCACAGTCAAAGGTATGCTACCGCGTGATATCGAAGACATTCAGGCACAAATTATTTTAGGAAATACCTTCCATTTATATTTGCGTCCGGGTCTTGAAGTGATTAAAGAACACGGCGGTTTGCATAACTTTATTAAATGGGATAAGCCAATTTTGACTGACTCTGGCGGTTTCCAGGTTTTTAGTCTTGGCGCAATGCGCAAAATCAAAGAGGAAGGCGTTACTTTCCGCTCGCCGATTGATGGTTCAAAAGTGTTTTTGTCGCCTGAAATTTCTATGGAAATTCAGCAGGTATTGAACTCTGACATCGTCATGATTTTTGATGAATGTACACCATATCCTGCAACGCATGAAGAAGCACAAAAATCATTGCAGCTTTCTTTACGCTGGGCAAAACGTTGTAAAACCCATCATCATGATGAGCTTAAAAATAAGAATGCGTTATTTGGCATCATTCAAGGCGGTATGTATGAAGACTTACGTGATGAGTCTTTAAATGGCCTTCTTGAAATTGGCTTTGATGGTTATGCGATTGGCGGCTTATCTGTAGGTGAACCTAAAGATGAGATGATCAAAGTTTTAGATTATCTACCAAGCAAAATGCCACAAGACAAACCGCGTTACTTGATGGGCGTTGGTAAACCGGAAGATATCGTTGAAGCGGTGCGCCGTGGTGTCGATATGTTTGACTGTGTAATGCCAACCCGTAATGCGCGAAACGGTCATTATTTTGTCACTGATGGTCTGGTACGTATTCGTAATAGTAAATATCGCCATGACCAGAGCCCGCTCGATCCACATTGCGATTGCTACACGTGTAAAAACTTTACCCGTGCTTATCTATTCCATCTTGAAAAATGTGGAGAGATGTTAGCGTCTATGCTCGGTACCATTCATAACTTACGTTATTACCAACGTTTAACTGAAGGTATGCGTGATGCATTAGAGAATGGCACATTTGATGAATTTGTTCAGGACTTTTATGCCCGCCGTGGTTTAGAAGTTCCACCATGTCCGGTTGATGAATAAGCCCGATTTGCGCTCAACCTCAAGACAAGGTAAATTGCAAAACGAATTAGGATTATGTCAGGTATCTGACTCATATTTTTAACTTTAGGAAATCAAAATGAGCTTTTTAATTTCTGCTGCACATGCAGCACCGGCAGCTGGCCCAACTACAGGTATTTTGCCAAACATCTTGATGATTGTTGTATTCGTTGCAATCTTTTATTTCTTAATTTGGCGTCCTCAAGCAAAGCGTGCCAAAGAGCACCGTTCTTTAATCGAAAGCTTAGGTGTAGGTAGTGAAGTTGTGTTCGCTGGTGGTTTAATGGGCAAAGTGACCAAAATTGAAGGTGACTATGCAGTTGTTGAACTTAGCCGTGGTGTAGAAGTAAAAATTCAGCGTGCCAGCGTAATTTCAGTATTACCTGAAGGCACTCTAAATAACCTTTAATCATAAAACAGTCGTGCTTTAGCACGGCTTTTTCATTTAAGAAGAAAGCGAATGCGTTACCCTGCATGGAAATATTTACTGATTCTGGTTGTTCTGGTAGTCAGTACATTATACGCACTGCCTAGTCTATATCCGGATGAGCCCGCCGTTCAAATTTCCGGTGCCAAAGCTGGTACCCAAATTGATCAAAGTGTGGTGCAAAAAGCAGAGCAAATTTTAAAAACAGCAAATATTGCAAGTCACGATAATACTTTTACAAATAATGCTGCCCTCTTGCGTGTCAGCTCTTCTGAAGCGCAGTTGAAAGCAAAAGAAGTATTACGCCGTGACTTAGGTGATCAATATGTTGTCGCCCTAAACCTTGCACCAACCACACCGGAATGGCTGCAAAAGATTGGCGCAAAACCAATGAAACTTGGTTTGGACTTACGTGGTGGTGTCCACTTCTTGCTTGAAGTAGATATGGACAAAGCCGTTGCCCAACGTATGGAAACCTCTGCCACCGATTTGCGTCGTCAGTTCCGTGAAAACAAGATCAAATTTAATAGTCTTGCATTAACAAACAATGTAATCACTGTTCAATTTGCTGACAATGCTGACCGTGATGCAGCAATGGATTTTTTACGTCGTAATGGTAATGAATATACCCAACAGGCATTAGCAAGCTCTACAGGTTCTACTTTAAAGCTTTCTTATACTGATGTACGTCGTCAAGAAATCCAGTCATATGCGGTGAATCAAAACTTAACAACATTACGTAATCGTATTAACGAACTTGGTGTTGCAGAAGCATTGGTACAAAGTCAGGGTAGCAACCGTATTGTTGTTGAATTACCGGGTGTGCAAGATACAGCTGAAGCTAAACGTGTTTTAGGCCGTACTGCAAATCTCGAATTCCGTTTAGTTTCTGACTCAAATGATCAATATATTGACCCATATACAGGTAAATATAATGGTCAACCTTTACCTCCGGGCACAGAAGTTTTTGCTTATGAGTCTTTAGATAGCGGTCGTCAACTTTTGTTGCAACGTAACCGTATCTTAACTGGTGAGCGTGTTCAAAATGCAAGTTCTGGCTTTAGCCAAGACTCTGGTGGTGCCGAGGTAAATATTACCCTCGACAGTGCTGGCGGTAAGCTTATGTCCGATGCAACTCGTAATGCTGTTGGTAAACGCATGGCGGTATTGTTCATCGAAAATAAGCAAAAAATTACTTATGTCACAGATCCTAAAACTGGTGCACAAACAGAAGTTCGTACTCCATACACTGAATCTGTAGTCATTAATGCTGCAACTGTTCAAGCCGTTTTAGGTTCAACTTTCCGTATTACCGGTTTAAGTTCTCCTCAAGAAGCATCAGAACTTGCATTAATGCTACGTGCAGGTGCTTTAGCTGCGCCAATGTATTTTGTTGAAGAACGTGTAGTTGGTCCAAGTCTTGGTCAAGAAAACATTGATAAAGGCGTATTATCAACTCAAATCGGCTTCTTGCTTGTTGCAATCTGGATGGTGGTTTTCTTCCGTCTATTCGGTTTAATCGCTAACTTTGCACTTGTTGTTAACTTAGCAATGATTTTAACAGTCATGTCATGGATTGGGGCTTCCCTCACCTTACCGGGTATTGCCGGTATCGTTATTACCATTGGTATGGCAGTCGATTCTAACGTATTGATCTGTGAACGTATCCGAGAAGAAATGCTCTGGGGAGCCTCGCCCAAGCAGGCCATTGTGGCCGGTTATGATCGAGCCTATAACACCATTTTTGACTCGAACTTAACGACGTTCCTCGTTGCTTTCATTTTGTTTGCAATTGGTTCAGGCACAATTAAAGGTTTCGCAGTAACATTAATGATTGGTATTGTGTGTTCGATGTTTACTTCAATTACAGTGACTCGCGCAATTGTACAAATCATTTATGGTAAACGCCGTAACTTGAAAAAGTTGAGCATTTAAGGAGATCGATGATGACTAAAATGACTCAACAAGATTCAAAACAATATACTCGTCCGGATGATGCAAAAATCATCCCGTTCATGAAGATTGCCAAACCTGCGGCAATCTTCTCGATCCTGATTACGTTGGCGAGTATTTTCTTTATTGCGACTAAAGGCCTTAACCTCGGTTTGGATTTTACAGGTGGTGTTTCTGTCGAGTTGAACTACGCTCAACCAGCAAATCAGTCTGAAGTTGTTCAGGCACTCGGTAAAGCTGGTTTTAAAGATGCTGTAGTACAAACACTGGGTAGTAATAAAGACTTAATCGTGCGCATGCCTGTACAAGATATTAAGGTCGAAGACCTTAGTAATGCCATCAATAAGGCTGTGCAATTACCAAACAATGCCGCAGTAGTTCATAAAGTGGACTCTGTTGGTGGTCAAGTAGGTAACGAGCTGTATGTTCGTTCTGCTGGTGCAGTTGCCCTTGCACTTATTTTAATGTTGATCTACGTGACTATCCGTTTCGAGTTTAAACTCGCGATGGGTGCCGTGATGTCTTTATTCCATGACATCATCATTATTATTGGTGCTTTTGCATTATTCCAGTGGCCGTTTGACCTTACGGTTTTAGCGGCGGTACTTGCTGTTATTGGCTTCTCGCTTAACGATAACATTGTTGTGTCAGACCGTATCCGTGAAAATTTCCGTAAAATTCGTGGAGCGACTCCTCGTGAAATCGTCGATATTGCTTTAACTGAAACTTTACGTCGTACCATTCATACATCCATGACCTTAATGCTAGTCGTTCTAGCAATGATGTTCTTAGGTGGTGATGGCTTACACTGGTTCTCTGTTGCAATGTTTGTCGGTATCTTTGTAGGTACTTACTCTTCAATTTATATCGGTACAGCTTTTGCCTTATGGCGTGGTCTTAACCGTCAGGACTTCATCGTTCAAGTTAAACCTGAATTTGAAGATGACATTCCTTAAGTTGGATGAAGTAATACATATAAAAAAACCGCGATTAATTCGCGGTTTTTTTTATTTAAAACTTATTATTTACGGCGCAATGCATCCGAAATTGCTTCAACCAACTGTTGAGAAATTTCTTGTTTAGATGCTTTCTCTAACTCACGCTTTTTCATGTGATAATTTTCAGCAAAGAAAACCGTCATCGCATTTTCATCAGAAGCAAAACCAATATCTGCACGAGACACATCGTTACATGCAATCATATCTAGTTTTTTAGCAACCAGTTTTCCTGCCGCATATTCTTCAACATTTTGTGTTTCAGCTGCAAAGCCCACCATAAATGGACGTTTTTCCTGACCCGCAATGGTTGCCACAATATCTGGATTTTTTACAAGGGAAACATTCAACTCATCCCCTGCCTTCTTAATTTTATGCTCGGCAACTTCTGCTACGCGATAGTCTGCGACTGCGGCAGTTGCAATGAAGATATCACAGCCTGTCTCTAATGAGTCCATACTGATATCTAACATCTGTCTTGCAGAGGCAACATTTACTCTTTTTACACCATTCGGCGTATCTAAACTTACAGGTCCAGCAATCAGAGTCACTTGTGCACCAGCAGCGTAACAAGCAGCAGCTAAAGCAAAGCCCATTTTACCGGTACTGTGGTTCGAGATATAACGAACAGGGTCAATCGCTTCACGCGTTGGTCCAGCAGTAATAACAACTCGCTTACCTGCCAACAACCCAAATTTTTCAGCGATGGCACGTTGAGCCTGATGGAAATAACCAGCTACTTGTCTTGCAATTTCTTCTGGCTCAGGCATACGACCCAAACCAACATCACCACACGCCTGCTCACCTGCATCTGGCATGATCACATGCACGCCATCTTCGACCAATGTTTGTAAATTTCGTTGTGTAGCTTTGGCCGCCCACATTTGCTGGTTCATAGCAGGTGCAACCCAAACAGGAGATTTTGTTGCCAAAAATACTGTACTGAGCAAGTCATCTGCTAAACCATGCGCAAATTTTGCCAAAGTATCGCAACTTGCAGGCGCAACCAGTAATAAATCAGCCCAACGTGCTAATTCAATATGTCCCATTCCAGCTTCAGCCGCAGGGTCTAAAAGTTCAGTATGGACAGGATTCCCAGAAAGAGCCTGAAAAGTTAGTGGGGTAATAAATGCCTGAGCACCATGTGTCATGACCACACGCACATCAAAGCCATAATCTTTGAGGCGACGGACTAAGATGGCACTTTTATAGGCAGCAATTCCGCCAGTAACAGCTAAAACGATGTTTTTATGAGGAATAACACTTAGATCAAAGCTCACGAACAGGATACCTTACTGTTGCAGTGGCGCTCACAATAGCATTAAATACGCGCAGACCCAAGATTGATTGGGCAAACAAAATAAAATTTTAAGCGAATTATGCTGGGGAATATGAATACTTCTATTAAAAATTGGCCCGAACAAGAGCGGCCAAGAGAACGGTTATTACAACAAGGCCCTCAAAGTCTCTCTGATGCAGAGCTATTGGCGATTTTTCTTCGCTCAGGGTCAAGGCAACATTCAGCAGTCGAATTGTCACGGTTACTCATTCAACATTTTGGTAGTCTAAATGCAGTATTTGATTCATCGTTAAGTGACCTAACTCAATTTAACGGAATTGGAGCAACGAAATATTCTCAATTACTGGCAGTCAAAGAACTCGGACGGCGTTATCTCGACCATCACTTTCAGAAAAATAATCTCAGCCTTCACTCTTCTGATTTAGTTTTGGATTATTTACGCTATGAATTAAAAGGTGAAAAGCAAGAAGTCTTTGCGGTACTGTGTCTAGACCCAGAATTAAGAAAGCTCCATTTTAAAAAGCTATTTTTTGGTTCAGTGCAGCATTGTGCAGTCTCGGTCAATCAAACCTTACGCTACGCCTTACAACAACATGCTTGTCAGCTCGTGATTGCACACAATCATCCATTTGGTTCAGCACAGCCTTCTGCTGAAGATATTGCCTTAACTCAACAACTAGAACATGCATGTCAACTTGTCGAAATACACCTGTTGGATCATTTTATTATTTCCCCAGAAGGAAGCTTTTCATTTGCTGAACAACAACTGCTCAACCCCGCCACAAGATCAGTTCAATAATATTGACAAAGCTTAACTAAGCCTAGAATATCGAAACAAAAATAGTGATGCTTAAAATAAAATGATTGTTCGTGATCAACCTAGTATTTTCAAAGTTTTATTCTCTTGGCGAGGGACAATTTTACCCAAAATTCTCCCCTCTCTAGGGTTTGTGATGTTGATCTCAGCAATCATTGGTGGCGTAGAATACATCAACCTTTATCGCTTTCCAGAAATTCCTTTGGTTGGTTTTACTCTGATTGGTGTCGTTCTTTCTATTTTCTTAGGATTTAAAAATACTGCGTGTTATGACCGTTGGTGGGAAGCCCGAAAATTATGGGGCGTTTTAATTGCAACTTCACGCCATTTTGATCGTGACTGCCGGATTTTGACTCAGGCCCGCCGTGAACGTGTCATTCAACATGTGATTGTTTTTGCTAATGTGTTACGTGATCGTTTACGTCGTCAGACTGCGAACCCAACTGAGCTAATACAAACCAGTGGTATGAGCCAGCAAGCACTCACCCAACTCTATCAGCAAAATAATGCCCCTCAGTACACGTTGAGCCTTATTCACTGGGAATTATTACAAGCGCTGAAAGAAGGTGAAATCTCGGACATCATCTATGCACAAATGAATAAAAATGTTTCAGATTTAAGTGTTGTGCAAACTGGCTGTGATCGAATCGCCAATACACCAATTCCATTTGCCTATTCAGTTTTGCTCAACCGTACTGTCTATTTTTTCTGTTTTATGTTGCCGTTTAGTCTTGGTTCATTGCTTGGTTTAGCAACACCTTTACTGGTTGGAATTTTGGCATATACATTCTTAGGACTTGATGCACTAAGTTCGGAAATTGAAGAGCCTTTTGGTACTCAAAGTAATGATTTACCTTTAGATGCCATGGTGCGTAGTATCGAAATTGAACTTTTAGGAACACTAGGTAAACCTACACCTCCTCCAATTCAAGCTCAAGATAACAACTTACTGTAAATTCTTAGAGAAAACGCTCCCAAACACCTTGCTGATTAGCCGTTGGTTTAGGAGTATTTCCCAATTTAATCCATGGCATATTTTCACCATGAAAATCACTGCCAATCGATATAGCTAATTGATACTGCTCAATCATCCGATCAACCATATGACGAGTAGATAATGTTTCCATGGGTGGAGGTAGCTCAATTGCATCTCCACCTGAGGTCGCGAACAATTCAATTAAATATCGAATGTTGGTTGCAGATAGATCATAACGGGTTGGATGTGCTAAAACTGCCAGCCCTTTACTTTCATGAATCATGTCAATTGTTTCTTTTAACCCTAAACCTTCAAATTTTACAAAAGCACGTCTTCCCTCTTTTAAGAAACGATCAAATGCTTGTTGAGGACGGGTTACAACTTTCTTTTCGACCAGTGTTTTAGCAATGTGAGTTCTTGTCACTCGATCTGCCTGATTTTCCACTTTGGCCAGTACATCCTCATAAATTTGAAAACCAATACATTTTTCTAATAAATCGCAAATTACTTTAGCTCTTTGCGCTCGTACTCTTTTTTGTTGTTCTAATGCTTCTAAAATTGGTGCTTCATCTTGCATGTTTAAAGCAACAATATGTACGCCATAACTCTTTTTAGTTGTTGGGCGTGACCACTGACTCGAAATCTCAGTACCAGAAATGATTTTTAAATCATGGCCTTGTGCAGCAATTCTAGCTCGCTGCAACCCATCCATTGTATCGTGATCAGTTAAAGCCAAAGTATGCAAATTCACATCAATAGCAGCTTGCACCAGTAATTCCGGAGACAAAGTTCCATCAGAAATATTGCTATGTGTATGTAAATCTATGCCTTGCATCTTTTATACTATGCCATTCACCAAACCTGATCAGATACTCTAACATGAAAGCACTTCTGGACTTTGTTCCATTAATTATTTTCTTCTATTTATATAAAACAGTTGATCCAGCTAACGCACAGCATCCTTTACTTAAACTGATCGGGTCTGCTGGCGGTGCAGATAATAATAATATTCTTGTAGCAACTACTGGATTAATTATTTCAATGCTTGTGGTATATGGTGCCCTATTTGTTTTCCAAAAATTCCGTCTAGATAAACAACAGTGGTTCGTATTGTTTATGACTGTAATTTTTGGTGGCATCACCCTCATGTTAAGTGATGATTTCTATATTCGCCTGAAAGCTGCAATTTTGAATTTGGTTTTTGCAGGCGCATTCTTGGTTTCACCTTGGTTTGGTAAAGATCGTAAACCACTTATACGACGTTTATTTGATCCTATTTTAGAGTTAAGTGAAAAAAGTTGGAAAAATCTAAATTTCGCTTGGGCAGTCATGTTTGTAGTGATGTCTTGTTTGCACGTGTTCTTTGCATTTTTATTTCACGGCGGAAAATATTGGGGCGAATTTACTGCATTTGGTGACATGATTGTGATGTTTTCATTTATCATTATTCAGTTCATTATTTTACGTAAGCATTTTAAGTCACCAGATGCTTAAAGTGGTTCCTGATTGATTATAGAGATACGATTACATGCCTTTTTTTGTTCTAAGCTGTACCGATAACGAAGGAACTCTAGAGAAGCGCTTAGCAGTACGCCCTCAGCATATTGAACGTTTGCAAAAACTTGATGATGAAGGCCGCCTTGTTACAGCCGGAGCTATGCCAAAAGACCCCAATGATCCTCAGGCAGGTTTCTATGGCAGCACCATGATTGTTGAATTCGACAGTCGCGAAGCATTAGATGAATGGTTAAAAGAAGAACCATTTCTCAAAGAAGGCATCTATACCCACATTGATGTAAAACCGTTTAATAAAGCATTTCCAAAAGGGTAATCGCATGCAGCCTGCAATCAAAAGCTTTCTTGGCTTGTGTTTGATATGTTCAACTGCTGGAGCAGTTGAACCTGCTGCAACACCAGCAACACCTCCTCCAAGCGTGCCTTCAACTCAGGCAGCTAAACCCGCTCCTACAGCACCAACAGGTGTAAAAACAGCGACTACAGCTCAACCACTTACAGCTGAACAACTCGTAAAGAATAAACAACAGCAAGATGCGAAAATCAAAGCTTTGGTTCAAGATCAGGCATCTCGTTTAAAACAGTTAGAACACGCCAATCTTGAAGCACTTGCCCAGAACCAAGAGTTACAGTTAAAAAATGATAGCCTCTCTGTTCAGGTTCAAGTCTTACAAAGCGAACGTAGTGCGCAAATGTTTTTATATGGCGCTGTTACCTTAGCTGGTGGCGTATTGCTAGGATTCTTTATCGCTAGTTATATTCATACAAAACGTCGACGCCAGTGGTAAATCCAAGCAACTTATTAAACCAAATGAACGTATCAAACCGTATTCAAACAGCAGAACTGGACTGGGAACTCATCGATGGTATCGAGGTTCCCGTTTCCAAACAATTTGGTGATGTCTATTTCTCTAAAGATAATGGCTTACTTGAAACACGGCATGTTTTTCTAAATGGTAATGACTTATCAGAACGCTTAGCCAATCTAAAAAATTTTGAATATTTCAGTGTAGGGGAAACTGGTTTTGGTACTGGTTTAAACATTCTTGCACTCTGGCAACTTTGGCAACAAGTTCGCCCAGACAATCAAAGTCATTTACATGCAATAAGTGTTGAAAAATTTCCATTAAGTAAAGCTGATTTGATTCGTGCTTTAAATGTCTGGGATGAGCTTAAACCCCTTGCAGAGCAGTTAATTGAACAATATCCGCTCCCTATTGCAGGGTGTCATCGATTAACTTTTCCTAACGAGCGTTTTAGCATCGACCTATGGATAGGAGATGCACAAGATATTTTCCCAAGCATGGCTAAAACGAAAGCAGTAAATGCTTGGTTTTTAGATGGCTTTGCACCCTCTTGCAATCCAGACCTGTGGGAACAAAACGTTTTAAGCCATATCGTACGTCTTTCTGACTATGGCAGTACATTTTCATCTTTTAGTGTCGCGGGTGTTTTAAAACGTGGGCTAAAAGAGCATGGTATTAGTATTTCCCGTCCACGTGGTTTTCGACATAAACGGGAAATGCTCAAAGCAATCTGGAACCCACCTCAATCTGATGATGAGTCCTTAGAACTAGACCAAGTTCACTCATTGGGTAACAAACAACAGCATATTGCGATTATAGGAGCTGGTGTAGCAGGTTTAACTACGGCGTGGGCATTTGCAGCACGCGGGCACCAAATAACTCTATACGAGCAAACAGAAGCATTATCTGGCGCTTCTGGAAACCCTTTGGCATTGCTTAATCCTAAACTATGCCCAATTGAACAAAGCCATGAACATCTCATGACTTTAAGTTGGCAACATGCCTTAAATTTTTATAAAAATTTTCAAGCATTCCGCCCACTTCAAATACAACAAATCGCATTGAAAAATGCAGATGAACTTCTCGATCTTGTAAATCAATATCCAGCTCAGGTTGTTACCCATTCAACGAACTCACTTGAAACTACATACTCAAGTGTTTCACTGACCGAAGCAGGTTCTGTTTCACCACATCAACTACGTGATGAAATTTTGCAACATCCCTTAATTGATCTAAAGATTGCCAATGTCACAGCATTGGTTCCTTTTGAAAATAAAGTTCAATTGCAGACTGGTAATGACGTTATTGCAGAAGCAGACCATGTTGTTGTGTGCTGTGCGCGTCAAAGCGCGACTTTTTTTGAAAGCTATCCTCAGTTAAAACCAATACGCGGACAAGTAAGCTGGGTTGATAATACTTTTTCTCCCCTGCCTTTACAGGAAGCTTATAGCTATGGCGGCTATTGCATGCAACTTGATGCCTCACAGATGATTCTAGGTGCATCTTTCCATCCAAATCGTGAAGATCAAGATGTACTTGCCGACGACCATGTGCATAACTTTGAATTAATCCACAGCGTATTCCCTACATATGCAGAAAAGTTACCATCAACTTCGACATGGCAAGGCCGTGCATCTATCCGCGCACAAAGCTTAGATTATTTCCCGCTGTTAGGAAAAATGCAGGAGAATAGCCGAATTGCTAGTTTTGCTGGTCTGGGTTCTAAGGGCTTTCTATTTGCTCCGCTATGCAGCGAAATCTTAGTTGCGCAGATATTAGGAGAAGCTTGCCCTGTACCGGACCGCCTATTACAGAAATTGAATCCTCAAAGATTCCAAAAAAAAGTAAAACCTAAAAAGCCATATTTCAAACCACAGTAGTTCTCTTCAATAAAAAAGCACCCTAAGGTGCTTTTTTTTATGCGCCCTGCTCTAGAGGCAAGCCGGCATCACGAGCTGCACGAGTCCCCCCCATCAGCACGACATATTCACGCGAGGCATCCAATCCTTCTAGTGTCTCAGCTGCACGAGGAGCTTTGCTACCACCACCACATAAAATATAAATCGGCTGACCCGCAGAGACCTGGTTCAAAATATCAGCATTCAAATCATTAATCGGGCGATTTACCGCACCTTTAACATGCCCTTCTGCATAAGCATTTGTATCACGGACATCCCAGATAACAGCATTTTCTGGGAATTCAAATGTTGTAATTTCTTGTTTACGGATCATTGTGCACTCCTTTGATGTAAACAACACTTGGCAAATGAAGAAAACCCTCTTAGCATCTCAAATATTCTTTCCCTTTGTAAAGGTCTAAACTATGCCTTCTTTCGATATTGTCTCTGAATTAGAGATTTTTGAAGTTAATCACGCTGTACAGAACACACAAAAAGAGATTGCAACACGTTTTGACTTTCGTGGTCATGATGTTTCAGTCGAAATAAACGAAAAAAATAAAGAAATTAAAATCAGTACCGAAAGTGATTTCCAGTGTGAACAGGTTTACAACATGTTAGAAAATCATTTTTATAAACGTAAAATTGATGTACAAGCACTTGACCCACAAAAAGCTGCTGCTTCAGGCAAAAATTTTGTACAAGTGATTAAACTTAAAGACGGTCTTGACTCGGATACTGCAAAAAAAATTAATAAAGCCATTAAAGAAAGTGGCGTTAAAGTGCAATCTTCTATCCAAGGCGACAAAATTCGTGTAACGGATAAAAAGCGTGACACTTTACAACAAGTCATGAATTTTTTACGTGAACAACAATTTGGTGTGCCATTACAGTTTAATAACTTTAAAGACTAATCTCTTGTCGTGACATTCAAAGCTAAGGTAAATCCATGTCTCAATCCAATCGTCTATCAAAACTGGTAAAAGCGACTTCAAAATTCCCTAAAGGTATTCGGAGTACGCTTTGGAGCAAGGCGTTTGGTCGTATCGTGCCAATGGTGGGTACAGCAAATATCCGCTATCAGGAAGTAGACTCAAACCACGTTACTGTTCGTTTAGAAAACCAGAAAAATATGCAGAATCATATTAAAGGAGTACATGCTGCGGCAATGGCTCTTTTAGCAGAAACTGCAACAGGTTTTCTAACGGGTTTACACATTCCTGATAACCGCATTTTATTAATCAAATCATTACATGTAGATTATTTAAAAGTGGTTGAAGGCGGTTTGACTGCTACAGCAACGTTATCTGCTGAACAGCAAAAGTTTATTGCAGATAATGAGAAAGGTGAACTTGTGATTCCGGTTACAGTCATTGATGATGCAGGCAATGAACCAATCCACTGCCAAATGCTGTGGGCATGGTTACCTAAACGTAAGAAATAATAACTAATCTAAAGTACTTTTAGATTTTTATTTGCCTCAAGATATAAAAATTATTTTTTGTATCTTGAGGTTAAAAATGAAAAAAATACTGATTCTTTCCTCTTTATTTACCAGTTTAATATTTACAACAATAACGACTCATGCGAATGAACCTAATCTTAAAACCAGTAAATTAACTTCGACTAAATCTGAAGCGATAGATAAAGTAAGCGCTCAAAACAAAAGAATAGTCATCGACTTTTATGAAGGCATCTTTTTAAAACATAAAGTCAAAGAATATGCAGACCGTTATATTGGTCAACAATACATTCAGCACAATCCTAATGTGCCAGATGGGAAAGCACCTTTCGTTAATTTCTTCACTGAAAAATTCCAAAAGAATCCTCAAGCTAAAAATGAGATTAAACGTGCGATTGCAGAAGGTAATCTTGTCGTTTTACATGTTCATTCAACTGAAAATGAAAAAGATAGAGGAAGAGCGATTATTGATATATTTCGTGTCGAAAATGGAAAAATCGTAGAGCATTGGGATGTAATACAAAATATTCCTGAGCAAAGCAAAAATACCAATACGATGTTTTAATTCTAAAAATGAGTTCTTTATCTAAATTAAAAATTAAAGCCTGAATACTGTTATTCAGGCTTTATACGTTTTATTGAGTATCTAAAAACTTTTGTCTTGCTTCTTCGGGTATTTGACGCTTATTACCCTTTACATCCACCGCTACAAAGGTAAAGACTCCTTCAGTAATACGTATTGGCTCACGAGAGTCATCATGACTATCCCAAACCTCAATTTGCATCTGAATAGAAGTATTTCCAACTTTTAAGATTTTTGTATAGCAGCTAATGACAAAGCCAACCTTTACCGGAACCAAAAAGGTCATTTGATTAATGGAAATCGTAGCACAGCGGCCACGACTGAAACGTTCTGCGTGAATTGCTCCAGCCAAGTCCATTTGTGACACAATCCATCCACCAAACACATCACCACTCCAGTTTGTATCTGCTGGCATGGCAATCGTTTGTAAGGATAAAATTCCTTCTGGTTTGGTATAAGCTTCTGACACCTTAGCTCCCGAAATTCGTTTGAAGTTGTTGATCGAGCCACTGCTGCAATTCAGGCGCACGTAATGCACCGCTAATACGCGCGACCTCTGTCGTTTTATTCATTAAGACAAGTGTCGGAATACTTCTCACATGAAAAGCTTGGCTCAAGCGAGGAGATTCTTCGGTATCAATCTTGGCAAAGATAACGCCTGGATTCTGTTTTGCGACCTGCGCAAAATGTGGAGCCATCATTTTACAGGGTCCGCACCATTCTGCCCATAAGTCTATGAGAATAGGTAAATCACTATTCGTGATGTAGTTACTAAAATTTTGCTCATTTAGTTCAATAGGTGCAAGCGATAGTAATGGCTGATGACATTGCCCACAGCTTGGTTGCTCAGGAAGTTTTTCTTCCGGAACTCGATTTTTTGCACCGCACGATGCACATACAATAATCATTTACATCACTCCTATATGCTGATGTAAAAATTCTAATTGGGTTATCACTGCTTTTTCAAACCATGAACCGTGATAGATATCAAAATGTTTCATATCCCACTCATGATAACTCACAAAAGGTGCAATATTTGTCGCAGCTTCGCGACTGGACTCAATAGGAATAAGTGAATCTTTTTGGGCCGCAATAAATAAAACTGGAATATTAATCTGGCGTACAACCTGAATTGGACGGTATCGCATCAAATTAAAAAAGACACGAGCTGGGACTTCCCCACTCCAATAATAGTCAGGATTTACAATTGATAGATAACCATAATAACTATCTGCTGTAGGCATAAAGCATAAATTTTGTTGATCGACAACAGGTAATCTCTTGGGATTAAGTCCCATTTTTGATCCCATATAATCCTGACTCGATAACTTCAATGCTTGAGGATAACGTTGCAAAGGATAGAGCTTGGCTGTTTCAGCACCATCTACATAAGGAATTTGTACTAAAATTGCCTGAATATTTTTTAATTCAGAAGCTAGGCTTAGCGCATATCCACCACTTAAAGAAGTTCCCCACAGCACAATCCTTCGGTTATCTACAAGCTTACAGGTCGAAGCATATTGAATAACGGTCTTCCAATCTTCTAATTGCGAATTGATAGAGACCATTTCTCTAGGCTTGCCAGTGCTCCCACCCCAATATCGATAATCAAACAAAATAACAGCATAACCTGCTTGAGCGAAACGCTGAGCATATTGGATTAGTTTAAATTGACGCAACGCAGCAAAACCATGGGCCATAATAATTACGGCAGATTTCTTATTTGTTTTAGGAATATAAAAATCAGCTGCGATCGTTTCCTGACCACATGGAACATATAAAGGCTCAACCGTATAAGCGTGCATATGTGCTCCGTTGAAATAGAATATGAATAACCAATTTTAAAATAGCGTAATGATCATTTTTAAAATTTATAACTTAGCTATAAGACATAACTTTCTCAGTCAGAACAACACACGAGTGTCTTGTATCTCAGGTTAAGCTTAATGCTATGATACAGCATAAGAGGTTTTGTTAAATTTTGGAGTGACGAAATGTCAGATAATGTTGGTTTCGCAGGTCAAATTGGTCCAGAGCATGTTGGCCAAGTTGTAGAAAAAGGATTTAAATCGATTATTAATAATCGACCAGATATGGAAGGCGGCCCAGAACAGCCTACAAGTGCTCAAATTGAAGAAGCAGCACGCCAAGCAGATCTAGACTATGTTTATCAACCTGTTGTAGCTGGACAAATTACGGAACTCGATGTACGTACTTTTGCAAATCATTACAACGAGTTGCCAAAACCTATCCTTATGTTTTGCCGCACAGGAAACCGTTCAAATAATCTATATCAATTAGCAAAACAAATGGATTTATTAGACGACTAATTTTAAGAAATTAATATTCTATAAAACCCTATTTCTTCTTTTAAATAGGGTTTTTTGATAACTTATTTTGCATATCTCTGCACGAATTCAACAGAACTAAAAATAATATTGATCTAAAGTATTTAAATCTTTTTTGAATCATTTATTAATTTTTATGAATAAATTTATATTCGCTCTTCTAAGCTGTTTAATTCTTACAGCATGCTCCTCAATGCAAGTAAAACCTACGGTTGGAGTAACTATGGGTACAAGAATTTAATTAGCTAGCTACCCATAAATATGATGAGCAACCTCATGAAATATATGTTATTTTATAAATCTAAAAAATTATTTTAAATAACTTATCATTTTAATTGGGGATAATGATGAAACTTACTCATGGGGTATGTGGAATTACTTTGGCTGCTTTTTTAACAGCTTGTGGTGGAGGTGGCAGTGATGGCTACTATAACCAAAATTCAGATTCTGGCTCTACAACAACACCAACTACACCTTCAACAGATCAAGAGTTAGCTACTTCTGTTTTAAATAGTGTAAAACAAGAAGGGAAATATTTGTTTGGCGCCTATGATATTAATAATGAAAAGCTGTCAAAAGGTTATATTGATCACGCACTAGACACCTTCGCTCAAGGTCCACTCAAGTTAACCTTAGATATTCGAAAAGTAGATCTTGCTAAGTACTCAGACCACTATCGTGAGAAATGCTTTATTAAGAGTACTACAGACTACCGCGCCTGCTATGTATTTAAAGGTGAAGAAATTAAAACTTTACTCACTGGTTATAGTGATTGGGACTTTGATATTACGGCAGATGATTTAAAAAATATTAAACTAGCAAGTGATAACATATCTCCGAATTTAGAGGATTATCAATCAAATACCAGAATTTATATTTTTCAAAATGAAAATAATGATAAAAACTTCCAAGATGTGACAATTACTGGAGCCTTTGCGTATCCATTCCAACAATCATGGGGACTTGAACAAACCAAGCAAAAAAGATTCGTATTAATTAATTCAACAACAAGTGACTATAAAATCACTACAACTACTGTTGTTCAAGACCCAGAGACAGGTCAACCGACTGAAAAAGAAGTTACTACCGGTGCAATGAGTGTATATAAAGATAATACATCAATTGATGGTGATCTCTACGTAGTTCAAGGTGGTTCTGGCTTCAACGTACTTATTAATGATAACCCTAATGTTCCTTTTGCAGAGCCAATTTCATTTGTTGTGAACTCAACCCCAGGCAATACGAACAATGCAACATACAAAGTAAAATCGGGTAATCAGCAAATATTAAGCCTACCAAGTATTACTAGCCTTGAAGGAAGTCGCGTTGAGAATGAGCCTTCAACAACGAACGCACAAAAATTTAATGGCAGTATTTATTTAGAAGGACAAAATATTTTTACTTTTAAACAAAGCTTGAATGGAACTACATTAAACTTCAAGCATGTCATTAATGGCATAAGCATCGAAGGTCAGTCTATTAATCAAAATGGGACTGTTTCAACCACTTTAAAAACACCTTTTATGCAAAAATTTACATTTTAAAGCTAAATAATTAGAACCAAACCCTCTGTTCAAGAGGGTTTTTCTATATATTCTAAATATCTATTAAACTAGCTTAATAATAATGTTCGATATAATTATCATTGGCGCAGGTACTGCTGGTATTAGCGCATATAAAGAAGCCGTTAAACATACCCATAATATTTTAATTATAAATGATGGACCATGGGATACCACTTGTGCTCGTGTAGGTTGCATGCCAAGTAAAGTCCTCATCTCTACAGCAAATCGTATGTTTGACATTCAAAATGCTCAAGAGGTTGCTTTAGATGTATCTGCAAAAATTAATACAGATCAAGTGATGCAGCACGTAAAAACTTTACGTGATCGTTTTACGCAAGCAACATTAAAAGATGTAGAACAATGGCCTGCAGAACATAAAATTTCTGGTAAAGCACATTTCATTGATCCACAAACTGTAGAAGTTAATGGGCAACGGTACCAATCAAAAAGTTTTATTCTAGCTGTCGGTTCAACTCCTAATTATGAACAAACCTGGAAGAAAGAACTTGGTAATCGGCTTATAACAACAGATCAAATATTCGAGTTAAAAACACTACCTAAATCTATTGCTGTCATTGGTAGTGGTGTAATTGCCCTTGAGATTGCTCAAGCAATGCATCGTTTAGGGGTAGAAACTACAATCTTTGCTCGCAGTAAACGGATTGGAGTACTTACTAGTTCTAGGCTTCAACAACTTGCACAAAACGAGCTAGGGAAAGAGTTAAAAATTCTATTCGAAACACTACCAAGTGAAGTTAAATGCAGTGAAGAAAACGCTTTATTAACTTACCAACTTAATGAAACAGAGAAAACTCTCAAAGTTGAGTATGTTTTAGCAGCAACAGGCCGTACAAGTTTAATTGATACTTTAAAACTAGAAAATATTGATAATTCTTTTAAAGATATTAAGTTGTTACCTATAAATGCAAAAACTAAGCAGTTAGAACAATATCCAATTTTTGTTGTTGGTGATGCTTATACCTCGACACCACTACAACATGAAGCTGCACATGAAGGCAAGAAAGTTGTGTATAACTGTTTGAATTACCCACAGGTTAATTCAGTTAAGACACTTACTCCATTAGGAATTGTATTCAGTCATCCTGAAATGGCAATCGTCGGGCAAAGTTATAAACAACTAAAAGATAACGGTATAGACTTTATTACAGGTGAAGCCTCTTATGAACGGCAAGGAAGAGCTATCGTTCTTGGGAAAAATAGAGGTGCTATTGAGGTTTATATAGAGAAAGAAAGTCAAAAGCTTCTGGGTGCCGAGCTATTTACAGAAGCAACAGAGCATATGGCTCATTTATTAAGCTGGATAATAGGCGAAGAATTGGCTTTAAATGACATTCTAGAGAAGCCTTTCTATCACCCTACCCTTGAAGAAGGTCTTCGCACTGCTTTAAAACATGCTCGCAGACAGTTGAAATAATCAATTTAGAAGAGCTCTTTTAATAAAATTTGGCTCTTCTATACATTGAATTGTTCTAATTAATTCATTTGATGAGAAATAACTGCAACTAGTGAAGCATTTTTTTCAGATGAACTAGTATATATCCATGTCTCTAAAGTTTTTCCATCTTTAGAAATAATATAATTTGTTGTAATCAAATTTTTATCTTTAGATATTTCTTTTTTATAAGTTAAACCAGTAGATTTAGGAGGTAACCAACTTTCTAAATTCTTCTGAATTTCAGTTGAGTTTCCTTTATTTATAAATAATGAACATACGCCATTATCGAGTTGAGTAATAACAAACTTTCCTTCTGAAGAGTTTATCATCCAAGCACTCCCCTTATAATCTTTTAAAAAATGTACAGCATACTCATTAGGCATTTGAATAAACCCCATATTTTTCGCTTGTTTACTTATTATTTCTAGATTTCCTCTCGAACTAACACAAATATTTAAAAAGGCTTTTGTGCTAAATAGACTTTCTACAGCTTCATTAGCATGGATAGATTTACTACCAAGTATTATAACTATCATAAAGATAAATATTTTTAATCCTACAAATTTCATTATTAACACTCTTGTTATCATTTTAAGATATTTGATTTATAGCATGAATCTTTCATAATATTTTCAGTTTTATTTTTCTCATTTTATTTCTGGCATAAAAAAACACCCCCAACTTAGGTTGGGGGTGTTTAGAATAATGAGCTGGCGATGACTTACTCTCACATGGGAAACCCCACACTACCATCAGCGCTAAGAGGTTTCACTTCTGAGTTCGGGAAGGGATCAGGTGGTTCACTCTTGCTATGGTCGCCAGCACAACTGGTATGGATACTAGCATTGGTCTTAATATGCCGATGCGTTTTCCAAATCTTTACAGATGGGCTGATTGAGTCTTGATATTTTGTTCATTTTAGCTAAGCGTATAACTAAATCAAGTTGATTTGTACATTAATGAATCGATTGATGCTATATATACAACTGCTTGGGTGTTGTATAGTCAAGCCTCACGAGCAATTAGTATTGGTCAGCTTCACATATCACTATGCTTCCACATCCAACCTATCAACGTCCTAGTCTCGAACGGCTCTTTAGAGGACATAAAGTCCTAGGGAAATCTTATCTTGAGGTAGGCTTCCCGCTTAGATGCTTTCAGCGGTTATCCCTTCCGAACATAGCTACCCGGCGATGCGACTGGCGTCACAACCGGTACACCAGAGGTTCGTCCACTCTGGTCCTCTCGTACTAGGAGCAGATCCTCTCAAATTTCCAGCGCCCACGGTAGATAGGGACCGAACTGTCTCACGACGTTCTAAACCCAGCTCGCGTACCTCTTTAAATGGCGAACAGCCATACCCTTGGGACCTGCTTCAGCCCCAGGATGAGATGAGCCGACATCGAGGTGCCAAACACCGCCGTCGATATGAACTCTTGGGCGGTATCAGCCTGTTATCCCCAGAGTACCTTTTATCCGTTGAGCGATGGCCCTTCCATACAGAACCACCGGATCACTAAGACCTACTTTCGTACCTGCTCGACTTGTGGGTCTCGCAGTTAAGCGCGCTTTTGCCTTTATACTCTACGCGTGATTTCCGACCACGCTGAGCGCACCTTCGTACTCCTCCGTTACTCTTTAGGAGGAGACCGCCCCAGTCAAACTACCCACCAGACATGGTCCTCGCCCCGGATTACGGGGCAGAGTTAGAACCTCAACATTACCAGGGTGGTATTTCAAGGACGGCTCCATTGGAACTAGCGTTCCAACTTCAAAGCCTCCCACCTATCCTACACAAGTAAGGTCAAAGTTCAATGTCAAGCTGCAGTAAAGGTTCACGGGGTCTTTCCGTCTAGCCGCGGGTACACTGCATCTTCACAGCGATTTCGATTTCACTGAGCCTCTGCTGGAGACAGCGCCGCCATCATTATGCCATTCGTGCAGGTCGGAACTTACCCGACAAGGAATTTCGCTACCTTAGGACCGTTATAGTTACGGCCGCCGTTTACTGGGGCTTCGATCAAGAGCTTCGCTTACGCTAACCCCATCAATTAACCTTCCAGCACCGGGCAGGCATCACACCCTATACGTCCACTTTCGTGTTTGCAGAGTGCTATGTTTTTAATAAACAGTTGCAGCGGCCTGGTTTCTGTGGCTGTCATCAGCTCAGGAAGCAAGTTCCATCACCAACAACAGCGTACCTTCTCCCGAAGTTACGGTACCATTTTGCCTAGTTCCTTCAGCAGAGTTCTCTCAAGCGCCTTGGTCTACTCGACCTGACCACCTGTGTCGGTTTAGGGTACGATTCCTGTGTAACTGAAGCTTAGAGACTTTTCCTGGAAGCATGGTATCAGCCACTTCGCTGTACAAGTACAGCTTGCTATCAGATCTCAGCATAGAGCACCCCGGATTTGCCTAAGATGCATGCCTACTTCCTTTCACCTGGACAACCAACGCCAGGCTGACTTAACCTTCTCCGTCCTCTCATCGCATTACACAGAAGTATTGGAATATTAACCAATTTCCCATCGACTACGCCTTTCGGCCTCGCCTTAGGGGTCGACTCACCCAGCCCCGATTAACGTTGGACTGGAACCCTTGGTCTTTCGGCGAACGGGTTTTTCACCCGTTTTGTCGTTACTCACGTCAGCATTCGCACTTCTGATACCTCCAGCATACTTCTCAATACACCTTCATCGGCTTACAGAACGCTCCCCTACCACTTGACTTAAAAGTCAAATCCGCAGCTTCGGCACATAGTTTTAGCCCCGTTACATCTTCCGCGCAGGCCGACTCGACTAGTGAGCTATTACGCTTTCTTTAAAGGGTGGCTGCTTCTAAGCCAACCTCCTAGCTGTCTATGCCTTCCCACATCGTTTCCCACTTAACTATGATTTTGGGGCCTTAGCTGGCGGTCTGGATTGTTTTCCTCTTGACTACGGACGTTAGCACCCGCAGTCTGTCTCCCGGATAGTACTCATAGGTATTCGGAGTTTGCATCGGTTTGGTAAGTCGGGATGACCCCCTAGCCGAAACAGTGCTCTACCCCCTATGGTATTCGTCCGAGGCGCTACCTAAATAGCTTTCGGGGAGAACCAGCTATCACCAGGCTTGATTAGCCTTTCACCCCTATCCACAAGTCATCCCCTGGCTTTTCAACGACAGTGGGTTCGGTCCTCCAGTTAGTGTTACCCAACCTTCAACCTGCTCATGGATAGATCGCCTGGTTTCGGGTCTATACCCAGCAACTAAACGCCCTATTAAGACTCGATTTCTCTACGGCTCCCCTATACGGTTAACCTCGCTACTGAATATAAGTCGCTGACCCATTATACAAAAGGTACGCAGTCACCGAACAAGTCGGCTCCCACTGCTTGTATGCATGCGGTTTCAGGATCTATTTCACTCCCCTCACAGGGGTTCTTTTCGCCTTTCCCTCACGGTACTGGTTCACTATCGGTCAGTCAGGAGTATTTAGCCTTGGAGGATGGTCCCCCCATATTCAGACAAGGTTTCACGTGCCTCGCCCTACTCGTCATCATTATGTGTGCCCTTTCGTGTACGGGAATATCACCCTCTACGTTCGCACTTCCCAGAGCGTTCCACTAAAACACACATAACTTAATGGGCTGATCCCCGTTCGCTCGCCGCTACTAAGGGAATCTCAATTGATTTCTTTTCCTAAGGGTACTGAGATGTTTCACTTCCCCTCGTTCGCCTTGCAACACTATGTATTCATGTTGCAATACCTACCTTAAAGTAGGTGGGTTCCCCCATTCAGAAATCTCCGGATCACAGGATATTTGCCGCCTCCCCGGAGCTTATCGCAGGCTATTACGTCTTTCATCGCCTCTGACTGCCAAGGCATCCACCACATGCACTTAATTACTTGACTATACAACCCCAAACAGTCGTTATTACCTACAAGGAGTAATAAGACATGATCAATGATTTCTCATCAATCTCTTACAGTTTGAAGTACTGTGTATTTAAACACTGTACAGCTTCAATCTAATTCATATACCAAAACGCTTGATTCAGTTAATTTGCTAGTTCTCAATTCATTTAGATCAATTGCTTAATCTAAACTCTTGAGTGAACAATTTATTTCAGACTCAATTTTGCCAATCTGTTAATGAATAAACATGCCTTCGTCAGGTCATGCTTAATACCGTGATACTTAAATCACAGAAGTTAATAAACTAAGATCTAATCCCTATTTACTAATTTCTGTAATCTGAACTTCTCTTAAGTTCTGGTGGAGACTAGGAGAGTCGAACTCCTGACCTCCTGCGTGCAAAGCAGGCGCTCTACCAACTAAGCTAAGTCCCCAGCTTACATCATCAGTTCTGTATCTTCTTTTCTATAACTTCAACCAGTCAAAGTCATGGTGGGTCTGACAAGACTTGAACTTGTGACCCCACGCTTATCAAGCGTGTGCTCTAACCAACTGAGCTACAGACCCTCAGATACATCTATGAAGAACAACTTGTTGTGGATTCTTACTAATCGTCAATCTTTCGTTAAGGAGGTGATCCAGCCGCAGGTTCCCCTACGGCTACCTTGTTACGACTTCACCCCAGTCATCGGCCACACCGTGGTAAGCGTCCTCCTTGCGGTTAGACTACCTACTTCTGGTGCAACAAACTCCCATGGTGTGACGGGCGGTGTGTACAAGGCCCGGGAACGTATTCACCGCGGCATTCTGATCCGCGATTACTAGCGATTCCGACTTCATGGAGTCGAGTTGCAGACTCCAATCCGGACTACGATCGGCTTTTTGAGATTAGCATCCTATCGCTAGGTAGCAACCCTTTGTACCGACCATTGTAGCACGTGTGTAGCCCTGGCCGTAAGGGCCATGATGACTTGACGTCGTCCCCGCCTTCCTCCAGTTTGTCACTGGCAGTATCCTTAAAGTTCCCGACATTACTCGCTGGCAAATAAGGAAAAGGGTTGCGCTCGTTGCGGGACTTAACCCAACATCTCACGACACGATCTGACGACAGCCATGCAGCACCTGTATGTAAGTTCCCGAAGGCACCAATCCATCTCTGGAAAGTTCTTACTATGTCAAGGCCAGGTAAGGTTCTTCGCGTTGCATCGAATTAAACCACATGCTCCACCGCTTGTGCGGGCCCCCGTCAATTCATTTGAGTTTTAGTCTTGCGACCGTACTCCCCAGGCGGTCTACTTATCGCGTTAGCTGCGCCACTAAAGCCTCAAAGGCCCCAACGGCTAGTAGACATCGTTTACGGCATGGACTACCAGGGTATCTAATCCTGTTTGCTCCCCATGCTTTCGCACCTCAGCGTCAGTGTTAGGCCAGATGGCTGCCTTCGCCATCGGTATTCCTCCAGATCTCTACGCATTTCACCGCTACACCTGGAATTCTACCATCCTCTCCCACACTCTAGCTAACCAGTATCGAATGCAATTCCCAAGTTAAGCTCGGGGATTTCACATTTGACTTAATTAGCCGCCTACGCGCGCTTTACGCCCAGTAAATCCGATTAACGCTTGCACCCTCTGTATTACCGCGGCTGCTGGCACAGAGTTAGCCGGTGCTTATTCTGCGAGTAACGTCCACTATCTGAAGGTATTAACTTCAGTAGCCTCCTCCTCGCTTAAAGTGCTTTACAACCATAAGGCCTTCTTCACACACGCGGCATGGCTGGATCAGGGTTCCCCCCATTGTCCAATATTCCCCACTGCTGCCTCCCGTAGGAGTCTGGGCCGTGTCTCAGTCCCAGTGTGGCGGATCATCCTCTCAGACCCGCTACAGATCGTCGCCTTGGTAGGCCTTTACCCCACCAACTAGCTAATCCGACTTAGGCTCATCTATTAGCGCAAGGTCCGAAGATCCCCTGCTTTCTCCCGTAGGACGTATGCGGTATTAGCATTCCTTTCGAAATGTTGTCCCCCACTAATAGGCAGATTCCTAAGCATTACTCACCCGTCCGCCGCTAAGTGATAGTGCAAGCACCATCACTCCGCTCGACTTGCATGTGTTAAGCCTGCCGCCAGCGTTCAATCTGAGCCATGATCAAACTCTTCAGTTAAAAATCATTTTGCACCTTATTAAAGACAAGGTGCCAATTCTGGCTCATCAATTTTCTGACTTAAATTTCGCTCAAATAAACTTCGAGTAATTTAAACCAATCAATCAATGATAATATTTCGATCAATCAATCAGTAAAAATCCACACAAGTTGTTCTTCATAATCTCTTAATGATCTTCTTCCTGGTTCGTCACCAGCAAGCTAGGTCGGCTAT
>NZ_KB976986.1:0-693120 GCF_000399665.1 Acinetobacter calcoaceticus ANC 3811
TATACTGACCTTGCAGGTAACTTGGGAACTGGCGCTAACCTTGCTGGCTTGACTTCAGATGTGGTAGCACCGACGCTTGCGATCAGTGCAACTGACCTGAATCTAGGTCTGGGTGAAAGCACCACAGTCACCTTCACGTTCAGTGAAGCAGTGACTGGCTTTGATGCAACAGATGTGACTTTGGCAGGCGGTACTTTAGCGGGCTTGAGCACAGCAGATGGTGGATTAACCTGGACAGCGACTTTCACTCAAGATGGCAGTGCGACAGCACCAAGCATCAGTGTGGCGGATAACACCTATACTGACCTTGCAGGTAACCTGGGTACTGGTGCGGCATTGGCTGGTTTAGTGGCAGATATTGTTGCACCGACGCTTGCGATCAGTGCAACTGACCTTAACCTGTCTGTAGGTGAAAGCACCACAGTGACCTTCACGTTCAGTGAAGCAGTGACTGGCTTTGATGCAACAGATGTGACCTTGGCAGGTGGTACGCTTACTGGCTTGGCTACAGCAGATGGTGGTGTGACCTGGACAGCGACCTTCACTCAAGATGGCAGTGCAACAGCACCGAGCTTGAGTGTTGCAAATAACACCTATACTGACCTTGCAGGTAACCTGGGTACTGGCGCTAACCTTGCTGGTCTTGTTCTTGTGCCAACAATTACTGCACATGACAATGTAGATAGTGTGGCAATTGATATTGTTCCATTAACTACAACGGGTATTAATGCTGGTTCTGCAACCTATCTAGCATTGATAGGCGTAACTGAGGGTCTTAACGTATCGCTTCTAGGTACCCCGAGTGTGAGCTTCAGTATTGCTGCTGGACATACTTCAGATGCAACGATTAGCTATGGCGCTTTACTAAGTTTGTCTTTGCTTAACGACTATAAAATAGTGTTACAAAAACAAGCACCAGATGGTTCATGGCAGAATGTTGCAGGTGATGCTAGTACCGGATTAATTAACGTCGGAATACTCGGTGGTAATGGATTCGGTGCGACTATCACAGACTTGGCAAGTGGTTCTTATAGAGCGTTTATGGTCTATACCGGTGTGGGTGTAGGATTGTTAGGTACAATGAGTGTGGTTCGCGATGATTATAATCACACAGTAGTTCCTACATATAGTGCAGCAACAGTAAGCGGCAATGTGCTCACAGATGATGATTCGACTATATATGGTTCTTCATATGTGCCAGATACAATCACTGGAACTACAGTGGTGTCTGCGGTGATTGGTGAACAAGTAGGTGCGATATCAACACCTATCGGTTCTTCAACCCCAGTCATTGGAGCTTATGGAACACTTACTATCTCTGCAAATGGTTCATATAGCTATACACCAACTGCTAATGCTGCAAACATTGGTAAAGTAGATAGCTTTACTTACACCATTACTGATCCTGTGTCAGGTGGAACTAGCACAGCAGTCTTGCACATACAGATTGGATCACCTGATGTCAGCATTACTTGGAATACTGCTAGTCCTGGAACGGATGGTACGACTCAAATCGTTGCCAATGCTGACCAAGCAGTTGCAACGGTTGACTTTAGTAACTCAACTGATACACCTGTAGATGTTGCAAGTCCGAACATAACAATTAACTTGATTGGTTCGACTTCTGTACTTTCTAATAGCTTTGTGGTTGCAGCAGGAACGCTAGTAGATGTTCAGGTGGCAGCTACTTACGCTAACCAGCCATTATTAAGTGCCTTACCAACAGTGAGCTATGTTGTTCAACAATTTGTAGGTGGAGTATGGGTTGATACTACTTACACTGGTTCGGCGACAGCGCTTGCGAGTGTGGGTGGTATTAGTCTCGGAACAGTAGCTTTCCAAGATTCTGTTCTACACTTGGAAGCAGGTACATACCGTGTTCAATATACGTTGTCAGCAATAACACTTGGTGTAACCACATTGGATACCCAAGTAACGACCACTACAACGCACTTGAACAATTATTCATCTGACTGGATTCATGGAAACATTGTCCATGGTGACACAATAGGTGGAGTTGCAGACAGTGGTATCTTTACTGCTGATGGTGTCAAACTCTATGTTGAAACGAGCCCTGGTGTATATGTTGAGGCTACTGGACAATCTATCACTACTGCGAATGGTACATTTGTGATCAATTCAAATGGTGACTATGATTACCGTGCCAATACTTCATCTTTAACATTAGCGAATCCAACCGATACCATTAACTATAAGTTAGTGGCAGCGAATGGCGCCGAGTCTTTATCATCATTGACGGTTAACCTGACTACTTCTGATTACAATACTCATGTAATTAGTACATCAGGAAATGACACGTTCAATACGGATACTGGCACGATTGGGGCTGGTTCAGATACTCTCATTTACCATGTATTAAACAATGTTGCTATAGGCAATGGTGGTAATACCGGTGGCAATGGCGTAGATACTTGGACTAACTTCCATGTGGGTAATGTCGCTACAGACCAGCAAGCCGATCTGATTGATATCAGAGGGTTACTCGATGGAGCCCAAACAGATGCTACTATTGGGCAATATCTAAATGTCACTGTAAGTGGTGGTAATACAACAATTCAGATTGACCGTGATGGGTTAACTGGGGTGATTTTACCTTCAAATAACTTTACGAATCTGTTGGTTTTACAAGGTGTTTCTACTACTGAGGCAGAGTTACTTGCCAATGGTCAAATTATCTATTAATAGATAATTAACCAAATAAAAAAAGAGCCTTCGGGCTCTTTTTTTATTTTTAAACAATACGTTAATCTAGCTTTTAGCTTGTCCGTGCTATGATGTATTGAAAATTTTATAGAACAACAAATAACGAATAGGGACTGAATTCGAGTGACGGCATTTTTAAACTTCCAAAGACAACTGAACCTTTGGTTAGAGCAAGTTGTTCAGCATGTTCCGAGTCTTAAACAGGATATTATTTTATTTTTATCTTATGGCCCCAAAGACCAAAGATGTAACGTATGGCACAGTGAGAAAACAAATTTAGAGCAGGCTAAAAAACAATTATTAGATTTTATTGATGACCAATTTGCACAAGAACAATTGGCTGATTATATAAAAATAGATATCGCATATAATTTAATGCAACAGATGTGGAAAGAAGTAGAACAACAGGTCCACCATCAATTTCACAATAACCATTACCGTAAAGGCATTGGCTTTGATGAACAATGTTCAGTGGCTTTTCTCGAACAAGAGATTTATGGAAAAGCATTTATTCGGGGGTTAAGTTATGACAAACCGAACTTCTTTGATGAAACCAATCTGAATTATGCAATTAAGCAAAAATATAACGCTACAAAACCACAGATTAAACTACAAGAGCTACAAGAAATTTGGACTTTTGATACCTACGCAGCATTTTATGAAAATGGGCAATTCATTAATTTAGCGAGTCGCAATGACGTAAATGGTATTAGAGGAATTTCAAACAATAAGAAACAGCATTTTAAGCTGTTAATTGAACAAAACTCGGCATTTTTGCATGACCAGATTCAAGGAAATGGCAAATTTATTTATGGTTATTTTTCTGCCTATGATCGAGACATTCGTAACTACAATACGGTACGCCACTGTACCTCGGTGTATGCCTTACTAGAAACATTTGAGGTGCAAAATAAGCCGGAATATTGGCCTAAAATTCATGCCGCGATTCACTATGCACTGACTAACTTTTATAAAGAAAAAGATTCATCAACCGCCTTTATGATTGATGGAAAAGAAGGGGAATTAGAAATTAAACTAGGTGCCAATGCGGCAGCTATTTTAATGCTGACAAAATATCAAGAAATTACCCAAAAAACTGATTATCAAAAATATGCAGAGAAACTCGCAAATGGTATTTTAAAGCTAGTAGATTCAAATGGATCAACGACTCATGTATTAAATTATCCAGATTATGATTTAAAAGAAAAATTCAGAATTATTTATTATGACGGTGAAGCTGCTTTAGCTTTATTACGTTTATACCAATTTAACCAAGATTCTAAATTATTAGAAACGGTTAAGTTAATGTTTGAATATTTTATTAAAAATAGATATGAGAAATATCATGATCATTGGTTAAGTTATTGTACCAATGAACTCACTAAAATATGTCCTGAAGAAAAATATTTTATTTTTGGTTTAAATAATTATTTAAAACATTTTATTTTTATTCGAAATCGAAAAACGACATATGCAACTTTGTTAGAGATGTTAATGGCTGCTTATAAAATGGTGAGCCGTTTAAAAGAGCAGGGGCGTACAGCGCTTTTTGAGCAAGCTTATATGTCTGAGCTTCAAAAGCTAATTGAGTTTAGAGCTGATTTTCAAACCACAGGATTTTTTTATCCAGAAATGGCTATGTATATGGCGCGACCAGATAAAATCTTGCATGCGTTTTATATTCGACATGACCGTTTTCGCGTACGGATTGATGACCAAGAACATAACTTATCGGGTTACATCGCCTACGTTAAAGATTACAAGGGTGATGAGCCATGAAGTATCAGCCTGTTGAAATCAAATTATTAGCACATGTCGATACTACAAGTTTTGATGAACCTTTATGGCAATTCGAATTTGACGATGATGTTTCAACGCTACTGCTAATCGACTATGCACTAGAACAATTTCAGCAAAAAAACATACAGGCTCAAGATGTCTATGTCATGCCTGAACAGCTATCTGAGCAACTAGGTCAGCAAAATCTAGGTTTAAAGCCTTCTGAAAATTACACCTTTACCGAGCTATTACAGTTTTTAATTTTTACCCAAGCAGCAGATGTAAAAGCTGCGTTAAGCAATATGCTTTTTGGTACAAATGAGCAAGTATCTTTAATTTTATCCGAAAAAGCTGCTACCTATAACTTAACCATAAAAAATGAAGGTATCCAAAATCAGTTAAAACATTTGTTTTTATTAGTCAAAAATATTTATACCTATCCAACTGAAATCAGAAAAGTTTTCTTTATTAAAGAACTTATTTTTAAGGGAAAGCCTTATCTTCCCCAGACGCCATTAATGGCTCAGTCAGTCGTAACGGTCTTATACCTATCTAATTCATTGAGAACAATTTATCTGACGTTCTTTGAAGAAAACCAGACCATCGGTTTCTTTTCATTTTTAGATGATATTCATCGAATTGAACATTTGATTCCTTATTATCACTGTTTTCAATCGCAAGATGTTAAACCTAAAGTTTGCTCCACTCAAAGTGGCATGATCAACATTCTGGGAGATACTTATTTTGGGGAGATCTATACAGAAAAGCGCAAGTCTAAGGGGCAAAAAGATGCTCTACAACAATATGGATACAGCTATTCATTCGAAAAAATAAAAGCTTTTTTAGGCGAAAATGACTTAAATATCGCTAACTTTGAAGCAGTATTTTCTTTAGAAGATCAATCACCATTAGCGCATAAAAAGTCGTTTATTCTTAAAGCTGAGGCTGAAAAAACATTAGCAGAATTTAATAATATTCACCTTAACCATGTTGTGCTGGCTAATAATCATCTAAAAGATTATGGGAATCGCGGATTAGCTTATACATTACAACAATTTGATCAGGCCAATATTTCTTATATCGGTGCAGGATTAAACCAAAAAGATGCCCATAGTTACTTTGAAATTGCATTTAATAACAAGCATTACGCTATTTTTAATGGCTATTGGCACAGAGATACAGCGTATCTAGATTATGATTTTTACGCTTTAGGGCACAAGAATGGAATCGCGTGTTTAAATGGAGTCTTAATTGAACAAATAAGCCGTTATAAGTTGGCTCATTCTCACCATAAAGTCATCGTTATTTGTCATTGGGGCATCGATTTTAAGCCTATTACCAAGGAACAGACCAAGCTTGCTGATATTTTAACTCAAGCTGGCGCTGACCTTATCATTGGTCATGGCGCGCACACTGTTCAGCCTGTTCAATTCATTCATCAAAAGCCTGTGGTATTTGGTATTGGCAATTCTGTTTTTAATAGTAACGGTGAATATGCTGAGCACAACGCTTTACCGTATGGATGTATAGCACGACTAGATTTGTCAAAAGATCGACTGCGTTTATATCCAATCTATACCAATAATTTGAAAACATTTTGGCAGCCGTATCCAGTCAATGAGCAAGATTTCTCAAAGGTCAGCAATTATATGACTTCATTACTGACCCAAGAAAATTATAGTTTGGCTCAAGATAAATTAGGTTTTTATGTAGAGCTTGGTTTCTAAAATATTTTAAGGATAACTTTGATAATTCGATAAAATTGTTTGAAGTTGCACAGGTGTAAAACCTAAATTCCTAAGTCCACCGCTACCGCGTTTACATTCAGCACTTGCCATAATATTTGTTGGCGTACGTTTTGTAGCATTCGGTGCACAAACATGCTTTAGTCCAAACACATGTCCCATTTCGTGTACGCTGCCAGCCTGAATATTATAATTTAGGCGGTTCCAGTCTAACAAAACAAAGGGTTCACCATTGTTGCGAAAAGCTCTACTCGTTACATCTGCAAATTTCCATTTGGTCGAATACGCATCATAAATGAAAACGATGACTTCCTTACTAGCAGTCCGTTTAGGAAAACAGGTATTTACACTTGCAGGAATTGTTTCGAGGGAAATAGGATAGGGCTGATTAATTTGCTGCTTAAGGTCACATCGTAACTGAATGAACTGTTCATATGGGATATAACGGTTTAATTTGAACTTAAAGATTTTATTGTTTTTATCATCTACATAATATTTATTTAATATTTTAATTTCTTTCCGCATTTGTTGATAATTATCAAACTTTGTAGCTTCTGGAGAATTAGTGGTAAAAACGAAAGTGACAGGAACGATAGGACGACCATCTGTAGATACTTTAGATACCTCTCCTGAAGGAATAGGGAGGCGAGTAGTACAAGAAACGCACAGTAATGACCCAGTAATCACCAATAATATTTTTTTCATGCAGATTTCCCTCAAGCCCACCTTGGATTGCATTTAGTTTTAGTCAAAATTTTTTATATGATATGAATTATGTCAATTTTTATGGAGTCCATTTTGACAACTCAGTATGAACTACATCGGCAGATTTTAGAAGTCATTGCTTTGATTCCTTACGGAAAAGTTGCAACTTATGGACAAGTCGCTCGTATGGCAGGTTTACCTAAACATGCGAGATTAGTTGGCTATGTCCTTAAGCATCTTGAAGCAGATCATCAAGTTCCTTGGTATCGGGTTATTAATTCTCAAGGCAAAATTAGCCTAAGTAAATTTAATGAAAAGGGTGAAAATGTTCAACAATTAAAGCTAGAAGCTGAAGGAGTTTACTTATTAAATAGTAAAGTCAATTTAAAGCAATTTGCTTGGCAGCCTTAAATTGACTTAAAGGTTGTTGATTAAAAATAATTGCCTAATCATTATGATTAACAAGATAAGTAATATGGAAGTTATCGAACAATTAAAACAGGAATATGGCTTTCGCCTAACACTTTTTGTGCAACGCTACCCAGTACAAGTTTTCGGACTCCTGTACGGCCATGAGAACCCATAACAATCAGATCTGCCTTTAAGTCTTGAGCAGCTTGAATAATTTCTTCATGTACGACAAAACCTTCAAGTAGTTTAGTTTCGACAGTAATGCCTTCATTGGCAAATTTTTGTTTTGCCTGCTCTAATACATCCAGTAAATAAGTTCTTGTGCGTTCAATTAATTCGTTAGTTTGCCCAGTTTTTACGTAGGCATCGGCAATATATGGGTCAAGAGCCATAACTTGCACTACGGTAATTTTGCTATTTAGAGCTTTTGCGAGTTTAATCGCTTCATCCATCGCGACCACAGAAGTTTCAGAACCGTCAATTGGTACAAGAATATGTTGATATAACATGAGTCTTTTCCTTATTGTAATGATGCTTATTTATTCAATACTTTATACTTATTTTTTGACGATTTAAATTCAAGCACGTAATCATTTGTGTTTTATAACATTCAATTTTATAGCCCTATTTTTATAAAGTCCGCAAATTTTCTATATGGCTAGATAAAGCATCTATATCATCAGTTTGTAAATATTCACGTATTTTCAGAATTTGCTTCTCATCTAAATCATAAAGTTTTAAAGCAAGCAGTTTGTCTATTTGTTCTTGAGGAAAGCGATATTTAATAATTTTCGCAGGCACGCCACCTACAATTGCATAGGGCGGAACATCTTTAGTTACTACAGCTCCAGTTGCAATGACTGCACCTTCACCAAGTTTGACACCTTGCATAATCATTGCGCGACTGCCAATCCAACACCCATCGGCAATTACAGTATCACCAGCAGCTAAGAAGCTACGCGTATCAAAAGGGAAAGTCGAAATCCAGTCTGGTCTGTGAAGTTGGTTACCACCCATCATAATGACGCATTCAGCGCCAAAACAAACAAAATTACCAATATGAAGTTGATCAATCGGTTTGTCAGGTGTCGAGGCTTTATCATGTAAATAACGTACGACACAACGTTCAAAACCTTGATCCCAATAGGCGGAGTAATATGAGTAATTACCTTTAATATGGATATTCGGGTTTTTAACAGTTTTATGGATAAATTCAAATTCACACCAATGACGAACTGGAGTGTTAATTAAAGCGTTATCCATGTGTGACTTCCCAAAAATATATCAATGGTATTGAATAAAAACCCCTCATAAAGAGGGGCTAGTTGTGCATTATCTTAGAGATATTCTACACTTACGACTTCATATTCGACTTCGCCCTGTGGAGTCACGATTTTCACTTCATCGCCTTCACTCTTACTTAAAAGACCACGTGCGATTGGTGAGTTCACCGAGATTTTATTAATTTTAAAATCTGCTTCGTCATCGCCAACAATCTTATAAGTTTTGCGTTCTTCAGTATCCAGATTTTCAATCGTTACTGTCACACCAAAAACAACACGGCCATTTTGCTCAAGTGTTTTAACATCAATTTCTTGAGCAGCGCCTAATTTACCTTCGATATCCTGAATACGACCTTCACAGAAACCTTGCTGTTCACGCGCAGCATGATATTCAGCATTTTCCTTTAAGTCACCATGTTCACGTGCTTCTGCAATGGCTTGAATAATACGTGGACGTTCAACAGATTTTAAATGTTGTAATTCTTTCTCTAAGGCAATTTTACCTTCAGGGGTCATTGGATAGCGTTGCATTTTGGTCCCTCTTAATTTGAGAAAACACAGTTAAAAAAAATGAAAAAATCCCGCCACCGATAAGGTGACGGGACTTATCGGTAACAAATTAACCTACAGTTAAATCTTGCAAGCGGTATACATCCATTGGCAATTTCACATCAAAAGCTTGGCAAACAGCTTCTGCACCATTGATAGTCGTTGTGTAATACACTTTGCCTTGTAGGGCAGCACGACGGATCATTGCAGAGTCATATTGAGCCTGTTTACCTTCAGTTGTATTGACAATAAGGTGTATTTCACCATTTTTCAAGCGGTCAACAATATGTGGACGACCTTCAGTTACTTTATTCACAGATTCACACTCTAAACCTGCTTCTTTAAGAACTTTGTATGTACCACCTGTTGCAAGAAGCTTGAAGCCATATGCAGCTAATTTCTTAGCGATATCAGCAATATATTTCTTGTCAGATTCACGTACTGATAAGAAAGCATTTTTGACTTCGCCTTCGGTTGGTAAACCAGGTAAGCGATCATTTGAGCCTAAAACAGCTTTATAGAATGCTTCACCAAATGTTTTACCAACGCCCATTACTTCACCTGTAGATTTCATCTCAGGTCCAAGCATTGGATCTACGCCTTGGAATTTAGCGAATGGGAAAACAGCTTCTTTCACAGCAAAGTGTTTTGGAATGATTTCTTTAGTAAATCCTTGAGATTCAAGTGATTGACCAGCCATACAACGTGCAGCTACTTTTGCTAAAGAATCACCAATACATTTCGATACGAATGGAACTGTACGTGAAGCACGTGGGTTAACTTCAAGAACGTAAACATCTTCGCCTTTAACTGCGAACTGAACGTTCATCAAACCAACCACACCAAGTTCTTTTGCCATCGCAACAGTTTGACGACGCATTTCATCCTGAATTTCTTTAGATAAAGAATAAGGAGGAATTGAACATGCAGAGTCACCTGAGTGAATACCTGCTTGTTCGATGTGCTGCATGATACCGCCGATCACAACGTCTTTACCGTCAGATACACAGTCAACATCAACTTCAGTTGCATCATCAAGGAAGCGGTCAAGAAGAACAGGGGCTTCGTTAGATGCCTGAACTGCTTCACGAAGGTAACGTTTAAGTTCTTCTTCGTTATACACGATTTCCATTGCGCGACCACCTAATACATAAGATGGACGAACAACTAACGGATAACCTACTTTCGCAGCTTCAGAGATACCTTCTTCAGCAGATTTTACAATGCTGTTGTTTGGTTGACGAAGCTGTAAACGTTGGATCATTTGCTGGAAACGTTCACGGTCTTCTGCACGGTCAATTGCATCTGGTGATGTACCAATAATTGGTGTACCAGCTTCTTCTAAAGCACGTGCCAATTTAAGAGGTGTTTGACCACCGTACTGTACGATCACGCCTTTTGGCTTCTCAGTACGTACAATTTCAAGCACATCTTCAAGTGTTACAGGTTCGAAATACAAACGATCTGATGTATCGTAGTCAGTAGAAACAGTTTCAGGGTTACAGTTAACCATGATTGTTTCATAACCGTCTTCACGCATTGCTAATGCAGCGTGTACACAGCAGTAGTCAAATTCAATACCTTGACCAATACGGTTTGGACCACCACCAATAACCATGATCTTGTCACGATTTGATGGATTTGCTTCACACTCTTCATCGTAAGTTGAATACATGTATGCAGTACCAGATTCAAACTCGGCAGCACATGTATCAACACGTTTGTAAACTGGGTAAACACCCAAATTCCAACGTTGTTTACGGAATTGCTTTTGTGAAATACCCATGAGGTCAGCAATACGTAGGTCAGATAAACCTTTGCGTTTGAAAGCACGGATATTGTCAGCGTTTAAGTCACCAAAACCTAAAGATTTTACTTCAGCTTCAGTTTTAACGATGTCTTGAATTTGAATAAGGAACCAACGGTCAATTTTGGTTGCTTCAAACACTTCATCTAAAGAGAAACCATGACGGAAAGCATCGGCTACATACCAGATACGCTCAGGGCCTGGAACTTTAAGCTCTTTTAAAATGGTTTCTTTTGCATTTGTTGCACCAGCTTCGATTTTTTCATCAAAACCGCTTACACCAACTTCAAGGCCACGTAATGCTTTTTGTACAGATTCCTGGAAGTTACGGCCAATAGCCATGACTTCACCAACAGATTTCATCTGAGTGGTTAATACAGGTTCTGCTTGTGGGAATTTCTCGAAGTTAAAACGAGGAATCTTCGTTACAACATAGTCAATCGATGGTTCAAAGCTTGCAGGAGTCACGCCACCAGTGATGTCATTTTTCAATTCATCAAGAGTATAACCAACAGCAAGTTTTGCTGCGATTTTTGCGATTGGGAAACCTGTTGCTTTAGAAGCAAGAGCAGATGAACGTGATACACGAGGGTTCATCTCAATAACAACCATACGTCCATCTTTCGGGTTAATACCGAACTGAACGTTAGAACCACCTGTTTCAACACCAATTTCACGAAGAACTGCAACCGAAGCATTACGCATCAATTGATATTCTTTGTCTGTTAATGTCTGAGCAGGAGCAACAGTAATTGAGTCACCGGTGTGAACGCCCATTGGATCGAAGTTTTCGATCGCACATACGATAATACAGTTGTCGTTTTTGTCACGAACAACTTCCATTTCGTATTCTTTCCAGCCAATTAAAGATTCATCAATCAATAACTGGTGAGTAGGAGAGAGGTCAAAACCACGTTCACAAATCTCAAGGAATTCTTCGCGGTTGTATGCAATACCACCGCCAGAACCCCCCATTGTAAATGATGGACGGATAATTACTGGAAAACCAAAGCCTGACTGGATTGTTAAAGCTTCTTCCATTGTTTCAGCAATGGCAGCTTTTGGACATTCCAAGCCAATTTTACGCATAGCGATATCGAAGAGTTTACGATCTTCGGCTTTCTCAATCGCTTCTTTGCTCGCGCCAATAAGTTCAACATTATATTTAGCAAGAACACCGTGCTCATCAAGTGCGAGGGCACAGTTCAATGCAGTTTGACCACCCATAGTTGGCAATACTGCATCTGGACGTTCTTTTTCAATAATCTGTGCAACTGTTTGCCAAGTAATCGGCTCAATATAAGTTGCATCAGCCATTGAAGGATCTGTCATGATAGTTGCTGGATTAGAGTTAACCAAAATAACACGATAGCCTTCTTCACGAAGTGCTTTACACGCTTGAGCACCTGAGTAGTCAAACTCACATGCCTGTCCAATCACAATCGGGCCAGCACCAATAATTAAGATGCTTTTAATATCCGTACGTTTAGGCATTATTCGCTCCGTAATTACTGTTTAGATGCTTCGATAAGTTCGATGAAATGATCGAACAAAGGTGCACAATCATGTGGACCAGGGCTTGCTTCAGGGTGACCTTGGAAGCTGAAAGCTGGTTTGTCTGTACGGTGAATACCTTGTAAGGTGCCATCGAACAATGATTTATGCGTTGCTTTTAAGTTAGCCGGTAAAGTTTCTGCATCTACAGCAAAACCATGGTTCTGTGAAGTAATCATCACTGTACCATCTTCAAGATCTTGTACAGGATGGTTAGCGCCGTGGTGACCATGGTTCATTTTTACAGTTTTTGCACCAGAAGCGAGTGCCAGAATTTGGTGACCTAAGCAGATACCAAATACAGGTAATGTTGTGGTTTCAACAATAGTTTTTACAGCTTCGATCGCATAATCACAAGCAGCTGGATCGCCAGGACCATTTGAAAGGAATACGCCATCCGGATTAAGTGCCAATACTTTTTCAGCCGGAGTTTCTGCAGGAACAACGGTTAGTTTACAACCGCGGTCTGCAAGCATACGCAAGATGTTGGTTTTGACACCGTAATCGTATGCAACTACATGGTATTTTAATTCAGGTTTAGAGAAGCCTTGGCCTAAGGTCCATGAACCTTCAGACCATTCAAAACCTGTTGGATCACAACATTCTTTTGCCAGGTCTAAACCGTTTAAGCCACCAAAAGCACGTGCTTTTGCAATAGCTTCTTCTTCCGTAATATTTTCGCCAGCAAGGATACATCCGTTTTGAGCGCCAGTCTGACGTAAAATACGAGTCAGTTTACGAGTATCGATATCTGCAATAGCAACAACATTATGCGCTTGCAAATATTCACTCAACGACTGCTCAGCACGGAAATTACTGTGTAGTAGGGGAAGGTCACGAATAATTAAACCATTTGCCCATACTTTATGGATACGACCAGATTCAACGTCTTCCGCGTTGCAACCAGTGTTACCAATATGAGGGTAAGTTAATGTCACAATTTGTTGTGCATAACTTGGGTCAGTCAAAATTTCTTGATAGCCTGTCATGGCTGTGTTAAAAACGACTTCTCCAGTCGTACTTCCCGATGCGCCGATTGACGTTCCTTTAAAGATCGTTCCATCTGCGAGGGCTAAAATGGCGGGGATGCTCAAACCAAAGCTCCTGAATTTCGGCTGTAAAAAAGCGAGTAGACCCAAAAAAGATCGGCGATGTTTGGATAAAACATGCCCTCCCTATCGGTCTGCCCGCTTGTAACTTAACAGCGCATTATACGCATGGAACCCCTCAAAGTCTATTTCTTTTCTGCTAAAAAATATAATTCATTGCTTGCTTTTTATAAAAAAATTATCCACTCATCTGAATCCGATACTTTTGATAAATTGTCTGACAATTTGCAAGGCGAATTCTTGAAACTGGATTTATTGTATTGCTAGTTAAAAAATAAACAATATGAGGAAATAGTATGAGCAATAATGAAGTTTCAAAAGAGGTGAGTGAAAAAACTCAAGCAGTAGTTGAATCAGTAAAAGCTGAGGTTAATGAAGTGAAAGAAACCCTAGCTGCGACTACAACTAAGGCTAAAAAAACAGTAACCGCTAAAACTGCACAGGTAAAAGAAACTGTTGCTGAAAAAACTGAGCAAGTTAAAGAAGTTGCTACGGAAGCAAAAGCTCAGGTAAAAGAAGCTATTACTGAAACTCAAGAGCAAGTCAAAGAAGTTTTAAGCGAGACTCAAGAGAAAATTGAAGCTGAAACTCACGAATTAAATAAGAATATTCAAAATCAAATTGGTCAAATTAAACAAGATATTTTACAACGTCTTGATGTAATTAAAGCTCAGTTTAGCACTTCACAAGAAGGGTTGTCTGACCTTAAAAATGCTTTGAAAGCAGAAATTAATGCCCTTATTGAAGATTTAACAAAAGTGAGCAAAGAGCTTAAGGGTGATATTAGCCAGATTTCTTTGAAGCACAAAGATTCTTTAAGTGAAAGTATTAAGCGCACTAAAAATAATGCAGTCGAAGCTTGGAATAAAGCAAGAGATAATTAATGATCTCTGCTTTGGTCCAGCTATAAAAAAGCGAGAATTAATTTCTCGCTTTTTTATTTTTAGAACTGATGTAACCAGTCACGTTTATTATGGAAATCTGCACTTTTTCCACTATGCTGCATTGCATAGTACTGCATACCATCTTTAGTCTTTAAAACTGTAGTTAAACCTAAATAAAGGTTTGACCATTTCAAGCGATGCTGTTGCATAAATTGCCCTAAATCGAGACTAACATTTAAGCCATAGTGAGTGCGCTTGAGGTGGTTCAGTTCAATATCGTAAGCAGCAAGGGGAGGTATGCTTTCCGGATAGCGATATTCTTCAAACTGATATGACTGCCATGCTTGAGAAGGGGAAAGATTAATTTCCCGATAATAATCTTCATCATGCACGCCAACAAAAATCTCGAAACAAGTTTCTTCCCACAAAAAATCTTGACGTGGATGACCCACGACTTCTTGAGGCCAGATAATAAGTTGATTTGGATCACGAATCCAAAAACCGATATTTAAGGAGGATGCTTGCTGTTCAATTGCGCCAACAACAGAAACAGCATAAAAACGATCAAAAGCTGAAAGTTCGTAACTTGCCATAGTTTGTCAAATTAAATTAGTTTGCTAGGTGAGCGTGACGAACAAGATTAGACAAATGTTGGTTTTGTTTAGCTGCCTTTTTGTAAAGCAAAACAATTTTACCAATTTTTTGCACAGCTTGAGCACCTGTTGCTTCAACAATTGCGTCAATTGTTGCGGTACGCGCTTCACGGTCTTCACCAGCAATCTTAACTTTAATAAGTTCGTGGTCATTTAAAGCACGAAGCGTTTCTTCGATTACCGCGTCTGTTAAGCCTTGTCCACCAATCATGACAACTGGATTAAGCACATGACCAATTTGACGTAAACGTTTACGTTCATGGATAGATAAAGCGGCCATTAAAAATACCTGATTTTAAAAACGGCTTAGTATAGCAAAAAACTTAAATCCAGATGTACGAAAAACTGTATAAATAATCGATCAACATTATTGGAAAAAAACTGTAAAACTTAGTGAGTTTACGCTACATCCGTACTGTAATGAGAGTAATTTTCACGTACAATGAACGATCAGAAGTTTTTTTGATATTTAGTGAGTTATGGCAACACGCATTACAAACCAGAAACTGTCGAAAAGTAGTCGTGTATGGATGAGGGAACATCTGGACGATCCTTTTGTAAAAAAAGCACAAAAGGAAGGATATCGCGCTCGAGCAGCTTATAAACTTCTTGAAATTCAAGAAAAATATAAGTTGATTAAGCCAGGCATGACTGTAGTAGATTTAGGCGCGGCTCCTGGTAGTTGGTCTCAAATCGCTGGGAAACTTGTTGGTAGCAAAGGTTTAGTCATTGCTTCCGATATTTTACCTATGGATGCTTTGCCTGATGTCACTTTCTTACAAGGAGACTTTAGAGAAGAAGATGTATTTGAAAATTTGTTAAATATTTTAAATGGGCGACAAGTAGACATTGTAATTTCTGATATGGCCCCCAATACATCTGGTAATAGGGCTGTTGATCAACCTAGACAGATTTACTTATGTGAACTGGCTTTAGATTTTGCTCAAAAGGTTCTTGGTCCTAATGGACAACTTGTGGTTAAAGTGTTCCAAGGCACAGGATTTGATGAGTTTCGTAAACAAGTAGTTGATAGTTTTGATGTGTTAAAAACAGTAAAACCAGCAGCTTCTCGTGCACGATCTAAAGAAGTTTTTTTGGTTGGACAAGGGCGTAAGAAAGCATTGCGATAAAGTTTACTTGCCAAGCTCCTAAAAATTGTGCATTTTGTACTTTTAGGTTATCCGCAAGCAATACAGTTGCTGCTTTTATGACGATCGGCCAAGTTTGGGCATGATCAAATTAGATCGATATGGGAATAAAGCTTTGAGCGATTACTTCAAGAATGCCGTATTGTGGCTAATAATACTTGGTGTTCTGATTTTAATTTTCAGTAATATCAGTGACCGCAACAAGCCTACTGCGATGAAATATTCAGATTTCGTTGCAGCGGTGAATAGTGGCCAAATTAAGCAAGTCACAATTGACGGTTTAAATATTAATGGTGAAAAAACTAACGGATCACAGTTTGAAACTGTTCGTCCGCAAGTTGAAGACACTGAGCTTATGCCAAGCTTAAATAAACAAAATGTTGTTGTTGAGGGAACAGCTCCACAACGTCAAGGCATTTTGATGCAACTTCTCATTGCTAGTTTCCCTGTACTGTTAATCATTTTGTTATTCATGTTCTTTATGCGTAACATGGGTGGTGGTGCAGGCGGAAAGAATGGACCGATGAGTTTTGGTAAGTCGAAGGCGAAAATGCTTTCTGAAGACCAGATCAAAGTCAATTTTTCTGACGTCGCCGGCTGTGATGAAGCAAAACAAGAAGTTGTTGAAATTGTAGATTTCTTAAAAGACCCTGCAAAATTCAAACGTTTGGGCGCTACTATTCCTCGTGGCGTACTTATGGTTGGTCCTCCGGGTACTGGTAAAACGTTATTAGCTAAAGCAATTGCTGGTGAAGCGAAAGTTCCTTTCTTCAGCATTTCAGGTTCTGACTTTGTAGAAATGTTCGTGGGTGTGGGTGCGTCCCGTGTCCGTGATATGTTTGAGCAAGCGAAGCGTCACGCGCCATGTATCATCTTTATTGATGAGATTGATGCAGTTGGTCGTCACCGTGGTTCAGGTACAGGCGGTGGTCATGATGAGCGTGAACAAACCTTAAACCAGATGCTTGTGGAAATGGATGGTTTTGAAGGCAATGAAGGCGTAATCGTTATTGCTGCAACTAACCGTTCTGATGTGCTTGATAAAGCATTATTACGTCCAGGTCGTTTTGACCGTCAAGTAATGGTTGGTTTACCGGATATTCGTGGTCGTGAACAAATTCTGAATGTACATTTGAAAAAGTTACCTTCAGTTACAGGTGTTGACATGAAAGTGTTAGCACGTGGTACACCAGGTTTCTCTGGCGCACAATTGGCAAACCTTGTTAACGAAGCTGCATTATTTGCTGCACGTCGTAATAAGAATACTGTCGACATGCATGACTTTGAAGATGCGAAAGACAAAATCTACATGGGTCCAGAGCGTAAGTCGATGGTTCTACGTGAAGAAGAGCGTCGTGCAACTGCTTATCATGAAGCTGGTCATGCAATTGTTGCAGAAATTTTGCCAGGTACAGATCCTGTTCATAAAGTAACGATCATGCCACGTGGTTGGGCTTTGGGCGTAACTTGGCAGTTACCTGAGCAAGACCAGATTAGCCATTATAAAGACAAGATGCTAAATGAAATTGCGATTTTGTTTGGTGGTCGTATTGCTGAGGAAGTATTTATTCAACAGCAATCTACTGGTGCTTCAAATGACTTTGAGCGAGCTACTAAAATGGCGCGTGCAATGGTTACTAAGTACGGTATGTCTGACAAAATGGGTGTAATGGTTTACGAAGACGAAAACCAAAATGGCTTCTTTGGAAATGTAGGTAGCCGTACGATTTCTGAAGCAACTCAACAGTTAGTTGACGAAGAAGTACGCCGTATTCTTGATGAGCAATATAAAGTTGCGCGTAATATCTTGGAAGGTAATAAAGATATTGCACATGCAATGGTAAAAGCTTTGATGGAGTGGGAAACCGTTGATCGTGATCAAATTCGTGACATTATGGAAGGTCGTGAACCCCAACCACCTAAAGTCTATGTTGCTGAAAATCCAGTGGCTGCATTTGAACCACCAAAAGATGGTCCATCTACACCACCACCATTACCAGCAATGAACTAAATTAGTTAAGCAAAAGAGCCACAGTCATGTGGCTCTTTTTTTTGTGCATGTATTTCAGACAAAGCTAAAAAGAAATCAGCAGTATATCGAGCACAGACTTGTTAAAATGTTGTCGAATATTAAATTGGAGCTTGTCATGCAGCTAATGCCTTTACCTCAGCAAATTCTACAATGTGGACAGCTTCAGTTAGATTTATCACAGCCTCACGTTATGGGCATTTTAAATGTCACACCAGATTCTTTTAGTGATGGTGGAAAGCATAATCAAGTGGATCAAGCTATTGCGCATGCGCTAATCATGATAGAGCAGGGTGCTACCGTTATCGATATTGGTGGGGAATCTACGCGTCCAGGGGCATCTGAAGTAAGTGTAGAAGAAGAAATCGGAAGAGTTGTACCTGTGGTTGAGGCTTTAGCTAAACATAATGTGGTTCTTTCGATTGATACAAGTCAGCCTGATGTTATCCGTGCAGCGAAAGAAGCAGGTGCGCATATTTGGAATGACGTGCGTGCGCTTACTCGACCAAACGCTTTAAAAACTGCGGTAGAGTTAGATATCCCTGTAGTGATCATGCATATGCGTGGTGAGCCCACAACAATGAATCAGCTAGACCAATATGCGGATGTAACGTTAGATGTAATACAAGAGCTTCAGCAGCGCGTGGAAGAGGCTTTAACTGCAGGTGTAAAAAAACAGAATATTATTATTGATCCGGGGTTTGGTTTTGCAAAAAATGCACAGCAAAATTTAAAATTATTAAATGAATTTTGGAAGCTCCATGAAATGGGTTATCCAATTTTATCTGGTCTTTCTCGTAAACGTTTTATTGGCGAAGCTTTAAAGGGTGTAGCAGCAGAACAGCGTGCGGTGGGGAGTGTTACGGGTCATTTGCTCAGTATTCAGCAAGGGGCATCCATTGTTCGTGCACATGATGTAAAAGCAATGACTGATGCAATTCTTGTTTGGAAAGCGATGGAAAAAGCTTGAAAAATAGGCTTTTATAATCTGATTGTGATTAATTGATTTCATAGATTAGATGGTTAAGTCAGGTAAAATTGTCGTTATTATTTTGAAAATATGTTATAAGCGGCAGGTTTCTGCTGCTGTGTAAACTTTTGTATGTTCGAAGACTTACTTCTCCCAATGTTTGATGATGAGTATTATCCAGATATTTTAGTCGCTGAACTCAAGCAGTTAATTGAACAATTTGCCAAAAAAGTTCAAAAGTCTGCTTTAGCTGATCAGGATATCTATCGCTATGCTCATCAAACTGTTATTGAAATTAATGAAATGAAACCACAGTTTGAAGATCTGGATTCTTCGCTAGATGATAGTGCTGCTGACTATATTGCTGAAGCAATGATGATGGTGGCACAAGGTGCGGGATATTTAGATCTTGAGATGGAAGAGCTGGTGATGAATCGAGAGTGGTGATTACTCTCGATTCTCAATACCTTCAAATGCATCTAACAAATGACAAGATGCCTTTAAATGAATTTCATCTATTTCTTTAGTTTTTAACACTAAAACACCATTCTCTTGGTGTTCGGCATCTGCTAATAAACTGATCCAATAAATTTCTCGTTTTTGTTCTAATGCTTTGAATTTATCTATTATCTGTTTAGGTGCTTTAATTAAATAATCATCTTTGGTGATAGAGCAGCGAGAAAAGTGCCAGTTGTCATCTTTAAAAGAAATAGTGCCAGAAAAAAGATCTGTAGCGTAAACCCTGGATATAGAAAGGATGCTACACAGAAGTAATAATATTCTTATCATAAAATTCATTTTTAATTAGGCATAAAAAAACCAGCTTACGCTGGATTCTTTGTAACACCAAATTCAATATTTGAAAATGGTGCCCGGGGCCGGACTCGAACCGGCACGCTTTGTGGGCGGGGGATTTTAAATCCCCTGTGTCTACCTATTTCACCACCCGGGCATGTGCGCAATAATAGATGACAAGAAGCAGATTGGCAAGAGAAAATCAGATAGTTTGCTTTATTTTCAATCAGTTCGTACATCTATTTAAAGATAAGATCTATTTAAGTCATAATTTCTTCATCAAATTGATATCAGTTGTTCATCTTCTGTACCTAAGTTTAAAGCACTCATTGCTTAAAACTTAGGTAGTTGTATGTCAGAGAAAATTTCACGCCGAGAATTAATTCAAAAAAGTCTATTCGGTTTTGGGGCGCTGTCTTTGCCTGTAGCTTTTACAGGTTGTAATGATGGTTCAGACGATGAAAATACAGAGGCACAAGCAGATTTTTTACATGGAGTTGCGAGTGGCGACCCTTTACAAGATAAAGTGATTTTATGGACAAGATTAACACCACTAGACCTTAGTGCGCGTCTTAAAGTAACTTGGGAAATTGCTACTGATAATCAGTTTAAACAGAATTTGAAGACGGGAGTGGTTGAAACGACCAAGACTGACGATTTCACCGTAAAGGTAGATGCATCAGGACTACAGGCAAATACTGTTTATTATTATCGTTTCCGTTTTGGTAATAAAGTTTCCGCTGTTGGTCAAACTAAAACACTACCAATAAGCACTAATAAAGTTAGTTTTGCAGTATGTTCTTGTTCTAACTATCCTGCGGGTTACTTTTATATTTACCGTGAGATGGCAAAGCAAAATATCGATGTAGTTATTCATTTGGGTGATTATATTTATGAATATGGGGCAGATGGCTATGCGACGGAAGATGCCGCAAAACTTGGTCGAACCTTACCATCCGATAATAATAAAGAAATTATTAAACTAGAAGATTATCGCAAACGTTATGCGCTATATCGTCAGGATAAAGACTTGCAGGCAGCTCACCAGCGTCATCCTTTTATTGTGATTTGGGATGATCATGAGTTAGCAAATGATGCTTGGCAAGATGGGGCAGAAAATCATCAAGATAATGAAGGGTCTTTTTCTGATCGTAAGTTAGCTGCTCTACAAGCTTATTTCGAATGGATGCCTATTCGACCCGTTTCTAGTGCAGATCATCTAAATATTTACCGACAGTTTAATTTTGGCTCACTTGTACAGCTAACAATGCTAGATACACGCATTATTGCGCGAGATAAACAGCTTGAATATGCTGATTACATGACAGCTGCTGGTTTGAATGCTCAAAAGTTTCAGACTGACTTAATGAGTGTAAAGCGTACTTTAATGGGTTATACACAAAGGGATTGGTTGGTTGATAAATTAAAGCAATCTACAGCAACATGGAATGTGATTGGTCAGCAAGTCTTAATGAGTAAGATGTGGATTCCTGCTGAATTGTTGGTCTCTCTGGGACAAATTACTTCAGGTGGAGCTTCTGATGAAACCTTGGCTAAAATGAATGCTCAAGTTGCAGAATTAGTCACTTTGAAATTACGTTTAGAGCAAGGTGATCCAACTTTAACCGCTCAAGAAAAGGCGAGAGTCACAACAGTGGTGCCATATAACCTTGATGCTTGGGATGGTTATTATGCGGAACGTGAAAACGTGTATGAAAACTTAGTAAATTTAAATAAGAAAGTTATTGTTCTGGCTGGCGATACTCATAATGCATGGGCATCTTATTTGCATAGCCAAAAAGGTCAGTATGTTGGGGTTGAACTGGCGACAAGTTCAGTTTCTTCACCGGGTCTTGAAAAGTATTTGAGTATTCCAATTGCTCAATTACAACAATTTGAATTTGCCTTTACTACGCTTATTGATGAATTGGCTTATTGTAATTTAAATCAGCGAGGTTATTTGGTGGTTACTCTAGATGATAAGCAGGTGCAGTCAGACTGGATTTTTGTAGATTCAATTAAAAGTGCAGAATATAAAGTAGATTCAAGTCGAAGCTTTCAATTGGTGTTGGATAAGAATTTAACACCTGAAAAAGATAAGCAAAAAACTGCTTAAATAGATCGAGTGGAGAAGGGTGCTAATAGGCATCCTTTTTTATAGGCATAAAAAAACCAGCTTACGCTGGATTTTTTATTGCACCATTTTCTATACTAGAAAATGGTGCCCGGGGCCGGACTCGAACCGGCACGCTTTGTGGGCGGGGGATTTTAAATCCCCTGTGTCTACCTATTTCACCACCCGGGCTTTACCAAATTTGGAGGCGGAGGTCGGAATCGAACCGGCGTCCACGGAGTTGCAGTCCGCTGCATGACCACTCTGCCACCCCGCCTACATTTGGTGATGCACATATTAGCAACCTTTAGAAAAAAAACAATACTGTTTTTAGTGAAGATGAACATAAAAGCAACATCTAGAATAAAATTGTCCAAATAATCATGTATTATTGGCATATTAAATTCATGTCTACCTTGGAGATGTGCTGTGGCATTGGTTTTAGACGGTCGTGCATTAGCAAAGCAAATTGAAGAAAATTTGTCGGTACGTGTTGAGGCTTTAAAAGCTAAAACAGGTCGTACCCCAATTTTGGCGACTATTTTAGTTGGGGATGATGGCGCATCTGCAACTTATGTACGCATGAAAGGAAATGCTTGCCGTCGAGTAGGTATGGACTCTTTAAAAATTGAATTATCAGAAGAAACTACAACAGAACAATTATTAGCAGAAATCGAAAAGCTTAATGCCAATCCAGATGTTCACGGTATTCTTTTACAACATCCAGTACCTGCACAGATTGATGAGCGTGCATGTTTTGATGCGATATCGTTAGCTAAAGATGTCGATGGCGTAACTTGTCTTGGTTTTGGCCGTATGGCAATGGGTGAAGCTGCATATGGTTCAGCAACACCTGCTGGCATTATGACCATTTTAAAAGAAAACAATATCGAAATTGCGGGCAAACATGCAGTTGTTGTTGGCCGTTCTGCAATTTTAGGTAAACCAATGGCAATGATGTTGTTGCAAGCCAATGCAACAGTAACGATTTGCCATTCACGTACTCAAAATTTAGCTGAACTCGTTAAACAGGCTGATATTATTGTTGGTGCTGTAGGTAAAGCCGAACTCATCCAAAAAGATTGGATTAAACAAGGTGCAGTGGTGGTCGATGCTGGTTTTCATCCACGCGATGGCGGTGGTGTAGGCGATATTCAGCTACAAGGTATTGAAGAAATTGCTTCTGCTTACACACCAGTACCGGGTGGTGTTGGTCCAATGACAATTACAACTTTGATTCGTCAAACTGTAGAAGCAGCTGAAAAAGCTTTAGGTTAATTTAATTTATTCACGACGGCGTCCTACCGTTTAACGCAAATGTTAGGAGCTCGTATGTTACTTTTCTTTCGGGATGAGTAGCGAAGCTACGCAAGACCAAAACGGTTGCTGTAATTAAAGCAGTGGAATTGAAGTAACTAGCCACTATCATGCTTTAAGCTACTGTTTTAGTCTTGCTCGCGATGCAGATGATCAAATAGTAATTATAAATTGTTGAGCTTATTTATGAGCTGCACCTTTCAACTTACCAAAGCCCCTGAACATTTACTTCAAGCCTTGCATGAAGTCATTCCTCATTGTGAGTTGATGGTACAACAGTTACCAGAAACACCTATTTCTTTATGGTTGATTCCACCCCTTTTCCCAACTGATCGCTTAGATGATGAGGTTATTCGCCGCATCTGGAATGACACGCCATATTGGATTTTTTGCTGGGCATCTGGTTTAGCAATGGCGCAGTGGCTACTTGCAGAACCACATCATGTTAAAGATAAAGTTGTTCTCGATTTTGGTGCAGGTTCGGGTGTTGTTGCCATTGCAGCTAAAATGGCGGGTGCTAAAAGAGTAATTTGTTGTGATATTGATCGAGTTAGTCTTGCGGCCTGCCGTGAAAATGCTGTGTTAAATGATGTTGAGCTGGAATATCTAGATGATTTATATAAAGCAGAGCAAGTTGATGTTTTATTGGCTGCTGATGTGTTGTATGACCAGTGCAACCGTTTCTTTTTAGATGAATTTTTGAAATTTGCGCCCGAAGTTTGGGTCGCAGATAGCCGCGTTAAAAACTTTAGTCATCCAAAATATCAAAAAATTGATGAAAGAAGTGCATCAACATGGCCAGATCTTGATGAAGCTAAAGAATTTAGAAATGTAAGTTTTTATAAGACGCTGTAAAAGAACAGCGTCTTAATTTAAATTATGAGCAAGTATAACGAACTACTTTTAACGTACTTGGACGTGCTTCAAGTGCTTGGCGAGTCGCATAGTCTTCGCCATTGTTTAAGCTAGGCGTATTCGATAAACCAAATGAGGCACGAGTTTCGCCCAATTGAACGCCATAATGTTCTTGTTGAGCTGGGTTTGAAATCTCATTAATGCTTAGAACTGATAATTTATAAACTTTTTGAGCACCTAATACATTTTGACAAGCGCGTTGCAATTTACGTTCGTCTAACTGCTGATTAGTACGGCTAGCCAATGTATAAGCTAAAGTTGCCGAAGTTTTTGTTTGGTTTTCAATTTGATAGCCAGTTGAGCCATTATATTGTCGAGGGGTGGTCTGACAAGCAGTTAAAATAAACATACTGCTTAATGCCAAACATAAAATACTTCTATTCATCAGTATCATCCTTATATTCTTATCTCTAGTATCTCATAAAACACAACGATTGTTGGGGCTTAATCGCACGATTTAAGCTAACATCAGCTGGCGATATTAACTCTTATTGGTAAAATATTAATGTTCTTTAATTTTTGAATGATGCTTAGTATCTTTCATAAAAATATAAATAATAAGTGAAATGAAGATCATAATACTTACATAAATAAAGTACCAAGATTCATGTCCAGCTTCTTTAAAACTTAAAGCAAAGAACTCGGCCGTACCGCCAAACAATGTATTGGCAATCGCGTAGGGTAAAGCTACCCCTAAAGCCCGAATATGCGCAGGAAAGAGTTCTGCTTTAACCACGGCATTAATTGAAGTGTAGCCAGTTACCATGACTAGGCCTGCCAAGCACAACCAAAAAGCAGTCCAATAATTCTGTGTGGTTGCAAGGGCATTAAATAAAATATAAGTAAATAAAACCCCAGTTACACCAAAGGCAATCATAAGTGGTTTACGCCCGATTCGGTCTGACAAAGCACCGGCTACAGGTTGTAAGCACATGAAAATAAATAGCGCTAAAGTGGTAATTTGAGTGGCTTCGGGTTTTGTAAATCCGGAAGTATTCACTAAATATTTTTGTAGGTACGTGGTGTAGGTATAAAAAGCTAAAGTTCCGCCAGCTGTTAAAAATAATACTGTAAAAGCTTCTTTAGGGTAGTGCTTGAATAAAGCAAACATGCCTGATTCTGGTTGGTCTTTTTCAGCTTGAGCATTTTTAAAAGATTGTGTTTCTAATAAACCACGACGAATACGGAACACAACAATTGCAAGTAAAGCGCCAATAAAGAATGGAATGCGCCATCCCCAATCATGCAACTGTTGTTCGGTTAATACCACTTGTAAGATTAAAAGAACACATAGGGCTGTCAGCTGACCTGCAATTAAAGTTACATATTGGAAGCTTGAGAAAAAACCACGCCGATTTTTTTCAGCCATTTCACTTAAATAAGTGGCACTGGCACCATATTCACCGCCTACGCTTAAGCCTTGAATTAAACGAGCGACGACTAATAAGAGAGGGGCAAATCACCAATACTTTCATAACTTGGCGTCACAGCAATAAGAAGTGAGCCTACACACATTAAAGTAACGGAAAGTGTGAGACCTGCTTTACGTCCTTTGCGGTCTGAATAGATTCCCATAATCCATGCACCGATCGGGCGCATTAAAAAACCTACAGCAAAAATTGCAGCAGCTTGAAGAAGTTGAGCTGTTTGACTTCCTTTTGGGAAAAATGCATGAGCAAAATAGAGTGTAAATGCGGCATATACGTACCAGTCGTACCATTCGACAAGGTTGCCCGCAGAACCACCTAAAATTGATTTTAGGCGAGTTTTTGTATCTAAATTAGAGTGTGGAGTTGTTGCTGTAGAAGGTTGATCAACCATGGGTCGCTCCATGTTTCGCTTGGGTTTAATGCTAAAAAAAGAGAGAAATTATTCTGTTTTTACATATTATCTAGAGGAGTATTTCACTTTATTTTTTTTATGTCTGTAAAACAATGTTTGTTATTTTGAGCAAAGGAATAAGTTAAATCTTTATGTGATTTCAAATTAGTTAATCAGCATATTTTCATAATCTAACTCTAAAATTTCGTATATTATTTTTTCCAAGTAGTCAGAAATTGATAAAGAATGAGCAATGTTTAGGTGATGAAGTCCTGTATATCTTTAAAATAATGATATATTCCAAAGAAAATTTTTGAATAAATACAGTTAGACATGATGTTTTGGCATTGTGAACTAGATGTGTGTGGATAATGAAAGGGACATTCAGATGTCAAATTGCCCAAAAAAATATATTGTTGCTTTTGATCAGGGAACAACAAGCTCAAGAGCAATTGTTTTAGATCATGATGCTAACGTTGTAAGTATTGCTCAAAAAGAATTTACTCAGATTTATCCGCAGCCAGGTTGGGTTGAGCATGATCCTATGGAAATTTGGGCGACGCAAAGTGCTGTTTGGGTAGAAGCTCTAGCTCAAGCTGGTATCAAGAGCGAACAAGTTGCAGCAATTGGGATTACAAATCAGCGGGAAACCACAATTGTATGGGATAAGAAAACAGGAAAGCCTATTTACAATGCAATTGTTTGGCAAAGCCGTCAAACCACAGAAATATGCAATCAATTACAAAAGGCAGGGTGGCAAGAATATATTCGTAAAACAACAGGCTTAGTCATTGATCCTTATTTTTCTGCCACCAAAATAAAATGGATTTTGGACCATGTAGAAGGAAGCCGTGAACGTGCCGAACGAGGGGAGCTGTTGTTTGGTACGGTCGACACGTGGTTAATCTGGAAGTTAACTAATGGCGCAGCCCATGTCACCGATTTTACCAATGCTTCGCGAACAATGCTTTTTGATATTGAAAAGCTCGCATGGGATGAAAAACTTTTACAAGCTTTAGATATTCCCAAAGCAATGCTACCCGAAGTTCGTAGTTCATCTGAGGTGTATGGTTATACCCATACCATTAGTGGACAAGAAGTGGGGATTCCGATTGCAGGTATAGCTGGGGATCAACAAGCTGCACTTTTCGGGCAAATGTGTGTAGAACCCGGACAAGCAAAAAATACCTATGGCACAGGCTGTTTTCTACTCATGAACACAGGTAAAAAGATTGTTCGTTCAGAGCATGGTTTACTAACAACAATTGCGTGTGGTGCAAATGGTGAAGTGAACTATGCCTTAGAGGGCGCCGTGTTTAATGGCGGCTCTTGCGTACAGTGGCTGCGTGATGAGCTAAAAGTAATTAAGAATGCTAAAGACTCTGAGCTTTATGCGACACGTGTAAAAGACAGCAATGGGGTATATGTTGTACCTGCCTTTACAGGTTTAGGTGCTCCCTATTGGGACCCGACAGCGCGCGGGGCGATTTTTGGACTCACTCGTGGAGCGAGCATAGAACATATTATTCGTGCAACTTTAGAGTCAATTGCTTACCAGACAAGAGACGTGCTTGATGCGATGCAGCAAGACGCAGAAGAAGAGCTTCGCACACTTCGAGTGGATGGTGGGGTAACTGCTAATAATTTCTTAATGCAATTTCAGGCTGATATTTTAGCCACTCCAGTTGAAAGACCAACTATGAAAGAAACAACAGCCCTAGGCGCTGCTTTCCTTGCTGGTTTGGCAACAGATTTCTGGCAAGATTTGAATGAATTAAGAAATAAGTCTGCAATAGAAAAAGTTTTCGAACCACGTACTAGCCTTGAAGAAACTGAAGTCATGTATAAGGGGTGGTTGAAGGCAGTTCAGCGTAGTCAAAATTGGGCTGAGGATTGATTTTTTCTTAAATTAATTAAATTGCAGAGTAATCAATGTAGAGTTAATCCAATAGGTATTTAAAATTGATTATTCTGCTTTTTTGATTGTTGTTTTATCAATTTGATGTTTTAATTTTTATAAGATCAACAATAAAAAGAAAATGAGAAATGACAGTACAAACTAATGATTATTCAAAAATATATGATATTGCCGTGGTTGGTGGTGGTATTAATGGCGTGGGTATTGCTAATGATGCAGCAGGCCGAGGATTATCGGTATTTTTATGTGAAAAAGACGATTTGGCTAGTCATACCTCATCTGCAAGCAGTAAATTAATTCATGGTGGTTTACGCTATTTAGAACATAAAGAATTTCGGTTGGTTAGAGAAGCTTTAGCAGAGCGTGAAGTCTTGTTGGCTAAAGCCCCCCATATTATTAAACCAATGCGGTTTATCATGCCTCATCGACCACATTTGCGTCCTGCGTGGTTAATTCGTGCTGGTTTGTTTTTTTATGATCATTTAGGAAAGCGAGAAAAATTATTAGGATCAAATCTTATTTATTTCAAAGAAGATAGCCCCCTAAAACCTGCTATAACGCGTGGCTTTGAATATTCTGACTGTACTGTAGATGATGCACGTCTTGTTGTGTTAAATGCACTACAAGCCAAAGAGAATGGTGCCCAAGTTGTAACACGGACAAGATGTGTTAAGGCTTATAGACAACAAGAACTATGGCATTTGGAACTACAAAGCGGGGCTGAGTTTTATCAAATACGTGCAAAAGCCTTAGTGAATGCAGCAGGCCCTTGGGTTGAAGAAATTATTAGTGAAAACCTACAATTAAAATCGCCATATCAAATTCGCCTGATTCAAGGAAGTCATATTGTTGTGCCTAAACTCTATGATTGCCATAAAGCTTTTATCATGCAAAATGAAGACCGACGTATTGTGTTCGCGATTCCTTATTTAGAACAATACACATTAATAGGTACGACAGATCAGGAATATTTAGATGATCCACAAAAGGTAGAGATTACAGAAGTAGAAATTGATTACCTTTTAACAGTGACAAATTCACATTTTAAAAAGCAGCTTAGTCGAGCCGATATCGTTAGTCAGTTTTCTGGAGTCCGAGCGTTATGTGATGATGAGTCAGATAATCCTTCGGCAGTTACACGTGACTATACTGTGGCACTGCAAGTGGAAGACAAAACAACTCCCTTACTGTCCGTATTTGGTGGAAAAATTACAACCTATCGGAAATTAGCGGAATCTGCCCTAGAGGAACTTAGTCCGTTTTTTCCAGATATGGGGGAGGAGTGGACTGCAAATGAAGTATTACCTGGAGCTGAGAATTGGACCACACTTGAAGATTTAGTTCTAAAGATTCAAAACCAAGTGGAAGGAGTAACCGAGCAACTTGCTACGCGCTGGGCAAATGCCTATGGCTCTAGAATTTGGAATATTTTGCATGAACGAAAAGCTCTTGAGCCGTTAGGACAAGATTTTGGTCATGGTTTATTTGAATCTGAAGTTCAGTATTTATGTGAGAATGAATGGGCAAGTACGGCAGAAGATATATTGTGGCGTAGAACTAAGTTAGGTTTGGCATTTGATGAAAAACAAGTAAAAAATTTGGAAAGCTATTTGGCTGGACGCCGACAAAAAGATGATGCTGCATAATAAAAAAGGCCGCACATGGCGACCTTTTTTATATTTAGCAATTAGAAGCCAGTTTTTACAGCTTCGAGTAAAGCTGTTTGACGTTCTTTTAATGCTTTTGGTAAGCGTTCACCAAGTTTGTTGAATAACTCAGTGTGGCTTTCAATTTCAGTAACCCACTGATCTTTATTTTGAGCTGTGATAAGGTCAAATTCTTCTTTAGAGAAATCAGTACCTTCCCAGTTCAAGTCATCGTAAGTTGGAACTAGACCAATTGGTGTTTCAACAGCATTTGCACGACTTTCACAACGGTCAATGATCCACTCAAGAACACGCATGTTTTGACCGAAACCAGGCCATACGAAGTTACCTTCAGCATCACGGCGGAACCAGTTTACATTGAAGATTTTTGGTAATTTATTACCAGCAGCTTCAGCTTTTGTACTTACTTCTTCACCAAGGCTTAACCAGTGATCGAAGTAGTCAGCCATGTTGTAGCCAGCAAATGGAAGCATTGCAAATGGGTCACGACGAACGATACCTTGTTGACCAACAGCAGCAGCAGTAGTTTCAGAACCCATAGTTGCAGCTTTGTAAACGCCATCAACCCAATCAAAAGCTTCAGAAACTAAAGGAACCGTATCTGCACGGCGACCACCGAAGATAAATGCAGAAATTGGAACACCTGCTGGATTTTCCCAGTCAGCATCGATAGAAGGGCATTGACCAGCAGCAACAGTGAAGCGCGCATTTGGATGAGCAGCTTTTTCACCATTTACATGAGGTTGACCTTTCCAGTTAGTTAAGTCAGTTGGAATTTCTTTAGAAAGACCTTCCCACCATACTTGACCGTCGTTAGTTACCGCAACGTTTGTATAGATAACATCTTTGTGAAGAGTTGCCATACAGTTAGGGTTAGTTTTGGTATTTGTACCAGGTGCAACACCAAAGAAGCCAGCTTCTGGATTGATTGCGTATAGACGACCATCTTCACCTGGTTTGATCCAAGCAATATCGTCACCTACAGTCTCAATTTTCCAGCCTTCATAGCCTGCTGGTGGAATTAACATTGCAAAGTTTGTTTTACCACATGCAGACGGGAATGCTGCAGCGATATAGTGTTTTTCACCTTGTGGGTTAGTCACACCAAGAATAAGCATATGTTCAGCTAACCAACCTTGTTCGCGTCCCATAACAGAAGCGATACGAAGTGCTAAACATTTTTTACCAAGTAATGCGTTACCGCCATAACCAGAACCGTAAGACCAGATTTCACGAGTTTCTGGGTAATGAACGATGTATTTTTCAGGGTTACAAGGCCATGCAACGTCTTTTTGCCCTTCAGCAAGTGGAGCACCTACGGTATGAATACAAGGAATAAATTCGCCGTCTGTACCTAACACGTCATAAACTGCTTTACCCATACGTGCCATTTTGCGCATGCTAACAGCAACGTAAGGAGAGTCAGTTAATTCAATACCGATATGAGCAATATGGCTTCCAAGTGGACCCATAGAGAAAGGTACAACGTACATTGTACGACCTTCCATTGATCCCTCGAACAAACCATTTAACTTTTCACGCATAACAGCTGGTTCTTCCCAGTTGTTTGTCGCACCAGCATCTTCTTTCTTTTGAGAGCAAATGTAAGTACGATCTTCAACACGCGCAACATCAGATGGATCAGAATTTGCAAGATAAGAACCAGGATGTTTTTCTTGGTTTAATTTCTGCATGGTGCCGTTAGCGATCATCAAGTCGATTAGACGTTGATACTCTTCTTCGCTTCCGTCACACCATTCGATTTTTGCTGGTTTGGTTAAGTTTGCAATTTCTTCAACCCATGCGATAAGCTTAGGATGACGAACGAATTCTGGTGCGTTCACTGTGGTCATGGTGAGGCCTATTCAAAATATGTACAACGTACAAGTCATTCATTGAGGTACAATGAAAGATCAAATAAAAAAGTGGCTGTATTAAAGCACAAAATCATAAAAAAAATAAGACTAAAGAATAAGAAATAGATATTTTGGTTTTTAATTTTTTTTGATTCAAATCATATATTTATTGTTTTTTGGTGTATTTTATTCCTTACATTTTTATGTTGTATGTGTGTTATTTATATTATTTATTTTTTTTAAAATCAATAACTTGATGTTTAAATTTTTCTTGAGAATTATTATTGATTAAACAAATGATCATCATTCGAAATTTACATAAAGAGACTTTTATTAGGCGATTTTCTATACAAAATACAAGGTAAATCCTCTTTAAGATAATAAAAATGCGGACTTTAAAACCTCTCTCTATCATCTATAACCAGAAATCGGGTTTTCATGCTTCGAAGCATGAAGATATGTATGAACAATTAATGACTGTACTCACCGATTTTGGTTTTGAAATACAAGTTTTTGAATTATCAGAGGATGTCACCTTTGATGAGTTGATGAACAAAGTCATCCATCGGCATAGTCAAAGTGCAAATTTAGGTGTTGTTGTGGCAGCTGGTGGGGATGGAACGTTAAATGCAGTCGCTTCAAAACTTCGACATACCAATATTCCTATGGGAATTTTACCTTTGGGGACTTTTAACTACGTCGCTAAAGTTTTAGATATTCCTTTAGATTTGTTAGAGGCGGCTGAAGTCATTGCTACAGGTACACCGCGTTCTGTACATATTGCGACTATTAACGATCATATTTATTTGAATAATGCGAGCCTAGGCCTTTATCCTTTATTTATAAAAAAACGTGAGCTCTACAATAAATACTTAGGACGTTTGCCTTTACATGCCTATACCTCGGCTTTGGATGTTTTATTAAGAGAAAATAAATCAATGAAGCTCTCCGTCACGGTTGATGGAAAAAAATATCCAGTTAAAACCCCACTAATTTTCTTTGGTAATAATCAACTGCAACTATGTGATATGAAATTAAGAATTGCTGATTGTGCTGCACAGGGGAGAGTTGCTGGAGTGGTCATTACAAAAAGTGATAGGCTTAGTTTATTACATATGCTTTGGCAATGGATTCAGGGAAAGGTTGAAGAGACAAAAGATGTCTATAGTTTCTGTGCTGATCATGTCATCGTTGAATGTGCCAAAAAATCAAAACTTACTGTAGCTTTAGATGGTGAAATATTAGAAATGAAAACACCATTAAATTTCACTGTAGAAAAGAATGCTCTAAATATTATGGTGCCAAATGTTATTACATCTGTCTGATTTGCATTTTGGAACAGAAATCGAGGCCTGTTTAGATGCGATTCGGCTTTTTTGTAGCCAACATAAACCTGAAGTTATTGTAGTGAGTGGAGATATCACTCAGCGAGCCCGATATAAACAGTTTTATAATTGTCGTCAATTTTTAGATAGTCTTAATATTCCCTATCTTATTGTACCGGGGAATCACGATATTCCTTTGTATCATGTCTGGAATCGTTTTTTTTCTCCATTTACTCGCTATCAATATTTCTTTGGTCAACTTGAGCCTACATTAGAAACTGAGCATTTTTATATCGTTGGCGTAAATAGTATACGCCGCCGTTATCATACTCGTGGACATATTTCGATTGAGCAAATTCAAACGACATATGAGCGATTACAGCAAGGGCCAGCGAATAAAATCAAATTAGTGGTTTTTCATCAGCCTTTTTATACTCCGCCTGATGATGAGCATGGTATTAAAGATTGTCCTGTATTGGGAAAAATGGCTCTTGAGAAATGGAGTAGGACAGGGCTATTTGGTATGTTACATGGGCATTTACATAAAACGGCTGTATATGATTTAACGCAGATTTATCAATTAGCAATAGATCATCCTATTTATGATATTCATGCAGGCACAGCGACATCTAGCCGTTTGCATTATCATGTTCCAAATAGTTTTAATGTCATTTCTAATGAAGGGAAAATTAATCATTATTGGTTTAATTACGATTTAAAGATTTTTCAATTAATTTAACTTATAAAAATTATATAAGACATTTAACTTAAGAGTAGATTGATAAAATTTTATCCATTACAATGCCTAAGCTTTAAATTCTATATATAGGGAATAGGAAAACATTCTAAATGTTTTATCATTTTAAAAATAATATTAATGGATACATAAAAATTTTAACTATATAAAAAGCCGCAATTTTCAAGCAGCTATAATAATGGTTTTAGTATTTTATGGAATTTAATAATATTTTATAAAATGAGTATCTATTTGACTTAATATTTTAGAAGAACTTAATAATTATTTAAAACTTCATGGTGGAAAAATGGTACAAGTATCATTAATGGCAAATAATGCTTCAAAAAATAATATAGTTGATATTGATGTAGGCCAGACAAAAAATATTGTAATAGATCCTAAAACAATCGCAAAACTTGATATAAATCCAGACAAAATTGCTTCAATAACAAGAGATGGAAATAATGCAATTATTCATCTAAAAGATGGAACTGAAATTGTTTTAGAAAACTTTTTTATTAGCGAAAACCCGCAAATTCTTTTAAATGAAGGGCAGAGTTATTGGACTGCCAATTTGGGTGAAGATGCCACCGGACAGACCACCGTTAATTATTTAGAATTAAAAGATGCACCAAAGTTTATAGATTCTTCCTCTTCTGTACCTATCTGGTCTGGAGTAGTCAGTGCGTTAGCGGGCGCAGGAACGATTGCTTTATTGTCACGGGAAGATCCTAAAGATACGACACCCCCTGAGCCAGGTAATTTAATTCTCAAAAATCTTTTAGATTCAGGGGCATCAACAACGGATCAGATTACGCAAGATAAAAACTTCAATTTAAAGCTTGAAGGTCAGGAAAGTGGCAGCCGAGTAACGTATTTGATCTCTACCGATGATGGTAAGACGTGGCAAGAAACAACAGTAGCTCAAAAAGATTTAGTTGACGGAAGTTATCTTTACAAAGCTGTAGTAACAGACCGGGCTGGAAATGCATCGGAAACCACTATACAAAAAATCGTTGTGGATGCCACCGCGCCAAAAGCAGGTGAACTAACTTTATCTGATTTGAGCGATACAGGTGTTTCAGCAACAGATCAGATTACGCAAGATAATAATTTTACTTTGAAGCTAGCTCAACCGGTTGTGATCGGAGAACAAGCTGCGTTACTAGACCATTATGAAATTTCTAAAGATGAAGGAAAAACTTGGCAGGAAACAACAGCTGAACAAAAAGATTTAGCTGATGGTGTTTATCAATATAAAGCTGTGGTGACAGATGTTGCAGGTAATACATCAGAAACTAATGTAAAAAAAGTCGTTGTAGATAATTCTTTAAATATTGAATCAACTACAGTAATTGTAAAGCCGATTACCGAAGACAATACAATAAGCCTAGTTGAAAAAGATCAAGTTATTCCTATAAGACTTGAAGTCGATAATCTACCAACAGATTTAAATAGCTCACTGACTTCAGTAAATACGACATTAAACGATGTTGTTTATAACTTTCATTTCGATGAAGTGACCCAAGAATGGGTTGCTGAAATTCCAGCAGAGTTTCTGTGGTCAGAAGAGTCGCAAACCAATATATCAATTGATATCAGTCTTACTGATCAAGCTGGTAATACAGCGATTATTAAACAGACCCAAACTTATAATGTAGATCATACTCCGAATTCACCAATCCTAGATTCACTAACTGTTAACAATATAGATGGAGCTATCATTTCAGGTAGTGCATATAAAGGAAGCAAGGTCGATATCTACAATAAAAATGGTGATTGGCTTGCAAGTACAATAACTAATGATGAGGGTAAATTTACCTTACAAAACCTTTCAATTAGCTCAAATGATGAGGTTTATGCAGTTGCTACGCATAATGGATACAGCAGTGAAAATTCATCAATTGGACTAGTTGCTGAAGTTCCAGCTCTTAGTATTTTACGAATTAGTCCAGAAGGTGTAATCAGCGGCTATGCTACTGAAGGTAGTCATTTTATTGTAAAAGATCAGAATGGAAATATTCTACAAGAGTTTAACTCTATTGTATTTGATGAGTCAGGTATTACGCCTTTTAGTGTAATGGCATTAGGTGAAGTTAGACCATTTACTTTGTCCCTTGATCAGCCTTTAGAGGAAGGGACTCAAATTATTATCTCTACAGATAAAGATAATGTTTCAGGCCATCCACAATATATTACCGCAGACTATACACCCGCAGTATTTTTAGAAAATCCACAATTTGATATCAGTGGCGAAACTTTATCAGTACATGTCAATGAGCCGAACAGCTTTATTCGTGCATTTTCTGGAGACGGCAATTTAATTGCTACAGGGGTTACAGATGAGCAAGGTTTTGCAAGTTTACCTGTGTTCCAGTTTTTAAAAGAAGGTGAATCGGTTACCGTACAAGTAGTAGATAAAAATCAAAATACGAGTGAAGCCCTAATCGAAGTTCCAAACTTTGCTTATATTCCATATGTTGAACGTATTACACAAGAAGGCTTAATTTCTGGATTTGCTGAAAATAATAGTACAGTAATCGTGCGTGATGCTGACGGTAATGAATTAGGAAAAGTTACAATAGGTGATGACAATAGTTGGAATGAATTTAGTCATTTTAGCTTGAGTGTAAACCGTCCTTTAATTGATGGAGAGCAGATTTCTGTTCAAATTATTGATAATAAAGGTTTGATGAGCCCTGAGCAGAATATTGTTGTAGATCTGACTCCTCCACCTGTTCCAACAGATTTAAATTTCAATGATGCTGGTGATTTAGTTTATGGTCATGCAGAACCTTTCTCTGAAATTTTGGTTAAAGATGGACAAGGAAACATTCTTAATAAATGGTTTTGGAATAACTGGACCGACGAGAGTGGAAGTTTCTCGATAGAACTAGGTATGTTTTTAACTAATGCTGAGACAATTTATGTTACGGCTACAGATGTAAATGGAAATATAAGTTTAGCTGCTCAGATACAGGCGCCTAACTATGCTTTTGCCCCATATGTAGATAGCTTTACTTCGGACGGAGTGATAAGTGGGCAAGCTGAAAATAATAGTACTCTCGTTGTTAAAGATGCCAAAGGTGAAGTCGTAGCTGAAATTAAAGTCGGTGAAGATAACGGCTGGAATGGATCAAGTTATTTTAAACTCCAGCTTGATCGTCCTCTTGTTGATGGTGAGCAGTTGTTCTTATCAATTAAGGATGCCCGTGGACAAGTAAGCACCGATACTGTAATTACCGCTGATACAGTTGCTCCTACACCAGCCAGTAATTTAGTTTTCTCAGAAGATGGTTCATATCTTACGGGTGTAGCAGAACTGAATACTACGATTCAGGTTTTTGATCATAATGGTCAGCCATTGAATATATGGAATAATACCGTCAACTCGGACGGTACATTTACTGTTTTCTTAGGTAGCAATAATTTACATGGAGAGGCATTCACAGTCACTGTTAAAGACCAAGCAGGAAATGTGAGTGAAGCTGTTTCAATTAAAGCTCCACTTGATGATATTGCGCCAAATCCAATTAAAAATATGTTACTTGATGCAAACGGTCAAAACTTTACAGCGCAAGCAGAAGCAAATAGTCAGATTGAAGTTTTTGATTCATTGGGTAATCAGACGGGTTGGGGCTCTACAGATAGTGCTGGTAATGTCTCAGGCTCTTTCAATCAAACCTATTTACATGGTGAAGAACTCACTTTTATTGTTATAGATCGAGTGGGTAACCGCAGTGTCGAATTTAAGCAAAATGCTTTAATTGATACCATTGCACCAAATGCGATTGAAAATATCATCTTTAACGAAAATGGCCAAAGCTTTACAGCTCAGGCAGAAGCTGGAAGCTCTATTGATGTATTAGATCAGGCTGGAAATAAGATTGGTTTTGGCTATACCGATAGCTCAGGTAATGTATCTGGTTATTTTCAGCAAGTTTACTTACATGGTGAGGAACTTACTTTTGTCGTGATTGATCGAGCTGGTAACCGTAGTGCAGAGATCAAGCAGAATGCTTTGAATGACGATGCCGCGCCAAATCCCATTGAAAATATTGTATTAGATATCAATGGTCAGAACTTTACAGCTCAGGCTGAAGCAAATAGCCAGATTGAAATTAAAAATGCCAATGGTGATGTCATCGGCTATGGTTCCGCAGATAGCTCCGGCAATGTTTCTGGTTACTTGTATCAGGTCTATTTACATGGCGAAGAGCTCACTTTTGTTGTCGTTGACCGAGCAGGTAACCGTAGTGCAGAGGTCAAGCAGAATGCTTTGATTGATGATATTGCACCAAATGCGATTGAAAATATTGTACTCGACTCAAATGGACAGAACTTTACGGCACAAGCAGAAGCAAACACTCAAGTTGAAGTTAGAAATGCTGCGGGTGAGGTCATCGGTTCTGGTTATGTAGATGGTGCTGGTAATGTCTCAGGTTATTTGAATCAGATTTATTTAAAAGGTGAGGAACTCACTTTTATTGTAATTGACCGAGCGGGTAATCGTAGTGCTGAAGTCAAGCAAAATGCTTTAACAGATGATGTTGTACCAAATCCGATTGAAAATATTGTATTTGATATCAATGGACACAACTTTACAGCTCAGGCAGAAGCAAACACTCAGATTGAAATCAAAAATTCTGTTGGTGAAGTCATAGGATATGGTTCAACCGATAGCATGGGTAATGTTTCAGGTTACTTATATCAGGTTCATTTACATGGAGAAGAGCTCACTTTTGTTGTAGTTGACCGAGCTGGTAACCGAAGTGCAGAGGTCAAACAAAATGCCTTGATTGATGATATTGCACCAAATGCGATTGAAAACATCATCTTCAATGAAAACGGTCAAAACTTTACAGCGCAAGCTGAAGCAAATACTCAAGTTGAAGTTAAAAATGCTGTGGGTGAGGTTGTAGGTTTAGGTTATGTAGATAGTGCTGGTAATGTCTCAGGATACTTGAATCAAATTTACTTAAAAGGTGAGGAACTTACTTTTGTTGTGATTGATCAAGCCGGTAATCGCAGCGTTGAAGTAAAACAAACAGCCTTTCTTGATAATACTGCACCGGAAAATGCAACTAATTTAATATTTAGTGAAGATGGTTCATTTCTAACTGGTATGGCTGAGCCAAATGCTACGATTCAGATATTTGATCAGAATGGTCAATTAGTAAATCTTTGGAATAATAATGTTAATTGGGATGGAACATTTAGCGTCTCATTAGATACTAATTACTTGCATGGCGAAGAATTTAAGGTAGTTGTAGTAGATCGGGCTGGTAATTTGAGTAGCGCGGTTACTGTAAAAGCGCCACTTGATGATATTGCTCCCATGGCTGCAAGTAATCTCACGTTCAGTGAAGATGGTTCCTCTCTTTCTGGTGTAGCTGAGTTAAATACCTTTATCCAGATTTTTGATCAGAATGATCAACAGGTGAATACGTGGAGTCAGAGTGTAAATGCTGATGGTACATTCAACATTTCTCTAGGTAACTACAATTTACATGGTGAAGAATTTACAGTCATTGTTAAAGACCGAGCTGGAAATATGAGTGAAGCTGTTTCAGTTAAGGCTCCACTTGATGATGTTGCACCAAACCAAATTAAAAATATTGTATTTGATACGAATGGTCAAAATTTTACAGCACAGGCAGAAGCCAATACTCAGGTCGAAGTTAAAAATGCTGCAGGTGAGATTATCGGTTCTGGTTATGTGGATGATGCTGGTAATGTGACAGGTTACTTGTATCAAGTCTATTTACATGGAGAAGAATTAACTTTCGTTGTCATAGATAGAGTGGGTAACCGTAGTGATGAAGTGAAGTTAAATGCTTTGATGGATACCATTGGACCAAATCCGATTGAAAATATTACCTTTAATGAAAATGGTCAAAGCTTTACGGCACAAGCAGAAGCAAATAGTTTTATTGGGGTCAAAAATGCTGCGGGTGAGTTTGTCGGTTATGGTTATGTCGATAGCACTGGTAATGTGATAGGTCACTTTAGCCAAGTTTATTTAAAAGGTGAGGAACTCACTTTTATCGTTATAGATAAAGCAGGCAATCAAAGTATTGAATTTAAGCAAAGTGCTTTGATTGATAATGTTGCACCAAATCCGATTGAAAACATCGTCTTGAATGAAAATGGTCAAAACTTTACAGCGCAAGCGGAAGCAGATAGTCGAATCGAAGTTAAAAATGCTGTTGGTGAGGTGGTGGGATCTGGTTCAACCGATAGCATGGGTAATGTTTCTGGTTACTTGTATCAGGTCTATTTACATGGCGAAGAGCTCACTTTTGTTGTCGTTGACCGAGCGGGGAACCTTAGTACAGAGGTCAAGCAGAATGCTTTGATTGATGATACCGCACCAAATCAGATTGAGAATATTGTGCTCGACTCTCACGGTCAAAACTTTACGGCGCAAGCAGAAGTAAATACTCGGATTGAAGTCAAAAATGCTGCGGGTGAGGTGATAGGTTCTGGTTATGTAGATGGTGCGGGTAATGTGTCAGGTTATTTTAATCAAGTCTATTTACATGGAGAGGAATTAACTTTCATCGTTGTAGATATAGCAGGTAACCGAAGTATTGAGGTTAAACAAAATGCTTTAATTGATGATGTCGCACCGCCAGCTGCTGCAAATATTACATTAGCCTCAGACGGATTGCTTTTTGGTGAGGCTGAACCAAATACAACTGTTGAAATTATTGATCAATATGGTGCAGTTATCACAACAATGTATGTTGGATATGATGGAAAATTTTATCAATGGATCAATCTGAGTCAATATCAGACACAAAATTTGAGTATTGTTGTCAAAGATATTGCTGGCAACCGAAGTGAAGTTGTTCATCAGTTAGTACCTGTATTTACGAACTCACCAATTGCTGCAACAGAGCTAAAATTGGATGTTGATGGCCATATTCTTACAGGTAAGGCGACAGTAGGAATGACGATTGTTGTTACATCCGCGGATGGTCAAAGCATTAATTGGGGGTGGAACAGTGTCGTGAACGAAGATGGTAGTTTTGCTATTGAGTTAAATGACTATTATCTAAAGGGACAGATATTACAAGTTCGAGTTTATGACCAAAATACCAATCAATATAGCCCAATCTCTGAAATTATTGCGCCTTTAGACAATATTGCTCCAGTGATTGACGATGTGGTGATTAACAATGATGGTCAGGGAATTTCAGGCCACACTGATTCAAAAGCAATCATTCAGGTAATGGATGCGGATGGGAATTTACGAGCAGAATCTCAATCGGATGAATTAGGATATTTCAATGCTAATATTTATCCACCTATATTACGTGGAGAGCAATTATTTATCACGGTAATAGATTTAGCCAAAAATATAAGTACACCATTGAATATTACTTTTAATGCAGATACTAATGCACCTCCATCAGCAGAGCATATTGTTGTTTCTGAAAATGGTTTGTTTATTGAGGGGACTGCTTTAGCAAGTAGTTATGTATATATTTTTGATGTGTATACTAATCATATTGGTGGTGGTTCTGTAGATGAAACAGGACACTTTAATATCCAGTTGTACTCACCTCAGGTGAGTGGACAGACCTTACGCATTGTTGTGGAACAAAATGGCTATCTAAGCACTTACACCGAAATTACCGCACCTATAGATATCGTCGCACCAAATGCAGCAACTCAGCTTGTCTTAGAAGATGGAAATGTACTTTCAGGACAAGCGGAAGCATATTCAACTGTTAATATTTTTGATGATAATAATTTAGTTGGTCAAACTACTGTCAGAAATGATGGAAGTTTCACAACATACTTATGGTCACAATATTGGCATGGTGAAACATTGACGGTAAAAGTAGTTGATGCCAATCAAAATGAGAGTGAGGGTACAACGGTTGTTGCTATAAATGATACAACAGCACCGAATGTAGCCACACAGCTTGCTATGAAGGGATGGGATGAGCTCACGGGGCATGCAGAAAGTAAGGCTACTCTTGAAGTTACATATCATTTTGCTGATCAAGAACCTTTTGTAACAAATACTATGGTCATGGCAGATGGAACTTTCTCTACTTATATGTATGAGAATGCGACATCATTTGATATTACTGTTATTGATCGTGCAGGAAATCGTAGTGAAACTATCAGCAAAGCGATTAATGATTTACCTAAGATCACGGTTGATCAGTTTATAGGTGATGCTACAGATAATACTTATATCATTGATACTATAGGTGATTTTGTTCAAGAATATATTGTTGAGCCGTATGCAACATATAAAGATGTTTGGATTGATGATAGCTATACATATCCAGAATGGGTCACTGAAGGTCATTATGAACAGATATGGTTTGTTGATGGTTATTATGATTCACAATGGGTCACAAGCGGTTATTCAACTGTACAAAAAATATATATAAATCAGGATAATATAACTTATATAGATAATGGAACATCAGAGAGCGACTATAGTCGATATGAACAACAATATTATGATTTTGCGAATGGACAATGGCAAGAAGGTTATGAATTGACCTATATACGTTCAGACGAAGGCTGGGTTGATACTAGTCATTATGAAGACGTTTATGTTGATCTGAGTCGTTATGAAGATGTTTGGGTAGATACTAGCCACTATCAAGATGTTTTCGTAGAAAGCGGTTATTGGCAGAGTCAACTTGTTGAATCTGGCTACAGAGATGTTGATTTTGGTGGACACGATAAAATAATTAGCTCTGTTAGTTATAGTTTGGTTGGATATTCTGATTGGTCGACAGGTCTAGAAAGCGGGCGTTATGTAGAAGACTTGGAGTTGGTTGGTTCTGCTCATCTGAATGCAACAGGTAATGCTTTAGATAATCTTTTAACAGGTAACTCTGGTAATAACGTTTTGAATGGGCGTGAAGGTAACGATACCTATATGACTAATGACGGTGCTGATACCATTTTGTTCCAATTGCTAAATAGCCAAGATGCGACTGGCGGGAATGGACACGACACGGTGTTAGATTTTACTTTAGGTGATGTAAGAACTGACCTCCAAGCTGACAAAATTAATTTAAGTGAACTATTAATTGACTATTCTAGAGATCCGAGCACATTAGCTAAATTTATTACTGTAGAACAAGATGCTGGAAATACGACTATTAGTCTTGACCGAGATGGTGAGGGTACAATATTTAGTAGTATTTCATTGATTACTTTAAATCATGTAAATACAACCTTGGATGAACTGTTGAATAATCAGCAAATCATTGTTTAATATTATTATTTTTATTAATAAAAGAGGCTATGAAAATAGCCTCTTTTATTTTGTGCTTTAATTTTAATAAAAACTCTTCACAACTTGTTAAAAAATGACCAAAAAAGATAAGTTTTTTTTCATTTTCCCCTTGAAGCCTTTTTTTTCATCCCCACAAAAGTGACATCTAAATATTTTGTTATTGCTCTGGATTAAGGCAATAGCAATTAATCAAAAAGACTAAGTCTGGTGGAGTTAATTATGAGCAACATTCGTCCATTACATGATCGCGTTGTAATTCGTCGCGTAGAAGAAGAAACCAAAACTGCTGGTGGTATTTTACTTCCAGGTTCTGCTGCTGAAAAACCATCTCAAGGTGAAGTAATTGCAGTAGGTAATGGTCAAATCACTGAGAATGGCGTACGTGCTTTGGATGTTAAAGTTGGTGACAAAGTATTGTTTGGTACTTATGCAGGTACAACAGTGAAAGTAAGTGGTGAAGAACTCTTAATCATGAAAGAGTCAGATATTTTAGCTGTGTTGGAAGGCTAATCAATCCATAACTCAATCCATTATCAGATTCAGTATTTAAAAAGATTCGGAGTTTAATATGTCAGCTAAAGACGTAAAATTTGGTGATTCAGCTCGCTCAAAAATGATTGCAGGCGTAAATGTACTTGCAGATGCTGTTAAAGTGACTTTAGGCCCTAAAGGTCGTAACGTTGTTATTGACCGTTCTTTCGGCGCTCCGCACATCACTAAAGATGGTGTAACTGTTGCTAAAGAAATTTCATTAAAAGACAAGTTTGAAAACATGGGTGCTCAACTTGTTCGTGAAGTTTCTAGCAAAACTAACGACATCGCTGGTGACGGTACAACAACGGCAACTGTACTTGCTCAAGCAATTTTAAATGAAGGGATCAAATCTGTAACTGCAGGTATGAACCCAATGGATTTAAAACGTGGTATCGATATCGCAGTAAGAACTGTAGTTGAAAATATCCGTTCAAATGCAAAACCTGCTGATGATTTTAAAGCGATCGAACAAGTTGGTTCTATCTCTGCTAACTCTGATACTACTGTTGGTAAACTTATCGCTCAAGCGATGGAAAAAGTAGGTAAAGAAGGCGTAATCACTGTAGAAGAAGGTTCTGGCTTCGAAGACGCATTAGACGTTGTAGAAGGTATGCAGTTTGACCGTGGTTATATCTCTCCGTATTTTGCAAACAAGCAAGATACTTTAACTGCTGAGCTTGAAAACCCGTTCATCCTTCTTGTTGACAAGAAAATCGGTAACATTCGTGAATTGATTTCTGTTTTAGAAGCAGTTGCGAAAACTGGTAAACCACTTCTTATTATTGCTGAAGATGTTGAAGGCGAAGCGCTTGCTACGCTTGTTGTAAACAACATGCGCGGTATTATCAAAGTATGTGCTGTTAAAGCTCCTGGCTTTGGTGACCGTCGTAAAGCAATGCTTCAAGACATCGCGATCTTGACTGGCGCAACTGTTATTTCTGAAGAAGTTGGTATGTCTTTAGAGCAAGCGACTCTTCAAGATTTAGGTACTGCACACAAGATCACTGTTTCTAAAGAAAACACTGTGATTGTTGATGGTGCTGGCGATGCAGCTGCTATTGCTGAACGTGTTCAACAAATCCGTGCTCAAATTGAAGAATCTTCTTCAGAATATGACCGTGAAAAATTACAAGAACGTGTTGCTAAATTAGCAGGCGGTGTTGCTGTAATTAAAATCGGTGCGGCAACTGAAGTTGAAATGAAAGAGAAGAAAGACCGCGTAGACGACGCACTTCATGCAACTCGTGCAGCAGTTGAAGAAGGTGTGGTTGCTGGTGGTGGTGTTGCGCTAGTACGTGCTGTAAATGTATTAGACAACCTAAAAGGCGCTAACGAAGATCAAACTGCGGGTATCAATATTTTACGCCGTGCGATCGAAGCTCCACTTCGTCAAATCGTTTCAAATGCTGGTGATGAGCCATCTGTAGTGATTAATGCAGTTAAAGCTGGTGAAGGTAACTTCGGTTATAACGCTGCAACTGGCGAATATGGCGATATGTTAGAAATGGGTATTCTTGACCCTGCTAAAGTAACTCGTTCTGCACTTGAACACGCTGCTTCTGTAGCTGGTTTAATGTTAACTACAGAATGTATGATTACTGACCTTCCAGAAGATAAAGCAGCTGTTCCAGATATGGGCGGTATGGGTGGTATGGGCGGCATGATGTAATAACGCATCAACCCCTTAACCAAAAAAATCCCTGTTTTATACAGGGATTTTTTATTTTTACGTGATTTTAAGAAATAGTTAAGTTCAATCACTTATATTAAAAAACAGGAACAGCAGCTAGAAGTTCCTCTTTGTTACAACCATGCTTATTTACTTATAAGCATGGTTTTTTTTATCCTAATAAAATGAACAACCATGTAATGGCAATGATAGAAAGTGCGACAAATTGAGCAGCGCTTCCCATATCTTTTGCATTTTTAGAAAGCTGATGTTTTTCAAGAGAAACTCGATCAACGACTGCTTCAATAGCTGAATTGAACAGTTCAACGATCATTGCAAATAAACATACAATAATGAGTAATACGTGTTCACTGCGGGTTACATCAAGAAAAAAACTGACTGGAATTAAAATAAGATTAATTAAAACAATTTGTCGGAAAGCGGCTTCATTTTTATAAGCTGCTTTAAATCCGGAAATCGAGTAGCCCGTTGCATTTAATATACGCTTAAGGCCTGTTTTGCCCTTATAAGGAGAATAGCTATTCATTTACTTATATTTCTGACACATTTCATGCATTATACAATTTGGGTCTTAAAAAATTATTAAATCTTTTTTAAAGATTTTGACTTTATAACTGAATAGAGAAGAAGAGATGAAAAAATTATGTGTAGCTTTGGGTCTTGCATTTTGTAGCATGCATGCTGCGTATGCCGAGCAAGCGCCTACTCAACAAGTACCTGGATATTATAAGCATCAATTCGGCAAATACCGTGTGACTTCTTTACTTGATGGTACGATTTATCTAAATCCTGACTTGTTTAAAAATTTAAATCAGACTCAGAAAACTAAAATATTAACTAAATATGCTGCTGTGAATGAGAAGGGTATTCAAACTTCGGTCAATGCATTTTTAGTTGATGATGGCAAAAGTTTGACGCTTGTCGACAGTGGTGCAGCAAGTTGCTTTGGTCCACAACTTGGTTCGATTGCAAAAAATATTGAATTGGCAGGGTATCAACTGGCAAATGTAAAAACAGTGTTGCTCACACATTTACATCCAGACCATGTGTGCGGAATTGCTCAAAATGGGAAAGCTGTTTTTCCAAATGCAACCGTTTATGCACATGAACGCGAGGCTGATTATTGGTTAAATCCAGCTTCTGAAAAAACAGTGCCAGCGAATCAAAAAGCAAATTATTTAGGTACTGTTAAAAATGTAAAAGCAGCACTTGCTCCATATCAAGCAACAAAAGCATTCAAGACATTTAAAGATGGTGATGTCATTCAAGGCTTTGAAGTGATCGATACGCGTGGTCATACACCTGGTCATCATAGCTTTCGCTTAAAGAGTAATGATCAACAAATCATTTTTGTCGGAGACATCGTTCACTCACATTCTTTGCAGTTTGATGCTCCAAAAACAGGTGTGGATTTTGATGTGAATTCTGAGCAGGCGATTAATACCCGTTTAAAAATGTTCGCTGAAATTTCAAATAAACAGCAGTGGGTCGCAGCACCACATTTACCATTCCCAGGCATTGGCCATGTTTATAAAGTAAACGCTGAGCAATATCAGTGGATTCCTCTCTATTTTGATAATGTTGTAGAGAAATAAAAAAACAGGGCATTTATTGCCCTGTTTTTTCATTAAAAACTTTAATTATTTTGCGGCTTTTTCATAATTAATAACAGCTTCACGGCCAAGTGCTGGGTCATCTGTAAAGACCCCATCAACACCCGCTTTGAAATAGGCTTCAAACTCTTTTAAAGCACCAGTTGGGCAGCGCTCAGCTGGTTTATCTTGACTGCATTTTAAAGGCTTTGGTAAGAAATTATTTTCTGGACGGAAAGTATAAGGATGTACTTTTAAACCAGCTGCATGCGCATCAGAAATAAACGAAGTCGTTTGAACTGAGCCATTGTCATTAAAGTTCAGAATATAGCCTTTACTTGGACCTACCCCGTTTGCATATTTAGCTACGTCTTTTAAGCTTTGTGCTGTGGCTAAATCAGCATAAGTTCTAGTTTCACCAGATTCAACGAAGTCGGCTGGTTGAGAAGTTTTAGCGTCATATAATTGAATAATTTGTGCATGTTTAATGGTTTTATGAAGGTCGAGCTGATCTTTCAAATATTTTAAATTACTCACTTCAAAAGACTGTAAATAGACAGGTGCAATATCACGTGTATATTTATATTTGGCTAATGTTTTTAGAAGGGTATCTTCCATTGCCAGATTATGATTTTTAAAGTAACTCGGATGTTTGGTTTCAATATATAAACCAATAATTTTTCCCGTTTTTTTATAATTTGCTTCAGCCAGCTCAATCACTTGTTCTAGAGTCGGGACAGGGTAAAGGTCATTATAGGCTGTGTTTGCAGGTCGGAACTCTGGAATACGTTCACGTGCTTTAAGTTGCTGTAATTCACTTAAAGTGAAGTCCTCTGTAAACCAACCCGTTAAGTCTTTGCCGTCAATATTTTTTGTTTTTTTACGGTCTGCAAACTGAGTTAAAGTACTTACGTTGGTTGTTCCACCAATCTCATTTTCATGACGAGTAACTAACACGCCGTCTTGTGTAGAGACTAAATCTGGTTCAATAAAATCTGCACCATCATCAATGGCTTTTTGATACGAAGCTAAAGTGTGTTCAGGGCGTAAAGCACTAGCGCCACGGTGCCCAATTACTAAAATCTTAGGTAGTTGATACTCTGGTGTAGTTGGTGTGTTTTCAGTTTTATCATCGTCATTACAGCCAACCAAGCTAATTAAACTTAAGCATAAAATTGCTCTTTTAAACATAATTTTACTCATATTGTTTTAATTGAAACGGCTCTAGTTTGCTCATTGAACTTGACGTGATCATGAAGAATTCATGAATTTTCAGTGACACTTGTTAAAACCTTCTTTATGGCTTTGTAGGAAATGCCTATTCCTGCTTTGTTTTTGTCCTAATTGCATTTATTGTGTTAATTCTACTTGTCTTTTATATATCGCTCGTTGATGATCATGATGCCGAATTCGGTATTGCCACCTGTTAATTGACGACTTAATTTTGAGCAGCCATGCTATCTAAATTTTTTATTCAGCGCCCTATTTTTGCCAGCGTACTCGCAATTATTGTTATGGCATTTGGTATTTTCTCGGTTATGAATTTGCCAGTAGAACGCTATCCCGATATTGCACCACCAAAAATTACAGTATCGGCAAGTTATAGTGGGGCAGATGCACAGACGGTTGAGCAAAGTGTTACTCAGATTTTAGAACAGCAAATACAAGGTATTGATCACTTACTTTATTTCAGCTCTACAAGTGATTCGTCGGGACGTAGCCGAATTACGATTAGTTTTGATAATGGAACAAATCCAGATACGGCACAGGTGCAAGTACAAAATAGCATTAGTGGCGTGATAAGACGTTTACCAGATGAAGTACAACGCCAAGGGGTGACGGTAAGTAAGTCTCTGGGCGATACTTTTATGGTGGTAGGTTTATATGACTCGACTGGTAAAGCGGGGAATATTGAGCTATCAGACTATTTAACGACGCATGTGGTAGATAACCTGAACCGTATTGAAGGGGTGGGTGAGTCCGATGTTTTTGGTTCGCAATATGCAATGCGAATCTGGTTAAATCCTGATAAATTAAAACAATATAATTTAATGCCAAGTGATGTTGCCAGTGCAATTACCGCTCAAAATACCCAAGTGGCTGCGGGTGCAATTGGCGATTTACCTGTTATTGATGGGCAATATTTAAATACTAAAGTTACAGCTGGTTCTCGACTAAAAACAGTCGAAGATTTTAAAAATATTGTAGTAAAATCAAATCAAACAGCGAGTTATGTCTATTTAAAAGATATTGCTAGAGTTGAGTTAGGTGCAGAAAACTATCAGTCATTTAACACCATTAATGGTTATCCTGCCGCAGGTTTAGGTATTTCACTGTCTTCGGGTGCAAATGCCATTCAGACCTCTAAACTCATCCATCAAACTCTAGATCAGCTTACAACTAAATTACCTGCGGGTTATAAAATTGTTTATCCACGTGATAACACGCCGTTTGTTCAAGAGTCGATTAAGGAAGTTGTAAAGACCCTTATTGAAGCGATTATTTTAGTTATTTTAGTGATGTTCCTGTTTTTGCAAAGCTGGCGCGCGACACTCATTCCGAGTATTACCGTTCCGGTTGTTATTTTAGGAACTTTTGCTGTCTTATATGTGCTTGGTTTTAGTATTAACACCTTAACGTTATTTGCGCTGGTACTCGCTATTGGTTTGTTAGTCGATGATGCAATTGTCGTGGTGGAAAACGTTGAACGGCTCATGCATGAACAGCACTTAACACCGAAAGAGGCAGCCATTGAGTCAATGGGCGAAATTAGTGGTGCTTTAATTGGGATTACATTGGTATTAACTGCTGTTTTTATTCCAATGTCTTTTTTAGGTGGCTCAATTGGGGTAATTTACCGCCAGTTTTCCATTACCTTAGTTGCGGCTATGGCTTTATCGCTTGTTGTTGCATTAGTCCTAACACCAGCATTGTGTGCCTTAATTTTAAAGCCTAATCCTCAGCCTATGCGTTGGGCAGTTTGGTTTAATCAAAAGATTGATCAACTGAAAAATCAATATATCAAGATTGTTCAAACAAGCATTCGTTATAGTAAATCGGTTGTCGTGATTTTTGTGGCTTTGATTGCTGTTTTTATGCTGTTCTATAGCGGTTTAAAAAGTGGATTTATTCCTAAAGAAGATCAAGGGATTTTAAGCGTTCAAATTAAGCTTGTTGATAGTGCTCCAATTTCTCAAAGTCAGAAAATTGGTGAACAAGTTCGTCAATATTTCTTGACTCAAGAAGATAAAAATGTCGATTTAGTTTTAATCCGCTATGGTCGAAACAATTCGGGTACAGGGCAGAACTTGGCGCAAGGGTTCATTGCTTTAAAACCGTGGGATGTGCGTACTGGAAAAGAAAACTCAGCGGATGCTATACAAAAGCGGGCAATGAAATATTTTAGTCAATTAAATAATGCTCAAATTAATGTGACTTTACCCCCTTCGGTAAATGGTTTAGGTCAAACCGATGGTATGGATTTATGGATTCAAGATTTAAATGGGCAGGGACAAGATTTTCTAGATAGCACTTTCCGTCAGTTGCAAACTCAAAGTAAAAATTATTCAACTTTTGAAAACTTTGATAAGCAATCAACCAATAGTAAAGCAAATCTCAATATCAAAATTGATCAGAAACAAGCGTTAGCAAATGGTTTAGAACTTCCTGCAATTAACAACACTTTGTCGAGTGCGTGGGGCGGAACATATGTAAATGACTTTATTGACCGTGGTCGTATTAAGCGTGTCATGATTCAAGGGGATGCCGAGTTCAGATCAAAACCTGAAGATTTATATAACTGGTCTGTGCGTAACAACCAAAATGAAATGGTGCCTTTTAGTTCATTTGCTAACTTTAGCTGGGGCGGTGCTCCTGAAATCGTAAAACGTTATATGGGTTATAGTGCCTTGCAGTTACAGGCGGATGTTGCGAGTGGCAGCAGTTCAGGTCAGGCAATGAAAGATGTTGAGCAACTTGTAAATCAGCAAAAAGATGTTGGTTTAGCTTGGACAGGTTTATCTTTTGAAGAACAGAAGTCGACAAATCAGGCTGTCTGGTTATATTTAATTTCGGCCGGCTTTATTTTCTTATGTTTAGCCGCTCTATATGAAAGCTTGAGCATTCCAGCCGCTGTGATGACCTCTATTCCGCTAGGTGTCGGAGGAAGTGTCATATTCTCATATATTTTCGGACTACCAAATGATGTGTATTTCCAGATTGCACTGTTAACCACAATTGGTCTGTCATGTAAAAACGCAATTTTAATTGTTGAGTTTGCAGCGTTGGCTCAAGAAAAGGGTAGGAATGCCATTCAGGCGGCTTTAGAGGGCGCTAGCTTGCGTCTAAGACCGATTTTAATGACATCTTTAGCTTTTGGTGCAGGTGTGATTCCTCTCGTTTTTGCTCAAGGTGCTGGGGCTGTGAGCCGTCAAGAAATCGGTATTAGTATTTTAGGTGGAGTGATGTTTGGTACGGTGCTGGTTTTATTCTTTATTCCAGTTATGTATGTGTTATTGCGTTCATTATTTAGATCGAAAGCGTCTAGTTAAAAGTAAACAATTTAAAAAGAGGCATCAAATCAAGTATATTAAGTTTAACTTCTCTTCATATATTTGATTTAGATGCCTCAAGAAAAAAAATTAACAGAGCAACAGGTCATCGCATTAGAACGAGACCTAGCCAAGTTTGCCACCATGATGGATAGCGCAGTACGCATTCCTTTTACAAAGCAGGGCATTGGGGCCGATGCTGCACTGAGCACGATTCCAATTGCCGGTGATGTCGCTGGTTTTGTGCTGACGTGTTATGCGATTTATAAAGCTAAACAGATTGGTGTACCACAACACAAGTTAACTCCAGTCATAAAACTCGCTGTCGTAGATGCTGTAGTAGGTTTTGTTCCTGTTGCTGGGACTATTTTCGATATATTTATACGGCCTAGTAGAAAAGCCTTAGATGTGGTTCATACCCACATACGCGAAGAATATGCGATTCAAAGTGATATTCATGTTGTTCATCCATATTTGCATGAAAAGCTCGAAAAGAAGCAGCAGCACTCAGCCTTCTGGCGTAATCCTGTGGTGAGTTGGTTATGGTTGCATATACCCGATTTATTAGGCGCGTTTGTACTGTTTTTAATTGGCTTCGCTGTTTGGTGGGGTGCAAGTTATCTTTGGGGTCTCTATCAAACCATGTAATAAAAATAAAGCCTCCAGTTGGAGGCTTTATTTCTTCACGTTAAACGTTTTATGGGCAATCTAATTGATGTAAAGCTGCCACACGTTGTTCAATTGTTGGGTGGGTTTGGAACAAAGCAGCTAAGCTAAAGCCTTGTTCTTTACCTTCCGCAATCGCGAAAGCTTTCATTTCTTTTGGCATTTGATCTGGCAATTCTGTCTCAGCTTGGAGACGTAATAATGCAGAAATCATTGCTTGTTTACCGGCTAAACGTGCACCTGCTTCATCAGCACGGTATTCACGATAACGAGAGAACCACATCACAATGGCAGAAGCGAGAATACCAAAGACGATATCTAATACCATGGTAATGAGGAAATAACCCATACCTGGGGCTTGATCATCTTGACGACCAAAAACATTACGGTCGATAAAATCACCGACTACACGAGCAAAGAACATAACAAAGGCGTTCACGACACCTTGGATGAGTGCTAGGGTAACCATGTCACCATTCGCAACGTGACCAATTTCGTGCGCAAGCACAGCACGTAGCTCATCCTTGTTCATACGCTCAAGGAGACCAGATGAAACGGCAACTAAGGCATCATTCTTATTCCAGCCTGTTGCAAAGGCATTGGATTGATATGATGGAAAAATACCAACCTCTGGCATGTTAATACCAGAACGTTGAGAAAGTTCAGCGACTGTTTGCAATAACCAGCTTTCAGCTTGGTTACGAGGAGCATTCGGGTCGATCAGTTCTGTACCGGTCGTTTTCTTAGCCATCCATTTTGACATGAATAACGAGATTAAAGATCCCACCATACCAAACACAAAACAGATCACTAAAAGGTTGCCTAGATTTAAGCCACCCGCGCCATGGTAACTACCGACACCGAAGAGTGACAAAATAATGCCAGCTACAACCAGTACCGCGAGGTTGGTAAGCAAAAACAAACCAATCCGCATCATTGAGAAAATCCTCTTATAAATAAAATGTTATCTGATTTACAAATTCTAAATCATGCAGCTAATATGCGGGGCTTAGGGGAAAAATTCAAGAAAAAAATAAGGAATTGATACATTCTTTCATTTAGCAGAATGTACCTAAATTTAAAGAATAATTGGCTAAAATCGCCTAAATGGTAAGGATCAGGTAATAGATCATTACAATTTAAAGCACAGAAACTTGACGGAATAAACCGTCAGTAAACGTTCTTATTCTATTCGAATATGTGCAGTTGCCGTGGCGTTGTTTGTGACATAAGTACCGGTAGGCGCATCAGTAAATGTGCCATTTGATAAAGTCACAATTTGACGAGAGGAAGAATATTTAGGAGCTGGTGGTGCTATTTGAGCTGTTGTGTTTTCCACTAAATTAGAAGGTTGAGAGGGGACTTGTGCTGAAGTATTAGAACTATTGGAAAAAGATGAAAAACCTGAACCAGATGAATATAAGTTTTGATATCGGCTCGTTACACGGCGCACGTAATCTTGGGTTTCACGAAAAGGTGGAATGCCGCCGTATTTATCAACGTTTCCTTCACCAGCATTGTAAGCAGCAAGTGCCATTTGCGTATTGCCACGAAAACGCTTGAGCAACCAGCTTAAATATTTTGCACCTGCAAAGATATTTTGCTGAGCATCAAAGGCATTGGTCACGTTAAATCGACGTGCAGTCGCCGGCATAAGTTGCATAAGACCTTGCGCTCCCACAGGAGAACGGGCATTTGCATTAAATCCTGACTCGGTATGCATGACAGCCTTAATTAAGCCTTCAGATACACCATGCTGTAGAGCAGCTTGTTTAATAATATGGTCAAAAGCATTTTTATTTTTATTGTAGCTTGGCAGAACAGAAGCTTCTGATGCTCCCCAATTTGTATAACTATGAATATTACTGTCAGGGTAATACGTCATTTTTACTTTTTTAAGTGACTGATCATAACTTTTTCGGTTAGTCAGCAATGTACTACCATTTTTATCTTGGTAGACATACATTTGACCTGCTGAGCTCGACGTTATGCCGACCGAAAAAGTAGTCATCCCCAGTAAACAAGAAAAAAGAAATTGAACCGGTTTTTTCATTTTATGTTATTCACAATTTTAAGATATTCAAAACTTGTCGAAGAGTTTATCAAAAAATATTACAGAAAGAACTTTTGTGTAATTTTTTTTATTTCGACTCTTTCAAAAAATCAAGCTGTTTTGTTCGAATGCTCATCAAAAAAAATTAAAAATTATTTTTAAAATGATTCTATTGACTTGAATAACATGTTGATATTCAATGATAAAAAACATTGGCTAAAAAATGATCAATTTAAATAAAACCCTTAACAGAAGGTCTAAACAGTTTGTCAAGTACGAAGAAATCCACAATTTTATCCACAGGTTTTGTGGAAAACTGTGGAAAAGTCCAAAAAGTAAGCACTTTGCACAATTTTTGAACGCTTCAGTCAAAATAGAGCACGACTTTTGCATCATGCATGAGCAATGTGACGACTTCAAGAATTGAAACTATTCTTTTGGTGCGATTCTCTTCCGAATCATATAAAATTGCGCGGTATTTTTATTTATGGGTATATCTCGTCTATGTACGCGCCAGTTGAGTCCAATCAGGGATTTAATTTTAAGCCTGAACTTCCAACAAGCTCGGCCTATTACCGTTTGCTCAAGAAGCTTCGCCGTCAAGTTGGACATGCTATTCGTGACTTCAATATGCTTGAAGAGGGCGATAAGGTCATGGTGTGTGTGTCTGGTGGTAAAGACAGTTATACCTTGCTCGATATCATGTTGCAGTTTAAACGTATTGCACCAATCAATTTTGATGTTGTTGCGGTTAACCTTGACCAAAAGCAACCCGGCTTTCCTGAAGATGTCTTACCTCGTTATATGGAAGAAAATAACATTCCATATTACATTTTAGAAAAAGACACCTACACCATTACCAAACGTTTAACGCCAGAAGGTAAAACCTACTGTGCAGTATGTTCGCGTTTACGCCGTGGTTCTTTATATGGCTTTGCACAAGAAATTGGAGCGACTAAAGTTGCTTTAGGACATCACCGCGATGACATCCTTGCAACGTTCTTCTTAAATCTGTTTCATGGTGGTAGCTTAAAGGCGATGCCTCCAAAGCTTTTATCATCAGATAAGAAGAATATTCTGATTCGTCCATTGGCATATGTTGAAGAAAAAGACATCATCAAATATGCCGAGTTACGTCAGTTCCCAATCATTCCATGTAACCTTTGTGGTTCGCAGGAAAACTTACAGCGTGCCATGCTTAATGAAATGCTACGTGACTGGGATAAACAATATCCGAAACGCTTACACAGTATTTTCGGTGCGTTACAAAACGTATCACCGTCTCAGTTAGCAGACCGTGAATTGTTCGATTTCGAAGCTTTAGATTCTCAGCGCGAGCTAGATTTTAAAGATCCGGAAGAGCTCAAAAACCGTTTAGATGTCGTGAACTTAAGCTTTGCTGCTGAATAAACGCTAGACATAGACAATGTTAAAGGCACTTTATAAACAAGTGCCTTTAATGTATCAAAATACTAAAAAATGAATGTTGCGTACAAAAAGTCATAGCCCTAAATTTAAATTACATGCTATAACAACGCTCAAGCAGAATTGCTTCACATGATGTTGTCTGGATAGACAACTAGAGAAATTGAACAAATAAATTTGAGGAAGAATCATGCCTGCATTTTTAACTGAAGATTGGTTTGCTACTGTCGAAAAATTAACTGCTGAAGCAGGGGATCTTAATTTGCCACCTGCTCTTGCGAATTTGGCAATTAATTTAGTAGTTACAGATGCTTCTGGAAATACCGAATTAGCTTTAGATGGGGGTAAAATCCAAAAAGGTTTGTCTTCAAATGCCAAAACAACTTTAAATATGGATGCTGAAACTTTACGTAAAGTATTCTTAGAGTTTGATATGGCTGCTGCTATGCAGGCATTCATGACTGGTAAAATTAAAGTTCAAGGCGATATGTCTCAATTAATGGCTTTACAAACAGCTAAGCCAAGCCAAGAACAAAAAGATTTATTTAAGAAAGTATTAGAGCATACAGCTTAAATCTAAAAGAATTCATATAAAAAGCTTACCCCAAGAGGTAAGCTTTTTATTCACACAAACAAAGAATTTATCAACTTTTAAACAATAAAAATTAGATATTGATTCGTGTTTGCGCTGTTTTGATATGTTCAAGATAAGCACGAATACGAGTGACATATTGAACCGCTTGCTTATATCGACCATTACGCGTTTTATTACTTTGCAAATAATCGTAGAGATTAACCCATTGGTTCGGATCTTTCCCTTGTGCTTGCAAGCGCTTCTGAATCTGGTTTACCGCACCTGGTCCCATATTATAGGCCACCAGCGCATACCAGTTCCGATCAGGGAAAGGAATATCATCATATTCACTTAACATCTGGTCGTAATACTTCGCGCCACCTTGAATGCTTTGAGCTGGATCACTACGATTGCTTACACCCATTGCTCGAGCAGTGCTATTGGTCAGCATCATTAAGCCACGAACACCTGTGGGAGAAACAGATTCTGGCTTTAAATATGATTCTTGATAACCAATTGCGGCAAGTAAATGCCAGTCGAGATCGTATTTAGCTGCACTTTGTTTAAAGCTCGCTTTATAAATCGGTAAACGCGTCGTTAAGTCACGTTGGATGGTTGACCAAGACTCTGGTTTCACCACATTGCGGTTATAGAAAGAAGCGAGTTGCTGAGTCACACCATTTTGCTTACTTTGGCATACATAGCCACTAGCGGTCTGGGTGAGCGGGTCATCAGCTTGTTTAAACACCCAGCTTAACTCAGGATTTAAACCATTTTTTTGCAAATCGACTGTGTCACCACAACTTGCAGAAAAAGATATTAAACCTTTGTTCTCGATGGTACTTAAACCAGCGGTCGTCATCGCAAAGTTTGCTTTACCTTGCTGAACCCATCTAAGTGCAGTGGCATTGTCTGCCACGATTTTAAAGTCCAGCTTTACATTAAGAGTTTGTGCATAGTTACGGGCTAAGTCGTAACCAAAACCATGTAAAAACTGATCTTCTTTGAAAACGGTTGTCGGGCTTTCTACCGCAACAACAGTTAGAGTGTTTGTGTTTACTACAGTATTGTACTGTAGGGTTTTTCCTGCATTAATACTAAATGGAAAAAGCATAGTACTGAGTGCAAGTGCTTTTAACGGGAGAGAAGAAAATAAAGAGTTAAGGCAAAGCCTCGACCCTGAATTTGAATTACTGTGCATGTTGTCTCCGCTACAGATAATTTATGCCCAAAAAGTCAGACAATAAGCTGCCATAACTTCTAAAAGTTGATAAATTCAATAAGGGGTGGGCAGTCATGACGTCATTCAAAATGACATGAAATGAAAAAAACAAACTGTGTAGAAAATCTACATAGTTGTCTAAAAGGTTAAAAAATGCTCAACATTTAATCTGCGCGCATCATAGTATTGAAAAAAAGTATTGTCAAATTTCGTACAATTAAATATTCGATATATCATCATAAACACATGAATTTCTTAAGGAAGAAAATTTATACACTTCTGATATGAGAAAATAGGGTATAAAATGCTACATCTTGTAAGCGATATGTTGTTGAACAGTGGTTTTTAATCATGAAATCTAACTTAATTACTCGGTCAGGGCATGACAAATTAGTTGCTGAATTAAAACAACTTTGGCATGAAGAACGACCGGAAATCACTAAGAAAGTGAATTGGGCTGCAAGCTTAGGTGACCGCAGTGAAAATGCCGATTATCAATACAATAAGCAGCTCCTTAGAAAAATTGATCGACGAGTACGCTATTTAGGAAAACGTTTAGAAGAATTAAAAATTATTGATTACGCACCTGAGCAAGACGGAAAGGTTTACTTCGGAGCTTGGGTAGAGATTGAAAACGAAGAAGGCGAGCAAAAAACTTTACGTATTGTGGGAATCGATGAAATTTATGATCATCACCCGCAACATATCTCAATTGAATCGCCGATGGCTCGCGCACTGCTTGGCAAAGAAGTAGATGATGAGATTGAAGTACACACACCATCTGGAAAAAAGCTTTGGTATATCAATACAATTCGTTATGAAAAGAACGGAAACCCAGAAAACTAAATTAATTTGTATTTATTTTGAGCGTTTGAATTAAAAGTTAAATAAAAGGTTTGCCAACTTGAGTTTTTATTTATATTATAGCGCTCGTTGGAAGCGTGGCAGAGCGGTTTAATGCACCGGTCTTGAAAACCGACGAGGGTGTGAGTCCTCCGTGAGTTCGAATCTCACCGCTTCCGCCAAATTCTTAAAAAGCCCTTGTTAATGACGAGGGCTTTTTTTTATGCCTGTTTTTTTATTTTCTCTGCTTATATCAATTTTGAATAACGCTATTTAATTTTTATAAAAATATGTGCCTATATTTTTCCTTATTGTCATCTTAGTTTGATTTATAAGTAATAAAAATCGATTGTTCTTCTCATTTAATAACTCACAATCCACTCTTAAAATAAAAACTTTAATCTTCATTTAAGTTCAACTCTTTAATTTATTACATAGCAATTGATTTCTTTAATAGGTCAGAAAAACTCAAACATGACTTTATTTTAGCTAAATCAAAAAATTAAAGTGAGTTATAAAAAATGAACCAATTCGTAACAAGTTCGAAGAATATTATTCGTGGTAAATTTCACCCCGAATTTTTGCAAGATGAAGTACTCGCCGATATTTTTATTCAAACTGCTCAAAATCTCTCAGATAAAACAGCTTTAATTGAAGCAAATAAAACGTTGACGTATGGGGAGTTATATCAGCAAGCCTTAATTATGGCTCAACATTTGACAATAAGAGGGGTAAAACCAGGTCATATTGTTGGGTTATGGGTACCTCGTGGCATCGAGCTTTTAAAAGCCCAATTGGCGATTTGTTTGAGTGGCGCAGCGTGGCTTCCTTTTGATATGGATACGCCAGCCGACCGTATTGCGGTTTGTCTTGAAGATGCCGAAGCTGTCGGGATGATCACTACCGATGAATGGTATGAACACTTAGCTGAAGTGCCACAAACAAAATGGACAAATACTGAACTTCAAAAGCCACTCAGTGAAAATATTCCTTTAGCTAGAACGACCTCCGATCAACCTGCGTATATTATTTATACGTCAGGCTCAACGGGTAAGCCGAAAGGGATTGTAATTACTCAAAAAAATATTTGTCACTTTCTGCGTAGTGAAAATAATATTTTAGATATTCAAGAGCAAGATAAAGTCTATCAAGGCTTTTCTGTCGCTTTTGATATGTCGTTTGAAGAAATTTGGCTTTCTTATTTGGTTGGTGCAACTTTGTGGATTGCACCTAAGTCGCTTGTCAGTGACCCTGAACGTTTATGCCAAACATTAAAGCAGGAACAAATTACAGTATTACATGCTGTTCCAACATTACTGGCTTTATTCCCTGAAGATGTACCTAACTTAAGAATTATTAACTTAGGTGGGGAAATGTGCCCAGACTCACTTGTTGACCGTTGGGCATTACCTCACCATCAAATGTTTAACACTTATGGTCCAACTGAGACTACGGTTACCGCAAGCCTTGAGTCGTTAGAACGTGGTAAACCCGTCACAATTGGGAAACCATTACCAAACTACGGTATGTTGGTGATTAACGCAGAACGAGAATTATTGGCTCAAGGTGAAACAGGTGAGCTCTGTATTTTCGGTCCGAGTGTAGCACCGGGCTATTTAGGCAGACCTGACTTAACGGCTGATAAGTTTATTGAAAACCCTTGGGCAATGAGTGCGGATGAAGAGTTGCTTTACCGTACTGGTGATTTGGCAAAAATTGATGAATTTGGTCAAGTACATTGCTTAGGTCGTGCTGATGATCAGGTAAAAATTCGTGGTTTCCGTGTTGAACTCGGGGAAATTGAAGCAGCACTTTGTGATATTGATGGTATTGGAACCGCAGCAGTAATTCTACGTCAAGAAGACGGAATTGATCAGCTCATTGCCTTTATTGCAGCTGAGCTTGATGCAAAACAGCCCATAGAAATTAAGCAGCTTCGTCATACTCTAGCTCAACGTTTACCACCTTATATGGTGCCGAATCGTTTTGAGATTATTGAAGAAGTCCCGCGTTTATTATCTGGAAAAATTGACCGTAAGGCTTTAAAAGCAAGACCGCTTACGAGTGTGATTGACCGCAGTGAATCTGACCAGCCACAAAATCCAGCCGAAGAAATTTTATTTGAAATTTTGAATCGCCTGTTTCCTAACATGCCGATTAAACTAGATTCAGATTTCTTTGATGATTTAGGTGGGCATTCGCTTTTAGCCGCTGTTTTAGTTTCAAATTTGCGTGAACATCCTCAATATAGCCATCTTACAATTCAAAGCTTATATCAAGCGAGAAGAGTGGGGGCAATTGCAGCTTTAATGTTGGAGCAACCAGAGCCAACATTATTTGATAGCCAAATTGGGCAAGATAACCCGCGTAATCAAACTTATAAATGGTTATGTGGTATTGCACAGCTTGCAACCATTCCAGTTTTAATTTCGATTAATATTTTGCAGTGGTTAGCGCCATTCTTTACCTATCACTATTTTACAGGTGGAACCCGAGACAGTATTCCATATGCAATCGCGTTGTCTCTATTGGTTTATATTAGCGTTATTATTACCAGTTTCGTCGTTTCAATTGCCGTCAAACGATTATTAATGTTAGGCGTTGGTGCAGGGCGTTATCCACTTTGGGGAATGACGTATTTCCGTTGGTGGTTAGCAGACCGTATTAGCAATATTTCACCAGTTTATTTATTGTCAGGTTCAACTTTACTTAACCTCTATTTAAAAGCACTGGGCGCAAAAATTGGACATGATGTCACCATTAGTTCAGTTCATATTCGCATGCCATCTTTATTAACTGTTGAAGATGGCGTGAGTATTGGCTCTCAAGTGAATTTAGAAAATGCCAAAGTCGAACATGGTCATTTGGTGTTGGGTTCAATTCATCTTAAAGAAGATAGTTATGTAGGGTCGTATGCTGTATTAGAAGAAAATACAGTGTTAGAAAAACAAGCTCATGTAAATGCCTTAACTTCAATTGAATATGACACGGTTGTGCCAGCCGGAGAAATTTGGGATGGTACGCCAGCTAAAAAAATAGGGCATGTAGATGAACACGCTAAAATGCCAGAACGACCTAAATTATCGTTCATTCGTAAGATTGCTGAATATGGATATTATGGTGTTAGCGCGTTAATTATTGCTTGTCTGTTCTTTATTCCAATTTTCCCAAGTTTCCTTTTGGTCGATTGGTTAGATGTAAACGTATTTAATATTAATCCGAATAACCACCTGCAAATCGCACTTTATTATTTTGCTTTAGCGATTCCAGCTAGTGCCATGATGATGATGATTACTGCTGTCATTTCTTCAGCAATACGCAAAATTGCATTGCCTCGTCTTGAGACTGGAACGTACGCTGTTCATGGCAGCACCTATTATCGTAAATGGTTTGCATCTCAAATTTTAGAAACAAGCTTACAAACATTGCACGGCCTGTTTGCTACGATTTATGCGCCTACATGGTTCCGTATGTTAGGGGCGAAAGTAGGTAAAAATACTGAAATTTCTACCGCAAATGGTGTTATTCCTGAAATGCTGACTTTGGGTGAAGAAAGCTTTATTGCCGATGCGGTAATGTTGGGCGATGAAGAAATCAAAGGCGGTTGGATGACATTAAAATCGACCAAAATCGGTAATCGTAGCTTTGTCGGAAATAGTGCTTATATTGCTGATGGAACTGTTTTACCAGATAACGTTTTAATTGGCGTACAGTCAAAAACACCAGATAACCTTGAAATGTATGATGGTCAAACTTGGTTTGGTTCGCCGCCATTATTATTGCCTGCACGTGAAGCTGCCGAAAAATATCCTGACCACTTAACGTTTAAACCAAGCTTCAAGCGCCGTTTCATGCGTGGTTTTATTGAAGGCCTTCGTGTTGTATTACCAGCCGCACTCGCAATTGGTGTCGGTTATATGATCGTGCTTGAGATTATTGATGTTATTAATAAATATAACATCCTAACTGGTTTGTTGGCTTTAACGCTTGCTGGTTTGCTGTATGGTGTTGGCTGTTTCATTATTGTTGCATTGATGAAGTGGACTTTAATTGGTCGTTATCAACCGCGTTCTGCTCCAATGTGGACAATGTTTGTATGGTTGAGCGAAGGGATTACCAGCTTATATGAATCAGTTGCGATTCCAAACTTCTTAAATTACTTAAGAGGAACGCCAATGTTGCCATTCTTCTTGCGTATTTTGGGTGTTCAAATTGGTAAAGATGTTTACATGGATACGGCCGATATCACTGAGTTTGACTGTGTAACTATTGGTGACCGTGCTGAGTTTAATAGCTTCTCAGGCCCACAAACCCACTTGTTTGAAGATCGTATTATGAAAATTGGACAAGTAAATATTGGAAATGATGTGGTTGTAAATTCACGTAGTATTATTTTATATAACGCCAACGTTAGCCACCATGCAGTGTTAGGGCCATTAACGTTGGTTATGAAAGGTGAAAATATTCCTGCCAAATCTGCGTGGATTGGTTCACCAGCCGTGCCTTGGGTTCATAAGTAATTAAAACTGAGTTTAACTAACTAATTTAAAAGCCTTTGTGAAAACAGGGGCTTTTTTTATACATAGGACATAAATTACAGTCATAGTTAGCTTAAATATTGCTAACAAATCCTGAAAATTTCATATAAATCAAATAAGTACATATTTTAATCAAAACTGTTTTATTTATATAATATGTTTTTTATTATCAGTGCCTTACCAAGAGCACGTCTATATATCAGAATTGAACAAGTTATTTGTAGAATATTCACTTATTGATATATGATGATCCAATATTTAGAAACTGATTCAAAACATAATTCTGTTGTTCAGCGAGCAAGATCAAGGAAGAAATAAGGCTGAATTCAGGCTTCTAAACCCTTATATATCTGGAAATTACTTCCAGCCAAATATTGCATTTCGACCCAATGGTTGGGAATGCCACGCTCTTTTGTAGAGTAGGCGTTTCCTATTTTAGGATGTATCTATGAAAAAATTATTTAGTGTCCTGTTCAGCGCATCTGTACTCACACTGACTGCATGTAATAAACAACCTGCACAAACTGAAAATACAGCACCCGCTAAAGACAAAACTGAGTCAGTACGCACAATTAAACTTGTTTCAACAGGTTCAGACACTGACGTATGGAAATATGTTGCAACGCTTCCTGAAACTAAAGAAGCAGGCATTAAACTCGAAGTGACTAACTTGACTGACTACGTTGTGTTGAACACATCTGTAGCAAGTGGCGAACAAGACGTAAATGCGTTCCAGTCATTTAACTATTTAGCAGCTTACAACGCTTCTAATACAGCTAAAGTTGCTGCTGTTGCGACAACTTACTTGGAACCAATGGGTCTTTATGCAAATAAAGTTAAAACTGTTGATGAGTTCCCACAAGGCGCTACAATCGCGATTCCAAACGATACTGCTAACGAAGCGCGTGCATTAACATTATTACAGTCTGCTAAACTTATTAAGCTTAAACCAGACTTTGACCCTGTAAAAGGGACAACCAATGACATCGCTGAAAACCCTAAAGGTTTAAAATTAAAACCAATTCAAATGACAACAGCAGTCCGTGTTAAAAACGACGTTGATGCAATTGTATTGGGTAATACATTGGCACTTGAAGGCGGTTTAAACGTACTGAAAGATTCTATCTTCCGTGAACCTGTTGACCAGTCTACAAAGCTTTATGTGAACTTATTAGGTGTGGCTGAAGCGAATAAAAATGACCCGATCTATACGAAGTTAGGTGAACTTTACCACTTACCTAAAGTACAAAAGTTTGTGAGCGAAAAATTTGCAGGTACAAAAGTTGAAGTTAACAAACCTGTTTCTGAGTTTACAGACATCAAATAAGTAATTTTTTTTAATTAAAATTATTTTTCAAAGCTAAGCCTCGGTAATCGGGGCTTAGCTTTTTTTTATATTTCATATAACGCTCATTATTTTAAATTGAGAAAAACTATGAGTTTTACTACTTTAATGCGTAAGTGTAAACGCAGTCATTTCCCGTGCTTTTAGTTTCTCTAAAGCGATATTGCGGATACATTCGTTTTCATCATTCAGATAGTATTGTGCCATTTCAGGATGCTCAACCAAAATCTTCATTCGCACATCATTATCAGCATCATCTTTGAGCAGCTCTACCAAAGCCGTGTCTTTATGAAAGCATAATTTCCTGATTGTAGGCGAAGGATCATAAATAAAGCATTTCGCGAGGTGTGGGTGACGACAGATAGAATGCCACCTCACTGCCTCACATGTATCTTCGACATAATTTTTTGCACACGCTTCCCACTTGGTACAGTATTCTCGTACAAGATCATCAGTATCATGCATTAACGCCAAGCCTAGAGATTCGCTTTGCAAAGCGCAGGCTGCACGGACAAAACGGTGTTCATCATGCATGAGCTCATTAGCAATATTAGTTGATCGACTAACACAAGCTGCTCGAACATTAGGGTTACTGTCATGTTTAAGCTGATGGGCAATCAATTTACTTGCATCAACTGCTCTGATCCGTACAGGATAATACTCACTCATTGCCATCAGTGTGATACAGCTTTGCCATTTCATACAGCCTTCATCAAAAAATTGCCAATAATCTTCATTTTCTTCTAGGAATTGAATAAATGCTGCATGGGTATTGGTGATAATGACAAACTTCTTGGCGATGTCTTCATCCTCACGTAGAGCCTGATACAAGCGTTCTTGTGGTGGTTCCTCAGAACATGGATCAAACTCGGCACCTTCAGCCATGAAATTAACATAGTGACCAACTTCATCTAATTCCATATTCAATCCTTTAAATTATAAGGTAAATTTTTAAATTTCCTAAAATCAACGTAATATGCTTTAAGTGATTTAAAAAATGGGAGCAATTAGCTCCCATTTTTTATTTTTGTTTATGTTCTTTGTAATACTGGTGTGATCTCTTAGAATTATGCTTCCAACTTTTAACAACTTTGTGGAAATATGTTGGAAGATCATCCCATGCATCAACTAAACTGGGACCACGTGCTACACGAAGCTTAAGAGGGTAATCTTTATATTCAAAAAATGCATTGAATAAAAGCTTTTCTCTTGCTTAGTACTGAATTTTTTATAATACACACTTCTCATATTAGGAAAGTGGTTCAGAAAAAACTCATTAGAATGTGGTATTTTTACAGATTGTTGATACTGATATTTCAGTTTTTTCATTGCTCCTCCTAGGTAACATTACCTAGAAGGGGTCCTCTGCAAAGTAGTACATTTTCTTTAATCCTACATATTGAATATTTTGTCATATACGAACTGTATTGTTGATTTTAAAAGCTAAACTACGATTATCCTGCTTAGCTTAAATCTATTTAAAACAGTATGCTTAAATTCACATATATTGTACGTGAGTCAATTTTATATAATTTTCATGTGCTAAGTACATTGTAAAATATCAAAATTAAAAGGTATAGGAAGAATTTTAGGAATGTATTTAGTTCATATTTGGACCATTAACTCTATCGATGAAGGTGAGTCTCTTTTCGCCTATCAAATTCAAAAAGAATTTGCAGATATTTTAGTTTCAATTTTTGATGAGAAGTCACTTCCACTTATTTCAGATCTTTCATATGTGGATTATGATTTATATAGTGATAAACAGCTTAATCAATTAATTAGCGAATTTAAAAAACTCATTGAAATTTATACGGCTTTTATAGATGAAATTTCTAAAATAATAAGCTTTTTAGAAAAAGCTATTGAGCGTAATGAAAAAATTCTTTTTGACCCCTTTAGGGAATCAATCTTGGGCTTAAATATTTAAATTTTTCCTAAAACACTAAATACAGTTTATATGAAATAAATTAAGTATCTATAGAATTGAGTGGATATAAAATATATGAAGTTAAAGATTTAAAAATTATGATACCCATACAGCCATTCTCCTTTTTTGCAATTTTTCTATTGTTTATTGTCCCATTGATTGGTGTTGTACTAACACTAGGTTTATTGGTGAAAGTACTATTCTTTTGGCGAAAGAAGGCTCAAAAGCCTGTAATGTTCTTTTCTCAAAAGACATTATTCATTCTGCTATTGGCTTTGATATGTGACCTGTGGGCAGGTTATTTATTTTATATGATGGCATCGGTAAAGTATGAGTTCGCACTTGAGCAGCATTACAAGGAAAGTCGCCGTCATTTCGTTTTATCTCAAGATGCACAATATGGCGAACTATTGATTCCCAAAGGGAGCTTAATTAGTCGCTATGATGCTTTTGACAATGGTGAGCCACAATTACCCTTAAGTTTACGGGGATTACAGGCTGTACGTTTCCCTCATCCTGTAAAAGTCGCAGGGATGTGGGTAACTGCGATGGAGCCTCCTCGAATGGAGTTGGCGTGGGATCAGCAAATAGGTTCAGTTATGCGCTTTGATCCTAATGAGGAAAATGGTTATGGTAAATGGGTTGACGACACAAAGCATCCTACAATCGCTTGTTCTCGTGGAGACATCGTACTACTTGAAATTCCATTAATTGATCATGATATTCAAAAAGAATTTGGTAAACCTGAACCCGATGGATCTAATGCGCGTTTTCGCCCTAGTGAGTGGGGTGTTCAAGAATGCGAAAAAGATCAAGGGCCAATTAAAGTTAGCCCTGCATATATTGGAAATAAGCCAAAAAAGCCTTGGTTTCAACTATCAGACTGACAATATCTCATGTTAAAAACATCTTTATTTAGCCTAATCATTTCAGCTGTAGTATTACTGTCAATTTTATTTTTAGAATTTAAAAGAGTTAATGGTTGTTCAAATTTTGGTCGTTAAAGGTGAAAATATTCCGGCTAAATCCGCTTGGATTGGTTCATCGGCTGTGCCTTGGGTTCATAAATAATTAAGTGTTGAATTGAAAAAAGCCTCTGTAGAAACAAGGGGGGTAAAAGATAGATATCTTGATATTTAAATCTTAAATAAAATCAAAACTTTTAATGTATTTTGATACATGATCTCAACTCTTAATTATCATATAAGTTAAAATTTTCATGCCTTTTATATAAATCTCTTCCTTAAAATTGATATAAATACAGTTTAATAGGTAAATTTTTTATTTGACGAATACTAAAATTAAATAGTTAGAAAAATGATTAGCTTCTAATGCGGATGCTTATAAATCTATCTAAATTTTCAAATTGGTATTCTTTATTAACTTGCAGATAATTTAGCTCAGTATCACTGTTTAACATTTGAAGATGAAATAAAGGCTGTAAAGTAGATAGATACCAGTACCATTGAGTGGTAAATTCACTAGAATTTTTATACCAGTTATTATCCATATCAGAGAGTTCTTCAATTTTTTGTTCAATCAGAATGTTAATTTCTTTATCAGAAAATGTATTTTTATAATATTTTATAATTGCGAAATCTAATAAGCTAAATTTTATATCAAATAAATAACCATCTTGGGGGATGTTAAATGCCCATTCTGACCAAAATCGAAACGCGGTTTTATATAATCCGATTTTAAGCTCATCAGCTGCTAATTTCTCAAACTCTTCAAGACATAATTGTATATGCTCCCTACCTTTATCATTAGAAGGAATTGGGGTTAAGGATAGGGAATTGATATAAAGGTTAATATATGTCTCATCATTTGAGTCACCTAAGGCTTTACCTAATGAACGTTGTAATGTTGGATAACGTATAGGATAAGTATTAAATATCTTAAGAATTTCCATTAAAAAACTTTTTTCATATTCTGGTTTATATAAAAGTGAAGCTATTAATTGCTCCTCGCTATCTGTTAGCGAGATGGAATTTAAATGTTCAAATGGGAATAAAGCAGATAATACACAGAATATTACATGATGATCATGAGAGTCATATGTAAGATCTAAAACTAATGAGGGAGGGAGATTTGCGAAGAAACCCCATAAATAAGGTATATCACGAACTCCTAGGATTAGTTTATATAATTGTGACTTATCCTTTAATTGTGTAAGCATGTAAAAAGCATGAATAGAAGAAAAATTTATATAATATTTAAGTTCTGTATGGGCTAAATGAAGTGAGGAATAAACTTTTTCCCAAGCACCCATCTCAATGAAATTATTGATATTTTTTAAATTGTTTTGCAATCTAAAAGTATATTGTCTGTCTGTCATTGAATTTTTAAATATATCCTCAATAAGAGTAATATTTTGTGGGTGTATTTTAAAATGATAGGGTTCTAGTTTTTTTAGGATATCTTCTTGCTTTATTTTGTAAAATATATTTAAAACTTTTTTTATTTTATCTTCATTAACTGGACTAATAAGTGTTGATATAATCCAAGAGATTAATAAAGAATCAACTTTTTTATTAGGTAGTTTAAGATTTAGTTCGTGAATAATATTATCTAGAGATTCGTGACCACAAAAATCTTCCAATATTCTTATCTCATCTTCTGAAATATTATATTGAAGAACATCTTCTATAAATTCATTATTAATTTTCATCTTCATTACGCCATATTAGATATTCTTCATTTTGAAGTGATTGCCAAAATTCATCAAAAGCATCAGCAATCATTTGTCCATCGGTTACTTTTTGTAAAATATGATGGCTTTTACCAAAACCGTTTACTGATGTGCCTAAAGACCAAGCTAAAGTCCCTTCTTGCGTATGAGGAAAAATTATAAATCGATCGTGAAATTTACCATTATTTGCATTTCTTGTAGTACGAAACTCTAAATTTATAGAGGCCTTAAATACTGTATCATATTGATTAAAATTTTCTTTAATTTGACTTAAATCTTCTGCGTATTCTATAGAAAATTGCCTTTTACATTCAGTACATAAAATCTCATAACATTCATTACATATTGATTTTGATGGACTATATAACGCTGTAATTGCTCTCATTTGACTATTTAAATAAGGATTTCGGAATAGAGTTTCTTTTAAGTCTTCATGTGATAGGTATGGATCCCATAACCAGACAGCTAGTTGACCATATTTCTTTATTAGCCAGTGAATATCTGTCAGAGCTTTTTTATGAGCTTCATTTTTACTAATTGTAGGTAAGGTCTTATATTGAACGAACTCTCTGTTAACCTTGGATCTTTCAATGTCATTTTTATAAATCCTTTCCTCAGTCCAGTCCAAAATTGGTGTTTCATATTCAGATGATTGTAAAAATATTTCTATTTCTGAGCCATCTGGTTCAATATATTTTCTGATATGAGTAGAGTTATAATTTTTTACATGAGTATTAAAGTGTATGGTATTAATAAAACTAGTTGGCTTTGTACTACTTAGAATTAGATTTTCATTATAATCAATAATACTTGCAATAAGTGGAAGATCAGAATGAAATGGAATTATGAAATCATTTAAATCTGAGGATGTTAAAATTACATTTTTTTGTTCTAATAGTTCATCATCCTGAGGATTTTCACAAATAATTGCTAATGGGCGTGGAGTAGTGCTAGGATGCCATGCTATTTCACAATGTAATTCTCTAGTACTCTTATCTCTATAGAATTTACTACTAAAAATATTAATAGGAATTTGGAAAATATAGTTTCCAATTTTATCTGAAAGTTCAGATATTTGTATAGGAAGATTATTCTGTTGAATTTTACTCGATAAATCTTGAAGAACAGAAGGGTTTTCTAGTAAAAATTTTAATTCATCTTTTGTAGTATTAATCCATTCATAAATATAAGAGCCATTAAAAAAATTATTTTTAAGTAAACTATTAATAGGTACTTCATTAAAATTATTTGGAGCAACAAACTTTTTATTTTTAAATTTTAAATTGGATAGAGTGGAGTGGTTTTTTTCATCATTAGACATCGTCCATATGTTTTTATCAGTTAAATTTCTAATGTTTAGTAGAAATGATCCAATACTTTTATAGTATTTTTTAATGCCAAACTTATAGTTTTTATAGTTGATTTTAACTAGTCCAGCAGTAAGATATTGATCAGTGTCCAGTTTTACATTTTTTTTGTCAGCGGCAATAGCAATTGTTAAAACATTTACAATGGATTTATCTATTAATAATCCTATTTCAATAATTTCTATACAATTAAAAAAACCTAAAATATGAGGTTGTAGTAGATGTTCCATATCTTTGTAATAAAGATCAAACTTATCCTTTTCAGATAGCTGGGGTTCTACACTTATTGACGATTTCATTGTAAGCAAAATATTATATTAATTAAATAATTTTAACCTAAATTTAGAGTTTTGTATTATAACTTTCGTCTAAATAATAAAAAATCAGTTCCCATTTTTAATTTTTGTTTGTGTGCTTTGATGTGCCCTCCTAGGATTATGTTTCCAAGTTTTAGTAACTTTGTGAAAATATATTGGAAGATCATCCCATGCATCAACTAAACTAAGACGGGCTACATAAAGCTTAAAAGGATAATCTTTATATTCAATAAAATGCATTGAATAAAAGCTCTTATCTTGCTTAGTATTGAATTCTTATAATACACTTTTTTCATATTAGGAATGTACTTCAGAAAAGACATTAGAATGTGGTATTTTTATAAATTTTTGATACTGATATTTCAGTTTTTCCATTGTTCCTCCTAGGTAACATTACCTAGAAGGGATCCTCTGTAAAGTAGTACATTTTCTTGAATCCTAACTATTGAATATTTTTTCAATACGGGCTACTTTATTTATTTTTCAAAGCTAAGTCATGATGATCGGGCTTAACTTTTTTATATTTAATATAATGCCCATTATATTAAATATACTCAAAATTAGATAATTTTACATACCGACTTTTATAAAATTATATTTAGGATGAAGTTTTGAAATTAGGTATATTTCTAATGAGTTGGCTATATAAGCATGTTCTGGTTCAAAACCAATAGTCATAATTGCGTCAGCTTCTTTTAACCTTTCATCCACTGGACCATAGGTATTTTTGTCGATGTATCGACAATATTTCATTACTCTTGCACTCAGCCCATTACCTTTATAACGGCCAGATCCTCGAGATGTTCCAACTCCGATGTAAGTAACCTCATCTCCTTTTATGAAAGCATAAACACCTTGCTTATCATAGCTCGGAATAGATTTACTGAAATCGGTATGAAGTTCTGACCATTGAGGCGCATCACCTAGTAAGTCCTTACTCCAATGTAATAAAAAGAAATTATTAGTTTGATTTTTTAAATTTCCAATAAATGATTGATACATATTTTTACTTTATTAATTAAGAATTTCTAAAATCAACATATTATCTTATTAAGTTCTCAAAACAGCCTCCTAAGATTATTTTTCTCTCATTTATAAACCCCACTTTAACAATAACTCACTCATTATTTATCCTTACTTTTTAATGATCTAATTTAAAACAAATGTCATTTTGTGTGCTTGACTGAAAAAGGGTAGAGCACTATCCTTTGCCTGCTGGCCTACATTGCCAGTCGGTTTTAGCAGACCGTACTCAAGAGCATTGAAAAAACTCGTTTTTTTAATGTGAACTCGTTCGTCTCCCTTTTGTTGCGGTAGGACGGAAGGGGGACACCTTCGGGTGTGCTGGGTCTTGAGCCAGTCTGCTAACCCCCTTTCGTTCTGCCACCATAATTCTATAAATGTCTGGCAGAACTCCCAATAAAAAGGAGTTGGCTTTGCACATTCTTAATTTCTTGGCAGCCTTTGCCAAAGTCTATATCGACACGACTTAAACTTTTAAAGCAGTTTGATGGCAATTGCGCTTTTCAAGCTTTAAATCATTACGACCAAAAAACTTAATCAACAATAAAACTTGAGATGTGCCACGCACAGTCTTTACGGCTTTGCTATGCCTTTTTTCTCCTAAAAAAGTATCTCGCTTATCTACAACAAGAATTTTATAACGGTAAAACTATGCCACATTTAGATCTGCCATTTCGTGCTTTAAGCGTACTGCATACTTCTCGCTATCTTTTTAATAAATATGGCTTTCATAATGTTGGAGTAGACCGCATTATTGAGTCGGCGAAAATCCCAAAAGCGACTTTTTATAATTACTTTCACTCAAAAGAAAGACTAATTGAAATGAGTTTAACCTTTCAAAATGATGGACTTAAACAAGAGGTAATTTCCATCATCTATGTTCAAAAAGAATTAACCTTAGTTGAAAAACTGCGCAAAATTTACTTTTTACATGCCGACTTAGACGGACTCTACCATTTACCTTTCAAAGCTATTTTTGAGATTTCGAAAACACATCCAAAGGCATATCAAGTAGTTGTTGAATATCGAAACTGGTTCATTAATGAAATCCACAATTTGTTTTTAACAACCAATCAAGATGCTTCAAAACAAGATGCACACATGTTCTTATTTGTGATTGATGGGGCGATGGTTCAACTTTTAGACCCCAATAAGGCAGGGGAAAGGGAGAGATTACTAGATTATTTTCTGATCCAGTTTAAACATGGCTCAAAATCAGATTTATGATGAATACAAAATTAAAGGCTTCCAACGATTCATATTAAAAAATAACATCGTAGGGAAGCCTAAAATTTTAAAAACTTAGAATGTATTTTGAATAATCACATCATCGTAAGGAAGTTTGCCCACACGTGGGTAAGGCTGAGATGCCGACTTACCAACAGCAATCATTAAGCACACCACATGATCTTCAGGTAAGTTAATGAGCTTCGCCATCGCATCAAAGTCAAAACCATCCATTGGGCAACTGTCTAAACCATGCTCTTGAGCCAGAAGCATCAAGGTTTGAGCAAAAATACCCGCACTACGCATAACTTCATCACGTTGGGTTTGTGGGCGGTCACGGTAATATTGGTCAATTGCACCTACCATAATATTTTGCACTTCTGGAGTCGCGCCATCCCACACGCGTTTAGCATCGGCTTCCCACGAGCTTACTTTTGCGCATAACACAATCAGTAAAGAAGCCTCAGTCACTTGTGGTTGATCCCAAGCAATGGTGCGAATCTTTTGTCTAAGTTCAGCGTCTTCAATTACAACAGGGCGCCAGTGCTGTAAATTAAATGCACTTGGCGCATTTGCTAAAACTTCTTGTAATAACTGTTGTTTATTTTCTTCAGAGATTTGAAATGAAGGATCGAAGCGTTTAATAGCGCGACGTTGCTGAATGGCATCAATAACGTTCATAAGATATTCCTATTTGTTGGTTTAACCGTTTTAAAAATAATAAAGTAATGTTTAGTGGTGGTTCTGATTAAACTTAATTAATCTAGCAATATCAATGGTTCTATCGAAAATGAGTTCTGCTGCATGTTCGCAGGCTTGTTCTAATGTGATGGGACCATTAGTCAGCGAAAATGCAGCTGTAACGCCGTGCTCATAAAGCGCTTGATAGCCTTCGCCTAAAGTTCCTGCAATTACAATAACAGGTATATTTTGCATTTTCGCGACTCGGCTCACCCCAAAAACTGTTTTGCCATTTAAAGTTTGTCGGTCAAATTTACCTTCACCTGTAATCACCCAGTCAGCGTTAGTGATTTTACTGGCAAGCTGATTGAGTTCAGCCACAACTTCAACTCCAGCTTTAAAGTCTGCGTTTAAATAACTTTTGGCTGCAAAACCTAAACCTCCCGCAGCGCCAGAACCAGCTTCATCTCGTTTGTCGCAACCTAAAAGCTCCGCAGAGACATCGGCAAAATGGGCAAGTGCTTGGTCAAGTAACTCTACTTGAACAGGGGAAGCACCTTTTTGTGGACCAAAAATATGAGATGCCCCGTTTGGGCCACAGAGTGGATTGGTGACATCGGCAGCCAATAAAAACCGTGTTTGCTGAATACGTGGGTCAAAATGCGTTAAATCAATTTTTGATAGGTTTTTGAGCGCGAGTCCACCGAGGTGTAAAACCTGTTGGTTCGTGTCGAGCAAAACCGCGCCCAAAGCACTGAGTAATCCTGTACCGCCATCATTGGTTGCACTACCACCCACAGTTAAAATAATGTCTTTTGCACCAGCGTCTAAAGCATCCAAAATGAGTTGGCCTGTTCCAAAAGTTGTGCTATGGCAGGCATCACGCTCAGACGTTGGAACTAACTGTATGCCACTCGCTTGAGCCATTTCAATGATGGCGATTTTTTGTTTTTCTAACCATCCCCATCTTGCTTGAACAGAATGACCTAATGGCCCTAATACGGTTTTTTCACGCCATTCACCTTCACAGACTTCCAACACAGCTGCTATGGTTCCTTCACCACCGTCTGCCATTGGACATAACAGCGTTTCAGCATCTGGAAAAACCTCTTGCCATCCTTGAGCAATGGCTTGAGCGACACCCAAAGCCGATAGGCTGTCTTTAAAAGAGTCTGGCGCAATCACAACCTTCATAAGTTCTCTGAATCTGTTTTTTCAATTAATTTATACTGCTTAAACCAATAAAAACCTACTTAAAATGACGTAAATCTCAGCTCATCACATCATTTCTATTTTTTTTAAATATAAAGTGAATTATGTTTTTATCTGTAAAAAATAAGTCTTTATATTTTTAAGATATTGTTATTTTTGAATTTAAATGAAGTTTTGGTTTTGGCTGAATGATTGTAATTATAAAAAATATGGCACATATTATAACGAGCGTTGAGGCTGCCTCTAAATATCATGAGTAAGATAAAAGTGGACTTTTACTTATTAAGATAAACAGCAAATAGCGTAGATATAACCATAATTAACTTGTGAATTTATTGCACCTATAGAATGTGTAAAAAGTAATAAGAGGATGACAAAGTGGATAATTCAGAAGAACAAAAGCATATTCAGGAAAATAACGGCTTTGCACGAATTGAACCCTATACTCATCCTGCGGGCGGATGGGGAGCACTACTCAGTGTCGCTCGAAACTTAAAGCGGCAAGATATTTTAAAAAAAGGTTCGATTACCTTACTCAATATTAACCAGCCTACCGGGTTCGACTGTCCCGGTTGTGCATGGCCAGAAAAGAAAAATGCTCACGCCTTTAACTTCTGTGAAAACGGTGCAAAAGCAGTTGCATTTGAAGCAACCAGTAAAACAGTGACTCCCGAATATTTTGCAGGCCATACCGTCAGTTGGTTATCAGAACAAAGTGATTTCTTTCTAGAAGACTTAGGTCGTTTAACTGACCCAGTTCGCTACGATGCTGCAACCGATAAATATGTCGCAATTTCATGGGATGAAGCATTTCAGATTATTGCTAAGCATTTACACGCGTTAGACAACCCAGACCAAGCTGCGTTTTATACCTCTGGCCGTGCAAGTAATGAAGCAGCATTTTTATATCAATTGTTTGTGCGAAGCTTTGGAACAAATAACTTCCCAGACTGTTCGAACATGTGCCATGAAACCACAAGCGTTGGGTTACTTGATTCGATTGGTTTAGGAAAGGGCACAGTCACCCTAGAAGACTTTGATTTAGCCGATGCAATTTTTAGTTTTGGGCATAACCCCGGAACCAATCACCCGCGTATGTTAGGAACTTTGCGTGAAGTGTCTAAACGTGGCGGTAACATTATTGCGATTAACCCGATTAAAGAGCGAGGCTTAGAGCGTTTCCAAGACCCACAAGCACCACTTGAAATGATGACTAACGGCAGTACCCCAATTAGTCGTTATTATTTCCAACCTAAAATTGGTGGTGACTATGCACTGATGCTAGGGATTTTAAAGCACCTAAATGAGTGGGATAAAAAGGCGCTCGCTTCAGGTAAACCAAGCATTTTTGACCGAAATTTTATTGCGGTGAATACAATCGGTTTCGACGAGATGATTGCTGAGGTGGAGCGAACTGAGTGGGAAGATATTTATAAACACTCGGGATTATCACCAGAACATTTAGAAAAGTTAGCCAAGCTCTTTTTAGAGTCTGAGCGTTCAATTTTCTGTTGGGGGATGGGCATTACTCAACATCGCCACGGAACAGCCAATGTACACATGTTAGCGAATTTATTATTGGCTCGTGGGCAAATTGGTCGTCCGGGTGCAGGGCTCTGTCCAGTTCGTGGGCACAGTAATGTGCAAGGCGACCGAACCATGGGCATTAATGAGTTACCTAGCCCGAAATTACTCGACAACATTGACCGCGTGTTCGGGATTAAATCTCCAAGAAAAAATGGGCATGGTGTCGTTGAAACGATTAAAGCGATGGCTGAAGGTGAGGTCAAAGTCTTTATTGGTTTAGGTGGCAACTTTGCAGTTGCGACGCCAGATACGCCGTATACCCAAGAAGCGCTTAGAAAATGTAATTTAACCGTTCATGTTGCAACCAAGTTAAACCGTAGCCATTTGGTGTGTGGTAAAGAGGCGCTGATTTTACCTTGTTTGGGTCGTACCGAAATTGATGAGCAGCTTCATGGCCCGCAGGCCATTTCAGTCGAAGATTCGATGAGTAATATTCATTTGTCGGCTGGGCGTAATATCCCAATTTCTGAAAATATTTTATCTGAACCAGACATCGTGGCAAGAATGGCTGAAGCGGTGCTGCCAGACAGCAAGATTAAATGGAAATGGTACATTGAAAGTTATGACCGTATTCGTGACTCAATTGCTGAGGTTTTTGATGAGTTCCATGATTTTAATTTGCGAGTCTATAACCCGGGTGGATTCCATCTAGAGCATCCAGCTAATCAGCACATCTGGAACACAAAAAGTGGTAAAGCGCAGTTTATGATTACACCACTCAATGAAGTTTATGGCGATAAAGAAAATCAATATGCTGCCGCCTATACCGAGAGCAAAGTTTATACCTTAATGACCACTCGCTCTCATGACCAATACAACACGACGCTATATGGTCTCGACGACCGTTACCGTGGGGTCTTTGGGCAGCGCCGTGTTTTGTTTATGAATCAAGCAGATATTGATGAAGCGGGCTTTGAAGCAAATCAGTGGGTTGATATTGAAAGTGTTTTCTCAGATGGTGTTAAACGTATTGTGCATAGTTTCCGCATTGTGCCGTACAACATTCCGCGGGGCAGCTTAGCTGCGTACTATCCAGAGACCAATCCTTTGGTGGCGTTAAGCAGTCATGATAAATACGCCAAGATTCCAGCTTCAAAAAGTGTTCCGGTGATATTGCATGCTGGTGATTCACCTGCACACTTTAATTTGGCAACGGCAGTTGACCCTGAAGATGCAGATAAGAAAGTAAGCAACCTTTAATCAAAAGCGATATTAAAAATGTAATTCAAACAAATGGCGCTCTAAACAAGCGCCATTTCAAGATAAAGGAAATTATTTTGACACCACATTCTTATGGGGTTGAAACATTACAAGTAAAGCGGTTTAAGAAAACCGAATCTGAAAGTGTTTTAGATAATATTGTTCAAGAGCATCCGATTGCTTTGGTATATAACGGCATTTCTCATGCAGTGATGATGGCAACGCCTACCGATGTGAGTGTGTTCGCTAAAGGCTTTAGTCTGTCCGAAGGAATTTTAACGAGCTTAAAAGAGTTATATGCCATTGAGGTTCATGAAAGTGAATTGGGAATTGAAGTGAATATGACCATTTCATCCAGAGCATTTGCTGCATTAAAAGAAAGACGGCGTATGTTGGTGGGTCGTACAGGCTGTGGTTTATGTGGCATTGAAAGTTTGGAGCAGCTTCAGCTCGATATTCCTAAAATTACCATCGAACCTTCCAAAGAGTGGCTTGAACAAATTCCAATCGCGATTTCTCATTTAAAAGATCAACAAAAAATTACTGCCTTAACGGGTGGCGCTCATGCCGCTGCTTGGGTGGTTCAAGGCAAAATCATGGCTTTGTTTGAAGATGTTGGCCGTCACAATGCCTTAGATAAATTGTTAGGTTATTTAGCTCAAGAAAACTACGACACCAGTTTGGGTTTTGTTGTTATGACCAGTCGTGCAAGCTACGAATTAATTCGTAAATGTGCGCAGCTTAATATTGGTTTATTGGCCTCAATTTCTGCTCCAACCAGTATGGCTATTCGGCTCGCAAAAATATCTGGCCTAACTTTAGCCAGCTTTTGTCGTGGAGATGATTTCGTTTTATATACATAAAGGTCATGCATCGAAATATTGAACAGAGCAGCTTAAATAAAAAGAATGATTCAACATAAGGGAAATATACATTTCTATTTTGCCTAATTTTAAGTTAAGTACGAGCTTTATACTTTATGATCAGACTTATATCGTTCAGAGTGTGTCCGAGTGGCTTGGTTACAGTCCTTAAAAGATTGGGCAAAACGTCTAAAAAAACAAATTATTATGCTTTGGTTTGCATCAAAGCATCCTCAAATGCCGATATTGCCTAAAATTTTGGCCGTAATTGCTGTTGCCTATGCTTTTAGTCCCATCGATTTAATTCCAGATTTTATTCCTATTTTAGGTTTTGTTGATGATGCTTTAATTTTGCCACTTCTTATTTGGTTAGCTGTTCGCTTTACGCCTAAGCAAGTCATTTTAGATGCAGAACAACAAGCTGATGAATGGCTAGAACAGCAGGAGCGACGACCTCAAAATTATTTGGTAGCTGTGTTAATTATTTTAGTTTGGGTAACGCTAGCGGTAATGGCCTATTTCTATTTTGGCGGCGGTTTGTAAGCACTTAAAAGTGCAAGATAGAGAATCGTGAATTTAAAGGCATTAACATTGTGCTTTGCTACAACTCAAAGGATAATAAAGTTTTTATAAGCTTTGAGTTGCAGATAATGAAAATCGTCGCAGATGAAAATTTGGCATTTACCGACTACTTTTTTTCAGAGTTTGGCGATATTCAACACCATGCGGGACGCACCTTAACTCATGCAGATGTAAAAGATGCAGAAGCATTATTGGTTCGCTCAGTGACTGCGGTGAATGCAAGCTTAATTGAAAATACAGCATTAAAATATGTGGGTAGTGCCACAATCGGGACCGATCATTTAGATATTCCTGCTTTAGAAAAACAAGGCATTACATGGGCAAATGCAGCAGGTTGTAATGCGCAGGCCGTTGCTGAATATGTCATTACTGCTTTACTTCATTTAGATGCGAACCTTTTAGAACAACAAGAAAAATTTACCCTAGGAATAGTGGGGCTTGGAAACGTCGGTAAGCGTTTGGCATATATGGCCCAGTTGCTTGGTTGGAACGTAATTGGCTTTGATCCATTTGTGCAGTTAGATTCAATTAAAAATGTGAATTTAGAAACGCTTTTGCAACAAGCCAATGCAATTTCAATTCACGTGCCTTTAACCAAAAATGGTGAACATGCGACGTATCATCTGTTTGATGAGCAAGCGTTTGCAGCACTTCAACCTGACACAATTTTAATTAATAGTGCGCGTGGTCCAGTCGTTAAAGAAGCTGCTCTAATCGAAGATATTCAGCGTACCCAGCGTAAAGTTGTGCTCGATGTATTTGAGCATGAACCCGTCATATCTGAAGAACTTATCGATATGTTGGCTTTAGCAACACCGCATATTGCTGGTTATAGCTTGGAAGGTAAGGCACGCGGTACCCAAATGATTTATGAAGCATTCTGCCAAAAGTTCGGTTTTGATGTAAATAAACGTTTTGAAACACAGTTGCCTGCATGTGACGACTATTTTTCAGGAAATGATTTAAAAGCGGTGTTAAAGCAAAAATTAGCTCAGATTTATGATATTGCTCAAGATGATGCCAACATCCGTGCCTGTATTAAAGAGGGCAAAGTTGAGCAAAAAGCATTTGATTTATTACGTAAGAATTACCCGCTGCGCCGTGAATGGGCAGCACATGGAGGACCGCAGGCATGAGCTTAAGTTATCAACCTACTTGTTCAATTGATGCCTTAAAAGCACGTGCCAAGCTCTATAACCAGATTCGTCAGTTTTTTGCTGAACGTGATGTCATGGAAGTGGAAACACCGATTGTTTCGCAAGCAGGTGTCACCGATGTTCATTTAGCTTCTGTTCAGGCTTTGCGTCACATTAATGGCAAATTACAGACTCAATATTTACAGACTTCGCCTGAGTTTGCCATGAAACGATTATTGGCAAGCGGTAGTGGACCGATTTATCAAATCTGTAAGGTTTTCCGAGACGATGAACACGGACGTAAACACAATAGTGAATTTACCATGCTCGAATGGTACCGTCCGGGTCTAGACTTAAAAGCTTTAATGCATGAAACCGCCGATTTATTGCAGACTTGTTTGCAGCATCGCTTTGGTGAAGTTCGTCCGTTTATTTTAAGTTATAAACATGCTTTTCAAGATCGTCTCGATATCAACCCTTTACAAGCAACATTGAAGCAACTCAAAGATACGGCAAATCGTGTGGGATTAAATCTTGATTTAGGCGATGACCGTTTAGCTTATATCGATTTGTTATTTTCGCATTTTGTTGAACCAAGTTTAGGGTTTGATGCGCCTGTCTTTTTAACTGACTTTCCACCAGAAATGGCGTCTTTGGCAAAAGTGAAAGTAGATGAAGATGGGGAAGAGGTTGCTGCACGTTTTGAGGTTTATATTGAAGGTTTAGAGCTTGCCAATGCTTACGATGAATTGCTCGATGCAGCCGTGTTACGCTCACGCTTTGAAGCAGATAATGCAGAGCGGGCTAAGCAAGGTCTTCATGTTATGCCTTTAGATGAACATTTGTTAGCAGCTTTACCTCATATGCCAGAATGCTCAGGAATTGCTTTAGGTGTAGATCGTTTACTTATGGTTGCCATGGATCAGGTTAAAATTGAAAAAGTCATTACCTTTCCAGCAGAAATTGCTTAAAAACTGACAAATAAAAAAGCCACAATATTGTGGCTTTTTTATTTAGGGTTTATTCAGCTTAGGCTTGTTGAATACCTGCAACAACCCAGTCTTGCTGAGAGCCAGCAGGCTTAACAAAGTGCCAGATTTCAGTAAATGGTTGTGGCAAGCTGTTTAAATCTTCACTCACGGTACCTGTGAAGCGTACGCTTACAACGTATTGACCATTTTCAGTCGCACTGTCTACAACCATCGCATTCAGATTGCTAAATTCAGCAACGTCTTGATCTTGGTTTTCCATGATGTCGTTATACATAGAACTATAAAGTTCTGGTGTTAAGTAACGGCGAATTTCTTCAATGTTACTTGCAGTATTCATCGACTGGATATGATTAAAACGTTGACGTGCAATACGTAAGAAAGCAGCAGGTTCACTACCATCTGGAAGTTGATTGCCATTGCTCGTTGTTGCACTACCAAAAGGAGCTTGGGTTGCTGCACCGCCACCAACAGATTGACCAAAGATATTTGTATTATCTCCAGCATTACGTGGTGTCGCTTGTGGTGCAGCAGAACGGCCAAATGGGTTTTGACCATCATTATTTGGTGCGTAAGGATTATTACCCGCTAATTTTTTTTTTGCGCCCAATTTGCGGAAAACAAAAAAGGCTAAAGCTGCTGCAAGTAATACCCAAAGCCAGCTAGGAATTCCACCTTTTTTCTCTTCTTGTTGCGCTTGAGCAGCTTGTTCTGTTCCAGCTTGAGTTGCTTGATGTTCAGTTGATGTTGGTTTGTCATCAGCTAAAGCATTTGCTGCAACAGCACCTACGGCAGCACCAGCCACACCAGCTGCAACCATTGAACCAACACCCGGACCTGATCGTTGAGGTGCAGTAGTAGGTTGTTGAGCAGGAGTCACTTGACGAGGTTGTTGATAAGACTGGCTTGAAGTAGTAGAGCGTGCCATACCGTGGCTTTTACCACCACCTGCACGTTTAGCTTCAGCAAGAGGCGAAATTGCTAAAGCAGCCATTAAAATACCGGTAATCAAGCCACGCTGGTGTACTTCCATAGGAAATTCCTGTCTAAAATTAAATTGTAATAGTATTTATGAAGGTATTTACGCTAAATTTCAACCATAAAAGTATGTTTTTTTATGTCAATTCATCACTCAGTTGCATTGCTTCAGTCAATGCTTCATGCAGACGGGCAACAGCAATCACTTGTACGCCTGGAATTGCTTTTTGCGGCGCATTACCTCTTGGCAAAATCACATACTTAAAGCCATGTTTTGCAGCTTCTTTTAAACGCTCTTGACCATTTGGTACAGGACGAATTTCGCCAGAAAGGCCAACTTCTCCAAAAACTGCAAGTTGTTGAGGTAAAGCTTTAGTCCGTAAACTTGAAGCACATGCTAACAAAACTGCTAAGTCTGAACCTGTTTCGGTAATCTTTAAGCCACCTACAATGTTCACATAGACGTCTTGACCTGTGGTTTGGACACCGCCATGACGATGCATTACAGCAAGCAGCATGTTTAAACGGTTTTGGTCAAGACCTAATGCTACGCGACGTGGTTGTCCTTGAGCATCATCAACTAAGGCTTGGACTTCGACCAAAAGAGGACGAGTTCCTTCACGGCTAATCATGACAATTGAACCGGGAATCGCTTCATCATAACGACTCAAGAAAATGGCAGAAGGGTTAGCAACTTCACGTAAGCCCTTATCTGTCATGGCAAATACACCCAGTTCATTCACCGCACCAAAACGGTTTTTAACTGCACGAATCATTCGATAGCGCGAATCTGACTGACCTTCAAAGTAAAGTACACAATCCACCATGTGTTCTAAAACACGTGGACCTGCCAGTGCACCTTCTTTGGTCACATGACCAACAAGAAATAGCGCTGTGCCACTATTTTTTGCATAACGCGTCAGTAAAGCAGCAGATTCACGAATTTGTGAAACACCGCCCGGTGCCGATTGGAGCGTTTCCGTATAAAGCGTTTGGATCGAATCTAAGATAGCCACGACAGGTTTTTCTTGTTCTAAGACTTCGCAAATTCGTTCTACGCAGGTTTCGGCCATGACTTTTAACTGGTCGGTAGGCAAGTCAAGTCGTTGAGCACGAAGTGCAACCTGAGATAAAGACTCTTCGCCAGTAATATAAAGTGCAGAGCTTTTTGCACTTGCCATATGGGTTGCTGTTTGCAAAAGAATGGTCGATTTACCAATACCGGGGTCACCACCAATCAAGACAACAGAACCTGTAACTAAGCCTCCGCCAAGTACGCGGTCAAATTCGCTGATGCCAGTCTGTAAGCGGGTTTCATGCGAAAAAGTGACTTTATTTAACGTTGTAATATTTGCAGCTTGGCCTGCATAGCCGCCATTTTTTGGTCGTGCTCGGTGAGCAGTGGTAGGCTCAAGTTTGACTTCAGTCAAAGAATTCCATTCACCACACTCTGAACATTGACCTGCCCATTTAAGGTGGTCAGCACCACATTGTTCGCAACGGTAAACAGTTTTGACTTTGCTCATATTCGACTTCAGTTAAAAACTTCTAAATTAATAGTAGAAACAGAGTATATCAAAACCAAAATAGAGAATCAGTTTTGAAGTGGAATACATTTTGCTTAATTTAAAACAACGAAAATATTAGGTCATTGTCATGTGTTAGATAATTTAAAAGATTAAGGTCGAGAAGGGGTATTTTTTAATAAACAGATGAAGGACTGAAATTGAACATTAGAAAACGGGCAATCGAGTCGTCTTTTTAATTTAAAAATCAGACAAGTTCAAGTCATGTTTGTAGACCGTAAAGTGCGTTGTATTGCTATGGGCTTGTGCGTATTATCGGATTTAATTGTATGTAGCTTGAAATCATCAGCAATACAGATAAAAATCAGTTAGCTGAAAAATTGTCAAAAAATATACATTTAAAAGATACCTGCAAATGGTGCGATATCGTCTTTTTGATTTTAGCTAACGGACTAAAAAAAATTACTGGAGTGTATTGATAAGATGTCGAATCAAAATCTGAGTGAGTCTCATGAACAAGGTGAGCTCCATCGTAGCCTCTCAAATCGGCATTTACAGCTGATCGCGATTGGCGGTGCAATTGGTACAGGATTGTTTATGGGATCAGGCAAAACGATTAGTCTTGCAGGGCCCTCAATCTTATTTATTTACCTGATCATTGGTGTGATGGTGTTTTTTGTCATGCGTGCGCTTGGCGAATTACTTCTTTCAAATCTTGCCTATAAATCATTTATTGATTTCACAACAGATTTAATTGGCCCATGGGCAGGTTATTTTGTCGGTTGGACCTATTGGCTGTGTTGGATCACCATTGGTATTGCTGATCTTTCTGCAATTATCTATTACTTACAATTCTTCAATAATGGTCTACCTTTCTCACCTGTCGAAGGTGCCATGATCAGTGTTGCAGCCATCGTATTCATTATGGGTTTGAACTTGTTAACAGTTCGCCTGTTTGGTGAATTAGAGTTTTGGTTTGCGCTTATCAAAATCCTAGCAATCATTATTTTAATTGCTGTGGGTTTATGGATGATCTTTACGGGCTTTACTTCGACTACAGGTGAAGTTGCTTCATTTACTCATTTGTGGGCAAATGGCGGGTTCTTCCCGACGGGTGTACATGGCTTCTTGGCAGGTTTCCAGATTGCGATTTTTGCTTTCGTTGGTGTAGAACTTGTCGGAACAACGGCTGCGGAAACTAAAGATCCTGAACGTAATTTGCCTAAAGCAATTAACTCAATTCCAATTCGTATCATTATTTTCTATGTGCTCGCATTAGTTATTGTAATGTCTGTAACACCATGGAATCGAATTGATCCAGCGATCAGCCCATTTGTAAACTTGTTTAGTCAAGCAGGTGTTGCAGCAGCAGCAATCTTAATGAATTTGGTTGTGTTGTCATCTGTAATGTCATCAATGAACAGTGGTGTGTTTTCAACAAGCCGTATGTTGTTTGGTCTATCTCGTGAAGATCAGGGACCAAAAGCTTTTGGTAAATTGAACAGACGTGCAGTACCTGCAAATGCATTGTATTTCTCTGCTGCGTGTTTATTGTTAGGTGCAGCATTACAATATTTTGTACCAAATACCGTTGAGGCATTTACGCTTGCAACAACACTTTCAACGATTCTGTTCATTTGCGTGTGGTTACTCATTATCTGGAGTTATATCCGTTATTACACTACGCGTCCTGAGCTGCATGCAAAATCAACATTTAAATTACCGGGCGGCCTATTTACATGTTGGATCACGATTATTTTCTTTATTGGTATGATTTACGTGTTGTCTTTAGAGCCTGATACATTTAAAGCGCTTAAAGTCAGCCCAATTTGGTTTGTTATCTTGATCATTGGTTATTTCTTCTTCTATAAACCGCGTCATAAAAAATAATTAAATTTATTTAGTTATGATGAAACGCCAGCTTTAAAGCTGGCGTTTTTTATGCATATTGTTTTTCTCTTTAAGTTTACTCTTTAGCCGCTTGCATGATCACGGTATACTGCATCGAATTGTTTAAATCAGGTGCTCAGATGCGTCGTGTCATTTGCCTCATCAGTTTATTAAGCAGCAGTGTTTTGCTTAGTGCTTGTGGTCAGTCAGGAGTATTACAACTACCTTCTGATCCAAATTATGACAAACGTGCAAAATACTTGCTCTATCGTAATAAAGAACCAAAACAAGCTGTGCAACAGGATGAACAAGCTGATCAGTCAGTTGAATCATCATCAGTTCCAACCCAAACAACATCACCTTAAGCTTTGAAATAAGGACACATTCATGAGTTTCACTCGCATTAATGGAGTATTGCATGCAGAGCAATGTTCTCTGGAGCAGCTTGCGCAGCAATTTGGCACACCGTTGTATGTTTATTCAAAAGCAGCTTTTGAAAAACATTACTTAGATATGGATCGTGCTTTTGACTTTATTGATCATCAAATCTGTTTTGCGGTGAAATCTAACTCAAATTTAGCTGTTCTTAATGTATTGGCAAAACTTGGTGCTGGTTTTGATATCGTATCAGGTGGTGAGCTTGCACGTGTTTTAAAAGCGGGTGGAGATGCATCTAAAGTCGTTTTTTCGGGTTTAGGTAAAACCGAAGTCGATATCGAAACATCTTTAAATGTAGGCATTGCTTGCTTTAACGTAGAGTCTTATGCAGAACTAGATCGACTTCAAAAAGTTGCAGCTCGTCTAGGCAAAAAAGCGCCGATTTCTTTACGTGTCAATCCAGACGTAGATGCAAAAACACATCCTTATATTTCAACAGGCCTTAAAGAAAATAAATTTGGTATTCCAAGTGATACCGTTTATGAAACCTATCAATATGCTGCATCTTTACCAAACCTTGAGATTATTGGAATCGACTGCCACATTGGTTCGCAATTAACCGAGACTAAACCATTCGTTGATGCTTTAGATCGTGTCATGTTGATGATCGAAGAATTAAAAAAACTTGGTATCAATCTTAAACACATTGATATCGGTGGTGGTTTAGGTGTTTGTTATAAAGATGAAACGCCGCCAAGTGTTGAAGAATATGCGAACTCAATGAAACCTGCTTTAGAAAAGTTAGGTCTTAAAGTGTATATGGAACCGGGCCGTAGCATTAGTGCAAATGCAGGTGTGCTTTTAACCAAAGTTGATTTGCTCAAGCCAACGACTCACCGCAACTTTGCTATTATTGATGCTGCAATGAATGATTTGATCCGCCCTGCATTATATGAAGCGTGGATGGATATCCAACCTGTGGTACCAAGTTCAGATACTGAAGAAAAAACTTGGGATCTTGTTGGCGCAATCTGTGAGACAGGTGACTTCATTGGTAAAGATCGTTCATTAGCGTTAAAAGAAAATGACTTGTTAGCTGTTCTCGGTGCTGGTGCTTATGGTTTTGTAATGAGTTCAAATTACAATACACGTGGACGTGCTGCAGAAGTGATGGTGTCTGGCGATAAAGCACATTTGATTCGTGAGCGTGAAACAGTTGAATCCCTTTGGGAAAAAGAAAGTTTATTGCCTGAGGAGTAAATGTAATGTTGTTAGAATTTACTAAAATGCATGGCCTAGGCAATGACTTTATGGTGGTTGATCTGATCAGCCAACGTGCCTATTTAGATACAGAAACAATTCAACGCTTAGCCGATCGCCATTTTGGCATCGGTTTTGATCAGCTTTTAATTGTTGAACCACCAGATTTACCAGAAGCAGATTTTAAATATCGTATTTTTAATGCTGATGGTTCTGAAGTTGAACAATGTGGTAACGGTGTACGCTGTTTTGCTCGCTTTGTACATGAGCGTCATTTAACAACAAAAACAAGTATTACTGTTCAAACCAAAGCAGGAATTGTCAAACCTGAACTAGGGCAAAACGGTTGGGTCCGCGTGAATATGGGTTACCCGAAATTTTTGCCAAATGAAATTCCATTCATTGCTGAACAACCAGAAGCTTTATATACACTTGAGTTAGCCAATGACCAAAACATTAGTATTGATGTGGTCAATATGGGCAATCCTCACGCTGTCACTATTGTTCCTGATGTACTCACAGCAGATGTTGCTGGTATTGGTCCGCAAGTTGAATCACATAAACGTTTCCCTGAACGTGTTAACGCTGGATTTATGCAAGTGATTGATGAAAACCATGTGCGCCTTCGTGTATTTGAACGTGGAGTAGGTGAAACACTTGCATGCGGTACAGGGGCTTGTGCTGCTGCGGTAAGTGGCATGCGCCGTGGCTTACTGGGTAATTCAGTGGAAGTTGAATTGGCTGGCGGTAAGCTACAAATCGAATGGCAAGAAGGTGATGTGGTCTGGATGACAGGTCCAACAACTCATGTTTATGATGGGCGTTTGGATTTACGTTATTTCCAAGGCTAAATTAGATTTGTCTTAGGGAAAAGGCCAAATAAGGCCTTTTCCCTTTATTATTTTTACAAGAATAAATATTGAGAGAAAAATGCAAAATAGAATTAGAGGAGCAATTTATGGGTTGCTGATTGGTGATGCAGTCGGTGTGCCATATGAATTTAATTCAGCTTTGCAGCTTCCACTTTACTCACATATTGATATGATTCCACCTAAAGATTTTAGGCGAACTTATCCTGATATTCCAATTGGAACATGGTCAGATGATGGAGCTCAAGCTCTATGTTTATTAGCATCACTATTGCATTGTCAGAAACTCGATAGTATCGATTTTGCTAACCGTCTTCGCAATTGGTACCGTTATGGTTATATGGCGGTTGATTATCAAGTGTTTGATATTGGAGTGCAAACTGCTCAGGCGTTACAACGTTATGAAGCTGGAGTATCTGTAGAAGAGATGGCTAATACAGATGAACATTCGAATGGTAATGGAGCGTTGATGCGTACATTACCTGTGGCATTATGGCATAGGGGATCTGATCAGCAATTAGTTGAGTTAGCCTATCAGCAGTCTCATTTGACGCATGCTCATCTTCGATCAAAAATTTGCTGTGCTTTATATTGCCTATGGGCAAAATATTTATTGAAAGGACAATCAGTTAATGATGCTTGGAAATCTAGTATTTCCATACTGATGCAACTTTATAAAAATAGTGTTAATGAACAACAAGAACTTAATCATATTATTGATTCAACACATGAGAAAGAAATATCGGGCAGTGGTTACGTAGTGGATTGTTTACATTCAGCTCGTTTCGCTCTGCAACAAGATAATTATGAAGATGTGATTAAAACAGCTATTGCCTTAGGAAAAGATACTGATACAACCGCTTGTGTTGCAGGAGGATTGGCAGGAATTGTGTTTGGATATGAAGGGATTCCACAAATATGGTTACAGCAGTTAAGAGGGAAAGAATTGCTAGAGCCGCTATTAACACGATTAGAAGAAGTATGACATGAATTTAATTTTCTTACCCGGTGCATCAGGCAGTACGACATTTTGGCATCCCTTAATTGAAAAATTACCTCAGCATTACCACACAAAAATTATTGGTTACCCCGGTTTCGGAGATACACCTGAATCCTTTGAGGTCAAAAGTTTTGAAGACCTAACAAGTTATGTGGTCAATCAAATTAATGAAGAATCTGTAATTATTGCGCAATCTATGGGTGGCATTTTTGCTGTTGCGGCAGCGTTGCAAAAACCTCAAATGGTGAAAGGGCTGGTTTTGATTGCAACTTCTGGTGGAATCAACCTTGAAAGATTTAATGTACAAGACTGGCGTGAAGCATACCGCCAAGCATTTTTAAAATATCCAGATTGGTTTGTTACCACTAATGCCAACTATGAAGAGTTTTTGTCAGATATAAACGTTGAAACTTTATTAATCTGGGGCGATAACGATCCAGTGAGCCCCGTTCAGGTGGGTCAATATTTAAATCAAAAATTTGAAAAGTCGACGTTATATATTGTGAAAAATGGAGACCATCAATTAGCAGAAAAACATGCCGATGAAGTTTCAGTTCAAATAAAAACCTACTTAGAAGAACTAAAGTAAGTTTTTAAGTCTTATTTAGCGTGCTATCTATCAGCACGCTTTTTAAAATTTATCTTTTACTCAAAGCCAATTTCAAAGCAAACAACACAAAAATACTGCCAGTAATTCGGTCCATATATTTCACAAATTTGGGTTGCTTAAGATAACGTGACAGTGGCTGCATAGCCAAAATTAATAAAATTGACCATAAGGTTCCAATCACCACATGAATCATTACAAGGCCCATAATCCAAGTGACAGCCGATGCTTGTGGTGGAATAAATTGTGGAAGAAATGAAATATAAAAAATACCGACTTTGGGATTAAGTAAGTTACCCCAAAAACCTTTAATAAACCAATTCTGTGAACAAGGGACATTTGAGTTGTTTTCTTGCATGTCTGCAAGTTGGCTACGTGGTTTTAAAATCATATTTAAACCCAGCCAGGCAAGGTAAGCAGCTCCCATCCATTTCAAAATATTAAAGGCTAGATCAGAAGCCATGAGCAAAGCCCCTAGACCACAAGCAACCACAATTCCCCATGCAATACAGCCTAGGCTAATACCTACCGCTGCTTGAAATGCTTTCGATTTACCTTCAAGAGTAGCGGTACGAATAATTAAAGTCGTATCCAGACCCGGTGTAAGCGTAAGTAAAGTAATGGCAATTAAATAAGGAATGAGTATGTTAGTCATGACAGCAGGGTTCCGACGAATACTTAAAATGAAGTGTAATATATAAGGTAGTGAGTTGTTGCGCTGTACGATCTTAAATTTCCTGAACAACTACTTTTTGATACACTGAAAAAATAAAATGAGCAAATAAATGGAGAGCAATTTGGATTTTGCATTACAGCTGCTCTCAATGTGGTTAAAAGAAAGAAAAATTCAGAACCAGTCTGAGCACACGATTACGGCTTATGAAAGAGATGTTAAAAGCTTTCTTGAGTTCTGTGAACACAAACAACTAGATTTAAGAAATATTGAAGCTTCAGATTTACGTGAATATTTGGCTCAGCGTGTTGAGCAAGACCAGTTAAGCTCAAGCAGTATGCAGCGTCATCTCACTTCAATTCGCCAGTTTATGAAATGGGCTGAACAAGGGAAATATTTAGAAATTAACCCTACTGATGATTTTAAGCTCAAACGTCAGCCTAGACCTTTGCCGGGTATGATCGACATAGAAACGGTTAATCAAATTTTAGATCAGCCTATACCTGAAAAACCAATTGATCAGCAATTGTGGTTAAGAGATAAAGCCATGCTCGAGTTACTTTACTCAAGTGGTTTGCGTCTGGCTGAACTGCAAGGCTTAACGATTAAAGATATCGATTTTAACCGACAACTGGTACGTATTACGGGTAAAGGAAACAAAACCCGTATTGTACCATTTGGGAAAAAGGCGAAAGAAAGCCTATTGAATTGGCTAAAAATTTATAAAATCTGGAAAGGCCATTTTGATCAAAATGCTTTTGTTTTTATTTCTCAAAGAGGTGGCGTGTTAACCCCGCGGCAAATCGAAAAGCGTGTAAAGCTTCAAGCGCAAAGAGCAGGTGTGAATGTAGATTTGCATCCTCATTTATTACGACATTGTTTTGCTAGCCATATGTTATCAAGTAGTGGTGATTTGCGATCAGTACAAGAAATGTTAGGCCACAGTAATTTGTCTACGACACAAATTTATACGCATATCGATTTTGATCATTTGGCACAAGTCTATGATCGAGCTCATCCGAGAGCACAAAAGAATGAACACTAAACAAGGTTTGATTTTATCACTTGATCAAGATGCATTTAGGCAATGTAGTATCTTGATTGAGACAATTTTACAGGAATATCAAACTACGATTGAGACTGATTATCAAGGATACTTAAATCACTGTAAACGTGTGGCAGCATGCTGTTTAATATTAAACCAAGAGAGTAGTGAAGAAACTATACATAAAATAGCGATTGCAGTTGCCTTTCATGATATTGGGATATGGACAAGTAAAACAATTGATTATTTAGAGCCATCTGTCAAAGTGATGTTAAGTTATTTGACTTTGCATCGATTATTAGATTGGCAAATAGAAATAACATTGATGATTACAGAACATCATAAATTAACAACGACAAAGTGTTCAGAATATCCATTGGTTGAATATTTTAGACAAGCTGACTATGCAGATTTTTCTTTAGGCTTATTACGTTCAAATATTCCAAAAAGTGAATTTAAAAAGCTAACGCATCAATATCCAAATGCTGGATTCCATAAAATGCTATTTTATTTAGGGTTGAATCGCTTTTTACAAAAGCCTTGGAGTCCTTTGCCTATGTTTAAATGGTAACTTAATATTTTGTTTTTAATAGAAATATATGCTGAGAAATTAAGTGATTAGCAGTAAATGGCTTTTTATTTTGTTCAACATTTATTTCATGGATGTTCTTACCTAATTGCCAGTTTTTCAGAGTACCTTGAGTACTTTCATTGGGTGAAGAAATGATGTTTTTGTTGTTTTTTTATTCACTAAAATTGAAGGGTTTTAATCTATCGTATTTGTTAAAATATCAAGAAATTCAAGGTTTAAAATTTGTTTGGCTTATTTGCTAAATTCATTGAGCGAATAAGCAATTTGAATTAGTGAACTGGGCATTTCATCTTTTTTATAGCAGTAGCGAAAATTGTGACTTGACCGAAATGCCAAACACATTGCAAGATAGGGTACCTAAAAAATTTTAATTGAAGAGTTAATATACTTTTCTCAACATTTACTTTTGCTAGAACAGCCGAGGATTACATGAAGGCTCTTGTTGCTGTAAAACGCGTGGTTGATGCCAACGTCAAAGTTCGTGTTAAGCCGGACAATAGTGGGGTTGACTTAACTAACGTTAAAATGTCAATTAACCCATTTTGTGAAATCGCAGTGGAAGAAGCGGTTCGCTTAAAAGAAAAAGGAACAGTATCAGAAATCGTTGTTGTTTCTGTTGGTCCTAAAGAAGCTCAAGAACAAATCCGTTCTGCAATGGCTTTGGGTGCAGACCGCGGTATTTTAGTTGAAACTACTGATGAAATTGGCGCTTTAGAAGTTGCTAAAATTTTAAAAGGTATTGTTGATGCTGAAAAACCAGAACTTATCCTTCTTGGTAAACAAGCAATTGATGATGACTCTAACCAAGTAGGTCAAATGCTTGGCGCATTATTAGGTGCGGGCCAAGGTACATTCGCTTCTGAAGTGAAAGTTGATGGCGGCAAAGTACAAGTAACTCGTGAAGTTGACGGTGGTTTACAAACTGTTGAACTGGCACTTCCAGCAATCATTACAACTGACTTGCGTTTGAATGAGCCACGTTATGCAGCATTGCCTAACATCATGAAAGCTCGTAAGAAGCCACTTGATACTAAATCTCCTGCTGATTATGGCGTTACAGCTGGTACTAAGCTTAAAACTGTTAAAGTTGAAGCTCCAGCAGAACGTAAAGCTGGCGTACAAGTGAAATCTGTAGATGAGCTTGTTGAAAAATTGAAAAATGAAGCGAAAGTGATCTAATACGGAAGGATAAAATCATGAGTATTTTAGTTATCGCTGATCACAACAACCAAGTACTTAACGGTGCTACGTTAAACGTTGTTGCTGCAGCACAAAAAATCGGTGGTGATATTACTGTATTAGTTGCTGGTTCTGGTGCTCAGGCAGTTGCTGATGCTGCTGCTAAAGTTGCTGGTGTAAGCAAGGTTTTACTTGCTGACAATGCTGCTTATGCAAACCAATTAGCTGAAAACGTTGCTGCTTTAGTTGCTGATTTGGCTAAAGGTTACAAATACGTATTAGCTGCTTCTACAACGACTGGTAAGAACATTCTTCCACGTGTTGCCGCTCTTCTTGATGTAAGCATGATCACAGACATTATTTCTGTTGAATCAGCTAACACATTCAAGCGTCCGATCTACGCAGGTAACGCGATTGCGACTGTTCAATCTGACGAAGCAATCATTGTTGGTACAGTTCGTGGTACAGCATTTGATCCAGTAGCTGCTGAAGGTGGTTCTGCTGCGGTTGAAGCAGTAAGTGAAGCGAAAGATGCAGGTATTTCTAATTTTGTATCTGAAGAAATCGTGAAACTTGACCGTCCAGAATTAACTGCGGCTCGCATCGTAGTTTCTGGTGGTCGTGGTGTAGGTTCTGGTGAGAACTACCATAAAGTACTTGATCCATTAGCTGACAAGCTTGGTGCAGCACAAGGTGCTTCACGTGCAGCAGTTGATGCGGGCTTCGTACCTAACGATTTCCAAGTTGGTCAAACTGGTAAGATCGTTGCACCTGACCTTTATGTTGCTGTAGGTATTTCTGGTGCGATCCAGCATTTAGCTGGTATGAAAGATTCTAAAGTTATTGTTGCAATCAACAAAGACGAAGAAGCGCCAATCAACAGTGTTGCTGACTACTGGTTAGTTGGTGATTTGAACACTGTAGTACCAGAGTTAGTATCTAAACTTTAATCTTCATTGATTAAAGTCGAAGAACCCTTAGTTTTTACTAAGGGTTTTTTTATTGTATGAATGAATAAGTTAAAGGCTAAATTAGATTTGTTATCTCATTTTGGGTTTGATTTTTATAGAATAAAAATCACATAGTTTTAATATGGTGAACCTATGCTCATTACAGCGATATGATAAGAATAATATGCAATTAAATTATACAAATATCACCAGATAGACCCTGTAGATTCCATACATTCCAAAGCACTTTTGTGCTATACTATACAGCTATATTTTTTTCGATTTTAGTTCAGTTTTCGGAACTAAATTTTTTGCAAGATCAAGACATATAAGCAGATGGAAATTTCTATCTGTAAGAAGGAGTATGCATGAGCGTATCGGAAATCCGACCGATTGCCATTGAGGATGAACTCAAGCATTCATATTTAGATTACGCGATGAGTGTAATCGTATCTCGTGCATTGCCGGATGTGAGAGACGGTCTGAAACCTGTTCACCGTCGTGTGCTATTTGCCATGCACGAATTGGGCAATGACTATAACAAAGCCTACAAGAAATCTGCACGTGTTGTTGGGGACGTAATCGGTAAATATCACCCTCATGGTGACTCAGCTGTTTATGAAACCATTGTACGTATGGCTCAGGACTTTAGCTTACGTTATTTATTGGTAGATGGTCAGGGTAACTTCGGTTCGATTGATGGTGATAGCGCAGCTGCAATGCGTTATACCGAAGTCCGTATGACTAAGTTAGCGCACGAACTTCTTGCAGATCTAGAAAAAGACACTGTTGACTGGGAAGATAACTACGACGGATCTGAGCGTATTCCTCAGGTGGTTCCGACACGTGTTCCAAACTTGTTAATTAATGGTGCTGCTGGTATTGCTGTTGGTATGGCAACCAACATGGCACCACACAACATGACAGAAGTTGTGAACGCATGTTTAGCCTATGCCGACAATCCGAATATCTCGATTGAAGGATTGATGGAATATATTACTGGTCCTGATTTCCCTACAGGCGGTATTATTTATGGTAAATCAGGTATTGTTGACGCTTACCGTACAGGTAAAGGCCGACTACACATTCGTGGTAAATACCATTTCGAAGAAGATGAAAAGACAGGTCGTATAACCATCGTCTTTACTGAAATTCCATATCAAGTTAACAAAGCAAGAGTTATTGAACGTATTGCCGAGTTAGTTAAAGAGAAAAAACTTGAAGGTATTTCAGAGCTTCGTGATGAGTCTGACAAAGACGGTATGCGCATTGCGATTGACTTGAAACGTGGTGAAAACGCAGAAGTCATTGTAAATAATTTATTCTTAAATACACAGCTTGAAAACTCTTTCAGCATCAACATGGTTTGTCTTGATAACGGACAACCAAAATTGATGAATTTGAAAGATATTATTGCGGCATTTATTCGTCACCGCCAAGAAGTGGTAACACGCCGTACCATGTTCGAATTGCGTAAAGCACGTGAACGTGGTCATATCTTGGAAGGCTTAACTGTAGCCTTAGCCAATATTGATGAAATTATCGAAACAATTAAAACTTCTGCTAACCCAGCTGAAGCTCGCGAGCGTTTACTTGCAGGTGAGTGGGCTGGCGGAGGTGTTGTTTCTTTACTTGAAAATGCTGGTGCTATTTCTGTTCGTCCAGATGAGATCGAAGGTGAAAACCCAGATCGTCCATTTGGTTTAACTGAATCAATTTACCGTTTATCACCAACGCAAGTGGGTGCAATTTTAGAATTGCGTTTACATCGTTTAACGGGTCTTGAGCAAGACAAATTACATGCAGAATATACTGAAATTTTAGGTCAAATTGCTGAACTTACAGCAATTCTTAATGATTTCAATTTGTTGATGGCTGTAATTCGTGAAGAGTTAGCACAAGTACTGCAACAGTATGGTGATGGACGTCGTACAGAAATTATTGAATCGCGTATTGATTTCAGTCGTGAAGATCTAATTCCTGAAGAGCAAGTCGTATTAACAGTTTCGCAAACAGGTTATGCAAAAACTCAACCACTTTCTGACTATCAGGCTCAGCGCCGTGGTGGACGTGGTAAGTCTGCAACTTCAATGAAGAGTGATGACTTTATTCAACATCTCATTGTAGCTTCAAACCATGCGACTGTGCTGTGCTTTACTAATGTAGGTAAAGTCTATCGTCTTCGCGTATTTGAAGTGCCTCAAGCATCACGTGGTGCAAAAGGCCGCCCGATTATTAACTTGTTACCTTTAGATGCGAACGAAACTGTAACTGCTATCTTGCCGTTAACCGAGTTCCCAGAAAACCATTACGTATTTATGGCGACAGCTTCTGGTACGGTTAAACGTGTTGATTTAGAGCAGTTCGCCAACATTCGTTCAAATGGCTTACGTGCAATTGAACTGAATGAAGAAGATACCTTAATTGGTGTTGCGATTACTGATGGTAATCAGCAAATCATGTTGTTCTCAAATGAAGGTAAAGCAATTCGTTTTGCAGAAACCGACGTGCGTTCAATGGGCCGTACTGCTAAAGGCGTCCGTGGTATGCGCGTTAGCATTGCAAGCAGCATTTTAAGCGAAGAAGATGCAGAAGTTGAAAATGATGAATCTGATGATAACGACGATTCAGCGGATTTAGCTGTAGTAAGTCGCATCGTATCGCTTGTTGTTGTGCCTGAAACGGGTGAAGTGTTGTGTGCGAGTGCCAATGGTTACGGTAAACGTACTCCTGTAAATGACTTCCCAACCAAAAAACGTGGTGGTAAGGGCGTTATTGCGATTAAGACAAGTGAACGTAATGGTGAGCTTGTAGGTGCAGTATCTATTGATGAAAGCAAAGAACTGTTGCTTATTTCTGACGGTGGTACATTAGTTCGTACTCGTGCCGCAGAAGTTGCAATGACTGGTCGTAATGCACAAGGTGTTCGTCTGATTCGTTTAAGCGAAGAAGAAACTCTAGTGGGCGTTGTGTCTATTGACGCTGTTGAAGATGAAGAAGAATTTCTCGAAGGAGAAGTGGATACTTCAGAAGTAGATGGTGAAGATGCAGTTTCTACGAATGACGATGTGTCAGAAGAGTAAGTTTTAATTAAATAAAAAAGGAAGCGTAAGCTTCCTTTTTTATTGGCAATTTATTTTGATTTATGAAAGATAAACACGTCATAATTTCGATAATGTAGTGTTTTAACAGATGGATCTTTAGTCGCAAAATTATGAGGTTGACTGACGACAATCAAATCTTGCTTTTGCGTTAAAGCATCTTGAAGCTGTTGCTCACTCCATAAGTATTGTTTGCGTTGTGGTTCAAACAACAAACCATCTTTAATTTCTAAAGATGCACTATCAGAATGTACGGTATCCCATTGATTAACAATATATATGGGCTGTTTTAACTGTAAAAGAAATGGAACATCATAGAAATAGTAATTGTAGAAAACTATTTTTGTTGATGGTGTCATATATTCAGAAAAATTCGTTTGTCCCATATTATTTTTGGTATCTAAAATACGAACGGCAAAAGGAACTGAACTACACAGAACAATTAAACTGATAAAAATATAGTTCAAATAGTTTAATTTTTGATTTTTATATAACCAGATTAAAGTCAGCGGAAGCACAATTAAGAGAGCGCCAATGGTATAAATAAATACGGCTTGGTTTTGGAAAAAGGGTTGATGTGCACCCATGAAATGCGGTGTAGCAGTAAGACCTATTCCGACAAGCATAATAAATATAGGTAAACCCCAAACCTGTAATTTGGTTTTATAGTCACTTTCAAGTACTTGGTTGATAACAAGAGCCAAGAAAACAGCGAGCGGGGGCACAGCAGGTAAAATATAGCCAGCTAGTTTAGACGGAGGGATAGAGAAGAAAACTGTGACAGAAATAAACCACCATACAAGTAGGGCAAGTAAAGCGGATTGCTTGTAATTCTGAAATACGGCTTTAATAGATTGAAATCTACTCGCAAAAATCCATGGTAAAAAACTGATAAATAAAATAAGCAGATAGAAACACCATGGTTGCTTATTATTAAACTCTTTTGAGCTAAAGCGACTAAATTGTTGGTCTATAAAGAAATAATGTAAAAATTGAGGGTATTTAAGTTGAACTGCATAGAGCCATGGACTAACCAGTAATATAAATAGCAAAATCCCCAAAGGGTTAAGCAATGAAGGGATTTTTTTCCATTGTTTGGTGTAGAGCAACCACGGTAAAAGAATCATACCGGGAATTAATACTCCAATCAGGCCTTTACTTAAAAATGCAGCAGCGCCTGCAAAATATCCTAAAAATAAAATAGATTTACGTGCTGAAATTGTGAAATCAGCAAAACATAAAACACTGACGGTAATCCATGAAGCAAGCAGTAGGTCATGGTTAATATATTCACTACTACCAAAAAACAGTAAATTGGTGCCTAAAATCATTGCAGTAAGTTGTGCTACACGTTCAGAAAAGTGCTTTCTAACGAATAAGAATAGGCTGACGAGCATGAGTGTAGCTGCTAGCACAGGAACTAATCTCAACACCCAAATATGCATACCGAAAAGTTCCATAAATATAGAACTTAACCAATGTAATAGAGGGGGCTTATGCATAAATGGCAAGCTATTGATGCGGGGAATCAACCAATCTCCCGACTCAAACATAGATCGACTAATATCGCCGTAGCGTCCTTCATCTGGTACAGAAAGAGGTCTTATCCAAGACAAAACAAACAACCAAATCGGCAAAAATATTAATAAAAATTTGGAACTACGAAGCCATTGCTGCATACATAATCCTTAATGTTGAAATGCAAAAAAGCGGTTAAGCAAGAAAGTCACAATTGAAGTCAGCACAATAGCCACACAAACCAAAGTTGAAACAGGGACGCTGAAATACAGATTAGAAAGCAAGAGAAAACTCTCATTGAATAAAAAACCTAATCCAGCGACTAACGTAAATTTGGGTAATGTTTGTCGATGAGAAATATGCTGGGCTTTAAAAGTAAAAATACGATGCCCAAAATAGCTCACCCAATAGGCAAGTAGAAAGGCGACTAAATTGGCGTAATGCAATGCAATGTTTCGTTTAAACAAGATCATGACAATACTGTAGTGCGTAAGTGCTGCTGCGGCCCCAGTCGTGGTAAACCGCGCGAGCTGAAAAATATGTGCAAACATTAGAAACTAGAGAACGTATTTTCAGAGTGAGTGATTGGGTGTTCTTGCTTAATACGAGAATGTTCGGTTGAAACAATATATTTTGGTCGATTTTTAACTTCTGCATAAATTCGGCCAACATATTCCCCCACGATACCAATAAACAGTAACTGAATACCGCCCAGTAGAGTCATACCTGCCGCAAGCGTTGCCCAACCAGGTACAGAAATTCCTTCAATCAGCGTTTTAATAATGATCCAGACACCGTAACTCATAGCGCCTAAAGCCAATAGGGCACCTAGATAAATACAAATTCGTAAAGGTAAATCTGAAAATCCAGTTAAACCAGACATCGCTAGATTAAATAAGGCTTTCACGTTAAAACTAGAACGGCCATGTTGACGATCTTGTTCTGAGAAATTGATTCCGATACTTTTAAAACCGACCCATGCATAGAGGCCTTTCATATAGCGATTTTTTTCTGGTAGTTGTTTAATCGCTTCAACAACTTTTGCGTCCAGAAGTCTGAAATCACCAGCATTTTCGGGAATATCAATTGGTGAGCTTAAGTTTAAAATACGATAGTAACCTTGGGTTAAGGTCCGTTTTAGCCATGATTCAGTGGTACGATTACGAATGCCATAGACCATGTCATAACCATTTTTCCACAGGTTAATCATGGTCGGAATTGCTTCAAAAGGGTGTTGAAAGTCCGCATCAATGAGCAGTGCAACTTCACCATTTACATGGTCTAAACCTGCGCTTAAAGCAGCTTCCTTACCAAAATTTCGTGATAATTCCAGTACAACTAAAGGATAATCTTCGATCATCGTTTGCAAGATCGGAATAGTATCGTCCATGCTGCCATCATCGACCACAATAATTTCATAGCTAAGATTTTGTTGCTTTAAGCTGTTTGCCAAAGCTGGAATAAATGTCTTTAAATTCTCTGCTTCGTTATAGGCTGGAACAACGCAGGATAAAAAAGGTTTTGTGCTCATTGCATTGCCCCTAGTCTGGTAAGTTGGACGCCATTTTTTTGGCAATCCAGAGGGAACTGATCAGACGAAAAATATTGGTATTCTTGGATACGTGCATGCTGGATTGGATCTTGTTCACTTGGTGTAGAAAGTGAGGGATGGCACATAATCAGTAAGTGATCTTTTGCTTGAGCAAGCCAATATTGGTTCAGTTCGGCATAATCAGTTTGTTTAAAGTCATAGATACCAGCGAAATATTCATTTTGGCTAAACTGGTAGGTTTGGCATGCTTTTGCTAAGGCATTTGATCCAAGTGCAGAAAGCATGTGAGTTTTAAAACGATAATGGGGTAGATAAATTGGATGTTGTAAATTACGTATCCAACCAGTAAATTTTTTCTCTTTTAAAAGTTGCAGCAAAATATCCCGTATAAACGGAAATTGATGAATATGTTGGTGCCCGTCAATAAAATCGGGTTGTTTTCCCATGACTGAAACAAATGCATCCCATTGTTCTTCAATACACTGGGTAATTAATTCACGATTAAGATTTGATGACCATGCGCGCAACATAAGTGCAGGCAATGAGAAAACTGTATTACCTGAAGTAAAAGCATGGGTAAAATTTAAGTGTAAACCAATGTCAATTTGATTCGAGAAAGGTTTAAGTTTGGCAGCAGCAGTTTCCCAGAGTTCAGATTGGGTCATACATGAGGTCGCTTGAAGAGCTCCTCTTTCAATTAACTCAATAATCGCATTAGATATCTCTGCATTCATTGCAAAGTCATCTGCGCAATAACATACCTTTGCCATATCAAATTCCGTCATAGAGCAGGGTAGCAGAGTTACCCTTTTAGGCTGCTGAAAAACTAAACAGTTTTACTATGGGGAAATTTCCTTAATTTCAACTTAAAGTTTTTTTAAGGTTTTATGACAATTGTTACTAATTAATAATTTGAATTTATTCGTTTTTTTATGTTTTTATGGTCAATGGTTTTTTAAGAAATGACTTTTAACTATCAGATTTTATAGTAAATAAAAATATAATTTATGCTCCAAGTGCAGTCGATTCTTCACTTGGAGGCTTTTAAACGTGAATATGCCCAGATTAAAAAAATAAGACCGATTGTCGCAAGAAATATCAGTTTTGGTACAACCGTGGCTAAAGGAACACCCATCTGGTTAAGTTGCACAAACATTTGTACACCATGTGTCGATGGTAAACACCACGCAAACCATTGTAACCATTCAGGCATTGCTTGATGTGGCCACGCAGCGCCAGTTAGTAAGAATAAAGGCACAGAGCTAAATACAATAATATGTCCAGCACGTTCTGGCATATCTAAAAGTGAACCGATCAACATGCCCAATCCAATCACACAACTAATAAAAATAGGAACGGCAATGAGTAAACCTGTGAAGTTTCCACCGTGTGGATAGTCGTTGAACCACAAGGTAAAACCGAAAAGATAAAAACATCCTAAACAACCAATGGTAAATATACTTGCAAAAATTCCAGCGAAGCGAACAGCTGTAATTTTTTGGTGTTGCTCACGGTAGCTTGCAATCAACATTGCTAAACCTAACACAATGGTTTGATGGATAATTAAAGCTGCAACAGCCGGAAAAATATAACTTCCATAGCCTGAAAGGGGGTTAAACAGAGGTACTTGATGAATAGAAAGGGCTGGTTGAAAGTGTGTTCGCTCTCCAAATTTTTCGACATATTCTTTTAATGTAGCTTCAATGGATGTAGCTAGGCCTAAACCAATTTCTTTAGTTTTTAAAAAGTTGGTTGTGCTCAAATATAAGCCAATACCACCTGTTTCTCCACGACGTAGGCTTTGCGTTAGGTTGTTGGGTAAAAGTAAAATACCATCGGCTTTTTGTTCACGAACCATTTGTTCTGCTTGTAAGAAATTGCTTGTAACAGTAACAATATGAACATGGGGACTATTTGCACTTTGACCGATTAATTGAGAACTTAAGAGGCTTTGCTCTTCATCAACAATGACAATAGGAATTGATTCTGCTCGCTCAGCTTTATAGGCGGTAGGGTAAAAAAAACTATAAAGAATGACCGATAAAATCAAAGTCGTGAAAACTGAACTATTACCTACAATATCTTTAAAAGTCTGCAAATATGCCTTTAAAAATTCTTTCATTGTACTGCTCCCCGAATTAATTTTTTAAGCAGTAGAGAACTTAAAAAGAAGTAAAAAAGGCAGTAGCCAATGAGTATTAAAAAAGGAATCATTGAAATGAAAACTGGACTTCCAATCACCCATTGTTCAGTTTGCAGCTTGGCATAAGGGGTATAGGGAATAATAAGTGACCAAAACTTGGTAAAAATAGGGGCATTATTTAAAGGAAGAGTAACGCCTGCGAAACTTAAAGATGACCCACCATAGACAGCAATAAAGCCAAAAGTTTTACTTAAATTTTTGGTTGCTAAAATAACTGTGCTGCTAATCAAAGCGTAGGCGAAATAAAGTAGAAACTGTGCGCATAGCAATAAGCCAAGAGAACCCGCTACAAACCAGCCACGGATTTCAACCAGCCAAAACATCCATAACCATGTCCAGAAACAGAAAATAAGGCTATAGAGCAAATTTTTAGCCAATAAGCCTTGAATAAAACTTTCTCGGTTAACCCACTGGGTTAATGTGCCACGTTTAAGTTCTTGTCCAATGGCAAAGGCAACACAGCAGCATAGCAACAGATGCAATACGGCTGGAACCATGAAGGGTTCTAAATAAAACTCATAGCTCATGCTTGGGTTATAAAGCGTTGAGATTTTGACATGAGCGGTAGGAACATCTAAATAGGGGATATTATTTGCTAAATAACTCTGGCCTGCATAGTCTGCTAAAGCATTGAGGGTACTGACCAACATTGCGGAGGAAATGGTATTCCCGACACTAAAAAATGACTGGTTAAATGCAATGCTAATTTGAGCATCTTGAGCTTTTACAAAGCGTTTTTCAGCGCCGTCTGGAATGAAAACATAGCCCCATATTTTGGTTTCATTGAGTAGTTGTTCCGCTTCTGTGGAGCTTGCCGTAATTGTTTTAATCTCTACCGTATGATTCAACGAAAGATACTTTTCAATATTGCGGCTGAGTTCACTTTGGTCCTGATCAATAATCGCAATGGGTAAATGTTCAGCTTTACCTGCGTAAAACATGCTGCTAAACATAAAAATGATAAAAGCGGGGATGAGTGTCACCATACACAAATCCCATTTATTGCTTTTTAGATAGTTTAGTTCACGTAATATACTGGCAAACATGCTTTATTTTTCTTCTTTAATTTTAAATAGAACACTCATACCCACTTTTAAATCTTGCACTGGACGCTCTGGCACAAGATGCAGTTTAAAGCTACGAATATCATAGCCTCCAGTCTGGCGAGTCGTTTTTATGGTGGCAAATTCACCTTCAGCATCTATATTCTTAATTTTAAAATTCACATTCTGATTAAGCGCTGGAATGAATCCTTCAAGGGTTTTATTTTTATAAACAGAGGCATATTGATTTTCACCCACGTTTAAACTTACCCATAAATCATCATCTTCTAAAATGCTGACAACAGGTACACCCATAGCAACTAGCTCAGAAGGTTTACCATAAGTTTTTGAAACTGTACCTGAAATAGGAGAGAGTAAACGTGTTTCTTCCTCTAGCGCTTTTGCTTCGCCTACAGCTGCTTTTGCAATTTCAACCTGTGCATCTGCTGTAGATTTTTGTTGGCTTGTACTGCCACGTTTTGCACGAGCATATTGTTGATAAGAGGCCTCGCTTAATTCTTGAGCAGAGGTTTGTGCTGCGAGCATTTCATCTCGTCTTTGACGCGAAATGACCCCTTGTCTATATAAATTTTCACCACGCTGGTAAGTTGTTTTTGCAAGGTTTGCTTGTGCTTTCGTGCTTTGCCAGTTGGCATAAAGAGTATCGATATTTTCTTGTTGAGAACCACGATCTACCGTAGATTGAAGTGCTAAAGCAGATTGTAAGGTAGCCAAAGCCTGTTGCTTTTTAGCTTCTATTTCCGGGCTAACCAAACGAACAAGTGGCTGGCCTTTGGAAATTTTCTGGCCTTCTTGTACATAAATTTCTTCAATACGACTCGGAACTTTTGTACTTACGTGAATAGTTTCGGCTTCAACTCGACCTTGTAGTTCAATAGGCTTTGGCTGATAACTTTTCCACAAACCAAAAATAATTAAACCTAGTAGAGCAATAATGACTACACCAATAATCAGTTTAATTTTTGAATTTTTAGGTGGTTTGGAGTCACTTTTATTTGTGCTTGATTCTTGCTGATCACTAGCTTGATCATCTTTTTGAGCGTGATTGGTTTCTGCTGTATTCGCAACAGGAGCATCTTGTTCTGAATGAGCTGAGTCTTGATTCATTTTATACTCCCCCTTAACGAATATAGTCGGTATGTGGTTGATTAACGTAAGCTTTAAACTGGTCAATTGAGCCGTGACTTTGCAGTAAAGTTGCGAGTGACATGACATATTTATAAGCATTTAAAGCCATTTCAGTTTTTAACGCACTTAATGCATTTTGTGCATCAATCACTTGGGTTGTTGTACCCATTCCTTCGCGGAAAGAAAGCTCTTGGATACGTAGGTTTTCTTGAGCGGCATTTACGTTTCTTTGTAAGAGCTGATGACTTTGCTGAGCAGAGTTGAGTTCGTTATATGACTTATTCAAAAGACCTTCGATCTCTTGTTTAGTGCGTTCAGTCATGAGTTCAGAGGCATAGCGCTTCAATTCGGCAGCGTGAATATTCTTATTTTTATCTACACCTGAAAATAGGTTGTATTTTGCCATTACACCGACAATCCAGTTTTCATTTTTATCAAGAGCATATTCACCAAAGGCAAAAAGACTTGGTTTATTTGCGGCTTGTTGAGCTTGAATATTTACATTAGCCAGTTGAGTATCCATCTGCATTTTTTGTACAAGGCTAGATTTTTGCGAATAACTGGTTAAAAGTGATTCTAGAGACTGGCTTGGGGTGTTATTTACAAATAATGGTGTACTTAAATCTATATTGTTTTGTTGATGTAAAAGATTATTAAGACTAAAGCGACTGGCATTTAAGTTGGCTTGAGTATTTTGTAAAGTACGTTCTGCATTATTACGCGCGACTTCAAATTGCATGCGTTGCCCTTTACTAATAAATCCTTGCTGTTCGAGCTTTAGGGCATTGCTGTAATGTTTTTGCATCGCATTAAAGTTAAATAAACTACTTGCTACCAACTGCTGCTGTAATTGAACATTAAAATAGCTTTGTACCACTTCAAATCGCTGTATATCTTGTTGTTGCTGGCTTGAAAGCTCCGAGCGCTGTGCTTGAATATTTGCTAGTTTTTTTGCACTGCTGGTTAAGCCACCTGTATAGAGTGGCATAACGACCGAAATAGAAGGGCGTACAACCTGATCTTCAATAGTCAGATTCGCATAATCTGGAAATCGGTTTATACCGTCATGGATAGTTTGATTTGCGCCTTCTTGAACTTGCCCAAGCACATCCGATGGAATGACATTGTTCCACTGTGAAAGTTTGTCATTCAGCCCTTGGCTTAAATCATTCTCAAGTTTTTGTTTAAAAGAACCAAGAGGTACATCGGTTTCACTATGAAAAGCATATGCTCTGACATTTAAATCAACTCGAGGTAATCCGAGGCCCTTTACTGCTTCAGCTTCTAATTGAGATGCTTGCTGTAACGCTTGATTGGCTTGAGTACTATAGGAACTTTTTAAAGCTTGTTGTTCTGCTTCAGCATAACTTAAACTTTGAGCATATAAATGATCAGTAAAAAAAAGGCCTAAAGCCAAAGCAAGATGTTTTGGTTTAAATGAAAACGGAAAAATAGACTGTTTGTATCGATGTACTGGCATTTTAAATAACAATTTTTTGGCATCCCTTATAGTTTAAATTTCTTGTTATTAAATTCAATTATCATATTGTTTATTATACATTTGTATAAAAACCTTTTGATTTTAGCTCCTTTAATTATTGAATATTACTAAGCCAATATTTTTGTAATACCTCTCAAGGTATGTGAAATTATAATCACAAGTCAAGTTGATCTTTTTGCTTAAAAATCTTTTTAAATTTGAAAGACGGTCATTAAAAGTATGGAAATAACAACAACAGTAATTGAAAAAATAAACCTAAATACAGTCCAGCATTGAAATATTTACTTGAGAAGCTGCTGCAAGCTTAAGCAATCTGTGGTTAAATGCCATTTTTATTGTGTTTGACTTTATACAAGGGAAAAATCATGCGCGCGTACAATTTCTGTGCTGGTCCTGCTGCATTACCTACTGCCGTTTTAGAAAAAGCTCAACAAGAATTGTTGGATTGGCAAGGTAAAGGTCTATCCATCATGGAAATGAGTCACCGTAGTGCTGACTATGTTGCTGTAGCTGAAAAAGCTGAAGCAGATTTACGTAAGTTAATGAATATTCCAGAAAACTATAAAGTACTGTTTTTACAAGGCGGTGCGTCATTACAATTTTCTGCGATTCCTTTAAACCTTTTGGGTAAGAACAGTAAAGCTGATTATATTGATACTGGCATCTGGTCTGAAAAAGCGTTAAAAGAAGCAAAGCGTTATGGCGACATTAATGTTGTAAATGCTGGTATTAAAATCGATGGCAAGTTCGCAATTTCTGAGCAAAGCGAATGGAATTTATCTGATGATGCAGCCTATGTACATTATGCAGATAATGAAACGATTGGTGGTTTACAGTTCGCAGGAATTCCTGATGTAAAAGCTCCACTCGTTTGTGACTATTCATCAAGTATTTTATCTGCTCCATTAGATGTGACCAAGTTTGGTTTGATCTATGCTGGCGCACAAAAAAATATTGGTCCTGCTGGTTTAACAATTGTCATTATTCGTGATGACTTACTTGATCAAGCTAAACCAGAAATTCCAAGCATTTTAAAATATGGTGACCAAGCCAAAAATGGTTCTATGGTTAATACACCATCGACTTACGCTTGGTACTTGTCTGGTTTGGTATTTGAGTGGTTACTAGAGCAGGGTGGGGTAGATGCTATCCATAAAGTTAACCTTGAAAAAGCTCAATCATTATATGGTTATATCGATTCAAGCGATTTCTACAATAACCCGATTGCAATTCCGAACCGTTCAATTATGAATGTACCGTTTACCTTGGCAGATGAAGCTTTAGACAAGCAATTCTTAAAAGAAGCGGAAGCAAACCATTTGTTGAATTTAGCTGGGCATCGTTCTGTAGGTGGTATGCGTGCAAGTATTTATAATGCTGTGCCATTAGAAGGCGTACAGGCTTTAATTAGCTTTATGGATGATTTTGCAAAACGTAATGGTTAAGCAAATCAAATAAATAAATAAAGCCCTCAAATGAGGGCTTTATTTTTGAATAAATTTTATAAACTAAAAAGGCACTAAACCAAGTTGGTGCATGAATATGGCAGCTAAAAACATACCCAATACAAAAAAACAAAACGCACCAGTATCGACCTTTACGCGCAGGCTACTAGATTGAATGAGGCTGGTAGTTTGTTCGGGTATAATCTTCATTCAATAACCTAATTATTAAAATATTAGTGAAATTCAATTAGTTTCACTCCTTTTTAGCACAAATAGTCGCCTGAATCCAGATATTACCGCGAATATATTCGCCAATATTAAAGTTTTTATACAAATCGTTTTTGGTTGCAATGCGCACTAATATGGCAGGAAGATCATCTTCTAAAACCAAAGTAACATCATAAAGGGTATATTCTGCCCCCATAAATGTCATAGAAGTTTTGCCAACAATATTACCTTGGAACCATGCTTCATCTTCTTGACCAAGATTTTCGCCATATAAATAAGCAACCATTTTAGAAAAATCAACAGTTACAGGTTCTTGATCTTCTGAGGTTTTTGGCTGCCATTCATTAATGAGTTCCTGTAAGTTTTCAGGAGCGATACCATTATGTTCAGTCAAAATCGCATTTAATGCACGGTGATGTTTAATTGAGGCTGGGTCATCAACAACAATTTTTTCGCCCGCTGGAACTGGTTCTAATTCATAAGCCCATGCATTAAATTGAACTTGATAGTCTTTAGTTTTGTCATATTGACAAGCGTTAACGCTAAATAAATTATCAAATGCATAAACCGTTGTATCTTTATTTAGTTTTAAACTTAAAACAGCTTGTGTCGCAGAGTCACAAGTAATGATACGTTCAATTTTCGCATTATATTGATATGGGCTTTCAAAACTTGGAAAGGCTGTTTTGAGTGCGCGAGGTTTCTGATTTTCAACCGCAATAATCTGGTTGATTGTAACTTTTTGGTTTTGTGGGCCTTGAATCAACCAAAAAGATTGATCCATATCTTCTTCATGTTCGCATAAGCCCATTGGCATTACGGGTGCATCAAGTGCTAGTCCTAACCATTTTGGTACATCTGTCTCAGGATGGGACGTCAATAGATTCCAATGTTCGCCATGACTACCAAAATTTTGGTCATTTACTTTAATTACTTCTGGACTGTTTTGATTTTTCATAAGCACGATGCTGTTGGGTTCACATTACTTGTTATATTAAATCGAGGGTGTTTACTGTTTTTCAAGTCACCATATGTAAATTCTCTTGTAAAAGCACATATTTAGTCATTTAAACATAGATATTGCTTCTATTTATAAAAGAAAAGGTAGATCTGACTCTTAAGAAAACTTAAATACCAAATTAAAAATAAGTTTAATGTTTATTACTATTCACCTTAGAAATGCATCTGTTAGACTTATATTTTTAGTGGAAATAGAGAATAACGTGCTGCCATTTAAATTATGGGTAGACGCAGACGCCTTACCAAGAATATTACGTGAAGTGATTTTGCGCGCATCAGATCGTTATCAGTTAGAAGTTATTTTTGTTGCTAATCAAAATGTTGGTATTACGCCTTCTGTTCGCATCAAGTCAATACAGGTTTTAAGTGGTGCCGATCAGGCTGATAAAGAAATAGTCGATCGCATGATTGAAAATGACATTGTCATTACGCAAGATATTCCACTAGCCGCTCAAGTGATTGAGAAAGGCGGAGTTGCTATTCATCCCCGAGGCGAAGTCTATACAACTGCGAATGTTAAAGCGCGGTTACATCTGCGTGATTTCATGGATACGCTTCGTGGTGCGGGTGTTCAAACTGGTGGGCCGCCACCTATTTCCGAGCGAGATAAGCGTGAATTTTCGAGTGCATTAGATCAAACAATTTTAAAGCAAAAACGTAAAGCAGCTAAGTGAGCATCGCATGCCATCGCAAACCAATTTGGCTTTAACCTATGCCTTGTTAGTGTTCATTTGGGCAACCACTCCATTGGCCATTGTTTGGAGTGTGTCTGATTTACATCTGATGTGGGCATTGTTGTTACGCTTTTTTATTGCATTGCCTTTGGCCGTGACCATATTACTGATTTTAAGAACACCTTTTCCGACTCATCGACAAGCAATTCATAGCTATATTGCTGGATCTTTTAGTTTAATTGGTTCTCAAATTTTTACCTATGCGGCTACCCAATATTTAAGTTCAGGCATGATTGCGCTTATGTTTGGTTTGGCGCCTATTATGGCTGGACTTATTGGCCGATTTGCATTTGGTCAGCAACTTTATAAGCTGCAATGGCTAGGTATGGCGATTGCAGTTAGCGGTTTAGCCATCATTTGTTTTAATGGCGCAAATCAGCATGTGCATCCGTTTGGTATCGTCCTTATGCTGATCAGTGTGTTTGTCTATTCTTTTTCAATTTTTTGGGTCAAGAAAGTTAATGCACAGATTCAGCCTATGGCTCAGGCAACTGGTTCTATTTTAGTTTCTTCAATTTTGGCAAGTTGTCTTATTCCATTTATTTGGCAATATGCACCGACACATTTTCCAGAAGCTAAGTCTTTATTTGCTTTAATTTATACGGTACTGATGGCTTCATTAGTCGCCATGTTCTGTTATTTCAAGCTTATACAAAATATTCAGGCAACGACTTTATCTTTAACAACGGTAATTACGCCAATGTTAGCCATGATGATTGGAGCTGCTTTAAATCACGAACAATTGTCGATTATGGTTTTTGTGGGGGCTTTAATTATCCTGTTTGGACTATTTTTATATTTCTATAAAGACATTCAAGCAAATCGAAATTTTGTACGACATATTAAGTCTAAATAGGAGAAGATTTGGGTAATTTGTTGAGCTTATTCATTAAATTGTTCTAATTCGTAGCGAAATGCATGATCAAATTGATCTCCCAACTTAAGTAGTAGAAAATAGCGCAGCAATATAATATTAGGATTGTTAAGGAAAGGTCAGAACTTACTGATTTTTAAACCTTAATACAGCATCTAACGATATGGCCAAATAGTAGATGTCGATGTAATTTGACATTAGCATCTGCTATTTCCCATCAATCACCTTGGATTTAGAAGGTATGTTTAAACCAATCTCACTGTATATAGGGTTGAGATATACTCGCGCAAGACGCAGTAATCATTTTATTTCTTTTATTGCATTGGTTTCGATGATCGGTTTGACACTAGGTGTCGCTGTGCTGATTACGGTACTTTCTGTGATGAACGGTTTCGATCGCGAATTGAAAAACCGTGTTTTGGGAATGGTGCCGCAAGCGACAGTTTCATCTACACAAATCCTTACGGATTGGCCTGAACTGGTGAAGCGAGTTGAACATCATCCACATGTAACTGGGGTTGCACCTTTTACCCAATTGCAAGGTATGTTAACCGCGCAAGGGCAAGTCGCTGGTATTATGGTGACGGGTATTGACCCAAAATATGAAAAGAATGTGTCTATTATTCAAAATCATATTGTTGCTGGTAGCTTAGACTCACTTAAAAAAGGGGAGTTTGGTATTGTCCTTGGTAAAGATATGGCTGATTCATTAGGCTTGCGTCTAAATGATAGTGTGACATTGGTTTTACCTGAAGCAACGCCATCTCCAGCGGGTGTAGTACCTCGTTTCAAGCGTTTTAAAGTAGTGGGGATTTTTAGTGTAGGTGCCGAAGTTGACTCTATGGTGGGCTATATCGCTCTCTATGATGCGTCAACACTATTACGCTTACCAGATGGTGCCCAAGGTGTTCGTTTAAAACTAGATGATATTTTTGCAGCGCCACAAGTTGCAGATGACTTGGTAAAAAGTTTACCAAGCAATTTCTACGCAACGAACTGGACCTATACGCATGGCAATCTGTTTAATGCCATTCAAATGGAAAAAACACTCGTTGGTTTGTTACTTGTACTTATCATTGTTGTTGCAGCATTTAATATCGTTTCGTCATTGGTTATGGTTGTAACAGATAAAAAATCAGATATTGCGATTTTGCGTACATTAGGCGCTTCGCCATCAATGATTACTAAAATATTTATGGTGCAAGGTACTGTCATTGGTGTGATTGGTACAGTTGCTGGTACAGTTTTAGGTGTAATTTTGGCTTTAACCATTAGTGATATCATTTCATGGTTTAACAATGTGTTAGGTTTAAATCTATTTGATGCTTACTTTGTGCATTACCTACCTTCTTATTTAAGATGGCAAGATGTGACGATTATTGTGACTGTGTCTTTACTTCTCAGCTTCTTGGCAACGATTTATCCGGCACTTCGTGCGGCCAAAGTTCAACCTGCCGAGGCACTGCGTTATGAGTAAAATTGTTTTAGAAGCAAAAGATATCTACAAACATTTTGATGATGGTAAATCTAAGGTTGAAGTCATTAAAGGTCTTTCTTTACAAGTTGAAGCTGGGCAGTTTGTTTCGATTGTTGGTGCGAGTGGTTCAGGTAAAAGTACTTTACTTCATGCGCTAGGCGGCCTAGAGCAACCAACGCAAGGGCAAGTATTTTTAAATGGTCAGCGTTTTGATAATTTAGGTGAAGCCGAGCGTGGTTTTCAACGTAACAAATACCTTGGTTTTGTTTATCAATTTCACCATTTGTTACCTGAGTTTACTGCGCTTGAAAATGTGGCAATGCCGCTTATGCTTCGACCAGATAGCCAATACAAATCGGTAAAAGCACAAGCTGAATATTTACTAGACCGAGTGGGATTATCTCATCGTATGGATCACCAGCCAGGTGAGCTTTCGGGCGGTGAGCGCCAACGTGTTGCTTTGGCTCGTGCTTTGGTCACTCAACCTGCGGTTGTTTTAGCCGATGAACCTACAGGAAACCTTGATCGTAAAACAGCTCTAGGTATTTTTGAATTACTGACTGATCTTAAGAAAGAACTCAACATGGCTATGCTGATTGTGACTCATGATGAACAGTTGGCTCAGGCAGCAGATTCAATCTTACATATGGAAGATGGTCTTTGGGTCAGCGGTTCTTAAAAAATTGTCATTAAATCACATTGTTAAAGCCCACACAGTTGGGCTTTAATTTTGCCCCTAAAAAGATAACGATATGACTTTAAATGTTAAAACTTATTTTAGTGGGGTGGGTTGTAGGTATTGCATTCATGGGAATAGAGCTTCCTTTAATAATGCAATATGGTTGGATTGGTAAAGTTCTACTCTTTATCAGCTTTATTTTTTATATTTTTAAGCGGCATATTTTTGTAAATCGTCCCATATTAAAAGCAGTTTATTGTTTAATCTGTGGCCTAAATCTTTTTGTTATAGGTCATCAGTATGCTCAGTATGTCTTAAATGAAAGATTACAACTACGGGAGAGGCAACCTCAGTCTCTAGACATTGTTGTTTATATAGACCGACTAAGTGAAGAAAAAGATAATAAGACACAGCAAGTCGGTCAGGTTCTAGGGCGGTCATCCCATGTGGTGAATTGGTTGTTATATTTAAAAAATGAAAATGCTTTGATAGAAGGGCCAAAATTACAATTAGGCCACTACTATCGAATTTCGGGTAAAACCAGACCAGCTCATAGTTATGCAGTAGTAGGTGCTTTTGATCAAGAAAAATGGTTCATTCAACGAAACATAATGTCAGGTTTCAGTGTGCAGCATCTAGAGCCTTTAAGCTCAAATGAAATTTATCGATTGGGTTATCAAAATCACTTAAAACAGCAACAAAAGTTTTTTACTAGGCAACAATTAAATATAGAAAAACTCCGTCTAAAGTTTAGATTAATGCTAAAAAAATCTCCCTTTCAGAATAAAGGATTGTTATTAGCACTTCTGACAGGGGACGAAAGTCTTTTAAATGAAGACACTAAAAATCAATTTAAACAGTTAGGAATCTCTCATTTGTTGGCTATTTCGGGGCCTCATGTCCTCATTTTTGCCATTATGTTGTCTTGGGGGTTACATCAATTAGTACGACGTTATTATCCCCAGCTTTATTTGTGGCAACCCAAGCAAATATTGGCAATGATTCCATTATGTTTTGGGGTTTTGATTTATACAGCTTTTGTAGGTTTTGAAATTCCAGCTTTAAGAACTTTACTTTCAGTATTCTTATTTGCCTTTTTATTGTTAGTCAAACTGCCTGTTAAGCCATTTTCACTCTTGGTTTACAGCGCAAGTCTACTTTTACTTTTCGACCCATTTAGTGTTTTATCGGCAGGTTTTTGGCTCTCTTATGGTTCTTGCTTTATTTTATTACGCATTTATCAAACCATAGTACAGACTCCAAACCTTGCTTCAGTGAGTCTGCTATCTAAAATAATTCTTTTAACTAAAACCCTAATTGAATCTCAGGGCAAAATATTTATTGCCTTATGTCCTTTAATGCTGATTTTCTTTCAACAGATTTCATGGGTTGCACCTCTCACAAATATTATCGCTGTTCCTCTGTTAGGAGGAGTTATTGTTCCTTTGAATATTTTTGCTGCTTGTGTGTGGCTTATTTTTAATTCACTTGGAAATGCACTCTTTCAGATTAATGATATTTTGCTCAGTATAGTGCTGACATGTTTTAGTCTTTTAGAGAAATTATCTCTACCGTTGCAAGGTTTTAGTCTGACACCACTGGCTTTGTTAGGCTTAAGCTGTGCCATTATTATCTTATTTTTACCACGTGGTGTTTTACCGAAATTTTGGGGACTTATCTGTTGTTTACCCTTAGTTATTCCGAATAAAACCTCTCAGCAAATCCAATTAAATATTATAGATGTAGGCCAAGGACAAGCGATTTTTCTACAACACCCAGAGCAGACGTGGTTAATTGATACGGGTGGTTCTTATGACGAGAAAGCCTTTAGTATTGGTCAAAATGTAGTGATTCCATATTTACGTCAGAAAGGTATTAAACAACTAGATCATGTGGTGTTATCTCATCTTGACCAAGATCATAGTGGAGCATTTCCTTTTATCGCTCAGGCTTTTCCTATCAAACAAGTTATATCAAATGAGTTATGGACACAGCAGGTGAAAGAACCATTTACCTATTGTCATCAAGGGCAAAAATGGCAATACCCACAGTTAGATATTGAGATACTTTGGCCCAAAGCAAATGATTTAAATTTAGTTTCTTCTAACCAAAATGAATATTCTTGTGTCGTTTATATTCATTTAAAACAGGTAAAAGGTTATCAAAATTATTTAATTATGGGGGATGCGGGATGGGAAGCAGAATATCAACTGATAAAAGAATATCCTGATTTAAAAGTAGATGTTTTGGTATTAGGTCATCATGGTAGTAAACATAGTTCAGCCTATGATTTTTTAGCGACTTTAAATCCCAAGCTGGTTGTTGCCTCTGCCGGTTTTAATAACCGATATGGTCATCCAAGCAAAGAAGTTTTAGCGAGAATACAAGAACTTAATATTCCGTTTAAAAGTACCGTTGAGCAAGGAACATTAAGTTTTGTATCTCAGCATCATCAAATGGTTTTATACACTCGACGTTTCGAGCGTACTTGGCTTCACAGAGCTTTGTGAAGCTTCTGCTTTCAGCTTAGCCACAATTTGAAGAGCTTCAACTGGATCAATATTATAAATATTATCTAAAGCAGGGTTGGCTTTAAAACGCTTATAACTCCAGTGGTAATGTTCTGGATAGCGTTGGATGAGTTGTTCAATAGCTTGGTGAATAACAAATGTTCCGTTATCTGCACTACCTTCGTAAATTTTCTCGTCCATAGGTTCAATGTGCATCGTAAAGCCATCATTTTCGTTACGAATTGCATACATGAATAAAGCTTTTGCTTTAGTTTTTTGGATGAGCTTGGCGCTTAAATTACTTGAAGCAAGTGGAACACCAAAATAATTGATCATACTACCGCCGGCGTTGGGCGTATGGTCAGGTAAAATTGCGGTAGTTTGACCTTGTTTTAAAGCTTTAAAAATTTGTCTTACACCACTTTCATCAGTAGGAACCAAGTTGGCTTGTTCACGACTACGTGCATCTCGAACAAAACGGTTCGCATCTTCATTTTTTACAGGCTTGTATAAAATTGTCATTGAAGTGAATTGTGAACACCAGGCATTGATGATTTCCCACGTACCAAAATGTGGAATGATCATGACAAGCCCTTTTTTTTCTGCAAGTGCTTCGTGATAGTAATGTTCACCTTCAATATGGTGAATTCTTTCGATATTCTTACTATTTGATGATCCCCAAATACTTAAAAATTCAAAGTATGAGGTGATTTCATTACGAATAGCTTGTTCCGTAATCTCTATGCGCTGCTGTGGCGTTAAATATGGAAGGGCGATTTGTAGGTTTAGTTCTATACTTTTTGATGTTTTAGTAATTTTTAAAGTATTGATTAACCCTGCCAACATACGAGCAAGAAAACGTCCAAATTTAATTGGCTGGCGGCTAAAAATTTTGAGTAGGTAATAGTTCATGCTTTTTATATCTAATTTGGTCATCTATCGCGGGAAAAAGGAAGCAATAATTAAAAAAAGATATAATTATTATAAATGAAATCATATTATTTAGACAGTTTTTATCAAATCAACGTATATAATGACATCATTTTAGATTAATTTGGATTGGAATTTTATGTCCGATTGGCCACCAAAACCACAAAATGAACCTATAACCCCTAAACAAAATGGACCAGAATGGCAAATTCTCGAGAAGGCTGTACTTGCTTCAGTCGAGGAACAGCGTCGTAGTCGCCGTTGGGGTATCTTCTTTAAAACATTAACTTTTATTTATTTATTATTCATTGTTGTACTCATGGGTAAAGGCTGTTCAACCAGCAAAGAAGGCTCTGCTGTAAATAGCAGTAGCGCTCATTTGGCAGTAGTAGATATTATTGGGACTATTGATGCTTCGAGTAATCAAGCGGTCAATAGTGAAGATACGAATAAAGCGCTTAAGCGTGCTTTTGAAGCCTCAAACAGTAAAGCTGTTGCACTTAATATTAACTCACCTGGCGGTTCTCCAGTTCAGTCTGATGAAATCTGGCAGGAAATTCGTTATTTGAAAAAACAGCATCCAGATAAAAAGGTTTACGCTGTGATTGGTGATATGGGCGCATCAGGTGCGTACTATATCGCTTCTGCTGCAGATGAGATTATTGTCAATCCATCAAGTTTGGTGGGCTCAATTGGTGTGATCATGCCGAACTATGGGATTACTGGTTTAGCTCAGAAACTTGGTATTGAAGATCGCACGTTAACCGCAGGAACGAATAAAGACATTTTAAGTATGACAAAACCGATTGATCCTGTTCAAAAGCAACATATTCAATCTGTTCTTGATAATGTTCATACTCACTTTATCACTGCTGTTAAAGAAGGGCGTGGAAAGCGTTTAAAATCAAATGATCCAGCTATTTTTTCTGGTTTATTCTGGACTGGTGAACAAGCCATTCAGTTAGGCGTTGCTGACCGTTCAGGTAACATTACGAGCTTGATGCGTGAACTAAACCTTGATAATAAAGTTGACTACACAATTGAGCGTAACCCATTACAATCCATTTTAGGTCGTATGGGGGCACAAATCGGGCAAGGGGTAAGTGAATCTATTGCTCAAGAAGTGCAGACTCGTCAAAGCGCAAAATTACAATAAAATCTGTTTTAGGATAGCAGTATGTCAATGAAACCAGTTATACACTTTGCTCATGCAAATGGCGTACCCTCAAAAGTGTATCAAAAACTGTTTGACCAGTTGAAAGGGGAATATGACATTATTTATGTTCCCTTGATTGGTCCTGATAAACGTTATCCTGTAACGAATCATTGGCTTGCTTTGGTTGATCAGGTGATTGACAGCATTGTGCGGCAGGCGAAAGGACGTAAAGTTATTGGACTTGGGCATTCTCTTGGCTCAGTTTTAACGTTAATGGCATCTTTTCAGCGTCCTGAACTCTTTTCTCAAGTGATTATGTTAGACCCGCCTCTTATTTTGGGGCGATATTCATTTGCTTTTCATATGGCAAAACTATTTCGTCCTAAATTAGTTGATGCGATGACCCCTGCAGGCTTATCTGCACGACGTCGTGAACATTGGGAATCGAGAGAGCAGGCTGCTGAGTTACTACGTCCTAAAGGATTTTATAAAGATTTTGATGAAGATTGTTTTCAAGCCTACATCGACTATGCTTTGAAAGAAGATTCGGTTCGCGGTGGAGTAACTTTAACGATTTCTCGTGAAGATGAAGTTGCAATTTTCCGTAAAAATCCTTCTTGGTGGTGGCTGCCTATGCCAAAATCTAAGATGCCTGTGCATTTAGTTGTGGGTAAAGGAAGTGATTTCTTAAAAAGAGGCTTTCCTCAAATGGCAAAGCGAAAAATGGGAATTCCGTTTACTGTGGTTGAGGGAGGGCACATGTTTCCTCTAGAACATCCTACTGATACAGTGAATTCTATAAAGAAATTGATTCATCATGAGCAAAATTAGTTTTTAGATTTATAAAAAAAAGGACATGCCAGCATGTCCTTTTTTATTTTTGCTTTTAAGTAAAAAAGTTTTACCAATTTGCAAAACGAATAGGGTGTTCAAGAACTTGATCACGGAAATAAGCTTGACCATTTTTCCATGTAAGTTGACCGTTACATAACCACTCTGCTACTTGTGGGTAGATAAAGTGTTCAAGTGTATGTACTCGATTTGCTAATGAAGCGGTAGTATCATGTTCTTTAACTGAAATAGCGGATTGGGCAATTGATTGACCAGAATCCAATTCTGCAGTTACAAAGTGTACGGTACAACCATGTAAACGATCACCTGTGTTTAAAACACGTTGATGAGTATTCACACCTTTATAAGCTGGAAGAAGTGAGGGGTGTATGTTCAGCATTTTCCCTTGCCATTTGTTGACAAAGGTGGGAGTTAAAATGCGCATGAAACCGGCTAAAATGACCACATCTACTTGCCAAGCCAAGAGTTGTTGATGCATTGCTTCATCAAATACTTCACGAGTTGGAAAGTCTTTATGGGAAATAACAGCCGTAGCAATATTGGCTTTTTGAGCACGCTCTAGGGCATAAGCATCTGCTTTATTAGACAGTACACCTACAATTTGCCCTGATAGATTTGCATCTATCAAGGCTTGTAAATTACTGCCGTTCCCAGAGACTAGAACAGCAATTTTTATCATGCAAAGATCACACGAATTTTTTCGTCTGCACCTTCCACTGATTCAGCATTTTCTTGGATATGTCCAATTTTCCAAGCTTTTTCACCTTGAGCATTAAGCACTTCAATCGCTTTTTCTGCATCATTTGCATCAACAGCAATGACCATGCCTACGCCACAGTTAAACGTACGGTACATTTCAAAGCGTTCTACATTGCCTTCGCGTTGTAGAAGTTGGAATAATTCCGACCATTCCCACGAAGCTTCATCAATGACTGCTTGAGCACCATTTGGTAATACACGTGGTAAGTTACCTGGTAAACCGCCACCAGTGATGTGTGCCATAGCATGTACATCAACTTGTTTGCAAAGCTCAAGAACTGGTTTTACATAAATACGTGTTGGTTCCATTGCAACGTCTGCAAGAGGACGACCATCAATTACTTGAGTTAAATCAACGTTTTTAACGTCTAAAATTTTACGTAGTAATGAATAACCATTTGAGTGAGCACCACTTGATGCAACACCAATAAGTACGTCACCAGACTTTACTTTAGTGCCATCAATAATTTTACTGTGCTCAACAACACCAACTGCAAAACCAGCAAGATCGTAATCTTCGCCTTCATACATGCCTGGCATTTCTGCGGTTTCACCACCTACAAGTGCGCAACCTGCAAGCTCACAACCTTTACCAATACCAGTAACAACATTTGCAGCAACCTCAACATTTAAGTGACCAGTTGCATAATAATCAAGGAAGAATAATGGCTCTGCACCACAAACTAAAAGGTCATTTACACACATAGCCACAAGATCTTGGCCGATTGTGTCATGACGATTAAGATTAAGTGCTAAACGTAATTTAGTTCCTACACCATCGGTTCCAGAAACTAAAACAGGCTCTTCATAACCTTTAGGAATTTTGCATAGTGCACCAAAGCCACCAAGACCGCCCATTACTTCAGGACGACTTGTACGTTTAGCGACTGACTTGATACGATCGACCAGTGCGTCGCCCGCTTCAATGTCGACACCCGCATCTTTGTAGCTTAAACCGGTATTTGGGGTAGAAGTTGAGTTGCTCATAAATGAAGTCTCCGCATTGGCGGCAGATTATAACCTGAATATACGAAACTCTTATGTTATTTATGCTCGAAAATGCTATCTTTAATAAAAATATTTTTTCATTTATAACGATTAAATCAAAAAAGGCTAGATTTTATGCAAGATCGTATACTGCGCCGTATTCTTTTACTCGCAGGTATTGTATTGCTGGTATGGGTATTGTACTTACTCAAGCCTGTAGTCATTCCTTTTATCGGTGCTTTTTTCCTGGCTTATTTATTCAGTCCACTTGTTGATGTTCTGGTAAAAATCAAATTACCTCGCTGGTTAGCAATTAGCGTGGTGTTTATAGGAATCGGTGTAACCTTAACTATTGCATTATGGTATTTGGTTCCTCTAATCTGGAAACAATTGGTTTACGCCCGAGATAGCATTCCAGCAGGTATTCACTGGATTAATGCAGAACTATTACCATGGGTTTCTTCGACATTTAATGTTCAGCAAATGGAAATTGATACCGATCAAATGTCCAAAGCTGTCATGGATTATGTTCAGACAAATTACAGTGCCGATAGTATTCAAGCTGTCCTATTAAAGCTTGCACAATCAGGTCTTAATTTTATTCAGATCGGTGGAACAGTTGTTTTAATTCCAATTATTGCTTTTTATTTTTTACTAGACTGGGACCGTATGCTACAAAACTTACGTCGTCTCATTCCACGTCAATATGAAGCATCTACCTTACAGATCGTTAGTGAATGCCATAGTGTTTTAGGAGCGTTTGTTAAAGGTCAGTTTCTCGTCATGCTATTGCTCGGCGTAGTATACGCAGTTGGTTTGCAGCTCATTGGTTTGGAAGTTGGTCTTATTATTGGTATGGTGGCTGGTCTTGCCAGTATTATTCCTTATTTAGGATTTGCAGTAGGTATTATTGCAGCAGTTATTGCGAGTTTATTCCAGTTTGGGTTGGACTGGACGCACTTGCTACTGGTTGGTGTAGTTTTTATGATTGGCCAAGCGGTAGAAGGTTATATTCTACAGCCATTCCTACTGGGCGATAAAATTGGTCTATCTCCTGTAGCAGTTGTCTTTGCTGTATTGGCAGGTGCACAGCTTGCCGGTTTCTTGGGAATGTTGATTGCATTGCCTGTTGCGGCTGTTATTGTGGTGTTGTTGAAGCATTTAAGAGAGAATTATGAAAGAAGCTCACTTTATGCTCCACCTTCTACTTTATTGATACAAGAAGGCGGCAATATTGAGCAAATTCATGTAGAAACTGAAAGCACTAAGCTTGATCTTGAGGTTAAAACACAGCAAGATACAGATGAACTGAAATCCCCTAACCAGAAATAATTTCAAGGTTAATTCAATATATGCGTCAACTCCAACTGGATATAGAACCTCAACTTGATGCCCGAATTAGTGATTTTTCGGGACCGAGTTGGGGGAATGTAGTCGATGCTGTGCGTCAACTACATGCTGGTCTGGTGAGTAGGTTTTACATCTACGGTGGAGCAGGGACAGGGAAGAGTCACTTACTTTCCGCAATTTGTGATTCTTATTTAGAAATAGGCAAATCTGCAATTAAAGTTTCTTTGCTTGAACTCCTTGATGCACCTATCGAAGCAATTACTTCTTTAGAGCATTATGACCTTGTTGCTTTGGATGATATTGAATCGATTAGTGGTGTGCCTCATTGGCAAAAAGCTGTCTTTCATTTAATGAATAATCACGAAGGGCAGTTAGTATTTTCTTCGCGTGTAGCGCCTATAGAATTAAAGTTGGAATTACCAGACTTACAGTCACGACTTACGCAAGCTGTCAGTGTTAAAGTGCCGAGTGGAAGTTTATATGCGGACCGCTATGCCTTGGTTACATCTGTAATGTCTAGGCGTGGTATTCATTTTGATCAGCAAATTGTTGACTATTTACTGTTACATGGCCCTCATCAGGCTTCACTTTTGCTACAGACAGTTGCCCAATTAGAAAAACTTCTTAAAGGCGAAAAAACAAAACTTTCGAATGCAACTTTAAGACAAATTTATGCTTTGATTGATGAATATCAACAATAGATATCTTTTAATCTTGTCTTATTGCCTCACCTGCGCACATAAAAAACTATTAAAAATAGAGTGTATGGCACAAAATTTCTAATTTCAGAACACTGGCCTTTATATCTTTTTAAATTTCCTTCTAATTAGTAAATATTCACATTTTTGTATTTAAAAAAGTTTTTTAAATGTATGAAGCTTTTTGTAATCTGGTTCAAAAATGACTCTACAGACCGACTAAAATGTCTTGAGAAATTCTACTTGCTGTGACAAAGTACGCACAAAGGATGCGATTGCAAAAGCGGAAATTTTGCAATATTGACAAAAAAAATGAAAAAGATGTAAGGAGATGGGTATGCTCAAACGGAGCATTGCTTTTGCTTTATTGGCTGCTGCTGGACACGCTTATTCTGCCGATATTCAAGTCACAAGCTTAATTGATGAAGATAAAGACGATACGTTATGTACGTTGCGTGAGGCTGTACAATTTCTTAATTATCGAGCATCTTCCAATGCTGCTGATGTCGAAAAATATGCAACTGGTTATCACGGATGCGGAGGTAAAGACGCCTCTTCAAACATTATTTTAAAGCGTGATAAAGAATATGCATTGAATGAAAGTATAACAATTACAGGTGCTTTAAATATTCTTACAGAGAGTGACTCAAGTTTTATTGATAACGATGCTCCGGGGACTCATAACGCTAGCATTAAAATGGCGGGTACAGACCGCCTGTTTAAAATTGATGATAATAATGTTGAAAAAGCCTCGTTCTCTGTCTCTTTGAGTGATCTAAATTTACAAGGTGCAGGCCCTAACACTTCGGCATTAGATGGAGGATTAATTTATAACCATGAACAATTAATTATTAAAAATTCACGTTTGCTTAATGGTTATGCTACCCGTGGTGGTGCAATTTATAATGCTGGTAATTTATCTAATACGACAAGAACAGCTGGTACAGTTACCCTTACCAATAATTTAATACAGAATAATAAAGCGAGTCAGGGAGCAGTTTTATATAGTGAAATGCCTCTTTATTATATTACTCAATCTGTTTTACGTGATAATCAAGTTACATCCGCAGATAATGCCTTATTGTATGTTCAAACTAAGTTTGCAGATGAAAGTACTGGAGGTTATTTAACTTCACGTGCTATTGGATTAAGTAATAGTACAATTTTTCATAATAAAGGTGGTTTTATTGCAAATATCCGAGATGGGATGTTTGTGAATAACATTACTATGATTAAAAATGACAAAGGACTATTTCTTGATGCTCCTCAAGGAAATGCTTCTGTTTCAAACAGTATATTAGTAGGGAATACTCTAAATTGTCAGGTAGCTACAACCGATAAAGCAATTATACAAAGTAATTTGGTTACTGCTGAATGTAACCGAAATGCGACCTCAAAGCTTCCTAATATTCTTTATCCTGCTAATGAAAAATTAATTGCGGGAGATACAGATGAAGGTGTGTGCGATGTAACTGCTCAAAATGGATTGTTATGCCCTTATAACACACCAAAAAATAGCTTTCTGGGTTTCTTTAGACCGCGATTACTTGAGAGTTATAAAACTTTAGCTGAATCATTAATTATTAATAAAGGACGTCTTTATAGTGATGGCTCTTCAATTGGGTTGGTGCGTTGTGAAAGCTACGATCAACGTGGTAAGAGTCGGAGTGGATATGATGAACTCTGTGATTTGGGTGCAATCGAATATATTGTAGATAGTGAAGTCTCTTCGGTTGGTCAAGATATTAAATATGGCCAAGTTGCAAAAATCGGTATTTTAGGTTCTTTAAGTGAAGCTGATTTAGTTACGCCTGCTACGTGTAAGCGATTGTTTGGTGAGCGTGCAGATGGTAAAGACTGGCAACCAGGATGTCTTAAAGTTAGACAAAGTACAGATACACCAGTTTCAAAAGGCACTATAACCTTAGATCAAAATGGTAATATAATTTATACGCCAAACGGAAATTGGCATGGTGCAGATATTTTTAGTATTCAAGTAGTTACTAGTGTATCTCGTTTTAATGAGGGTGAAGATTTTCAATATATTACTATCCCAACAAGAATTGTTCAGGAACCTTTATCTGGAATTGAAGATAAATCGGTGAGTACTGGCGGTGGGGGAAGTGTAGGCGGTGGTTTAATTTTAGGGTTATTGGGATTAATTGCATTACGCCGTTTCAAGTCATAAACAGGGATGTGGGCTATGAAAAATTATCAAAAAGCACTGGGTGTAATTACTGTTATCGCAGCAATGCCTTTAATGGCGCAAACAACAATAAAAGTTACAACATTTGCTGATGAGGATAATGAGAACATGAATGCATGTTCTCTACGTGAAGCTATTACAGCAGCAGAAATGCGTAAATCTTATGGGGGATGTGAGGTTTCTGCAATTGATGCAAACTACACAATTCAACTCGAAGGTGGTACTTACACATTAAATAAAGAATTAACCCCTAAAATCGGTCTGAATATTATTGGGAAAGAAGCGACGGATTGGGAGCGAAAAGGAGTTCTAACTAATGACTATCCAGCCCAAAAAGCGCTTGAAACTCGTATAAACGCTGGGGGAAAATCACGTATCTTTAATACGGCTGTTTACCAGCAACCTTTAACATTAACTAATATTATTTTAGAAAATGGTAAAAGTACTGAGTTTGGTGGTGCAATTTATGCTGGCGCCGATGTAACTTTAAAAAATAGTCAGATATTAAACTCACAAGCATCTAAAGGTGGAGCGATTTACCTTGGAGGTAATACTGCCAGTTTAACGATGAGTCATTCTTTAATTCAAAACAATGGCCTGACTTCAACTGAAGGTAGTATTCTCGCAATGAGTTGTATGTTTAATACTTCATATAGCGCTCGTACTATATCATTGGATTCAAATAGTTTTGTTAATAATGGATCGACTAATTCAATAAGTGCTTTTAATTTTTGTGGTAGCCCTACAGCCTCCTTTACAAATAACACAATCGCACAAAATATTGCGAGTCCGACTAACGGTAGTATTCTTAAATTTACAGGAGATGCTGATCCAGCAAAAAATCAAACCAGTAATTTAAGTTCGGATAGTAGTTTAATACTGCAAAATAATACGATTGTTGAGAACTCTGCAAACACAACTTTTTTATATGATAAATTAGGTGATAAAAATTTAAATTTTAATGTATTAGCTTTTAATAACGGGTCTTATGCTTGCCGATATTTACTTGGGGCAGCAGCTGAGGAAAAAGATACTGGACTAGATTTGAAGTTTAATGCGTTAAATTTAACAGGCAATGCACCAAAATGTGATGTACCCAAAGAAGTAGTTCCTACAGGTAATACTAATATTGATGTAATAAATAATCCTTTAAATACTTTATTAGAGCCTTTATTAAAAGGACCTAATGAAAATAATGGTTTTTTACCAATTTACTATCCTAAAAATAATTTTTCAGCGTCAGATTTAATTGATGTAGATTCAGGAAATAAAGTTACTTGCCAGACTCAAGATCAGCGTGGGTTAGCTAGGTTGGTCAGTAATACATACTATTATCAAACTTTAAATAAAAATAGTTGTGATATTGGTTCGGTTGAGTTGATGAAACTTGCGGCAGGTGATCTAGAAGGTTTAGGTAATATTTCATTTACGACCTTAATAGATACATATCAAAAAAGCTATGATTTGTATGATAGCCTGCTCAAAGATCCAACTACGCCATCAAACTTTATTGTTTACTATAAAGTTCGTTTAGGTGAATTTAAGGATTTACTGGATAAGTTTAAAAATGATACGGCTCATGTAAATACAAAATATCGAGCAATTTATATAGATTTAAAAAATTATGGTTTTCCTCTACCAACTGAAGACAGTAACCATGTGTTAAAGTTTTTTAATACGGGTGATTATAATGTTACAGCAGAACCTTTGGGTGTGGCACAAAAAGTAGAAGATTTAACTCCTAAAACAGAGACTAAGAAAAATCAGAGATGTGTGTGGAATCCAACCGTACAGCAAATTCTTTTTTATCGTGTCGATGATGATCCTACTTCAAGTACAACTAATGAATTTTGTAAATATACAATTACAACTAAAGCTGGTGTGGAACTTAGTAGTGGATTAATTAAAGCAAAATTTGCAAATATTGCTCCTGTTTCTGGAGATGGCACAATAACATTTAAGTATTTAGCAAATGAAATGATTCCTTTGAATTTACTCAAATATGCGAATGATGATGGAGATGGACCAGTTAGTACACTTAGTACAAATTCTGATAAGTCTCAATTTGCGGACTTACCAATTTATTTACCAAGCAAAGCTTCAAAAGATGGAATTTTTACGGTCGTTAAGGCAGATCGAGAAGGACCGTGTCCTGGTAAAGACAGTAAAAATACATGTTACGGTGGTAATATTTACATTCAAGCAAAAAATGTCTTTAACACTTTTAACGATACACTATCTTATAATGTCTATGATGCTAATGGATTAATTTCAGCGAAACCTGGGACAATTAATCTAATAAGTACCGCAACTACTACAGATGATTCTCGAAGTGGTGGCGGTGGTGGGGGAAGTTTAGGAATTTTTTCTATTGCATCCTTACTTGGTTTAGCGATCTATAGACGCTACCGTAAATAAACGATATAAAATAAAAAAGCCTCCAGTTGGAGGCTTTTTTATAGAAACTAGAATCTATATAAGTTATGAAACTTGCAGTGTGAGCTTCACATACTTAGATTAATGTTCTAAATACTTGTTCATATACTCTTCACGAATAGCTGTTCTTTCTTCGCCATTCGCTTTAAGCATACGTTGGCGTAAATCATTACGCTCTTGCGTACTCATTTTTTGCCATGCTTCACGCATTTTTTCTTTTTCAGCATCGGGGAGCTGAGTAAACCAGTCCATACGTTGCTGTAGGTTCGTACTTTGATTTGCTGGTAACTCTTTTAAGCTCTGGTAGCGTTTAATAACTGCACGTTGTTCTTCTTCAGAAAGAGCATTCCATGTGTCATCAACTTGTGTATTGGCATCCTTAGAAAAAATCCAAAATCGTTCAAAACCTGCAAAACTCGTTTGCAAGAAACTTAATGAACAAAGGATAAGTGCTAATTTTTTAGCTGCCATGTTGTACTTTATCCTCACCCAAGACCATTAGCATTTCTAAATCTTCCACCATTTGTGGGGATAATTTAGGATTTACAATTACTTGATTTTGTGGCTTATCAACAATATCTGCTGAATTAGGTAAAATTACAAAACCTGTGATCGCAGCTGCAAGTGCAAAACCAGACATTTTCCAGACACTATAAAAAGAGGCTGGTTTTTGTTGAATATGGTCAAGCACATGATTCATGACCACTGTTTTATTTTTATGGTGATGTGCCAAACTATCAAGTTTAGACGTCACCTTTTTAGTGAAATCATCATGATTCATCAGAACCTCCCAAGGGATTTAAGTGGGCTAAGTACTCTCTAAGTCCCTGAATTGCTCGGTGATAATGGGTTTTTACACTACCTTCGGTACAGTTCATGATCTGAGCTGTTGTGTGTGTGTCAAAACCTTCCCACGCACGTAACATAAATGCCTGTTGTTGACGAACAGGTAGCTTTGAAATTGCTTCTCGAATTTCTTCGATAGTCACTGCTTGATCGAGGAAATCCGCAGGATTGATGGCTTTTTCATCAACTACATCAATAACTTCATCGTCGTCACTGTCCAGACTAACTTTTTTGAAGAATGAAAATGGGTTTGCTCTACGAGATTCTTTGCGGCGCCAATCCTGAAGTTTGTTGTTTAAAATTGTATAAAACAGGGGATACCATTCTTCAGTATTTTTATCGGCATAAGATTTGTGCAAAGCAATAAATGCTTCTTGAACCAAATCCATTGCAATACCTTGTTGACCTTGGGTAGCACTCTCCATCATCACCAAAGCACGACCAGTTACATCTTGCATGAAAACTTTCAGGCGTTGCTCAGCCGTGCTTGCATGAGCACTAGATGTTTCCGATCGAGACTTTTTCGGTGCTAAATCCATGGAGATGGAAAATCCTGTCATTGGACATACCCACCTTATTTTCAATATATCTCTTATATAACGTTGAAAAGAGGTGGGAGGTTGACAACAATCGGCTATTTTTTACTAGTGTAATTGATTTTTTTCACAAATATGTGAGATGTAAAATAAATTAACGTTTTATTGGCGTTGACGAACCATCTCAAAGAAACAAATAGATCCTGCAATTGCTACGTTTAATGACTCTTGTCCACCTGGTTGTGGAATAGTCACTGATTGTGCATGCTCTAAGGCGTAATCACTTGCACCTTGGCCTTCATTTCCTAAAATCCAGACACAAGGTTGAGAAAGATCTTGTGAATAGAGGCTTGTCGAGTGATGAGAGCTTGTAACAAAAACTGGGATTCTAAATTTCGGAAGAATATCTGTGAGCTGGAAGTTTTCAAAACAATGTAAGCTAAAATGAGCGCCCATGCCTGCTCTTAAAACTCGTGGAGACCAAAGTGATGCAGAACCTTGTGTGCAAATGATTTGCTTAATATTTGCTGCTGCTGCTGAACGTAGCAATGTGCCTACGTTACCTGGATCTTGTATATTCTCCAGAATTAAAGTATCTACTTTATAGTCAATTGTTGATGCAGTTTTAGGCAAATCAATAATAGCTAAACAAGGTAAGCTTGTGCCTAATGTGCTCAAATCTCTATATAAGACTTCACTAATAACAAAGATATGGCCTTGATGCAGTTCTATTATTTTTTTTAGATCAGCGTGTTCTAATGCTTGTTCTGTAGTAAATAAAGAAAAAATCTTTTTTTGCTGTTGTAACCACGTTAAACAGAGATGGGTTCCTTCAAGGACTGTTTGTTGGTGCTTTTTTCGAGCGCTATTAAGTTCAATTAATCCACGCAAATGTTTAATTTTTGCATTGTCTTTTGATTCTAAAAAAATAACCGCCATGAGAAAATATCCAACAAAAGGGCACCATCATACTATGATGCCCTAAATAATTAAAATTATTAATGATAGCTTGTTACACGCTCAACTTCATTTTTAGAACCAATAATTACAGGAACACGTTGGTGAAGCTCTGTTGGTTCAATGTCTAAAATGCGAACACGTCCAGTAGTTGATGTACCACCTGCTTGTTCAATGAGCATACTCATTGGGTTTGCTTCATACATTAAACGTAAGCGACCCGCTTTTTTCGGATCTTTTAAGTCGTATGGATAAAGGAAAATACCGCCGCGGCATAAAATACGGTGAATATCACCCACCATACATGCTACCCAACGCATGTTGAAATCTTTTTCACGAACAGATGTTTTACCAGCAAGTAATTCATCAATATATTGTTTTACAGGTTCTTCCCAATGACGCTGGTTAGACGCGTTAATTGCAAACTCTTGAGTATCTGCTGAAACTTGAACATTGTCAGTAGTAAGTAAGAATGTTTGAGTTTCTGGGTCTAGAGTAAAGAATACTACGCCATTTCCTACAGTTAAGGCCATCATGGTTGATGGACCATAGAGTACGTAACCAGCAGCAACTTGCTGTGTACCCGCTTGCATGAAATCGTCTGCTTGGGTTACCGCATTTTTTGCAGGCAGGATAGAGAAAATTGTGCCTACACACATATTGATATCGATATTGCTTGAGCCGTCTAATGGATCAAATAAAACGAGATATTTACCATTTTCTTGTGCAGGTGTGAATTCATCAAGCTCTTCTGAAGCGAGGCCACCCACTTGTGGGTGAACTTTTAAAGCATCAATTAAATAGTCATTAGAAATCACATCAAGTTTTTTCTGTGTTTCACCTTGAACATTTTCATTACCAGCACTACCCAAAATACCAGCGAGTGCACCTTTTTGTAAGGCTTGGTCGATAGTTTTACAAGTGGTCGCAATAGTGTCGATGACTTGAGCCAACTCAGGTGTCAGATTCCCTTTTTGTTGTTGTAAAAATTGGGACAATGTGAGGTTGGACATATAAAATAGCTCCTGTGCTTCAAGCATCAAAATGAGTCAGATAAATACGAGGCATATTCTAGATGAGAATGTCACAAAATAAAAATTATCTTACTTTATTTGTGTTGGATTTATGCTTACAACCCCCATTTTAAATGGTATGTTCATTATATAACAACGGACTGTATATTTTTAGGAGAATCGAAATGACTACAAAGAAGTTTGATGCGACCCCAACAGCAGGTGAACCAATCAATCTAGATGAAATTTCGAAAGAGAATGTTCAGGAAGCTTGGAAAGATTATGAGGCAAAACCTGAATATAAAGATTTTAATAAGCATGATTTGATTGAATCTATGCAACATTCTGAAGAAGAAAAGAAATCTTCTTAAGTTTTGTTGTTATAAAAAAACGCTCATATTTTATGAGCGTTTTTTTATGCATATGCCTTATTTTAATAAAGGAGGCACTGCTTCGTAATTAATTTCAACGCGGCGATTTTCTTTCCACGCAGATTCATCATGCCCTGCATTTACAGGCGCTTCTTTACCATAGCTTACAGCTTCAAGTTGCTGTGGGTTTACACCATTGGTAATTAAGTAGCTTTGTACAGCTTTAGCACGACGCTCGCCTAAAGCCATATTGTACTCACGTGTACCACGTTCATCTGTATGGCCAGTTAATGCAACTTTTGAATTTGCATTTGCCATAAGGAATTGAGCGTGAGCTTGAAGCGTTTGATAGTCTTCAGTAGATAAATCACTGCTGTCATAATCAAAATGAACAACGCGTTTTGCCAAAGCAGCTTTATTTGCTTCAGTCACACCTTTTGATGAAGCACCAGCCAAATTTTGGGCATTCAATGCCGCATCTTCACTTAAACCAGAAGTATTAACCGTACTTGGATTTGTGCCAGTCGCGGTAGTCGCTGCCGGTTTGCGGCTAGCACAACCTGTCATCACAAGTGCTACGCTAAGAAAGGGTAAAGCTAAATATTTGATTGATTTCATGATCATCTCCATCAATGGAATTAAAAGTTATTTTGGTGCCCAAGCTGGTTCACGTACTTCACCTTGTTCACTTGGTAAATTCATACGGAAACGTCCATCAGTAGACATGATAGATAACAAGCCGCGGTTACCTTCACGAGTCGCGTAGACCACCATTTGCCCATTCGGTGAGAAACTTGGTGATTCATCTAAACTGGTTGGAGTAAGAATATTGGTGATGCCAGTATTAATGTCTTGAATTGCAACTTTATAACTGCTGCCACTTGGGCGATGAACAAGAGCAATCTTTTTGCCATCTGCGCTCAAAGTTCCGCGTGCATTAAATGACCCTTTAAAGGTTAGACGTTTTACTGAGCCATCAGCAAAGGTATAACGATAGATTTGGGCAGAACCACCACGGTCAGAAGTGAAAATAAACGATTTTCCATCTGGTGTATAACGTGCTTCTGTATCAATTGCTGAGTCATTTGTCATACGTTTGACTTGGCGAGTTGATAAGTCCATTTGATAGATTTCTGGATTGCCATTCATAGATGCTGTAAATAGCATTGATTGGCCATCAGGTGAAAAACTCGGTGCGCCATTTAGGCCTTTAAAGCTAGTGAGTACTTCACGTGTTCCAGTAGATAAATCTTGTAGATAAATTGCTGGACGTTTGGTTTCAAAAGAAACATAAGCAATTTTCTTGGCATCTGGTGTCCATGCCGGAGATAGAATTGGGTCACGAGATGACAAAACAGTTTTTGGCTGTTCACCATCTGTATCTGCAATTTGTAAAGTATAACGCTCTGCGGGAGTTGCTGGATTTCTGAGTACATATGCTATACGGCCACTAAAATCACCTGGAATGCCAGTAAGTGCCTGATAAATAGCATCACTTACCATATGGCCAGCTTGACGTATGCGTGAAGCGGGTACATTTAAAAGTTCATTTAAAATGTATTGCTGCTTTTGTACATCATAAAGTTGGTAATGAACTTCAAAACCTGTAGCTGTTTGTTTAATTTGTCCAGTAACTACATATGGAATTCCGGCAGCTTGCCAGTCAGAAGCTTGAATCTGATTGATTGCAGCATTGGCAGGCAAATTTTTAGATGAGCTTGTAAAGCGTCCAGAACGGTTTAAGTCAGTTTCAACAATAGGAGAGAGCCCATTGTCATTGTTAAACGGGACAATAGCAATTTTGGGTGCCTGATCTGGTGCTTTAGCAATTTCCAGATATAACTGGGCAAAAGCAGTTGTAGAAGCAATAGGGCTTAAGGCGGTGATCAATGCTAAAGATAGCAGGTGTTTGCGGCTCGTATTCATAAGTTTAAAGTCATAGCTGGTATTTTTGTGACTGTTGATTTTGTAGCATAGTTACATGCCTTAAACTATTTAAAGCATGTAACTCTTTCAAAATTATTGCGCTCTAAATGTAGAGTTAACACTTCTTGCTTCGCGCCTTGCATCAGGGTCTGATGGCATAGGATATGGCGCAGAGGCTTGAATTGCGGCCTTAATACTTGCATCTAAAGCATCATCGCCACTTGAACGCGTGATCACGATAGAATTAACGCTACCTGAGTCTGAAAGGGTAAAACGAACACCAACTGTTTTACCACTACTGCCAGTCGGGACATCCCAAGAGCGTCGAATTTTTTGTTCAAAATCGCGTCTAGCTGAGGAAGCAATTTTTTTAGCTTCGGCTTTCTTCTGAGCTGCTTCTTCTTGAGCTTTTTGAGCAGATGCAGCTTTTGCTTCAGCCTCTGCTTCAGCTTTGCGTTTAGCATCATCAGCAGCTTTTTGTTGCTTGGCTTTTGAGTCAGCTTCAGCTTTACGTTTAGCGTCTTCAGCGGCTTTTTGCTGCTTGGCTTTTGCATCGGCTTCAACTTTACGTTTAGCATCTTCATTGGTTTTTTGCTGCTTAGCTTTAGCATCTGCTTCAGCTTTACGCTTAGCATCATCATTGGCTTTTTGTTGTTTAGCTTTCGAGTCTGCTTCGGCTTTACGCTTAGCATCATCATTGGCTTTTTGCTGTCTAGCTTTAGCATCGGCCTCAGCTTTACGTTTAGCATCGTCATTAGTCTTTTGCTGTTTAGCTTTAGCATCTGCTTCAGCTTTACGCTTAGCATCATCATTGGCTTTTTGTTGTTTAGCTTTAGCATCGGCCTCAGCTTTACGCTTAGCGTCTTCATTAGCTTTTTGCTGTTTAGCTTTAGCGTCTGCTTCAGCTTTACGTTTAGCATTAGCATCTTGTTGTGCTTGAAGTTTAGCATTTTCGGCTTTTTGAGCCTCACGTTTCAGCTTTGCCTCTGTCTCTGCTTTTCGCTTAGCCTCTTCAGCAACTTTTTGTCTGGCCTTAGCTTCTGCTTCGGCTTTTGCACTTTGGTCGGCTTTGCGTTTTTGTTCAGCTTCCGCTCTTGCTTTAGCTTCAGTTTGACGTTTAGCTTCAGTTTGCTGCTTTTGTGCTTCCTCTATACGTTGCTGTTCAGCCGCTTGTTTAGCTTTTGCTGCTTCTTCAGCTTTACGTTTTTGTTCAGCCAATTTTGCTTGCTGTGCCTGTTCGGCCTTTTGCTTTTGAGCAGCAAGTTGTTGAGCTGTTGGAGGAGGGGGCGTAGCCGGAAGATTTTCAGGAAGCGTTTCATCCACAATAGGGGTTAACACCTCTTTTGCTTCATTTGTAGCTGTAGTCTGTTGTTCAACTTCTTTGGCTAACGGAGGCGGTAAATCTTCTGGCTTAACTAAAATAGTTGTTAGCTTTTTTGGCTGTTCAGGTGGTTTACTCAAGCCTAAAAAAAGCAAGCCAACAATGGCAATTGCATGAACTCCTAGTGTAAAGCTCAATGCAATCGCATTTTGTTTAAAGTGTGGCTTTTGATTTTTATTCATAGCTTATTTTAAAGGCTCTGTCAGAAGGCCAACTTGAGTTAAACCTGCTTCTTGTAAACTTGCCATCAATGATACGACTTCTCCATAAGGACGAGACTTATCACCATTGACTAAAACTGTGAGTTGTTTATTTTCTTGTTCAGCTTGTTTTTGAGCATTGCTTAAAACTTCTTCAAGTTTTTCACGAGACAATGGTTCACTATCTTTGTAATCTTCATATTGAAGATAAATATTGCCATCTTTACCAATCGTTACCATGGCTGGCATATCTTTTGATTCGATTGGATGGTTATGTGCTTGAGGTAAATCGACTTTAATACCACTGGTAATCATGGGTGCAGTCACCATGAAAATAACCAAAAGTACAAGCATAACGTCAATATAAGGTACGACGTTCATATCACTTTTCAGTGGTTTTTTTATGCGCTCAAAGCGCCCTGAACGCTGAATTGCCATTATGCATCTTCCTGTGATGAACCCACAGACTGACGTTGCAATAAAGCAATCATCTCTTCAGCAAATAAAGCACGATCAGAGTAAACACTTTCGCTTTTAGAAGTGAAATGGTTAAAAGCCAATACAGCAGGAATTGCAGCAAATAAACCAATTGCGGTTGCAATAAGTGCTTCGGCAATACCTGGTGCAACAGTTGCTAGAGTAACTTGATCAACAGCAGCTAAACCGATAAAGGCATTCATAATCCCCCAAACGGTACCGAATAGACCGATGTAAGGAGCTACAGAGCCGATACTTGCTAAACTACCTAAGCCATATTCCAGATGGCTTTGATCACGGCTCAAACCTACACGTAAAATACGTTCAGTCCCTTCAATTGTCTGTGAAACAGGGGCTTGACGTTTTTTAAGTTTAAAAAACTCACTCAATCCTTGATAAAAAATATCTTCAAGACCTGAGCGTTTTGAGTTGAGCTGAGCATTGTTGTAAAGCGTATTGAGTTCAGCACCAGACCAAAACATTTTCTGGAAATGTTCATCTTCTTGATGTGCTTTTTTATAACTCATATGTAACTTGGCAATCAGATACCAACTAAAGATTGATGCTAACAATAAAATTAGCATGACCAACTGAACGACTGGACTTGCCTGTAAAATAAGGTCAGAAATATGCAGGGTTGATTCAATGTTTGTTGCCATAGTTACATATGCCGGTTGTTTTTTTAGTCTTGTTCCAATTCTTTACGAATAAGATCACGTATTTCTTCTGGAAGACGACGAGCTACAAGTTCTTTACTTAAACATGCCAACTCAACCTCGCCAGAAGCAAGCAAGATTTCACCACGATAAATATTTTGTTGCAACACAAATGACGCAGCTTTACATGAAACTACACGTGCTGTAACAGTAATTAAATCATCCATTAAAATAGGACGCATGTATTTTACGTCAATTTTGTGTACGACAAAGTTGTAGTCTTTTTGATGCCAGTAATGATCAACGCCAGAAGCACGGAGCCATTCAGTACGGGTACGTTCCATATAGCGAATGTGGTTGGCATGGTAAACAATACCGCCTGCGTCCGTATCTTCAATATAAACACGAATGTTGAATTCAAAATGATTCGCCATGAGAGGATTCCGTTTTAGTTCACTATAGAGCTTTGTATCTAAAATATGACTGCTGAATAAAACATCAATTTTATTCGGAGCCACGTATATGCTTTAAATACGGGGCAGTTTAGCAGATTGCATACTAAGTCCTATGGCACAACCTTTCAATTGCGATTGCTGTATTTTTGGTCTAAAAACGTTACATCTCATGGCTAGCATGCTTTTAAATTATAACGGTTTCCATGTCGTTTGAACTTGTTTTGACATATTCGGATAATCTAATACGAATCTTACATGTAACTCAGTCCCTGTTTTTAAAGCTTTGTCATCCACAATAAAATAAGGATTATGATTCGGTGCAGCCTGACTTGGGTCTTGATTTTCTGGTGTCGCTCCTAAGAAGACAAAGAATGAAGGCATCAGTTTGCCATAATAGGCAAAATCTTCACTAGCGCTTGCATTGTGGTCAAGCACATGCAGTTTTGAAGCTCCTGCAACTTTGGCTAATGTTGGCTGAATAAGTTGAGTGAGGGTTTTATCATTCATGGTTACTGGCGCATAAGGTGCAATTTCAACTTTAGCAGTTACATCATTGGCTTGAGCATTATGCTCTATCATGACTGGTAAACTTTTTAAGATGTTATTTCTTATTTCTTCGTTATTAGAGCGAATGGTGCCGATCATATTGACCTGTTCGGGAATCACATTTCCTGCTGTACCACCTTGAATATTACCAATACTGACCACGCCCATACCTTGAGTTAGATCTGTTCTTCGGCTAATCAGGCTTTGCAGATTATTAATCATTTGTGCCGATGCATAAATTGGATCTCTGCCTAACCACGGCGTTGAACCATGAACCTGTTTACCATTGACCTGAATACGTAAGTGGTCTGCACTATTTAAAATGGCGCCGTCTTTATAGTAAAGGTGCCCACTTTTCATGCCTGCCATGACATGCATTCCAAAAATAGCTTCAGGTTTATAGTCTTTAAAGGCACCACCTGCGATCATTTTTCGTGAACCGATTTGATCACCTTGGGTAAAGTTATCTATATCTGCACCACCTTCTTCAGCAGGTTGAAAAACAAAAATAACGGTGCCCGATATTTTATCTTTATTCGTAGCTAAAATTTTTGCTGCGCCTAATAACATTGCAGTGTGTGCATCATGTCCACATGCATGCATCACATAAGTTTCCTTGCCTTGATAAATTGCTTTTTGTTTACTGGCAAAGGGAACACCGCTTTTTTCTTCCATGGGTAAAGCGTCCATATCGGCTCGAAGTGCGATAATAGGACCGGGTTTACTGCCTTTTAAGATGCCAATTACACCTGTTTTTGCATAACCTGTTTTGACTTGAATGCCATAAGACTTTAATTCTTTTTGAACAAGGGCAGAGGTTTTAAATTCCATATTGCCGAGTTCAGGGTGTTGGTGAATGTTTTGTCTTAGCTGAATGACTTGATTTTCATTTTGTCGAGCAGCATCGTTTACCCAATCTGCTAGGCTCAGTTGACTCATTAAGGCGAATGGTAAAAATAAAGCGGCTTTCTTATACATGTCCTTATCCTAAAAATATTATTGTTCATAAGATTTAATATCTAGATTTCTTATAATTCAGTTTTTGAAAATATTAAAAAATCAATAAGGTATAAAGAAAGACTTAAAAGGTATCGAGTGGCTAATCTATTGATAAAACAATTGTTATTTAAGTTGGAAGAATAGGGGGAATTAAAAAAGGAAGAGAAAAACTCTCTTCCTTTGATTAGTTTTTAGGCTCAGGTGGTGTCAGGCCAAACTGTAAATAAGACTGGTTGGTTGCAATGCGACCTCGCGCAGTCCGCATCACATAACCTTGTTGAATTAAATACGGTTCAATCACATCTTCAAGTGTGCCGCTATCTTCAGCCATTGCTGCTGCAAGTGCTTCAACTCCAGCAGGACCACCATCAAAACGCTCTAACAGCATGCTCAAATAACGACGGTCCAGGGTGTCTAAGCCTGCTTTATCAACTTTGAGCATATCAAGCGCACGCTGTGCCATTTCGTGAGTGACCTCACCGTTACCTTTAACTTGAGCATAGTCACGAACTCGACGTAATAAACGATTGGCAATACGAGGTGTTCCACGGGCACGGCGTGCAACTTCTTCTGCGCCCTCAACTGTGATGGGCACATTCATCAAGTTTGCAGAGCGTGACACAATGTGAGTAAGGTCTTCTACAGAGTAAAACTCAAGACGTTGCACAATACCGAAACGGTCACGTAGAGGAGAGGTAAGCAAACCCGCACGTGTTGTAGCCGCGACAAGTGTAAACGGGGGTAAATCAAGTTTAATTGAACGAGCAGCAGGGCCTTCACCAATCATGATATCTAATTGGTAATCTTCCATCGCTGGATAAAGAATTTCTTCAATCACTGGAGAAAGGCGGTGAATTTCATCAATGAACAAGACATCGCCTTCTTCAAGGTTGGTCAGCATTGCAGCTAAGTCGCCGGCACGCTCCAAAACTGGCCCCGAAGTAGATTTAAGATTACCGCCCATTTCACGCGCAATAATGTTGGCAAGGGTGGTTTTACCTAAGCCCGGTGGACCAAAAATCAGCGTGTGGTCGAGTGCTTCACCACGACCGCGAGCTGCGCCAATGAAAATTTCCATTTGCTCGCGTACTACAGGTTGTCCGATGTAGTCGGCAAGAGAAGTTGGTCGAGTAGCCCGATCAAAATGATCTTCAGGTTTTTCCGCGCCACTGATTAGACGGTCTTGCATAAGTGTTTTACTTCATCATTGATTTAAGAGCAGCACGAATAATATCGGCTGATTCTGTGTAATCGGCTTTAACCGCAGCAACAGCTTTTTGTGCTTCAAGTGGCTTATAACCTAAAGATTGCAAAGCGGCTTCTGCTTCTGCTACAGGCGAGTTTGCAGCAAATTGAATTTGAGGCAGGGTAGCTGAAGTAGAGGTTCCTTGAGCTAATGTTTTGAAGCGGTCACGAAGCTCAATCATTAAACGTTCAGCTGTTTTTTTGCCAACGCCTGGAACTTTTACTAAGGTATTGATGTCGTCATGCTCAATCGTATGCACGAGTAACTCAACGCTTAACGTTGATAAAATACCTAAAGCCATTTTCGGACCGACACCATTTACTTTTAATAAGGTGCGGAAAATTGTTTTCTCTTGAGCATCACTAAAACCGTAGAGCTGTTGAGCATCTTCACGGACAACCAAATGCGTCCATAACGTAACTTTTTGGCCTTTTTGTAATTGGCAAAATGTTGAAAGTGGCGTATCAATTTCATATCCCACACCATTTACATTCAGTAAGACAGTAGGGGCTTCTAGGGCAAACACTTCGCCAATTAAACATCCGATCATAGAGTAATTTCACTTATTCATAACTGTAAATCTGGTCGTTTTAACAAGAATTGAAAACGACACTGGTTTTATTTCTTTCTATATCAAGCCAGCTTAAAACAAACCTATTTTATTACCTTGCAACTCTTGCGCCAAGCTATAAGCCTGATGATCTGAGAACTTACTGATAATATCGAGTACTTGCATAATATTGCTGTAGTGATTATTGCTAAAGTTAGCACCATACTGATTAAGGATAGACATTAAACGCTGTTCTTTAAAGCTTAAAGATTTATGTGGTGTGGTCAGCGGTACAAATGCATCTAAAATCGTTTGCAAACTTTGATGCGCAATAATTTCTAAGCCAGACTTTTGTGGGTGCTCAAAAATTTTATCACGCGCCAGATTTTTGGCTGTTTCGATACCAATTGCAATATCGGGTGAGCAATATTGTAAAAGGTTACCTTTAAGCTGACCGGTAATGATTTCATAATGATGTTTAGCAAAGGCTGTAGTGACTTCATCCACAAGCCGTTTCATAACACGTCCACGTAATGCTGAAATCTTTTGTTGCCACGTGCTATTTGGGTGTGACAATTCTTCAGGCTGACCATAGTCCGCAATAAGGTTTAAGAAAATTGGTTCAACTTCTTGGTAACTGAGCATATTTAAGATAATGCCATCTTCTAAGTCAATTAAGGCATAGCAAATGTCATCAGCAGCTTCTAATAAGTAGGTCAGTGGGTGACGGCAATAATGATATTCACCTAACTGTATTAACCCAAGCTGTTCAGCAATCTGTTTTAAAATTTCTTTTTCAGACTGATAACAACCAAACTTTGCTCGTTGATGCGAAGGGCGGTCGCCTTGCGATGCAATGGTTTTTGAAAGCCACGGATACTTTAAATAAGCACCTAATGTTGCATAGGTTAAGCGCATACCTCCATCATTTGGATGATAGTCAATGCGACTTAGTAAACGTAATCCTTGAGCATTACCTTCAAACTGGCGAACATCGGCTTCTTCTTCGGGGCTTAGTTTTTTTAAAAAGTCATTATGTGATGCGTCGTCAAACCACTCACGAATCGCATATTCACCCGCATGTCCGAAAGGTGGGTTGCCAATGTCGTGGGCAAGACAAGCTGCTTGAATAATTGCACCGACATCGGCAGGAGAAATCCAAACGGGTAATTCATCTTTTATTTTTTCTGCTGCTAACATGCCCATTGAGCGGCCAATACAGGAAACTTCAAGTGAGTGAGTTAAGCGAGTATGAATGCCATCATGCTGTGCGAGTGGGTGAACTTGTGTCTTACGGTTTAGCTGACGAAAACTTTGAGAAAATATAATACGGTCATAATCTTTATGGAATGGGCTGCGAGCCAGTTCTGTACTGCTTTTTTTACTACCTAAACGAACTGCAGAAAGCAGCTCTAACCAACGCATTTGTTCCATTTATCATTATTCAAAACTGTAAAACCTGATCATGCCAAAAAAAAGTTAAAAGCACTAGCTTGGTGCGACATAGTTTGTCTTAGTTCAGGTTTTATTATGTTATTGAACAAACATGAAACAATTTATTTTTAGCTAGAATGCCTAAAAAAATGATTTTGAACAAAAAACTACTCACTTCTTGCAGAATTAGGTTACAGAATACTGATTCTACATCTAGCTGATTTTAGCAAGAAGCAGTAGAATATGCGCTCTCTCTAAAGTCACATTGCGGTAAGGTTCACAAGACCTGCCCGTGGAGCCAAAATCAACATGTTTATCGTGGCCGGTGCAGCAGCACATTCTTCTTTTAAGAAAGCTCAACTATTAACACGTTTATCGTCAATTAGTTCTGTTCAATCTTTTGACAGCCAATGGGTCTATTTGTTTGATCAAGCGCTCAACGAGCAGCAACATCAATCTGCTTTGCAATTATTGAATGACGGTGAGTCTTTTGAACTTCGTCAATCTGCAAGTGATGAGATTCAGATTTTAGTGACACCACGTGTGGGTACTATTTCACCTTGGTCTTCTAAAGCAACTGATATTTTCAAAAACTGTAATACAGCAGTACACCGTTTAGAACGTGGTCTTTTATTCACGTTAAAAGGTGTTACTGAAATTACGAATGAAGTTAAACAAGTACTTCATGACCGTATGACAGAAACAGTTTTTGCTCAAATTGATGATGCAAAAGCATTATTTTCAGAAACTGCTCCAAAACCATTAAATTCAATTGATATCTTGGGCCAAGGCAAAGAAGCTTTGGTTAAAGCTAACAATGAGTTTGGTTTTGCGTTATCTGAACAAGAAATTGATTACCTGACTGAAGCATTCGGTAAGCTTGGTCGTAATCCAAATGACATCGAGTTAATGATGTTTGCACAAGCAAACTCTGAGCACTGTCGTCATAAAATCTTTGGATCTGAATGGACAATTGATGGTGAAAAACAACCATTATCATTGTTCCAGATGATTAAAAACACTTATAAAGAATCTCCAACTGATGTGTTATCTGCATATAAAGATAATGCTTCAGTGATTGTGGGTTATGACACGATGCGTTTTTATCCGAAAGCGGATGAAAATGGTCACTTTATTTATAAATATAAGAGCCAAGCTGCTCATATTTTAATGAAGGTTGAAACTCATAACCACCCAACAGCAATTTCTCCATTTGCTGGTGCTGCAACTGGTTCAGGTGGTGAAATCCGTGATGAAGGTGCTACAGGTCGTGGTGGTAAACCAAAAGCTGGTTTAACAGGTTTCACAGTTTCGAACTTAAATATTCCAGGTTTTGAACAACCTTGGGAAGAAAACTACGGTAAACCTTCACGTATGGCATCGCCATTACAAATCATGATTGAAGGTCCATTAGGCGGCGCGGCATTTAACAATGAATTCGGTCGTCCTGCATTAAATGGTTATTTCCGTACTTTCGAACAAAATGTAAATGGTGAAGTGAAAGGCTTCCACAAGCCAATCATGATCGCTGGTGGTTACGGTAATATCCGTCCTGACCATGTAGAAAAAGATGCGATTCAACCAGGTGACTTACTCATTGTATTGGGTGGCCCTGCGATGTTAATCGGTCTTGGTGGTGGTGCAGCATCTTCTGTAGATAGCGGTACAATGGGTGAAAGCCTTGATTTCGCATCTGTACAACGTGAAAACCCAGAAATGGAACGCCGTTGTCAAGAAGTGATCGATACTTGCTGGCGTTTAGAAGACTTCAACCCAATCGTTTCTGTACATGACGTTGGCGCGGGCGGCCTATCAAATGCTATGCCTGAACTTGTGAATGATCATGAGTTAGGTGCAGTTCTTGACCTTCGTAAGATTCCTTCATTAGAACCGGGCATGAGCCCAATGGAAATCTGGTCAAATGAAGCACAAGAGCGTTATGTTCTTGCTATTCGTCCAGAATCTTTAGAGCAGTTCGAAGCAATCTGTGCACGTGAACGTTGTCCGTTTGCTGTGTTGGGTGAAGCAACTGAAGCACGTCACTTAACAGTTGAAGATCCATTGTTCCAAAATGATGCTGTTGATATGCCAATGCAGGTAATGCTTGGTGGTACGCCACGCATGCAACGTTCTTATGAAACTACTGAACGTAGTGGCGATGATTTTGACGCTTCAAAAGTTGATTTGAAAGATGCGATTTTCCGCGTATTGAAAAATCCTACAGTTGCATCTAAGTCATTCTTGATCACAATTGGTGACCGTTCAATTACAGGTATGGTTGCTCGTGATCAAATGGTTGGTCGTTGGCAGGTTCCTGTTGCAGATGCAGCAGTAACGACAACAAGTTTGCAAGGTTTCACTGGTGAAGCAATGGCAATGGGCGAACGTCCACCAGTTGCATTATTAAATCCAGCAGCATCTGCTCGTTTGGCAGTTGCTGAAGCAATTACCAATATTGCATGTGCAAACATTGAACAAATTAGCGATATCAAACTTTCTGCAAACTGGATGGCTGCTGCTGGTCAAAAAGGTGAAGATCAAGCATTGTTTGAAGGCGTGAAAGCAATTGGTATGGAAATGTGTCCTGCTTTAGGAATTGCGATTCCAGTAGGTAAAGACTCACTTTCAATGCGTACGACTTGGAATGACAACGGTGAAGATAAAGCCGTAACTTCTCCAATGACGGGTGTAATTACTGCATTTGCTCCAGTAACTGATGTTCGTAAGACCTTAACACCTGAACTTAAGAATTTAGAAGACTCAGTACTTGTACGTATTGATTTATCTAAAGGTCAGTTCCGTTTAGGTGGTTCGATTCTTGCTCAAGTATATAAAGCAATCGGTTCAATCACTCCAGATGTTGATAGTTTTGATGATTTCAAAGCGTTCTTCGCTTTAATCCAAGACTGGAACAACCGTGGTTTGATTCAGGCTTACCATGACATCGGTGATGGTGGTTTATTAGCTTCTGTAGCTGAAATGATGTTTGCTGCACGTTTAGGTGTTGCGTTAGAAAACCAGACTACTGCGGGCTTATTTGCAGAAGAAATTGGTGCAGTACTTCAAATCAAAGCAACTGATTGGGACGCTTTACAAGCAGAAATCGCAGCTTCTAGCTTAAAAGATGCAATTGCTGTAGTTGGTCGTGTAAATAACTCAGATCAATTATCTGTAAATGGTTTAACTTTAGATCGTGCTGAATTACAACAAGCTTGGTCTGAGGTGTCTCATCAGATCCAACGTCTACGTGATAACGTAGAAACTGCTGATCAGGAATTTTCATTAATTACTGACAATGCACACCAAGGTTTGATTGCTAAACCAACATTTGACTTGAATGAACCTGTTGAAGCACCGTTCATTAATACACGCCGTCCTAATATGGCAATCTTGCGTGAGCAAGGTGTAAACGGTCATATTGAAATGGCAGCAGCTTTTGACAAAGTTGGTTTTAATACGATTGACGTACACATGAGCGATTTACTTGCTGGTCGTGTAAGCCTAAGTGATTTCGAAGGTTTAGTGACTTGTGGTGGTTTCTCTTACGGCGACGTAATGGGCGCTGGTGGTGGTTGGGCAAAATCAGTATTGTTCAATGCTAAATTACGTGATCAGTTTGAACAGTTCTTCCATCGTGAAGAAACATTCAGCTTAGGTATCTGTAATGGTTGCCAAATGTTGTCACAATTAGCACCGCTTATTCCAGGTGCTGAACACTGGCCTCGTTTCCACCGCAATATGTCAGAAGTTTTTGAAGCTCGTAGCGTAAACGTTCGTGTTGAAAAATCTGTTTCTGTATTACTTGATGGTATGGAAGGTTCGATTTTGCCGATTGCTGTTGCACATGGTGAAGGTCGTGCTGTTGCAAGTGAAGCTAACATTGCAAGCTTGAACGCAGCTAACCAAGTTGCATTGCGTTATGTTGATAGCCACGGTAACCCGACTCAGCATTATCCATTGAACCCGAATGGCTCACCTGAAGCAATTACTGGTGTAACTTCTAAAGATGGTCGCGCAACGATTATGATGCCACACCCTGAGCGTACTTTCCGTGCGCTTCAGCATTCTTGGAAACCAGAAGAGTGGACAGAAGACGGTGCATGGTTACGTATGTTCCGTAATGCTCGTAAGTTTATTGGTTAATATAAAAATTGAAATAAGCCACCGTAAGGTGGCTTATTTGTATGTAGTACAATCTAAATAGAATAAATAGTAGAGAAAAAAAATGAAATCAAAAATCCATTTCCGTGAATTTACATTACTCATGGCATTGCTCATGTCGATTGTTTCTTTTTCGATAGATGCAGTTTTACCTGCTTTAGGCGAGATTGGACGTATTTTTGAATTAAAAAATAATAATCAGTCACAGTGGGTCATCATTGGTATCTTTTCTGGCATGACCATTGGGCAGCTCATTGCGGGGCCTCTATCCGATGCGATTGGGCGTAAACGCATTTTATTCACAGGAATTATTATTTATTTTCTGGGAAGTTTATTGTGCTTTTCTACACAAAGTTTTGAGTGGTTTTTAATTGGGCGCTTTATTCAAGGTATTGGAGTTTCAGGGCCTTACGTTGCTACTATTTCAATTGTTAGAGATAAATACAGCGGAGCTCAAATGGCTCGCATCATGTCTTTAATCATGATGGTATTTATGGTGGCTCCAGCAGTTGCACCGAGTATAGGGCAACTCATTATTCATTTCTTTGGTTGGCGTGAGATTTTTGTTTTATATATGGTCTATGCCACAGTGATTGGAGCATGGGTTGCTTTACGATTAGAAGAAACATTGCTTCCTGAAAATCGTTTACCTATGCGTTTACAAGCATTTCAAGAGGGCTTTAAAGAAGTTGTAAGTAATAAAACCACCATGAGCTATTTGCTATGTGCCGGTTTTTGTTTTGGTGGATTCATTGGTTATTTGGGAACTTCCCAGCAAATTTTTATGCAGCAGTTTGGTAAAACAGGACAAGAGTTTAGTGCATATTTTGCCGTGCTTGCTGGTGTGATGGGAATCGCTTCATTTACAAACTCAAAAATTGTTATGAAGTTTGGTATGCGTCCAATCTGTATTTATGGCTTTTTAGGCTTGTGCTTAATTTCTTTGATTTTCTTGGGAATTCAGCTTTTAGGCGTGGCTGTATCATTCTGGATGTTTATGCTTTATGCCTGCGTTTTGTTTTTGTTATTTGGAACACTATTTGGTAATTTAAACGCGATTGCGATGGAACCGATGGGGCATGTCGCTGGAATGGCATCGGCTATTATTGGTGCAGCCTCTTCTATATTGTCACTTATTCTTGCATCTATTATTGGGCAGTTATATAACGGTACATTAATTCCAATGACCTGTGGTTTTGCCATTTTGTGTGGTTTGGCTTTTGCGATGACAATATATGAGAACAGACATTTAAAAAAATTGAGTGCTTAAGAATATAGGTGTGAAGATAGTTCTATGATTTTTAAATTTTTCTTCACATTCTGAATTATATATTGATGAGGAAGCTCTTTAAGAGTTTCTAAAAACGTATCGGAGTATAGACAACTTACTATTTAATCACTTATGCTCTATTCGGTGTTGGTTCAATTTTTGCTTTCTCTGTAACAACGATAAAAATCGGAGATCAAAATGATGAAAAATGAAAATCATATAAAAACGTTTTATAAAAAAGATAAGGGCTGGCAATTGTTCGGTTTAGCGCTTGCCATTCAAATACTATTTATTGGAGTAAATTATTTAGTAATGATGAGCTGATTTTGCTTGTTGGGCTTTTAAAACGGTATGATTTAAACCCCACTCGTAAAACCTTGAGTCATTCTTGTTATGTTAAAGCTGATTTATTACGTACCCGAGTCACATCTTGAGTCGACTAAACAAGCCATTTTCTCTGCTGGTGCAGGTGGTATCGGTAATTATGAACACTGCGCATGGCAAGTGAAAGGAATAGGGCAGTTTAAGCCAGTCAAAGGCGCAGATCCTTATATCGGAGAGTTAGGTGAACTCGAACAAGTCGAAGAATGGCGTGTGGAAACTATTGTGATTGAAGAAAGCGCAAGGGCTGTCGCGAAAGCATTAAAGGCAAGCCATCCTTATGAAGAGCCTGCCTTTGAGTTTATTCAAATCATAGAAATTGATTTTAATTAAACTGAGAGAAATCGGGTTTACGCTTTTGCATAAATGCTTGTACTGCTTCTAGCATTTCAGGTGAGTGAACGCGCTGCATAAAGATTTCAGCTTCATTATCAATACATTCAATAATCTGTTCTAAATTATGCTTCATGAGTGCTTTAGTTTGCTTTAATGATGCAAGTGGTAAGGCTGCTAAATGCTGAGCTGTTGCCTGAGCTGTTGCGTAAGAATCTTCAACCACTTCATTAACTAAGCCTGCTTGCACTGCGGTTTCAGCATTGAACTTTTTTGCAGTAAGCAGAAGTTCGGCTGCTTTGTGATAACCAGCTTGTTGAATGAGTAATTGACTTGCACCGCCTTCAGGAGAAAGACCAAGACTTACAAATGGAATTTGGAATAGGGCCGTGTTGTCAGCAAAAACTAAATCTGCATGTAATAAAATCGTAACGCCAATTCCAATTGCCACACCTTTTACTGCAGTAATAAGTGGTTTTGAGAATTTCGCAGCCGCTTTAAGTAGAACGAATGGTGGAACTTCTCCGGCTGGACCCATGTTAGGATTTTGTACAAAACCCATAAAATCTTTCATGTCATTGCCAGCGGTAAAATCTTGCTCTACACCACGTAGAATGACTACTCGAACATCTTTATTAAGGTCGGCTTCATTCAGTGCTTTGGCAATCCATAAATAAAGTTCGCCATAGAGTGCATTTTTTGCATCTGGGCGATTTATGGCTAAGGTGAGTACGCCACCTTCTAAATTTGCATTTAAATGTTGATGAGGTTGTTGAATACAGCTAAGTGTCATCGTACTATCCTTGCTTTAAACCACGTTGTTAATTTTTAGGTTCTCATTATGGCGCATATTTTTTGTAATGAGCGTTACTGATGAGTTCATAAAAAGTGAAAATCTAATTATGTATAAATTTGACTATCTCGTTTTTATAGGGCGTTTTCAACCATTCCATTTGGCTCATATGCAGACCATTGAAATTGCCTTACAACAAAGCCGCTATGTGGTTTTGGCGCTAGGCTCTGCTCAAATGGAACGTAATATTAAAAATCCGTTCTTAGCAGTAGAACGTGAGCAAATGATCTTGTCAAATTTTTCTCTAGAAGAACAAAAACGCATTCTTTTTGTGCATGTAGTAGATGTTTATAATGACGAAAAGTGGGTAAAACAAGTCAAAACTTTAGTGAATGGTGTGATTGAACCGAATTCAATCGTTGGCTTGATTGGGCATTTTAAAGATGAGTCTTCCTATTATTTGAGACTATTCCCTGAATGGATTATGGTTGAGCTTGATAGCTTAAAAGATTCAATTTCTGCAACGCCAATGCGTGAAGCTTATTATCGTGGTGAAATCCAAACGGAATTCTTCCCTGTAGGAACCATTCGATTTTTAGATGAATTTAAAAATACTGAAGTTTATGCTGAACTCCAGCGCAAATATCTTATAGATGATAAAACCAATTTAAATTAACTCAGCATGTGGTTCGTGTGCTTGATAAAGATCTTGCCACTACATTTGTAGTCATTGATGAAGTTGAAACTGATAATTGGTGTGTTGTAGGGGAAACTGTTTCTGCAATACGAAAAAGACAAATTTTGAGTACTTAAAATGAAAAATAATCCTATTACTGAGATTCAGAAACAACTAGAGCAATATTTTGATGGTTTGTATTTTTGTGATGTGCAAATTCTAAATAATGTTTTTCATCCTGATGCTATATATATCAATGTAACGGAGCAGCCCATACTAAGACTTAGTAAGGCTGAATATTTTCCGATTGTTGCGAGTCGGATTTCTCCAGCTTCAAAGCAACAATCGCGACAGGATAAAATCAGTTCAATCAATTTGATTCATGAACGATTAGCGTTAGTACATGTTGAATGCGTTATCCACCCTAAATATTTTTATGATGCACTTACATTTGTGTTTGAAGATGATAAATGGAAGATTATATCGAAAGTATTCCATTATCAAATTTTAGCAGACTGAATAATTAAGCATCTGCCCAAAAGATAATTCGGTTGGAAAAAGGATCGGTGATACTGAGTTCTAGAGTTTCCCAATCCGTTTTTTCAACCTGAGGTTTAGAAAATTTATAATCTTTTTGGCTTAGTTCACTGTGTAGTTCATAAATATATTCCCAATAAATACGAATTGCACTATGTGGGCTTGCATCACCAAAATGCTCAGATAAATGAATAACACAATCATCTTTAGAAATTTGTAAATATAACGGGAAGTTATCTTCAAATTGATGTTGCCAATCAAGCTGAAAACCTAAGAAATCAAGATAAAATGATTGAGCTAAATCAACATCAAAAATTCTTAAAATTGGGGTGATTGAACCTGATTGCATCATTTTTCCTTTTAACGTGTACCAAATTGTTGAGTCCAATAACTCTTTTGCTTTACAGACTGATCAGAAGCACACGCGATTGCGTAAGTTGTGAATTTTGGATTCATTAGATTACTACAATGTAGGGGGCTTGTTAGCCATTTAGACATAACTTGCCCTAAAGTTTTTTGGCCACTGGCGACATTTTCTCCATTGGCTTTACCAAGTGTATTGTAAAGTTTCAAACGTGATTTTAAGTCCAGACCCGTTGAGCCAACATGCCCGAGAAAGTTGTGTGCAGCCATATCTTCACTATGAGAAAGTGCACCTTTATATAAATTATTACTCCAGCTCAATGGTTTGGTTGCTGGGAAATACTGCTGACCACATTGGCGTGATTGCTGCCGGATCTGATTAATTGTGTTCAGTACAGCTTGTTGATAGGCTGGGTTTTGTAAATCTTGGCAGCTTATTTCATTGGAATTTTTTTGAATTTGAGCAATGGATGGGGTGGTGTCAGTGGGGATTGCTAATGTATTTGTACCACATGCACCGATCAAAAGAGTAGCAGGCAGCAAAGAGTAAGTTTTGAGTAGACCCATATCCATTGCCTTAAAATAATTATTCTAATATTTTTATGATACGCCAAAGTCAAATTGTTGGGTAATGCTTTGCAATAAAAAAAGCGAGTGTGAAACTCGCTTTTTTTATTGCAAAATTATTAAGCTGTCTGAAGAGCTTTTAAGTCTTCTAGAACTTGTTCTGCATGCCCCGCAGCTTTAACTTTACGGTAGCTTTTAACTAAAGTTTTGTTATGGAAAATGAAAGTAGAGCGTTCAATACCCATTACTTTTTTACCGTACATATTTTTTTCTTTAATCACATCGAAGTGCTTACACAGTACTTCTTCTTTATCACTAATCAGATCAATAGTCAGTGCCTGCTTTTCAGTAAAGTTTTGATGTGCTTTTACTGAGTCACGCGAAACACCGTAAATACGAGTACCTAAAGCTTCAAACTGATCTTTTAGACAAGAAAAACCAACAGCTTGTGTTGTACATCCTGGAGTTGAATCTTTAGGGTAGAAGTAAATGATTAACCATTCATTTTCGACCTCAGTCAAGTTCACTTCACCTTGCGTTGTTGGGAACACCTGATTTGGTAATTGGATATTGTCAGTCATTTCTCATCCTTCAAAAAGCTAAATTTGATCTAATTCAAGTGGTAAAAAAGCATATTCCTCATGATAAACAATATCGAGCTTTCTTACAGGAATTGGTTTGTTAAAAATTGGTCCGTCAATCACGGTTGTATGAAATTCACCGCCTTCACCACATGGATCAATACCACGGTTTTCAAGTTCTTTTATATATTCTAAGGTTAAAGTTTTTCCTAAATCTTCAATTGTCATTCCTAATTTTAAGTTCACTGTCACAAGTACACTACGGAAACCAAGATTAATAAACTCTTCAACAACTTCACGATGTGGACGAAGCCACAGAGGCATTCCTAATTTGAGTCCTACCTGTTGAGTTATTCGATCATGCCAACACCCATGTTCAGGCATATCTAGGTCACCTGTAACCAGTACCTCAGCACCTTGTTGTTTTGCTTGAATGAGTAATTCAATAAATTTGGCTTCATAGTCATTCCAGCTTGAAGAAGCCATGAATACTGGTAGACCAATTGCTTCTGCTTGAGCTTGAATAATATCAAGTGGCATAGCATGTGAACGAGAGCGCTGGCCTTGTTCTTCTAGCATGACAATGAGTCCACTCACCGTACCAGTTTTCATTGCATGGTAGAGTGCAAGAGAGCTGTCTTTGCCACCACTGAATGAGACAATAGAGGTCTTATTTATTGCGTTGGTTTTCCATTGTTCTTGCATGGTTTATTTCAGGTGAATTGTTCAAGTTCGATAAGATCATTTTAACAGAGCTACAAAAAAGCCTGCATAAATGCAGGCTTTTTTGGAAAAAATAAAATCTTATTTTTTAGGAGCTTGTTGTTGAGCAGCTTTCATTGCATCTTCAGTTAACTTTTCAAGTTTAGTTGTTAACTGAGGGCCGAAACATGCTTTAAGATCACGGTTTTGTTGTTGTACAAATCCTAGAGAGCTTGGGCTTTTCTTCGCATTGATTGCACTTTGGATTTCCCATTTTTGTGCTTCAGTCACTTTACCTTGTGCTTCAACTTGGCAGCTACAGAATTTGCTAACTTCAGATGAACTTAGTTTGCCGCCTTTAGCTGTTTGATCTTTACAAACGTTAACTAATGCACCTTTAACGTTAGTACTTTTATATGCTGCTTGAACTGGGTTTTCGGCAGCATGTGCTGCACCAGCCATAAGAGCAACTGTTGAAAACAAAGATGAAAGAATAAGATTTGATTTTAACAACTTCATAAATTTTACCTACTTATTACGGTATATAGCGTGTTGGGTCGGCAACACCGGCCTCGATAAAGCCTTCTTTACGCAAACGGCAACTGTCACATTTGCCACACGCACGTCCTTGAGCATCTGCTTGGTAGCAAGATACCGTTTGACTATAGTCTACGCCATGTTCAATCCCTAAACGTATAATATTCGCTTTGGATAAATGTAACAGTGGTGTTTCAAACTTAAGTGGTTTTCCTTCTACGCCAGCTTTAGTTGCTAAGCGTGCCATATTGGCAAAAGCCTCAATAAATTCAGGACGACAATCAGGATATCCTGAATAATCAACAGCATTGATGCCAATAACAATCGCTTCAGCATTAAATACTTCGGCTGCAGCTAGAGCATAAGAGAGGAAAATAGTGTTACGCGCTGGTACATAAGTTACAGGAATACCTTCTTGTAACTGTTCTGGTACGGCAATGTTGTGGTCTGTTAATGCAGAGCCACCTAAATTAGCCAAATCAATATTAATTACACGATGTTCAACACCTGTACGTTGAGCTAATGCTTTTGCTGCATCGAGTTCAGTCGTTGAGCGTTGACCATACATAAAACTAATAGCAATACATTCATAGCGTGCTTGTGCCCAAGCTAGGCAAGTGGTTGAGTCTAAGCCGCCTGAAAGCAAAACAATGGCACGAGGGCGCATATTTTTCTCCATATTCGGAATGATTTATTTTATTGAGTGATTAACGACCTGATTCATCATTCCAGAGCAGTTTATGTAACTGAAGTTGGAAGCGAACAAGGAGTTTATCATCAAGTATCCACTGTGCCAGATCACGTGCTAGACGTGGCAGGCCAACAGCACCTTTTTCAACTGCAAAGGCAGGGGAGAACCAAACGGTACTGACTTTTTTATGCAGTTGATATTTTTCAACTTGCTGCTTTGACCATTCATAATCTTCGCGGTTACAAATGACGAATTTAATTTGGTCATGTGCAGTCAAATGGTCAAGATTGCTGATGAGGTTACGATGTTCCTCACCAGAAGTTGGAGTTTTTAAATCAAGAACTTTAGAAACACGCGAATCTACTTTTGAGACATCGAGCGCGCCACTAGTTTCTAAAGAAACATCAAAGCCAGCTTCACATAGACGTTGTAATAAAATCAAACAGTTTGGCTGTGCAAGTGGTTCACCACCAGTTACACAAATATAAGGTGTTTGAAATTGGGTAGCTGTTTCAATGATATGTTCAAGTGAAAAACGTTCACCACCTTCAAAAGAATAAGTGGTATCACAATAGCTACAACGTAATGGACAGCCTGTTAGACGAATAAATACAGTCGGTAGGCCAGAGGCGTTTGCTTCACCCTGCAACGAGTAAAAAATCTCGGTAATGCGTAAACCGGACGCAGGGTCTGAGACAGGAATTGCAGAGGAACGTAAGGAAGCCATTCTAGAAATACCACACTATATAAAAAATAAAATCTCTACGATCAGTGTTGACCGTAGAGATGTTTGATCAAACTGAAATTAGTCAGCGCGTAACAAATCGTTCAAACTTGTTTTTGCACGTGTTTGCGCATCAACTTTTTTCACAATAATTGCAGCATATAAGCTGTATTTACCATCAGCAGACGGCAGGCTACCTGCTACAACAACTGAACCTGCTGGAACGCGACCATAATGGATTTCGCCAGTTGCGCGGTCATAAATTTTAGTTGATTGACCAATGAAAACGCCCATTGAAATGACTGAGCCTTCTTCAACAATAACGCCTTCAACGATTTCTGAACGCGCACCGATAAAGCAGTTGTCTTCAATAATGGTTGGGTTAGCTTGTAATGGTTCTAAAACACCACCGATACCTACACCACCAGACAAGTGAACATTTTTACCGATTTGAGCACATGAACCTACAGTCGCCCATGTATCAACCATTGTGCCTTCATCTACATAAGCACCAATGTTTACATAAGAAGGCATTAACACTACGTTTTTAGCTTGGAAGCTACCACGACGTGCTACAGCAGGAGGAACAACGCGAACGCCTGCTGCTTTAAATTGCTCTTCAGTCCAACCAGAGAATTTAGTTTCAACTTTATCGTAGAAACGAAGATCACATGACTCGATTGGTTTATTGTCATTAAGTTTAAATGATAATAAAACAGCTTTTTTTAACCATTGGTGAACAACCCATTCACCATTGATCTTTTCAGCAACTCGAAGTGTACCGTTATCTAAACCAGCAATTGCTTCTTCAACAGCTTGGCGGATTTCGCTTGAGCAATCTGCTGCAGTAAAATTTGCGCGGTCTTCAAATGCTTGCTCAATGATCGTAGAAAGCTGAGACATGATCTTCCTTCCTTAAAAAATTTTAAAGATTTTACACTAATTTGTGACAAGAATCTTTGAAAAAACGTGTTACGTTTAATCAAGGACATAAATGAGGTAAATGAAATTAAGCTTATTAGATAATCAAGTGTTTTTTACACAAAAATGATTTGAAAATAAAAATTTAACTCAATTTGTATCAAAAAATAACAGAAATCTAGCATTTTTTGTATAAAAAAGATTCTATTCTCTCTTTATTATGATTTCAGTCACAAGATGAATAAATTAAAAACAGAGCCTTTTGAGGAGAAAACTATGAAAGCATTACGTGTTTTAGTAACAACAACAGCTTTATTCGCTGCTGGTGCTGCAATGGCAGATGAAGCCGTTGTTCATGACAGCTACGCATTTGACAAAAACCAATTAATTCCTGTGGGAGTGCGTGCTGAAGTAGGTACTACTGGTTACGGCGGTGCTTTATTGTGGCAAGCAAACCCATATGTAGGTTTGGCACTTGGTTACAATGGTGGTGATATCTCTTGGCGTGATGACGTATCTGTAAATGGTACGAAATATGACGTTGACATGGATAATAACAACGTTTATTTAAACGCTGAAATTCGTCCTTGGGGTGCAAGTACTAACCGTTGGGCTCAAGGCTTATATGTAGCAGCTGGTGCAGCATACCTTGATAATGATTATGACTTAAGCAAACGTTCACAAGACGGTACTATTAAAGTAAATGGTAATAATTATAACTTTAATGGTTCAGTTGACGGTAAATTAAGTTATAAAAATGATATTGCCCCTTATGTAGGTTTGGGTTTTGCACCTAAGATCAATAAGAACTGGGGTGTATTTGGTGAGGTTGGTGCATATTACACAGGTAACCCAAGTGTAAATCTTAAATCAAATGGTACATTTGTTAATGTTAACGGTGCTGACTTTGATAAAGACTTACGTGCAGAAGAAAATAAAATTGCGAATGACGATAAATACCAATGGTTACCAGTTGGTAAAGTTGGTGTGAACTTCTTCTGGTAATAAATACAAAAAAAACGAGCTTCGGCTCGTTTTTTTGCTTCTAATAAAATAAAAGAGCTAAAAAGCTCTTTTATTTATTTTTGAATCTTTATTCATCTGGGTAAGCAATTTTCTTAAGTGCTTTAATATCGGCATCAGGTGAGCATAAAGAAATAAACTCATAACCATAACCGCGTAGTAGATGGCCTTTACGAACTGCAATCCATGTCGTATTGACACCAAAAATATCAGTTTTAGTTTGTTTTAAACGATGATCACGTTCTGTGTCATAGGCCACAGCATTGACAATCCCGACTCCCATGCCTAATTCGACGTAAGTCTTGATAACGTCTGCATCAAGAGCTGACATTACGATATCTGCATCGAGATGGGCTTCTTCGAAAGCTTTGTCAATTTTAGATCGACCTGTAAAACCACCATGATAAGTAATGAGTGGATAGTCCGCTAAAAGTTCAAGCGTAATCTTATCTGCCTTCACTAAAGGATGATTTTGCGGTGTGATAATGCTGTGTTGCCATTGGTAGTAAGGAATACTCGCTAGATTGTCTTCAGTCGTTAAAGACTCTGTGGCAATCCCAATGTCAGCTTCACCCTGTAAGAGCATTTCTGAAATTTCAACAGGGCTAGCTTGTTGTAAAATCAAATGAACTTTAGGAAATAACTTCTTAAATTGATTAACGATCGGAGGTAGCACATAACGTGCCTGAGTATGAGTAGTCGCGATCGTTAATGTGCCTTCATCAACTTTATTAAAGTCGTCTGCAAGGCGTTTAATATTTTCAGCATCAACCAACATGCGTTCAACGATACCAAGAAGAGATTGTCCTGGTTCTGTTAAACCTAAAAGACGTTTACCTTTACGTATAAAAAGCTGTACACCTAGCTCATCTTCTAAATCTTTAATATGTTTACTTACACCCGATTGAGACGTGTAGAGTGCAGCCGATGCTTCGGTTAAGTTAAAGTTTTGGCGTACTGTTTCTCGGATAATTCTTAATTGTTGAAAGTTCATTCACACTTTTCCTTACCAAATATATTTCTTAAGCAACTTGATCTGCAAATAAGTGCAGTTGAGAGGCACTTACCCAAACGGTTTGATTTGGTTTAAACGCATGTAATTTTGCAGCTTCATTGCTTAGAGCAATCTCAATTAAACGTCCATTACGGTCTTGTAATTCCGCCACAACTTTTCCAGCAATCCAGATTTCACGTACAAAAGTGGCTTCAATGCTATTCGCCTGAGGTTGCGAGTGAATATGTAACTCATCTGGACGGGCAAAAGCAATCACTTTTCCTTGAGGTGCTTCAACTAACGTTGGTAATTGAATACGGTCATTGCCAATACGGATAATACCGCCTGCGTTTTCGCCTTCAAAGCGATTTGCCTGACCTAAGAAATCAAATACAAATGGCGTTGATGGTTTTTCATAAACTTCACGAGGCGAACCGATCTGCTCAACATTACCTTTATTCATTACAATAATCTGATCTGCAACTTCAAGTGCTTCTTCCTGATCGTGGGTCACGAAAATTGAAGTGATATGCAATTCGTCATGCAAGTTGCGTAACCAGCGGCGTAACTCCTTACGGACTTTAGCATCTAGCGCACCAAATGGTTCATCAAGTAATAATACGCGTGGCTCGACGGCCAAGGCACGGGCCAAAGCAATACGCTGACGTTGTCCGCCCGAAAGCTGAGCAGGGTAGCGGTCTGCCAAAAATCCAAGTTGAACTAGATCGAGTAAACGAGTAACACGTTTTTTAATTTCAGCTTCTGAGGGACGTGTTGCACGAGGGCGAACACGTAAACCAAAGGCAATATTGTCAAATACAGTCATATGACGAAATAAAGCATAGTGCTGAAATACAAAGCCGACCTGACGCTCACGCACGTGTACATTTGTTGCATCTTCACCTTCAAGTAGCACTTGACCACCATCAGCTGATTCTAGACCTGCAATAATTCGAAGTAGAGTTGTTTTACCGCAACCAGATGGGCCGAGTAGTGCAACCAGTTCACCTTCTGGAAAATCTAGCGAAATATTTTTAAGCGCATGGAATGCACCAAAGTGTTTTTCAATATTTTTAACTTGAATACTCATGATTTCATTCCTTACGAATCAGTTGAATGTGGTTCTGGTTTGTCTTGATGTAGTTCTAACCACGTTTTCAATACCAGCGTTAATAGGGCTAAAAAAGCAAGTAATGAGGACACTGCAAACGCTGCGCTAAAGGTGTACTCGTTATATAAAATTTCGACATGAAGTGGCAGGGTATTGGTTTCACCACGGATGTGACCAGAAACCACCGATACTGCACCAAACTCACCCATTGCGCGGGCATTACACAGAATAACGCCGTAAATCAAACCCCATTTAATGTTAGGCAGTGTCACTTTCCAAAATGTTTGCCAGCCTGAAGCACCCAATACAATCGCTGCTTCTTCTTCCTCTGTTCCTTGAGCTTCCATCAGTGGAATTAACTCACGTGCTACAAAAGGGACGGTAATAAAGATGGTTGCTAAAACAATTCCAGGTACGGCATATAAAACCTTAATATCATGATCCATTAACCAGCCACCAAACCAACCTTGTGCACCAAAAATCAATACGATCATTAAACCCGCAATAACAGGTGAAACCGAAAAAGGCATATCGATGATGGTCGTTAAAATTGCTTTACCTCTAAACTGGAACTTAGAAACAGCCCATGCTGCGGCAACACCAAATACCACATTAATTGGAACAGCAATTGCTGCGGTTAATAAAGTTAATTTCACTGCTGATAAAGTATCTGGATCAATCAAAGCCTGAACATAGACTTCAAGTCCTTGTTTAAATGCTTCTACAAATACCAGAATAAGTGGCAACATTAGGCAGCTTAAGAAGAAAATCAGAGCCACGGTAATGAGTGTGTAACGTACCCAAGTCGGTTCACGTGTTGCATCTCGAGATTGCAATTTAAGCGCGAGTGCATTGCTGTCAGTATGTAGGTTCATGTGATATTTCTCCCTGTACGACGGTTTGCCCACGCTTGAAGTAAATTAATCGCAAATAAAATAATGAAAGAGAGAACTAACATGACCGCAGCAATTGTTGTTGCACCTGCATAATCATATTCTTCAAGACGTGAAATGATCATGAGCGGAGCAATTTCTGTTTTAAACGGCTGGTTACCTGCAATAAAAATAACTGAACCATATTCACCGACACCGCGAGCAAATGCTAAAGCAAAGCCTGTGAATAGAGCTGGGAGTAATATCGGTAAAATAATTTTAGTAATTGTCTGCCAGCGATTTGCGCCAAGTGCGGAAGCTGCTTCTTCAAGTTCATTTTCGATATCACTGAGTACAGGCTGAACTGTTCTTACAATGAATGGAATACCAATGAAAACCAATGCTAACGTAATACCGATTGGACTATATGCGACCTGAATGCCTAGGGGCTCTAAATATTGACCAATCCAGCCAGTAGGTGCATAGAGTGAGGTTAGTGCAATACCAGCAACTGCGGTTGGAAGAGCAAAAGGTAGATCGACTAATGCATCAACCAGACGTTTTCCGGGAAAGTTGTAACGTACAAGGCACCAAGCCAGAAGTAAGCCAAACACAACATTAATAAAGGCTGCTATTAAAGCTGAACTGAAACTGAGTTGAAGTGATTTTAAAATACGTTCAGAGGTTAAAATTTCCCATAATCCGTCCCATCCAATTCCAAATGATTTGATAAAGACTGCGGCTAATGGAATAAGCACAATAAAAGACACATATGCGAGGGTGAAGCCCAAAGATAGACCAAACCCAGGCAGCACTCGGGATCGCTGCGACATGATATTTCCTCAAAGAGAAAAGCCTGCTGAAACCAGTAAGCGAATAAATAAAGATAAACGGTGCGATATAAAGCTGAGTATTAAGCAAATTTCAAAGAGAAATGAGTTTTTACCGGGTCGATAGATGAGTGACTACACATCGAATCTTCTGGAATCAAATAATTTAGCAAATCTGGAAACGGGCCAAACCCTGAGGCAACATTAATATGACCAACTTCACCAAGGTTAACTGGATTTAACTTCCATGATTTCGCAAGTTGCAAAGCATCAAAAAAGCCGAGCCACGGGTCATTTTCACTAATGAGAAGAGATGTTGGCACATCAATTTTTAATTGATGAAAATACGCTTTGAAGTCGGTCAAGCTATGACGAGCAAACCCTGCTTCCCCAAAGCGTGCTGGATTTGCTGGAGCGACCAAAATAAGTTTCTTAACTCGGTTTTTTAACTCTGGATGTTCAGCTAGAGCAGCAACACTTGTTAAGCAACCAAAGCTATGCGCAACAATTTGTACAGGAGCTGGGGCTGCTTGAACCGTTTTAACGAATTGCTCGATCCATTCACTTAGTACAGGTCTATCCCAGTTTTTTTGCTCAACACGAGAACTAGACACGAGTTTACGCTGCAACCAAGATTGCCAATGCTGATGTTCACTTCCACCTACACCAGGAACAATTACAGTATGAATCATGTCTGTTCTCCTTATCTTTAGTACAAAGAATTACTTCTCTGTACTATTGATTTTCACGATTTGATCGAAAACACCACCGTTATCGAAGTGTTTCTTTTGTACTTTCGTCCAACCACCAAACTCTTTATCAATAGTCACGAGTTTCAACGGCTTAAATACGTTGCTGTATTTCTTAAGAACGGCTGCATTGCGTGGACGGTAGAAGTTGCGTGCTGCAATTTCTTGGCCAGCTGGTGAATACAAGTAATTGAGATAACCTTTAGCAATGGTTAAATTGCCTTTTTTCGCAGCATTTTTCTCAACAACAGCAACTGGAGGTTCAGCTAAAATTGAAAGAGACGGGGTAATAATTTCAAATTTGCCCGGTTGTTCGCGAACAGCTAAATGAGCTTCATTTTCCCAAGCCAGTAACACATCACCAATGCCACGTTCAGCAAAAGTCGTGGTTGCACCGCGTGCACCCGAATCTAGAACTTTAGTGTGTTTATAAATTTGGCGAACATACTCTTGTGCTTTAGCATCGTTACCGCCTGGTTGATGTTTTGCCCAAGCCCAAGCTGCAAGATAATTCCAACGAGCACCACCTGAAGTTTTCGGGTTTGGCGTAATAATTTCTACGCCTGGTTTGATTAAATCACCCCAGTCTTTAATTTGTTTTGGATTACCTTTACGCACTAAAAAAACAATTGTTGAAGTGTATGGGGTAGAGTTCTGCGGTAACTTTTTCTGCCAGTCAGCTGGAAGTAATTTTGCTTTTTCAGCAATTTCATCAATATCTGCCGCAAGTGCTAATGTCACTACATCTGCATTTAAGCCATCAATTACCGCACGAGCCTGTTTACCAGAACCGCCGTGCGATTGTTTGAACTCAATATCTTGACCAGTACGTTGTTTCCAGTAAGTACCGAACTGTTTATTGAAATCTGTATATAACTCACGAGTCGGATCGTAAGAGACATTTAAAAATTCTTGCGCTGCAAATGATGAAACAGACAGAAGTGCAGCGATAACCCCGACCTTTAATTGTGAAAAACGCATGAGATAAGTCCTCAAAAAATATGAAATGTTCAAAACATGAACGAAGAATAGCGCTAGTCTTTATTCTAAAAAAATAATAAAAAACGAATTTAATATGAAAAAAATAGAAATAGTAAAATGAGATAAACTAATCTTAAAACTTGATATATAACAAGTTTCAAAAGTAGATACGAAATCGGTATAATTTTTTAAAATCAGTCATTTATTATTTAAATGAAAGGTGTTGTATTGTTGGGTCGTTTTAATCAGAGGGTGGATTAAACATGTGGTGTTTTAAAAATGGGCAACCTGTTGAAACCATTCCTTTACTGGATCGAGCATTTCATTATGGAGATGGGTGCTTTAGCACAATTCGTGTTTTTCAAAACAAAATTGAGCTTAAAGAAAGACATTGGGAACGCCTAAAGCTTGCATGTCAAAAACTGTCTTTAACTGCGGATTTTGAACTCATAGAACAGAGCTTACAGCAATTACAAAAGCAGAATCTTGTGCTCAATGGCACTTTAAAAATTGTGATTAGTCGTGGGATAGGCGACCGTGGTTATAGCTTGCCAAAGCATGACGCCGATATTTATATCTGGTTTTATCCGAAAGCTTTAGAGCCATTTCAGCCCGACTCTATTCAGTGTGGTGTTTTAAATCAGGCATTAGGTTTAACCATGCCGAGCTTGGTTGGGCTTAAATCTTTAAACCGTCTTGAACAAGTATTGCTAAAAAAAGAAGCAGATCAACTAGGGTGGGCTGAAGCATTAGTTACTGATGTACAAGGTTATATTGTTGAAGGGGTCAGTAGTAATTGTTTTATTCGTTTAAATGATAGATGGATTACTCCTGAACTTCGCTATAATGGCGTCCACGGTGTAATGCGGGCAGAAATTCTGGCGCGTATGCAGCACCATGGTATTGTCTGTGAAGTGCGTGTAATTGAGCTAGATGAAGTATCTGAAATACAAAGTCTATTCTTTTGTAATGCTTTAAACCCTATGCGAGTAGTTACTCATTTAGGGGAGAAAACGCTAGAAACACAGGCATGCATAGATTTATTTCATATCCTTAACTTGAATCAGATTCATTAATATGCCGAAGCCACCTGTGAATGCGAAAGCAAAAAACGCCAAGAAAAATAACAAGAAACAAGCTCCAAAATTTTCTAAGCGACTGGTTTTAATTGGCCTGTTTATTGTCTTAATTTCTGCTTTTGCCATTTTATGGTCGAGTCTATTTAAAGCTTATCCTATTGAAGGCAAAAAACAGATGTTATCCATTACATCTGGTGAAACCTATTCTGGTTTTATTGATCGTTTGGCGAAAGAAGGCAAAATTAGCTTCCCAGTGGTATTGAAGCTTTATCAGAAGTTTATGATTCATGACAGCATGAAAGCTGGTGTGTATGAAATTGAACAGGGAATGAGTGTAAGAGAAGTATTAGAGATGTTATCTGATGCAGATAATGCTCAGATGAACCGTGTTTTGGTCATTGAAGGTACAACTTTTAAACAGCTTATTACTGCACTCAAAAATGATAAAAACGTAAAAAATACAATATTAGATTTACCAGATGATCAGCTGATGAAAGCGCTTGGGATTCCTTATGGGCATCCTGAAGGTTTGTTTGCACCTAATACATATTTCTTTGCTAAAGGTGAGACAGATAAGAAAATTCTGACCGATTTATATCATCGCCAAAGGAAAGCTTTAGACGCAGCTTGGGCAAATCGTGCACCGAATTTACCTTATAAAGATAAATATGAAGCATTAATTATGGCTTCTATTGTTGAGAAAGAAACAAGTTTAGACAGTGAACTTACACAAGTTTCAGGCGTTTTTGTTCGCCGTTTAAAAATTGGTATGCGTTTACAAACGGATCCAACTGTTATTTACGGTATGGGTAATAACTATAAAGGCAATATTACCCGAGAAGACCTCCGCACCCCAACAGCATATAATACTTATACTATTAATGGTTTACCGCCAACACCAATTGCTTTACCAAGCCAAAAAGCAATTGAAGCTGCATTGCATCCAGATGATTCAAATAACATCTATTTTGTAGCGACTGGCAATGGTGGGCATAAATTTACGGCAAGCTTGCAAGCGCATAATCAAGCGGTGCAAGACTATTTATCCGTGTTGAGATCGAAGAAATAAGGAAAAGAGATGTTTATTAGCTTTGAAGGCACGGAAGGTGTAGGTAAAACTACACTCATTCGAAAAATTCATCAGCATTTTGAAGAACAAGGTAAACAAGTTGTTTTAACACGTGAACCGGGTGGTACACCATTAGCAGAACAAATACGTTCTATGCTTTTGGCGGTGAATCATGATGAAAATATGAGCCATGATACTGAGCTGCTCTTAATTTACGCGGCACGTGCTCAACACTTACAACAAGTCATTTTGCCGGCTCTAGAGTCTAATAAAATTGTTTTAAGTGATCGTTTTACCGATGCAAGCTTTGCTTATCAATGTTCTGGTCGTGGTTTAAGCCAAGATAAATTACAGCTTTTAAATCAGAACTTTGTTTCACGCATGCCTGAGGTGACTTTCTGGTTAGATGCACCGATTGAATTGGGCATGAATCGAGCACGCGAACGCGGAGCTTTAGACCGTTTTGAACAAGAAAAGTTAAGCTTCTTTACTAAAGTTCGTGAAGGCTATGAAACCTTATGGAAAGCTGAACCGCAACGTATTAAGCGAATAGATGCAACCCAAAGTCCTGATCAGGTGTTTGAGCAAGCTTTGCAATATTTAGGATAAGCAATTGGATGAGCCACTCTTATAAAATATGAGAGTGGTGAAAAATGACGTTAATTCTGATTTAAAACGTCATAGAAAATATATGCTATTTTCTTATGCTATCTTACATATGATTTATAGATTGAAGAATAACAAGGATGAAAAGCTCAAAAGAAGAAATCGTGGCATTTCTTGAAAAGGAATTTCCACCAAGTCTTGAACATTGCACGATTGAATCAGTCACGCCTAAAGCAGCGGTTGTTTATTATCATGTCGATCAAAGGCATCAACGGCCCGGTGGTACCATATCTGGTCCAACCATGATGACTTTGGCAGACTTTGCTTTATATATTGCAATATTAGGTGAAATCGGCATTGTTGGTTTAGCTGTAACGACCAATTTTAATATTAATTTTCTAAGAAAACCCGCAGGGGATCAAGACTTACGCAGTGAGTGTAAGCTCATGAAAGTCGGAAAGAGCTTGGTGGTTGGTGAGGTCTGGATTTATTCGGTCGGTTTGGATGAACCTGTTGCACATGTGACTGCGACTTATTCAATTCCACCTAAATCATAAATAGTAAACCAAATAAAAAAAGCACAGTCTGAACTGTGCTTTTTTTTGTAGAAAAAAAGCTTAAATATCAGTATTAACCAGTGGCTGTTCTACTGCAAAATTTGGCGGTGTTAGAACTGTTTTACGAATCTCACTCGAAGTTTCTGGATAATCAAGCGTGTAATGTAGACCACGTGATTCTTTGCGTTGCATAGCACAGCGCACAATCATCTCAGATACTAAAACAAGATTACGCAGCTCAATTAGGTTTTTGCTAACACGATAGTCTTGATAATATTCAGTGATTTCACGCTTTAACATTTCAATACGGTGTAAAGCACGTTCTAAACGTTTTGTAGTTCTTACAATACCCACGTAGTTCCACATGGTCGAACGTAACTCATCCCAGTTTTGTAAAATCACCACATCTTCATCTGGATTAGTTACTTGTGAGTCATCCCAAGTGGGTACTTCTGGAAGTTTGAAGCTTTCATCAAATTTATTTTCGATGTCTTTTGCTGCACTCATGCCGTAAACGAAGCACTCAAGTAATGAGTTGCTTGCCATACGATTTGCGCCATGTAAACCCGTATAAGACGTTTCACCAATCGCATATAAACCTTCAATATCGGTCTGACTATTTGAGTCAACCACAACACCACCACACGTATAGTGAGCTGCTGGCACCACTGGAATCATGTCTTTGGTAATGTCGATCCCTAGCTCAAGCAATCGTGCATAAAGTGTAGGGAAGTGCTCTTTGATAAACTCAGGTGATTTGTGGGTAATATCCAACCACACATGACGAATACCGAGGCGTTTAATTTCGTGGTCGATGGTACGTGCCACAATATCACGAGGAGCCAGTTCTGCACGATCATCAAAACGTAGCATAAAACGTTCACCATCAGGTAAGCGCAAATAAGCACCTTCACCGCGCATGGCTTCAGTAATTAAAAATGAGCGAGCTTGAGGGTGATACAGACAAGTTGGGTGGAATTGGTTAAATTCCATGTTGGCTACACGGCAACCTGCACGGAAGGCCATTGCAATACCATCACCTGTAGCAATATCTGGATTAGATGTGTAGAGGTAAGCTTTCATCGCACCGCCGCAAGCCAGTGCGGTAAATGGTGCAAGGAAGGTATGAACTTTTTCTGTATTTTCATCTAAAGCATACAAACCAATAGCGCGATTCGCTTGATCGGTATGACCTAATTTATGCGATGTAATTAAATCAATCGCAATGTAGTTTTCAAAAATAGTAATATTTTTACGTTCTTGAGCACGCTCAACCAAGGTGGTTGAAATAGCTTTACCAGTTGCATCAGCTGAATGGATAATACGGCGTTGTGAATGACCGCCTTCGCGCGTTAAATGAAGTTGTTCATCTTCATCTAAAGTAAATTGCACGCCTTGCTTTAAAAGAAAATCAACAGAAGGACGACCGCCTTCTACGGTATGTTGTACCGCATCCATTTCACATAAATGAGCACCTGCAATCATAGTGTCATTAATGTGCTGTTGAATCGAGTCGGTCTCATCAAGAACAGCAGCAACACCACCTTGAGCATAGAAGGTACTTGCTTCAGTTAAAGCAGCTTTGGCTAAAACTGCAATATTAAAATGATTTGGTAACGATAAAGCCAGACTTAAACCAGCACCGCCGCTGCCCACAATAATCACGTCAAAGTGGTGAATTGTCTGTAAATTAGGCATGTCCATTCGCAACAATTTTAAACGTCCGCTAATGACACCCCTTTTTATATAAAAAGGCAAGAGCTTAAGCGCTCTAACTCAGAGAAAAATTGCAATTGGCTTAAAAAGTTGCAATGCGTAAAATAATGATTGTAAGGATGTCTTACAAATAAACATATTGTTACGCACAACCCCAAAGCGTTGTGATACAACAGTTTTATTCTTATTCTCGTAGACCAATTGTGGGTGAGCACCGAATGAAATCTCGCTATTTACAACAAGGAATGTATGCAGCGGTATTTACAGTTGCTGCTGTTCAGGCAAATGCTGCTGTTGATTTTTCAAACCTCGTTGAACAAGTTAGTCCAGCAGTGGTGAGTGTAAACGTCGTAAAAAAAATGACTCAGGATGAACTATTGCAGCAGCAAGTCCCTGAAATTTTGAAACGTTTCTTTGGAAATCAGGTCATCATTCCACAGCAACAGGGTCCACAAGAAAAAACTGCTTATGGTAGTGCATTCTTTATTAGTAAAGATGGTTACCTACTCACCAACCACCATGTGATTGAAAATGCCTCACGCATTAGTATTACTTTAAATGACCGCCGTGAAATTGATGCAACTGTGGTCGGTAGTGATGAGCGTACAGACGTTGCATTGTTAAAGGTGACTGGAAATAGCTATCCAGCTTTACGAGTAGGGAACGTTGACCGCTTACGAGTGGGTGAGCCAGTTTTAGCAATTGGTTCGCCATTTGGTTTTGACTACTCAGCTTCGGCAGGTATTGTCAGTGCTAAATCACGAAATATGAGTGGTGAAACTTCGGTACCATTTATTCAAACTGACGTTGCGCTAAACCCAGGTAACTCTGGTGGTCCATTGTTTAACCAAAATGGTGAAGTAGTCGGGGTAAACTCTCGAATATTTAGTGGTACTGGCGGTTACATGGGCTTGTCTTTTTCTATCCCGATTGATGTAGCGATGGATGTAGCCGAACAGCTTAAAACTAAAGGTAAGGTCACACGCTCTTATCTTGGTGTAATGATGCAAGACATTGACCGAAACCTTGCCGATGCTTACAAGTTACCAAAACCTGAAGGTGCTTTAATTACTCAAATTTCTCCGAACTCACCTGCACAAAAAGCAGGTCTTAGAGCCGGTGATGTGATTTTGAAATATAACGGTAATCCAGTACCGCGTACTAGTGAATTGCTCTATGCATTAAACAAAGTACAGCCAAATCAAACTGTTCAGTTTGAAGTATTGCGTGACGATAAAACCCGTAATATTTCAGCAACTTTAACGACTGCCCCAGATGAAACACCTGCTACAGGTGCACAAAGTGCTGTATCTAAAGGCCCAGTTTTAGGCATAAGCATTCGTGATTTGGCTGAACCAGAAAAAAGTGCTTTAAGTGTGAAAGGTGGTATCTATGTACAAGATGTTCGCCGTGGTGGCTTAGCATCATTGTCAAATATCATTCCGGGTGATGTGATTATTCAAGTCAACAATAACCAGATTTTAAATAGTCAGGATTTTTCAAAAGTTGTTTCTAACTTGCAAAAAAATACGGTAGCACGTGTTGCAATTATCCGTCAGGGACAACGCGCTATGCTTGGCTTACGTATCCAGTAAACTTAAAAATAGACAATGAGCCACCCTAAATATGGGTGGTTTTTTGTTATTTATCTTGAGCGTATAGTGATATCTACCTACACTTATTTTAGTTTAAAAGTTAATAAATAAGAGTGAATCTTTGTGAGTAGTATTTTTGATTTACATATTCAGGTGCAGCCACATCATATTGATGCTTTAGGGCATGTGAACAATGTGATGTATGTTCAGTGGATGCAAGATGTCGCTGCTGCTCATGTTGAAACCTTAGGAGTAGGGGTAACTAAATATCTTGAGCTAAAACATGCAATGGTCGCGGTTGAGCATCATGTGCAATATCGTAAAGCTGCATTTGAAAGCGAACAAATTGTATTACGCACATGGTTAGATGATATTAATGCTCTTTATTCGTTTCGCCAGTACGTATTTTTCCGTCCATCAGATCAGGCCGTATTATTTGTTGGAAATACCAAATGGGCATGTATTGAAATTGCTACAGGACGTCCAAAGCGAATGTCTCCAACTTTTACCCATGCGTACAAGCCGCTTGATTCAAGCATAAACCCTTATGATTTTACTGTTTCATATGCTCGATAGTCCGAAGCAATAGGCTCACTTCGAGTGTCCCTTTTTAAACATAAGTACAAAGCTCATGATTATTTTGGATACTTTAAAATATCCATCTGTTATAATCGCACGCAATTAATTTAACTGCTTTGGCTGTGTATTAAAACAAGCTACATAGCACTCTATATTTTCTCAAGGTAACCCATGGCGCAAGCTAAAAAATCCGTCGATATCAAAAATATACGAAATTTCTCGATTATTGCTCACATTGACCATGGTAAGTCTACATTGGCTGACCGTTTTATTCAGATGTGTGGTGGTCTACAAGATCGTGAAATGCAAGCTCAAGTCTTAGACTCAATGGAGCTTGAGCGCGAACGTGGGATTACCATTAAAGCCGCTTCTGTAACGTTATATTATACTCATCCTAATGGCCAGGAATATCAACTTAACTTTATTGATACTCCTGGACACGTAGACTTCTCGTATGAAGTTTCTCGTTCATTAGCTGCATGTGAAGGTGCGCTATTGGTTGTAGATGCTGCACAAGGTGTAGAAGCACAATCAGTTGCAAACTGTTATACCGCGATTGAACAAGGTCTCGAAGTTCTTCCTATTTTAAATAAAATTGATTTACCGCAGGCTGAACCTGAACGTGTAATTCATGAAATTGAAGAAATTATCGGGATTGAAGCAACTGATGCACCAACCTGTTCAGCAAAAACTGGTTTGGGTGTTGAGGGCGTTTTAGAACGTTTAGTCGATGTTATTCCATCACCTGAAGGCGATCGTGATGCTCCATTGCAAGCATTAATTATCGACTCATGGTTTGATAACTACTTAGGCGTAGTTTCTCTTGTACGTATTAAACAAGGTCGTATCCGTAAGGGCGACAAAATGTTGGTTAAATCGACAGGACAAACTCATCCGGTAACTTCAGTAGGTGTATTTAATCCTAAGCATACTGAAACAGATATCCTTGAAGCTGGTGAAGTAGGTTTTGTAATTGCGGGTATTAAAGATATTTTTGGTGCGCCAGTAGGTGACACTATTACTCTTGCGGCTACACCTGATGTTTCAATTTTACCGGGTTTCAAAAAGGTTAAACCACAGGTTTATGCTGGTCTTTTCCCGATTGATGCGAGCGATTTTGAGCCATTCCGTGAAGCGTTACAAAAATTACAAATCAATGACTCGGCTTTATTCTTTGAACCAGAAAGCTCAGATGCATTAGGTTTTGGTTTCCGTTGTGGCTTCTTAGGAATGTTACACATGGAGATTGTACAAGAGCGTTTAGAGCGTGAGTATGATCTGGATCTCATCAGTTCTGCACCTACCGTAATTTATGAAGCATTAACCAAGAAGGGTGAAACGATTTATATCGATAGTCCATCAAAAATGCCAGATGGATCTACTGTAGAAGATTTGCGTGAACCGATTGCAGAGTGTCATATCCTTGTTCCGCAAGAGTACCTAGGGAATGTAATGACCCTATGTATCGAACGCCGTGGTGTTCAAAAAGATATGAAATTCTTGGGTAATCAAGTTTCTATTACCTTTGAAATCCCGATGGCAGAAGTCGTTATGGATTTCTTTGATAAATTAAAATCATGCTCTCGTGGTTTTGCATCGCTAGACTATAACTTTGTGCGTTTCGAAAGTTCAGCTTTAGTTAAGGTTGATGTATTAATTAATAGTGACAAGGTTGATGCCTTGGCTATGATTTGTCACCGTAATGACGCGCGTCATCGTGGTATTGCATTGGTTGAGAAAATGAAAGATTTGATTCCTCGCCAAATGTACGACGTTGCTATTCAAGCGGCTATCGGTGCACAAATTATTGCTCGTTCTACTGTAAAAGCGATGCGTAAAAACGTATTAGCAAAATGTTATGGTGGTGACGTTTCACGTAAGAAAAAACTACTTTCTAAGCAAAAAGAAGGTAAGAAACGTATGAAACAAGTGGGAAGTGTTGAAATTCCACAAGAAGCGTTCTTGGCTGTATTGAAAGTAGAAAGATAAGAAATGAAGGTAGGGGGAAGTAAGATATTGCTTTTCCCTACTTTAAGAAAAGCAGCTAGGCTGCGAGTGAGGTCATGTGGATTTTGATTTTAATTTAATTCTTGTTCCAGTTACGCTGATTCTATTTGCAGTGTGGTTGTTAGATAAACTTGTATTCAAACAGCGTGCAGATAAAGGGCGCGGGAACGAAAATTTTGTTATTACATGGGCCTATGACTTTTGGCCAGTTTTAGCTGTAGTACTTGTACTTCGTTCATTTCTTTATGAACCATTTAATATTCCATCAGACTCTATGGTACCTACTTTAGAAACTGGTGATTTTATTTTGGTTAATAAATTTGATTATGGCGTGCGTTTGCCTATCGTCAATAAGAAAATTATTGATGTTGGAGAACCAAAGCGTGGTGATGTGATTGTATTCCGTTATCCACCTCAACCTACCATCAGCTATATTAAACGTGTAATCGGTTTACCAGGCGATCATCTTGTTTATGATCATGGACAATTGATTATTAACGGACAAAAAGTACCGAAAGTATTAACACAGTTTAGCCGTGAAAAAGATGTATTAGATACACCAACGTCTATTTATCATAAAGAGACGATTGGTGAGCACACCTTTACAATGCGTGAACTTGAAGGCGTAAATGTGGCGCGTCAAGCACCGTTTATCAACTATGTTGAAAATGGTAAATATGCAAACCAGGACGGTTTATATTGGGAAGTGACTGTTCCAAAAGGACATTACTTTGCAATGGGGGATAACCGTGATCAAAGTGCAGACAGTCGTTTCTGGGGCTTCGTTCCTGAAGAAAATTTAACAGGGCGAGCATTCTACGTATGGATGCATAAAGAACCGGGCTTACATCTTCCTAACTTTGGCCGAAATGGAAAAATAGATTAAAAACAACCATTAGGAAAAAAAGAAATGCGTAAGGCACAACAAGGTACTTCGTATTTAGCAATTTTATTTGGGGTGGTTATATTTGCAATTGCAGTAAAAGCTGTACTTGCAGTTTGGCCAGCATATTGGGATGATCGATTGATTAACAATCAAATAGAAGAGCTTTTACAAGAAAGCTCTTCTGACATCACCCCGCAGAAGTTTATGACACAAATGGATCAGCGACTGGAAATGAACAATATTCGTGATCTTCATTTTAAAGAGATTGCGCAAGTGTTTAATGAGTCTGGTCTAAAAGTCCAAAAGAAATATGAGGTAAGAAAACCTTTCTTATCAAATATTGATTTAGTTTTAACATTTGAGAAGAGTTTTGATAAAACATCAGTTCAAACTAAGTGATCCTCGCTTATTGAGTCGAATCGGGTATCAATTCAAGCAGCTTGAATTGTTACAGTTAGCTTTGACTCATCGTTCGGTGAGTCATAAATACAATTACGAGCGCTTGGAATTTTTAGGTGATTCACTATTAGGCATGATTGTTGCCAATTATCTATATCATGCCTATCCAAATGAAAATGAAGGTCGCTTAACGCGTATGCGAGCGACTTTAGTTCGTCAGGAAGCTTTAGGTAAGATTGCAACCGATTTGCAACTTAGTCGGTGTTTAATATTAAGTACGGGTGAATTGAAATCTGGTGGTCATCATCGTGAGTCAATATTGGCTGATACGGTAGAAGCGATTATTGGTGCAATTTATATTGATAGTGGTGATCTCAACTTACTTACCGATATTGTGCTAAAATGGTATGTACCCTATTTAGACCATATTGAACCTACGGATCAACTTAAAGACCCGAAATCACGTTTACAAGAGTATCTACAAGCACGTAAAAAACCTCTCCCTGTTTACGAGGTTGTAGATATTCAGGGTGATGCACCTCACCAGCACTTTAAAGTTGAATGTTTGATAGATGGTTTATCAAGGATTTATGGTGAGGGTTCAAGTCGTCGTTTTGCCGAGCAGGCAGCAGCGGCGGAAATTTTAAAGTTATTGGAGCAATAACCTGCATGTCGATGCATTCTGATCAAATCAATCCAGATTCAAATGATAACCAAGATCCTAATAATCTGATTGATCAATTTTTTAGTTCCAAAGGCGTAACAATTCCTTCGGATTTTAAGAGCGGATTTGTGGCGATTGTAGGACGTCCAAATGTGGGTAAATCTACCCTCATGAACCATTTGCTAGGTCAAAAGCTCTCTATTACTTCGCGTAAACCTCAAACAACACGTCATAAAATTATTGGTATTGATTCGCGTGAAAAAATGCAGGCGGTATATGTAGATACCCCAGGTATGCATAAAAAAGAAGTGCGCGCTATTAATAAAATGATGAACCGTGCAGCTCATTCTGCTTTACGCGACGTTAATTTGGTCTTATTTGTTATTGATGCTTATAAGTGGACTCCAAATGACGACTTAGTGCTTGAAAAGCTTAAGAATGCTGAAATGCCAGTAATTTTGGTGATTAACAAGGTTGATACTTTTGAAGAGAAAAGAGATATTCTTCCTTTAATTCAAGAGCGTGCCAAGCTTATGAATTTTGCCGAGATCGTTCCTGTATCTGCTTTACGCGGAGCAAATCTGGAACACTTGAGCGAAACGATTGAGAAGTATCTTCCTTATCAAGCACCTTTGTATTCATTTGATCAGATTACTGACCGTTCTGAACGCTTTTTAGCTAGCGAAATTATTCGTGAAAAAATTATGCGTCAGTTAGGTGAAGAACTACCTTATGATTTAACAGTACAAATTGAATCTTTCAAAACGGAAGAAGAGGCTGTTAATGAAAAAACGGGTCGTTTAAAACCAGCTTGTACTTATATTGATGCAACGATTTTTGTAGATCGTGCGGGCCAAAAAGCGATTGTGATTGGTGAAAAAGGTGCCAAGCTTAAAACAATCGGTATGGATGCCCGAAAAGATATGGAAAGAATGTTTGAGCAAAAAATTATGCTCACACTTTGGGTAAAAGTGAAGGGTGGCTGGTCTGATGATGAGCGTGCTTTAAAAAGCTTAGGATATAGTGATATCTAAAGGATAAGGATACTGGTATGAAAACAATTACATCATTCGTCGCTATAATTGGATGTACATTGATGTTACAAGGTTGTATATATAAGCTTGTAACCGTACCAGTAGGTATCGCCTACAAAACTACAAAAGGTGTTGTTAAAGGTACAGCAGCTGTTGTAGGGGCGGTAATTCCTGACGGTGATGATGAGGATGACAAAAAAGAAAAAGAATCTGAGGAATAGTTTCTTTTTATGATGCGCAATGAAGTCCTCCACGGATATATGATTCATCACCGTAAGTATCGTGAAAAAAGTCATATTGTGCATCTTTTTACTCAGGAGTATGGGCGAGTCGATGGTATTTTAAGACAGACTCCGCCCCCTCAGTATCAGCCTATCCGCTTGCAAGCCACGGGTAAAAGTGAACTAAAAAACTTTACAAAGCTTGAAATTTTAAATCAGCCTGTTTTCTTTTTTGGTGATGCTTTTTTTGCCGGATTTTATTTAAATGAAGTTGTTCTTAGACTTTGTCCGTTAGAAGAGGCAATGCCACAAACATTTGAGCAATATCAGTTAACGTTACTTCAATTACAACAATTATCTTCCCATGAAAACCCTGACCTTTTTCTTAGGCAGATTTTGCGCCAGTTCGAACATGTTTTACTTCCTGAACTTGGATACGCGATTGATTTCTCAGTCGATACCCAGCAACAGCCGATTCAGGCTCATCAGTTTTATCAATTTCAAGTGACAGAAGGCTTTGCTCCTGTTGTACAGGCGGGACGTTCTTCTTTGTCAGGGAAAGCAATTTTGTCTATGTTGGATTATGAGCAAGGGCAGGATTTTTCTCTCGAACAATTGCAATTATTAGGTAAACTATACCGTCAAATGATTACATCGCTTTTAGGGGATCGTTCCCTAAAAAGTCGACAATTGTGGATTCAAAACACTCAAACTCAATCGTAATTAGGATTTATTTATGGCTGCATTGCTTGGTGTAAACATAGACCATGTTGCTACTTTAAGACAGGCGCGCGGTACTACTTATCCCGACCCTGTAGAAGCTGCTCTCATTTGTGAACAAGCTGGTGCAGAAGGGATTACCTTGCATTTGCGTGAAGACCGCAGACATATTCAAGATGATGACGTACGCCGCATGCGTCCATTACTAAAAACACGCATGAATCTTGAGTTGGCTGTTACTGATGAAATGGTTGAGTTTGCAAAAGAAATTCAGCCACAGCATGTATGCTTTGTTCCTGAAAGACGCCAAGAAGTAACAACTGAAGGTGGTTTAGATGTAGTAGGTAACTTTGAAAAAGTTAAAGCTGCAACTCAGACTTTAGCTGCTATTGGTTGCGACGTATCATTATTTATTGATGCCGATTTAGCTCAAATTGATGCAGCAGTTGCATGTGGCGCACCTACGATTGAGTTGCACACAGGTGCATATGCAGATGCTGCAACAGAGCAAGATCAACAGGCTGAGTTGGCACGTATTATCAAAGGTGTTGAATACGCAGCTTCAAAAGGTTTGGTTGTAAATGCTGGTCATGGTCTTAACCTTAAAAATATTGCTCCAATTGCTGCTATTTCACAAATTCACGAGTTAAATATTGGACACTCAATTATTGCTGATAGCATTTTTGTAGGTCTGGTCCAAGCGGTTAAAGATATGAAAGCAGCAATTCAGGTGGCAGGTTAATTGGTTATGTCGAGTATCAATTACGATGAATTAATGCAACCTGTCTTGGCTTTTTTAGGATGTCAAACGCCAAAAGCATGGTTAGATGAGGCAATCAATAATTTAGATATCTTGATGCAAGATCATGCTAATTGTGAAAAAAAAGCAGCTAGTACAGCAATGAACTTAATGTTCCGTTATAGCTTTTTCCCTGATTTGCAAGTAAAGCTTGCACAACTGGTACGGGAAGAAATGCTCCATTATGAACAAGTGCTTGAGCTTATGGCCAAGCGTGGTCAGAAATGGGATGGATTAAGTGCGGGGCGCTATGCTGGTGGGTTGCGTAAAGAAATTCGTACTTATGAACCTGAAGCTTTAATTGATGTACTTGTAGTAGGTGCTTTTGTTGAGGCTCGCTCATGTGAACGTTTTCATGCACTTGCTCCACGTGTAGATGATGAGTTAGGACGCTATTATCGTTATTTGCTTAAGTCAGAGTCTCGTCATTTTGAAGACTATTTGGCACTTGCACTTGATGTTGCAAAAACTGCAAAAATGAAAAATCCTAAAGAGGATATTCAGCAGCGCATTGAGCATATTCGTGAGGTTGAAAAGAATCTGATTTTAACGCCTGATGATACCTTCCGTTTTCACAGCGGCGTGCCTGCATAATATTAGAAGTTTTAAATAAAAGTTTATCTTTCGAGATAAACTTTTTTATTTTAACTCTATAATTTTAAATTAATTTTTATAAGCAGTTAGCATGAAATTGCAGTTTTTATTACCGCATAATCTTGATAAAATCACATTTATATATTTTTAGTTTCATAAACTCTATTCTCTCTAATTAATTTTAAAAAATTCTTTTATTTTTTAAAGTAATCACGAATATTGTATAAATATACAGATACGTTTGTTCATAATCGGTTCAACCAAATTAGTCGAATATTTCAAGGATATAAGAATGTTAGCATTAGTTACAGGCGCCTCTGCGGGTTTTGGTTATAGTATTTCAAAAAAACTGATTGAGTTGGGTTACAAAGTTATTGGCTGTGGAAGACGGGCAGAAAAGCTAAAAGAATTACAACAAGAGCTTGGTGAAAAGTTCTATCCCTTAGTATTTGACATGACAGATACCGTAGAAAATATAAATAAAGCCTTAGTTGATTTACCAGCTGAATTTCAAATTAGTCAAATTGATTTATTGGTGAATAATGCTGGTCTAGCATTAGGCCTAGAGTCAGCAGATAAATCAGATTTAGATGATTGGTACACTATGATTGATACCAATGTTAAGGGGCTTATTACTGTTACCCGACTAATTTTACCGAATATGGTAAATAAAAAGTCTGGCTTAATTATCAATATGGGGTCAATTGCAGGTACATATCCATATCCGGGTGGTAACGTTTATGGTGCAACTAAAGCATTCGTGGAGCAATTTAGTTTAAATCTGCGAGCTGATTTGTCTGGTACAGGCATTCGAGTAACTAATATTGAGCCGGGGCTTTGCGGGGGGACAGAATTTTCTTTAGTGCGTTTTAAAGGTGATCAGGAGAAAGTGAACAATCTGTATGATAAAAAGAACCCAATTTTGCCTGAAGATATTGCAAATACGGTAGCTTGGGTTGCTTCACAACCTCCGCACATTAATATTAACCGTATTGAAATGATGCCGACCACCCAGTCTTTTAATCCTTTAAAAGTAGTTGAAATGGAATAATGATTTAAGAAGGGAATATATTCTTTAAACTTAGATTAGATCATTAAATCAAGTAGGTCGTTTAAGAATGAAAATTAAATCCTCTATGGGTTGATAGGGGATTTTTTATAGATATTGATAAATTTAAGCCAAAAAAAAGCCCGCTTTAATGCTGCGGGCTTTTTAGTATTTGGCTCTCCCACCTGGGCTCGAACCAGGGACCTGCGGATTAACAGTCCGTCGCTCTACCGACTGAGCTATGGGAGAATCTGCATGCGATTATAAGGAGATTTTGAGAAGGGTCAAGTGTAAATTGTCATGTTGACTACATTTTTGTGCTGTATGGCTTTTATTTGATCAGTTGGGCGGTGAGCTAAGAAATTACTTGCGCTTTAAAAGTTCAATTGCTAGATTCAAAACAGAATAAGCGTTTGAAGAAATTCAAACAGTGTGGATTTAAACCAACTTGCCAGCACTAAAATGGCTAAATCGGAGATAAGTATGAAAACACTTACTGTTGCGTCTATTTTTTCTAATTTTGATTTTTATCAACATCATTATCTCAATATTTTAAGTCAACCAGAATCCTATTACACACTTGTAGAAAGTGCTTGGACTAATGCTTATCCTTTTAAAAAGCAAAATTTGTACTTAGGTGATTTATTGCAGCTTTGGTTTAGTTCCAAATGGAATGTGCATGGTTCACTTAAAATTTTAAAAAGCTCGAAAGTATTAAACCCTTCTAAAGCTTTATATCTTTTTCAGTTAGAAGGGGAGTTGTTATTAGGCAAAAACAAAGTTTTAGCTTGGTCTACCGAGCATCAAGAAATTATAGAGTTTCAACTTAAAAATATTTGGGCACCCTATGTGATTGCACAAACTTGTGAACGTCCAGATCATTCAGATTCTCCAATAAAAAAGGCAGCGGTCTAAGGCTGCCTTTAATGATTATGGACGAATAATCATGCAGGTTGCTGTAGCATAGGCATACAGTTTACCTTCCTCATCAATAATCTTTCCTTCAGAAATACCTAAATTTTTACTTAAGTTAATGACTTTGCCTATCGCAATTAAAGGATGATTCTTTGGAATAGGGCGGCACATTTTTACGTTAAGATCGATTGTGCCGTATCCTACACCTGCTGGTAACATCGTATGTATTGCACAGCCAGTTACAGAGTCTAAAACTGTAGCAGCAAAGCCACCATGTACGCCACCGAGTGGATTTAGATGGTTATGATCTGCTTGAGCTTTAAAAGTAACTGATCCTTCTGAAATTTCACTAGGTTGCATAGGTATAGTTTTAGTAATACTTGCTGCTGGAATATGGCCTTCTATCATGGCTTGTAAAAATTCAAGACCAGTCATTTCCATCGGATTTTTCATTTTTTAAGTCCTTTAATTCTTTAAGTTCTAAAATGGAACTTGATGTTAAATTAGGCGTTAAAATGTATATTGTCAAGTACAAGAAATATAGACCACTTTATAGTTTATAAACTTGTAAATTTTGGTTGAGCAGAATATTTTATAACTCTAAAAATATAAACTTAGTGTGGAAGATAATAATGAACGGTCAGTGTTTATGTGGTGAAACAACTTTTGAAGTTGAATTAAAAAATCATGATGTACATGCTTGCCATTGTTCGATGTGTCGTAGACAAACCAGTGGTGTCATTATGACAGTTGATGTAGTCAAAGGTAGTTTAAAGTTTATTCAGCAAAAGCATCTCAGCATATTTAACTCTTCTGAATGGGGTGAAAGAGGTTTTTGTAATGTTTGTGGAACAACAATTTTTTGGAGAACTAAAGATCATAGTCATTGCAATATCAATGCATTTTCTTTAAATGAACCAGTAGAAGACTTGACATTGGATATGGAAATTTTTATTGATTCAAAACCCGATTTTTATAATTTTCAAAATGATACAAAGAAATTGACTGAGGCTCAGGTAGCTGCATTATTTAATCCACAATAATTTTAATTATAAAAAAGGACCTCAATTTTGAGGCCCTTTTAATTTTTACAGATTATTTCGCAGCTTTTTCAGCTTCAATTGAAGCGATAGCAGCATCTACACCTTCAATTGAGTCAGCAGCTTTTTTGATACGTGCTAACGCATCAACGAGTACTTCGTCAGCAGTGGCATATGAAATACGCATAAAACCGCCTAAACCAAATGCGTCACCAGGTACTACTGCTACACCAGTTTCTTCAAGTAACCATTCAGAGAATTCTGTGCAAGATTTTAAGCCTTTTGCACGAATAAGAGGGCGAATGTTTGCATAAGCATAGAAAGCGCCATCAGCAGGTAAGCAAGAGATACCTTTGATGTCATTTAAGCCGTTTACAACTAAGTCATGACGACGTTTGAACGCTTCAATCATTGGCTCTAAAACGTCTTGTGGACCATTCAATGCAGCTTCAGCAGCAACTTGCGAAATAGAAGTTGGGTTAGAAGTTGACTGTGATTGGATCTTTTTCATTGCACCAATGATTTTTGCTGGACCGGCTGCATAGCCAATACGCCAACCAGTCATCGCATATGCTTTAGAAACACCATTTAAAACAATCGTACGATCATATAAATCTGGAGCAACAGTTGCGATGTTGTAGAACTCATCTTCCCAACGAATTGGTTCATACATATCGTCAGATGCAACAAATACTTGTGGGTGACGACGTAATACTTCAGCTAAAGCTTCTAATTCAGCTTTGCTATAAATCATACCTGTTGGGTTAGATGGGCTGTTTAATACAACTAAACGAGTGTTAGGTGTAATAGCCGCTTCTAATTGTTCAGGAGTGATTTTGAAACGTTGGTCTTCACCACATTTCACAATGACTGGAGTACCTTCAGCAATAATGACCATATCTGGATAGCTTACCCAGAAAGGTGCTGGAATGATAACTTCATCGCCTTTGTTTAATAGAGCAAGTGCCAAGTTAAAGAAGCTTTGCTTACCACCACATGAAACCAAAATCTGATTCGCTTGATAATCAAGATTATTATCGCGCTTAAATTTAGCAATAATTGCTTTTTTTAACCCAGGAGTACCATCTACAGCCGTATATTTGGTGAAACCATTATTAATCGCTTCAATTGCAGCATCTTTGATGTGTTGAGGGGTATCAAAGTCTGGTTCGCCAGCACCTAAACCAATCACATTCTTGCCAGCAGCTTTAAGTTCAGCAGCTTTGTTGGTTACAGCAAGTGTAGGGGACGGTTTGATAGCATTGACACGATCAGAAAGACGTACGTCCACGGCAATATTCCTCTTATGGGATTAAAAAATAAAAAGCATACTATCTTATCGCAAAAATTAAGCAATTTGCGGATGTGGCTATTTTTAGATGTAAAAAAGTTTGATTTAAGAAAGATATTGTTGCAGTTTTATTCAATTGAAGCTTTTTTGAAAAGAAATGACAAAAATCATTTATAATAAGCCGCAATCGAAATTTCGAGAATGAATCATGACTGAGCAGCAGCCAAAACAGAAAAAGGCTTTGGTGAAATTGCCATTCCCAATGCCGAATGATAGCAATGAAGCCGACGATGCGGTACACAACCAAGTGCGTCCGAAACCAGAGCAATACGCAGATAAAACATGGATGCCTCCACGTGGCACTCGTCGTTCTATGGGAAAACGTTAAGCTCAAAAACAGGCAATATGCCTGTTTTTTTATTGATTAAATAAAATTTCCTGATAGTAATTTTTTTTCTTTTGATACATGTGATGGTCAGCTCGCTTTAACATGTCCTCAATTTGTTCATTTGCTTGAGTTGTCGCATGTCCAATTGCAATGCTAATGGGGTGGCTTGAATAATATTGATTGTCGATATTAAAAAGCTCCTGAATGGTTTGAAGCATAATAAGAACATTCGCCTCATCTGCCCCCGGCATTAAAATCACGAATTCATCGCCACCTATTCTAGAAGCCGTATAGGGCGTATTTAAAATGGCCTGAGTTAAAATATTTCCAACGCGACGCAATAAACCATCCCCAATATCGTGACCAAACTGATCATTTGTTTCTTTTAATCCATTCATATCTAAGAAAACTGAAGAAACAGGTCGAATAATGCTTCGGTTTAAACGGTTAAGTTCTTCTGTAAAAAAAGCACGGTTATATAGTTTGGTCAGCACATCGTGTTGCCCCAAATATTCAAGATAGTTTTCCGCTTTTTTTCGCGCGGTAATATCTGTAAGTGCAACCTGTACCAGTCCCCAAGTCTCTTCGTATCCGGGAAAAACGGTAAATTGAAGCAAGACATTTCTCATTTGACCATCTAAAGCGTAGTTAATGGCTTCACGTTTATGATGAATATTACCTTGCCATAATTCGATGAGTTGCTCCCGAAATGTTTCAATCATTTCTTCAGCAAAAATTTTATGGGTATTTCTGAGAAGGGTAGACTTATCAGGAGCCTTAAATAAATCAAGAGTTGCCTGATTAACATCTAAAATTAGAATATCTTCTACACACTGACGGACAAATTCAGGATGAACATCTAGAAAAGTTCTAAAATCTTCAATACCTAATAATCTGAGTTGATCAATTCTATTTTTTATACGGCTGAAATCTTCCACCCACAGAGACGTAGGTGAATAGATAAACATCGACTCAGCCAAGCGACGATTTTTTTCTTCTTCACGAAGCGCATTTTGATAAGGCGTAATGTCTTCAGTGGTAATTAATACACGCTCAAAGGTAGATTCAGAACCGGGTAAAATTGAGCCTCTTAACTGAACATCAATACGTTTGCCCGATAAAGTGTAATTTACAGTCGTACTTGAAAAATGGGTTTTACCATTCCATAGTTCTTCAAGTTCATGAATATGTGATTCGAACATTTCTTTTTTAAAAATAAGATTTAAACTCGAATATAGCTCTTCGTGAGTTTTTGCTTCAAAAAGTTCTAATGTTTTTTGATTCACACGAACAATTTTAATTTTATGGGCACATTCAATAATTAAATTTTTATTTTGGCTTAAAAATTCATGGAGGTTTTCAATACCTTGATTTCTCCATAAATCAAATTGTTGTTTAACTTCACTGAAATCCTCAATCCACATTGGAATTGGGCTAAGGTCAAAAATTGAAGAATCTAAAGTTTCCATATGTTTCTTTAAGTATTCAGTTTGCCTTAAAGTATAATGAGAAAAATTAAGATTTGGGAATATAAAGAACTTAAATTTATTAGAATAATTAAAAATAAGAAAATTAAATGTAAGTAAAAATAGAATAATGAGAAAGCAGATATTATCTGCTTAGCTCATAAACTTATAAGAAAACTTAACGATTAATAGGGTGATCAATATTCTTTTCACCACGCCATAGCTTGATAAAGTCTTGCTCGTCAAAATCGTAAAGTTCCATGAGTGCAACGACTGCGCTCACAAAAATCATGGCACCCTCAGAGTTTCCATGCAGGTCAAAAATTTTACCATTGAGCTTACCTAAAATATCACTAAGCTCATGATCACGGCCTCGGCCATAACGATCCCGAGGGTATAGCTCTTCATTTAAAACAATAAGAGCAATCGCTTTTTCGGCAGCCGATAAATCTGTTTTATCTAAAGCTTCTTCAAAAGATTCACTTCCATGATTGAAGTAAAAAATTACGTCATCATTAATGAAACTTTTTACCATTTTTTGAGTTAATGTTGGAAATTGTGAAACTGCATTATCTTCAACATAGGGTTTAAACGATTCTGGAAAGATAACGTTGTGATCAATATCTTTAAAGAGTGGTGCTATTTCAGAAACTTTATATCCTGCAATGCCACAACCTAAAGCAGTGACAAAATATTTCATTTTAGGATGATTTTTTGCATATATTTTAAAATCTTCAACATAATGCTCAATTTGTGAAAGCGGCATTTGTTGGATATGTTCATTTAAAGTTGGAATTGCAAAGCTTTGACCAGCCCAGCCGCGACCTACACCTTCAACTGCACCAAAGTGTTGACTGGCAACGCGTGCTGCGCCGCTGCCGTGCTGTCCAGCAAGGTTACTACCAAATACAAAAACTGTATCTTCTGGAAGTTCGGTTACAATACTTTCATCATGATATTGATAGGTCATGGTTATGCTTTTTATTTAATGGATAGCTTCATGTTGCAACTGATTATGGTATTGGTCAAGTGTTAAGATGCTTAATCTTTTACATTGAATTTCCAACTCAATTTGCACTTTAAATTAAGATAAAAATCCCCATTAAAGGGGAGACGTTAAATTCAATTTTTTCATAAAGAGAGATAACTTTGAACGAAAATCAACCTTTCGAATTGGTCACTCATTATCAGCCAGCAGGTGATCAGCCACAGGCAATTGAAAAGCTGGTCAATGGTATCGAACATGGTTTTCGTAATCAGTTATTGCTAGGGGTAACAGGCTCAGGTAAGACCTATACCATGGCAAATGTGATCGCTCAAACACAGCGCCCTACAATTGTGATGGCCCATAACAAAACTTTGGCTGCCCAACTTTATGGTGAGTTTAAATCTTTCTTTCCTAATAATGCGGTTGAATATTTTGTAAGTTATTACGATTACTACCAACCAGAGGCTTACGTTCCATCTTCGGATACGTTTATTGAAAAAGATTCTGCTATTAATGACCACATTGACCAGATGCGATTATCTGCAACACGGGCTTTATTAGAACGTCGTGATGCAATTATTGTGGCATCGGTGTCTGCAATTTATGGTTTGGGTGATCCGAATGCTTATATGCAAATGTTACTGCATGTGGTTGAGGGTGACCGAGTAAGCCGTGATGAAATCATCCGCCGATTGGTTGAAATGCAATACACGCGTAATGAACTTGAATTCTTACGTGGTACATATCGAATTCGCGGCGAAATTATTGACATTTTCCCAGCAGAATCAGATCAACATGCCATTCGTATTGAACTATTTGATGATGAGGTCGACTCAATCCGTTGGTTTGACCCACTAACAGGCAAAATGGTTCGTAAAGTTTCTCGGGTAACGATCTATCCGAAAAGCCACTATGTGACACCAAAAGATCATTTGACTCGTGCCATCGATACAATTAAAGATGAGTTACAAGATCAGCTCAAATTCTTCCGTGAACATGACAAATTGCTCGAAGCACAGCGTATTGAGCAACGAACGCGCTATGATCTGGAAATGATGCAACAGTTGGGTTATACCAATGGTATCGAAAACTACTCACGTCATTTGTCTGGACGTCCATCTGGTGAAGCTCCGCCGACTTTGTTTGACTATATTCCAGAAGATGCTTTGCTGATTATTGATGAATCACACGTTACGGTTCCGCAAATTGGAGCAATGTATAAAGGTGACCGGTCACGTAAAGAAAACTTAGTAAACTACGGATTCCGTTTGCCAAGTGCGCTTGATAATCGCCCTATGAAATTTGAAGAGTGGGAGCGTATTGTACCGACCACTATTTTTGTAAGTGCAACACCTGCTAAATATGAATTAGAAAAGTCAGATCAAATTGTTGAACAGGTTGTACGTCCAACAGGTCTCATCGACCCTGAAATTGAGATTCGTCCTGTCTTAACCCAAGTAGATGATGTTCTTTCTGAAATCAATATTCGTAAAAACTTGAATGAAAGGGTATTAATTACCACTTTAACGAAGCGTATGGCAGAAGACCTGACTTCATATTTAAAAGAATATGGCGTTAAGGTGGCTTATCTGCACTCAGATATTGATACGGTTGAACGTGTCAAAATTATTCATGAATTACGTACGGGTGTATTTGATGTTTTAGTCGGTATTAACCTGCTACGTGAAGGTTTGGATATGCCAGAAGTTTCTTTGGTTGCTATTTTAGATGCAGATAAAGAAGGCTTTTTACGTTCGGAACGTTCACTTATTCAGACAATTGGTCGTGCTGCACGTAACGTAAAAGGTAAAGCAATTTTATATGCTGACCGAATTACCGATTCTATGCAAAGAGCAATAGATGAAACTGATCGCCGTAGAGCCAAGCAAATTGAATTTAATGAGTTGCATGGTATTACGCCACGTAGTGCGGTTCGTCAGGTTGTTAAAGAAATTGATTCGGGTGAAGTACTTTCAGACGACGAGATTGATGAAAAAGTGCTTGAACAAGCTCAAGCATTGAGTGCCGACGAAAGACATATTCTTTCGGACCCTAAATTGTTCAGTAAACATATTACTAAGCTTGAAAAAGACATGTTAAAGGCCTCGAAAGATTTACAGTTCGAGCAAGCTGCGCAGATACGTGATCAAATTCTTCGATTAAAAGCGCAGATGTTGCAATAAACGAATACATAACGCTACATAATGTGTTTAAAAAACAAGCTACTGTAGATGTTTGAGTTCTTTTGTATTCACAACTAATCGTTGAGGGCAACAATGGCATTTCGAAATAATGTTCCGCAAGCCAGTTGGCGTTTGGCTAAAATTGCGTTGGGCGGTGTCGTTTTGGCTGGTTTAGCTGTTGGAACCTATGTCTATGCTCAGCCGAAACCCTTGCAAACTGTTTATAAAGTTGAACTGGACCGATATTTAGGTGTCTGGTATGAAGTCGCCCGTAAGCCAGCATTTTTCCAAAAAAAATGTGCTTACAACGTATCTGCAACTTACACCTTAAATGAAAATGGGAATGTGGTTGTAGATAATCGCTGCTATGACAGTAGAAAACAATTACAACAATCTATTGGTGAAGCCTTTGTGGTAAATCCGCCATATAACACGAAATTGAAGGTGAGTTTCTTACCTGAAGCTGTGAGATGGATTCCCGTTATTCGTGGGGATTACTGGATTTTAAAAATAGATGAAGACTATCAAACTGTTTTAGTGGGAGAGCCTTCTCGTAAATATCTTTGGGTATTATCAAGAACACCTCATCCTGAACAAGAAGTGGTTGACGAATATCTAAATTATGCAAAAACATTAGGTTTTGATATTCGCGATGTTATCCGTACAGAACATAAAGAATAACTGTCGAAGTGTGATTAATAAAAAACCATGTTTTTACATGGTTTTTTCTTTTTTATAGTGGATAAATCAAGTATTGTGGTGAGCTGTTTTTACTAAAGTCTAAGAGGGTGATGATGTTTAAGGGCGTGAGCTTGTCTGTCATGGCATCTATCACTTTTGGCGTACTTTATTTTTATACTCAATTGTTAAGTCAGCTTGATAGCCAACAGACTTTCGGATGGCGGATTATTGCAACAATCCCATTTCTCACCTTATTTATGTGGTGGAGTGGTGATTTAGCGTATATCAAAAATATCTATCAGCGTATTTTGGCTAAGCCGTCTTTATTACTGTTGTTAATCACAACCTCCGTTTTAACTTCAGTCCAACTTTGGCTGTTTTTATGGGGGCCTATGCATGGGCGAGGTCTACAAGTATCTTTAGGATATTTTCTATTGCCACTTGTTCTTGTTTTGGCTGGCAGTGTGCTTTATGGCGAGAAAATATCAAAATTTCAATGGGTCGCAATTATTCTTGCTGTCATTGGTGTGGGTCATGAAATCTGGCGTTTAGGAAGCATTGCTTGGGAAACTGCATTGGTTGCGGTTGGCTATTCTGCATACTTTTTATTACGTAAAATAATTAAAACAGACAATTTAGGCGGCTTCTGGTGGGATTTAGTCATTATTTTGCCAGTTGCGATTTATTTGACCCATACAGGTTTACTTCCGTATAGCAAATTTATAGACCAACCGAGTCTTTCTTTAATCATTGTTGGGCTTGGAATTTTAAGCGCTATTGGTTTAGGAAGTTATATTCTGGCAAGTCGCTTTTTACCCTTAGTGGTGTTTGGGCTTTTAGGATATTTGGAGCCTGTGTTGCTTGCTTTAGCCTCTTTGGTTTTAGGGGAGAGTATTGGCCAAGAAGAATGGTTCACCTATATTCCGATTTGGTGTGCAGTATTTGTGTTAGTTTTAGAGGGGGCAGTTCACCTTTATCAGCAACATCAAAAAGCCAAAAATTTGCAGCTAAACATCGCGAAATATCAAAAAAGATTAAAAAATGATGAGTTGGAATAGATGATCAGAATCTAAAAAGTAAGAAAAAGCAAAAATTTAGCTGCTTTAAACAATAAGATAATAAAAAATAATTATAGGTATTTTATGAATTTATGATGAATTTTGGGAAAATCTAATCACTAACGTCAGCTTTTGATTCATTCTTGCCAATAATTCCATTACAATTACGGGGTTTAAAAAATCACGCCTAGATATAATTAATTAGAGGACGTATCTGTGAGCAAAGACACTATCATCGCCCTGCATGCTGAACACCAAGGCCGTTGGAAAAACCGTGAAGAAATCGCGGAACGTATGATTGCATTAATCGGACAATTATACCGTGAAAAAAATATTGTCGTATCTGTTTACGGTCGCTCTTTAATTAACCGTTCTGTTATCCAAATTTTGAAAACTCACCGCCGTACACGTGTTGTAGACGTTGAGCTTTCTGTTGTAAACACATTCCCAATTTTAGAAGCTTTAGCTCAGCTTGAGAATATTGGTTCTGCAGAAGTTGATATCGGTAAACTTGCTGTTGAATATAAAGAAAAAGGCGGTGATGTTAACGCTTTTGTTGCTCAAGCAGTTGAATCAATCAAAGGTAGCGCAACTTCTGAACAACCTAAAGATGTCGTTCTTTATGGTTTCGGTCGTATTGGTCGTATCTTGGCTCGTTTAATCATTAGCCAATCAGGTTTAGGTCGTGGTTTAAGTCTTAAAGCAATTGTTGTGCGTAAATCTTCTGATGGTGATTTAGCAAAACGTGCTTCTTTACTTCGTCGTGACTCTATTCACGGTACTTTCGCTGGTACAATCGCTGTTGATGAAGAAAACGAAGCAATCATTGCGAATGGTAACTTCATTAAAGTGATTTATGCATCTAGCCCAAGTGAAGTTGACTATACTGAATACGGTATTTCAAACGCACTTGTAATCGATAACACTGGTAAATGGCGTGATGCTGAAGGTCTAAGCCAACACTTGAAATGCCCAGGCGTTGCACGTGTTGTATTGACTGCACCAAGTAAAGGCGAAATGAAAAACGTTGTATTTGGCGTAAACAACACAGACATCTTAGATGAAGACAAAATCATCTCTGCTGCAAGTTGTACAACAAATGCAATTACTCCAATTCTTAAAGTATTGGATGACAAATATAAAGTTCTTAACGGTCATGTTGAAACTGTTCACTCATTTACAAATGACCAGAACTTAATCGACAACTACCATAAAGCCGATCGTCGTGGCCGTGCTGCTACTTTGAACATGGTAATTACAGAAACTGGTGCAGCGAAAGCAGTTGCTAAAGCATTACCTGCATTGAAAGGTAAGTTAACTGGTAACTCTGTACGTGTTCCTACACCAAACGTATCTCTTGCTATCTTAAACTTAACGCTTGATAAAGAAGTTGATCGTGAAGAAGTGAACGAATACATTCGTCAAATTTCGATTAACTCTAGCCTTCAAGGTCAAATTGGTTATACCAACTCGACTGAAGTAGTATCGAGTGACTTTATTGGTTCTCGTACTGCTGGTGTATATGACGCTCAAGCAACGATTACTTCTGGTAACCGTTTAACTGCTTATGTTTGGTACGATAACGAAGTTGGTTATAGCTGTCAGGTATTACGTATTGCTGAACAAATGTGCGGCGTAAGCTACAAAAAAATTCCAGCAGAATCGAATGCTTAAGATCATTTAACGATCTATAAAAGATTTTCACAAAAAAACCCAGTTTAGACTGGGTTTTTTTACAACCGTACAAAATATATGCTGACTATTTTTTGTAAATAAATAAGAATAGGAATTAAGGAAAAAAAGAAAATAGTAAGGGATAGGAATTGTCGCAGTTTAAACGTTTGTTGGTCGTTTTTATATTCATCATTATTGCCAATTTATGTGGTGTACTCATTGCAATATGGGTGTTTAAGCATTTTAATATTTATATTCCATTGAAGAATCAGGCAGTTGCGATTGACTTGCAAGAACCTCTACAAGTTAAGGTTAAAGTACAAGATGCTTTAAACGTTGATGTGAAAGGGCGGGTAAATGCCAGCATTCCAATTGATGAGAAATTGAATATTCCATTAACACAAACGCTAACGCCGCGCGTTTATTTCGATAATATGGTACCCATTAGCACAACAATTCCAGTAAAAGAAACATTAAAAGTTGAGCAAAATTTACCAATCGATACGAAGGTTCAAGTCAGAGTTTTGGGACGTGATATTACCTTACCGTTAAAGGGATCAATTCCATTAAAACTTGATGTTCCGATTGATATTAATGTTCCGCTTGAGCAAAAGGTTCATTTGAAATTCGATGCACAAGTGCGGACAGTATTAAAAGAAAATTTACATATTCCTCTAAAAGCAAGATTGGATACTAATATTCCAATTGAGGGTAATTTGAATGTCCCTGTTAAAACAGCTCTAAATGCTTCGGTCGATGTGAAAAACACATTGCCTGTGAAGATTGCAAATGGTGAGTTAAAAATTCCTCTGTCCAGTATGCGATTAAATCGGGTAGTAGGTTCAGAAACATCGCAGACGACAGCTAATCAATAGGGTGGATGCTAATGTTTCGTTCACTCAAGAGTATGCTCATCAGTTTCATTTTAATGACGATACTTGCCGCGGTTATGTTTTGGGTATACCTCAACATCCAAGCTAATTTAGTCGTTTCGGCTCATAATGCAGATATCACTTTACCTGACTCTTTAGAAACAAAGATTCAGGTTGGCAATACTTTGCAAGTTCAGTCTATTGGTAAGCTTGATACAACCTTAGATATAGATCGACAACTGACTCTACCGCTGAAAGGGAAGTATCTGGCAGATTTAAATTTTGCTGTAGAGACACCAATTACAGTAAGTGTTGACTACTCAACAACGCTAAAGATTGATCAGGTTATGCCGCTCGAAACAACGACCGATTTGATCTATCAAAATAAATTTTTGCCCAAATTTCCGCTTAAATTGGATATTCCCATCAAGTTGGATGTTCCTTTTAATTTAAAACGTAGTTATACCATTCCAGTTAAAATTATTTTTGATGGTCCTGTTTATTTTGAATTTGATGAGCCAGTAAAATTATCGGTTAAACATCAGTTTAAACCAAGTCTACAAGTGAATGACCCTATGGAAATGGGGAATGTCTCTTCATTTAATGCCATTATGTATAATTCAGTTCCAAAAACAAAAGCAAATCTTGATATGCAAATGACCTTGCCTCTACGTAATGTTCATCCTTAAAAATTAAATAGTCATCCTGCATTTTATTTTGATTAAAGCTCGTATTTGTGAATCTAAAATGCTTTTGATGACTTAAAGATGAAAACAGACCGTTATAAATAGGAATTGTCCCATTTTCTATTCGAGAATTTTATGAAAATATGGCAGAATAGGCGGTTTTAAAGTTTTTAGAGGATTGGCAGATGCGCTTTGTTGATGAAGCAGTCATTACCGTAGAGGCTGGCGACGGTGGCAATGGCGTAGCCAGTTTTCGCCGTGAAAAATTTGTACCATTTGGTGGCCCAGATGGTGGTGATGGCGGACGTGGTGGAAGTATCTACATTCAAGCTGATGATGATACAAGTACGCTAGTCGATTACCGTTACACACGTAAGTTCCGTGCTGAGCGCGGGAAGAATGGTGCAGGCGCTAACTGTACCGGACGTGGTGGTGAAGATGTGGTTTTAAAAGTACCCGTTGGTACAACAATTGTTGATACAGATTCAGGCGATATTATTGGCGATTTGGTTGAAGACGGCCAAAGAATTCTGGTTGCAGGTGGTGGTGATGGTGGTTTGGGGAATACCCACTTTAAATCATCAACTAACCGTGCTCCGCGTAAATGTACGACAGGCATCAAAGGTGAATTCCGTGAAATTCGCCTTGAATTAAAAGTGTTGGCAGATGTTGGTCTACTGGGCATGCCAAATGCTGGTAAATCAACCTTTATTCGTGCTGTAAGTGCTGCAAAACCAAAAGTAGCAGACTATCCATTTACAACTATGGTTCCAAACCTTGGTGTTGTAGATGCTGACCGTCATCGTTCATTTGTAATGGCCGATATTCCAGGGTTGATTGAAGGTGCAGCAGAAGGCGCTGGTTTAGGAATTCGTTTCCTTAAACATTTGGCACGTTCGCGTATCCTTTTACACATTATTGATGTGCAACCAATTGATGGTTCAGATCCGGCGCATAATGCAAAAGCAATTATGAACGAGTTAGCTAAGTTTTCTCCTACTTTAGCTAAACTACCGATTGTTTTAGTACTGAACAAACTTGATCAGATTGCTGAAGAAAGTCGTGAAGAGTGGTGTCAGCATATTCTAGGTGAACTAGAGTGGACTGGACCTGTCTTTAAGACCTCAGGCTTATTAAGCGAAGGAACGAAAGAAGTTGTTTATTACTTAATGGATCAGCTTGAACAACAACGTGAACGCGAAGTTGAAGATCCTGAATTTGCAGCAGAAGTAAGAGCCTTCCGTGAACAACTAGAAATTGAAACACGTGAACAAACCATTGCGGCAAAAGAAGCATATCGCGCTATGCGTCGAGCACAACGTCTTGAAGGCATGTTGGGCGATGATGATGATTTTGACGATGATGAAGACGACACTGATGTAGAAAGCATCTACGTTCGTGACTAGAAAACCGAGGAAAACATGATAGAAGTGGTCGATGGGCAACGTCAGCTCAGTGAGTGTAAACGAATCGTTGTTAAAATCGGATCATCTTTACTCACAGCCAATGGGCAAGGTTTAGATTTGAATGCTATTTCGCATTGGGCGAAACAGATTGCTGATCTACACAATGCCGGACACGAAATTATTTTAGTGTCTTCTGGAGCTGTGGCTGAAGGTATGGTTCGTATGAAGCTTGCGAGTCGACCCACCGATCTACCCAGTCTGCAAGCCTGTGCTGCGATTGGGCAGATGGGTTTAATTCATACTTGGTCTAGTGTGCTTGAAGAACATGGCATTCGTACTGCTCAGGTTTTATTGACACATGATGATCTAGCAGACCGCCGTCGTTATTTAAACTCATGTGATGCTTTGCAAAACTTGATTGATTGGCGTGTGATTCCGGTTATTAATGAAAATGACACGGTATCTACCGACGAGATTCGCTTTGGTGATAACGATACTTTAGCTGCGATGGTTGCAGGTCAGGTGCATGCAGAATTGCTGATCATTTTAACGGATCAGCAGGGCATGTTTGACTCAGATCCACGTCACAACCCAGATGCTAAATTACTCTCTACTGTTCGTGCCATGGACGATGTTTTATTCGAAATGGCTGGCGGTGGCGGTGTACTCGGCAGAGGTGGTATGGTGACTAAGGTTCGTGCCGCACGTTTAGCTGCTAAGTCGGGTTGTCCAACGCTCATTGCGAGTGGCGAAAGTGATAATGTTTTGTCACGTGCTATGGCAGGTGAAATGCTAGGTACGCTGTTTACTACAGATAAAGACCGTATGACTGCTCATCAACAGTGGCTCGCTGCTCATTTACAGACAGCAGGTCGTCTTGTAATTGATGATGGCGCCATTGAGGCGATTAAATTGAAACATCGCAGTTTACTCCCAGTTGGGGTTAAAACTGTTGAAGGACATTTTGATCGTGGTGATGTAGTTGAATGTGTCGATAAACAAGGTAAACGTATTGCAGTGGGTCGAGTGAATTTTAGTTCGCGATCTGCTGAAATTATTAAAGGCTTAGCCTCAGATAAGGTTTATCAAGTACTTGGTGAAGCCCGTTCACTTGAAATGATTCATCGTGATCATATGGCGATTTACTAGATTATTGTAAAATTAAAAAAGCTCGCTTTATGCGAGCTTTTTTTCTGGCGTTAAACGAGGTAGAACACGGTCTTCACCCACCATATATGGATGTGTCGCGAGACTCAACATATCTAGATCTTCTGAGCTATTACCATACGCATAAATTTGATGATAATGCTGTAGCGTATATTGCTGATGTATTCTTAATTTCTTTTGTTCACTACTACAATCTGGCGTGGAATAGTAACCCGTCATTATGCCGTTTTTAATTTGAGTTTCGGTACAAATTAATTCGATATCTAGTAACTTGCAAAGTGGGGCAAGGTAGACATCAATTGAAGCCGAAACCAGTACCACCCGATCACCACGTAACTGATGATGCTGTAACTGTGCGAAAAGTTCAGGTGAGAGCCCAGAGACCAACTGTTGTGCGTATTCTTCACCTAATCTTTGCAGTTCAATTGCGGGAGTATCTTTGAACATGCTACGGAATAACTTGGCACGCATGGCATTAGCGGGATAAAAGTTAAGATAGTAGGCTTGAATCCATGGCAGGATTTTTAAGCTTTGTTTAACAATGTGGCGCTTAGACAAAGCATAAAAGATAAACCCTGTAAAACTGTCTTTGCTACACAGGGTTCCATCAAAATCGAACAGGGCGAGACTTTTTATAGTCTTATTCGTTTCGCTCGTTGCATACATGATTCATATCGTCCGTTTACGCGGGTTGCATACCAGTTGGTATTATAGTCACGACTTAATTTTGGTCCAGAAATAACCACTTGTGGCATCATTGCATAGATAGGTTCTTTACCTGTCTTTGCTTTATAAAGTTTCGTCAGAGCAATATAGGTTTGAGTACTTTCAAACTTTTTCTCTTTTTCTAATTTGAGATCATCACGAATTTGTCGTGGGGTAACCAATACATTATTCTTTGCAAATACCGTAATAAGTTCTTTTTCTGACTGGCTTTGAGTCGGACGCGGATCCCCATCTTTTGTGTAAAGAAGTAGATCACCATCTAAAGTGAGCTTAGCATCAGTAAGAGCATCCAGCATATTTTGAAAAGCAGCATTACGGCTAGAATACATACCTGAGTTATAGTCTGCAAATCGATAAATGGCTTTGTCATAGTCAGCTGGATAAACCATTAAACGATGAATACCATAATATAAACCGCCATATTCAGTATATAAATCATCACGAAGTGCGGCAGTATTCATGCTTGAACGTTTATTGGCTTTCGCATAGTTAATATGAACTTGCATAGAACCCAAGGTCGTAATAGGGTTCATTTTCTCGCCAATATCTTGTCCAACTAATTTGGCTGCACCTGTTAAGGCACTCACATGATAATGCTTAGCCATAAAATCGAAGATTTCTCGATATAGTAAATCGAGGTCTTTTTCAGTTTTAACCTTACGCATTTGGCTCATATAGTTGTTATCAGGAGAAGGCTGAGTTTTTAGCACTTCTTCAAAGTAACCAGCCATTGTTCCACCAATGGTTTTGCCAAGCTTATCTTCAAACTTTTCATTTAAACGTGTGCTAACTTCTTCAACTGCTTTTTGGCCTAATCCAGGCACTTGAGGGTTGGCAACAAAGTTAGATTCTTGATCGACAATAGCGACAATACTACATACATTTTTTTTAGTTTTAGGAATTTTTAATTCCTGCATAATATCATCAATATCTTTTGCCCATGACTCACGATCATGCACACGTGATGGAATTAACTTTTTAATGTGCTGGCTTTCTAGTTCAGGCTCATCATTTTTTGACCACCAACCTTTATCACCACAAGCAGCTAAACTCATGCACACGGCGACCATACCGAATGATTTTAATAAAAAACGGGAAGATAACGGTTTGTTCATGGCGAGGAAAGCACCTGCATAAAAAGATGAGCCGATTAAGCGGATGAAGTATACTATGTTGATCATCAATTGTATGAATATATATGTATATTGGTCCCTATCAACTGTCAAATAATTTAATCGTTGCTCCTATGGCTGGGGTTACTGACCGTCCATTTAGAACGCTCTGTAAGTATTTTGGCGCAGGCCATGCAGTCAGTGAAATGATGACTGCCGATAAGACTTTGCAGATGAGCAAGAAAAGCCTCTACCGTGCAAATTTTGATGGCGAACTTGCCCCAATCTCTGCACAAATTGCTGGCTCTGATCCTGAGCAGTTAGCTGAGGCTGCACGTCATCAAGTGGCAAATGGCGCACAAATTGTTGATATCAATATGGGATGTCCTGCTAAAAAAGTATGTAATAAACTCGCAGGTTCAGCATTATTACAAGATGAAGATTTAGTGGCACGAATTCTTGATACGGTTGTCGCTGCTGTTGATGTTCCTGTTACATTAAAAACCCGTTTGGGCTTTTTAAATGGTCAAGAAAATATTTTAAGAGTTGCAAAAAGGGCAGAAGAAGCGGGAATTGCTGCACTAGCTTTGCATGGCCGTACTCGTGAAGACATGTATTTAAATACAGCGCGCTATGACTTGATTAAACATGTTAAAGAATTAATCAATATTCCACTTATTGCGAACGGTGATATTGATAGTCCTGAAAAGGCTAAATATGTGCTCGACTATACAGGTGCTGATGCAATCATGATTGGTCGTGCTGCTCAAGGTCGACCATGGATTTTCCGTGAAATTGCTCATTATTTAAAAACTGGAGAGCACTTAGCTGCACCTAATATTGAAGAGGTGAAGCAGGTGCTACTTGGGCATTTATCAGAACTTTATCAATTCTATGGTGAATATTCTGGATGCCGTATTGCCCGTAAACACATTGCTTGGTACACGAAAGGATTACGCTCAAGTAACGAATTCCGCCAAAATATGTATAAAGTTGAAAGTACAGCTGAGCAAGCATTAGTGGTCGAAAACTATTTTAATCAACTATTGGCTGAAGGAAATTTGATGAGTGATGTACAAGTTGAGCAGATTAATTTATTGCAGACTCATTAAATAAAAAAGCCAGTATATATTTACTGGCTTTTTTTAAGATTTACTCATCTTCTAGCATTTCTACCACTAACTGATTAACTAAATCAGCAGCAGCTAATTCACGTATTTGTGAGACATTACTACCTGCCCAAAAAGCACCGAAGCCATAGTCTTTATTCTTACTGGCAATTGCATTTAATTGCTTGGCCAAATCATAGGTGTATGGATATTCTGGTTGAGGCGGTCGATTGGGTAAATCAATTTGTGTGTGCCAATGGTTGAGCAGGCCACGGGCTGGACGTCCAGAAAGACTGGCACTGATTTGTGTCACAGGCTCATTAAATAAAGCTTTACGATATTCGACAGATGCATTTGAAGATGGACATTGAACGAAAGCAGTTCCGAGTTGAACAGCCGTAGCTCCTAAGCTCAACATATGTCGGGCTTGTGCACCGTTCATAATGCCACCAGCGGCTACCACAGGTCGTTTGCAATGTTTGACAATAAGGTTTACTAAATCGCTCGTTTTAATTGCTGCATCAAAAGTCTTATTAAAGATTCCACGGTGTCCGCCTGCTTCAATCCCTTGAGCAATAATAATATCAATGCCAGCCGCTTCAATGGCTTGTGCTTCAACTAAATTGGTAGCAGAAACCATCGTTATAATTCCGGCATCTTTTAATGCCTGAATTTGATGGGGATGGGGAATGCCAAAATGAAAACTGACAGCTTTAGGTTTAGTTTCTAATACGACATTTAGAAAATCATCGTTATCAAGAAAACTTGGATAAATACAGTTTAAGTTTTGAGGAGGTTGTTCTCCGAACTTTTCAAACTGTGGCCGTAAATATTCAATCCATTGTGCTGAGGTTTGAGGATTAAGTTGTTCGGGCTGATGGCAGAAAAAATTAACCTGAAACGATTTCTCTGTAAGTGTTTGGGCTTTTAAAATCTGTTCGCGCGCACTTTGTGCCGTATTTGCTCCTAGCCCTAATGACCCAAGACCACCCTGATTAGAAACTTCTGCGGCAAGTTCAGGTGTAGACACACCCGCCATAGGAGCAAGAAAAATTGGATGTTTAATTTCAAGTTGTTGTAACAGGGTCATTTTATTCACCTCATTTCTTTCTCTTCACCATAACGTGAAATTAGAACCAAGAGCAAATAATATTGGGCATTTAGTTTTTAAATATTTATTTCTTAAATAGTTAAAAGTTCTGGTTTTTTAAAGTGGAGTAACATGAAATAAAGATCCGATCCAGCTTGAAAAAGCCATCGCTAAAATTCCCCACAAGGTAATGCGTAAACTTCCTTTCAGCTTAGAAGTACCTGCGAAATGACTTGATAGTGCCCCTAAAAAAGCTAATGAAATAATGCCAAATATTAAAACTGTTTTTTCGATCCATATATCAGGACTGAGTAAAATAGCGAGCATCGGAAACAATGCCCCAAATGAAAATGAGCCAGCTGAAGCTAATGCGGCTTGAACAGGATTTGCAGTAGTATTTTCATGAATACCAATTTCATCACGAGCGTGAGCACCCAAGGCATCATGATTTGTAAGTTCAATCGCAACTTGTCGAGCTAAATCCGGTGCTAAGCCTCTAGCTATATAAATTTGGGTGAGCTCATCCAATTCACGTTGCGGATGCTTTTTGAGTTCTTGTGCCTCAAATTTTAAGTCTGCTTTTTCAATATCTTCTTGTGATTTTACAGAAATATACTCTCCGGCAGCCATAGAAGTTGCACCAGAAATTAAACCAGCAATACAGGTAATAAGAAGCGTATGACCAGTGGCTCCACTTGCAGCCATTCCCATGATTAGACTAGTAACAGAAATAATTCCGTCATTAGCACCTAAAACGGCTGCCCTTAACCAACCTGAGCGGTGAATAAAATGATGTTCTGGGTGTTGGGAAAAGGACATGACTTTACCTTTTTTAGTTATAAATTTTTATCTTATCCTATAAGATTATTTACAATAATACGATTAAAAAATGTGTCATTATAGGAAAAACAATCAGATAACTACTTTTCAAAACATAATATAAAAGGAGATAAAATGAACGACTTATGGAACCTAGCCTACATACCCAAACAGTGTAATTTATGAGTTTAATTATAATATTTATTGATTAAATTTTTAATCTTACTTCTGCACAAACATTCTATCCACTTTCCTTTAGAGGTCTCAATGAATAACAAAACAATAAAATCTCTAACCCATTCCTTCATCGTTATTGGTTCGATCTGTCCAGCTTTAGGCCTCTTAAGCATGGAGACTACATTTGCCCAAGAGATTGTTAATCAAGAATATAAACCTGGTAATCCGATTTATGATAAATGGGACCAATTTTATAAAATTGAGAAGACTCAACCTGAAAATGCCGAGAAGTTATTATTAGAACTTGGCGAAATGACACCTCAAGATATTAAAGTATGGAAAAGTTTAACTTATTTGCAGATTAGAATAGGCAAGCAAGAAGCCGCTTTGCAAAGTTTAAGAAAAGCAGAGGCATTAGACCCCGCAGACGGTAATTTAAAACTTCAAGAAGCTTATCTGCTTAACTCTCAAAAAAATAATAAAGAAGCTTTGGTGGTTTTTAAGGAGCTTACGCAATCTAAAGATGCTGATATTGCCAATAAAGCGACACAGGCCGTAAAGAATTTAAGTGGAGGGGAAGTCAAAACTTATTTCCGCGATGTGTATTTTGCACCTTCATATGAGTCACGTTACGACGATGTAATTTTTCCACTCAAAGCCCGTTATGGTAAGAATCTTGATAATGGTCGAGCGCAGGTTTATGGATTTTTAAACCTAAACCGCGATACTCAATCTCAGGGTGGTGTACGACCTGAAATTATTGATGAAAATGCAGTCACTCTAGGTGTGGGTGCTAATTATCAACCGTGGACATCTATACCTGTGCGCATGTATCTGGAAGTTGGCGGAAGTTACGATCTGATTGATCGAAATAGAGATAAATTTCGTGAAAGTGTTGTCGGTGGCGTGACGGGCTATCAAGAGTGGTATTCTCAAAATAATTGTAATACTTCACTTTGCTTTAATGATTACTTCACTGATTTATATGGCAATGCAGCAACTTATTCTAGAGAAGATTATAACGTTATTGGTGATTTACGCTTACGTACTGGCTTAAATGTCTATAAAGGCGAGAATGGAACTGTACAAGCTTATTTGAAATTACATGGCTTAGCTGATAGTAAAGAGGAGTATTACAATAATTTATTTGAATATGGCCCCGGCATTTCATGGCAGCCTTTTAATTATCAACCTATAAAACTACGTGTTGAACGACTATATGGCAATTACTTTAAAGATGTGCCAGTAAATACAAAAGATCATTACAACAATACTCGAGTAGAACTCGTCTTTTATAAGGATTTCTAAAAATGAAGAAAATTTTTATATCTATTGTATTTGGAACTCGTCCTGAATTAATCAAACTTGCCCCTGTTATTTTATTGGCAAAGCAAGATCCTCGTTTTCAAGTTGAGGTAATTTTTACTGGACAACACGATGAATTGGTAAGAGATGCAATAGATTTCTTTGGGGTTGAAATTGACCATCGTCTTAAAATTATGAATGCTGGACAAAGTTTAAATCAGCTACTAATACACGGTTTGAGCCAAATCGAGAATGTATACACTGATGGGCAAAAAAGAGATGCTATCGTTATTCAGGGAGACACAACAACTGTTTTAGCAGCTGGCTTAGTCGCTTTTTCAATGAAAGTTCCTGTTGCACATGTCGAAGCTGGTTTACGTTCTTATGATTTGGATCATCCTTTTCCAGAAGAGGGAAATCGTCAGTTAGTTTCACGTATTACCAAATGGCATTTTGCTCCGACAGAACAATCAAAAAGAAATTTACTCAATGAACAAATTCAACCAGAACTTATTACGGTTACAGGCAATACTGTTGTTGATGCGGTGTATTTAGGACGTAAATTAATTTCTGAAAAATCTGATTTGAAGAACCAGCTTGAACCTTATGGAATTCAATTAAAGCAAGATGATAAAGTTGTGCTTATTACTGCGCATCGTCGTGAAAACTTCGGTGATGGAATTCAAAATATTTGTAATGCCGTTGAGCACTTAGCCCAAGACCATCCTGATTTACATTTTATTTGGCCAGTTCATTTAAACCCAGCTGTACATGATGTCGTCCATAATAAGTTTCAAAATCATTCACAGATTCATCTTGTTAAACCATTAGACTACCCTAGTTTATTGGCAGTCATAGACAGATCTACTTTTATCTTGACGGACTCAGGTGGTTTACAAGAAGAGAGTCCATCATTTAATAAGCCAGTTTTAATCTTGCGAGATACTACAGAACGACCTGAAGTTGTTGAGGTGGGAGCAGGCGTTCTGGTGGGGACAAACCAACAAAAAATTATTGAAGAAGCTGAAAAACTACTCACCGACCAACAGCATTATGAAAAAATGGCACATGTAGAAAATCCATTTGGTGACGGGCAAGCAGCTCAGCGTATTCTTGACCAAATTGCTAAATCTTATGAATTGGCACCGTGATGTGTTAAAGACTTATTCTCACTTATGGGGGTGTTATTACCACCATAAGTGAAGCGATACCACAAACTCACAATATTGACGCACCAGCGGCTCATGTAATGGGGACCATCAAAAATATAGACGGTTTTTCCTTCATATGCTTTCAGTTGAGAAATAATTTCCCAAGGATATGCAGCTCTAAATTGCCCATTCTTTTTAACTCTAAAGGCTTCTAGTACTATAATTACTTTATCTTTTCCAAGCTTTTGTTCTAGTTGATCTAAAATATGTTTGGCTTGCTGAGGAGACCGTACACCTACGCCAACTCCGTCTTGGAAGAAAACGCCGTTATGTTCTGGTAACCAGCTTTTAACCCATAAATCATAATGTTCGGGTTCGCGTTCACCACTATAAATACTCACCCAAACTGGTACTGGAAGTTTAGTTAAAACTTGACCTAAAGCACTTACTCTTAACCAAGTCGGATCTGCTTCCACTGGAAAATAATAACCTTTAGGTGCAGTTTTTTGCTCTTTTATAATTTCAGCAGATTTTTCCCCTAATTCAGTGACATTTGCCCGAGCTTTAGGTTCATTATATTCGCCAGCCAAGCCTAATATTAGATTTTTAGCCCAAGGCTCTTGTTTAATTTTTTCTAAATTAATTGCTTTTTCCCATTGAGGAAAATTTGATTCTTTCCACCATGATTTAGACTCGACAACAGACCATTGGGGAACAAATGTATCAACACCTAAATAGTGCCAGTTTCCCTCTGGTGGAGTAGTGTTATTGTCGGGCTGCCAGAAAATTCCTTCAATATGCGGGGCTTGTCTTTGATGTTTGAACAACCCCGCATAAGCTATAACACTACAAATAATTAAAATAATAAAAGCAGCTATTTTAATTGGTATCTGTTTTTTCATTATTTCGTCTTAACCAGTACCACAAGAAGATAATTATTATCATGATTGCAGAGATAATCACAACTAATAAGAAGAAAGAAGATTGTTGAACTAAAGGTGCTTTTTGATTTCCAACAATAAGTTTTTGTAAAACATAAATATTTCCATTTTCTGAAACCAACATTTTTGTCACGTTATTTGGAATTTTATGTTGTATTTTTTCCCAAAGGTGCATGAAAGCTTGTGCGCCGCCTTGTGAGTCGGTAATCACGTCAAAGCGATTATTGTTATAACTCACAATAAAACCATTAACAGCAGCAGGCGCATAAATAGTATCTTGATGCATTAATACCTGTTGTTGATAAATATCTTTATTCACACGAACATTTATTGCTTGTGGAGCACTTGGCGAATAACGGACTAGGTTAAGTGGCATTGGTCCTTGTGTTAAAAGCATTTTTTTCGCAGTTTGGCCTAATACAATCGCGATATTTAACGCACCAGATTGATCATCAATTGCAATAGTCGGAGTCGTTGCTAAAGTCATTGAAATCGCGGCTACGCCATTTTTGAGTTTATGGGGTAGCTTTAAGGTAGATTTAGCTGTATCAATCCAGAGCGAACCATGTGCAGTAGGTAAACACTGTGAATTAGCAATAACTGAGTTTTCTAGCTTTAAACTAAAATTGGTCGTATTAGAAATAGCTTTTGCAAAAATGTTGAATTGTCGGTTAACGGGGTCAGAAGTAAGGTCGGCTGTTTTCATGCTACCTGCAAGTCCGCCATCAAGCCAAGCCGTAATATTTGAACCTTGCAATAAACCACTTTGAATACGAAGTGCAATTTGTCCTTGCAAGATATCGGTTGGTTGCCATACTGCTGGGAAATCAAGGAATAAGTTCTTTTCAGCGTGATTTAATCTGAAGTCTTCAATGCCTAGGTCTGCAAGTGTATTGATTTTTTTAAATTGTGCCCAAGTAGGATTAGAGATCGTGGTGGGAAAAGTTGCACTTGCTGTATCAAGTTGCTGTACATAAGAGGGGTTAATTAATCCATTTATGGCAGCAGTGAGTTCCTGTGGTGTGTGGTAAGTAATTGAAAGAGTAGCTACGCCATCTGCTGGTTTTGCAATTTGTACGAATGCTCCACCTTTGAGCGGCGTTGCTGAGCGAATCACTTCAATAATGAAATTTGTTTCAGGGTTTAAATTAGTTTGTCCTGAATCGACCCATTCAATTGGCGTGATTGAACTCCACGAGCTTGCCAACCTCGCGAGCATGGAAGCTTCTGTAATTTCTTTGCGATTATATTTTAAGATACCAACAAACGGTGTAGGTCGTCTCGCCTGTGGGTTAAATAAGGCATCAGGTAAGTACCTAAGTCGATAGTTATTTCTGATGGATGTAAAGTCGATTTGAGAATTGCTTAAATAAGTTAAATGATCAATATCTTCTGTACAGAATGTTTCTTTGGTTTGATTCAAAGAGGTAGGCTTAGAATATTGCTGAATAATAAAATCTAAGCGATGGAAGCCACTTTGACTTGGTGGAATATCAAATTTGAATTGACCGTCCCCACTCAGTGTTGCGTTGTAGATGAGTTTATCATCATATTTTACGAGTAAAGTTGTATCACTTTCAGTAGAATAATCACTTGAAAATTGAATGTTTTGCCATTGAGCACCTTTTCCAATATAGAAAAAATGTGGCTCAACCGTATATTTGGTTGAGGTACTTATATCATCCAGCTGCCATGTATTTGCATAACTAGAAGCCATGAACATAAAACTGGTGCTGGCAAGGAGCACTTGAGCTATTTTGTAGAGATCAAAAGTCTTTTTCATTTATTTTTTCTCCTTGCTACGTTCCGTTTTGTACCATTGAAGGGAGTTGCCCTGTATTTTATTTTTAAGCATGTCATATGCGGCTTTAAAAACAATAAATAGAAATATTTGTGAGTAACTTACATAAGATAAAACAGAGTAAAAATAGAGTTCTGGTTTAACTTTTTCCAGTGAAAGGGTAAACCACATTTGTGCAACGTATAGGCAAAAGGAGAGGCCCCACAGTAATGTGAAGGGACCAGGAACTGAAATGCCTGCAATACCCAGTAACCCGAGCGTCAGGGTAATATGACTCCAGATTAAAGCGGGTACGAAAAGTATGTAGCACATAATGTTATTTAGAATTTCAATTCCAATTGGAAAAGGTGTTCTTAATGCTACTGGTAAATATTTACGAGTCACATAAAAATTACCTTGAGTCCAACGTGAGCGCTGTTTAATAAATACACTCAAAGATGGTGGATCTTGCTGCCAGCCAATTGCGTAGGGCACCCATTTAATTCGTTTTTGGCCGATAAAAATCCGGAAGCTCATTTCAGTGTCATCGACCAATGACTTCTCATCAAAACCACCCAAGGTTTCTAATGCATCACGCCAAATAACATAGTTAGTACCCATGAGTGTGGATAGTTGGAAACGTTGCCAACGTCCGCCTTGAAAAATCCATTGGAAAAAGATGAACTCAATGGCAATAAAGCGAGTCAAAATACTATCTTGCCAATTACGGGTTCTTACTTTGCCATTTACAGCCACTAATTTTTTATCTGCAAGTAGCGTTTGTGCTAATAACCTTACGCAATCGGGTTCAGGTGTACTGTCAGCATCATAAACAACAATGAGTTCACCTTTGGCATGGGGTAGGCCATTATTGAGTGTTCTAGATTTACCTTTGCCTCCCATTCCTTTTGGAACGTTGACAATTTTTATGCACGGATAAATCTTTGCTAGATTTTCGCCAATTTCTAGGGTGTTATCTTTAGAACCATCATTAATCAACAAAACTTCATATGCTTCGGCTGGATAATCCTGTTGCGCGATTGCATGTAAAGTATCTTCAATGACTACGCCTTCGTTATAAGCAGGAATCAAAACACTCAAAACGGGCCATCTATCTGGCACAGGTAGGTTCTGTAATTCTTTCTCTGCTGTTTTTGAGTATTTCCAAGCCTGATAACTTAGCCATGCCCAAAATGCTTGAGGAATCCAGATGCCTAAAAAACCAAATAGGAAGAGAATATCAATGGGAGCCATTTGATTTAACCCTCCTAATAATAGACGAGATCAGCAATAACAATAAAATCACCCCGATGACCAACGAGACCCATGAAATATAGCTGCCGAAGGTACCAAGAAGGTCAGGATAGGTCGTGGTTAAAATAAGATCGAGAGGAACTACGACTGTGCTTAAACCAATAAAAATATATCCAAGAAAACTAGTGCTCACATGTTCAGGCGTACTTATGTATTTAATATTATTAAATTTCCATGAAATGCCGAGTTGAGGATATCGAATATTTGTGGTCGGTAGATCAGCAGGTGGGTTAATAATAATTTCATACCCGGAAACATGACCATTAAAACTTTTAGCTGAATAAAATAAGTGCTGCTTTTGTTTAATTTCTCTAGAGGGCAGAGGAAGTTCCAGTGGATTAAACTGAATAATATAGCTGCCAGCGGTTTGTGAAATTAAGTTTTCATCCCAACCTGTTGAAACAAAAGCAGCCATAGGCCGTAAACCAATTGCAGTCGAAAATGTAGCTTTGGCGGCAAAATATTGCGGTTGTTCCGATTTAAAAAGTGCAATCGGAATAGCACCTTGGCTCACCGCTTCTTTTAATAAGAAATAGTGAGAAAAGCTAAAAACCTCATCTGGTAATATGATGCCCGGCTTAATTCCTTTATGAATCAACCCTTGAAAGCTATCGGAACTGATTTGGTCAATTGTAAAAATAGGCCACCATGTGTCCTGTGATGGGAAAAACATGGAAAGGTCATTAATACTTTGAACTTCGGTTTTTGTTTGTTCAGCTTTAATTTCACAATGATAATATTGACGATAGAATTGCTGCAAAGTGCCATCTGGATATTGACTAGAGGCAATAATAATTCCACAAATATTAAGAAGATTAGACATTAAGAAATCTCCTCTTCAGGTGGAATCTGAATAATTTTATATTCGACTTCAATTCGTAAAGTCATAATTTCTTTTAGCTTTTTAATAAACTCAGGTTCTTCTTCTGTTTTTTGTTTACGAATAACAATACTGTATATCGTTTCTAGATCATCATCGGCAAACTGGAAAACAATTTCTTGTGGATGATGCTGGCTCAAAATTTTAATCATGTCATTTTGAGTGGTTTTCCATACATCATCACCTAACATTTCTTTAATTAAGCTTCTGTTGAGGACCCTAATTTCAAAGACTTCATAGTCTTGTATGTGGTGATGATCAAGAAGTTTAAAGAAACTACGTTGAAAATATTTGAGTGCGCTAAGCGGGAAAATGTCACGACGGTAATTTCGATCATAACTTTGTATATCACGGTATTTTTGGACGTTAATTTCAATATTGTGGCGTACAGCACTCAGAAAAAGAGGAATGAGAGGGATAATAAAAAGTAAAAGGAGCTGACGTTCAATATGTGTTTGTGCCCCAAGGTCGAGTAAAAAATATACTGCAACGCCTACGAAAGCGATTAAACCCACAATTAAAGATGCACCGACTTCTAAAAAAGCACCAGAAATTAACAGAATAAGAATGAAAATCCAGCTTCCTCTAAAACTTACAGGCAACCATTCATATGCCACCATCCCCATAAATAGATGAGCTGCGATAATCCATAAGACGAGTGTTCTTCCTGGGTTCTTTTGTTGCATGCAAGCTCTCGCTACCTTTTTGTAATATTAATTTTTATACTTTTATAATGAGCTGTGATGATTTTTGAATTTATTGTCGTGTTTGTCCTTTTATAAATCCCTTTAATATTATTTTTAGAGTAAAGTCACACTATAGTCAAATATTGTTATTATTTTTAATTAAAAAGAAACAGATAAGACGCAACTCTTATCTAAATACTCTTGAAAGTTTCAATTGCTTTAATACGAGTTTCCTTTAAGTCAACAATCGGTTTGGGGTAATTCAACTGAAGATTAGTTTTAGCTGAGTAGGGTTCATGAATCACTTTATTATCTAGATGAGCTAACTCATCCACCCATTGACGAATGTAGTCTCCGTTTGGATCAAATTTCTTAGATTGAGCAATAGGATTAAAAATTCGGAAATAGGGTACAGCATCAGTTCCAGTTGATGCACACCATTGCCAACCACCATTATTTGCTGCTAAATCACCATCGATTAAGTGCTCCATAAACCATTGTTCACCAACTCGCCAATCAATGAGTAAGTTTTTACACAAAAACATAGCGGTAATCATGCGGACTCGATTATGCATCCATCCTGTTTTTTGTAACTGACGCATGCCCGCATCAATAATCGGTATACCTGTTTGGCCATTTTGCCATGCGGTTAGGTGCTCTGGATTATGATTCCACTTAATTTTTTGAGTATCTTTTTTAAACGGAATGTGTTTAGAAACATGTGGAAAATCAAGTAAAATATGCTGATAGAATTCTCGCCAAAGAAGCTCATCTAACCATGTTTGCTGCCATTCGTTTGCCAGATGGAAGTTGCCATGTTCAGCTCGAAAAAGGACTTGTAAACATTGGCGAATAGATAAAATTCCAAGATTTAAGTAGGGAGAAAGTTGGCTGGTTCCTTTTACATTTGGAAAGTCACGTTCTAATTTATAATGAGATAAATGATCTTCAATAAATACATCGAGCTGATCGAGAGCAAAATCTTCTCCAGTAGGCCATAAGTCTTGCAGCTCTTTAGAAATAGATGAGTCAAAAAAAGCTTCGATATCATCTAGACTTAAGCTTTTTATATTTGGAAAAGAGTCTGGATTGGCTTTTTGCTTTTTAGGAATTGGATAGCACTGAGGCAAACCGCTTATATCTAGTTTCGAATAGCATGCTTTTTTGAATGCACCGAAAACCTGATAGGGCTGCTGTGACTGATTACGAATAGAGCGTAAAGGAAAAATCGTACGATCATGAAATAAAAAAAGTTCTTTACTCTGCTGATTTAAAGCTTGTTGTACGGTTTTATCTCTTTTCAACTCATTCACGCCTACTTCTATATTTGAGTAAACATTTTCGATATGAAGTTGATGTGTGAGTTCGCAAATATAATCTGCAATATCTTTCCAGTAGGGAATCACTTGAATGATCAGTGGGATATTAAGCTGTTCTAATTCTTTTTTAAGTTGTTGAAGCTGACGTAAATAGAAATTAATTTTTATAGGTGCATCGTGATGTATTTTCCATTGCTCAGGCGACAAAATAACTAACCCAATTGAAGGTCCTTGTTGGCAAGCATGCCATAACGCAGCATGATCCCGAACTCTCAAATCCTGACGAAACCAAATCAGCTGATTTACGTTTGACATGAAAGATACCCTTATAAAGTTGAGTGAGTTAGAGGATTATTATCAAGATATTATATAAAAATAAATACATAAAAAAAGCAAAGCCGAAGCTTTGCTCTTATCATCTTTAAAGATGAATTAGTGGTGGTGACCACCTGCACCGTGTACGTGACCGTGATCTAATTCTTCTTCAGAAGCTTCACGGATTTCTACGATTTCAACTTCAAAAGTTAAATCTTGACCAGCAAGTGGGAAGTTAGCATCCACAACAATGTTGTCGCCTTCAACAGCTTTAACAGTTACGATCTGAACGCCGTCATCTGTTTGAGCTTGGAATTGCATACCAGGTTGAATGTTTTCAACACCTTGGAACATTTGAGCTGGAACTTCTTGTACTAGGTCTGGGTTGTATTCGCCATAACCTTCAGCTGCTGGTACATTAACAGTGAATTTTTCACCAACAGTTTTACCTGCTAATGCATTTTCTAGACCAGGAATGATATTGCCTGCACCGTGCAAATAGGCAAGTGGTTCGCCTTGAGATTGATCAAGTGTTTCACCCTCAGCGTTTGTTAATTTGTAGTGGAATGAAACCACGTGGTTATTTGCAATAGCAGTCATGTTTTTGATCCATTCAATCAATTAAAGCGTACATCATAAAGTGAAAAATAAATTTTGTAGACTACAAAATCTTAATCTTTGTCACTTTTTCTGATGCGTTTTTATATAAATAGGGATGAACTTAAAAAATTCAACTTAATACAGCTTAATTTTTGGACGTACGCGTCTTGTAAGTAAATCTTTCATTGTGAGTAGTCCAGCTTGAGTGTATCCATGAATCGTTGCTTGATGTAAACGATAGAGTGATACGTACATAGTTTTTGCTATATAGCCTTGTACACTCACATCACCAAGTAATTCTCCAACGGCTTTATTACGACTTAAAGACACGAGAGAACCTTTGTCGTTAAACGTGAACATTGGTTGTGAACGATTGTTTAATCGGGCAGCGATAGCATCGACTAAAAAGCTCGCTTGCTGGCTTGCAACTTGAGCACGCGGGCCAAGTGGCGGGTGTCTTGCATCAAGTTGGCAACGGGCGCAATCACCAAAAGCAAATACATTTGGGTCAGAATAGGTTTGTAATGTTGCGTAGACCATCAGGCGGTTAATATTATCGCGTTCAAAATCATTGAAACTTTCTAAAACTTTAGGTGCTTTTACACCAGCAGCCCAGACGGTAATATCACTTTTTAATTGATCACCATTACTAAAATAGATGGAATGCTCATCAATTTTTTCAACGCGATGTTTTGTTAAAACTTCAATGCCCATTTTTTTGAGCTGTTTTGCACTATGCTCAGCCGTTTTTTCACTTAGAGCAGGTAAAATGCGCTCAGAAGCCTCAATTAGGGTAATTTTAACTTGGTTGGGATGAATCTTCTTTAAACCATATCGATAAAAGTTTTTAGTCGTTTCAATGAGTTCGGCAGCAAGTTCTACACCTGTTGCACCAGCACCCACAATCCCAATATTTAAAGTCCGCTGATTTGGTTGATTTTGAGCTTCAATATAAAGATGTAATAAATCTTGCTGGAAAATATCGGCTTGTTTTCTACTGTCGAGGAAATGACAGTTTTCACGTACGCCCGCTGTATTAAAGTCATTTGACACAGAACCAAGCGCTAAAATAAGCGTGTCATAACTCAGCTCTTGTAGATGAGTTTGTTGATCCTTAGAAACTTGAGGGGGAACTAACTCAATTATTTTTTTATCTTTATTAACTCCAACTAATGTTCCAAGCACAAATTCATAGTGATGCTTTTCTGCATGGGCAAAATAGTTAGTTTGTTCTTCGTGTGGATTTAAAGATCCGGCAGCAATTTCATGAAGTAAAGGTTTCCAGATATGCGTCAGGTTTTGGTCAATTAACGTAATCTTCGCTTTATGAGTTTTCCCAAAAGTTTCACCGAGTTGTGTCGCAAGCTCTAAGCCTCCAGCACCACCACCAACAATTACAATATGATGTAAATTTTGGGTCATTTTTATCACCTAATTATTTTTCTATAAAAAAAAGATGGCTGAATTATGCCATCTTTTTTTTATAAAATTTATTGTGCATCTGTGCACAATTTGATGTTTTTAGTGCGAATCTAAAGGGTAGAGTTTTGCAGCACTATGTTCACTCGATGAAAAAATAGAGAAGAGGCTAGAAAACCACATCATGATTCTTTGGAAAATATTGGCTTCTTCAATATGTACGTTATCTTCAATTTGAAGACTACGGATCAGCTGGTTGTTTTGATAAATAGATACTGTTGCCAAACTCATGACTTTCATTAATGGTGCAGTTAATTGTTTTTCATTTAGTTCAATGTTTACATGTGTTTGAGTCTTTTCGAGTGGAGCAATCACTTTTGGCTGTAAATTGCTATCAAGTACTTGAATGCGTTGAGTCACATTGTCAAAAGTATTTAAGTCAATTGGTGCTGGGTCTGCATATAGCGACGTCGTTACAATCGTCGGTTGCTTTGTTGCGACCTTAAACATTTTTAAAGTCGATTTTACAACAGGCAGTTCGGCAATTAATTTCTGCTCAGGAATAATGACTTCATCGCGTGTGTAAGCATAAGCAAGGTTTATTAACTTATCTGCAATCTCAGCTCGTTTTACCGCACTCGGTGTACCTAAAACGATGACTAATAAACGTCTTTGAGCTAAGTCAGATGAGAATGAAGGACGTGAAGCTGTTAAAGCCAAATTATAACCAGCTGCTTTAGTATAACCAGTTTTTAGACCGTCAACAGATGGGTCATATTTCAGTGCAAGGTTTGTTGCATGATGGAAGCGTTGGTTGTAGCTAAAGCTTGGCATTTTTGAATAATGTAAATATTCAGGAGTTTGTTTAATTAAAGCCTGACCTAATAAGCTTAAATCATGAGCCGTAGTGTAATGATCAGGCATCGTAATTCCAGGAGGATTACTAAAATGAGTATCTTTCATACCCAAAGCTTGAGCTTCCTGATTCATACGTTGTACAAAGTGAGGCACATCACCAGAAATTTTTTCAGCTAAAGTCACGGCTGCATCATTCGCAGACATCACAATTAAACCTGCCAATAACTGATCAACTGAAATTTGTTCACCCGCTTTAAGATACATTTGTGATTCATCCCACTGCACGACACTTACTACCGGTGTTGCAGTAATGATTTCTTCTTTTTTCAGCTTTCCAGCTTTAATCTCTTTTAAAGCAATATAAGCAACCATCATTTTGGTTAAAGATGCTGGTGCGCGCTGCACATGGCTATTGTGCTCAGCAATAATTTGACCCGATTGAGTATCTACAATGGTCCATGCGGCGGCCTCAACACTTTCAGGTGCAATATTGAGTAACGCAGCATTGGTTAGGGTAGTGCAGAAAATACTGAAGAGGGTAAAAAGAGATAGAAAAAATTTCACGGATGACCTTAACTTTTACTGGCAAATACGGGACACAGATGCACAGCATGCTATGCCTTTTTTTAATTGAAGGCTAGTGGAAATTGTTGCCAAAAAATACATGTACGCAAGACGATACAAAAAAGTGATAATCTAATGTGAAGCCGTTCTTATTTTTAAATTGAAGAATTTATGTTGCATTATCAAATTGAGTTCGATGATTACAAACAGCACCTTGTTCACGTAACAATTCGTTTTTTAGCCAATCCGAATCAGGAACTTTGGCTGCCAACGTGGATTCCGGGTAGTTATCTAATTCGAGAGTTCTCAAAACATATTGAATCCGTTAAAGCTTACGATGAAGCTGGACGTATGTTGGATATTAAAAAAACGAGCAAGAATCGTTGGCGTTTATTTAATACAGATCACGAATTAATGACGATTGAATATGATGTTTATGCATATGATTTGTCTGTACGTGGTGCATATGTTGACCAGACACGCCTCTATATTAATCCAGCATGCGTATGTTTGGCTTTAGAAGGGCAGGAACAGTCTGCTTGTGAAGTCGAAGTTTTCTTGCCAGATGAATTAAAGCATTTTCAGTTAGCAACGGGCTTAGCTTCAAAAAGTCTAGTCAAAGGGCGCTTTACTTTAAAAGCCGATCATTATGATCAACTGATTGATAGTCCATTTGAACTGGCTGATCAAACGCGCTTTGGTTTTGAAACACATGGCATTGAACATGAGTTTGTAATTTCTGGCCCTCATAATGCCAATACCGATCGCTTAAAAGCCGACATTGAAAAGATTTGTACAGCCGAAATAAATATGTTCGGTTCCGCGCCATTTAAAAACTATACCTTCATGACGATGGCAACAGGGAATAGTTATGGTGGGTTAGAGCATTGCAATAGCACAAGTTTGATTACACCGCGTGAAGATTTGCCAAAATCGAATGAACCAACTGAACCTTCTAAAGACTATCAACGCTTTTTAGGCTTATGTAGTCATGAATATTTTCATTCATGGTTAGTCAAGTTTATCCGCCCAGAAAACTTTGCAAATTATAATTTGCATCAGGAAGGCTATACCTCTTTACTTTGGATATTTGAAGGCTTTACTTCATATTATGACGACCTGATTTTATTACGTAGTGGTGTAATTTCTCAGAAGTCTTATCTTGATTTACTCAAAGCACAAATTGATCGCTATTTACAAAACCCAGGCCGTTTTGTTCAAACAGTTGCTGAATCAAGTTTTGATGCTTGGATTAAATTTTATCGTCAAGATGAAAACTCGAATAACGCTGGCACCAGTTACTACAATAAGGGTGCTTTAGTTGCGTTGTGCCTAGATTTAGGTTTACGTCTACGTGGTTCTAGTCTTGATGCTTTAATGCGTCGATTATATGAAAATACTCAAAATGGTATGCAAGTAAACGAAAGAACCATTTTTGATTTATGTAAAGAACTGACGGGTGATAGTTGGATTGAACAAATTAATCATTTGATTAATACGACTGATGAATTACCGCTTGATCAATTGCTTCCTGAGTTTGGTTTAAGCTATCGAGTTAAAACCGATAAATCTTTGCCATTAGGCTTAAAACTTGCCGATAAGCCAGAAGGTGTGCTTGTACAAAGTGCTCGCCGTGAAAGCGTTGGAGCTAAAGCAGGTATTTCTGCCAATGATGTGATTATTGCAATTGATGGTTTAAAAGCATCCACTAAGCTTATCGAGAAGTATGCAAAACAGGGTGGCACTTATACTGTCTTTGCTTTCCGTCGTGATGAGTTAATATCTTTTGAAGTTGAGTTTGCTACATCTGATTTAACTGAAGTTGAACTTATAGTTGAAGATCAGGCTAAAACTGAAAAGTGGTTAAAAGCTTAGATTAAAGCTAAATAGTTTATAAAAAACCGATGTTTTGCACATCGGTTTTTATTTTTAAGTACGTCCAAATGGTGAAATCCGTTTTACCTTTGAGTTTATTTTGAATGAAAAGTATAATAATTGTCAGAACACTGAAAGATATCTCATGTAATTTAATGATGTTTAATGCCTGAAAAGTAATCTGAATGTGCGTATTACAATGACTTAGATATCAGAAAATTATCTATATATTTGAATTATGTATTATTTCGCTACGAAATGTCGTTATCACTGGATATTTCGTTGACTGGAAGGCGATGAGAGCCGATACTCTCAGGGTTTTATTTAAGCATATCGGTTCGTAGGCACTGGGCCAAAAGCTCGGTCCTCAACACTCAATCAAACGGAAGGGGCTATATATGGCTGGTGAAAAGTCAACTATTATTTACACACTGACTGACGAGGCGCCACTATTGGCGACCTATTCGCTACTGCCGATCATTGAGACCTTTACTAAGCCAGCTGGCATCGAGATTATTAAAAGTGACATCTCTGTAGCTGCACGTGTGCTCGCAGAATTCGCTGAATACCTAAGTGAAGAGCAAAAGGTATCCGACAACCTTGCAGAGCTAGGTCGTCTTACACAAGATCCAGATACTAACATTATCAAACTCCCGAATATCAGTGCGTCTGTTGCGCAATTAACTGCATGTATCAAAGAGCTTCAATCAAAAGGTTATGCAATTCCTGATTATCCGGAAAATCCTGCAACCGAAGAAGAAAAATCAATCAAAGCTCGTTATGGCAAGTGCCTTGGTTCAGCAGTAAACCCTGTCCTTCGTGAAGGTAACTCTGACCGTCGTGCTCCAGCAGCAGTTAAAAATTACGCAAAAAAACACCCTCATTCAATGAGCGAGTGGAAACAGTGGTCACAAACTCATGTTTCACATATGGAAGAAGGTGACTTCTACCATGGTGAAAAATCAATGACACTTGATCGCGCACGTAACGTGAAAATGGAACTTATCACGAACAGTGGTAAGAGCATTGTTCTTAAGCCAAAAGTTGCGCTACAAGACGGCGAAATCATTGATTCAATGTTCATGAGCAAGAAAGCACTTTGTGATTTCTATGAAAAAGAACTTGATGATTGTAAAGAAGCGGGTATTTTGTTCTCGCTACACGTAAAAGCGACAATGATGAAAGTTTCACACCCGATCGTTTTCGGTCACTGTGTGAAAATCTATTACAAAGAAGCTTTCGAAAAACACGGTAAGTTATTTGACGAATTAGGTATTAACGTCAATAACGGTATGGCTGGGTTATACGAGAAAATCGAAACTCTTCCAACGTCATTACGTGAAGAAATCATTGAAGACTTACATGCTTGTCAAGAACACCGTCCTGCGCTCGCAATGGTTGACTCAGCAAAAGGCATCACTAACTTCCATTCACCAAACGACATCATCGTTGACGCTTCTATGCCAGCTATGATCCGTGCTGGTGGTAAAATGTGGGGTGCTGACGGTAAGCAATATGATGCTAAAGCTGTTATGCCAGAATCAACATTTGCTCGTATTTACCAAGAAATGATCAACTTCTGTAAGTGGCATGGTAACTTCGATCCGAAGACTATGGGTACTGTACCGAACGTTGGTTTGATGGCTCAAAAAGCTGAAGAATACGGTTCTCACGACAAGACTTTTGAAATTTCAGAAGCTGGTATTGCAAACATTACCGATCTTGACACTGGTGAAGTGTTATTGACTCAAAATGTTGAAGAAGGCGATATCTGGCGTATGTGTCAGGTTAAAGACGCTCCGATTCGTGACTGGGTAAAACTTGCAGTAACTCGTGCACGTAACTCAGGCATGCCTGCGATCTTCTGGCTTGACCCGTACCGTCCACACGAAAATGAATTGATCAAGAAAGTACAAATGTATCTAAAAGATTATGATACGAATGGCCTTGATATTGAGATCATGTCTCAAGTTCGTGCAATGCGTTACACACTTGAGCGTGTAGTACGTGGTCTAGATACGATTTCTGTGACTGGTAACATTTTACGTGACTACTTAACAGACTTGTTCCCAATTATGGAACTTGGTACTTCTGCGAAAATGTTATCTATCGTTCCGCTTATGGCGGGCGGTGGTATGTACGAAACTGGTGCAGGTGGTTCAGCGCCAAAACACGTACAACAGCTTGTTGAAGAAAACCACTTGCGTTGGGATTCGCTAGGTGAGTTCCTTGCTCTAGCTGCTTCTTTGGAAGAGATGGGTATTAAAGAAAATAATGCTCGCGCTAAGTTACTTGCGAAGACTCTTGATGAAGCGACTGACAAGTTACTTGATAATGATAAGTCTCCATCACGCCGTACAGGTGAGATTGACAACCGTGGTAGCCATTTCTACTTGTCACTTTACTGGGCAGAAGCACTTGCTGCACAGGACGAAGATGCTGAGTTAAAAGCTAAATTTGCTTCACTTGCAAAAACTTTAGCTCAAGAAGAACCGAAAATTGTTGCTGAACTTGCTCAAGTACAAGGTAAACCAGCTGACATCGGTGGTTACTATGCAATTGATAAAGCAAAAGTAGATGCTGTAATGCGTCCAAGCGCTACATTTAATTCAGTGCTTGCAACTGTTAATGCTTAATTACTAACTCGTTAGTAAATAGCTCAAAAGCCGGTGCATATGCGCCGGCTTTTTTATATTTATAAAAATAAAAGTCGTAAAAAAAGCCCACCTAGGTGAGCTTTGAAAATTTACATCTTATCGATCATTGCGGCCACGACCACGTGGTGCTTTAGCACTTGGACGAGTTGTACCATTCGTTTTACGACGTGGTTTTTCACCTTCATCCATCTGCCAGATACGTTTTGTACCAGACTTCTTCGTAGAACCGTCTTTATTCTTACGAACCATTGGTTTACCGCCAGTACCACCTGGTTTTTTCACATATGAACGTGAACGATAAGGTTCTTCAGCAGGCACATCTTTAAAGTCAGGGTAAAGCAAAGGCTCAATTTCTTTAACATCCCCAGGTTTTAAGCCGAGTTGAACTAAATCAATTGAACCAATTTTAGTACGAATTAAACGTAAAGTTGGAAAACCTACCGCAGAAGTCATACGACGAACTTGACGGTTACGGCCTTCGCAAATTGAAATTTCAATCCAAGATGTTGGAATATTTGCACGAAAACGTACAGGTGGGTTACGTTCCCATAACCATTCTGGTTCACTTACTTTAATGGCGGTTGCAGGAAGCGTCATACCATCATTCAGTTCTACACCTTTACGAAGCTGCTCAAGCGCTTCTTCAGTGACATCACCATCAACTTGAACTAAATACGTTTTGTATTTTTTATTCGCAGGGTTGGTAATGAACTGATTTAGACCACCATGATCGGTTAAAAAAACTAAACCCTCAGAGTCCATATCAAGACGGCCTGCCAAACGCAAAGTCGGGTCATCAACAAAGTCAGAGACGGTCATATGCGCTTCGTCTTTACGAAACTGGGAGAGAACGTCATAAGGCTTGTTGAGAATGACAATTTTCATAAAAAATGGCTTCTTCTTTCAAATAACTAGAGAAAACATTGAGGTTTATTTAAGTGAGAAATTTTATTATTTCTCATATAAATCCCAAAAATGATTAAATTCAATTAAGCTATTATGCGTTAAGAAGAGTTGAAAGTATTGTGTATCGATAATTATTTTTAGTTAATTAAGTATTATAAAAGGGAGAATTCACACAATGGGTTATAAGAAGATTGTGGTTCCTGCAGATGGCGACAAAATTAAAGTAAATGCAGACCTGTCACTGAACGTACCAAATCATCCAATTATTCCTTTTATTGAGGGTGATGGTATTGGTGTAGATATTACGCCAACCATGAAAGCAGTCGTGGATGCTGCTATTTTAAAAGCTTATGGTGGCAAGCGTTCGATCGAATGGATGGAAGTGTATTGCGGTGAAAAAGCCAATAAAATTTATGGCAGCTACATGCCAGAAGAAACGTTCGAAGCACTTCGCGAGTTCGTTGTATCCATTAAAGGTCCTTTAACCACACCAGTTGGTGGTGGCATTCGTTCACTCAACGTTGCCTTACGCCAAGAATTAGATTTATATGTTTGCGTACGTCCAGTGCGTTGGTTTGAAGGCGTTCCTTCACCTGTTCAGCACCCAGAATTAACAGATATGGTGATTTTCCGTGAGAACTCGGAAGATATCTATGCAGGTATTGAATGGAAGGCCGATTCTGAAGAAGCTAAAAAAGTGATTAAGTTTCTTCAAGAAGAAATGGGTGTCACAAAAATCCGTTTCCCTGAAGGATGCGGTATTGGAATTAAACCTGTATCGAAAGAAGGTTCACAGCGTTTAGTTCGTAAAGCCATTCAGTTCGCAATTGAAAATGACAAGCCTTCTGTGACCCTTGTTCACAAGGGCAATATCATGAAATACACCGAAGGGGCATTTAAAGAGTGGGGCTATGAATTGGCTCTAGATCGTTTCGGTGGAGAACTAATTGATGGCGGTCCATGGGTTAAAATTAAAAATCCTAGAACTGGTAAAGACATCATTATTAAAGATGTGATTGCCGATGCGTTCTTACAACAGATCCTCATGCGTCCAGCAGATTACTCTGTTATTGCTACTCTAAATTTAAATGGTGATTATATTTCTGATGCTTTGGCAGCAGAAGTAGGCGGCATTGGTATTGCACCAGGTGCAAATATTGGTGGTGCAATTGCAGTTTATGAAGCAACTCATGGCACTGCGCCTAAATATGCAGGTCAGGATAAAGTAAACCCGGGTTCTATTATTCTTTCTGCGGAAATGATGCTACGTGATATGGGCTGGATAGAAGCTGCTGACCTGATCATTAAAGGAATTGCTGGAGCGATTGCAGCTAAAACCGTAACTTACGATTTTGAGCGTTTAATGCCGGGTGCAACCTTGTTACGTTGTTCTGAATTTGGTGGTGCGATTATCAAACACATGGAAGATTAAATAAATTTTGCTTAAGAAAGCCCTCGGTTGAGGGCTTTCTTTATTGCATAAATTCGGGATGTTTCGGAGTCTTAATAAAACCAGTTTTCTTTTGATAACTTTGGTCTAGAGCTTGAATAAAAAGAACAAAGGCAACTAGAAATAAAGGAAAGAGCAGAGTTTTCACGATTTGGTTTCTCCGAGAGTTGAGGTGAAAGAAGGGCGTACAGGTAGTAAAAGGCAAACTGCAAAGAGAAGAACGATTCCACCTAAAAGAAAGAGGTGGGCATAAGACCAATGCAAATGATGCAAAGTACTAATGACAACACCACCTAAAAGCTGAGTGCTAGCAAACCCAATAGTGGCAAGGCTCCAAAGCCTTTGATAACGTTGCTCATAAATCTGTAGAAGACTATAAGAACTAATAAATACGGTTGCGGGAGTGAGTAAGCCGGTCAGAAGCGAAGATAAGGCCAGTAAAGAAGTGGCATGTGAAAAGAAAGGTAAAACAACGGCTAGGCAGTAAATGCCATAGAGCCATTTAATGGCCTGTATATATCCCACTATTCGGCTTAAGCAATAAGCGACAAATGCACCAATGCAGCTTCCCACTCCATAGAGAACCCAAAATAAATTCCTTTGCTGTAATGGAAAATGCAGAGTTCCAGATAAATAATCCATCCAGAACAAAGAATGTGGAATATAGGCAAAGGCACTACACATATAGGCAATAATAATGACAAGGCCTAAACGTGATTTTTGTGAGGTTGCTAGAGTTGTCGATTGCGGTTTAATAATCTGGGCCGTATTACCTCTTAATAAGCGATAAAGAGTTAAGCTTCCTAATAAAGAAATACTTGCAAAAATATCCCAAACATAATGCACGGGCATATTTTTAAGTAAGGGAATAATGATGGTGGCAGATAACACACCCACACCAATTCCGCTAAATCCTAAAAAGTTAACTTTTAATCTTTGCGTGGTGAGGATGTATTTCATTGCAAAGCTAGGCGCTAAAATCATAAGTAAGCCGCCAGCAATACCTGAAATTGTGCGCCAAAAAATGAACCACACTATAGGCATATCCATGAATGAACAGCATAGTAGGCTGAGGCTGCCAGCTATAGTCGAAAGTACGATCATGGATGGAAAGAACTTTTCTTTAATACTCAATAGCGCTAATAAGGCACCTATGAGATAACCCAATAAATTTGCGCTGCCTAAGTAACTGGCAAAATCATGGGTCCAGTGGTACTGCTCGATCATGATGGGCATCAGGGCAGTATAGGAAAATCTAAAAATGCCAATTCCCAAGCAAGTTGCCAAAAAGACAACTAAGCTCATTCGATAAAACGTAGACATGAGAAGACGCTCAATTTTTTTATTATTAAAAGCGAGTTTATCAATCATTAAAAATGATTTAATATGATGGAGGTTATCTTGTTTTGAGATAGTGGTATGTTGCTTAAGTCTCTAGAGTTTTTTTTAGCTGTTGCAGAGAGTGGAAGTTTTTCATTGGCTGCACAAAAAATGTATACGGTTCAATCGAATATCACGAGCCATATAAAAAAACTTGAAGAAGAGTTAGGGGTTATTTTATTTAATCGTAATAACCCTGTGACTTTAACGAATGCTGGACAACAGCTACATAGTTACGCTGTTCAAATGATTGCACTGCATGACAAAGCTAAGAAAATCTTTCAAGAAGGTGATATTGACCCGAATGAAACTATTCGTTTGGGTAGTATGGAAACGACCGCAGCAATACGTTTGCCACAGTTGCTCAATCAATCTATGCAGCAATATCCTACTTTGCCTATTGAGCTTCAAACTCATCCGACCCGTTATTTATTAAATGCTGTACATCAGGGGGAATTGGACTGTGCTTTTGTGGCATCTAAACATTCGATTCCAGAGTTATATAGTTTTCCTGTGTGGCATGAAGAGTTGGTTTTGGTTTGCCCTAAGCAACAACAGAGTTTTCCAGACAAGGCAACCCTTGCAAAGACCAGATTTATTGCATTTCGGCAAGGTTGTTCATATCGACATGCCATAGAGCTTTTCTTGAATGACTTTAATATTCCGCCTTCGCAAATTATGGAAATGGGAAGCCTTGACGGAATCGTGAGCTGTGTAGAGTTGGGTGTAGGTTTTGCTTTATTACCGAAATCATATCTCACAAAAGTTGCAGATAAAGTTTCAGTCAATTGCTTTGGACTAAATACAGAATCTGCTTTTTTCACTACATATTTAGTTGCCCAGTTACCAGAAACATGGGGAACCAATTTAAAGCAATTTATTCATTTTATTGAGCAACAATTTGAATTAAAGGTTGCTTAAGTAGAGGCTGATTTTTATACATAAATATCTCACTTAATTTATAAATTAAAAGTGATATATATGTATTTAAAAGTCATTTTATATTCTCACGCAAGTTTGTAATCATCTTGATGCTATAAAATTGTTGAAAAGGGTAGTTTATATAGGCCGGCTATGGTCAAATATGCCCCCTTGAAAGATGACACAAGCAATAATTTGGAGTTTGGGAATGAATATACCCTTAATCATCAATATTGTGGTTTTTGTCGGGTTAATATTTTTACTCGCCCAAACACGTAAAACAGACTGGAGCTTATCGAAAAAAGTTCTGGCTGGCTTAGTTCTAGGTGTGGTGTTTGGTTTAGGACTACATTTGATTTATGGCGGTGGCCATCCGATTCTTGCTGAATCTATTAGCTGGTTTAATATCGTTGGAAACGGCTATGTAAAACTTTTACAAATGGTCGTTATGCCTTTGGTATTTGTGTCTATTTTGGGAGCGGTTGCAAAATTAAACCAAGCCTCATCTTTAGGCAAAATCAGTTTTTATACGATCGGTACTTTACTCTTTACAACACTGATTGCTGCACTGGTAGGGGTATTTGTTACTAACCTGTTTGGCTTAACGGCGAAGGGTTTAGTGCAAGGCGCTGCTGAAACTGCACGCTTAACTGCCATTAATACAGATTATGTTGGCAAAGTTACTGATTTAAGTGTACCGCAATTTATTCTTTCCTTTATTCCGAGTAACCCTTTTGCTGAATTAACTGGTGCCAACCCAACTTCAATTATTAGTGTGGTTATTTTTGCTGTCTTTTTAGGGATAGCAGCGCTTAACCTAATGAAAGATGATGCAGAGAAAGGCCAGCGTATTCTGACTGCAATTCAGACGTTACAGTCTTGGGTCATGAAGCTTGTTCGTTTAGTGATGACACTTACACCGTATGGTGTTTTTGCACTCATGACTAAGGTTGTGGCAAGTTCGAATGTTGCAGATATCTTAAATTTAGGTGGTTTCTTGGTGGCATCTTATTTAGGTTTAGCCATCATGTTTGTCGTGCATGCCATTATTTTGACTCTTACAGGTGTTTCTCCTGTTAAGTTCTTCAAAAAAGTTGCTCCTGTTCTGACTTTCGCATTTACCAGCCGTTCAAGTGCTGCAAGTATTCCACTGAGCATTGAAGCGCAAACTCGCCGTTTAGGTATTCCTGAATCTATTGCAAGTTTCTCTGCTTCTTTTGGTGCGACCATTGGTCAAAATGGTTGTGCGGGTTTATATCCAGCAATGTTGGCAGTCATGGTTGCACCAACCATGGGAATTAACACGCTAGACCCAATGTGGATTGCATCGTTAGTGGGTATTGTGACTTTAAGTTCAATTGGGGTTGCCGGAGTAGGCGGTGGTGCGACTTTCGCTGCGCTGATTGTTCTTCCAGCTATGGGCTTACCTGTGACTTTAGTTGCACTTCTTATTTCAATTGAACCACTCATTGATATGGGACGTACCGCGTTAAACGTAAATGGTTCAATGACTGCGGGTGTAGTTACCAGCCAATTTATGGGTCAGACCGATAAAGAAATATTAAACAGTGAAGATGAAGTTGAACTAACTCATCACTAATAAGCTGTAAGAGACGACTCAATCTAATTAGGTTGGGTCGTTTTTTTATGGGTAAATGATGGCTGTGATGCTAATTTAAAAAAAACTGTATCTGTTTTTCTTTTAAATAATTTTCGAAAATGAACCTATTACAAAAGAGAGCACTATCATGAAAATGTATCAAGTCGATGCTTTTACAAAAGAATTATTTCGTGGCAATCCTGCGGCTGTGATTGTTGAAAAAGAATGGTTGGATGCAGATTTAATGCAAAAGATAGCATTTGAAAATAACTTGTCTGAAACTGCTTTTGTAAAAATTATAGACTCTGAAAACTATGAAATCCGTTGGTTTACTCCAGCGGTTGAAGCAGATTTTTGTGGTCATGCCACCCTTGCGAGTGCTTTTGTATTATTTAAAGATTTTACTGACAAAAAGATTATTAATTTTCATGTACGAAATTTAGGGCTTTTTATCGTTCATCAAGATGATGATGGCAAAATCAGAATGAATTTTCCAATTCGCAAAGCTCAACAAGTTGAAGATTATCCGGCTACTTTACGTCAAGCATTAACCAAACCCTTTAAAGCGGTTTATCAAAACGTTCAAGCCTACATTGTCGAATATGAATCTGTGCAAGATGTGTTGGATGAGAAGCCTGACATGAATTTGCTCAAAACCCTAGGTAAACGGACTGCAATTACAACTACAGGAATGGAGGTTGCAATAACCTCAAAAGCAGACCAGCAATATGATTGTGTATCGCGTTATTTTGCAGCTGTCGCGGGCATTGATGAAGATCCTGTTACAGGTTCAATTCATACCGCAATAGCGCCGTTATGGGCAGAAAAACTGGGGAAAAATAATATTTTGGCTTATCAGGCTTCTAGTCGTGGAGGTGTTTTATATTGCAATATTCTCTCTGAAGAGCGTATTGAAATTTCAGGATATGGAAAGCTTTATATGCAAGCTGAAATTTTTCCTTAAAATATAAGGCCGTTTAAATAAACGGCTTTTTTTTCAAATCTTTACTATTAATGTCAGCTTAAATTTCCTACTATAGTGCCACAACTATTGATTTTTTATTATTCAAATTAATTGGTATTTATATGTTTATGCAGTTTAAACAACTGACTCTCTCCCTATGTATTCTTGGTTTAAGTGCTGCGTCTTTTGCACAAACCACACTAGTAAAAAGCAAGCAAAATATTGAGGAATATAAATTAGATAATGGTTTTCGGATTGTACTTGCACCGAATGACAAAGAAAATAAAATCTTTATTAATACCATTTATTTAACTGGTTCATTAAATGACCCGCAAGGTAAAAGTGGTTTAGCTCATTTGCTTGAACACTTGGCTTTTAAGGGGACAAAAAATGTTAAAGGGGAAGAATTCCAGCGTCGTTTAGATCAATATACATTGATGACGAACGCTAGCACCGATTATTACTCGACCAAATATACCAATATCGTTCGTCCGGAAAAGACTGCGCTCAATGAAGTGTTATATCTTGAATCGGAACGTATGGATAAATTAGTTCTACAAGAAAAATTTGTTCCTTCTGAAATTGAAATCGTAAAACGCGAACGTGAAGTCCGTATGGATCAGCCTTTTGCTGTCCTGATGGATCAAATGTGGAAGTCAGCTTATGGCAATCAATATTTAGGTCGTTTACCGATAGGTGATTTGCCTGAGCTTAAATCGATTAAAATGCCTGAGCTAGACCGATTTTATCGTAGTTGGTATGCACCCAATAATGCAGTCATGGTGATTTCAGGCAAGTTTGATAAAACAGATGTTTTAAAAACAGTTGATCAATACTTTAGTCCAATCGCGGCGCGTGATGTTCCGAAGCCTGTACAGATTCCTGTGCTCGACTCTACAAAAATAAAAAATCGTCAGTTCGTGGTGAAAAAGGGAAGTGATCTCGCTAAATTCCATATCTATATGAATGGTAAAAACACCAAAATTCAGCCGACACTCGCTTTAGCGCCTTTGTTATATACCATGCAACCAAGTGGTCACCTATACCAGAACATGGTTGAAACAGGTATTACCACAAATGTTGATGCGAGCACGTGGTTAGACCAAGATTTTAATGTGGTGTTTCTGGGTGCCATTTATGCACCAAGTAATGACCCTAAAAAAGTTGAAAGCTCTTTGTTAGCTGGTATTGAAAAGGGTAAGCCTTTTACTGAAGTTGAATTAAATCGTGTTAAGAGCTTAATGAAAACCCAAGGCGACTTGATTACTAAAGATGCGGTAGCACTTGGGTCACGTTTAAGTGATTACACTGTCGCTGGCGGTCAATGGGATCAATATTTTAAAGATTTAGATTCAGTAGAAAACGTTAAGTTAGACCAAGTGAATCAAACTTTAAAACAATTCCTTGTGTCTGAGCATCGTATTGACGGTGATATTTTACCAACTCCTGAAGATCAGAAAAAAGCTCAACAGCTAAATGCAAAAGAGGCACCTAAAACTCTAGATCAGGTAGAAGCAAAGGCAGAGCCTTTAAAAGATCCAAAGGTGTATCAACAAGAAGTCGCGGAGTTTTTAAAAGCTTCTAAGCAATATGTTGAAAGCAATGAGAAAAAGATTATCCGTGGAAAACTAAAAAATGGAATGAAGTACGCTTTATTCCCAGTTGAAACACGTGATGATCGTACTTATGCCACGATTACGATGGACTTCGGAACAGAAAAATCTTTATTTAATAAGGGTACGGTCGTTGATTTAACCTCATACTTATTGCTTCGTGGTTCTGATAAATACAGTTTGCAAGATATTGCCGATAAATCAATTGATGCGGGCGGTGCGGCTTATGCAAGTGCTGACGGCAATGGCATGACCATTAACATTCAGTCTAAATCAGAAAAATTTGATGAATTTTTCGAGTTTGTTCTTGATGTGATGAAAAATCCAAAATTTGAGCAATCTCAATTTGATTTAATTAAATCGCAAAGTTTATCAAGCCTTGATCGTCCTTATACCGAGCCAGATGTCGTGGCTGGTTTAACACTTTCACGTTTGCTTGAAGAATATCAACCGGGCGATTTGCGTTATCACTTTGAACCTGAACTGGCAAAACAGCAATTGAAAAACGCAACTCAAGAACAAGTGAAAGAGTTGTACGAACATTTCTTTGCAATGAACCATGCTCAAATTGCCATTACGGGTAAATTTGATGCGAAAAAAATGCAGAAATTACTTAATCAGGAATTTGGTCGTTGGAATGGTAAACAGCCTTATCAAAAAATCTTGATTAATCATGTTGATTTTCCAGCACAGCAAGTGCATGTTTTGTCTGAGCAGCGCGAATTTGGTAGCTACCAGAGTGTGCTTTCAATTCCAGTTGGGAAAAACCATCCAGATGCATCTGCATTAATTTTACTTAACTATATTTTAGGTGAGTCTCAAATTTCATCACGTTTGGCTCAAGAGCTTCGTGAGAAAAATGCGCTAGTCTATGGTTTTGGAAGTGGGCTGCAACTTGACCGTGACACGAATGTAGGGGCATTAAGCATTAGTGCAAATTATACTTCGGGTCGCTCAGCACAAGTGTCTGCATCAATACATAAAGTGTTGAATGACTTGTTAAAAAATGGTGTGACTGAGCAAGAGCTTGCAGCAGCTAAAGCAGATATCATGAAGAAACGCGTTACGGCATTAGAAGATGAACGTAATATTCATGGAATGTTAAATCTACAGCTTGAAACAGATAAAACATTACAAGACCGTGTTCGACATGATCAGAACTTGACTAAATTGACTGTTGCAGACGTAAATGCAGTAATTAAAAAGTATATTAAACCTGAACATTTAGTCGAGGTGATGGCTGATCAATATGGTCAGGCAGCAAAAAAATAAAGTCTTATCACAAATAAAAAGCCACTAAATTGTGGCTTTTTATTTGCGTATTTAAAACATATTAATGATCATGTTTATGCGCATGAAAATCTTCATTTTTACGGAAACGTAAATAATTTTCGAACTGTTCACAGTACTCATCAAAATTATCTTCAAGCATCATTTGAAATTGTTGCACAAGATAAGACATAACTTGATCTTTAGCAGCGCGCATTTCATTGCCATCTTTAAAATTATTTGCTGCTACCCACGTGTTAAAACGGGCACTAGCAAACAACATTGCTGCGCTTACTTGACCACGCAGTTCGGCTGGATCTGGTTTTTCACCTTTTGGCGGGCGACAAAAATCATTGGCTTGTTTAATGAATTCATCCGCACGCTCAAAGAAAACAGCATTTAAAGCTTCTTCTTCAGTAACATCTGTTGCATTGATCTTTTGAGACATGACTTATTCCCGCAAAAATAGAGCTGCTTATTATAGGCAAACCCTTGCGGAAACAAAACCTTTCACTTAGTCTGTAAATAGCCTAAGTAAAGGGGAATCTAATATGCAAGATGCAATTGCTATTCAAACTTTAAAAACAGATATTGCTTTATTACGCCAGCATGTTTTTCCACCTCAATATTTAGAGCATGTCGAAGGGCTGCCGATTTATTATGGCTTGCAAGAAGAAGTCGAAAATTATTATCACCAATGGCAAGGTCTAATCGAAAGGGCACAAGAGCTTTTTCAGCCATTTATGGAAGATGAATTACCAGATGCCATTCATTTGCCAAGTCATTTAAATTTACCGCTATTCTTTTTTCATGTAGATCGAATTCGGATTAATAAAACACGCGCAAAAGAATCTAAAACTTTCCGTGGTGTTGCGAGTCTTATTGAAAAATGCGGGCAGTTCGAAACTGATCAGATTTTTACGATGCAAGAATGGTTGCAGAGCGACGATACCGCGGCTCTAGTTGCTCACCGTGAATTCATTGATTTAAGAACCTATGTATTCCAGCATGGGCAAAGTGAATATACCCGTTCACGGTTTTATACCAATGGTATTGTGTTAGGGGTTGAACCGCATTTTAAATTGGTCGATGCCCGTGATAAGCCAAGAAAGCAACGTAGTGATAGCTATAATGACCCGTTAGCAGATAACGGCGTGTGGAAAGTATTTGGTAAATACAGATAAAAGTCGCTGCACGTTTACAGCGACTTTTCATAAATTACCAGAAAGTTTCAGCTTGACTAAAAGTTTGTAAAGCTTTGGCAGACCGTTTTTGTAGGTGAGGTTGTTTGGCTTTTACCCAGCCTAATGCAAACCAGAAAGACGAGTCATTTTCGACAACCTTATTGAAAATACCTTCCGCAATAAATAAGTCGTTATATTGACCTAAGGTGTTTTGTACAGGTTGTAGCTGTTTTAAATATTGCTGTACTTTTTTGTCAGGATAAAGGCTTGAAATAAACTCAACACAATAACGTAACTGCTTAGCTATCTTTCGTATTTTGTGCTGTTCAGTAACTTCAAGCTCAGTGAAATGTTCAGCATTGCTAATCACTTTATGATGTAATTTATCTAAACTCTTTTTAATATGTTTTTTTAACCCAGCTGTTTTGTTCTTTGAATCTTCTTCTGAATACGCAAATGCTAATAAATCGAGTAATAGCTTAATCGTATCCGCAGAGGTAAAGAGTGTTGAGAGTTCTTTTGAAGGCTGCGCTGAAACGGGTAGTAAAAGTTCTGGTGAGCCATGTTGTTGAATGACAGGTAACACCTCGGTCCGAATAGCATCTTCATCACGAGTGTCTCCAAGCTTACGAAAAAGCTCGGCAATTTGTTCTTCCCAAACAGGATTTAGCTCGCCTGACCAGCTAGAGAAATGTTTTAGTGCACTGCGTAAACGACGTAAACTTACACGTGCCTGATGAATATGCTCAGCTTCGGCAACTCCATCGGCAACTCCATCGGCAATTGCAGCCATATTTGGTAAGAATTGTCCTAAACAGTTTTCGATAATTTTTTTGAGGGCTTGTTCGGCTGTAGTATCTTTATTTAAAGTGAGAGCTTTGGCGTGAACAGCGGGTGAGACTGCTTGTCCTAGTGCTAATAAATTACCACGCTCGGCTTTGCTTCTTACATCGAGCCATAATTCATAACGATCAATCCATTGATGTGCAAACTGAATTAGTGTTTTAACTGCACCTTGTTTAAGCTCAAATTCGACTTCACAAATTATACTTTGCGTATCTGCTGTTTTTACGACCCCATCATCTAAGCAAACTTCAATAGCCGTATTATCTGCTTCAAACACATGATAGGTGCGCTGTACATCAGTCTCAAACTGCAAACTTAGTTTTTCAGCTTGCGTTCCTAAAACTGCGTTAATTAAATCAGTTACGACTTTATTATCTTGATATAACGCAAGGTTTAAGTCAGGTTCTTGGTCACACGCACCTAAATGAATTTCTTCTTCAACACGGTGCAGGTGGCTTTGCCCTGCGGCTTTAAATGTTTGTACCCATTGATCATCTTCTTTACGTAAACGTAAGGCCATGCCATTTTTTGCGAGTAATCGATCTGGGGTGTCGTAATACTTTGCCTGTAAGTGAATATTTTTTGCTTTATGTTTTTTTAAGTATTGCTGAACAGTTTTTTTCTTCGATTCAGGTAACTGAAACTTTAGTTCGACTTCGACCATAATATATCTCCCTGAATCAGGTATTTAAACTATCTTGAATAAGTATAATAGCTTAGTACTAAAAGTAATGGTTTTGATAGAGAAAGTTACAATCAAACATATGACGCTTGGCTTTTATTTGGGTGTACAATCAGGTGACGTTTTGATCAAATAAAAATCAGGAAGATGATCGTGAATGCACCAGTAAACTTTAGCCATGAAGCTCCGCCAGAGTTTGAATTGCCGATTAAAAACTATCAGGAATTTTATCGTTTTTATTTAACTGAACACCGTAACATCATGAGCAGACGCTTACATGTGGTGGGTAGCAGTATTGGCATATACTTTTTTTCAAAAGCAATTCGTAAGAAACAAGTAAAATATGCACTCTATGGTTTGGTAGCTGGTTATGCAAATGCGTGGGTTGGACATTTTGTGTTTGAAAAAAATAAGCCTGCCAGTTTTAAACAACCTTTCTATAGCTTTATTTCTGATTGGCGAATGTTGTCTGATGTTGCACGTGGTCGTTTGAGTTTGACGGATCGTAAGTATGACAAAATACCAAGTTAATTTTTACTTTCTATTCTTAATATACCGATTGGTACTGGTAAGCCTATAGCAATCGGTACTTATGATGTCTTATAAATCCGTTATACTAGCGAAGTTTTTTAAAGCGAGAGTAGAGTATGCGCGGTTTATATCTCATTACCAATGATGACCCAATCCAATTATTATTAGAAAAACTAGATGCCGCGCTCGCAACTCGTCAGGTTGCAATTTTACAGTACCGCCGTAAGAAAGTAGAAAAAGCCGACCAGCCTGCTGAAGTTGAACAGATCAAACTTTTATGTGAAAAATATCAAGTTCCTTTTGTGATTAATGATGACCTAAAACTGGCCGCTCAGTTTGGATTAGGTGTGCATTTAGGGCAAAGTGACGGTGAAATTACCGATGCAAAATCACAGTTACCAGAAAATGTCATTATTGGCCGTACTTGCCTGAACTCGCTAGAGCTTGCACAAAAAGCAATTGCAGATGGCGCGACTTATATTGCATTTGGTGCAGTCTACGCGACCTCTACAAAACCTGAAGCAGGTAATGTGGGCATCGAAGTGATTAATCAGGCAGCAGCTCAATATGATTTACCCATTTGTGCGATTGGTGGTTTAACTGTTGAAAACTCAAAACCTGTGATTGAGGCTGGGGCTGACCTGTGTGCAGTCATTAGTGATATATTAGGCCGATCAACTGCTGAAATTCCTGCCCGTGTACAGGCGTGGGCACAATTATTTTCTTAAGCTTTCAAAATTATTTTTTAGATATTTAAGACGAGCATTTCCATGAGTTTATCTCCAAAGCAAGAACAGTTATTTAAACAAGCCAGTAAACACATTCCAGGTGGTGTGAACTCTCCGGTACGTGCCTTTAATGGCGTTGGAGGAACACCTGTTTTCATCGAGAAAGCAAAAGGTGCTTATTTGTGGGATGTGGATGGTAAGCGTTATGTTGACTATGTTGGTTCTTGGGGACCAATGATTTTGGGTCATGCTCATCCAGAAATTATTAAAGCAGTACAAACAGCCGCAGAAGATGGTTTAAGTTTTGGTGCGCCAACCGTACATGAAACAACGTTGGCAGATATTATTTGTGAAATCATGCCATCAATTGAAATGGTACGTATGACGAACTCTGGTACAGAAGCGACCATGACCGCTATTCGTTTAGCACGTGGTTACACTGGCCGTGACAAAATTGTGAAGTTTGAAGGTTGCTACCACGGACACTCTGACTCACTTTTAGTAAAAGCAGGTTCGGGCTTACTCACTTTGGGTGAGGGTGAGCCGACTTCAAAAGGTGTTCCTGTTGATTTTGCTAAACACACTTTAACGCTGCCTTACAACGATATTGCTGCATTAAAAGAATGTTTTGTGAAATTCGGTCATGAAATTGCTGGTGTCATTATTGAGCCTGTCGCAGGTAACATGAACATGGTGAAACCAATCGACGGTTTCTTACAAGCCATTCGTGATGTATGTGATGAATATAAATCTGTATTTATTATTGATGAAGTGATGACGGGTTTCCGTGTTGCTTTAGGCGGCGCTCAATCGGTTTATAACGTTAAGCCCGACTTAACGACTTTAGGTAAAATTATTGGTGCAGGCTTACCCGTTGGTGCATTTGGCGGTAAACGTGAAATCATGGAATGTATCGCTCCTTTAGGTGGTGTATACCAAGCAGGTACATTATCTGGAAATCCACTTGCTATGCGTGCGGGTATCGAGATGTTCAAACATTTACGTCAACCAGACTTTTACAGCAATTTATCTGCTCAACTTGAAAAGTTACTTGTAGGTTTACAAGCCGCAGCTGATGAAGCGGGTATTCTATTTAAAACTCAGCAAGCTGGCGCAATGTTTGGTCTTTACTTTACCGATCAAGAAGACATTACAAGCTTTGACTCTATGTTGGCATGTGATATTGAAGCTTTCAAAAAGTTCTTCCATGGCATGTTAAAGCGCGGTGTAAACTTGGCACCTTCAGCATTTGAAGCAGGTTTTATTTCATCTGCTCACTCTGATGAAGATATTGAATATACGATTCAAGCTGCCAAAGAAACTTTCGCTGAAATGAAGTAAGCAAAAAGCCCGTGTTAAACGGGCTTTTTAATTTGAGCTATTTTTTATTTGTAGAGAACAATGTTTTATCCTTTACCTCGAAAAATCCAATTAGCAGCAAATACTTCAAATTGGCCGATTGAGTCTACACAAAGTATTTTGCTCATGGTTGGGCTAAATGAGCTTGAAAATACACCTGACTGGGCGCACCAGCCATTAGCCGATCATTTAGAATTACTAAGTAAAAGAGCACAGGCACTCGAAATTCCAGTTATTTTTATTGATGCATCTCAGCTTCAACAAACCCTGTTGCAGTTGGGGCAGCGACTGTCATCAAATAGCAAAGCCCAAGTTGTGATGGCTGGTGATTTGTCACCTTTGTTTAAACAGGTCATGCAGCTTGTTTTATCTATTACCGATTATGTAGCTATTGTAAATGATGCGATCTTGGCAGCTAATTTAGAGCAGCACATCCAATGGGTTGAAAAGATCAGTTTTGACCATATAAAACACTTAAATACGCAGAGCTTAATGCGCTTATGGTCTTTAAGTGCGCCGTCTGAATATATCTTGTCAGATAAAGGAATTTTATTGGCAATTGCTGAACAGATAGGGCGACACCCTATGGAGATTCACCCTGAAATTGATTTAAGAAACTATGGATTAGATCAGTCTGCCGTAAATTATCTGGTTGACCTGTGGCGTGCGAACGGTGCCAGCCTAAGCGCTGAAGAGTTAATGCAAGCACCGACATTGCAGCATATTATGCAGTTATTGAAGCCTTGACTAACTATAGACTCTAAGTGATCCATAATATTTGCAAATTATGCTGTTAATTTACCCGAACGGCATTGTAATTCGGACGTAAGCTTTTTATTATTGCCGGCTTGTTTTTCATCTTACCTTGGGAATAGAACTTTGAGTGATTTTCTAAGTGAACATCTGATCTATCGTGATGATGATTTTATGGTGATTCATAAACCTTCGGACATCTTGAGTGTTCCTGGTAAAGGTGATTTACATGATAGCGTTTTGACAAGGTTGGTTGCGATTGAACCTAAAACTTTGCTCATTCACCGTCTAGATCGAGACACTTCAGGTATTTTGGTATTTGGTTTATCTAAACGTGGTCAAAGTGCGATTGCGCGTCAATTTCAAGACCGTCAGACTTCAAAAATATATGAAGCACTTGTCGCAGGTCATTTAGAGGGTGAGGGGACTGTAGATATTCCTGTCATCTATGATCCAAGCCGACCACCTTTACATATTGTAGACGCTTCTCACAACAAACCTGCTTTAACACATTGGCAGGTTCTAGAACATTTTCAGATTCAGGGGCAACCTGTAACTCGTGTGAAATTAACACCAATTACAGGTCGATCCCATCAACTCCGTGTACACATGCAATATCTTGGGCATCCAATTGTAGGTGACACGCTGTATGCAACACCAGAGCAGCAACTTGTGCCGCGTTTGTGTTTGCATGCCAAACAGTTAAGTTTTAATCATCCTGTCACAGCAGAAACATTAACTTTTGACTGTCCTGTACCGTTTTAATGTAAAAATTTTAATGCGTGATTTTTTGTAGCAATGTCATTTAATTGGTTTTTGCTGCAAAATTTTGCTTTAAAGACTACATAAAAAGATGCAAAAATAAGCTAATTTGCATCGTACAATATGTAGTGCGAACTTGAGAGAAAGGTGGAAAAATTGCAGCAGTATGCTATTGGTCAACGTTGGCTATCAGACACAGAAACTGAGCTCGGTTTAGGTGTGCTTATTGATGTAGATGAAAGATCTGTCAGCATTTTATTCCCCAAAAGTGATGAGACACGTGTCTATGCACGTAATAACGCTCCACTATCTCGTATCATCTTTAACACAAATGATGAAGTTCAAGATCAGGAAGGCAAGAAGTGGATTGTTGAGTCTGTTGAAGACCGACATGGCGTTTTGCGTTACAACGTTGTTCGTACCTCAGAAAATGGTGAACAAGATCGTAAAGCGCTGAATGAAACACGTATCGGTGCACAAATTCAGTTGTCGAAACCTTTAGATCGTTTGCTTGCAAGTCAGGTTGACTATAAAGAGTGGTATGACCTGCGTATTGAAGCGATGCTTATGCAAGCACAAATGCAGAATAGCCCTTTACGTGGTATGGTTGGGGCGCGTGTTGGTTTAATTCCACATCAGCTTTATATCGCACATGAAGTTGGTAAACGTTTTGCACCTCGTGTTTTACTTGCCGATGAAGTGGGCTTGGGTAAAACAATTGAAGCTGGCTTAATTATCCACCAACAGCTTAAAACTGGTCGCTCAGAACGAATTCTTATTTTAGTCCCTGATTCTTTACAGTATCAGTGGATGATTGAAATGCGCCGTCGTTTTAACTTGCAATTCTCTCTGTTTGATTTAACACGTACTGCATCTATTAAAGAACATGATCCAGAACTCAACCCGTTCTTGACTGAGCAATGCATTATTGCCAGCGTTGATTTGATGGTTGACCATGATGATTTACGTGAGCAAGCAATAGAAGCTGGCTTCGATTTGCTCGTGGTCGATGAAGCACATCATTTGATGTGGAGCGAAGAAGAAGGCGGTAATGATCGCTACGATTTAATTGAAGAGCTAGCTGAAAATACGGCTGGGGTGTTATTGCTTACTGCAACACCTGAACAGCTTGGTGTAGAAAGCCATTTCGCACGTTTACGTTTACTTGATCCGCAGCGTTTTAGCAGTTTAGAGCGTTTCTTAGATGAAGAAACTCAGTACCAGCAGACTGCAAAAATTGCTGAAGTGCTCATGTCTGATCAGCCTTTAGCTCCTGAGCATTTATCTGCTTTAGAGGGTTTGTTAGGTCACAGTATTGAAGACCAGCCGGACCAACGCTTTAGAGCAATTCACGAATTATTAGACCGTCATGGTACGGGTCGTATTTTATTTCGTAATACGCGTGAAGCAATTCAAGGCTTCCCAGGGCGTGATTGTCAGCCAGCACCATTACCAGCACCAGAAGATTGGTCAAAAGATGGAAAACTGCGTGAGCAGATGTGGCCTGAAGAAGCACACCTTGATGGTTCATGGATGCAAAATGACCCACGCGTGCTATGGGTAATGGAAATTCTACGCAGAGATCTTAAGCATAAAAAAGTGCTTTTAATTGCGCGTAGTGGACCCGTTGTTGAAGCTTTAGAAAATGTATTGCGTTTGCATGCAGGCATTCGTACGGCAATGTTCCATGAAGGCATGAGCTTACTTGAACGTGACCAAGCGGCTGCCTATTTTGCTGAAGAAAGCTATGGTGCACAAATTCTACTGTGTTCGGAAATTGGTTCTGAAGGCCGTAATTTCCAATTCGCCAGTGATCTAATTTTATTTGATCTACCAGCTAATCCAGATGTTTTAGAGCAACGTATCGGCCGTCTAGACCGTATTGGTCAAGAAAACCGTATTCAGATTCATGTGCCATATCTTGTGGGAACAGCTCAAGAGCGTATGTTCCGTTGGTACAATGAAGCACTTAATATTTTCAGCAATATTTCGCCAACAGCGCAAACGCTGCAAGAAAACTTTATTGTTGAATTAAAAGACTGTTTGCTTGCAGACCAAGGTCAAACATTTGAGGATTTGCTTGAAGAAGTGAATGTTCAACGTCAAGCTTTAGAAGCTGAACTTCAAGCGGGTCGAGATCGTTTACTTGAATATAACTCATGTCGTCCTATCGTGGCGCAAGAGATTGTTCAGGCTTTAGAAGATTATGATGACAATACAACGCTACCAATGTTTGTGAAGCGTTTCATGTCATCAACCAATATCGACTTTGATGAGCAAAGTAACGGTACTGTGATTATTCGTCCAACAGACCAAATGCAAGTGCAAGGTTTGGCGCTAGACGAAGAAGGCATGACAGCTACTTTCTATCGTGATCAGGCTCAGCTTCGTGAAGATGCTCAATATTTAACTTTAGAGCATCCATTTATTGAAAGTGTAATGGAAATGATCCGTACGCAATCATTTGGTAGTACCAATGTTGCTGTACTCAAATCTAACGCATTAAAGCAGGGTTCAGTATTAATTGAAGTGTGGTTTAAAGTCGATGTCGTTGCGCCTAAGGCGTTGAACTTACCATCGAGCTTACCTAAACAGTTAATTCGTGTGCTATTAAGCGAAACTGGTCAAGATTTGTCTGAAAAAATTGATCCAACAATTTTGAAACCATATTTACATCACTTAGATGGCAATAGCTGTCGTCAGGTGGTTAAAGCTCGCCGTGATATCATTGAGGAACGTTATAAACAAGCGTTGGATATTGCAAAAGTTGATTTGCCACAACTTCAGCAGCAAGCAAAAGAGCATTATGGTAATAAATGGCAATATGAAATTGACCGTTTAACTTATTTAAAACAGTTCAACCCAAGTATTCGTCAAGATGAAATTGACCGTTTACAAAAGCTGCAAAAAGAAGGTTTGAGCTTGCTTGAAGGTTTAACTGTTACACCAGAAGCGATTCAAGTATTGGTTGTAGTTAAGCCATAATTAACTTCAAATAAAAAAAGCGCCTAGAGGGCGCTTTTTTTATAGATCGATTTTGAATTAGATGAGACCAGCATCTTTTAGTTCTAATTTTAAATATGCATAGAAAATTGGAGCTGCGATTAAACCACCTAAGCCAAAAATTGACTCAAATACCAGCATTGCTAATAAAATCTCCCATGCATTTGCATTGATTTTATGTCCAATAATTTTAGCATTAATAAAATATTCAAGTTTATGAACCAGAATGAGATAGAGCAACGCTGCACCTGCGAGTCCAAGGGAAACAGTAAGAGCGGCAATGAACGTTAATGTATTGGAAATAAGATTACCTAAAATTGGAATCAGTCCAAACATGAAGGTCAAAATAGTAAGAGTTTTGGCAAAAGGAAGATGGACTCCCCAAAGCGGTAATATAATAAAGGCAAATAAAATAAAGAGCAGTGTATTAATTGCTGAAATTTTTATTTGTGCAAAAACAACATTTTTAAATGAAATTGATAATTTCTGAATACGTTGGATCAGAAGAGATTTAAAAACAGGTTGCGGAGTACGGCGGTGAAAACCATGTATAGCGACCAAAATACCGATAATGAGGCCCATAACCATCGTCACGAAGTTATGCAAAATATCGGAACTGGTATTTTTTAATATAGTCACGTTATCTTTCATAAACGCGAAAATTTCATCTTTTAATTCTGTCACGCTATCAGGAATATAGCCCGGAAGATATTTGCTGACTTCAGCTTGTAAATGCAGCAGGGTTTGATCAACTTTGCTGTTGATGTTGTGGATGCCTACACCTTTTAAATCATGAACAACAAAGCTAATTAAACTTGTAAAGAAAAATGCAATGAGTGAAATTGTAATAATACTTAATAAAATACTAATAAAAATGCGGGCTCTTTGACCATCAATATAACGCTCTACAACCGAGCTTAAGCTAATAATAATTTCATAAATAAGAAAGCCTGCAAAAAAACTTGCTAAGAGATGTAATGGGATAACCGAAAGCAAAAAGATGCCCATAAGAATGTAGCTTGCAATCAGACTTTGACGATTATTCAAATTTTGCATGTTGATCCCTGAGATCGTTGGGAATATAGAAAAAAGAGCCAATGGAATAATTATTTATACTCTTGCAAGCTATTCGCTTCAATCGGTGAATTATATTTTTATTGGAAAATAGAGGAGTTAGATGTAAAAATGGCCTGTTCATTAACAAGCCATTCATTAGATCATTTTAACGAATTTCTGCTTTATCCAAGTGCCGAGCACCCTCTAAAATCATTCGAATCATAATCATCGTTTGCTCAGCCACTTCCGCACGTTGATGAATTGGAAGATCAATCACTTTGGCGCCCATGTGAAACACAAGTTGCGTAATTGCTTTTGCAACAAGTTCAGGGTGGTATAAGTGGTTGTTGTTTAAGTGCTCTAGACGAATTAAATCTTCTTGTAACTCTTGCTGGAAAAAGTTTAATTGACGATCAACCGCAGCTTTATAAGAGGTAGAACCTGTAAAGCCTTCACGTAGTAGTAAACTTAAATTACCTTCATCGGCATCGAGCTGCTGAAGAAAAATATCGACAGAACTGCGAATAATACTTTCTTGTAAGGAAGCACGTAGGCGAGCCTGACGGATAATTTTACGTAAAACAATACCTGCACGGTCAATTAAAGAAATTGCTAACTCATCAATATCTTTAAAATGTCGATAGAAACTATTTGGCGCAATGCCAGCTTCTCGTGCTACTTCACGTAAACTTAATGAAGCAATACTCTTTTGTGGGCCAATCAGATTTAGAGCAGCCTGAAAAAGTTCTTCTTTAGTAATTGTCGCTTTTCTTCCCACAGAACGCGTAGCTGTTTTAATTTCAATGACATCTTGTTGTAGAGGTGTGTCATTCAGGTTCTGAGAAAGTGAAGATTGGGTCATGCTGTTCAATATATTTGTAAACTCTTAGGATTATAGCCTTAGAAGCTGAACTTGTGAAATTGTAATTAAAAGTACGGGTGTATATACAAATATATATACATGTGTATAATAATTAAAAAAGAGCGACAGAGCCTCCAGCTATGCAAGCAATCGAAAAGAGAAATTCTCTATTCAATTCATTGACACAAACCATTTTTGATAAAGAAATGGCTAACTTCTGGCTACAAAAAGTTAATCCTTTATGGTCTGTAAAACATGGGCTTGTTCAAATTGTAAAAAAAGAATTTGTCGCTCATGACATGGTAAGTCTTACACTAAAATGTAATCGTTTAGTGAAAATAGGTGTTGCTGGTCAGCATCATCCTGTCATTGTTGAAATTGCTGGTCGTCGTTATGAACGTACTTATAGCTTGACGCAAATTGACGAACAACATTTACGTTTAACGATTAAAAAAGTAGCCGATGGTATCGTCAGTAACTGGTTTATGACTGAAAGCCAAATTGGCGATGTTTTTGAGCTTGGTCAGCCTTATGGCGATATGCAGCAAAATATCAAAACACCCAAATTAATTATGCTGGCTGCGGGTAGTGGTATTACCCCAATGTTGAGCTTAATCACTGCAATTAAACAAAGTCAGCAGTTAGATAAAGTTCAAGTACAGCTTTTATATTGGGTAAAGCAACGCTCAGATGCAGCTTTTGTTGAATACTTTGAAAAAGTTGCGCAGCAATTCCCAAATTTTAGTTATCAGGTTTTCTATACACAAGAAACACCAAATGACGAACGTTTAAATGCAGAGCATTTAGCATTAGTAGACGATTTGGAAAATAGCACTATATATGCGTGTGGACCTTCTGGTTTCGTTTCAACAGTGGAACAGCTTTTTGAAAAAGCACCGACTGTCTTAACAGAAGCTTTTAGCTTAACGCGTGATAGTACGGCTGAAGTTGGTTATGTAAATGTCACATTAACCCAGTCTAATAAGGTTATTGCAATTCCAAAAGGCGAATCAATTTTGGTGAGTCTGGAACATGAAGGCCTTAAGCCAACACATGGCTGCCGTATGGGAATTTGTAATAAATGTGTTTGTAGTAAAGCTCAAGGTTCTACACGTAACTTACTCAATGGTAGTGAAAATACCGAACCAAGCCAATTACTTAAAATTTGTGTGAACTCAGCACAATCTGATCTAGTTATTGATCTTTAAGAGAGAACTTTTATGAATATGCCAGTGAAAGTCGAATATTTTAAAAATCCTAAAAATCGAGATTTGACTCCAGCAGAACTTGACGCATTTGCAAAAGAGCTTGATCAGATCAAACAAGAAGTATTGGATGATTTGGGTGAGAAAGATGCTAAATATATCCGCCGTGTCTATGCAGCAGTTCGCTACAGTAGCTTTTTAGGCCGAGCATGTTTATTTGCAGGTTGGTTCCCACCAGCTTGGGTTTTAGGAACAGGTCTATTAGGCTTTTCTAAAATTATGGAAAACATGGAACTTGGTCATAACGTTATGCATGGCCAATACGACTGGATGAACGATCCTAAATTTAATGGTCAAACTTACGAATGGGACACTGTCGGTACTTCTGATAACTGGCGCCAAACTCATAACTATAAACATCACACATATACCAACATTAAAGGTATCGATGATGATATTGGTTATGGTTTACTTCGCTTATTCCCAGAGCAACGCTGGAAACCAGGTTTCTTGTTTCAACCGGTTTATAGCATTCCATTTTGCTTATTGTTCCAATGGGGCGTAGCTATTCAGAACCTTGAAATTGGTCGCGTTCTTTATAAGCGTAAGAGCATGGCAAAATTCGTGGAAGAATTAAAACCTGTTAATAAAAAGATTGGTACCCAGCTTTTCAAAGATTACGTTTTTTTCCCATTAATTGCAGGGCCAGCAGCATTACCTGTATTTACTGGAAATTTGGTTGCGAATGGTCTTCGTAATATATGGACGTTTACGATTATTTTCTGTGGTCACTTTACTAAAGATGCAGAAGTATTTCCAAAGTCTGTTTTACAGGATGAAAGCCGTGGTCACTGGTACATGCGCCAGATTCGTGGTTCTTCAAACTTAAAAGGTTCAGAAGCATTACATATTTTAAGTGGACATTTGAGCCATCAGATTGAGCATCATTTATATCCTGATGTTCCTGCGCGCCGTTATCGCCAAATGGCTCCAAAAGTTGAAGCTGTATGTAAAAAATATGGTTTGAACTATAACAACGCAAGTTTGACTAAACAGTTTGGTCAGGTTGTAGGTCGTATTTTGAAATATGCTTTACCATTTAAAAAATAAGATATTACTTTAACCTCGAAACGCACTACTGATTTTTCAGTAGTGCGTTTTTTTATGGTTAGCACTAGCATGAAGAAGTAAGAGGAGCATTATTTAATATACCCCATCGTTCAAACTGCTTTAAAGATAATGAAATTTCTTTTTCAATATCATTTTCATCTAATTGATTTGCATTAAAAACAACATGAGGTGTGTGCCAGCTTAATCCGCATCGGCGTGCAGTAGCTTTCAAAGGTGCCATCAGCTCATCTAGGGTGAAGCCATTTTGTCCTTGTTTTTGATATGCCGAATCTAAATTGCCAACCGTAACATGTAGGTAAAGTGATTTACCTTCAATAACCTGACCTTCCTGCTCATAAAAAAGATAAAACATCCGCGTTAAAACCGTATCCATCCAAGTTTTGAAAATCGGAGGAACTGAATACCAATAGATAGGGAACTGGAAAATGATGTGTGAAGCAGAGATTAGACGTTGGGCTTCAATTGCACCGTCTTTCATTATATCTAGAGATCCGTTATATAACTCTTGAATATCAAAAATATCGAGTTGGTTTCGAAGCTTTAATGCTTCAACCAAAGCACGATTAACCTTGGACTGATTTAAATTGGAATGAAAGACCAGTAAAAGGGGCTTATTCATAGTATGTCTCCTTAATTTCTATGATGATTAATCACATGCATAAACAATATTCACATCATAAAAAAAGCAGACCTATAATAAAATTGACTAAATTAATTGAGCAGATGAAAGAATTTTGATGAACAAACAGTCTTCTTGGGATGATCAGAAATTCTTTTTAGTGGTTTTAGAAGAGGGGAGTTTCTCGGCAGCCGCTCGTAAATTAGGCGTTACCCAACCTACTGTTCGAACACGTATAGAACAACTTGAAAATCAGTTGGGAACTGTTTTGTTTAGCCGTTCTGTTCATGGCTTGAAACCGACAGAGCATGCTCTAGCTCTTGAACTGCCAGTTCGGGCTATGCAACGTGCTTCTGACCATTTTATGCGTACAGCAAGTGCCCCTCTAAATCTAATTGCAGGTAGTGTACGAGTGAGTGTATCGGAGTTCCTAGGCACGCTTGTTTTGCCTCAAATGCTCTCAAAATTCCGTTCACTTTACCCGGAAGTTAATATCGAAATATCTTTAAACAATGCTTCTGCCAACTTACTAGAGCAAGAAGTTGATCTGGCAATCAGGATGTATCCTCCTGTTCAGGAAGCGCTTGTAGCAAAAAAGGTTGGTGAGGTGCCATTGGGTCTATATGCACATCGAGATTATATACAGCGTAAAGGTTCTCCCATCTGTCTAGCAGATTTAAGTCAGCATGATCTGATAGGACCCGACCGTAATCTTCTTGAAAGAGAAATGATGAGGGTTTTTCTACCTGAAATAAAAAATGAACAATTCAAAATACGGACCGATAGTCATCCTGCTCAATTCTCAGCAGTTAAAGCTGCTTTGGGGGTAGGTTTTATTCAGTGCCCTATAGCAAATCAATGCTCAGAGCTTGTTCAACTGCTTCCAGACCTAGATATTCATCGATATGATCTATGGCTGGTCATTCATGAAGACTTTAGACAAATTCCAAAAATCAGAGCGCTTTTTGATTATTTGGCTCAAGCGTTTGCAGAGTATTTAGATGGGGACGTTAGTTAATAAAAAGCCCAAGCAGTTACGTGCTTGGGCCGGAAAAGGTAATTTATTTAAACTGAATTGAACCGTTTGCATTCACAGTAATTTTAGACTCACCAGCTGCCATATCTTGAGCTGGTGCAGCTTCGGCCATAGCAAACTTAGCCATGCTGGCACGCATTACAGGCTGAGGGAAATAGTTGCTAGTATTTAAGTTTAAGTTAACGAGCGTGTATTGGCTTTTATTCCATGCTTGAGTCAACATTTGAGCACGTTGTTGAAAGTTTTTAGACGCTTCGACCATCAAATCATTTTCAACTTTTTTACGTTGCTCATCTGAAACTGTAAAATTAATTGATTGAGTTTGGAAGCTTTGTTGCAATTCATTGACTAACTGGCTTGCAGCTTTAAAGTCTTTACTTTCAAGACGAATTTCAGCACGGCCACGCCATTCTTTTAGCTTGTTACTGTCGTTATCGTAAATTGGGTAAGTGCTTTGAGCGCCAGTTTCCACTTTTACTTGCGGATATTTACGAGAAACAGCAAGTGCCTGATTCATCAATTGATTAATCTGATTTGAAAGTTCAGCTGGTTGCTTGTTACTTTTTTCAATATATAAAGTTGCGTGCATTTCATCATTAGAAACTTGACGAGAAGCTTCAGCTTGTACATTCACAATATTATAGTTCAAAGCATTATCATCCTGAGCGAAAACCAAAGGGCTAAGGAGAGAACCTAAAAGAAGGGTTGAAACAGCTAAAGTACGCATAATTTTTTCCTTTAAAAATTAATATAAATTTAATTTTTTTCATTAAGAAATGTTAAACATAAGTTATGCATAACTTTTGCAGATTTTGTGGCGTATTTGTAATATTTAGATCAGTTTTTTTAAATTTTGGTAAATATAAAATCTTTTAAAAATAAAGGCTTAAAAATAAAGTATGTCAATGTAACTTAAAAAATCAAAGTAATATAAAAAAAGAATATTTTCTTTAGGTTGTCACATAGTATGATCATAATTCATCTTAACTATTGGGATGATACATTTTTTCAATAAGATTAGATGAGTAAAGTACATAAAAGACGTTTTTTTTCTTGTAAAATTAGGTATCATCGCGCTCCTAGTTACAAGATATAAAATAAGTGTCTTTACTAGTTCTATAAAGCACCGAGTCAAAGGACCAAAAGTCACCAGACTTATTTCTTTCTACCCCTATCAGAGATGGTAATCCGATATGAGCGTTACTTCCGTTAACCCTGCCACTAATGCTACTAACGAATATTATTTGACTCGCCAAAGTCAAATGGAATCAAATGTTCGTAGCTATCCACGTAAATTACCGTTAGCGATAGCGAAAGCACAAGGATGCTGGGTTACTGATGTTGAAGGTACAGAGTACCTTGATTGTTTAGCTGGGGCAGGTACATTGGCTTTAGGTCATAATCATCCTGCGGTGATTCAAAGTATTCAAGATACGTTGGCAAGTGGTTTGCCATTGCATACTTTAGACTTAACCACACCTTTAAAAGATGCATTCACTGAAGCATTGTTAGCATATTTACCTGGTGGTAAAGAAGAATATTGCTTGCAGTTCTGTGGTCCTGCTGGTGCAGACGCAACTGAAGCAGCAATTAAACTTGCTAAGACTTACACTGGCCGTAGTTCAGTGATCAGTTTCTCTGGCGGTTACCATGGTATGACCCATGGTGCACTTGCTATGACTGGTAACTTAAGTGCAAAAAATGCAGTTAACGGTTTAATGCCAGGCGTACAATTCATGCCATATCCGCATGAATACCGCTGCCCACTTGGTTTGGGTGGTGAAGCTGGTGTTGACGCTTTAACTTACTTCTTTGAAAACTTTATCGAAGATGTTGAAAGCGGTGTAACAAAACCGGCTGCTGTTATTCTTGAAGCGATTCAAGGTGAAGGCGGCGTAGTTACAGCTCCAGTAAAATGGTTGCAAAAAATCCGTGAAGTGACTGAAAAGCACAACATCGTTTTAATTTTAGACGAAGTTCAAGCTGGCTTTGCACGTTCAGGCAAAATGTTTGCATTTGAACATGCAGGTATTGAACCTGATGTTGTTGTAATGTCTAAAGCCGTAGGTGGTGGTTTACCACTTGCAGTATTAGGTATTAAACGTAAATTTGATGCTTGGCAACCTGCAGGTCACACGGGTACTTTCCGTGGTAACCAACTTGCTATGGGTACAGGCCTTGTCGTATTAAAAACGATTACTGAACAAAATCTTGCTCAAAATGCGCAAGAACGTGGTGATTATCTACAAGCTGAATTTAAAAAATTAGCTCAAGAATTCCCATGTATCGGTAACGTACGTGGTCGCGGTTTGATGATCGGTGTTGAGATTGTTGACGAGCGTAAACAAGCTGACCGTATCGGTTCACTTCCTGCAGACTCTCAATTAGCTGCTGCAATTCAAACTGCTTGCTTCAACAATAAATTATTGCTTGAAAAAGGTGGTCGTAACGGCACTGTAATTCGTTTACTTTGTCCGCTTATCATCACTCAAGAAGAGTGTGTTGAGGTAATTGCTCGCTTTAAGAAAGCAATTGCAGAAGCATTGGTTGCAGTACGAGGCGCATAAATATGGTGGATTTTGCAGAACATCGTAAAGCGTTACTCTGCAATGATGCACAATCCATTGCTGACTATGAGTCAGCAATGGGCGAAGCGGTAAAAGCCGTTTCAGCATGGTTGCAAAATGAAAAGATGTACACAGGCGGTAGCATTAAAGAATTGCGTTCAGCAATTTCTTTCCAACCTTCAAAAGAAGGTATGGGTGTACAAGAATCACTTCAACGTATGATTGAGCTTTTCTTAAATAAAAGCTTAAAAGTACATCATCCACATTCATTAGCACATTTACACTGCCCAACCATGGTGATGAGCCAGATTGCGGAAGTGTTAATCAATGCAACTAACCAGTCTATGGACTCATGGGATCAAAGCCCAGCCGGTTCATTAATGGAAGTTCAGCTCATTGATTGGTTGCGCCAAAAAGTTGGTTATGGTTCTGGTCAGGCAGGTGTGTTCACCTCTGGCGGTACTCAATCTAATTTAATGGGTGTATTACTTGCTCGTGACTGGTGCATTTCGAAAAACTGGAAAGACGAAAACGGTAAGCCGTGGTCTGTACAGCGTGATGGTATTCCAGCTGAAGCAATGAAAAACGTCAAAGTTATTTGTTCTGAAAATGCGCATTTCTCTGTGCAAAAGAACATGGCAATGATGGGCATGGGCTTCCAGTCTGTTGTGACTGTTCCTGTGAATGAAAATGCACAGATGGATGTAGATGCTCTCGAAAAAACGATGGCGCATTTGCAATCAGAAGGCAAAGTAGTTGCTTGTGTCGTTGCGACAGCAGGTACAACTGATGCTGGTGCAATTGATCCATTGAAGAAAATTCGTGAAATCACAACCAAATATGGTTCATGGATGCATATCGATGCGGCATGGGGCGGTGCATTAATTCTGTCAAATGACTATCGTGCAATGCTTGATGGTATTGAGTTGTCTGACTCAATTACCCTCGACTTCCATAAGCATTATTTCCAAAGCATTAGCTGTGGCGCGTTCTTGTTAAAAGACGAAGCGAACTATCGTTTTATGCACTACGAAGCTGAATACTTGAACTCTGCTTATGATGAAGAACACGGTGTACCAAACCTTGTTTCTAAGTCATTACAAACGACTCGTCGTTTTGATGCATTGAAATTGTGGATGACAATTGAATCACTTGGTGAAAACCTCTACGGTTCAATGATCGACCATGGTGTAAAACTTACTCGTGAAGTTGCAGATTACATCAAGGCAACGACAGGTTTAGAGCTTTTAGTTGAACCACAATTTGCTTCAGTATTATTCCGTGTTGTTCCACAAGGTTATCCAGTTGAGTTAATCGATAGCTTAAACCAAAACGTAGCGGACGAATTGTTTGCACGTGGTGAAGCAAATATCGGTGTAACAAAAGTTGGTAATGTACAGTCATTGAAAATGACAACATTAAGCCCTGTTGTGACATTTGAAAACGTTAAAAACCTTTTAGGTCAAGTATTGGCTGAAGCTGATCGCATTAAAGATGCAATTGCTTCTGGTAACTATGTACCACCAATCGACTAATTGAGTTGATAACAAAAAAAGCCCAGTTTCTTGCTGGGCTTTTTTATTACAGATTCTTTTTATTCAAAATGTGTATGAGTAAATAAAAATATGCACAAACCATGCATATTTTTTAAAAACAAAAATAATTATGCATGATCTATCTTATGCAAATTTCTTATTGTATTGGTATGTCCCCAATATTTTTGGTCACATTGATATATCAATATCGTACTTACTTTAAATAATCCCGTTTTAACTGAAAAAAGTAAGTGGCTGTAATTACAATTAAGACAAGGAAGAAGAAATGCAACAAGTTAATGTGCTTAATGAATTTAAACTGATTATTAACGGTCAATCTTGTTCAGGTGAACAGGGTGAACTAGAAGTTATTAACCCTGCTACAGGTCTAACTGCCGCGCGTTGCGCAAAAGCATCGGTTGAGCAAGTAAATCAAGCGGTGAGCGCTGCTAAACAAGCATCTAAAGCTTGGCAACAAGTTTCACACGATGAACGTAAATCGATTTTAAACAAGATTGCGGATGGTATTGAAAAGCACGCAGAAATGCTTGCAGAGTTAGTTGTGCTTGAGCAAGGTAAGCCACTTGCACTTGCGCAAATGGAAGTGCAGGGAGCAATTGGTTGGACTCGCTATGCAGCCGCTATGGATTTACCTGTTGAAGTGATTGAAGACAGTGAAACCAAGCGTATTGAGCGTCATCGCCAGCCATTAGGTGTGGTGGCTTCAATTACCCCTTGGAACTGGCCGCTTATGATTGCGGTTTGGCATATCATGCCTGCATTGCGCGCGGGTAACGTTGTCATTAGCAAACCTTCTGAATACACACCACTATCAACTTTGCGTTTATGTGAAATCATTCAGCAAGAAGTTCCAGCCGGCGTTATTTCAATTGTGGTGGGTGCTGGTGAGATTGGCGAAGCATTATCTTCTCATCCAGATGTACAAAAAGTGGTGTTTACGGGTTCAACTCGAACTGGTCAGCACATTATGGCTGGTGCAGCTCAACAGTTAAAACATTTAACTTTAGAGCTTGGCGGTAATGACGCGGGTATTGTATTACCAGATGCAAATATCGATGAAATTGCTGCTAAGATTTTTAATATGGCGTTCTTAAATGCAGGCCAAACATGTGCAGCGTTAAAACGTTTATATGTACATGAAAGTCAATATGAGGCTTTATCTCAAAAGTTAGCTGACATTGCCAATGCTCAAGTTGTGGGTGATGGAATGGAATCTTCTACAACATTTGGTCCGGTACAAAACCAAATGCAATATAATAAAGTGAAAACTCTTATTGCTGAAGCTATTGAGCAAGGTGCAAAAGCACTTTCTGGGCAACAACAATTACCAGAGCAAGGCTACTTTATTGCACCTACCATTTTGACTGAAGTGTCTGACTCTTGTCGTGTGGTCCAAGAAGAACAATTTGGTCCTGTGTTACCTGTCTTAAAATATACCGATATCAATGATGCAATTGCTCGCGCTAATGACAGTGAATTTGGTTTAGGTGGTTCAATCTGGTCTTCTGATATTAAAGCTGCTCAAACTTATGCGACTCAGCTTCAATGCGGTACTGTTTGGATCAATACACATGCGGAAGTTCTGCCTCATGCACCTTTTGGTGGCTGGAAAATGTCAGGCTTAGGTGCTGAGTTTGGTTTAGAAGGTTTACTTGAAAATACGATTGGGCAAACAGTCCATATCAGTAAAGTCTAAATATTAATTTTAAGGCGGATCTAGTATCCGCCTTTTTATTTTAAATTATCTTATTAAATACTAATTTGCTTAAGTCGTGTGATGGTAGCCGTGACTTTTAGGTTTGATTAAAAAATGATTCTGTTCTTTAATTTTTTTTAGAACAATGTAAGACTTTATGTGACCAATAAAATTATAAGAAAGCAATCTTTCGGTCACAAATTGAGAAAGCTGTTCTAAGTTTTCAGCAACGACTTTTAAAATAAAATCCGCATCGCCACTAATTGAAAAAGCATCTTGAATGTTATCTTCCGCTTCAATTAACTCTTGAAAAGACTGCTGCGATTTTGCTTCGTGTGTTCTTAAATTAATGTGAATCATTGCCGTGACTTCCAGTCCTAGCGCTTGCTGCTGGATGCGGGCCGTGTAACCTAAAATTATGCCTTTTTGCTCAAGTAGCTGTCTTCTTCGAGAACATTGGGAAGCAGATAAACCGATTAAATCTCCAACTTCCTGATTGGTGAGCCGTCCATTCTTTTGTAATGCCTGAATGATTTGCCAGTCGAACTTATCCATTGCATAAAATCCTTTTATGATACACAAATCATGTATTTTTATTGAAATGCGTTTTCATTATGCACGAAATCTAAAAGGTAGATGAAATATTATTTTTCTATGGAATAAAAATTGGTCTCAAAGGATATAGAGCAATGTTCATAGAAATCGGTGACTTTTTAAATCTTCGTTTAAAACAAATGGGTATCCAACATCTCTTTGGTGTACCTGGTGATTTTAACCTCTCGTATCTAGAACAAGTTGAAGCAGATCCAGAACTCGAATTTATTGGAAATTGTAATGAATTAAATGCTGCCTATGCAGCAGATGGTTATGCACGAATTAACGGTTTTTCTGCCTTGGCGACCACTTATGGTGTAGGTGATTTAAGCGCGATTAACGGCATTGCAGGTGCATATGCAGAAAATGTACCTCTTGTTCATATCTCTGGTATTCCGCCTTTACATGCAGTTCAAAAGGGCACTTTAATTCACCATACGCTTGTTGATGGCAACTACGATAATATTATGAACTGTATGAAAGAGTTCACGGTTGCCCAAACTCGTTTAACTCCTGCAAATGCAGCCTTTGAAATTGACCGTGTATTACGTCAGTGTTTCCTTGAACGTCGCCCTGTGCACATCCAGCTAGCAGGAGATATTACTCACGTTAAAATTGAAGTGTCTGAGCGCCCACTAGATTTAAGTTATCCAGCGGTTGAGCCAGATTTACTACACAGCGTAGTTAATAAACTTTGCGACATTTTGAACAATGCAAAAAGCCCAGCGCTTCTTATTGACAATGAAGCTTCAGTTTTTGGCGTGACTTCGCTTTTAAATGATTTATCTCAAAAGTGCTCAATTCCATTTGCCGGTATGAATACTGCAAAAAATATTATGGATGAAGGCTCACCTCGTTATATCGGTACCTATGTTGGTGGGGCAAGCCAACCACACGTAAAAAATATAATTGAACAGTCTGATTGCCTAATTGGTATTGGCGCACGTTTTACAGATGTCGGTTCAGCTGTATTTACTCATCAAATTGCAACTAAAAACTATATTGAAATTAAATCTTATGGCTTAAATATTTTTGGTCAGGATTTTCCGGGCATTGAAATTGGACAGTTACTTGTTGAGCTAAATAAAAAAGTTGCGCCACGTAAATCGTCAATGCCTCTTCTTGAGAAACAACCACAGAAAGTAGTTGAAGCTCCAGCCCAACAAAAGCTAAGCCAAGATGTACTTTGGAACTACATTGCAGGTTTCTTAAAAGAAGACGATGTGATTATTGGTGAAGTTGGAACTTCAAACTCAGCTTTGTCTGGTTTAAAACTTCCTGCTACAGCTAAATATATTGCTCAGCCGCTTTGGGGTTCAATCGGTTATACCTTACCGGCTTTACTTGGTAGTTTGCTGGCAGCTCCTGAACGCCGTCAAATTCTCTTTATTGGTGATGGTTCTTTCCAGCTTACGGTACAAGAGCTTTCTACGATTATCCGTCATGGTTTAAAACCAATCATTTTCTTGCTTAACAATGGTGGTTATACCATTGAGCGCTTAATTATGGGTGAAAATGCAGCTTATAACGACGTGCAAAACTGGAAATATACTGAAATTCCTGCGGTATTTAACGGTAAAAAAGGCCATACCACCTATGTGGTAGAAACTGCCGGACAGCTTAGAAGTGTTTTAGATAATGTTCATTTAAATGATCAGCTAACTTTTATTGAATTAAAACTACCGGCAATGGATGCGCCAGTGAGTTTGAAAAAATTTGCTTCAGTCATCGCGCGTTTTGACTATGGTGATCGTGGCTATGAAATTTTAAAGGAGCGTTCCCAGCCTATTAAATGTAAGGATGCAAGCTCGTTTTAAATAGAAGATAGGACAAGTCTTCTTAAAAATTAAATGGACTCATATTAAAGCAAACTTATGTCCGAAGGTCGGTTTCTGATCTTCGGATATGGTGCTGAATAAAGGTGTACAGGAAGTGACACCAACATTGGAGATAACGTTATGGATGCAAACAATAAGCACGAGTTAAAACAAGGCTTATCCAATCGGCATATTCAACTCATCGCGCTCGGAGGTGCGATCGGAACGGGGTTATTCTTAGGTCTTTCTCAAACGATTAAACTGGCAGGTCCTTCAATTTTATTAGGATATGCAATTGCCGGAATTATTGCTTTCTTAATTATGCGTCATTTAGGTGAAATGGTTGTTGAAGAACCCGTAAGTGGTTCATTTAGTTATTTTGCTAATAAGTATTGGGGGAAAATGGCTGGTTTTATGTCGGGCTGGAACTATTGGGTGTTATATGTACTAGTAAGCATGGCTGAACTCAGTGCAATTGGAACCTTCATTCAGTTCTGGTGGCCTGAAATTCCCACTTGGATGACTGCTTTATTTTTCTTTATTTTAATTAACGGCATTAACTTGGTGAATGTCCGCTTTTTTGGGGAATCCGAATTCCTATTTTCCTGCATTAAGATTGTTGCAATTTTAAGCATGATTGGTTTCGGTACTTATCTTTTATTTACAGGGTCTGCTGGTCCGCAAGCAGGAATTGCAAATTTATGGCAGCACGGTGGTTTCTTCCCGCACGGGATTCACGGTTTTGTCATGGCTTTAGCCGTTATTATGTTTGCATTTGGTGGCTTAGAGTTAATTGGTATTGCTGCGGCTGAAACTAAAAAACCTGAAACCACTATTCCAAAAGCAGTGAACCAGATTGTTTATCGTATTTTAATTTTTTACATCGGTGCAATTGGGATCTTACTATGTCTTTACCCATGGAATATGGTTGCAGAAGGTGGTAGTCCATTTGTAATGATTTTCCAGTCATTAAACAGTAATGGTGTTGCGAACGTTTTAAACTTTGTAGTCTTAATTGCTGCTATTTCGGTTTATAACAGCTGTATCTATTGTAATAGTCGTATGTTGCATGGTTTAGCAGAGCAGGGTAATGCTCCAGCAATTTTGAAAAAAGTAAACAGCCGTGGTATTCCAGTTCCAGCCGCAGTTCTTTCTGCATCAATCACAGCAATATGTGTGGTTGTAAATTACCTGATTCCTGGTCAAGCTTTTCAGCTCTTTATGATGCTTGTTGTGGCGGCACTTGTTATTAACTGGCTTATGATTTCAGTAACTCATTTGAAATTTACTAAAGCAATGAAATTGCAAAAACGTCAAACCAAGTTTCAAAGTATTCTTAGCCCATGGAGTAATTACTTAACCATTAGCTTTGTATGCTTCATTCTTATTATCATGGCAATGACGCCAGATATGAGATTGGCTGTGATTTTAGGCCCAATCTGGCTTGTTGTTTTGGCACTGATGTATTTCTTAAAGTATCGTAAAAAAATGGTAGCGATGCCAGAAGTACAATCGAATTAGTTCACTAAATTTACAACGATATTGCGGTTACCTTACTTTAAGTAGGTAGCCCTTTATCTTTTGTCATATTATTTTCATGTTACAAAGAAATTATTATTTTTTAGCCTATTTAATAAGAGTTTTAGTAATAAAATTATTTTTAGTATTAAAAGTAAAAACAGAGTTAAATAATCGATTTTTAAAATATTTATAATATATTTGAGTTTTATATTTTATAAATACTTAAAATCTGTATTTTTAATTGATGTCATAATAGAGACTAATATACAGGGTAAAATACCCACTCGAGTTGAATTAAATATTTGATAATAGATAAAAAATAATAATGTGACAATTAACAATATCGAAATCATTAAAGCGTCATCATACTGTAACTTAATTGTCATATTTTCTATTCACAATGCAGCTATCGAAGAGCGTACAAGCACTCAACAAAAAGTGACGTACAACCTATTGCATTAATGAGAGAGAACAGAATGCGCTTAAATACACGTCAAATCGCAATTGCGTTAGCAGTAACTGGGGCAGCTGTAGCAACGACTGCAAATGCAGCTCGTGATACGATTCAAATTGCTGGTTCTTCAACTGTACTACCATTTGCCAGCGTTGTAGCTGAAGAGTTTGGTAATACATTCCCTCAATTTAAAACTCCTGTAGTTGGTTCTGGCGGTTCTTCTGCTGGTTTGAAACAATTCTGTCAAGGCGTTGGCGATAACACAATCGACGTTGCTAACGCTTCTCGTAAAATTAAAAGCACTGAAATTGAAGCTTGTAACAAAGCTGGTGTAAAACAAATTCAAGAAATCAAAATTGGTTACGACGGTATCGTATTTGCGTCTAACTCACATAAAGCAGCTTATAAATTAAAACCTTACCATGTGTTTGCTGCGTTAGCTGCACAGTTACCTTCAAAAGGTAAGTTGGTTCCAAACCCATATACAAACTGGAACCAGATTGATAAATCACTTCCAAACGAACCAATTACTCTTGTAATTCCTGCATCTAACCACGGTACTCGTGAAGTTTTCCAAGAAAAAATGGTTGATGCTGGTTGTGAATCATATGAATACTTCAAGAGCCTAGATAAAGATGCTCAGAAGAAAGCATGTTCGACTTTCCGTAAAGACGGTCGTGTAATTGAAATTGCTGGTGACTACACAGAAACATTGGCTCGCTTAAAGACTTCTCCAAGTGCAGTAGGCGTGTTTGGTTTAAGTTTCTATGATATGAACCGTGACAAGTTGCGTGTAGCTACAGTAAACAACGTTCTTCCATCTGAGAAAACAGTATTGAACGGTACATATCCTGTATCTCGTCCATTGTTCTTCTACGTGAAAGGCGAACATTTAAAATCAGTTAAAGGCTTACCGCAATATGTAGAATATTTCGTAAGCAAAAAAGCAACAGGTAAAGGTTCTAAAGCTGAACGTGATGGCTTAATCGCAATGTCTGATGCTGAACGTGCAAAAGTATTGGCTGACTTTAAAGCGGGTAAAACTGTTAAATAAGTTAGTTTGAATAGGGGCTGGTGATCTTGAGAGTTCATCAGCCTTTTTGTCTAACTTGTTTTTTCCAAATTATGACAATTGAGAAAACAGTGGAGAGTACATGAATCTGCTACTTATCGGTGTGTTGTTAGCCCTTGTGGCAATCGCATATCAACTTGGGCTAAGAAAGAGCCGTAGCCTAGCAGGTAAGGGAAGCAACTCGGCGATGTTACATTCTCGTCCTGGTTATTATGGTGCACTGGTTGGTCTTTGGTGCGGTATCCCTGCTTTTTTAATTTTGATCATTTGGAGCTTGGTTGAACCAAGTATTTTAAATCATATTATTTTTAATAATATTCCCGCGTCTATAAGTGCTTCACTTGATGAAGCCGGCAGAAGTGTATTGGTTGACCGTGTTCAAGCGATTGCTTCTGGTTTTGGGGTAAGTGATAAACCGGCAGCCTATGAATTAGCAGCTGCACAACAGTTCGCAAAATTTCAAACCATTGGCTCTTTTGCCAAATTTGCTGTTGTAGTTTGTGCAGCTTTACTGGGTTTAGTTTGGGCAAAGAAAAAGATTAATCAACAATATCGTGCGCGTAACCAAGTTGAACGTGCCATTAATGTTGCTTTGATTTTATGTTCTGGCGTTGCGATTTTAACAACCATCGGTATTGTGATGTCGATGTTTGGCGAAGCAATGCACTTCTTCCGTTTTGTAAGCCCGCTTGATTTCTTCTTCGGAACAGAGTGGAACCCAGGTTTTAGTACTTCGGGTAATGTTGAAGGTAGTTATGGTTTATTGCCATTGCTTTGGGGCACACTCATGGTCAGCGGCATTGCTTTACTCGTTGCCGTACCAATTGGATTAATGATTGCTATTTATTTAGCTGAATATGCGTCTTCGTCTTTACGCTCATGGGCAAAACCGGCGATTGAAGTTTTAGCAGGTATTCCAACAATTGTTTATGGTGTTTTTGCCATGATGATTATTGGTCCATTTTTCAAGACAGCTGGTGCTTACGTTGGTCTTGAAATTAACGCGACCAGTGCTTTAACTGCTGGTTTCGTGATGGGGATTATGATTATTCCGTTTGTTTCTTCTTTATCAGACGACATTATTACCCAAGTCCCTCGTGCACTACGTGACGGTTCTTTAGGACTTGGAGCAACGAAGTCAGAAACAATTCGTCAAGTTGTTTTACCTGCTGCGTTACCGGGTATTACGGGCGCCTTTTTATTAGCTGTTTCTCGTGCCGTAGGGGAAACCATGATTGTAGTTTTGGCAGCAGGCAACAGCCCACTTTTACATGCAAATCCATTTGAAGCTGTTTCGACAGTGACCGTTACGATCGTAAAACAGTTAACTGGTGATACTGACTTTGCCAGCCCACAAGCTTTGGTTGCATTCGCGTTAGGTCTAACACTCTTTGTGATTACCTTATGTTTAAACATTGTTGCACTGTACATTGTGCGTAAATACCGTGAGCAATACGAATGAGTACATCAAATACATCGTCTCCTATGGATCAGAACGTATTTGATCCAAAAGCTGCTGCTGAATCACGTGAACGACGTAAACAGGTCATCCAAAAATCTTTGGCTAAGCGTCACCGCAAAGAAAGAGCTTTTCGTTATGCTGGTTTCTCGGCAGTCGTAATTGGACTTGCATTCGTTGCGCTATTGTTTAGCAGTATTTTGGCAAAAGGTTTACCTGCTTTTTGGCAAACAAGCATGAATGTTCCAATTTACTTCGATCCGAAGGTGATTGATGCAGGTCCTTTACCTGTTCGTGGGCAGGGGGAAACACCTGCGCATTATCAAGAGCGTTATATCGACTGGCAAACCAAAATGGGTATGGTGGATTGGGACGGTATTATCGTAAATGGAATGATTGCTAAGGACCCAGCACTTGCTAGTCAACGTGATCATTTAAGTAGTCTTTATGCAAGTTCTGAGGCTTATCGTTTACGTGACATGGTTTTTGCAGACCCATCACTCATTGGTAAAAAAGAAAATATTAATTTCTTGGGTGATGCCAATGTCGATGTCTGGTTAAAAGGTAATATTGACCGTTCATTGCCAGATGATCAGCAGCAACTTGAACCTGAAGTTCGTAAGCTTGCAGATGATTTAAAAGCAAAAGGTGTTCTTGAAAACACGTTCAATTTGAACTTGTTTAAGAATCCGGACTCTCGTAGTTCACCAGCAATTAGTGGTCTTGCAGGTGCATTCATGGGTTCATTGTTTATGATGCTGATTGTGATCATTATTGCAATTCCAATTGGTGTTGCCAGCGCAATCTATCTTGAAGAATTTGCTCCAAAAAATATTCTTACAGACATTATTGAAGTCAACATCAATAACCTTGCTGCTGTTCCTTCAATTGTGTTTGGTTTACTCGGTGCAGCAATTTTTATTGGCTGGATGCATTTACCTTTATCTGCTCCGTTTGTTGGTGGTTTAGTTTTAAGTTTAATGACGCTACCAACAGTCATTATTACGACACGTGCTTCATTAAAAGCAGTGCCACCTTCTATTCGACAAGCTGCACTTGGTTTGGGAGCTTCTAAGTTTCAAACCATTTTCCACCACGTTTTACCATTAGCTTTACCGGGCATTATGACTGGCTCGATTATTGGTGTTGCCCATGCGCTTGGTGAAACTGCGCCTTTACTTTTAATTGGAATGAGTGCATTCGTTGCAAGTATTCCAACAACTCCATTTGATCAATCAACCGCTTTACCTGTCCAGGTTTACTTATGGCAAGGTAATGAGTTGCGTAACTTCTTCGAAGGCCGTACTGCCGCTGCGATTATCGTACTACTTGCACTATTGATTGGTTTAAACAGTCTTGCAATTTGGTTACGTAAAAAGTTCGAAGTGCGTTGGTAATAGAGGATAAATTATGAATACTATTGATATTACGAATTCCTTAGAAAAGGATAAGTTAGTGAACACTGAACAATCTCAATTTACAGATAAATCGCAGAATCATGGCACTTCGTATGTTTCGCATTTTGAACCACACACTTCAAAAAAGCAGAACTCAACCGAAATCAAAATTAGTGCACAAGATGCCCATGTTTATTATGGTGATTTTGAAGCGATTAAGGGTATTGACCTCGATATTTACCAAAACGAAGTGATTGCCTTTATTGGACCGTCTGGTTGTGGTAAATCGACCTTTCTTCGTACGATAAACCGCATGAATGACACCATTGATGGTTGCCGTGTGACAGGTAAGATTACACTCGATAACCACAATATTTATGATCCGAACCTTGATGTCGTATTATTACGTGCTCAGGTTGGTATGGTATTCCAAAAGCCAAATCCGTTCCCTAAAACTATTTTTGATAACGTGGCATATGGCCCTAAACTTCATGGTCTGGCGCGTAATAAATATGATCTTGAAGAAATTGTTGAAAATAGCTTGCGTAAAGCGGGTCTATGGGACGAAGTGAAAGATCGTTTGAATCAACCGGGTACTGGTTTATCAGGTGGTCAGCAACAACGTTTATGTATTGCACGTACCATTGCAGTAAGTCCTGAAGTGATTTTAATGGATGAGCCATGTTCTGCGCTTGACCCAATCGCAACAGCAAAAATTGAAGAATTGATTTCTGAATTGTCGAATCAATATACAATTGTGATTGTGACTCACTCAATGCAACAAGCGGCACGTGTGTCTGATCGTACTGCTTATTTCCATTTAGGTGATTTGATTGAAGTCAACTCAACTGAAAAAGTCTTTACTCAACCAGACCATCAGTTGACGGAAGCCTATATTACTGGACGATTCGGTTAACTAGTCATCCATACAAAAAAAGAGCCATGTGCTCTTTTTTTTTATTTTATAAATGAAAATGAATCTATTTTGCAAAAACGCTATTGAATTTTAGTCAAAAGGACCACATCTTAAGGCTATAAAAGATAACTTATGAGCTTAGAATTTTATGTTATTCCATTTGCCTAAACTCCCTGCAGAAATACGTGTTAGTCATTTAAATGCACGTGTAAATGAACAGAGAAAAAAAATTGCACAAACAACTGCAAGCCGTTTAGAACTTTTACAATTGGCTCAACAACTTGCTAAAGAAGCTAAAATTCGCCGTAAGAATAACCAGAAAATCTTTGTTTTAGATTTTAAGGGTGATATTCAAGCTTCAGCAGTTGAAAACATACGAGAAGAAATTACCCTCATTTTAGCAACTGCTAAAGCAGGTCGTGACCGTGTTGTGGTTCGCCTTGAAAGCCCTGGTGGCATGGTACATGGTTATGGTCTAGCAGCAGCTCAATTGGTACGCTTACGCGATGCAGGTTTCCATCTGACGATTTGTGTAGACAAAGTAGCAGCAAGTGGCGGCTACATGATGGCATGTATCGCAAATGAAATTATTACAGCGCCATTTGCTATTGTGGGGTCAATTGGTGTAGTTGCTCAGGTTCCAAATTTTAATCGTCTTTTAAAACAACACAATGTGGATTTTGAGCTTTACACAGCAGGGCAGTATAAGCGTACTGTGACCATGTTTGGTGAAAACACTCCTGAAGGTAAAGCAAAGTTCGAAGAAGAGCTTCAACAAACTCATGTGTTATTTAAACACTTTGTTGAAAAGTATCGACCACAACTTAATGTTGATAAAGTTGCTACAGGTGAACATTGGTATGGTGAAGATGCGCTTAATCTGAACCTTGTTGATAAATTACAAACATCTGATGAATATCTATTAGCTTTATTACCACAACATGATGTCTATGTAATTAACACACGTAAGAAAGCAACCTTGGGTGAAAAGTTAGGTTTGCAAGCGGCACAAATGGCAGATAGCTTGATTCCCGCTGTAATGAATAAAGTTGTAGATAGCTTGGCCAAAGCCAATTCAACCTTAGTTCAAATACGCGATACTAGATTTTAATTAAGCTAAATTTTGAAATAGAGAGTGCCTACATAGGTGCTCTTTTTTTATGTGAATAATGAGAAAAAATTGATTAATATTTGTTTAAGTTTCAATTGTAAAAGTTATAGTTAACTTTTCACTTCTGAGTTTTTGTAATGTCAAAAACATGGTCGCACATTGATATTTTGATACGCATTTTACATATCATTATTATGCTTGGTTTTATTGGTGCTTACTTTACTGGAGACAATGAAGATCTACACCAAGTCCACATGATGTTTGGGTACATACTTCTTATGAGTATTACCGTGCGAGTGATCTGGCACTTTTTGAGTCCACGTATTTCAACTACAACACCGTTTGGCATTAAAAAGAGAAGTAGTGTGGCAATAAGTGCGATCAAAAAATCTTTAAGCCATGCAAAATTTAAGACGATTTTTTCTAAAAATTCAATTCATTCAATCAGCATTGCACTCTTTCAAATTTCAATTGTACTTATATTTCTCGTGATTCCAATTGTGGTGGGGCTAGGGTATGCGACTGAGCATGTTAATTTTTCTTTGAAAGACTTACATGAATTTTTTGCAAACTTGTTTTTAGCTTTGGTTTTGTTGCATGTTTCAACTCTTATTCTAAATAGCATTTTCGCAAAACGTTTTCAGGGCTGGAGCATGCTAAAAATCACCCTATCAGATGCGAAAATAACTAAATTTGCCACTTTATGTCTTTTGATTCTAATAGGTACTTTTAGCTTTTTTTACTTACGAATGTAAAATGATGGCCCTAATAGAGGCGAAATTTAGTAAATATTAGAATATGTAATATTTCAGATTGATATAAATTTTATGAGGAATAAATATTTTAATTAAAAGTCAAAAATAATTATTGATAAATATCCTTTTTGAATTGTGATAAACACATGGTTTTGATATTTTAAACAGCAATAAAATAGCTTTTAGATGAATCATTTAAAAAGTTAGACATTTAAAAATATAACTGAAATTCAGGATAGGAAATAATGACAAGAATAATTGTGGCATCCAAAGAGGGTTTGGACGTTCTGCAAGATGGTCAGCTCAATAAAGTGGTTTTAAACCAACCAGCAATCATTCAAATTGGTGTAAGTCAAAAAGATATTGCATCAATGGAAAAGCAAGGTGGAAGTCTTATCATCCATTTAAAAAATGGAGAAACTCTTGTTTTAGAAAATTTCTTTAATGAAGCAACAAATACAACAGACCATTCACTTGTTTTTCCGACTGAACACGGAAAGTTTGTTGAAGCACAATTCGATGCACAAGGTAAGGTTATAGATTATAAAGGTCTAAACCATGTCACAGATTTAGCCTATACAAGCACTAGTCAACCAGCTTCATCAATGGCGATTGATGACTCCCCAACTTTTTCGATGGGCAATGTGTTAAAAGCTGGCTTAGCAGTTTTAGCCGCTGAAGGTTTATACCTTTGGGCTTTTGATAAAGATGACAAAGATGATTCGCCTGTTGATGTCCCAAACACTGCGAAACCAACAGAAGTAAAGCTTGCAGATGATGCTGTTACAGTGACTGGTAAGGCAGAGGCTAATGCAAAAATCTACATTAGAGACTTGAATGGAAATACGATTGCTTCTAGTACTGCCGATGCAAATGGTAATTTTACGATTAAGCTCGATAAGCCTTTGACAGATGGAAATAAATTAAATGTTTTAGCTCAAAATGGGGGAGGTAAAGAGTCTAGTGCTTATTCTATTACAGGTCCAAAAGATACTATTGCTCCAGATGCTCCACAAGCCCAGTTAAGTGAAGATGGCTCGATCTTGGATGGTAAGGCTGAACCCGATGCAAAGGTTTTCATTTATGATGCTAATGGCAAATTGATAGATACTGTAAAAGCAAATTCAGATGGGAAATTTTCTTACAAATTTACTCCGCCATTGACGAGTGATGCGGGTGGTAAAGTTGTAGCTGTAGATAAAGCGGGAAATGAATCTGAGCCAACTAAAATCATTGCTGGAAAGGACACTTTCGCTCCAGATGTTCCTTTAGTTGATGTGAATAAAGAAGGAACAGTAGTTGAAGGAATAGCTGAGGCGAACGCAAAAGTTCAGATAAAAGATGCTGATGGTAAGGTGATTGGAGCTGGTACGGCAAATGCACAGGGTGAATTTCAAATTACGCTTTCTTCTGCCTTAAAAGAATCGCAAAAGGCGACAATCACTGTTGAAGATGCAGCGGGTAATACCTCTAAGCCTTTAGAAATTAAATCTGGCTACGACACTATTGCACCGGATAAACCTACAGCTCAAATTAATGCAGATGGAACAACGGTAACGGGAACTGCTGAAGCTAATGCGAAAATACAAATAACAATAGGTACTAAGGTAATTGGTACGGGAACGGCAGATGCAAATGGAAAATTTACAATCACTATTTCACCTGCTTTAACAGATAATAATAAAGCGAATGTTACTGCAATAGATAGTGCAGGTAATAGTTCTGGAGCATTTGAGGTAACAGGTACAAAGGATACAACACCTCCTGATAAACCTACATTTAATAGCGTGTATAATGATAATGGGACTACTTTAAAACAAATTACTCCTAACTCAGAAACTGATGATGCAACTCCAAAAATTACTGTCAAAGTTGAACCTAATGCAACCTTAACTATCTATGATAATGGGGTCGTAATTTCGGTTATTAAAGTTGGTCAGGTAGGTGCCAATAATCTATGGTCATTTACACTTGATAAAGATTTAGCTGTTGGGAAACATACAATTACTTTAATTCAAACAGATGCAGCAGGTCTTCCCAGTGAAGAGAGTACATCATTTACCTTTTATGTGGTCGCACCAAAAGTGGCGAGTACGAGTGAAATTGTCAGTAGTGATATAAATGATGTTGTCCCTTCTGTAGCGGATAGTGTTGGATTAAATACATTAAAGCTAGTGCAAAACACAACCCATGAATCGAATAGTCAGCAGCAAAAATCTGTGCCGTTAGATGATTTATTAAAAAGCTCTTCAACTGACGCTTCTGACCCAATCGCAAAAATTTTATCTGCAACAGAGTCTAAACCAGTGGTGAATGAGCAGATTGACGTAAATAATACAGCTAGTGAGGTCACCACTCACCTAGATCAACTTCTACCAAATACGGTTTCTTCAGCTTTACCAAGTTTGTTAGATCAAACTTATCCGGTAGTCTAAAAAACCTTAAAAAAAAAGCGCTCATTGAGCGCTCTTTTTTATTTATGAATGATTTATTTTAGGTGCTTTTATAAGAGCCGCAAGTCCATAGAGAATTGCACCAATTGTTGCTAATAGCATATCTTTATGGGCATCCCACATGTCGCCTTGCTGGCCATTATAATTCTCAGCTTGCTCTGGTGATAAACCAATTGCAATCGCCCATTCAATGAGTTCATAAAAAACACTAGATGCCATGACGAACTGGGCCACAAGTAAAAACAGAGTAAAAGGCCGTGCTGTAGGTAACCAAACCTGAAAAACTCGATAAATAAGAGGGTAGAGTAAAACACCATAGGCAAGATGAACTAAACGATCATACATGTTGCGGGACCATCCCATGTATTGATCTAGATTAAAATGGAATATGTGTTGAATCCAGTCATTGTACGGAACATATGAATACAGGTAGTGTGCACCGATAATATGGATGAGCAAAAAACCTAAATAGAAAGTAAAACTTAAAAAATCGAGACCAATCTTTTTAAAAATAATAAATAAGAGAACTAACATAAAAATTGTACCCACCTGATGAAGTAAATAAGCTTCAAATTCAAGGGGCTGAATGCCGGAAATGACAATCGCAATTAAAAGTAGGCCAAGAGCAATATAGTGTTTAAGTTTGAATTTTTTTTCGATCATTTTAGAAATATAACTTTATTGTGCTTTATATCAGTGTAATAAAAAAGCGAAGCCGAAGCTCCGCTTTTTATGAACTTTTTTAATTAGATTTTGCTAATTAAATCGTTAATTTGTTTAGCTTGTTCAGCTGCATTACCTGTGTAAGTTGCAGGAGTAAGTTCAGCTAAACGTGCACGCTCTTCGCTTGGTACTTGAGAAAGTTCATCACCATTTACGAAGTTAACCATCATGTCGCGAGTCATTGCTTGACCACGAGTTAATGCTTTTAACTTTTCATATGGCTTTTCAACGTTATAACGACGCATAACAGTTTGAATTGGCTCTGCTAAAACTTCTTGAGCTTGATCGAGATCTTCAAGTAAGCGGTTTGCATTGAGCTCAAGTTTACCAACACCTTTTAAACACGCATCAAAAGCAATTAAACTTTGCGCAAAACCAACACCCATATTACGAAGTACAGTTGAGTCAGTTAAGTCACGCTGCCAGCGAGAAATTGGTAATTTTTCACCTAAGTGCGCTAATACGGCATTCGCAATACCTAAGTTACCTTCAGAGTTTTCAAAGTCAATTGGGTTAACTTTGTGTGGCATAGTTGAAGAACCAACTTCACCATCTTTCAATCTTTGTTTGAAGTAACCTAATGAAATGTAACCCCATACGTCACGGTTAAAGTCGATTAAAATTGTGTTAAAGCGACGTAACGCATCAAACAACTCTGCCATGTAGTCATGTGGTTCGATTTGTGTCGTGTACGGGTTGAATGCTAAACCTAAAGATTCAACAAAAGCTTGAGCATGCGCAGCCCAGTCAACATCTGGGTAAGCAGAAAGGTGAGCGTTGTAGTTACCTACAGCGCCGTTGATTTTACCTAATAGCTCAACATTTTCAAATTGTTTAATTTGGCGAGCTAAACGGTATGCAACGTTTGCCATTTCTTTACCCAAAGTTGTTGGGCTTGCAGTTTGGCCGTGTGTACGTGACAACATTGGTTGTTCAGCGTGAGTCGTTGCCAAAGCAGAAATCGCATTTAAAATTTGCTTCATGCTTGATACTAAAACTTCGCGACCGTTTTTAAGCATTAATGCATGAGACAAGTTGTTGATGTCTTCTGAAGTACATGCAAAGTGAATGAACTCACCCGCATTTTGTAATTCAGTAATACCTGCGATTTTCTCTTTTAAGAAATACTCAACAGCTTTTACATCATGGTTAGTTGTGCGTTCAATTTCTTTAATGCGGTTTGCATCTTCTTCAGAAAAGTCGCTAACAATTGCATCTAAAGCTGCATTTGTTTCATTTGAAAAAGGAGCAACTTCAACAATTTCTGGACGGTTAGAAAGCGCTTGTAACCAACGCACTTCTACAGTGACACGAGCATGAATTAAACCAAACTCAGAAAGAAAAGGGCGTAGCGCATCACATTTGCTGGCATAACGTCCATCTAATGGTGATAGTGCGGTTAAAGCGTTCATAACGATTCCTTAATGTTGGAATAAACATAAAACAAAAAATAATCTCTTTACAGCCTTAGATGACTTGGTACTGTAAACGAGCAAGTGCCTGAATATCCTGTAGCAATTTACGTTTGCTAAAAATCATGTTCCACGAACTACCACCGAGTTGTCGCCATAAATGGGCCATTTGCAAGCCAGTAAACAGACAAGCACGGATGCGGTTAGTGTGGTTGGTATCTTTAAATGCTTCTGCATTACCACGAACGAGAATGCGAGGGTTAATCTGCCCAGCAGTATCAACATAGGTTTGAGCCAAATTGGCTAAAATGCTTGGGTGTAAGTAGTTATTATCAAAAAAAGAAAGCTGTTTTAAAATCTTTTGCTGAGCTTTTTCAATGATTGCGACGTATTCAGGATTGCTATAGACCTTCTTTTCTAATTGCAAAAGGGACATCGCATATGACATTGGAAGCTTGGCAGTGCCCATTTTTGGAAGGCGAGATTTGGGCATATTTGTAAAAGGTTGAGTAATACAATTTTCGAGGGTTTTAAGCCCCAAAGAAATATCTGCCAACTGATTAAAAAAATCTAATGTTTGAACACCATTGTTGACTGTAGGGCGAATATTTAAACTCGCTTTGATTAACAGCTCAAAATAGAAGTTACCACTTTCACCAATACTCTGCTGACCCGTTAAAGCTGTCATGTGCGTGAGCTGGGTAGCCTGAAATACCCCAGCCAAGGCAAGGGCACGGTTTTGGCGAACATTCAAGGCTTGTGATTGTTGAAATGGTAACTCCACCATGTCATTCATTCCCTTAAATAAAATTTGGTGTAGGGGCATTTGTATGGTGAATGACACCCCCGCCTAAGCAAACTTCATCTGAATAAAATACAACGCTTTGACCCGGTGTAACAGCGCGCTGAGGTTCATCAAACTCAACTCGTACACCGTGTTCACTATTTTCATCAATAAAAACTGTACATGCTTGATCAGGTTGGCGATAGCGTGTTTTAGCTGTACAGCGTAAACCTTCAACAGGAATATTCTGTTCACCTGCCACCCAGTCAATTGACTCACTCCAAAGCTGTGTGCTTTGCATGAGAGGGTGTTCATGTCCCTGACCAATAACAAGGCGGTTATTGGCAATATCTTTATGTAGTACGAACCATGCACCTTCAGCTGCACCTTTCAAACCACCTAGACCAATTCCGCCACGTTGACCGAGCGTATAGTACATCAGACCGTGATGTTCACCAACTTCTTTACCTGTATCAAGTACAATTTTTCCAGGTTGAGCGGGCAAATATTGTTTAAGGAAGTCATTAAATCGACGTTCACCAATAAAACAGATGCCAGTAGAGTCTTTTTTCTTGGCTGTAGCAAGATCAAGTTCTTCTGCAATTCTGCGAACTTCTGGTTTTTCAATCTCACCTACTGGAAATAGGGTTTTGTTAATCTCTTTACCATGAACAGCGTGCAAGAAATAAGTTTGGTCTTTGTTATTGTCTACACCACGTAATAACGGTGCGTATGCTTCGCCTTTCGAGTTGTATGCAGTTTCACCACGGCGAGCATAATGACCAGTCGCGATAAAGTCTGCACCTAAAGTCATGGCATGATCTAAAAATGCACGGAACTTAATTTCTTTATTACATAAAATATCTGGGTTTGGGGTGCGTCCAGCTGCATATTCAGCTAAGAAAAGTTCAAATACGCGGTCCCAATATTCCATAGCAAAGTTTGCTGTATGGAGTTTAATACCGATTTTATCAGCTACTGCTTGAGCATCGGCTAAATCTTCCATTGCCGTACAGTATTCCGTGCCGTCGTCTTCCTCCCAGTTCTTCATGAAAAGACCTTCAACTTGATATCCCTGTTGAAGTAAAAGTGCTGCAGAAACAGAAGAGTCTACACCACCAGACATACCGACGATGACACGTTGTTGCATAGGACTAAGCATCCAAATGAGAAGTTAATGAGGGAGAGAAAGGGTGCTCATAAATAAGCGCTAGAGGATAATGGTGGCCTTTAATGGCATCTTCAACTGCTTTTAGCACGAGTGGACTACGGGCACGAGCAGATTCTTTGAGCTCATCTGGTGTCATCCACACAGCAGCTACAATACCTGTATCGAGTTGAGGATTATTTTCAACCTGAGTTACATGTGCCAGAAAACAAAAGCGGTAATAGGTACGATCCGGAAACATGGGCGGGGTATACGTATAAATACCAAGCAAGGCATCAATTTCAACATGATGACCTGTTTCTTCAAGTGTTTCTCGAATGGCTGCTTGAGTTAATGACTCACCGCATTCCACATGACCAGCAGGTTGGTTAAATACTGTGTGTACAAAACCTTCGCTATGTTCTTCTACAAAAAGATAGCGTCCATCTTTTTCGACGACTGTAGCAACAGTGACATGAGGAGTCCATGCGGCCATAAAAAAGCACCATGATTTAAAAGACGTATGATACGAAATTTAGGGGTTTTTGGCTACGGTGATCTGCTAAACGATATGAGTAATACTACAAAACTATATCGTTTAAAAAATCAGAATTTTATTGCTGATATTTCATAGAGCTAATTAATCTTGCTCTGCTTGAGCCGCTTTATGATTATTTTGTACTTTTACATAATGTCTTGCCGAATAAGGAAGAAATGCTAATTCTTTTTCGGTCAGTGGTCGCACTTGTTGTACTGGGCTTCCTACATACAAATAACCACTTTTTAAGACTTTGCGCGGTGGAACCAAACTTCCAGCACCAATCATCACATCATCTTCAATAATCACGTCATCTAAAACAACAGTATTGATTCCGATTAAAACTCGGTTGCCAATAGTACAGCCATGCAAAGTCACATGATGTCCAACTGTCACATCTTCACCAATAATAAGAGGTGAGCCATTAGGTTTTGCATCATTTTTATGGCTAACATGCAACATACAATGGTCTTGTACATTACTGTTTTTACCAATTTGAATACTATTTACGTCACCGCGAATAACGGCAAAAGGCCAGACAGAAACATTTTCGGCTAAGCTGACTTCACCAACTACAACGGCCATGTCATCGACATAACATGTTGTATCAACTTGTGGACGGTGTTCAAGATAAGGACGTATGTTCTTTGCCATGAGTAGTATCAAAATAAAATTTAGAAGGATTATAAAATAAAAAAGCACTCAGGCTAAATAGCGTGAGTGCTTAATTCAACTATTCAAAAATTAGAATAAATTGCTGAAGAATTGTTTAACATGGTCGATTAAGCGTGCAAAGAAGCCTGCTTCTTCAACTGGCTTTAATGCAACTAATGGCTTTTCAGCAATTACTTTGCCGTCAAGACTAGCAACAAGTTTGCCCACGACTTGACCTTTTTGAAGTGGTGCATTTAAGTTTGGTTGAACAACTAACTGCGTTTTAATGCCGTTAGCTTTGCCTTTAGGCATAGTCACACTAAAGTTTTCAGCTAGACCAATTTGAACTTCATCTTCTTTACCAAACCACACTTTTGCTTTTGCAAGAACTTGATTGGCTGGTTGAATATTTGCAGTTTCAAAGTTTGCAAAGCCCCAAGACAATAATGTACGTGTTTGGTTGGCACGTTCATTAACGCTATCTGTTCCGAAAATAACAGAAATGAGACGCATTGGACCACGTTTGCTTGAAGTTGTTAAGCAGTAACCCGCTTCATCAGTATGGCCTGTTTTTAAACCATCTACGCTTGGGTCTGTGTAAAGCAAGGCATTACGGTTACCTTGTTTAATGCCGTTAAAAGTAAATTCTTTTTCAGAGTAGATTGGGTAATATCTTGAGCTGTCTTTAATAATATGTTGCGCTAAAACAGCCATATCTTTGGCTGTTGAATAATGGCCTTCTGCCGGTAAACCAGTTGAGTTCATGAACTGGGTATTTACCATACCGATACGTTTTGCTTCCTGATTCATCATGTGAGCAAACGTGCCTTCATTTCCGGCAATATGTTCAGCCATTGCTTTTGATGCATCGTTACCTGACTGGATGATAATACCGCGAAGCATTTCTAGAACAGTCGCTGTACCATTTAAAGGGACATACATACATGATTCAGAGCTACTTCCTTTACACCATGCAGACTCGTTCATACGAACCTGCTCATTTTCAGTCAGTTCACCTTTTAATAATTTTTGTTCAATGATGTAGCTTGTCATCATTTTTGTCATAGAAGCAGGAGCAAGCTTTTCATTTTCATTTTTAGAAGCGAGAATTTGTCCTGTCTCGTAATCCATTAATACATAAGACTTATTATTTAATTCTGGCGGAGCTGATAAGACAGTTGCTGCATAAGAAAAACTTGGTACGAGGAGGAGTGCAGCAATAGCGCTTTTTCGAGTCATTCTAGGTAATTCCAATATCTTGTATGAAGCAGAAGAACCTAGCATTTTAGGATAAAGCAAAGCCGACTTCTATGGGGGAAGTCGGCTTTTTCAAACAGTATTGTAACTCAAGAGTTTTTTACTAATTTAGTTTTGCGATTGATATGCTTTCACGTCTTGGCAAACTAATGTGTTTTGCTCATCACCAGCAGCTTTTGCATCTTTACGTGCTTCTTTTAAGTATTTTTTGAAGCCTTTGTCTTTACTACGTTTTTCTAATGCAGAGACAGCATCAGTTTCATTTGGTAGATAATCTTTAACTAAACGTTCATAGCCTTGAGCAAAATCAGCATCTTTTTTCCCAATAAGACTTGGGCAAATTTCAGAAAGTACTTGAATTGCAGCTAATTCTTCAGGAGTTATGCTTTGTTGTGGAGTTACTTCAACAACATTTTCATTTTCGGTTTTCTTTTCAGTTGTTTTCTTCTTATCAGCAGCAAAACCAACTGTTGCCATGCTCATAAGTAAAACCAAAGAGAGCGATTGAACTAAGCTTTTCTTCATAAACATCGATAACCTGAAATAAAATTTTTAAATATGCGGTTAGCTTAACCAATTTAGATTTTAAAAAAATGGAAAAAATGTATTGTTATGTTGGTTTTCTGCTTAATACCAAGCAGAAAACCTCAATAAATTTCTACGCTAAAAGAGCAAAAACCTATTCTTTATAATTGACGATCTCTTCACAGAGTTCATGTTGCTCATGATGATCCATTTCTTTTGCACTTTGACGTGCTTCATTTAACAAGGTTTTAAACTCTGCATCATTTTGTAGAGTAGTCAAGGTAATTGATTTATCTGAATAGCCGTTTAGATACATCGCAATAATTTTTTGAGTGTTTGACTCAAGTTTTTTATTTGTCCCTACGAAAGCTGGACAAATTTCCTGCAAGACCTGCGTTGCAGCAATATCATCTTTAATTAAGCTATCAGCCTCTTGTGTTGAGATATCCTCATCTGCAAAAACCGCTTGCGTACACAATGTGATACTGATCCCCAATACCTGAAAAAAAGGAGCAAAAGTTTTCATTTTTTCACAATTTTATAATGCTATGGAGGCATAAATATATATAATTCAACAAATAATTCAATTGTGAAAACCTTTAGGTTTATTTGTAGAGAAAGATTTTAGTGAATATTTTAATTGCGAATGATGACGGTGTTTTTGCGCCAGGTATACAGGCTTTAGCTGATGCATTAAAACCACTTGGCCGTGTGGTTGTGGTTGCACCAGAAAGTGAAAGAAGTGGTTTTTCAAGTGCATTGACATTAGATCGACCATTACGCCCAATTCAAATTGCCGAAGATGTATGGGCAGTGAATGGTACACCAGCAGATTGTGTGTATTTATCTATGAATGGTTTGTTTGATTTCGAATTTGATTTGGTCGTAAGTGGAATCAATAGTGGTGCAAACTTAGGTGATGATGTTTTATATTCTGGAACAGTCGGTGCTGCATTTGAAGGTCGTTTAATGAAGCAACCCGCAATTGCTGTTTCTTTGGCTGGCCCTAATGTGCGCGCTTATAACGATAAAGAAGATTATGCTCAGGCTGCACAGTGGGTTCATGATTTTATTGCAAGTGGGCTTCCAGCTTTGCCTCCACGACATATCTTTAATATCAATATTCCTGATGTGCCGCAGTTACAAGGATCACAAATTACTTATCAGGGACGTCGTGCTCAATCTAAGCCTATTACTAGCCATGTCGACCCAAGAGGACGTCAAGTTTACTGGATTGGGTTGGCAGGAGAGGCGGTTACAGATCCAGAGCGTGTTTCAAGCCAGATTCAATCGGATTTCTTTGCGATCGCAAACGGATATGTCAGTGTTACCCCTATTCAAATGGATGCTACAAATTACGCCGTTTTAGAAGAACTACAGGTCAGTTTGAGTCAATAATCTGCTTCGAATGTTATAACTTTGTGAATAAAGAAAAAGAGGAACGTGTTTCCTCTTACTTTTTTGGTACTCTTAGCCGAAATGATTTGTAGCATTTAGTGAGGGAGATCGATGCATTTAATTGGGCAACAAAGCAAGCTGAATATCCAAAAAGACAAAATAATGAAAATTATGCTGTTATCTGTAGCTGTAGGTTTTACCGTGGCTATGGCTGGATGTGCTTCTAAACCACAAATTAATAATAGTTCTCGCTATGCAATGGCTCCTAACTATTACACAGTTCGTTCAGGTGATACTTTAAGTGGTATTGCAATGCGTTATGGTCTGGACTATATCAGTATTGCTGAAATGAATGATATTCCTGCGCCATATCGTATTTATGTCAATCAATCTTTGCGTTTGAAGAAAGGTTCTTCACCAAGAACAGTGTCTACGCAAGTCATGGCACAGCCTGAACAAATTAAGCGTCAAACCATTGCTCTACCAACAACACAGCCAGTTACTCCAGTAACTCAGCCGTCAACTACTGCACCGTCAACAAATACTACAGTGGCATCGGTTGCACCAAATTCGAGCTTACGTTGGATAAAACCGACTAACGGACCAGTAATTCAAGGGTTTAATTTGGCAAATAATGTCAAAGGAATCCGTTATGGTGGAAATCAGGGTGACCCTATTTATGCCGCAGCCGACGGTCAAGTCGTCTATGCAGCAGATGGCTTAAAAGAATACGGAAATCTGGTTTTAATTAAGCATATTGATGGTTACATCAGTGCGTATGCCCACAATAGCAAGATGTTGGTGAAAAGCGGAGATAATATAACCGCTGGACAAAAAATTGCCGAAATGGGGTCTACTGGAGCATCTCAAGTCATGCTCGAATTCCAGATTCGTTTGGATGGAAAACCGATTAATCCTATAAATCTTTTACCAAAATAGCTAATGCATAAAACTTAGGTTTCCTCGTATAATGTAATTGGTTGCTTTCATTACAACAATAAGCATTTTTTATAAATTTAAAATTAGATTTGAGGAAACCTATGTTAGATCAGCTTCGTGCGATGGGTGTTTTCGCTTGTGTGGTCGAAAAAAGTTCATTTAGTGGTGCTGCACGTGAATTAGGAATTACAACAAGCGCAGTGAGCCAACAGATTCGCTCGCTTGAAAATGAAATGGATGTAACTCTATTACATCGCTCCACTCGTAAACTTAGTTTGACAGAAGCCGGACAGGCTTTTTTTTCAAGCTGTCAAGAGATGTTGGCGGCCGCTGAAAGGGGAAAAATCAGAATTAATGAATTGAGGGATGACTTAATCGGGGATTTGCGTATTGCAACAACTCCTGATTTAGCTGTTCAACACCTCATTCCTGCATTATCTCACTGGATGTCGGCTCATCGCGGTTTATCTGTGCATTTCGAAGTTGGGCATCGCTATATCGATTTGATTGAAGAGCGAATTGATATTGCAGTCCGTATGAGTTCTACTCCGGTAGAAGAGAGTAGCTCTATTATTCCGATGGCTTTTGTAGATCAAATTTTGATTGCTTCTCCAAGTTATCTGAATCAGTCTAGTCCAATTGTGCATCCTAATGATTTAAAAGATCATGAGTTGTTGTCGATTAATGTCATGAATGACTCGCGCAATTTTACTTTTCAACATGTAAAAACAGGTGAAACCCTTAATATTGAAATGCAAAGCCGTTTGCAGAGCAATAATTTACAAGTTGCAAAAGCGTTATGTCAGCAAGGACATGGTATTGCACGAATTTTATATCTGGACGCTCAAAAAGAATTAAAAAATGGTTCTTTGATTGAACTCATACCAGATTGGAAATTACCAACGTTTACTTTGTATGCAGAGGTTGCCAAGCATGAACAGCAGCCAATGAAAATTCAACGTTGCGTTGAAGCACTTAAACAATATTTTAGCCAGTTAGCAGGAGGTCGAGCGATTCAAATCGTTCGTTAATTTTGCAAGTCTAAAAGTAAAAGGGCCTGTATTTTACAGGCCCTTTTTTTATTACTTCTGTTTTAATGCGGCAACTTCTTCTGCATTTCCTTGTTGCAGATCATTCGCAGTAAGTTCTTCATGCTTCTTAATTTTTTTCTTATTTTTCTTCTTCTTTTTTGGCTCTTCTTCAATTTCAGCACCATCTTCAATGGCTTGCCAATATTCAAGTTGTTCCATTACTGCTGCATAAATTGAATTTTTGCTGTATTTACCCTTTTTATCGAGTGTACCGACCGGACGAGCCATTAAAATTTCAAGTGCCTGATCAATCGTATCAATCGCGTGGATATGGAATTGACCGCTGCGAACAGCATCAATAACATCTTGACGTAGCATTAAATGCTGCATATTTTGACGAGGAATAATGACACCTTGCTTACCTGTCAAACCTTGCAATTTACATGCATCATAGAAGCCTTCAATTTTTGCATTTACGCCACCAATTGGCTGAACTTGTCCTAACTGGTTCATCGAGCCAGTAATCGCCCATGATTGATCAATTGGGATCTGGCTAATCGCAGAAATCAATGCTGAAAGCTCAGCAACAGTGGCACTATCACCATCGACTTGACCATAGCTCTGTTCAAATGCAAGCGCAGCAGAGAAGTGCAAAATCTGTTCACGGCCAAAGTGAGCTTTCAAGAAGCTAGACATCAGCAACACGCCCTTAGCATGAAGTGAACCACCAAGTTCTACACTACGTTCAATATCAAGAATATCACCGCCACCTTGATAAACAGACGCCGTTAAACGTGAAGGCAAACCAAACTCAACATCTGCGTAATGAATCACGGAGAGGGCATTGATCTGACCTAAACGATATCCTGATGTTTCGATTAATTGTGTACCACGTGAAAGATCTTGCCAGTAAAGCTCTCTTAAATAGCCTAAGCGGTATTGGCGATGTTGTAGAGCTAGGTTGATATGCTGTTCAGTGACGATCTTATCTTCGCCTTTAAACGCATGGTGGTGCGCTTCTCGGATGAGATCACCTAGAGTAGAGGCATGTAATGATAACGAGCTCTGATCTTCAGCTTGGCGGCTAGAATCAGTTAATAAAGCTGCTAAAGCACTACGATCAAATGGTAATAATTTATCGGCTTGTACATAGTCAGCAATTAACTGCATATAAGCTTGTTCATTTGCTTCATTGCGTTGAAGAGTATCGGTAAAATCTGCACGAATTTTAAAGACACTACCAAGTTCCGGTTCAACCTCTAAAATTTCATAATAAATTTCAGGCTCAGCCATTAATATCACTTTAATGTCGAGCGGAATTGCAGCTGGTTCAATCGAAATGCTACCTGTTAAAGTCAGCATGTGTTCGAGCGAAGATAATCTAAGCTGTCCAGATTTAAGCGCGCGTTTTAAACCTTGCCAAGCATAAGGTTGCTCTAGTAATTGCTCAGCTTCAAGCATTAAAAAGCCACCATTGGCTTGATGCAATGAACCCGGACGGATCAAGGTGAAATCTGTGATAATTGTGCCGTTATGGGTGAGCTGTTCAACGTGGCCGAGTAAATTATAGTGTGTTGGAAAGTCTTCAAAAATAACAGGAGCACCGCTATTTGGTTTATTTGCAACAATCACATTGGCTTGATAACGTGCAGGAACACGATTGAACATTGATGGAGCATAATCATCTTCATCTTGTTCTAAAATCAGTTCCACATTATCAATAATATCTTGCGCATATTGTTTTAAGTAATCTTCAAGTCCTTTAACCTGACCATATTTATTTAAAATAAGTTCCATTCTTGGCATAACGACTTGCGTTGCAATATCTCGATTTAACACAGATACTTTGTCACGTGCATCGTCTTCTAAATCACCCAAATGTAGACCAAGGCGATCGAGCTTTTTATCCATATAGCGAATATTGGCAGCAATTTCCGCGCGTTGTTTACTATTTAACGCATCAATATCTGTTTGGGTAAGTTCTTGAACTTGATCGTCTTTGACTTGTACAGGTACAAAGCCGTGTTTCTCATTACGGGAAATGAGTTTTAAATCGAGTTCTTCACCTTCTTTGGTCAGTTCAACAAGCGCTTGTTGTTGTACATCACCTGTTTCCTGACGGATACGTTCAATACGGTTGTGATAAGTCTCTGCACTAAAACGGCGTTCAAGTTGTTTTAAAATAATTTGCCAAGTTTGTTCATGTGCCTGTTGAAACTTAGTACCTTGACCCGCTGGAAAGCGTAGGGCAATAGGTTGACGTGCTTGTTTGAAATTATAAACATACACCCAGTCATCAGGTGTTGGCATTGTTTTGGCATGCTGCTGTAACAAACGTTTGATCATCGTACGTTTGCCTAAACCAGCAGTTCCTACTGCAAAAATGTTATAGCCTGAGTAGGGTAAAGAAATTCCCGCCTCTACAGATGCTTTTGCACGATCTTGACCTAAAAAATTATTAAGAGGTTTGATGCGTTTTGTCGAAGCTGGAATTTTTTCAAAATCTGGGATATGTGTAAGTTGTTCAGGTTTTAAAACGGTCTTATCTAAGGTCATTTTTATATCAGGTTTCTCAAAAGCTGAAGGAAATGCATTTACTGTGACGTTTGTGGTGTTTGTTTTAGCGAGTGATAAAGTTGAAATAGTCACTTGATCAAGTTTTTGTGTCACTGTTGATATCCAGCAAAAGAAAACGAAGTTTGAAGCCTAAAGGTATACAGGTTTAGCATAAAATATCAAGCAAACTTGCGGTTTTTATCGCCAAACCCAAAATGTTTGCATAAAGAATCTTGAAAGCAATTGTAAGAAGAGTTTGAATAGGCACATTTATAATTTATGGAAAATAAAAAACGAATGACCACACAAGCTTCGGGTTGGGTCTCGGCTTTTAAAGCATTTTTAGATCGCCGTGCATTAATTATGCTATTTCTTGGTTTTTCTGCCGGAATTCCAATTTTATTAATTTTCTCTAGTCTCTCTTTATGGCTTGGAGAAGCAGGTATTGATAAAAGTGCAGTCACTTTTTTTAGCTGGGCGGCTCTAGGTTACTCTTTTAAGTTCGTTTGGGCTCCTCTCATTGATGAGTTACCTGTCCCTGTTTTAACTAAAATGTTAGGCCGAAGACGCGCTTGGTTGTTGATTGCACAGTGTTTGATCATTCTGGCTATTTGTATTATGGCTTTCTCTGATCCTGCCTTAGGTCAGAGTTATCTTGTTCAAATGGCAGTAGGTGCGGTGTTGCTTGGTTTTTCAGCAGCAACACAAGATATTGTAATTGATGCCTACCGTATTGAATTAGCCGAAACAGAAATGCAAACCGTGTTGGCATCTACCTATAATGCTGGTTATCGAATCGGAATGATCGTGGCCGGAGCGGGGGCATTATTTCTGGCTGCACATTTGGGAACTGCTAAAGGTAATTACATTTACGAAGCTTGGAAAATGACTTATTTAACCATGGCAGCGGTTATGTTAGTCGGTATTGTAACGACGTTACTCGTTCGTGAACCTCAGGTAAATCGCGTTTATAAAAACTATAAGAGTAGTGATTATTACCGCTTGGTGTTCGTGTTTTTTGTTGCCGTTATTTCATTTGTAGTTACCTATATTTATTCTGGACTGATTACAGATGCAATCTCGCAAGCTGGAAATATAAAAGACAACGCAGCATTATTTGGTCTAGAAGCTTTAAGATTTTTAACGGCCACAGCTTGTGCCATTTTTGTGGGTTATTTACTGGTTAAATTTGGTGTAGTTAATCAGCAAATGGCGAAAGAGACGTGGATTGCACCCATTTTAGATTTCTTTAAACGTTATGGTGTCAAACTCGCGTTAGTCTTACTACTTCTCATTGGTTTCTTCCGTATTTCAGACATTATTGCTGGTGTCATTTCCAATGTGTTTTATCAAGATCTTAACTTTAGCAAAGAAGAAATTGCCGAAGCAGTCAAAATCTATGGCGTCTTATTCAGTTTAGTTGGTGGGTTCTTAGGCGGGCTTTTAGCACAGCGCATAAACATTATGAAGCTTATGTTTGTGGGTGCCGTTTTAGCAAGTTCTACAAATTTAATTTTTATTGGACTGGTAAAATCTGGTCAGCCATTAGATATGGTTGATGTAAAAGTTGGCAGTCAAAGCTATCAGGTTAAACCAGATGAAGTAGGTTTATGGAAATTAGAAGTTCCAAGTTCTGCTTTTAGCGGAACAAAACAAATTGAAGTAAAGGCTGCTTATGCTACACAAAATACTGTGCCGCCTGTAGTACGTACTCAGCCGTTACTCACTACTGAATTGGCAAAATCACCTCTACAAATTTTACCTGTCATGGGAAATGATCAGGTTTCATTGAAAGAGGGAGAGGGAAGTGTTGTTGTTCGAGGCCAATACTTTGGACAAGCTTTAACTTCCGCACAAAAAATTATAATTAGCCTTGATGGGCAAAATTTTGATGCAAAAATGACTGACCAAAAAGGTGTTTTTAGTGCAGCAATTGATGCGAAAAAATTAGTGGCATCAACCAGTAAAAAGCTTGATGTAGCTGTAGTAGAAGGCGAACAGAAAATACTTTCTGCATCTCATCCATATGCAGTGAGCGCAAATCTAAAAGCGACAAGTGAATTAGATGTGAATATTGAGCCACTACCTTACATCGATCCACTCTCTAGCCAGTCAGTTGAAATTAGCGGTAAGGTAATTAAACCATATAGTTCTTTATGGCTTTATTTTGCAATTATTGTCGACAACTTGGCTTCTGGCTTGGCTGGTGCAGCATTTATTGCCTTCCTTTCAAGTTTAACGAGTGTTTCATTTACAGCTGTTCAATATGCGATCTTTAGTTCACTCATGACGCTCACACCAAAACTTTTGGGTGGATATTCAGGTACCATAGTGAGTAATATTGGCTATCCAAAGTTCTTTTTGATGACCACTCTTATTGGTATTCCAATCTTGATTTTAGTCGTTTGGGTTGGAAAGCTTCTAAAAGATCATCAAACACATGAATCAGAAAAGGCAGGTGAATAAACATGCGAATGCTTCATACAATGTTGCGAGTAGGCAATTTAGAACAATCTTTAAAGTTCTATATCGAAGTATTAGGAATGAAGTTACTTCGTAAGCGTGATTATGAAGAAGGGCGTTTTACACTGGCATTTGTTGGTTATGGTGATGAAGAAACCAATACTGTGCTTGAGCTTACCCATAACTGGGATACATCAAGTTATGAGTTAGGTAATGCCTATGGTCATATTGCCATTGGCGTTGATGATGCCTATAAAGCGTGTGAAGAAATTAAAGCACGTGGCGGTAAAGTCGTTCGTGAAGCTGGCCCAATGAAAGGCGGTGTTACCGTTATTGCATTTGTTGAAGATCCAGATGGTTATAAAGTCGAATTGATTCAACAAGATGCTAATGCCAAAAATAACTAAAAATTGACTATGACGCTTTAAGATTTAGGTCTTAAAAGTCTAGCTTTATTTTTTTAGCCCAGTATGATGAACGCTTGACCAAATGGTCAATTTATCAGCTGGGTTTTTTATTTATCTAAAATAATCATAGGATGTGGCTATGTTGAAGTTATTGGCACTTGATCGATTTACAGTTTTGTTAGTTGGAATGGTACTACTAGCAACATTTTTTCCAGTCAGTGGTCAAGCAGCGCAATATTTCAATACACTGACCACAGTCGCTATTGCAGTTTTATTCTTTTTGCATGGTGCAAAGCTGTCTCGTGAGGCTGTAATTGAAGGCGTTTTGCATTGGAAAATGCATTTACTTGTATTCGCATTTACTTTTTTTGTTTTCCCCTTGCTTGGTTTGTTAGCTAAACCGATTCTGTTGCCTCTACTTGGTCAGCAGCTGTACTGGGGTTTTTTGTTTATGTGCTTTTTACCCTCTACGGTTCAATCTTCTATTGCATTCACATCAGTTGCAAAAGGGAATGTGGCAGGAGCGGTCTGTAGCGCATCTTTTTCAAATTTGATTGGTATGTTTATTACACCAGTGTTGGTGAGCTTTTTTATTTTAGGCCAAAGCCAACATGGGTTCGATCCGACTTCTTCAATTATACAAATTACATTGCTGTTGTTAGTGCCATTTATTTTAGGGCAAATATTACGTCCTTATATTTTCCCTTATATGGCAAAAGTTCCGAGTATTGTTAAAGCATTCGATCAAGGTTCAATTTTGATGGTGGTGTATGGCGCATTTAGTGGGGCAGTGGTCGCAGGGCTTTGGCATCAGGTGAACTGGAAAACCTTACTTATTTTAGTGGTTGCTTGTTCAGTTCTTTTAACCATCATTATGCTATTAGCACTGTATCTACCGCGTGCTTTTGGATTTAACCGAGCAGATCAAGTTACGGTTTTCTTTTGCAGCTCAAAAAAGACGCTGGCAAGTGGTGTACCAATGGCGCAAATCTTATTTATTGGCCAGCCTTTAGGCATGATTGTGTTACCTATTATGATCTTTCACCAAATCCAATTAATGGTTTGCGGGGTCATTGCAAATTACTGGGCTAAATCTAAAGATTAATTCGCAAATAAAAATTATTTGACGTATAATCTTGTCCACTTGTTGTGCTTAGCTCTAACCCTAGGGGTTTCGGTGAGCCAAAAGAATGGTCTGTTGTGGTGTTGATCTGCTCATTTTGAGCTTTCCTCGATTTATTTTGAGAGTGATCAATTGCGATAACAGCTTAAGCCTTTCTAAATTAGGAGTAATCGACGATGCGCGCCGATATTCACCCAAAATATGCAACATTAGTAGCAACTTGTTCTTGCGGTAACGTAATCGAAACTCGTTCTGCTTTAGGTAAAGACACTATCTACCTTGACGTATGTTCAGCTTGCCACCCTTTCTACACTGGTAAGCAAAAGAATGTAGACACTGGTGGTCGTATCGACAAATTCAAACAACGTTTTTCTGGTATGTCTCGCACTATCAAGCGTTAATACTGAAAAACGAAACAAAAAACGGGCTTTATGCCCGTTTTTTGTTTATGAACGACAAGACCATTATTGGTCTTGTACATCTGTTAAGCGATCAAGTTTTTTCTGGAAATAGCGACCTTGTAAGAAACGTGCTTCCACATTCCAAGCGTTCGCAAATAAGTTCATATCATTAAGATCTGCAAGTAAAATCCCCACAGGTTTTACAGTCAAGTAATTCAGAATTTTTTCCTGTAATTGCGATAACCCAACGTCTGAGTTTAATAGCTCTGTCTTCTTCGATTGCAATTTTAAATATTGAACATCAAGTTGTTGCAATATCGATTCACTATACATAGAAGATGTGAAATCCCGAATTGAAATTTCTGCGCCGTGTTGACGTAGGCGGGCTATAAGCTGCTGCGCAATTGCAAGGTGTGGCTGAATCGCTTGCTCTGAAAATTGTAAAATCAACGGGCTTTCTTGCTTACTACCAATAATGGTGAGTAATTTCGAAATGAGTTCAGGAGCTGATTTATCTTTGAGTAAGATATCAATATTCAAGTTAATAATCAGCTTAGCTTTCGGGTACTGGGTAATGAAATTATGTAGTTGCTTGCAAGCCTCGACCAAAATCCAACGGTCTAATTGAATAGAAAGTTCGCTATCATCTCTTAATGCGACTAAATCATTTAAATCATGCCACTGTTCATCTGCAATAAAACCGCTAGTCACTTCGTAGTTATGGGTTTCTTGATCATGCTTATCATAAATCTGTTGATATTTTAAATGAATTTCACCCCGTGCTAGCTGTTGCTTTAATTGCTGCAATAGCGGTGACTGCACAGGAGCATCAACCTGTTGAAGGCTTAAATCAAGTGACAGAGAAGAGCGTTCAGAAGAGATAATATCGATTGTTGGAGTTAACTCAATTTCTGACTTTGCCTTAGGTAGCTCTTGCTGATTTGTTTGATCAATAAGCTTTGCAAAGTTAGTTTCATTTAACTGTTCAGTAATTTCGGCATAACTCAGTTTGAATTGTACTGAGTAATTAAGTTCATCAATCGTTAATAAATGCTCTTTTTGCAAACTTTGCAGACTAGCCAATTGAGAGTTAAGGACTGTACTGTTTTCGGCTTGCAAGACCCCAAGATATGCTCCAAGTTCAAGATTGAAAATCGGCATTTGAGCCTGTTCTTTCAGAAAGTTTTGCAGCTGATTAAAATATTGTCCAGGCGTTTGCCAATCTAGTTGAAACACACGTTCCGGGCAGTGATTTAATCTAAATAAAACCAATGCATTTGCTTGAGCAGGGTGTGTCGATACATGTCGATTAATCTGTTGCCAAGGCGCAATTGTCCCGTAACTCTTTTCAGAAAAAACTGTATTTGCAGGTGTTTGTAAATCCAGTTGGTAGTCAATAGTTAACTGTACGGCATCTTCTTCCTGACTAGGAATAAATTCAAGTTTTAAAGCATTATTACCTGAAATTGCTGCATGCTGACTCTGGATTTCAAAACGAGCCTGATCAAATTGACCTAATGAAATTTTCTTAAATCTTTGTTTAAAAATATTTAAATCATTGGGTTGTAAAACATCTAAGATGGGCAGGCCAATAATCTCTTCTTCTTGCTTAAAGCCAAAGAGATTGAGATATTCAGTATTTGCCTTAACGTGCATGCCTTCTTGAAAAAGGGCAACTGCTTTATGGCTGTTATTGACCAATGTTTGTGTATGAGAATGAATAGTTTCTAGTTCATTGGTCAGACGTTGCTCGGTTTGCAATAAATGGCTATATGACAAGGTTCGAATAAGCGTGATATAAAAATAATCTAATGGCTCTAATGGAGCTACATCATAAATACCTTTATGAATATACGCTTGATATTGCTGTGGTTGATAATCTTCAGGTTGCAATAATAAAACAGGTAAATGTGGCTGCTCAGATGCTTGAATAAGGGAGAGGGTTTGTTCAATTTTTAGGTCATAAGCACGACCAAAAATAATAGCATCCCAAGGCGTATTTAACTGTTTCTCGAAACTTTTTAGATCATCAAGCAGTAAAGCATGAACTTGATAATTATTCCCCAATAATAAATTTAAAATCTGGTTATAACGTAGCTGGTTGTCATCAATAATGAGTAAACGTGTTTCAGTACGTTTTAACTTTTTAGATAATAAAGAGTTTCTCACTTTAGTGCTTCCCATAAATCTTGACTGCTAGAGTTGCTATTCTTTTTCATCATGAACTGATCAAGCAGATTTTGTTGCTGCTCATTGAGAAGTTCGAACTGAAATTGAATAAAACTTTGAGTAATGAGTTGTGCTTTGAGTAGATACACTTTGATTTCTTCTGTCCCCAATCGTAAATGAATTGTTTGTTGCTCTCTAAAAATTTGTGACCCTGGTAAAATCAACGTATTTTGTATTTCTTCTAGATTTTGTGTTTGTAGTAATAGTGCAGGATGATAATTGCGTGTATGACGCTCTGCCTGAACATGCACTGCACAAGGGAACATCGCCTGTGACAAAATCTCTAGACCTAACTCTAGAGATTTTTCTGTCGATTGCTTAATCCAGCGGATTACTCCACCACGCCATTGTCCATGCAAGGTTTCTTTTACTAAAATATATTCACCGGTTCTTAGATTTTTCGGTGCTTCCCCAGACCATTTAATACGATATCCATTGACACTAATATCTAGAACCGTGGTTTGATAAATGGTTTTAGTTTCACGACTTAAGCGTTGATAGGATGTCGTTTGTTGTTCTTTTTTCTCTAAATTTGATAAAACTTTAGACTCACTTTGTAAGTTGTAGTTATTGTTGAGTTGAAGCGTTTCTTCAAAGTTTTTTGCTTTCGCTAGATAGAAATGAGCTGTACTTAAACCGAAACAAATTTGTAGCTCTGCATTGTACTCATAACGTTCGTGACGACGTTGAGCTGTTGTACCCAAAATCGTTTGAACATGAAACTTTAAAGCTGGGCTTAAATAAAACTTTTCATTTTTAGAAATATATTGCGCATTTTTATGCATGGTTGCAGTGACATGCTCAAGTAAAGCTTGTGTGCCTATAAAAATGCTTGGACTAAAATTAGAGCTGCGTTTGGTGTTATAGACTGGCGGATGGTCTTTACTTGGGTCGACCACATATTTAGTTACTGCTGTATCTTTCGGCAAAATATGAATCATTCTTGCCCAGTCAAAACTACATTGGAATAAAGCCTGAATTTCTGACTGGCGAATCTGATTTGTATTTAAAATATCGAGCAAAATTAGCTGAGCATAAGCTTGTGTAATATTTGCTAGAGGGTGGTGGATACCCTGAATATGATTAATATTGATGAGATGATATTTGTGTTGAACAGCAGTTTCGTAAAGCTGATGTGCAACTAACCACTGTCCTTTAAGAGGCTCACTATAGAGCATATGCTGCTGATATAAGAGACTCGTTAACTGTTGTAGCGCATGAAAAGTCGATAAGGTACGTGCCGTTTGCAAATTCTTTTTTTGTTTATAGGCAAATAGAGAAAACTTTTGATGCTGTAATTGCCCATGGCTATTTTGTGCAATATTTAAATAAATACTGGCGAAATAGCAACGCAGCAACATCGCTAACTCAATAATATGTTCGTTACGGTCTGTACTAATAACACCTTGGTTAAAAAAGTTTTTTTCTAGACTTGCAAGAACGTTATTAATGGTGGGATGAAGCGTTTGTATAAGATCAAAACGTAAGGTTTCACTACATTTTAATTCATTGAGCTCTAAAATGGCGGTGAACAATGCTTTTGACGTATCGCCGAGTTGCATAATAGAAAGGGTAGTGACCCATTCATTAAGATCTTTAATATTGGCTTCACAAAAGCTTAACCGTTCACGAGTGAGCTCGGTTTGATTGTGAAAAATGTCTGATAGTGCATTATTCATCATCACTTATTATATAACTCAAAATGTTGTAGCCCCAAAAAGCGGTGTTTTATTCTTTTCGCCCGCAATTTCCCTGACGAGTTTAGGAACCAAATACCCCGGTAGGTTCGCTAACACATCACGATATATATCATCTATCTCAGATGGTATTAAATCAAAATGTTGTGCACCTTTTACTTTATCTAAAACATGTAAGTAATAAGGCATAACGCGAGCTTCAAATAAACGATAACTTAAATCAATTAATGTCTGTGCAGAATCATTAACACCTTTAAGCAATACTGCCTGATTAAGTACAGTAATGTGCTCGGCAGATAACTGCAACAATTTTGAACAGGTAAAGTCATCGAGTTCAGAAGCGTGGTTTGAGTGTACCACCAGAATAATACGCAGCCTACTGTTTTTTAATAAAGAAATCAGCTCTTCGTCGATCCGGTTTGGAATCACAATTGGAACTCGTGAATGAATTCTCAGAATCTTAATTTGTTTGAGAGATGATAAACGTTCTAGCCAAAGTGCTAATTTACGGTTAGAAAGCGTAAGGGGGTCTCCACCACTTAAAATGATTTCATTAATGTGCGGATTCGCTTCAATGTAATTTTTAATATTTAGCCAATCATCATTTTTCGGTAAATTTTCTTGATAGGGAAAATGACGACGGAAACAATAACGGCAATGTACGGCACAAGCACCCGTCAAAGTCAGTAAAAAGCGTGATTTATATTTATGTAATACGCCTGGTAATTGATTTGCGGCTTCTTCGCCCAAAGGGTCCGTTACAAATTCAGGATGTTCTTCGAGTTCTAAATGATGGGGTAAAACCTGTAGCAAAAGCGGGTCAAACGGGTCTTTAGCGTTCATTTTTCCGACGAACGCGCGAGGAACACGCAATTTAAACTGTTCAGAAGCCAGAATCGCACCTGATAATAGCTGATCGGTGGATAACTCGAGTAGGTTGAGCAACTCCGACGGATCAGTAATAAGGTCACTCAGTTGCGATTGCCAGTTTTGCTCTTGGTATAAATAGTTTATCATTTGACACGATTAAGATAATGCAAGAACGCATTATATCGCATAGTTGACTTGTTAAGTTTGGAGTGTGCCAGTCATGGCCAATTATTCTACAAATGATTTCAAGCCGGGCCTTAAGGTCATGCTTGACAGTAACCCATGTTCAATCATGGAAAATGAATACGTAAAGCCAGGTAAAGGTCAAGCGTTCAACCGCGTAAAATTACGTAACCTTAGAACTGGTAAAGTTTTAGAAAAAACTTTTAAGTCTGGCGATACTGTAGAAGCGGCTGACATCGTAGAAGTAGAAATGGACTACTTATACAATGATGGCGAACTTTGGAACTTCATGGATCCTGTAACTTTTGAGCAAATCGCTGCAGACAAAACTGCAATGGGCGATGCAGCTAAATGGTTAAAAGACGATTCAAATGAAAAATGTACTATTATGTTGTTCAATGGCGTGCCTTTAACTGTAAGCGCACCGAACTTCGTAGTATTAAAAATTGTTGAAACTGATCCAGGTGTACGCGGTGATACATCTGGCGGTGGCGGTAAACCAGCTAAGCTTGAAACAGGTGCGGTTGTTCGTGTTCCGTTATTTGTTCAGCAAGAAGATAGCGTTCGTGTAGATACTCGTACTGGCGATTATTTAGAGCGTGCATAATAGTTAAAAAATAAACTATTATCGAAGGGATGATGTAAATCATCCCTTTTTTTATGCGAAAGTATAAGAGGAAAAAAATTAAAGGAGGAGTACAGTCACAAGGATTTGATAGAACAGTACATAACAATATAAAAATGCTGTAGTTATTTATTGAGAGGTTAAGAATGGACACAATGCAAGCGAAATCTACGCTTCCCTCCAAGCTGGTCTGGAGCCTAGTGGCAATTATAGGTGCAATTTCTTTTGGGATGCTGGCACTCAGTCGTGGTGAACATGTTAATGCGGTTTGGCTTGTACTGGCTGCAGCATGTGTATATAGCATCGCATATCGATTTTATAGTCTATTTATTGCAACTAAAGTATTTGAATTAAACCCAAGACGTTTAACCCCAGCACATCGTTTAGCTGATGGTCTGGATTATGTTCCCACCAATAAATATGTGCTTTTTGGTCACCACTTTGCGGCAATTGCAGGAGCGGGGCCATTAGTCGGGCCAATTTTGGCTGCACAAATGGGCTTTTTACCTGGAACGCTCTGGCTACTGGTCGGTGTGGTTGTCGCAGGTGCAGTACAAGATTTCTTAGTTTTATTTATTTCAACGCGTCGAGACGGTCGTTCGCTTGGTGAAATGGCAAAACAGGAACTGGGTTCTTTTGCTGGTATCGTTGTAATGCTTGGTGCGCTTGGGGTAATGATTATTATCCTTGCAGTGTTGGCTTTAGTTGTGGTTAAAGCACTCGCTCATAGTCCATGGGGTGTGTTTACGATTGCAGCAACTATTCCAATTGCATTATTTATGGGCGTTTACATGCGATTTATTCGCCCGGGACGTATTGCTGAAGTTTCTATTATTGGCTTCGTCTTAATGATGCTTGCCATTGTTTACGGTGGACATGTTGCAGCCGATCCTTACTGGGGTGAATTTTTCACCTTAACCGGAACACAGCTTACATGGTGCTTAATCATTTATGGTTTTATCGCCTCAGTCTTACCTGTCTGGTTGTTGTTAGCACCACGTGATTATCTATCAACATTCCTTAAAATTGGTGTCATTCTCGGTTTAGCAATCGGTATTATCATTGCATTACCTGAACTGAAAATGCCAGCAGTGACTCATTTTATTGACGGTACTGGCCCTGTTTTCTCGGGTAGCTTATTTCCATTCCTATTTATTACCATTGCCTGTGGCGCTATTTCTGGTTTCCACGCACTTGTATCAAGTGGTACGACACCAAAACTCATTGATAACGAAGCTGACATTCGTGTGATTGGTTATGGCGGTATGCTCATGGAATCTTTCGTCGGTATCATGGCGATGATCTGTGCAACTGTCTTAGACCCAGGCGTGTACTTTGCAATTAATGCGCCTGCGGCTGTATTGGGTACAACTGTAGAAACAGCGGCAGAAGCTGTGCGTAATTTAGGCTTTGTGGTTACTCCTGAAATGTTAACGCTGTTGGCACAAGAAGTCGGAGAAACTTCGATTTTATCGCGTACAGGTGGAGCACCTACGTTTGCGATTGGTATGGCGCACATCATTTCGGAAATTTTCAATAGCCGTTCAATGATGGCGTTCTGGTATCACTTTGCCATTTTGTTTGAAGCATTATTCATCTTAACTGCTGTAGATGCGGGTACACGTGCTTGTCGTTTCATGGTGCAAGATACGGTTGGTATTGTTATTCCTGCGGTTAAAGCATCAGGTTCATTCTTTGGTAACTTGGTCGGTACGGCTGTTGCGGTAGGTGGATGGGGCTTCTTCGTTTATCAAGGTGTGATTGATCCACTCGGCGGTGTCAATTCACTCTGGCCTTTATTTGGTGTTGGTAACCAAATGCTGGCTTCGATGGCCCTTATTTTGGGTACAGTCATTTTGTTTAAAATGAAAAAAGAAAAATATGTATGGGTAACGATCATCCCAACAATTTTCTTGTTCGTGACCTGTATGACTGCGGGCTGGCAAAAGATTTTCCACGAAAATCCAAAGATTGGTTTCTTGGCACAAGCACATAAATTCTCTGATGCAATCGCTCGTGGTGAAATTCTTAAACCAGCTAAAACCATTGCTGAAATGCAAAACATTGTGATGTCGAATCAGATTAATGCTGCGCTTTGTGGCTTCTTTATGATTGTTTCGATTGTCATGATTATTGCTTCAATTGGTATTGTACGCCGTGCTTTAGCAAGTCCAACACCGACTGTAAATGAATCTCCAGCTGTATATGCCGATCCGGAAGTAGTAACTCCACGAGGAGAGTAATGATGAATTTTAAATTTGCAAAAAATGGAACTGTCATTATTGCGAAAATCATCAAAATGACAGTGCTCTCACAAAAAGAGCTGTTGCTTTCTCCAAAGAACTGGTCGCGTATTGCGACGCTGTGGCAGCGTTTGCAGCAAAGCTTTCGACTGATGGTTGGTGTGCCAGACTATCAGACTTATTTGGAGCATATGAAAGCTCATCATCCTGATTTAACACCAATGGATAATAAAACTTTCTATCGTTATTGTGTGGATGCGCGTTATCCATCGGCAGGCGGTACTTTGAAGAAATGCCCTTGTTAAGTTGAGAGTTAAATTCAGCTAAACAAAACGGTATGTGGTTAAACCATGTACCGTTTTTCTTTTTTGGGAAATGAAAAAGGTTTGCTTAAAGTCTGCTCATTTGTATTTTTTTCAATTGAAAATCACTTGTTTTGCTTTTGAAAAATGAATATTATGCTTTCCATCTCAGGTGTATAGCTCAGTTGGTTAGAGCGCTACGTTGACATCGTAGAGGTCTCCAGTTCGAGTCTGGATATACCTACCAAGACATTAAAGTCATATAAACTCGAATAGCTTTACATGACTTAAAAAGCCCTAAACTATAATGGTTTAGGGCTTTTTTATGGCTTTGTATAAATTTATATAGCAGATTGATCCTTATGCGGTTCCTTTACTCTGTCAGGCAATAGCTCTTTTAAATAGAACCAATAGATTCACGGACTAAATCTTCATAGGTACGTAGGGGATGTCCTATTATCAACTCTAAATTTTCTACTGTGCCAGCAGCAGCTTGCATCCCAAATGTTTGGATTTCAGCCATCATAAGACGCATATCGTAAGCCATCCAGCTAGGGCTAAATGAAGATAATTGCCCCTCAAAAGCAGCAACATCATCACCGCCATAAGTGATTTTTTGACCTAAAGCTTCACTCCAAATTTTCGCTACAGAATTACCCGTAAGCACCTCAGGCCCAACTAATTCGAGTGTAATACGATCAAGTACAGAGGAAGATCTGTCACGTCTTAATAATTCAGCTACGGCCACATCTGCAATATCTCGTGCATCGATCATAGAAACTCCAGCAGAACCAATGGGCATTGGATAAACTGAATAATTTTGAACTGTCTGTTGAACCATTAAATCATTTTGCATGAAGTAAGCTGGACGAAGAATAGTTGCTGGAATGTTATGACTTTCAATCATACGTTCGACTGTATGCTTCCCCGTAAAATGAGGAACATTTGTAAACTTGTCGGCATGAATCACCGAAAGGTATACGATGCGTTCAATACCAGCTTCACGTGCAAGGTTCAATGTGATTAGGGCTTGGGTCACCTCATCTGGTGTAACTGCATTTAGCAAAAATAGTGTACGTACAGATGACAGTGCTGTACGCATGGAAGCGACATCAGTAAGGTCTCCCACTACTTCAGTAACGCCCTCAGGAAAGTCTCGCTTACCCGTTTTGCGTACAAGTGCTTTAACCTCAGCCCCCGCATTTGCAAGTCCTTGAATGATAAATGAACCGATGGTGCCTGTAGCACCCGTAACAAGAATACTCATATTGATCTCCTAGAATTGATACGTAATGGTTTAAATAGAAAAATCTGCAACGACCTTACCTATCCCAGAAACGGTACGGTTGCGTTCAATTGCATTTGGAATATCAGTAAAACCGACTACATCACCAATCCTGAATTGAAGTGCGTCGTTTGATACATCTATAGCTAGTCTTTCTAGTAGTTCGGGATTTGGTTGATTCATAAACCAGAGTCCTCGACGGTTCGGAGGCATACGGATTAGAATGTCGGGAGATGCAGTACTAATAACTGTTCCATCAGTTGCTAATACTTGCCATGAGAGGTCTAGAACTTCTCCACCAACATAATCAAGTACTAAGTCGATGTCTTGTAGAATGTCTTCAAAACGTTGGGTGTGATAATTGATGACTTCATTAGCTCCAAGACTTTTCACAAAATTTAAATCAGCTTGACCTGCGGTAGCAAAGACTTTAGCACCTGCTTTTTTCGCATACTGAACAGCATAAGAACCTAAACCACCAGCAGCACCATGAATAAGAATTTTTTGACCTGAGTAAAGGGGTCCTGCGTAATGAAGGCTGTTCCAAGCAGCGACTGCTGATACTGGTATAGCAGCAGCATGAATATCACTTAAAGCTTCAGGTGTAGGAGAAAGGTTTGCTTCGTTAATTACTACGAATTCAGCAAATGCTCCCAATTTACCCATAGCACCCATAACACGATCACCTACGCGGAAACGAGATGTGTTCGGCCCAACGGCTTCAATAACACCTGCCATTTCGGCACCTAAGATGATTGGTAATTGAAGCGGAAAAGCTCTTTTTACATTCCCTTCACGTACCTTCCAATCAATACCATTAATACCAGCAGCTCGTACTCGAACCAGCACCTGACCAGATTCTGGTATTGGTTTCTCAATAGTGGCAATTTCAGTAATTTCTGCACCACCATAATCACGGATTAATACAGCACGTTGAACGTTGCTCATAGCAATTCCTAATATCAAGTTTTCATAACAAGACATTATTCCATTGCATTTAATAAACAAAGATTATAAAAACTAAACACCTTGTTTTAAAAATGGAACACTATGAACTTAAATGCACTATCTGATTTCATCCTTGTGGCAACACAGGAAGGCTTGGGGAAGGCCAGTCGTTTGAGTGGTATTCCAAAAGCCACGTTATCTAGAAGAATTGCTGATCTTGAGGAACAATTAGGAGTCAGATTGATTGAGCGTAGTGCTCGAGGATTGAAGCTTACAGAAGCAGGTCAGCAATTGATGTCCCGCACTGAGATATTGATGCTTGAGGTAGCTGAAGCAATGACTTCTGTTAGTGATGGAATTTCAACACCTCGTGGGCGATTACGAATAGCAGCGCCAGTTTTATTCTCTCAACTCTCAATGGGACGTATTAGTGCCGAATTCTGTGCAGCTTATCCAGAGATTGAGATTGAAGTTGTTGCAGAAGATCGCTTGGTGGATATTGTTGAAGAACAATTTGATATAGCTATTAGACTTAATCCAAGTCCTGATAGTAATTTAGTCGGGCGATGCTTCGCCAAAGATAAGCTCGTTGTTGTAGCAGCTCCAGAAATTACTAAACCTCAATCTGGTGCAATCAGACAAGTTCCCAGTATTGTAACGACAAGCTTCCAGCCCACACATTGGAAACTAAATGAAGAGGAGTTAATTCTGGAACCAATCCCGAAACTGCGATTCTCGTCACTACTTATGGTCCGTGAAGCTGCAATTGCTGGTGGTGGTGTTGCACTCATTCCGCAGTCCATAGCATGGAACCAGATTGCCCGTGGTGAATTAATTCAGTGGGGGGTACTGTCAGGAGTAGAGAGGTCATTATGGGTTTTACATACTTCTAGACGACTTGCAGCTCCTAAAGTACGGGCATTTGTTGATTTTATCTGTGAAAGATATCCAGATATGTTCTTAACATTAAATGGATAGAGCCACTTTGTTATTCCATACATATTACATAGATAAGCAGCATGCTTGTTCAATTTTATCCTAGATAATCTATTGCTAATGCTATTAAAAAATAGTTAATGCGTAATAGAAGATTATAGCTATTGAGGCACTACCTACTCAAGCGAAGGTAGTAGCAATATTTTTGTATCATGGCTTGTATCGCTATTAATTTGTATTTTATTAAATATATATTTATTCGTATCTTATAGTCTTTTTTGGTATTGGACGCTACCAAGATTTATAAAGACTTATAAGCAATTTATTAGCTTATAAGTCTTTTTTTATGCCTGTTTGTCTCATTTTATATAAGGTAAGCGAAGAGGTATGCCAAAAGAATGTCTGCATTGAGCATAACTTGCTTATAAACAACTTAGAATTAAGAGAATTCATCATATTTTATAAATAAAATAAATATATATATTAGAAAACTTGATTAATTTTATTTTTCGTATATAATGAACATAACTAGAAAAAGTCATGTTTGGTAAATCTTCTCTAAGTACCGCAGTATTAGTCATAATCCTTCGTTTTTTTTAGATTTTAAGCTCCATTCTTTATTATTTCGATGTTACTCATAGCCAATAAACTGGCTTAAATTTAAAAAAATAGGATTTATTATGTCTAATTCAAATATCATGAAAGGTACTGTTAAGTGGTTTAACGAAGCTAAAGGTTTCGGTTTTATCCAACCAGAATCAGGACCAGACGTTTTTGCTCATTTTAGCGAAATCACTAGCTCAGGTTTCAAAACTCTTGCTGAAGGTCAACGTGTTGAATTCAGTGTTGCACAAGGCCAAAAAGGCCCAAATGCTGTAAATATTGTTGCTCTATAAATAATTATAAGCACTAATAAATAAAAGCACTAATGGGTGCTTTTATTTTGGTTTTAAAATAATTTTAAAGTTTTTTTAAGATTATAAGTAAATTTTAATTTAGGATATAAATTGTTAAAAATAAATGACTTAATTGCAAAATCTAAAAATGGTACAGAAATTCTAGTGTCTTTAATTCCTCTAAATAGAATACAAAATACACGTGATGGTTTTAAAACTGTTGAAGTTGGAAAAAGAGTTCTCCTTTCATCAGGAGTTGAAGTTGATTTAAATTTAGATGGGCGTACCTTTTATGCCTCTATAAATCAACTATTTAAATTAAATGATAGAGTTTGTTAAAAAACTCAACTTGTTATTGGATATTTAGGTAGATCCATTATTTCTGCCATAATTTTATAAGGATATCGTAATGCTTAAACAAAATATCAGTGTTAAAGACCAGTTTGGAAGTAAATACTTCATTCAGGCAACAGTAGATAGTAATTTCGCTAATACTCAATGTTTTTCTAATTTAAAATACATTACAGTTGAAGGCGAAGATATACGACCAAGTTTTGAAATGTTTTTTCAAAGCACCTTAAGTGGTAAAATTTTTAAAATTGATAAAATAAATTAATTTATCAAGGTAATACATTTAACGCGGTAGGATAGATTCTTTTCAAAAATAGAAAATCCTCATCGCGCTAGGGCACGTTGCAAACACTTAGTTAAACAATAACTTTAATAATAAAGCGTAGGTGGTGAAAGCCACACTAGCGTATTCCTACTTCACAAAACCCACATGTCTCTAAAATTCCAACCTTTATAAACCCCTCTTAAACAATCACTTATTGATTATTTAACCTTGCTTTTTAATGATCTAATTTAAAGCAAATGTCATTTTGTGTGCTTGACTGCAACAAATGCGAAGCTTATCCTTTGCCTGCTGGCTTACATTGCCAGCCGGCTTTGACAGGCTGAATATTATCTCCCGCATCAGAGCCTTTCCTTCTGAGGAATAGCCTTGTGTGGTGTACCACTCGTTCCCTCCCGTAGCGGTAGGACGGGAGAGGGACACCTTCGGGTGTGCTAGTTTGAGATAATACTAGTCTGTCAACCTTCTTCCGTTCTGCCACCATAATTCTAAATGTCTGGCAGAACTCCCAATAAAAAGGAGTTGGCTTTGCACATTCTTAATTTCTTGGCAGCCTTTGCCAAAAGCTATAACGACACAACTTAAATTTTTAAAGCAGTTTGATCATCTAAAGATTTTCAGGCTTTAAATCATTTCGTCTAAAAACTTAGTTCAACAATAAAACTTGAGATGTGCCACGCACAGTCTTTACGGCTTTGCTATGCCTTTTTTTCTCCCAAAAAGCATCTCACTTAGAAACAACAAGAATTTATAACGGTAAAACGATGCCAAATTTAGTTCTCGCAACGCGTGCTATAGAAGTTGTTAATACATCCATTTATTTGTTTCACCATCACGGATTTCATACCGTTGGAATCGACCGAATTGTGAAAGAGTCAAAAATTCCAAAAGCGACTTTTTATAACTACTTCCACTCTAAAGAGCGGTTTATTGAAATCTGTTTGATTGTGCAAAAAGAGCGTTTAAAAGAAAAAGTGATTTCAATTGCTAACGAAGCGAACCGCACCAACGTAACTGATCAATTAAAGAAACTTTATTTCTTACATACTGATTTAGAAGGGCCGTACTATTTATTATTTAAAGCAATTTTTGAAACGAAACTGACCTATCCGAAAGCCTATCAAGTCGCAGTGAGATATAGAACATGGCTAATTAATGAAATTTATAGCCAGCTTAGAACACTCAAAAACGATGTGACTTTTCAAGATGCTAAACTATTTTTATATATGATTGAGGGCGCAATTATTCAGTTTTTAAGCTCGGATGTGGCAATCGAGCGGGAAAGGGTATTGGACTGTTTCTTGAAAGGAGGGATTTAACGTTCATAAAACAATTTAATATTTTATCGTTCCGCTAATGTTTAAATGTTCAGTGATAAAACGAATTTAGTTCAGTTAAATCTGATAGTCACATAAAAAATTATAACTATCAGATTTAAACGAAAACACACAAGAAATGAAATCTATGCAGGCAATTCTTTTTTGCTATGAATTTATTAAACAATCGTAAGAACGTCTGTTACAGGCTTACGTATTTTTTGTGCCCAATTATTGATTGTTGAATAACCCACAGCAACAATCATGACAGGCAATTCATTCGCAGTAAGTTCAAAGTCTTGAGATACTTGTTTTGCATCAAATCCACCCATTGCACAAGTTCCTAAACCCATTTCTTGTGCAGCGAGTATTAAGGTCATGGCTGCTAAAGATGCAGAACGAATGGCTTCATCGCGTTGTAATATAGCGTTATCTTGATAAGCATTAGTCGCTTGTTTTACCCAGCTATCAATAACGTTATGTCCCATAATATTATTTTCTAGGGATGGCTGAAGTGCGTTATGCAGTTGATGATGTGCATCAAATGTCCCGCAGATTATGAAATTTACAGAAGCATCAGTAATTTTATCTTGTCCAAAAGCTGCTGCTTTCAATAATTGTTTTGATGCTTCAGAGCGTACCGCTATAAAACGCCAATTTTGTAAATTATAAGCCGAGGGAGCCTTGGTTGCTAATTCGACTAATAACTTGATGGTATCTTCATCTAACGAGCGATTTGGCTGAAAGTTATTAATTGATGTGCGAGTTTCAATAGCGTGTTGTATAGAGATATTCATATAAGCCTCAGAAAAGAAAAATAATTTTAAAGTTAATCATTAATTACGGCGTGCACTTGTCCATTGCACTACGAACACACTAATAAGCACGATAACTAATCCTAAAAGGGCAGTTCCTGAAATTGACTGTGATAATAAAGTCCAACCCAGTACCACCGCAGTAAGAGGACTAAGTAGCCCAAGAGATGCAACTGCCACACTTGGCAGACGAATTATGCCTCTAAACCAAAGTACATAAGCCACTAAAGCACCCGCTAAGCTCAAGTAAGCGTAAGAAATATATTGCACAGGTTTTAAAGTAGGGAGAGGCGCGTCTACCATCCAAGCAATAGGGAGAAGAATTAACCCCCCAATCACAAGCTGCCAGCCAGTAAGAGCAAGTAACGGCATATCTAATTTCCAGCGAGATGTGAGCCATACACCACACGCCATGCATATAGCACCTAATAAGGCAGTTAAGATTCCAATCGGTTCAAAAACGGTGTTAGGCGATAACAGCAAGAGTGCCATTCCAAACATCCCGATCACAGCTGACCAGAGTGTAGCTCTAAGTGGTGACCGACCATCTATTACCCAAGCTAATACCATTACCAATAAAGGCTGGATGGCACCAAGTACAGCAGCTAATCCACCTGGTAAACGATAGGCAGCGACAAATAAAAAAGCTTGAAAAAGCCCGATGTTGAGCACCCCCAATATGATTAAACGCCACCAATCATTTTTAGCAGGCATGCGGCGAGTAAATAACAATAAAAGTAAACCTGCTGGTAATACTCGTATCAGTGCTGAGGTAAAAGGGCGGTCTGATGGTAAAAGTTCTGATGTCACAATATAGGTGGAACCCCAAATAATAGGAGCTAATGCAGTGAGTACAATATCGAACCCACGTGAAGCTGGAATAGTCGTTGACATATATTTGCCATTTATCTTCAATTCAAGATATTATTATGTTGTCATGCCAATTAGCTTGAAGTCAAGATAAATGAAAAAACAGAACGATAGTCTGCAAAAAGATGAAGTTGATAAAATTTTAGAACAATGGGCGAAAGAGCGACCGGATCTTGATGCCAGTCCTATGGGGCCTATTGGTCGCATTAAACGATGCGCTACTCTCATAGAACGGCTGTTGGAATCTAACTTTTCAACCTTTGACCTGAGTCTTTGGGAGTTCGATATGTTGGCTACGCTTAGACGTTCGGGATCCCCATATAGACTAAGTCCAACTGAATTGTTTTCAGCATTAATGATTACTTCGGGAACAATGACACATCGTTTAAAGAAACTGGAGCAGAGGAACCTTATTGAACGTATAGATAACGAAGAAGATGCCCGCAGTATGCTTGTGCAACTTACAAGCCATGGATTGGAGTTAATCAATAAGGCAGTGGAAGCACATGTAGAGAATGAACGTCTTATACTTTCAGTACTGTCTAGTAATGAAATAGATAATATCAATGCCTCTTTGTCAGTACTGCTCCAATCTTTAGAAGCATCTACAAAAAAGGGTAGGTAAAATATTAAGAAAGAGATGCTTTTAATTTAACTGCATCAGCCTAACTGATGCAGTTAAATTAAAAAAAATTAAGAAATTTCTAAAATTTTTTGAGCGATATATAAATCTTGGATCGATAGCCCTGAACTATCATAAATTGTGATTTGTTCCAGAGACTGCCTACCTTGAGCGTTTGCTAAGAGCACATCACCTATATTTATTAAAGTTACAGACTCAGGAGCATGTTGAAATTCACCAATGAGTTTAGACTGAACATCAAGATCACAAAATAAACCACTATGTGAAAATAACTTTGGCGGAAGTTCTTGTTTGCCTTGTTTATCTGAACCCATAGATGAAATATGAGTACCAGCTTTAACCCATTCTGCTTTGAAAAGAGGAACGTGGGAGGACGTTGCTGTCACAATAATATCGGCTTGCTCACAGGCTTCTTTTGCACTCATAATTTGAAGCTTAACACCTACGTGTTTGAGGTCTTCTGCCATTTGTTCAGCTTTACTTTGGTCGCGTCCTACTATCAAAATCTGTTCGAAATTTCTAATTCTCGCTAAAGCCTCACATTCATATTTGGCCTGATTCCCTGTACCAAATATCGCTAATACTTTTGAATCTTTTCTTGCAAGTACATGGGTAGCAACTGCATTAGAAGCGGCTGTACGGAAAGCATTTACTTTGCCTGCTTCGATAGCTGCTGCCATTTTTCCATTGGCTTGATTAAATAATAAAATGAGCGCGTTATGTCGAGGCAAACCATTTTTAGGGTTGTCTTCCCAAAAAGAACCAACTTTAAGACCAGCTAAATGCTCAGTCGCCGATGACTTAATACTAAAGGTATTTCTGCTATCGGACCCTTGACCATGGACTACAGGAAAAGTTTGAGTGTCCGGTTGAGTTGCAGCAATTAAAGCTTGGTAAATGGCGTCATAAGCCAGTTCATGATTGATGAGAGCAGAAGATTCCGACTCAGAAATAAATCTCATCACCATCTCCAAAAGTTTATTTAAATTAAGACACGAATAAGTCGAGGGGCCTGCGTATGTGATGTCTATCTATGACGTTTTAGCTGACATCATAGATAGACATTGACTTTTATTAAGCTGATAAAAACTCTACATATTTAGCAATATCGACATTGCCGCCACTAATGATGATGCCTATACGTTTGCCTTTTAACTCACGTTTTAAATTACGTGCAGCGGCAAATCCGAGACATCCAGTCGGTTCAACCACCATTTTCATTCTTTCAGCAAAGAACTTCATACAACTAATGAGTTCTTCGTCTTCTACTGTCAAAATGTCATCTACATTCTTTTGAATAATAGGAAATGTTAATTTGCCTACACTTTGAAGTTGAGCACCATCGGCAATTGTTTTAGGTATATCAATCTGAACAATTTCTCCTTTTCTAAAAGACATTTGTCCATCATTTCCTAGAGCAGGTTCAACACCATATATTTTACAGTTCGGAGAGAGCTTGCGAGCAGATAAAGAAGAACCTGCCAATAAACCACCACCACCTAAACCTACAAATAGGTAATCTAATTCGCCAACCTCTTCAAATAGCTCTTTTGCAACCGTTCCTTGACCTGCAATTACATGTGGATGGTCATAAGATGGAATGAGTGTCAGGCCATTTTTTTCCGCAATTTCTTTACCACGTTGTTCGCGACTTTCTGTATAGCGGTCATATTCAACAATATTGCCGCCGTATTCTCGCGTTGCTGCCATTTTTGCAGCAGGCGCATCTTTAGGCATGATGATGGTTGCTGGAATACCAAGAATTTTTGATGCCAGCGCAATAGATTGAGCATGATTCCCCGAAGAGAAAGCAACCACACCAGCTTTTTTTTGAGCCTCATTGAATTGCAAAAGTGCATTCATAGCACCACGAAATTTGAAAGCACCAATACGCTGAAAATTCTCACATTTAAAGAGTAATTCTGCTTCAAATTCATTGTTAACCGTACGTGAAGTTAAAACAGGGGTTTTATTTGCAAAACCTTTTATACGTTTAGCAGCGGCTGCGATATCTTCATAAGTGGGAAGGGTTAAATTTTTCATAATTAAACCTAATTCTATTCAGTGTTTTCGGATGCAAGATTTCGTATTGCTCAAGGAACGCACAATATATTGACCTTGTTTAGATAAAATATATATATTTAGATAAAATGTCTAATTTTATTTTCTAATGTGATAACAATGAGATATAAGATTTTGATTTACATTAAGTTTAAAATTAGATAAAAAGTCTAAATTGCTGCTTGCATACTTGACGCTAGGGTTTGAAGTAGCCAGTAAGTCATTTGGAGAAAATAAATTGGGAAATCGCGATAAACATTTACTCACTCAACTAGATACAATCGCAAAGGGATTAAGTGAAACGTTATCTCCTTTTTGTGAAGTTGTGGTCCATGACTTAACAAATCCTGAACATGCCATACTCTCAATACACAATAATTTATCTGGTCGAAAAATTGGAGATCCAGCAACTGAGTTAGGGCTGGCTAGAATCATGTCACCAGAATTTCCAAATCTGATTTCAAATTATGCAAACCAGTTTGCTGATGGTCGTCCCGCAAAAAGCACATCTATTGGGATTAAAGATGAAGAGGGCCAATATGTGGCTGCTTTATGTATGAATATTGATTTAACCCTATTTAGAGGAATGCAAAGTGCTTTAGAACATTTCACTAAAATTGAAACGAATAACGTTATTGAAAATTTGGAACCGAATGGTGCTGAAGCTATTCGAAAATATATTGATCAATTTGCCTCAAAACATGCCACTACACCGCGTATGTTAAAACTCAATGAGCGAAAACAATTAATATATGAGTTAAAGAATAATGGGTTATTAGAAATTAAAAAGGCTGTCGAGACAGTTGCGCAGCATTTAGGTATATCAAGAGCAAGTGCTTATTTGTATGTAAAGGAAAATTAAAAGATTTTACATAATTTATGAGATTGAACATAGTGTTTTTTGAACTTGGTATTGCGTAACCTTTGTGCTTTTTTTAAAGGTTACTCTGCCAGTTTTTCTGTTTTATAAGTTGTATCTTATTTATCAAAAAACAACTTGTTTATTAAGCATGACTCATTTAAATAAATACATAGGAACACAACACATCTCTGTTGCTTTATGAGGAGGTCGTTATTTGAAGTTATTTATAATTATATTTATTGCAATTTTTTCTAGTATTGGACTGATTTGTTTAATTGCTCTACTCAAAAATCTAAAAAACTATTCGCCATCTCGCGAGCATGATCATTCATCTTCTTCAACACATCATTTTCACGATAATAGTCCTAGTCATCATCATAGCTCTAGTTATTCAAATGATTGTTCATCATCTTCAGATTCAGGTAGCTGTGATAGCGGCGGCGGTGGAGATTAAAAAAAGCCCTTTTATGCAAAGGGCTTTTAATGATTTAAGGTAAATCGAACCAGATAAATTGACTATCTTCAGTTGCCTGAATCGTCGCTTTACCTTCAAATACGAAAGCATCGCCTGCTTTGACTTCTTGATCACCAATGTGAACTACACCTGAAATCACGTGAACATAGTTCACTTTTTTAACTGGCTCAACATTTAACTCACGTCCTTTTTCCAATACAGCCGACTTTATTTCTGTATTTTGACGAATATGCATCGGTGCATTTGCATCAGGCCCTGCAATTAAATGCCATTTATTTGGATCATTACGTGGGTCAAGATTAATTTGCTGGTAATTTGGCTCTGCATCTCTTACGTTTGGAATAATCCAGATTTGTAATAAATGTACAGGCGTATCAGTGTTGTTGATTTCACTGTGGGCAACACCTGTGCCAGCGCTCATTAACTGCCATTCACCTGCTTTAATCTGGCCTTCATTTCCCATCGTGTCGCGGTGTGAAATTGCACCATCGAGCACACAGGTTAAGATTTCCATATTGTCATGCGAGTGCGTACCGAAACCATTATGCGCATCAATTCTGTCGTCATTAATGACTCGTAAAGCACTGACACCCATATATTTAGGGTTATACCAGCTACCAAATGAAAAGCTATGATAAGACTCTAACCAACCCGCTTTTACATGACCTCGATCTTTACCACGATGTAGATAAGCATTCATGATCTAATCTCCCAAATTTTTTATTTATCTCTTGAGAAATATATTAACGTTCTATAGAAGCCAGAAAAATAGGCTAACTGCAACATGTCGTTGCATAATTGATATGGTTGTAAAGTTTTTTATTGATCAATATTTTTAGGAATAAAAAAACCTGCCATGAAGGCAGGTCTTTTAAAGAATATATTAATTACTCAAGGAATTTAACAGTTACGCCAGAACGTACTTTATTTCCTAAATCATTAGCATCCCAGTTTGTTAAACGGATACAACCGTGTGATGCAGTTTTAGAAATTAAAGATGGATTTGGAGTTCCGTGAATACCAAAAGATTTTTTACTTAAACCAATCCAGATATTACCTACAGGAGCATTTGGGCCAGGTGGTAAAGAAAGAGGTTTTAAGTTTTTACCTTGTACGAAGTTCGAAGGTGAATAGCTGTACCAAGGGTTACGTGCCACACCAACTACCTTGTAAGTACCGGCCGGAGAAGGCGTATCAGTACTGCCAATTGTTGCAGGAAATGAGGCAATCATTTGGTTCCGACTATTGAAGAGATACAATTGTTTTGCACCTTTATGGGCAATAATCAAATGAATATCTTCTGGTAAATCATTGCGCACGTTAGGAACAATGATTTTTTCACCCACTTTTTTGAATGTCGCAGTTGGGTTTAATTTCTTTAAGAAACCTTCATCAATATGAAACTTCTCACCCAACATTTCGGTCACACGTGTGTAGTACAAACCTTTCATTTTAGCTTGTAATGCGTAGTCAGAAGGAATTGACTCAGCATATGGACCTTTTAAGTCAGCATCAGAAATCGTGTATTCAATAAATGCTGGCTTGTTTTGTTTCGCAACCAATGCATCCCAAGTTTCTTTGGTCAGATCACCAGTAGCTGATAAACCATTCATTTGTTGGAATGAAGAAATTGCTTTTAATGTATTTTTACCACTCATGCCGTCAATTGCACCTGGCGATGCATGTGCATTATTGAGCATTACATGGGCACGCGCATAAACTGGAAGTTGGCCTTTACTAATATTTTCAGACCATTCTGCCGAGTTTAAGCTATCTAAAGTCCATGATGCAGCGGTTGTCGCAGGAGCCGTAGACGCAGCAGTGCTTTTAGCAACAGCTGGAGTAGACGCCGCGATGCCTGATTCAGCATTTGGGTCTTCAGTTTTTTGCAAATTTTGTAATGTTGTTGACGCTCGATTTAAGTCATTTTGTTCTTGAGCGGTAATTTGTGTCGAAGCTTGAGCTTTTACAGTTGAAGCTGCATCTACTGCTAAAGGATCAATCGGATCTTCCACAGGAGCTGATACCTTTTTAGGGTTCAGGGGTTGCTCAGTTGTTGAAGCAGCAAAAGCAACATTAGCAATAATACAACTTAAACTCATAGCGAGTAATGAGCGAACAAACATGTAATTCAACCTTAAGAATTTTCATATAAGCAATAGGGGAATTGATCTAATCTCAAAGTGCAGAAAATTACCAATAACTCATTTCTATGAGCCCAAGATTGGCAATTTAGTGATTAAAAGAATATCCAATGACCCCAATGTAACATGTTGCAAGTATTGCAGAAAACCCCACGGCTTGCAGTAGACTTTTGTGTAAATATGCATTTTTTAGTAGATTGACGAGTTTTTTGTGTGAAATTGAAATTATAAAAATGTCTCTGTTTTTGATATGATGCTGCCACATAAAGAAGATAGAGATTGGTAATGACGACTTTGAAAAATGATCGTTTCCTCCGTGCTTTGTTACGCGAACCTGTAGATACCACCCCAGTGTGGATGATGCGTCAAGCAGGGCGTTATTTGCCTGAATATCGTGAAACACGTTCAAAAGCAGGCGATTTCCTATCTTTATGTAAAAATACAGATTTTGCCTGTGAAGTGACTTTACAACCTTTGCGTCGCTACGACTTAGATGCAGCAATTTTATTTTCAGATATTTTAACTATTCCAGATGCACTGGGTTTAGGGCTTTATTTTGAAACTGGAGAAGGTCCTAAGTTTCAAAAGACTGTACGTACTGAGCAAGATGTCGCAAATTTACCAAAGTTAAATGCAAAATCAGATCTTGATTATGTAATGAATGCGGTAAGCACGATTCGTTCTGCTTTAGGTGGCCAAGTTCCACTGATTGGTTTTTCTGGCAGCCCTTGGACCCTAGCAACTTACATGGTTGAAGGCGGTTCAAGTAAAGAATTCCGTTATACCAAGCAGATGATGTACGCTCAACCAGAAGTTTTACATGCTTTGCTTGATCATTTAGCAGACTCAGTCATTGACTATTTAAATGCTCAAATTGATGCAGGTGCCCAAGCCATCCAGATCTTTGATAGCTGGGGCGGGGCATTAGCACATCGTGAATATCTCGAATTCTCTTTAAACTACATGAATAAAATCATTGCAGGTTTACAACGTGAGAAAGATGGTCGACGTATTCCTATCATTGTGTTCACTAAAGGTGGCGGACAATGGTTAGAGCCAATGATGACTACAGGTGCAGATGCTTTAGGTTTAGATTGGACGACACCATTAAATACGGCTCGAACTACAGTGGCTGGACGTGTCGCTTTACAAGGGAATCTTGATCCGGCTGTTTTATACGGTTCGGCTGCTTCAATTGAAAAAGCAGTGAAAGCAATGTTGGACGATGCCTACGCAAATGGTGAAAAGACGGGTTACATTGCTAACTTGGGCCATGGGATTACTCAATGGGTAGACCCTGCGCAACCAAAAATCTTTGTAGATACAGTGCATGAGTATAGTGCTAAATATCTAGGATAGTTTTTGTGCAATATCTAATTTTACCGTTTCAATTTATCGGCAAGGCTGTCTCGGCAGCCTTGTTTGGTATTTTGCTTTTAATTGCTTTTGCTTTAACAGCACCGATGGGAAGCCATGAATATATGGGGTTCTATCGTTATGATTATTTACTGACATATGCACTTTTAATCCAGATTTGCTTACTCTATTTAAAACTGGAGTCATGGGCAGAAGCCAAGGTCATTGCTTTATTTCACGTCATGGCAATGTTCATGGAAATATTCCTAACACATCCTGCGATTGCATCGTGGCAATATCCACAGCCCGCCGTATTTAAAATTTTAACTGTGCCTCTATTTGCTGGCTTCATGTATTCGGCCGTAGGTAGTTTTTTTGCACGCTCAATACGACTGTTTCAAGTGTCTTTTGAAAAACTTCCAAGTTTTGCAACTATGCTATTACTGGCATTTTTCTCATATATAAATTTTATGAGTAAATTTTTTGTTCCCGATATTCGCTATATTTTATTTGCGATTAGTATTTTTATTTTCTGGAAAACAAAACTTTATTTTCAGTTAAATGAACATAAATTCAAAATCCCGATGTTACCTGTGCTGTTTACACTCGCGTTTCTGATCTGGATTGCTGAAAATATAAGTACATTTTATAAAATCTGGCTTTATCCAAGTCAGGTCGATGCTTGGCATATGGTCGGTTGGGGCAAGCTAGGGTCGTGGTATTTATTATTAATTTTAAGTCTGGTGCTTGTGCTTAAAATATTAGGCAACAGAGATGATCAAGGTAACTGGAATTTAAGATAATTTTTCTTTTGCACTTTTTATCATATTGTTTATTTTTTAATTGCTAAATCACAACCTTCTCGTTATCTTTAATATCGTGTAATAAGAATTACACATAACAATACAACACATAAGAAACAATCAATAATGATTTTTGGAGATTTACATCTATGTTAAAAAAATTAGCTTTAGCTGCTTTATTAGCAGCTGGTTCAAGTGTTGCAATGGCTGACAACGATGTGGGCTGTGGTGCAGGTACACAAATATGGGCTGGTAAAAAAGGAGTAGCGCCTAAAATTCTTGCTGCAACAACAAACGGTATTTTTACTAACCAATTATTAGGGATCACTTTCGGTACTTTAGGCTGCCGTCAAGGCGGGACAGTAACAGCGCAAGTTGTAACATTCACAAATGAAAATGCAGAAGCTTTAGCACGTGATATGGCAGTAGGCCAAGGTGAAAGCCTGAATGTACTTGCTGAGTTAATGCAAATTAAACCTCAAGATAAAGACCGTTTCTTTAAAGTTTCAAAAGCAAACTTTGGTGAAATCTACTCTGCAAATAACCAAAATACCCTTCAAGTTTTAGCGTCACTACAAACTGTAATGGCTAAAGACGACGTTTTAAAAGCTTACGTATAAGTTTGAAACTGAAAACCCTGTCGTATGGCAGGGTTTTTCTTATATTTAATGATAAAAATTGATGAGCTTAATGAAGTCAGTTGTTTTAGTTTTTGCCTCTTTGGCAGTGAATACTGCATATTCAGCAGATATAAATCCATTTATTCAAAAATATTGGTCAATTGCCGAACAGAAAAACTTAGATCAAGACATTACATGGCAAAGGCTCATGTATGCCAATAAAGACCATAAAAGTGATGTTACTTATTCTGGCTATTTCATGTCGGAAAATGGGAAAAATAATTTAAAAGAAGAACTAAAAGCTGACATCTCGGCATTATTTATGCCTGCTCAAGATAATCAGTCGATTCGCTGTAAATTTCCAGCACGCAGTCAATGGCTCATACAAAAAGTAGGCATTCAAGAAAGTGAATTGCCTCAAGTGAAGTGTTCAGAATTTGAAAACTGGATTGGACAGATTAAGCCTCATAAAGCGACATTAATTTATGCGACAGATTTTATGGGCAATCCGAGCTCCATGTTTGGGCATACTTTATTGCGTTTAGACCCCAAAGATCAGCAACAATTAAATTTAGTTTCCTATGCAGTAAATTATGCAGCAACTGTGGCTGGAAACGACAACTGGTCATATGCATGGAAAGGCTTAACAGGGCAATATCCGGGTGAATATTCACTTATGCCTTATTATCGTAAGGTAAAAGAGTATGGCGATTTTGAAAGCCGTGACTTATGGGAATACGAGCTAAATTTAACACCTGAAGAAACACGGTTTTTAGTAAGCCATATTTGGGAAATGCAGCATGTGAGCTTTCCTTATTACTTTGTGAGTGATAACTGTGCCTATCGATTGTTAGGGTTGGTTGATTTAGTAAAACCTGAGTCTCACCTGCAAGAGAAATTCACTCATGCTTCTATCCCGATGGAAACCATTAAATCGATACAGCAGCAAGGGTTAACCAAAGCTCCTGTATATCGACCTGCTCTAGAAACTCAGCTATTGGCCCAAGCTCATCAGCATGGCGCATCTTTGGCGAAGGTAGCTCATCAAATTGCGATGATGCCCACTCAACAGTCTTCTCAGATTTTAAAATCATTTAGTGAGCAAGATCAGGCTAAGATTTTAGAGATGGCTTATGATGATTTATATCTTCAATTTACGAGCCGTAAAATAGAAGAAAGCATTGCTCAGCTGCAGTTGCGTCAACTTTTAGCGCTAAGAAGTCAGATTGATTTAGACAAACAGCGTCAAGAACCTAAAAGACCAGCAAAAGAGCCGACTCAAGGTCACAATGCCCGTAATATTTCAGTCAAAGCAGGCGAGGTTCAAGGAGACAAGTTTATCGAACTTGGTCATCGTCAAGCCTATCATGACTTGATAGATCCTCAAGGAGGATACCGCGCAGGCACTCAATTACTCTTTTTAAATGGTAATGCACAGTGGCGAGATGACCATTTAAAGCTAGAACGTCTTGATCTGCTAGAAGTAAATTCTTATAACCCGATTCAACCTTTTAAAACACCGCTGAGTTGGGGATTTGATTTGGGTTGGCGTCAGGAAGCGATTCATGATGGTACTTTTAGTGAAGAAAAACAGCATGGCGTAGCGAATTTTAACGCTCAGGTCGGATATAGTTTTGCCGACTATGAGCGCAAACATATTTGCTATGGGCAACTACAAACCTACCTACAAGCAGGTTCAAATCTAGATAAAGGATGGCGCGTGGGAATGGGCCCGACTTTAGGTTGTATGAATCAGTGGTTTGAAAAATTTAACTCTGTCGTGCAAATTGAATTGCCCTATTGGGAAGACCAAAACCAATGGAATTTGAGAGTAAATACTCAGTGGCAATATGTGATTAATAGTAATAATACCGTTCGATTAAACTGGGATTATGAACAACAAAATCATCGAGACTGGATGAAATCAAGTCTAGGATATGTTTGGTTCTTTTAAATAGCATTACGAATAAAAAAAGGGAAAAATGAATGAAATCATTTCTCCCTTTTTTGTTTTAGCAAAAGATTATTTCTTTATTGCATTCAATACTGCATACGCTGCTTTAATGCGTTCTTCATTGGGAATACGTTTATTGGTTAACATGACTAAACCAATATTTTCTTTAGGAATAAAGACAACATATGTTCCAAAGCCGTTAGTTGAACCAGTTTTGTGGTAAATCTTGACTGAAGGTTCTTTTGAAAGGGCAGTCACTTTATTAGGCTTCATCACGATTTGTTCTGAATTACTGTCTAATAAAGTTTGTAAAGGTGCTGGATAAGAGAATTCTTCCCAACCCAATGCTTGATACATAGTACCTACTTGATAGAAACCTTTATGTGTTTCATTAATCGCGTGTTGAATATCTGCCGGATATTTTTGTGGATTTAGATTGGCCTTAACGAAACTCAGCATATCAGGTAAGGTCGATTTAACACCGTACGCAGGTGCATCTAGCGGGCCGGGGTTAACTCGAATCGGCTGATTTTCTTGGTTATAGCCAAAAGCATAGTTTTGCATTTGAGTTTTAGGCACATTTACATAGCTATGTTTTAAGCCAAGATCTGGAAAAATAGTTTTTTCTAAGACTTGGTCGAAAGGTTTATTCATAGACAAAGCAACAACTTTTCCAAATAAACCAATGCTTGGATTTGAATATTGTCGATATTCACCGATTGAGTTTTTAGGCTTCCAGTCTTTGAAAAAAGTTAAAACTTGCTGATCTGTTTGGACTTCATCTGGAAACTGTAAGCCAAGGTTGCCACTTGTATAAGTAGCAAGTTGAAGTAAATTAATTTGGTCAATCGGTGTGTTTTTTAATTCTTTCCAATATTTTCCAGGTGTGTCTTTAAAAGAAATTGTTCCTTTTGTTTTGGCATATCCACCTGCTGTAGCGGTAAATAATTTACTAACAGAACCTAGCTCAAAAATGGTACTGCTATTTACGGCTTTTTTATCTTGAACGGATTGTAGACCATAATACATTTCATAGTTTTTATTATTTTGAATGACGCCAACAGCCATTCCGGGCACATCATATTTTTCTAATAATGGTTTAAAGTTTTGATCAACCAGTTTTTTAATTTCTTGCTCTTTTGGTGAATTACCCGCATAAATTGAGGTATTAAAAATAAAAAGAGGGGGTAAAAGTAAGCAGGAAATTTTGTTAAATCGCATTATTCACTCATACATCATTTAAAATTAAAGATGCGTACTCTTATAACAAAAATCACATAATTTGATTGTTATGTTTTATAGAATAAAAGCGGTATATAGGTATAAAAAAAGCCCAACTGAGTCAGGCTTTTTTGCAGTAGCAACCAGATTAGTAGCTTTCTGGTACTGCACTTAAAAATTCACGGCGTGCTTCTTTGTCAGTTTTAAAATCTCCGACAAATGAAACTGTACGTGTGGTTGATTCTTGCTTACCTACACCACGCATCATCATACACATATGTGCTGAATCGATAACGACAGCGACACCACGTGCGCCAGTGACTTCAGCCACAGCTTCTGCGATTTGCTGAGTTAGGTTTTCCTGAATTTGCAAACGACGAGCAAACATCTCGGTAATACGCGCAAATTTAGATAAACCAAGAACTTTGCCTTCTGGTAAATAGGCAACATGAACACGGCCGTAGAATGGGAGGAGATGATGTTCGCAAAGCGAATAAAATTCAATATTCTTCACCAATACCATTTCATGGTTATCTGATGGGAAAACCGCATTATTGGTGACTTCTTCTAAAGTTTTACTATAGCCAGAAGTTAAATATGAAAAAGCTTTAGCCGCACGCACAGGCGTATCTTTAAGGCCGGGACGATCAAGATCTTCACCGACGGCAGTCAGAATATTTGCGTACGATTGCTGCATAGACATAAGAATGTTCACTTACACTGGTTGAACAAAACGGCATTCTATCAGAAAACTATAAAAAGTCTGAATTCTGTAGAAAATGCCGCTTTATTGTTGGTACTTGGGATTTTTTTCTGCGCGTTTAAGCAGTACGAGAACGGCGCCTGTGCCACCTTGGTTTTCTGGTGCACTTACAAAAGCTAAAACATCGCGGTGCTGACGTAACCATCCATTGACATAGGTTTTTAAGACCGCTTCAGGGCCTTTACCATGTACAATTTTGATCACATTTTGATTTTCATCTTTTGCCATCTGGATAATGTGTAAAACTGCGTCACGTGCTTGCTCAATCGTACAACCGTGTAAATCTACCGCTTCAAACCAACGTATTTTTCCAGCTTTTAAGTCTTCAAAAACTTTATGCTGAAGGGTAGCAATGCGATAGCTTAATGTGGCTTGGCTTGCGACAGGATTTAAAGCAGCTTGAGTATCAGATAGCTCGGCATGCTCAGTGTCACGACCACCTTCGGCAGCTGCACGTTTAGCTAATGTTTGAGCATCAACTTTTTTTGCACGCGGAGTTCTTATATCAGCAATATTACTATTGTTGATGGGTTTAACACCTGCTACAGCGCTTTGAAACAGATTTGCATTTTCCAATTCTTCAGACTCAGCCTGAGGTGGTTTGACCTCAGGCTGACTTGCGATTTTGCTTGAATGAGGATTGGAGATTTGCTTTTTAAATTGCTTCAATAACTTTTGTTGCTCTTTAGAAAGCGATGAATCTTTATTACTCATATATCTTCTATTAAACCGTTTGGGGTTGTCCAAAAAGGGCGTTAAAGGCTTGATCTGGTCTTGGTTGTTTCATAAAACTTTCACCAACCAAGAAAGTGTGAATATCATGTTCTTGCATCATACGAACATCTTCTGGAGTGGCAATGCCACTTTCAGTCACGAGTAAACGAGATGCAGGAAGCAAATTTTTCAAACGGATTGATGTCTTTAAATCAACATCAAAGGTTTTTAAATTGCGGTTATTTACACCTAACAAACATTGCTCAGACAACTTTAAAGCACGTTCCAGTTCTTCTTCGTCATGAACTTCAACTAATACATCAAGTTGATGTTCAAAAGCAGTTTTAGACATTTCTTCAAGTTGTTGATTTGATAAAGATGCAACAATCAATAAAATACAGTCAGCATGTAAAGCACGTGCTTCGACTACATTATATGGATCGATCAGAAAGTCTTTACGTAAAGCAGGTAATGCACAGTGGCTTCGTGCGATTGCAATATTTTCATCTGCACCCTGAAAAAAATCAACATCAGTCAAAACAGATAAACATGCTGCTCCAGCTTGTTCATATTGCTCGGCAATTTCAGCAGGATTAAAATCTGCACGAATAATGCCTTTTGATGGAGATGCTTTTTTAATTTCAGCAATCACGGCAGGGCGCTTATGCTGTAAAGCTTTTGCGAATCCTCGTACAGGAGTCGCAGCTTTCGCTAGTTCTTCAACATCTTGCAAATTACGTTGTTTTAAACGTGCAGCAAGTTCCTCATGTTTACGGTCAACAATTTTACCTAAAATGGTATTTTGAATATTAATCATGAGAAATCCTTAATCTGCCTGACATTGTTTTAATGTTTTAGTAAATTCAGCCAAAACACTCATTTTCTCTAAAGCTTGTCCGCCATAGATAATATCTTGCGCGAATGTAACAGCCTGAGCATAAGTCTTGGTAATGCCTGCTACATAGATGCCTGCGCCAGCATTAAGCGCAATCATATTTGCTGCTTTTTCGCCAATATCGGATTTATTTTTACCTAATGCATCTTTAATCAGCTTTAAGCTTGCCGCTGCATCTGAAACCACTAAGCCATTTAGGGTTTGTGATTCAATGCCGACATCTTCAGGGGTAAGTGTCCATTCAGTAATTTCGCCGTCTTTCAACTCTGCAATAGTAGTAGGAGCAGCAAGGCTGATTTCATCGAGTCCATCTCTTGAATGAACAACCATGACATGTTCAGCACCAAGTTGCTTCATTACCTCTGCGATAGGACCACAAAGCTCATCTGAAAATACGCCAATGACAAAGCGTTTTACACCAGCCGGATTCGTAAGCGGACCGAGTAAATTGAAAATGCTGCGAACACCAAGCTCACGACGTGGGCCTACAGCATATTTCATTGCTTTGTGGTGGTTTGGAGCGAATAAAAACCCTACACCCATCTCACGAATACAGCGCTCAGTTTGTTGCATGTCTAAATCAAGGTTAATACCGGCTTGTTCAAGTAGGTCAGATGAACCCGATTTACTTGAAACACCTCGGTTACCATGTTTTGCAATGGTCGCACCAGCTGCCGCAATCACAAAGCTTGAAGCAGTAGAGACATTAAATAAGTTTTGTCCATCACCACCAGTACCGACAATATCAACTAAATATTTGATATCACTGACATCAATTTTAATCGCGAATTCACGCATGACACGTGCGGCAGCAGTAATTTCATCAATACTTTCACCTTTCATGCGAAGGCCCATCATTAAAGCACCAATTTGTGCTTCGGTTGCCTCACCTTGCATGATGCTACGCATAATGTCTTCCATTTGCGGCTGAGTCAGGTGAATATTTTTTGTAATATGGTTAAGTGCTTGTTGAATATTCATAGTGATCACTTATGCATAAATATCTAAAAAGTTTTTAAAGATTTGATGGCCATGTTGACTCAAGATTGATTCTGGATGGAACTGCACACCTTCGACAGGTAATGTCTTATGTTTAACACCCATGATTTCTTCCATTGAGCCATCTGCTTCATTGGTCCAGCACGTTACTTCAAGGCAATCAGGCAGTGTTTGCTGATCAATCACCAAAGAGTGATAACGAGTTGCCGAGAATGGGCTAGGGAGGTTACTGAAAATACCTTTATTACTGTGGTACATATCAGATAAACGTCCGTGCATAACCGTTTTGGCTCTTACAATGTTTCCGCCAAAAGCTTGCCCAATACTTTGATGCCCTAAACACACGCCAAGCAAAGGAATTTTTCCGGCAAAGTGGTTAATTGCAGGAATTGAAATACCAGCTTCACTTGGAGAGCAAGGGCCAGGACCAATAACTAGATATTTAGGTTGCCATCGTTCAATATCCTCTAATGTGACTTGATCATTGCGAACAACTTTTACTTCCTGATCCAACTCGCCAAAATACTGGACGATGTTGTAGGTAAAAGAGTCGTAATTGTCGATCATTAGAAGCATGATGAACTTAACCTCATAATAATTAATATATATTTAATAAGTGACTAGAATAGTTACTCACATTAATACTCACTTTTTAGAAAGAACTTCTTGATTAAAAAAATAAAAAGCCACTTTCTAAGCGGCTAATATAACAAAAAATGAAGTGAGCAGTTTAACTATTTCATTCGTTAGAAATTTGCAGAAAAAATGACTTTGAGAAGTTAGCCTTTTTGAGATGATAGATAACTACAACTCAGGCAAAATAAACTTTTCATTAGAAATAGAAAATGATTCTGCCTGAGTTAAAAAAGAAGATTAAATCGCACGAGTGTTGTAAATCAACCAGCCTAAAACTTCTCCAGACAAAAGTTCAGCTAGTCTTTCTTGAACAGTTTGATGGTAACGATTTAACCAGTCTTTCTCTTCATTGGTTAGCATATCATTAACGATACAATCTAAATGAATCGGGCAAAGGGTCAGTGTTTCAAACTCCAAAAATTCACCGTAAGTTTTTTCAAATCCAGAGTGAAGTTTGTTAGCAACCAGATTTTCAATGCGAACTCCGTATTGTCCCTCATGGTATAAGCCCGGCTCGTTAGAAATAATCATTCCTTCACGCAACTTACTATAGGCATGTATAGGCGCGTAATAAGAAAGAACTTGCGGACCTTCATGAACGTTAAGCGCAAAGCCTACGCCGTGGCCTGTTCCATGTCGATAATCTAAACCATGTTGCCATAAAGTATTACGACAAATTGAATCGAGTAGCGGTGCAGCTAAACCTTCTGGATAAATCGTTTTTGCCAAAGCAATATGGCATTTTAAAACCAGAGTATAGTCACGTTTTTGTGGCCCTGTTGGCGTGCCTACAGGAACAACACGAGTAATATCCGTTGTTCCATCTACATATTGCCCACCTGAGTCAATCAGCAATAGACCATCGCCTTCGATAAATGAATAGTGTTCTTCAGTTGCACGGTAGTGGGGTAAAGCACCATTAGCATTAAAGCCTGCAATCGTTGAAAAACTTGGCCCTATAAATCCATCTTGCTGAGCACGGAAAGCTGTAATCTTTTCATCAATGGTTAGTTCTGAAATGCTTTCACCATGATGAAGTTCTTTCTCTAACCAGTGGAAAAAGTGGCAAAGCGCAACTCCATCTTTAACCATTGCATGACGGATATGAGCAATTTCGCTTTCATGTTTACGCGATTTAAAAAGCGTACTCGGGTTGATGTCATATACAACCCGAATATCTTTTGCGATAGCTTGTTCATGAAAAATCGACACTTTCGCTGGATCTAAAAGTACTGAGGCATCAGAAATATTCGCTAAAAACTTAGCTGTATCTTCGTAGTTACGAATTTCAATACCATCGGCTGCCAAAGCTTGCTGAATGCTTACATCAACTTTTTCAGCATCAATAAAAAGAATCGTTTGTTTTGCACTGACATATAAATGTGAAAGGAACACGGGGTTATATTCTACATCTTGCCCACGTGCATTTAAGATCCATGCAATATCGTCTAAAGATGAAATGAAATGACCCGCAATATTCTTGCTATGTAAAGTTTCACGAATAGCCTGAATTTTTTCTTTACGAGATAAGGCATTTAGCCCTTCAGGCATGAAATGAATTTTCTTTGATGGAAGTTCTGGGCGGTTTAACCAAATCTCTCCAACTAAATCTTGTTGGGTTTCGAGTTTATAATTATTAACTCGTGCAGTATGTTCAAGCGCCTTAAATTGCTGAATTGATAAAGTATGCCCATTTACTACAATGACTGATTCTGGTTGTAGATTTTTTTCAATCCAAGCGAGATGTGCTGAAGATTCATCACTTGTTAATTTTTGAAGTTCAAAGCCAGTTCCAACAAGTTGTTGCTCGGCTTGTACCCAATAGCGACCATCTGCCCAGAGGCCAGCAAAGTTTTGGGTCACGACGAGTGTACCAACCGAACCACTAAAACCACTGAGCCATTCTCTTGCTTTCCAGTAGTCCGGTAAATATTCTGACATGTGAGGATCGGCACTCATCACAATTAAAGCATCAACATGCTGATTGCGCATGAGTTCACGAAGTTTCTCAAGTTTTTCTGGAACAGTTAAAACGCTCATATAGTTTCCAACTCAGGTTGAACTTTACTGGTACTTTTGTTCATTAATCTATTGATAGGTTTCTTTAATAAAAATAACACGATTGCACCAATTACTAACGCCAAAACACATCGCATAAATAGGGTAGGTAAATGATTAATACCATCTGCTGATACGTGCCCGCCAATTAAACCAGCGATAAGGTTACCTAAAGCTGAACCCGTGAACCATAGACCCATAATTTGACCACGTATGACATCAGGTGCAAGTTTAGTCATGGTAGATAGACCAATCGGGCTTAAGCAAAGCTCTCCGATAGTAAGTAAAAATAAAGTAGCTACTAACCAAAATGGTGAAACTAAGCCACCATCAATTGCAAAACGGCTTGCAAATGACATAACTAGAAAGCCACCTGCTGCAAGTAAAAGCGCAATAATAAATTTACTGATATAACTTGGGTCTTTATTTGACTTACCAAGTTTAGCCCAAAGCCATGCTGCAATTGGGGCAAAAATAATAATAAAAAGCGCATTAATTGATTGAAACCATACTGCTGGAATCTCAAATCCGAAAACATTACGGTCTGTGTAATCTTGCGCAAATAAATTAAAAGACGTTGGTTTTTGCTCAAAGGCAGACCAAAAAAGAGCGGAGGTTGCTAATAAGACAAAGCAGATAATAATTTTAAATTTTTCATGTTTTTCTAAACCAAGGAAAAATAATAAATAGATAAAATAAGCGATAATTCCAATGCCTATTCCGACTGTTAAGTAAGTTGCGACCGCGACCGGATTGATATGAATAACGCCAAAGAAGGTAATAGTAGTAACGACTGCAACACTGAATAAAAATGAGAAAGCAATTTTTGGTGCATTTTTATTTTCTACGACAGGTTTATTCCAGTTGTCAGTTTGCTGACGCAGTTGATTGAAGGACTGTAGTTGAGGAATGGCTAATGCTCGGAAAATGAGTAATGCAACTAACATTCCAAGGCCGCCAATCCCAAAACCTAGATGCCAGCCATGATCGCGAGCTAATATACCTGTAATAAGCGGGGCGATAAACGACCCCATATTGATGCCCATATAAAAAATGGAGAAACCAGCATCACGTCTATTATCTTGTGCTTTATATAGGGTTCCGACAATCACTGAAATACAGGTTTTAAATAATCCTGAACCAATAACGATAAGGACTAGGCCGAAATAAAAAAAGAATTGATCAAAGATAGGCGTAAGCGCAATTGATAAATGACCTAATGCAATAATGAGGGAGCCATACCAGACGGATCGTGCTTGGCCTAACCAATTGTCGGCAATCCAACCACCTAAAACGGTCATTAAATACATAGAGCCTGCAAATAACCCAACAATTGCGGCGGCAGTAGGACGGTCAAGACCTAGACCCCCATCATTGACCATCGCAACCATATAAAGAACGAGTAAGGGACGAATTCCATAGTAAGAAAAGCGTTCCCACAGTTCTGTAAAAAATAAAGTTTTTAAGGGTTTTGGATGGCCGAAAAAAGCTGTGTCACATTGTTCGAGTTCATGCTTCATTTCAAATCCTTTGAACATATTTGTAGTTTAATAAGCCAAACTTTTAGTTTGTTTAGTTATAAAAAAAAGTTATGTTTTATTTTTTAGATTTTTTTAAATCGAAAAGCAAGTTGGTCATGTATAAAAAAGGTATATAACAAATGGTAAAAAACTTCCCTTTAGTTTCTTAACCTGCTACCGCACCAAAGCTGATCAAAACTTGATTCAAGGTAGGGAGAAATAAGTTGTTTTTAATTGGTGTAAAAATAGAAGGCGTTGTAAAAAGAAAAATAATTTCATCAATCTTCTGCATTTTAATAAGTGAAGGAGATGAGCCGATACCTAATTTTCTAATTTTTTAGAGGGCTATTCTTCAAAGCAATATTTGCATGAGAACCTTTTTGGTAAAGGCATGAGTAGATATAGCAGGCTCAGCTAAAGGTTACATTTTATAAGTCATCTTTTATTATTTTCATTTATTGCAATAAGAATGTCAGCTTTCTATATGAGAAAGTATTATGATCATGAATTACTGTTAGATATTGATGCGATGGTTCATATTGGCGCAACAATTTTGCACTAAATTAGGGCGATTGCGGGCTATTCTTGTATGCCATAATTTGAAAATGTCTGAATATGGTGCATTTAACGATGCAAACAGTATAATGGGTTCAAGACAAGGGACCTAAATCATAGATAGTTATAAGCAATTCAATGTTTTAGGTAAGTCTTATAAAGTTGGTATGAGAATTGCTATATACATACCAGCAATTAACACGCACTTAACAAGTGCAACAAAATTTCATTGGAGCAAAATGAGCATGGCGAACAAGGTCCTTCAACTCATACAAGAAAGTGGCGCAAAATGGGTCGATTTTCGCTTTACTGATACTAAGGGTAAAGAACAGCACGTAACTTACCCAGCTGATTCTATTGATGAAGATACTTTTGAAGACGGTAAAATGTTTGATGGTTCTTCAATCGCTGGTTGGAAAGGCATTGAAGCATCTGATATGATTTTACGTCCAGATGCAGAAACTGGTTTTGTTGACCCGTTCTTTGCTGAACCAACTGTAGTTGTGACTTGTGACGTTATTGAACCTTCAACTGGTCAAGGTTATGAGCGTGACCCACGTTCGATTGCTCGCCGTGCAGAAGAATACTTAAAATCTACAGGTATCGGTGATACTGCATTCTTTGGTCCAGAACCAGAATTCTTTGTATTTGACGAAGTGAAGTGGGACATCGATATGTCTGGCGCTCGTCATACATTGATCGCTGAAGAAGCTGCTTGGTCTACTGGTAAAGATTACGAGTCTGGTAACTCTGGTCACCGTCCACGTGTTAAAGGCGGTTACTTCCCAGTTCCTCCAGTTGATTCTTCACAAGATATGCGTGCAGAAATGTGTGCAAAAATTGAAGACATCATGGGCCCAGGTCGTGTAGAAGTACATCACCACGAAGTTGCTTCTTGCCAGTTAGAAATTGGTGTGAGCTTCAATACACTTGTACGTAAAGCTGACGAAGTTCAACAGTTCAAATATGCTGTTTGGAACGTTGCTCACCAATATGCAAAAACTGCAACCTTTATGCCTAAACCAATGGTAGGTGATAACGGTTCTGGTATGCACGTTCACATGTCTATCTCTAAAGATGGCAAGAACTTGTTTGCTGGTGATGAATATGCAGGTCTTTCAGAAATGGCATTGTATTTCATCGGTGGTGTAATCAAGCATGCTCGTGCATTGAACGCAATCACAAACCCATCTACAAACTCATACAAGCGTTTGGTTCCTCACTTCGAAGCGCCAATCATGCTTGCTTACTCAGCACGTAACCGTTCTGCGTCTATCCGTATTCCATACGTTTCTAGCCCTAAAGGTAAGCGTATCGAAGCTCGTTTCCCAGACCCAATGATGAACCCGTACTTAGGTTTCGCTGCATTGTTAATGGCTGGTATCGACGGTATTCAAAACAAGATCCATCCGGGCGAAGCTGCTGATAAGAACTTGTACGATCTTCCTCCTGAAGAAGAAGCAAAAATCCCAACAGTTGCTCATAGCTTAGATATGGCTCTTGAAGCACTTCAAGCAGATCACGAATTCTTGTTAAAAGGCGGCGTGTTCACTAAAGAAATGCTTGATGCATACATCGAACTTAAAACTGAAGATGTACGTCGTCTTAACACGACTACTCACCCAGTTGAATTCGATATGTACTACAGCTTGTAATACATATTTTCGTAAAAAAGCCTGCTTATGCAGGCTTTTTTATTGCTTGGAATGTTGATTGAATTCTCTACGTTTTTTATCAAAAAATTGGGGTAAACTAGGTGCGAGTTTTCATGTGAGCAGATTATGCGTAAACGACAACCAGTACTTAAACAGGAAAAGACTTTAAATCCTGAGTTGAAAACATGGTTGTATGCGTCTGGTTCTCTGACTCAACAATTGACTGAACTTGGTGGTGGCCAGTTTAGTGTGAAGCCTTTTCAAGAACATTTTCAGCGTTTAACTTTTGCAGATAGTCAGTGGATGAAGATGTCTCATGCTCACACTTCGTGGGTAAGGGAAACTTATTTATATGGCTGTGAAGCAGAGCCATGGGTGAAAGCAAAAAGTATTTTCCCAATTCAAAGTTTACAAAAAAAAGCCCGTATATTTCAGCACATTGGTTCTAAGCCAATTGGCTTTTTTCTATTTCAAAGAACAACTCCGCTTTGTGACCGCCGTGTCATTCGTTTGCCAGAAGGTTGGACAAGACAAAGTTGCTATACTTGGCATGGGTGTAAATTTATTGTTCAAGAAACCTTCTTACCGGCTTTTGAAGCTTTTTTAAATCAGCAGCACGACAAGGATTACTATGACGACTGCAACAAGCACAACATGGCGTCAGCGCTTAGAAGCTTATTATTATCTATGTCGATTTGATAAGCCAATTGGTACTGAACTGGTTTTTTGGCCAACCATGTGGGCGCTTTGGGTTGCATCAAAAGGAATACCTGATTTAGGTATTTTATTTGTCATGATTTTAGGCGTGATTTTTATGCGCGCTGCGGGATGTGCGATTAATGACTTTGCAGACCGTAAAGTAGATGCTCATGTTGAGCGTACTAAAACGCGTCCGCTCGCAACTGGAATTATTCGTGCAAGAGAAGCAGTATATGTGTTCTTGGTGCTAGTGTTAGCAAGTGCATGTCTATTGTTCTTTTTACCCATTGAAACCTTTTACTGGTCATTTGGTGCATTATTTTTAGCGTTCATTTATCCATTTATGAAGCGCTATACCAACTTACCTCAAGTCTTTTTAGGTGCGGCATTTTCATGGTCGATTCCAATGGCCTTTACTGCGGTAGGTAAAACCCCAGATTTGATCTGCTGGCTTCTCTACTTTGGTAATTTGGCTTGGACAGTGGCTTATGACACTCAATATGCAATTACAGACCGTGAATATGATTTAAAGATTGGCGTGAAATCTACAGCTATTCTTTTTGGTCGATATGACATCCAGATTATTGCACTTTTACAGGCAACCAGCCTTGTTTTGATTGGTGCCGCACTATATTTAGAAAATATCTTATTTCCATGGGCGATCATTGCTTTAATTATTGTTGCATTCGATTTTATATATCAAACAATTAAAACCAAAGACCGCAACCCTCAAGTATGTTTTTGGGCATTCCGTCACAATCGCTGGGTTGGATTAATTATTTTTCTAGGAATATTTTTAAATTTCATATAGTAAAAGTGACCGTAAGGTTGAAAAGTGTTCTATGCAGAGCACTTTTTTTATGTCTTAATATTCGTGCATAAAAAATATGCGGAATAAATAATACATAAAAAAGGATATTCTATGAAACGGTCAAAAATTGCTTTAGCTATAACATTATCGGTTTCAACATTATTTCTTGCAGCATGTAATGACAATGATGATGACTTTATTGGCATAAATCCTGATAAAACTTATGTTTCTGAAAAAGCCTATTCTAAGGATAGCTTAAGCGGTGCTTCATCTATAAAAGTCATGACTTATAACATGGTCAATGTACAAGGAAAAACAGCTGAAGCAACGGCGTTAGTGATGTTTCCTAAAGCAAGTCAGCCTAAAGATGGTTATCGCGTAGTGGTATGGGAGCATGGTACTGTAGGCGTAGGAGATAGTTGTGCTCCAAGCAATAATACGATTAATCCACGTTTCAAAATTCTAGCGGATACATTATTAGCAGCTGGCTATGTTGTGATTGCTCCAGACTATGAAGGTTTGGGTACTAGAGGGATGCATCCATACCTTAATTTAGGAAGTGAGGCTAAATCTGCAATTGCAGCAGTTAAAGCTGCGAAGGATCATTACGGTAGTCAGTTAAATAGTTCATGGATGTCAATTGGGCAGTCTCAAGGAGGCCATGCTTCATTAGGAACAGCTGAATTTGCTAATAACGACAGTAACTACAAAGGAGCGGTTGCAACAGCACCAGCTTCTAGCCTTGGCGATATTATTTCTAAAGTTGCTCCGCAAGCAATTAAAGGCATTCTTGAGAAAGAGCAGGCTGGTACTGCACCTGTTGGTACGGCTGTAGAAGTGTATGCTGAGCTACTCGCATATGCTGCATATACCACAGTGGGTATTACGGCTTATGAACCTAAATTTAATTATCGTGAAATTTTCCAACAACGTTCTCAGAGTGTAGCTGAGTTCGCAGAAGGGACTACTGGTGAAAATGGCGTATGTTTAACTGATTTGCATAATAAATTTGCAGATGACATTCGTGATTTTCTTGTGACTAATACTGGTAAAACAGTTTTAGATTATCCTGGTTTAGCTGGTAACTTCCAAGAAAATCCAACTGTGAAAAAGTTCTTAGACCATAATCAGCCAGCTACTAAAAAAATTAATTCACCGGTCATGATTGTTCAAGGTACTGCTGATATGGCTGTACCATATCCTATTACTAATGCCTTGCAAGAGGGGCTTAAAAAAATGGGAACTGATGTGACATTTGTGCCTGTTTTCGGGGCTGCCCATACTCAAGCGATTGTATGTAGAAATGCTGAAATTTATCAATTTGTACAATCTAAAATGCCAGCTAAAACAAATATCGTGCTTGATCCATCAGTAATAGATGCAAGTAAGAATGTTGAATGTACAGGAATAGCTCAATAATTTTTGTATTTAAAATATTCAAATTAAAAGGGTCCTAAAGAGGGCCCTTTTTGTTATATTGTTACGCATATTAAAATTGACACCATTTGAGTTTGAAGTAGTCATGAGCCAGCAACCAGTTGAAAAGAAATCTGTTCCTTGGTTATTAATGGGATTAGGCTTGTTTATTCCTTTTTTTATTATTGGAATACTTTTCTTGGCTGCAAAGAGTGATGCTAAGACTAAAAAACAATATGAACAGCAACGTTTAGAGATGGAAAAAAGAATAGCTGAAAAAGAAGCGGCAACTTCTGAAGTGAAATAACAGCAGTGCTTTTAATAAATATCCTTTTGTAGCTGACGTACACTTGGGATGTTTGTATAACGTCTTACTATATAACCTGCTTCGGTGAGCATTTGATCACGAACACGATCTTCTTCCGCTTTTTCAAGATGGGAAGGGTCATCTAGCTCAATAATGGCAATTACTTCCATCTTGTCATTAAGCACAACAAAGTCAGTAACTTTTCGGTTGAACTGACTACGAATTTTATAGTCCTTACTTGTAATTAAAGCGCTAAAAGCCACTTGTGCTAAAACATGATAACTTGGAAAACTTTGTTTTAAGCGGATAAACATTTGAGTTTCAAAGTTAGTAATAACAGGGCGAGCAAAGAATTTTTGTTTTGGAAATAAATAAGGGCGTAAACAAACAGCAAGAAAAATGCAGGTGCTTAAACAACCTAAAACAATAAAAAATAAGTGACTCGATTCGAACATGTGAAGGCATCATACAAATAAAAACCCACTCATGATGAGTGGGTTTTTAAGAATCTTGGCTCTCCAACCTGGGCTCGAACCAGGGACCTGCGGATTAACAGTCCGTCGCTCTACCGACTGAGCTATTGGAGAATCTGGAAAAGGATTTTAGGGAGGAAAGAGGGCTGGGTCAAGTCTTAATAACGGAATTAGTCAGAATATCTAATCGTTTGGTTTAAAAATATTCGAAACATTGATTTTATTAAAAATAATAGAAAATTATTAAATGATTGGATAAGAAAAAGCCCACAATAGATGCGGGCTTTTAGAATCTTGGCTCTCCCACCTGGGCTCGAACCAGGGACCTGCGGATTAACAGTCCGTCGCTCTACCGACTGAGCTATGGGAGATTAGTAGATGGCTCTCCAACCTGGGCTCGAACCAGGGACCTGCGGATTAACAGTCCGTCGCTCTACCGACTGAGCTATTGGAGAATCTGATGCGCATTTTATGGATGAAATCTAAAAGCGTCAATAAGAATATTAAAGAAAATGAATCGTTTGCTTGATTAATATGCTTTTGCGGTACTAAAAATAAAAAAACCACCCAAAAAAGGGTGGTTTTTTAGAAAGAAATAAAATTATTTCTCTACACCAGCTGGTTGACCTGCAAGTTTTGCATTTGCATAGTCCCAGTTCACTAGGCTTTCTAAGAAAGTTGCGATGTATTTAGGACGTAAGTTACGGAAATCGATGTAGTAAGCATGTTCCCATACGTCAATTGTTAATACAGCAATTTGACCATGTGCAAGTGGAGTGTCTGCATTAGAAGTTTTAGTGATAGATAATTTACCGTTTACTTCGTCAGCAACTAACCAAGCCCAACCTGAACCGAATTGAGTTGTTGCAGCAGCAGCAAATTCTTCTGCAAATTTTTCGTAGCTACCGAAAGCTTCTTCAATTTTAGCAGCGATTGCGCCAGTAGGCTTACCACCACCATTTGGCTTCATAGAATTCCAGTAGAATGTATGGTTCCAAACTTGAGCAGCGTTGTTGAAAATACCAGCTTTAGATGCATCACCAGCAGTTGCTTTGATGATTTCTTCTAAAGTTTTACCTTCAAGGTCAGTCCCTTTGATTAAGTTGTTTAAGTTAACAACATAGGTATTGTGGTGTTTATCGTGATGGTATTCTAAAGTTTCTTTACTGATATGTGGCGCTAAATCATCATAGCCATATGGAAGTGCAGGTAAAGTAATGGTTGTCATGTTCCTATTCCTTGCATTTGCTGGGTTATACAATATTAAGTGGCTCTATTGTAAATGATTCTGTTCACAATAGTGCATCGTTTTAAAGAACTATACACAATAAAGATCTAATTAATACGCATAACACAGATTGAAAAAAAGACTTAATTAAATCGGATTATTCAATTCAAAATATTCACTTTCAATTGCAAACTGCTTTGAAATTGCTTGTGCTAAACGTTGAACTCCATAACGTTCAGTTGCATGATGACCACACGCAAAATAGTGAACGCCTAATTCTTTTGCTTCATAGAAAGTTCGTTCACTGACTTCACCTGAAATATAAGCATCGCAGTTTTGCAAAGCCGCTTTAGCAATAAAATCTTGAGCACCACCCGTACAAAAGCCTACTTTTTGAATGCTTTGTTTTCCTGCTGGTAAATGAATTACCTTAAAATCAAAACTGTTTTGTAGTTTTGCTTTAAATTCGTCCACAGAAAGTGCTTGCTCTAAATAACCAATATTTCCAATTGGATGTTTCTCGGTTAAATCAAGTGGTTCTAAATTCTGTAAATTTAATTTCTCTGCAATGGCTACATTGTTGCCCAAAGTTGGGTGGGCATCTAAAGGCAGATGGTAAGCGACTAATGAAATATTATTTTGAATGAGTTTTTTAATGCGGTTGCCGCGCATTCCTGTAATTGGGTAGGGTTCGCCTTTCCAAAAATAACCATGATGTACAAGTAATAGATCCGCATTTTGAGCAATTGCTGCATCAATCGCATCTTCGGAAGCAGTAACCGCACAAACGATACGTTTTACTTCAGTTGAACCTTCAATTTGCAGGCCATTGGGTGCGTAATCTTTAAATTCTGCTGCTTTTAAGGTTTGGTCGCACCACTGAATAATTTCATGCAAATTCGCCATGATATTTCCTGAATTGAGTAGTAAATAATTGCTAAAGCTATAGAAACATATTTTGTTGTGTAACTAAAGCTAGACAAATCTTTTTTGAGTTTTTTATGTATATCGACATATTTAATTTAAAATGCTTAACTGAAAACTCTTTTTGTTCAATATATTAATTTAATTAAAAACTTTTTTGCGTAGAGGATATGAACGTGCGCCGCACCTTTACATGGTTACCTTGGGTGTTACTTATTATTGTAATTGCCAGTTTTATTGCATGGCAAAAATACCATCAGCCGAAACCAACTGTTGCAGTTGATGGGGTACAAATGCCTGCCGAGAAAGTTGAGCCACTGGTTGATACTTCACGAGCAGGCGGGGTGGTGTCTTATAGTGCTGCGGTAAAAGTTGCAGCGCCGGCAGTTGTTAATATTTTTACGACCCAGAAAGTTAAACAGAATCATCCATTGTTAAGTGATCCAGTATTCCGTGAATTTTTTGGAAATCAGGTTCCTGAACAGCAACAGCAAAATGAAAATAGTCTAGGCTCTGGGGTTATTGTACGTGCTGATGGCTATATTCTTACCAATAATCATGTGATTGCTCAGGCTGACCAAATTGTAGTGGCATTGCGTGACGGACGTCGTGCAGAAGCAACGATTGTTGGAACAGACCCTGACACAGATTTAGCAGTCATTAAAATCGATTTAGATAAATTACCTGTATTGCCATTTAAGTTAAGTGGTAATGAAGTAGGTGATGTTGTCTTGGCGATTGGTAACCCATTTGGTGTAGGGCAAACGGTCACTCAAGGTATTATTTCTGCCACTGAGCGCTCCGATTTAGGCATCAATACCTATGAAGACTTTATTCAAACAGATGCTGCAATTAACCCAGGTAACTCAGGTGGTGCATTAATTGATGTTGCTGGTAACTTAATTGGGGTGAACACTGCTATTTTCTCTCAGTCGGGTGGTTCTTTAGGTATTGGCTTCGCAATTCCAGCTAAAATTTGCCAACAAGTATTAAACTCGATTTTGAAAGATGGCCGCGTTGTACGTGGATGGTTAGGCATTAGTTTAGTACCGCCTACACAAGACGATGTATTGGCACCAAAACAACAAATTGGTGTCGTTGTTGCTGATGTTTTGAAAAGCGGGCCAGCGGCTTCAGCAGGTATAAAAGTTGGCGATAAGATTGTTCAAGTAAATAATGAACCAATCACTTCAGCATCTCATTTAATTAATTACGTTGCATTACAAGCGCCTAATAGCGAAATTAATGTAGTGGTTGAGCGAGCTGGGAAGCAAGAAAACTTTGTGGTAACAGTTGGCGAAAGAAAAAACCAAAATAGTCAATCTCAATATATACCGTTACCTAAACAGTAAAATAAAAAAAGCCTCGTAATGAGGCTTTTTTATTGGCTTAAATTAAGAATGTGTTGGTGTCTGATGTTGATGTTTGAACTCAGTTAAAGCATCAATGCGATATTGAATTAACATTTCGCCAATTTCAGCACCTTTAATGTTCTCTGGTAAATCCTGAACTTTAACAGAGCGAACCACTTGCATTGCATCTAACATGTACTGAGCTTGAGGATATGGGCGATCTTCTAGGCCTAATCTTCCTCTAGCATCGCACTCACATGCCTGTACAAAAGCTTCTACTCTCTCAGGACGGCGTAAAACATCAAGGCGTTGTAATAAACGCCATAAAGTGCCGGGTTTTAACGACATGATCTGATGACATTTTAGATGTTCTTTACACACCGATAATGCCAACTGCCGAGTTTGAGTCGGAACTTTTAAACGTTCACATAATTCAGTAACGGGTTTCACGCCACGCTCTTCATGCATGATATGGCGAGGAAGTTCGTTAACTGGCGTTAATGCTTTACCCAAATCATGTACTAAAACAGCAAACCGAACATCAAGCGAGTAGTTTGACTTACACGCTTGTTGTAAAGACATTAGGGTATGTATGCCACAGTCTACTTCAGGATGATATTCAGGACGTTGTGGTACACCAAACAATGCGTCAATTTCAGGGAAAAGATGTTTTAACGCACCGCAATCGCGTAATGTCTGAAAATAGATATCTGCATGATCTTCTAAAAGCGCACGCGAAGTTTCTTTCCATACACGTTCTGGCGTTAATGCATCAAGTTCACCTGATTCAGCCATCGTTTGCATGAGTTGTAAGGTTTCAGGTGCAATATGAAAACCATATGCAGAATATCGAGCTGCAAAGCGTGCGACACGTAAAACTCGTAAAGGATCTTCAGCAAAAGCTTCTGAAACATGTCGTAAGGTTTTATTTTCTAAATCAGTCTGACCGCCATAGGGGTCATATAATTTACCATCTTGATCCATAGCTATGGCATTGATGGTTAAATCACGGCGAATTAAATCTTCTTCTAAACTTACTGTGGTATCAGTAAAAAACTGAAAACCGTGATAGCCCTTACCGGACTTTCGCTCAGTACGTGCAAGTGCATATTCTTCTTTCGTTTCAGGATGAAGAAACACAGGAAAATCTTTGCCTACAGGTTGAAAACCTTGGGCGAGCATATGTTCAGGTGTTGCTCCGACCACAACATAGTCTTTTTCTTGATAGGGATGCCCAAGTAGAAAATCTCGGACGGCACCGCCTACTAAATACACTTGCATGAAAAAACCTCTATTCTTCAAGCAATCATGCTACAGAATAGAGGTTTTCTCAAGTCATTAGACAGGCTTTTCGTAAAAAGCTCTTTCTAAATTATTTTTCTAATTGCTGGATTTCAGCAACAGTTAAAGCAGTCATATTGATAAGACGACGAGTGGTTGCTGTCGGTGTCAAAATATGAACAGGTTTTGCTGCGCCAAGCAAAATTGGACCAATAGTAACGTTGTTACCAGAAGTTGCTTTTAACAAGTTAAATGAAATATTTGCTGCATCGAGGTTTGGCATAATGAGCAAGTTTGCAGAACCTTTAAAACGTGAACCAGGGAATGCAAATTGACGAATATTTTCGTCTAATGCCGCATCACCATGCATTTCACCTTCAACTTCAAGCTCAGGAGCTTGCTCAGATAAAATACGATAAACTTCACGCATTTTTTGAGCACTTGAATCAGTCTGGTCGCTACCAAAACTTGAATGAGAAAGTAGTGCTACACGTGGAGTAATACCAAAACGACGTACTTCTTCAGCTGCTAAAATAGTCATTTCAGCAAGTTGTTCAGCAGTCGGGTTAGTGTTTACGTATGTATCTGCAATAAACAAGTTACGATCTTCAAGCATTAATGCATTTAATGTGAAGAAGTTATTCATGCCTTCTTTAAGACCGATAACATTACGTACAAAGTCGAGGTGAATGTTATAGCTACTATAAGTACCACATAACATACCATCTGCTTTGCCAAACTTAACGAGAAGAGCAGCGATTAAAGTCGAACGACGACGAGCTTCACGTTTAGCATATTCAACCGTGATGCCTTTACGTTGCATTGTCTGATGGTAGTCTTTCCAGAACTCTTCATACAATGGATTTTGTTCTTGATCAACAATCTCAATATTTACGCCATGTTGTAAACGTAGGCCTAATTTTTTGATATTTGCTTCAATTACAGCAGTACGACCTACTAAAATTGGTTTAGCTAAATCTTCATCAACTGCAATTTGTACTGCACGTAATACGCGTTCGTCTTCACCTTCCGCATATGCAATACGCTTTGGATCAGCTTTTGCTTGAGCAAAAATTGGTTTCATCAAGAATGCAGAGTTATATACAAACTCAGACAATTTTTGACGATATACAGCGAAATCTTCGATAGGACGAGTTGCTACACCTGAGTCCATTGCAGCTTTAGCAACCGCTGGTGCGATTTCTAAAATTAAGCGTTGATCAAGTGGGCGTGGAATTAAATAGTCACGACCAAATGAAGCAGATTTTTCACCATATGTAGCTGCATCAGCTTCGATATGAGCCATACGCGCAATTGCATGTACACATGCAATTTTCATGTCTTCATTAATTGTAGTTGCACCAACGTCAAGTGCACCACGGAAAATGTATGGGAAACATAATGCGTTGTTTACTTGGTTTGGATAGTCAGAACGACCAGTTGCCATAATAACGTCAGAGCGTACTTCATGTGCATGTTCAGGTAAAATTTCTGGATCTGGGTTTGCCAAAGCAAAAATAATAGGGTTCTCAGCCATGTGTTTCACCATTTCTTTGGTGAGAATACCAGCAGCAGAAAGACCCAAGAACATATCTGCACCAGCCATTACTTCATGAAGCTGAGATGCTGTAATATCTTGAACATAACGTTTTTTAGATTCGTCTAAGCCTTCACGTGAAGTCGTTAATAGACCACGAGAATCGGCAACAATAATATTTTCTTTTTTAGCACCAAGCGCACAAAGCAAGTCTAAACATGAAAGTGCTGCTGCACCTGCACCTGAAGCTACGATTTTGATTTCATCAATTTTCTTATTTACAAGTTGCAATGCATTGAGCAAAGCTGAACCTACAATAATACTTGTACCGTGTTGATCGTCATGGAATACAGGAATTTTCATGCGTTCACGAAGTTTCTTTTCAATATAGAAACATTCTGGCGCTTTAATATCTTCGAGGTTGATACCACCGAAAGTTGGCTCAAGAGAGGCAACAATATCTACGATCTTATCTGGATCGTTTTCTGCAATTTCGATGTCAAATACGTCAACACCAGCAAACTTTTTGAAGAGAACGCCTTTACCTTCCATTACAGGTTTAGAAGCCAATGGGCCAATATTACCTAAACCAAGAACAGCGGTACCGTTAGTTACTACAGCAACCAAGTTTCCGCGTGCGGTATATTTAGCAGCAGTTGAAGGGTCACGTTCAATCTCTAAACATGGCGCAGCAACTCCGGGTGAGTAGGCTAAAGCCAAATCTCGTTGGTTGACAAGTTGCTTACTTGGGGTAACGCTGATTTTCCCTGGGTTTGGATATTCATGGTAATTTAAAGCGGCCTGTTTTAAAGATTGATCGTCCATCTGAGTCTCTATTTGATACAAAAAAGCAAACTAGTCAAATCACTCATTCAGGGGGAAGGCAATTCAGTTCTTTTACTATGCTTTAATTTTTATCAATTAAGAGAATAGTAGACGAATTGCCAATAGCCCTGTAGTGAGCTAAATGCTAAAGAATATAACACTACTTCTTTATTTCTCACAGTCAAAAACGCTCATTTTTGGAAAAAGCAGCGTATCTAAAAATCGAAGGTTTAAACAACTAAGAAATATGCGAATTTGTTTGTAGATAAGGAATAATCTGCTCAGCAGGGATAGGACGACTAAAGAAATAGCCTTGTAAAAAATCACATTGCTGTTTTTGTAGATAGGCTACTTGTTCTTCTGTTTCTACACCTTCGGCAACCAGTTTAAGCCCCATACTTTTACCCATTGCAATCATGGCATTTACAATAGCTTCTTGTTTGTGATCACCAATTTTAGAAATGAAAGCGCGGTCAATTTTTAGTACATCAATTGGATATTCTGTCAGGTACGCCAAAGAGGAATAACCCGTACCAAAGTCATCTAGAGCAATTGAAATATCTCGTTGTTTTATCGCATGTAATAGCGTTTTGACGTTATCAGTATTATCTAATAGAGCAGACTCAGTAATTTCAAGTTCAAGATCCGCACCTTGTATATTATATTTTTGCAAAACCTCATCTAGATCATTAAGTAATAAGCCACGATGTATTTGTTGAGCAACAATATTTACAGAGACTTGAATGTTTGCATAGCCTGCGTTTTTCCATTCTTGTAATTGTTTTCCAACTTTATCTAAAACGACTTTGCCAATATCTGAAATTAGGCTACTACGCTCAGCAAAAGGTATAAACATATTTGGCATGACTAATCCTTTTTCAGGATGTTGCCAACGAATTAATGCTTCAAAACCTATAATGGATTGATCATGTAGATTAATTTTGGGCTGGTAATAAATGACAAATTCATTATTTTGAATGGCTTTACGTAACTCTTGTTCTAAATCAGCAGTTTTATATGGATGCTCTGCTTTATTGCAATAGTAAGAAATGGTATTGCCTCCTAAGCGTTTTGCTTCTGAAAGTGCTTGTTCTGCATGGTTGTTAAGATGATCAATTTGTCGGCCATGCTCAGGAAAGCATGCAACACCGATAGATGCTGTAATAAAATATTCGTGATTATCAATATAAAAAGGTGCGTTGAGCGCTTGCAAGATGTTTTGGCAATATTGCTCAATATTTGGATGAATTGGAGAAATTTCATAAATAATTGCAAAATCGTCACTATTTAAATAGGCAACCAAAATTGCATTAATATTAATTAGGCGTAAGCGTTGTGCGAACTGTTTAAGAAGTTCATCACCACTATCATTATTTAAAAACTCATTAAAAGCGCGGAAACGGTCAATGTTTACTCGTATCAGTGCTAAATTTTTAATGTTATATGAAGGGTTTACCAGATATTGATGTAATTGATTGTAATAGTAAAGACGGTTCGGTAGGTGGGTGAGACTATCGTAATTTTTTAAATAAGATAGATGTTGTTCCTGACGTTTTTGCTCAGAGAGGTCACGTGCAAATCCAATATAATTGGTGATTTGATTGAACTCATCTTTGACTACATTGATGTGTAACCACAAATAGACACTTTTGCCAGAACTAAACTTTTCATCAAATTGGCCCATGTATTCTCCAGTTTCGAGGAGCTGTTGGGTAATTGATATGTGAAATTGTTGTTGTAGTTCTTTTTGATTAATTGCAATGCTAAATAATTCTTTATTGAGAAGTTCTGATTTAGAAAATCCAGTTAATTTTTCGTAGTAAGGGTTAATATCAATATAGTTCAGATGTTCATCTAAAATGAATATGCCTTCGGCTGCTTGTTCAAGCACAATTGCCGATAGTCTTAAGTGTTCTTGATCTTTTTTCTCTTGATGTATATCTCGGGTCATTCCTACCATACGAAGCGCTTTTTGTGTTTTTGGGTCTCTTGTAATGACACGACCTACATCATGAATCCATCGCCATGAACCATCTCGACGTAATATCCTGAAATTGATATTAAAATGATCTGTAGTTCCTTCCAGATGTTGCTTTAAGCGCTCGTTAAACAGTTTTTTATCACTTGGATGTAAACGATCTAAAATAGTATTGAGATGGATAACGGTCGTTTGTGTCTGCTTTTGTTGATCGAAAAACGTAATTTCTAATTTTTGATTTTCTATATCCCAATCCCAAGGTCGGATGCCTGCCGTTTCATGTGCAAAAGCTAAATTGTAGTGATGACTTTCGAGTTGCTCATTCATTTTTGTGAGATCGTAAGTGCGCTCTCGTACTTTTTGTTCAAGTAAATGATTATTAAATTGGAGCTGGGCTTCAATATCTTTCGATTTATTCACTTCTTGTTGAAGTTGTACGCATAACTCTTCAGCCCACTGAGTATGTTGTTCTGAAATTTGAATGAGCTGTTTATTTCTGAATAATAGTTGAGAAATCTTTTTATAGTTACGTTGAGTTGCGTATGCGCAGAGTATGGTAGCTACGAACGCGATGTTATAGGCGAAATAAAAAGGCAGCTGGGTAATGGGTGTATGTGTAAATTGAGCGATTAATAGGGGTAATGTACTTGGAATAAATAAGAGATAAAAGTATCGAGGCTGTTGGGTTAAAAAAGTCAGCCCAATGATATGGGCAGAGGTGATAAATAAAGCAATTAAAATATGAGCATCTGGTAGTGCAACTAACTCTTGAGGAAGATAAAAATGAATAACCGTAACGGTTGCCCCTAATAAAATTCCTGAAATAAAACAAATACTTTGTAAGATAAGATCAGCTTTTTTAATAAAATTAATAGTACGGTAGTGCGTTAAAATATTCGGAACAAATAATAGACAGGTAAGGGATGCAATGGTAAGGCCCATAGACCAGTTAAATATTGTTATTGAAGATGAAAAATAATAAGAAAATATAGCGTATGAGATCAGACATAGCAGTATTAAGCTAACCAAATACCAGCGTATATATTGAATTGAAAGTTTTAGCTGCTCAATTTTTGTTTGATGCTGTAAATATTCTTCCTGAAGCCCAGACATAAGATTTTTCTATCCTATTTTTTTACATATATACAGAAAGAATCTGATTTATCAGTGATAAAGAATTTAAAATTTTATTCATACAATAAAACTAAATTAACTTTAAATAGCGATTTAATCAATGTTCAATGAACTTAAGTGGATAAAAACCGATAATTTAAAATAGATAAGGCAACGACAGGCGCAGTTTCTGTACGTAAAACACGGTCACCAATACACCAGTTCATAAAACCAGCTTGATTGGCTTGAGTAATTTCATTTTCGCTTAAACCACCTTCTGGACCAATTAACAAGGCAAGTTCAGGTTGTATGCCCGCTAATACATCTTTTTGTTCTTTTTCTGGCGCTAAAACGAATTTTGAAGCGGGAAGTTCAGTAGAGCTTAACCATTCATTAAGAGAAATAGGCGCTAAAACTTCTGGAACTAGGTTTAATCCACATTGTTCACATGCTGCAATTGCAACAGCTTGCCAGTGATCTAATTTTTTTTGATCTCGGTCATACTTTAAGCGCATTTCACAACGGTCACTTGTAAGCAACTGAATTTGACTTACTCCAAGTTCAGTTGCTTTCTGAATGGCATAATCCATTCGGTCACCTTTACTCATGACCTGACCAAGAATGGCTTTAAATGGGGCGCTACGATTACTCGGGTTAAAATTTTCAATCGTGATAAATGCATTTTTTTTATTAATTTCGGTCAATGTCGCCAAATATTCGCCACCTTGACCATTAAAGAGAGTCGCTTGTTCTTGTAATTGTGCACGTAAAACACGCACCCAATGATGAAATACTGATTCAGTTAGTTGAATAGTTGAACCAACTGTAAGTTCAGTTTCGATAAAAAAACGATTCATTGGGTACGCCTTACAAAATTAATTTAAACCAAGATCAACGACGAGTTGACGAGTTGGTTCGACTTGATTCATTGAATAGAAATGTAAGCTTGGTGCACCACCTGCAATCAGGCGTTCACATAGTTTCACAATAACTTCATGACCAAAAGCTTTAATACTCTCACTGTCATCGCCATAGGCTTGTAATTGTTTACGGATCCAGCGAGGAATTTCTGCGCCAGTACCATCAGCAAAGCGAATTAAGTTGCTGGCATTGGTAATCGGCATGATGCCAGGAGCCACCGGAATATTAACTCCAGTTTTTTCGAGACGCTCAATAAAATAAAAGTATGCGTCTGGATTAAAGAAGAATTGGGTAATTCCAGCATTAGCACCAGCTTGTACTTTTTCAATAAAACGTTGGATATCTGAATCAAGGTTTTCAGCTTGAGGGTGCATTTCTGGATAAGCTGCAACTTCAATATGAAAATGATCACCTGAGTGCTCACGAATAAAACGTACTAAATCTTGAGCATACGGAAGCTCGCCAAGTCCGACTTGACCAGAAGGTAAGTCACCGCGTAAAGCAACAATACGGTTAATGCCTTGAGCTTTATATAAATCTAGTAACTCAGCAATACGCGCTTTATCATCACCAATACAAGAAAGGTGAGGTGCAACTGGTGTACCTTTACCATTGAAATCGTCAATAGCAGCAAGAGTACGTTCGCGAGTAGAACCACCAGCACCATAAGTAATCGAGAAGAAATCTGGATTTAATAGTTGTAATTCTTGATGAACAATACGAAGTTTTTCAGCACCGGCATCAGTTTTCGGTGGGAAAAACTCAAAAGAAATGGGTATACGTTTAGTCATGTCAAATCCTTGTAAACAGCGAAACAATATTTTTAGAAAAAAGGGCAGTCGGTTCACCGTCTGCCCTTAAGTTCTTAGTATTTGTAAGCGTCAGACTTGAATGGTCCCTCAACAGCAACACCTAAATAGCCAGCTTGCTCTTGAGTTAATTGAGTAAGTACACCACCAAAACCTGCAACCATTGCCGCAGCAACTTCTTCATCAAGTTTCTTAGGAAGAACTTCTACACGAATTTGTGCAGCTTTTTCGTTTGCAGGAAGGTCAGCAAATTTCTCTTGGAATAAGTGAATTTGACCTAACACTTGGTTAGCAAAAGAACCGTCCATCACGCGTGATGGGTGACCAGTTGCATTGCCTAGGTTTACAAGGCGACCTTCAGAAAGAAGAATGAGGTAGTTGTTTTCGTCTTCTGAACGGTAAACTTGGTGAACTTGTGGCTTAACTTCAACCCACTTGTAACCACGTAAATAGGCTGTGTCGATTTCTGTGTCAAAGTGACCGATGTTACATACAACTGCACCAGCTTTTAAGCTATCTAACATTGCAGCATCACATACGTGGTAGTTACCAGTAGTGGTTACAACAAGGTCAGTATTACCAAGTAAGTCTTGGTTAATATCTTCTTTTTTGCCTGTTTGTACGCCGTTTTTGTATGGAGATACAACTTCATAGCCGTCCATACATGCTTGCATTGCACAAATTGGGTCAACTTCAGTTACACGAACAATCATGCCTTCTTGACGTAAAGATTGAGCAGAACCTTTACCAACGTCACCATAACCGATCACAAGCGCACGACGGCCAGACAAAAGCATGTCAGTTGCACGTTTGATTGCGTCATTTAGTGAGTGACGGCAACCATATTTGTTGTCGTTTTTAGATTTAGTAACTGAGTCATTTACGTTAATCGCAGGTACTTTCAAAGAACCGTCTTTCCACATTTCGATAAGACGTTGAACACCTGTTGTCGTTTCTTCAGTAATACCGTGAATGCGTTCTAAAAGAGCTGGGTATTTGTCATGAACAAGAGCAGTTAAGTCACCGCCATCATCCAAGATCATGTTGGCATCCCAAGGCTGACCATTAACATTAACTTGTTGTTCAAGGCACCATACATATTCTTCTTCAGTTTCGCCTTTCCAAGCAAAAACAGGAATACCGCGAGCAGCAATTGCAGCAGCAGCATGGTCTTGAGTCGAAAAAATGTTACATGAAGTCCAACGAACTTCAGCACCTAATTCAATAAGCGTTTCAATAAGAACCGCTGTTTGAATGGTCATATGAATACAACCAAGGATTTTTGCACCAGCAAGTGGTTTAGATGCTGCATAACGTTTACGTAAACCAATTAAAGCTGGCATTTCTGCTTCAGCAAGTTTGATTTCTTTACGACCGTAGTCAGCAAGTGAGATGTCAGCAACTTTATAATCTGTAAATGAAGCATTAACCGCGTTCATCAGGATCTCCTAGGGAAAAAATAGTATGGATCGTTCTGTTCGCGGATGCCGTTGTTGGCTAAAACGAGTGTTTAACCGATTGTCGAGCCTGGCAAATTGATCTTTAGTGCCGATCATTTGTCGCAGCATCCCTCGACTAGCGCAACATTGTACTTCGAAAAGCTTTTAGTGCCAATCCAGTTTTGTTTATTATCTGCCTAATTATCTTTATAGATTCAAATTATGGCAGTCAATATTCCCCAAGCTCTAGCAAACCTCGAAGCAAACTGTGGTGTTTTTGCGGTTTGGATGGTGCTTCAACATCATGGAGTACAAATTAATATTAACGAGCTGATTCAAGTTTGCCGACACGATGACGGGGGTACCTATACTATTGCCTTAGCCGTTGCTTTAAAGAAACTAGGATTTGAAGTGTCATTTCATTCAGATGAAGATCCTAATATTAGCCCAAGCGAACGAATAAGCTATAAAGAAGCAAAGCTATTAAAAATACCGACAGGGCCTGCGTTGAGCTATCAAGATATTCAAGCTGAAATTCAAAACGGGAAAATGGTGATTGTCTATTACGATACTTTAGCTGGAGTGGGGAACCAGTCACTGGTGTATTCAATAGATGAAAAAAATATCCGTTTCTTTGATAGCTTTGAACCGATGTCAGCAGCAGTTTTTGAAAAGCAACGTCAAGTAGAAGGGATTTGTCGTCAGGCCATTGTGATTGATGACCGTAATTTTCAGATTCATTCGACTAAATTGAATTAGATTAAAAAGAGCCAGTAGGATGCTGGCTCATATTGAAATTATTTTTGTTGATATTCTTGAATCACTTCTAAAGCAGCGCGAAAAGCTTCTTGAGTAGCAGGCGCGCCACAATATGGCAGACTGTGCAATAAAGTTTCTTGAATTTCTTCAACTGTACAGCCATTGTTTAGCGCACCACGAACATGGCCTTTGAGTTCGGTCGGTGATTTGAGCGCAGTTAACATTGCCAAAGTAATTAATGAACGATATTTACGTGGTAGCACGCCTTCACGTTGCCAAGTCGATCCCCATGCATGTTCATTAATCCATTCTTGTAAAGGCTGGGTAAAGGGTACTGTGTTTTCTTGGGCGCGTTTTACAAAAGCCTCTCCCATCACTTCTGTGCGAACTTTTAATCCATTTTCGTAATCTTGCTTAGACATTAATTTCTCCTAAAAATAAAAGCGTCGATTGACGCTTTTATGGCTGTTTATTAATTAATGCGAATCAAGTGTGATTGCAATAGTGAATTAGTGGAGGCATCAGTCACTAAATTTGATGAGGGTTCGATAAAGGAAGATCCTTATTTAAATCTTCATCAAATACATCTGTGAGCATGCTATCGAATCGAATAGCGTTGTATTGCAATAATTGTTGAGCTTCACTTTCAGTAATAAAACCTTCTTTTATCGCTTGTTCAATATTCTCTTCGAAAGTCAGTCCTGTAAATTTGCCTTTAGATTCAGCTTTTTTAAACTTATCCCAAAGCGGTTCAAGGGTTCGTAAAATTTGAAATGCATGTTCCAAACGTCCAGTCACATCATCGGCTTTAGTTGAATAAAATACGTGATGTTTAAGCTGCTCTCTGAAAGGATGCTCTTGCATCATAAGTTCAGCGACTTGCTGTTTTAACTCATCGTCTGGTTTTGAAATGACACGACCAAAAGGGAAACAGATCCATTTTACAAAGGCTGCTGGAAGTTTGGCTGGAAAGTTATCAAATAGACCCCAAAATGCTTCCTGAATATTCAAGAAAGCTTTTTGTAGAGCTAATTTAGCATGAAGTTGTTCAGCTTCAGTTTTTTGGCCAGCTTCATAAAATTTTAAAATCGCAGTAGAAATAAAGAGGTTCGCGTGAATATCTGCCAAGCGTCCTGACAACATTTCTTTGCGTTTTAAGTCTCCTGCGAGTAAACCAAGTGACATATCCGAAACAAGCGCGAAGTTGGCGCTAAAACGGTTAATTGTCTTATAGTAACTGGCAGTAAATTGATCTACTGATTGAGGAGCATCGCTTGAGCCACCTGTCCAACCATAAGCAAATGATTTTGCCCCACGGTTAAAGGTATAGGCTAAATGTTTAAATAATAAATCATCGAATTTTTTAACTGAAGTGCTTTTATCTTCAGATTGAAGAAGTTGTAATTCTTCAAAAAGATAAGGGTGACAACGCATTGAACCTTGACCAAAAATCATCAATGAACGGGTCAAAATATTTGCGCCTTCTACCGTAATAGCAATTGGAATCGCTTGATAGGTAAGGGCAAGGAAATTACGTGGTCCAAGTTGAATTGCACGTCCTCCAGCAATATCCATTCCGTGATTGACGACTTTACGCATCGTTTCAGTTGCATAATATTTTGCCATGGCTGTCATCACGGCAGGTGTTCCACCTTGATTTAGGCCACATGTCACTAAATAACGGAATGCCTCAAGCATATAGGCATCGCTGGCAATTTCACTGATTGCCTCTTGTACGCCTTCAAATTTACCTACTGAAATATTGAACTGTTGACGAATTTTCGCAAAAGCACCAACGGTTAAATAGCTCATTTCACCTGCGGCTGTTGCTAAAGCAGGAAGGGAAATACCACGGCCAACGCCTAAGCACTCCATCAGCATTCGCCAACCTTTACCGGCATTTTCTTGTCCACCAATAATCCAGTCAATAGGAATGAAAACATCTTCTCCTTCTACGGTTCCGTTCATAAATGGAGAACCTGGAAAATGACGCGCTCCTATTTTTACGCCTGCATGACTGGCAGGAATGAGTGCACAGGTAATACCGTACTCAGTTTTACTTTTATCACCAAGTAACCCTTCAGGGTCATATAGTTTAAATGCAAGACCTACGACTGTGGCAATTGGCGCAAGGGTAATCCAGCGTTTAGAGAAATTCATGCGTAGACCAAGAACTTGAGCACCTTCATATTCCCCGTAGCAAACAACACCTGAATCTGGAATGGCGCCAGCGTCTGAACCTGCTTCTGGGCTCGTTAAACCAAAGCATGGAATTTCTTCACCTTTAGCAAGGCCCGGTAAATATTGTTGCTTTTGAGCATCGGTACCGTAGTGCATGAGTAGCTCACCTGGTCCCAACGAGTTTGGAACCATACAACTCACAGCAGTGGTAAGTGAACGTGAAGCAATTTTGCTCATAATTCGGCTTTGCGCAAATGAGCTAAATTCTTTGCCGCCAAAGGATTTTGGAATAATAAGGCCTAAAAAACCTTTGTCTTTAATAAATTGCCAAACTTCAGGTGGCAGATCTTTTAAATGATGATGAATTTCCCACTCATTGAGCATGCTACAAAGTAGCTCAACTTCATTATCAATGAAACTTTGTTCTTCTTCTGACAACGTTGGGTAGGGATACTTTTCAAATTGAGACCAATCAGGTGCTCCCATAAATAACTCTTTTTCCCACCAACTGGTACCGGCTTCTAAAGCCTCTTGTTCTGTGGTACTGATGCTCGGCATTGAGTTTGCTAAAGTCTTATAGGCTGGCTTGGTAATTAGGTTAAATCGTAATGGCTCAACTAAAATAATGATGCTAAGCGCAATAATTGGAATACCTAAAAGCAGTGACCATGGTGTTAGCAAGAATGCCGAAAGTAGGGCAACAATAATTGCCACACCGCTACCAAGAACTTTATTTAAGTTAAAATAGAAAATTGCCCATACTGCAATAAGCTGAATAATAATACTTAATATAAAGAGTAGGAAAATCATACTTGCTCCTTACTAGCTAAGCCCTCAGGTGGATGAAGTTACAAAAGAGAGGAGATATTTAAGGCTTAACTAGCTGTTTAGTTGCTGTTTAAATTTGAGTTTTTATGTCGCAAATATTGATGTATATGCTAGAGCAGGGATATATCGTACTTTTAGGTATAAGATATTTTTGAGTGAAAGTGTAATGGGTTGTTTTATCGATTTGTCAAGAAATGTTATTGATTTTCTTATACAAATAAAAAGCCCTCTGTGTTAGAGGGCTTTTTATAGATATTTAATTTATTAAGCTTCGACGGTTTGAACAGCGATTTTTTTTGCTGGATCTACTTTACGACGAACTTCTGGTACTGGTTCACCATGGTATTGACGATCAGCGAAGTAACTTGAACGAACCATTGGTGCAGACCAAATATTTCTAAAGCCAAGTTTGCGGCCATGCTCTGCATAACGTTCAAACTCTTCTGGCGTTACAAAGCGGTCAATTGGCGCATGTTGTTTAGAAGGCTGTAAATATTGACCAATAGTCACGTAGTCAACATCGTGAGCACGTAAGTCATCAAGTAATGCAATGACTTCTTCTTCAGTTTCACCAATACCCACCATCAAACCACATTTTGTTGGGATATCTGGGCAGTATTCTTTAAACATTTTTAATAAGGTTAAAGAATGTTGATAGTCTGAACCTGGACGCATTGCTTTATATAAGCGAGGCACAGTCTCAATGTTATGGTTAAATACGTCTGGCGGACATTCAGTCATAATGCGTAAAGCAATATCCATACGTCCACGGAAGTCAGGTACTAAAATCTCAAGCAATGTCGTCGGGCTAAGCGCGCGAGCTTCTTTAATACAGTCCACAAAGTGTTGTGCACCGCCGTCAAGCAAGTCATCACGGTCAACAGAAGTAATTACTGCGTACTTGAGTTTCAGATTAGAAATGGTTTCTGCCATGTGACGAGGTTCGTCAGCATCAAGTGCATTTGGACGACCATGTGCTACATCACAGAAAGGACAACGGCGTGTACAAATATCGCCCATAATCATGAATGTTGCCGTACCGCCACCAAAACATTCTGGTAGGTTAGGACAGGCAGCTTCTTCACAAACGGTATGGAGTTTTTGAGCACGTAAAGTCGTTTTAATACGCTGAACTTCTTCTGGTGCCGTCATCTTGACACGAATCCAGTCAGGTTTACGCGGCACTTCAACCGTAGGTACAACTTTTACAGGAATTCTTGCGACTTTTTCTGCGCCACGAAGTTTTACACCCTGTTCAGGTTTACGGTGTTCTGACATATCTAACTTTTCCACTCGTTTATAGAGACATTGACATTGTATTATAGCGAAGTTCTTCAGTTAATAGCGGAAAATAACTATTCATATAATAAATGTGGCTATTCAGAAATATAGGGTTGAGAAATACATAAATTCACCGCATATTAGTCATAATCTATTATAAAATATGGTCATTCAAGAGAGGAAGGAGCTTTCAATGCCACGTAAAAAAGAGGTCGTTAGTGGGAATTTCGTTAAATACGATGCGGTAGTTCTCGGTTCTGGACCTGCGGGTGAAGGCGCGGCAATGAAGCTTTCAAAAGCTGGTAAGCGTGTTGCAATTGTAGATGTGCGTGATCAACTTGGTGGTAACTGTGCACACGTAGGAACGATTCCAAGTAAAGCATTGCGTCAAACAGTTTCTAGTATTATTCGTTATCAGCGTGATCCAATGTTTCAAAAAGTAGGTGAGTGGAAACAGTTCACCATGAAACAGGTTTTGCGTAATGCACACAAAGTGATTCAACAACAGGTTGATACACATACACGTTTTTATGATCGTAACAAGATTGGTGTCTTCCACGGTCGTGCATATATTCAAGATAAAAATACAGTCTTAGTTTTTAGCCATGAAGGCATTAAAGAAACAATTATCTGTAAACAAGTTGTGATTGCGACAGGTAGCCGTCCTTATCATCCGCAAGGTCTCGACTTTGATCATCCTCGCGTATTCGATTCAGATAAGATTCTTGATCTTGATTACTCAATTCAAAAAATCATTATTTACGGCGCGGGCGTTATTGGCTGTGAATATGCTTCAATCTTTATTGGCCTAGACCATAAAGTTGACTTGATCAATACTCAGCAAAAACTTTTAAGTTATCTAGATGATGAAATTGCTGATGCTTTGTCTTATCACTTACGTGAACAAGGTGTATTGATTCGTCACAACGAACAAATGGATCATCTTGAAACGTTTGATGACCATGTTGTTTTACACTTACAAAGTGGTAAAAAGATTAAAGCTGATGCCATACTTTGGTGTAATGGTCGCTCAGGTAACACAGAAGGCTTAGGTCTTGAGAACGTTGGACTAGTTCCAAACAACCGCGGTCAGCTTTCAGTAAATGATCAATATCAAACTGAAGTTGAAAACATCTATGCTGCTGGTGATGTAATTGGTTGGCCATCACTTGCTTCTGCTGCTTATGACCAAGGGCGCTGTGCTGGCGCAAATATGAGTGGTGAAGATGCGAAGCCAGTACGTGACATTCCAACTGGTATCTATACCATTCCGGAAATCTCATCAATTGGTAAAAATGAACAGGAATTAACGGAAGAAAAAATTCCGTATGAAGTAGGTCAAGCTTCTTTCCGTCATTTAGCTCGTGCACAAATTACTGGTGATACAGTGGGTGAGTTAAAAATTCTTTTCCACCGTGACACTATGGAAATTTTAGGTATTCACTGTTTTGGTAATAACGCTGCCGAAATTATCCACATTGGGCAAGCAGTTATGCACAGCCCAAATAATACCTTGAAATATTTCGTTGAAACGACATTTAACTATCCAACAATGGCTGAAGCATATCGTGTAGCTGCACTTAATGGTATGAATCGTTTGTTTTGATTTTAAATAAGTTTTCAATAAAAAAGCCTGCAAATTTGCGGGCTTTTTTATTTTCATTAGAACATAGGTTTTTTATATTTTTATGACAGTCCAAAGTATGATTTTAGCTTTTCATCATACTAGTGTGGACAAAATGCTTGGTTGAAATATTCAAATAAATCCGGTGTTTGTTTCCATAAAATTATAGAAAGCACCAAAAGCGTGACTATGATAAAAGTCATAATTGTTTTCAAAAGTAAGGCATTATGCGTCATGAATAACAGCCTCCTCATTCACAAAGAAGTGTACGATCACTCCTACTATACTTAACGCTATAGAACATAGCCAAATTGCATTGTAATTACCTGTTAAGTCATGGTTAACACCACCAAGCCAACCGCCAAAGAAAGAACCGACTTGATGGGTGAAAAACACAATGCCACTCAGCATTGAAAGGTATTTAACACCAAACATATTTGCCACAATGCCGTTTGTGAGCGGAACAGTAGAGAGCCATAAAAGGCCCATAATGACTCCAAAAGCATATACCGTATAAGTGCTTAAAGGTAATAACAAAAAGGCAATGATCGCGATGCCACGGCTGCCGTAAAGCGCCATTAATAATTTAGGTTTTGAGAAGCGATCTCCTAACCAGCCAGCACCATAAGTCCCAACAATGTTAAATAGTCCTACGAGTGCCAGAAACACAGTACCTGTAGCTGCATCAAAGCCATGGTCGATTAAATAGCCGGGTAAATGTACACCTAAGAAAACAACTTGGAATCCACATACTAAAAAACCTAAAGCTAACCACCAAAAAGGTTTATGTTTTCTGGCAATATTCAGTACTTGTTTAAATGTGAGTTGAGGTTGTGCAATTGCTTTTGGAGTTTGATTGCTTGGTCCTTTTAACATCCATGCAAGGGGAATAATAAGAGCAATTAACAGCGCACTGACCATTAGGGCTGCTGACCATCCAACATTTTTGAGTAAGAGAAGGGTAGATGGCAACATAATAAACTGACCGAAAGAACCTGCTGCGCTTGCAATCCCCATTGCCATACTTCTTTTTTCTGGTGGAGCAGCTCGACCTACCGCACTAAGTAAAACTGTAAAAGAGGTCGCTGACAAAGCTAAGCCGATAATCAATCCTAAGCTTAAATTCAAAATGAGTACACTTGAACTAAAAGCCATTAACAGTAAGCCAAGGGCGTAAAGTAATCCGCCAACAGCAACCACAATTTTACTGCCATATTTGTCTGCAATTGCACCAGTAAAAGGTTGAACGACTCCCCAGATCAGGTTTTGCATGGCTATAGCGAGACTAAAAACATGTTGGCCCCAACCGAACTCATGGCTTATAGGTACAAGATAGAGACCGAACCCATGCCTAACACCTAAGGAAAGTGCCAAAATAAGAGCACTACCAATCAACATGTAAATGAGAGGCTGGGAAAAGTGATTGCCAGTTTTAGTCATGATTAATGGAAAATTATAATAATGTGATCATTTATTGTAGAGGATATATCGGGTAATGACGATATACTTGCAGAGAATATTTAAGAAGAATTAAAAAGTTCGTATTTTATGATAAGAAAATTGAAGAAGCAGAAATCATTTTGATCTCTGCTTCTTATAAAAATTAAGCTGCGGAATTGCGTTCAAGCAATGCTTGTTCAAACAGAACTTGTTCTTTTTCTTTATGTTCAGTTGTGAAGCGAATCAAAATTACACTACAGCCTGCGACCATAACCAAACCCCCTAAAATAAACAGGCAAGTTTGAACATCAAGTAAACCTTTAAGTAAGAAACCTGCTGCAACAGCACCAACATTACCGCCTGCACCAATAATCCCTGCAACACCACCTAATGCATTACGATCGATAAATGGTACGAGTGCATAAGTTGCTCCACATGCCATATGTGTAAATAGTGCAAAAATAGTCATTGAAATAATTGCGAGCGCAACAGCATTCATTTGTGAGAAGACTATTAAGAATAAACCTTCACCCAAAATCATCAGTACAAGTACTTTTGTGCGACCATCTAATCCTTTCTTGAGTGCAACCTTATCGGAAATGATACCGCCCAGCGCACGAGCAAATAATGCCAGCAGACCAAAGATTCCAGCAGTTAGCCCAGCCGTTTTTAAATCCATTTTGAACTGATCAACATAGTACATTGCTGCAACGTTATGGATAAAAATCTCAATACCGAAACTTGCGCCATACGCTAAAAATAAAATCCAGACACGATAGTTGCGAGCGGCTTGCATTAAAATGGCAGTACCACCTTTTTTACCACTCCCGACTTCAATACCTTGTGCGCGAACGTCTTTAAAGTTCCCTTGAGGGCAATCTTGAGTTAATTTCCAATAAAGAATGCCAACAATAACCATCATTATGCCGGGTACGATTAATGCCACGCGCCATCCCATGGTTTGTTCAACACCAAACATGACAATTGCACCGAGCAATAAAGGCATTAAAGCTTGTGTTGCGCCACCACCAGCATTTCCCCAACCAGCCGATGCTGCGTTTGCTGTCCCAACTATATTAGGAGCAAACATGACACTTGTATGGTATTGAGTAATAACGAAGCTTGCACCAATCGCACCAATAAGTAAGCGAAAGAACAGAAAAGATTCATAACTATTGGCAGCAGCTACACCAAAGACTGGAATACTGCCAACTAATAGGAGAGTGGTGTACGTAATACGTGGGCCATATTTGTCGCAGAGTGGTCCGACAATAAGCCGAACTAAAATAGTAATGGCGACAGCAGCAATATTAATATTGGCAATTTGGTCTTTTGTTAAGCCAAACTCACCTTTAATCACAGGCATTAATGGTGCACATGCAAACCATGCAAAGAAACATACAAAGAAAGCGAGCCATGTCATGTGGAAGGCACGCATTGCTGGAGTTGAAAAACTGAATAATTTAATCTCAGTTGCTTTTTTTGCATCTAACTGGATATTTGAAGACATACGCCGTCCCCCTGAACTGAACGAAATTTAATTTGCATGGCAATGTATTGCCTATATGCAGACCGATCAGAGCGGACATCGTTGGCCGTCTTGGTGTATTCATTGAATCATCATTGACTCATCATGCAATGAATAAAGCAAAGGGCGTGCCAAAAAAAGAATTTTACTAAAAAGGAAAAATTACTTTCTAATTTTATTGGATTAGTTTGTGAGGATGAATGTAAGAAAAACGATCACGAAAATGGTTGAGTAGTAATAAGAGAATAAGAAGGTCTTTATATTTGTAGTTTTTATTAAAAATGCTCATTTTTTTAGCATTTTGATTTTAAAAGAAGCAATTTTTAGGCGAACGAAATGGATTGAAAGAAAGCTATAAAAACTTATACAAGTCTTTATAGCTTTCATGGCGCAGAAGTTAGAAGCGGTAACCAATACCGGCATAACCTAAAATAGGGTTAATTTCAATATCTGCTTTTGCATTGATTAATTCACCATACTTGGCATCGCTCACTGTAATGGTCGTATCTGTTTTCAAATGGGCATAGGAAACAGAGCCAACGGCATACCATTTGTCATTAAAGTCGTAAGTAAAGCCTGCGGTCGCAACAGGTGCAATTGCATCAGACGCTTCCAGTTCTACTTTAGGGTCACCAGTGCTATTTTTTCTTTCTAAAGCAGCCCCAGCTTTACCATCTTTAATATTTACGATCATATGACCAGCATTGACTAAATCTTTTTCAATCGCTGGGTTCATTTCTAATTCGCTGAAATAGGCATACATCACACCTAGACCAACATAAGGTCTAAATTTATTTACGCCAGTTTTGCCAAAGTGATATTGAAATTCAAATGCTGGTGTCCAAGCACGTGCTGAAGCGGCGCTACCATGTCCTTCAAGATCTGTAATGAAAAGATTGTTTTTAAGTTCCATAGAGCCAGCAATACCTCCCGCTGGTGTAGCAGTAGCTGAAAAAGGTGCATAAATTTTACCTTTTCCTTGCAAGTCAACTTTAGGGGGAATACCAGCTTTTAATTCCAATGAAAAATTATCTGTAAAAAAGTAATTACTCATTAAACCTAAGGTCGTGACATCATCTGCTTCTAAGCCAGTATTCTCGGCATCCCATTGACTCAAACCTCGAACTTCAGCTGTTCCGCTTAACCAAGATGGAATTTCATCGGCACCTAATCCACCAAGAGTGTCAATAAGTTTTTCAAGCACAATATTACTATTATCATCTGAAATATTGTCCTGAATGGTTTTGATTTTAATATCTCCAACCTTGGATTTCTCATTCTCTTTAACAGAAGTATTAATTCTGAAAGGTTGAGCTTTTCCTGTAGGCTTGACATATAAGGGACCAGCAGAGACTGAAAAACGTTTGAAGCCATCACCATCCTTTAAACTAAAATATGGAGAGGCGGCGTTAGTGATTGTTGGCAGGGCAAAAAAGGCAGCTGTCATACAAAATAATGACTTTTTCATCATAAAAGGACTCCATGTCCGACATTTGTTTACTGATTTTTATTGAGCCAACCATACCGCGTTTTATTAAAATGATTGTTTATTAAAAATTAATAATTGTAATTTTTTTGAAATAATTGTTTATATTTGGCAATATTTGTTAATTTTAAGTACACAATAAATAATAAAAGGCTACATAAAGTAGCCTTTTATTAAATGTAATTAAACTATTAATTGAAGCGAGATAAGTCTTCTTCAGGGCGTGCAGTTAAAACTTCAATGCCCGTTTGAGTCACTAAAATAGTATGTTCATATTGAGCTGAAAGTTTATGGTCTTTCGTTACAACCGTCCATTTGTCGCCCAACAATTTAGTTTGCCATACGCCTGCATTTACCATAGGTTCAATGGTAAAAGTCATACCAGCTTCCAGACGCATACCTGTTCCAGCTTGACCATAATGTAATACTTGAGGTTCATCATGGAAAACAGTACCAATACCGTGACCACAATATTCACGTACTACACTAAAACGCTCTGATTCAACATATTTTTGGATTGCATGGCCAATATCACCTAAATAAGAACCATCTCTCACAGTTGCCATGCCTCGATACATCGCTTCTTGAGCAACCTTGCATAGACGGTTAGCTAAAATAGAAGTCTCTCCGCCAACGACATACATCATATTTGTATCGCCGTGATAACCGTCTTTAATCACAGTTACATCAATATTAAGAATATCGCCGTTTTTTAATGTTTTATTTTCAGAAGGAATACCATGGCAGACAACATGGTTAACCGAAGTACAAATAGAGTGCTGAAAAGCAGGGCGTCCAGGAGCGCCACCATAGCCGACACAGGCAGGAATAGCATGCTGTACATTTTCAATGTGATTACGGCAAATGGTATCAAGTTCAAGTGTACTTACACCTGCCTTAATATAAGGCTTGATCATCTCTAGAACTTCAGCCGCCAGTCGTCCTGCAATGCGCATTTTTTCAATTTCATCTGGAGTTTTGATTAATCGACGTGGAGCTGTATAAGTACTGTTCATGATCTCTAAAAACTTTTGGTAATTTACAAGTGTCTATGGTATAAATAGCCGCCCATTTTATCAAATGCTTTTCGTGAATATCTTTTACGAACAATTTTGATAAATGGAGTAAAAAATCCGCACATATATCGTCACATTACTCTGGGTGCCTGTAAAAGGGTGGAGAATGCGGATATATGGAGGCCTAACCCAAAATTTAAGGTAAAGAAAATGGCAGATTACAACGTAAGCATGCGCGACCTTCTTCAAGCAGGCGCACACTTTGGTCACCAAACTCGTTTCTGGAACCCAAAAATGCGTCAATACATTTTTGGCGCGCGCAACAAAATTCACATCATCAACCTTGAGCACACTGTTCCTGCGTTAAATGATGCTTTGAACTTCGCTAACCAATTAGCAAGCAAAAAGAACAAGGTTTTGTTCGTTGGTACAAAACGTGCTGCTTCTAACATCATCCGTGAACAAGCGCAACGTGCGGGTCAACCATATGTTGATCACCGTTGGTTAGGTGGTATGTTGACGAACTGGAAAACTCTTCGTCAATCGATTAACCGTTTAAAAGACCTTCAAACTCAAGCTCAAGATGGTACTTTTGCTAAGCTTACTAAACGTGAAGCTTTAGAGCGTACTCGTGAGATGGAAAAACTTGAACGTGCTTTAGGCGGCGTTAAAAACATGGGTGGTTTACCTGACGCATTATTTGTAATTGACGTGGATCACGAATCAATTGCGATTAAAGAAGCTAAAAACCTTGGTATTCCAGTAATCGGTATCGTTGATACAAACTCTAACCCAGACAACGTAGACTACGTTATTCCTGGTAATGACGATGCAATCCGTGCGGTTACACTTTATGCTTCTGCTATGGCTGATGCGATTCTTGCTGGTAAAGAATACGCTCAAACTCAAGCAAATGCACAAGCTAAAGGCGAAGAAGCTGCTAAAGAAGCTCCAGAGGCTTAATGCGTTTTGATGCAAAATTGTCATTTTTGCGACATGTAATGGTGGCAAATTAAGCGTCAATAAAGCGGAACGGTCCAGAGAACACTTTGGGCCGTTTTTGTTGAACAGATTCATTTTTCTACCGTATTTAGGAGAACAACATGACTGCAGTTACTGCGAGCATGGTAAAAGAATTACGTGACCGTACTGGTCTTGCAATGATGGAATGCAAAAAAGCATTAACAGAATCTAATGGTGATGTTGAATTAGCGATTGATAACCTTCGTAAATCAGGTCAAGCAAAAGCTGCTAAAAAAGCAGGCAACATTGCTGCTGATGGTGCGATCACTATCGTTCAAGAAGGTAACAAAGCGATTCTTTTAGAAGTAAACTGTCAAACTGACTTCGTTGCTAAAGACGAAAACTTTGCTGGTTTCTCTGCTAAAGTTGCTGCTGCTGCACTTGCTGCAAATGAAACTGATGCGACTAAAATTGCTGAATTGAAACTTGAAGATGGTGCTACTGTTGAAGAAGCACGTATTGCTCTTGTTCAAAAAATCGGTGAAAACATCCAAGTTCGTCGCGCGAAAATCGTTGAAGGCGAAAACTTGGCTATCTACAAACACGGTTTAAAAATTGGTGTTGTAGTTTCTTATACAGGTGATGCTGATACTGGTAAAGGTATTGCAATGCACGTTGCTGCGTTCAATCCAGTTGCTGTAAATGCTGAAGCTGTTCCTGCTGACCTTATCGCTAAAGAAAAAGAAATTGCTGAAGCGAAAGCGTTAGAATCTGGTAAACCAGCTAATATCGTTGAAAAAATGGTAACTGGTTCTGTTGATAAATATTTGAACGAAGTTGCTCTTGATCGTCAAATGTATGTAATCGACAATGACAAAAAAGTTGCTGATGTATTAAAAGCAACTGGTACTACTGTTGTTAGCTTCGTACGTTTCGAAGTTGGTGAAGGTATTGAGAAGAAAGTAGAACTTAGCTTCGCTGAAGAAGTTGCTGCTGCTCAAGCTGCTGCGAAGTAATTCGTATCACGATAAAAAAAGCCCCTTTGGGGCTTTTTTTATCTCAACTAAAATGAGTGTATAAGATGATAAATAAAAAAAATCTTAGTATTGGCGGTGTCATCGTTTTATTGATTGCTGCATATTTTGGTCTAGATTTATCTGGGCATAAGCAAAATCAATCGTCATCATCAGCAATACCTGAAGCTAAGCATACTGAAACTACACTTTCAAATAATGGGGTGGATACTATAAAAGCTGCTTACGAGCAGAGACAAAGTAATGTTCAAGTGCAGGGAAGTGGTCGAGTAAAAGCAATTTTAAGAGATGATAATGATGGGTCGAGACATCAGAAATTTATCCTTGTATTAAAAAATGGCCTTTCAATTTTAGTCGCACATAATATTGATTTAGCCCCTAAAATTTCTAATTTGAAAAAAGGTGACATGGTCGAGTTTTATGGCGAATATGAATATAACCCCAAAGGTGGTGTATTGCACTGGACGCATCGTGATCCACAAAGTCGTCATGAAAGCGGCTGGCTTAAACATGATGGACAAATCTATCAATAAAGAGATTGTTTTTATAGAGCAATTTTATTCTATTCAGTTTCTTAAAACATGCTATGGTTTTTTTATTAAATAGATGAGACGTATTTATGCAGCGGGAGCAAGCCGATTATCTGCATGTGCGAGAGCTGGGCGGTTTAGAGTTACTAAAAGCACATTATCACCAAACGCAATTTTCGAAGCATACCCATGAAGGTTATTGTATCGGTGTGATTGAAGAGGGAGCACAGTCTTTTTTTAGAACGGGCCAGCTGCATGTAGCTCCAAAAGGCGATATTATTTTAGTAAATGCTGACGAAATTCATACGGGTTCATCTGCTGTTGAGTCGGGGTGGCGATATCGAGCGATTTACCCCACACCTGAAATGTTGGCAGAAGTTAGTCAAGATTTTTTTGAAAATTCACGTGGGGCACCGTGGTTTCCTCAGGCTGTCATTCGTGACTTGGGTTTGGCTCAACAACTTTGTTTACTCTTTGATTTATTAGAACAAAAAGATAATTTTCTACTTAAAGAAACAATGTATTTATCGACTTTAGCCTGTTTAATGAAGCGACATAGTAAATCAAATCATACTTTTTGTGAGTTGCCAGAAGCATATTCAAAAATATTAAGAGTTAAAGAATTATTAATAGAAATGCCTGAAACGAATTTTTCTTTGCAAGATCTGGCTGATATGGTGGGTCTAAGCGCATGGCATTTCTTAAGACAATTTAAAAAATATGTGGGTTTGCCACCACATGCTTGGCTTGTTCAAGCACGCCTACAGAAAGCAAGACAATTATTAAAACAGGGTAACCAAATTGCGATGGTGGCACAGCAATGTGGCTTTTCTGATCAAAGCCATTTCAATCGTCACTTTAAAAAAGCCATGGGAGTGACGCCCACTCAATATGTAGCTAGTCTAAATAACTAAATTATTAAAAATTTATTTACAGCAATTTTATTCAATATAAATCATCTCTCATTGAGCATTTTATAAAGAGGTCTCTTATATTGGGTTTGTATATATGAATATTCAGCTTCATCAGTTGGTGGGGTTTTCAAAAAATAAGCCATCCTATCTTTTTTTACGCGGTGCAATGGATATTTTGCCCTTGTCAATTTCTGTGATTCCATGGGCAATTTTAGCAGGCTCGATGGCAATTCAGGCAGGTTTATCTTTTTATAAAGCCCTTGCAATGTCAGGAATTATTTTTGCTGGAGCAGCTCAATTAGTTAGTTTGAGTATGGTGATGGAAGGTGCATCCACTTTTACAATTTATGTGACGATTTTCTTTTTAACGGCTCAGCATTTTATTTATGCATTAACTTTAAGAAATAATATTTCTATTTTGCCTCTTTCAAGGCGCTTAAGTTTAGGCTTTTTATTAACAGATGAATTATTTGCGGTGTGTGCATCTGGTGACAAAAGGCAGCCAGAATATTTGTTGGGTGCAGGCCTGTCTTTTTATTTATTCTGGATAGTTTTTAGCTTGGTCGGAATACTTTTGGCAACAGTGATTCCTGATTTATTAAATTATCATTTAGACTTTTCGATTGTGGCTATTTTTATTGCCATGATAGTGCCGCTATGTAAAGGGTTGCCTGTAGTTACTGGTGTGTTAATGACTTGTTTCAGCGGATTTTTCTTTAAATTTTATCAAGTTGAAGGAGCAATTTTACTTTCAGGATTAATAGGAATGTTGGCTGCTGTGTTAACTGAGAAAATAGGTAAGGAGCAATAGGATGTCTTGGTTCATGATTTTAGGATTGGCCGCAATCGTCTTTTTTAATCGTTATTATTTTTTAGAACCCACTGTTAAAATTAAATTACCGCTTATTATGAATAAGATGCTTAATTACTCTGCGCCTTGTTTATTAACGGCAATTTGTATTCCAATAGTTTTTTTTGATGGCGATAATTTAAAAGGAATTTTAGATAATCCTTATATTTATGCAGCAATCTTTTGTATTGTGATTGCCATTTATCTCAAAAGAGTACTTTTAAGTGTTATTGCCAGTTTGGCTTTTTTCTATTTTATAAATTTTCTAATAAATTGGTAAAATGTAAAAAGCTGAATCGAGATGATTCAGCTTTCATTTAACAATTAGGAAATAGCATGTTTCTGTCTGCTTTTCCATTTAGGTAAGATTTTTCCTAGATAGGCATCCATGCACCAGACTGGGCCAATGAGTAGGAACTGTAAATCTTTAAAGAAAGATGGTTTTTTGCCCTCAATTTTATGACCATAAAATTGTCCGACCCAAGCAATCACAAAAATAGCGATATAAAATCCTACTCCTACAGGTAGGGTATAAATGAGCCATGCCATAACAACAAGTAAAGCAGCCATTGCAACAGCAAGTACAAGATCTAAACGCGTATAAAATACTAAAGTGAGCACAAGTAATAGAGCAGTGAGCAACGCGCTGAAATGGGCGATAATTCCAATTATAGAAAATAAAATGGCAGGAACGCATAGCCAGTGAATTTTTTTATTGGTTGGGTTCTGATGGCTCTCGCTATATTCATCAAACCATTCTGTAATGGATTTCATTAATGGCACACTCCTTGTTTTAGCTTTGATTTATTTTTTCTGAGTGTATTTTAGCCTGTTCTGAAGTAATTCGACAAGAAACCGATAATATTCAACTATAGGAACCTCGCAATAGGTATTTAAAAAAAGCATGAGAAAAACATAATGCTTCGGTTATTGAAAAAGTACTCAATTTGGTCTTGCGAATGATGTAATTTTTCAGAATATTTTTTATAGGTTACTAGATGATGAAATCATCAAAAAAAGTGTAATTTTGAGATGAGTGGGAAAATTGTATGAAAAAGCTCTACTCATCTACTCTAAAAACGCCATAAATAGCCCTGATTTTATAAAAATGGTACTAGGGTAGCGCAAATTTATTAAAGTTGCTCTAAGCGCAATTTAGGGGTGAAATAAGCTTGGAGAAAATAAACATATTTTTTTGTGTGAAAAATATGCAAATTTGATGTTGGAGAAGGGGTAAAAAAGAGGATTTTTTTAAGCCTAAGTTAGGAATTATTTTTATAGATTAAAACATAAAAAAGCCGCATAAAAAAATGCGGCTTTTTACATGAACTCTAGAGGCTATAACTTATGAAGTTGGGCCATCAACACGTTCAATATTTACTTTTGCAGTTCCAGCATTGGTAATGCCAAGACGTTTAGCTGCACCGTATGATAGATCAAGTACACGATTGCCATGGAAAGGACCACGGTCATTTACTTTTACAACCACACTTTTGCCATTGTCTTTATTCGTTACTCGGATGTAACAGTTCAATGGTAGGCTACGGTGAGCAGCAGTGAGAGCATTCATATCGAATGTTTCACCATTTGCTGTTTTACGACCATGGAATTGGCGGCCATACCATGAAGCCATGCCAGTTTGGCTAAACTTACGAACAGTGTTTGAAGCTACTGTGTTAAGTTTTTCAATCACTGAAGGCTCATCTTCAGGGATTTCAATTTTTGCTGCGATAGCTTGACGACGGATTTGGTCGCCAGAACGTTCAGTGATTGAAAGACTGTTAATGTTAGAAAAACGAGAATTAAAATTTTGAGTATCTTTACTCAATACACGAGCTGCTAAATTAGAGCCATCTAAATCATTATTCAATGATGAAGATTGCACCATTTCAGCGTGCAATGGGGCCATACTTAAACTAGCCGTCAGTGCAAGAACGTATTTCAGCGATAACTGCATTTGTATAAACTCCTGAGAACATGTACTTTTTTCTTTCAGCGATTGACTGAAATTTAAAGTGAACATGTCTTATTATTCACTTTTGCAATTGCTACATTGGGGTGGATAATATTCATCGCTTACGGAGAGTGTCTAGTCTTTAACGAGAAATCGTTACAAAAAGGGCAAAAACTTACAGTTCTGGGTTAAAAAATATCCAAAAGTGTAACAAGATATTAAATTTGTGTGCATTGTGATCTATTTAACAAAAATATTTATTGACTTTTACACAACTCATAAAAAAGCTAGCCTATCGGCTAGCCACTTCAGTGCCTAATAACCATACAGCAGTAGCATACATACGGCTCTTATTATAAGTCGTAATCACTTGAAAATTCGGGTAAGTTAAATAGTAAATTGGACCGTTATAGTCTTGTAATTGAATAACATTCACCATATCCAGATCATCAACTTTAACTAAAGGATTTAATGGTGAAACCCCTAGTGTCTTTAATGCGCCATATGGGAAAGGTTGAGTTAAATCTTTAGCAATAACACTTTCCGGAGTTGACCCTGTGTAACGTGCCATAAATCCGATAGGTTGATCGCGTTGCCATCCTTGTTTTGCTAAGTAGTTTGCGATTGAACCGATTGCATCTTCTGCAGAGTTTCTTAAATCGATATGTCCATTACCGTCATAATCGACCCCATATTTACTAATATTACTTGGCATAAATTGTGGATAGCCAATTGCACCTGCGTAGGAACCTACAATACTACTTGTTGGGTAGCCTTCTTTATAAGTCCATGCAATAAGAGCTGCGAGTTCGTCACCAAAATATTCAGCACGGCGAGGGTAGCCAAAAGCAAGTGTGGCTAATGCATCACGTGTAATAAAAGAACCTTTATTTGCGCCATAACCTGTCTCAACACCCAAGATTCCCAAAATGACAGCTTGAGATACACCATATTGTTGTTCAGCGCGGTTTAAAGCATCTGCATATTGGTTTTTAAAACGGACACCACGTTGAATTGTCCCTTCCACCAAAAACATAGAACGATAGTCATACCAAGGTTTGCTTTCACCTGGACGAGTCATAATATTTAGAATGTTTGGTAAATTTTTTGCACCATTCATGGCTGCATCAACTTGATCGCCACTTAACCCATAAGCGCTCATGGTTTTTTGTTTAAAATTTACATAATCAGGATGCGTGGCAAAATCGTTGGCCTGAGCGAAGTGACTTGTACTGATTAAACCAGTACACAAAGCGAGCATTTTTAAAGTTTTATTTAAGTGTTGAGACAACATATCGTTTTAAAATTCCAGATTATCGATGTGTGTGAATGGACATGACTAAACCAAAGGTGGCCATTAAAGTAATAATAGCTGTTCCACCATAACTCATAAAAGGTAAAGGAACACCTACTACAGGTAAAATACCACTGACCATTCCCGCATTTACAAATACATAAACAAAAAAAGACAAACCAAAGGCGCCAGCAACTAAACGTCCATAGTTATGGAAGCTTTGTAAGCCGATTTGGAATGTTCTAAAAATAATAGCAAAATAAAGAATAACTAAAATAAGTACACCGATGAGCCCAAATTCTTCGGAATAGGCTGCAATAATAAAGTCGGTATGACCTTCGGGTAAAAAGTGCAAATGTGATTGAGTCCCTTCAAGAAATCCTTTACCCGAAAAACCACCAGAACCAATCGCAGTTTTAGACTGAATAATATTCCAACCTGTACCGAGCGCATCAGCCTCTGGGTCAAGCAACGTTAAAACCCGTTGACGTTGATAGTCGTGTAAAAGAAATTCCCAAGCAATTGGAATAATGACTGCAGCACAGGCTCCTGCGGCACCGATCATACGCCATGATAGTCCGCTTAGAAATAAAACAAATATACCACTTGCCAGCACTAACACTGAGGTCCCTAAATCTGGTTGTTCTGCAATCAGTAAAAAAGGAATACCAATTAACATTAAGGATAAAACAACTTGTGAAAAGCTAGGGGGAAGGGGTTTTCTTGCTAAGAACCATGCAACCATCATGGGCATACCGATTTTCATGAACTCACTGGGTTGGACACTTCCTAAACCGGGAACATCAATCCAGCGTTGAGCACCCATTCGGACTTCACCAAACACCATGACTGCCAAAAGTGAAAATAAGCCGAATAAATAAAAATAGGGTGAAAAAGCTTGATAGACCTTGGGCGGAATTTGGGCTAGACCAAACATCACTAAAAAGCCAATACCAAAACTCATGGCTTGTTTACTCACTAACCCCACATCCTGTGCAGAAGCACTATATAGTACGGTTAAACCTAATAAAGCATTTAAGAGCAGAAATAGGCATAACCAAGGGTCAACATGGAGTTGTTGCCACTTTGATGGTTGCATAGCGGTGCTAAGACCATCTCGAGGAGCTTGGCGTAAAAATTTATATTGTGGGCTAGGAGACATGCGGCGTTAACTAAGGTCAATCAGTGCTTGGCGCATGCTAACATAAACGTGGTTAATGGCAATGTATATCAATATTTTGCAATAAAAAAACCTAGCTCGCGCTAGGTTTCCGATAGTCTATTTTTTATTAGTTAAAGAATAAACCATCATGATATTCAGCCATCGCTTTTAGTTCAGTGCGATTTAAGCTTGGAATCAGTTTATCGATTGCAATGTGAACAGCTTTTGTTACGGCTGCCGCACCAATATCGGCTGCTTTACGCTTAATCATGCCAAGATCTAATGTTTTATTAAAATCAGACATGAAGTGTTTAATCATGGCATCGCCGAATTGTTTGTATAATTCAGCTAAAGCAGCTTTATTAATGTCATTGCCTGCTTCAAGCTCAGTAAAGTTATGCTTAAGGTTAGTCACTAAACCTGCATCTAAATTTACGCCTACTTTATATTGACCTTGTGGGTCTTTAAATAAGCTTTTTTCAGAAAACTCTATTGACTGTTTAACCACATCATTTGGTGCTTTGCTTAACAATTGCTTTAAAAGAACAGCAACAGTTGATTTGACATAACCTGCTAGTTTTTCGGCAGTATCGCGCTTTTCACTTGCAGGAAAATGCTGAACTAACTGAATTAAGACATTATCAATAATCTCTACATTAAGTTGTAAAGCAACCTTATCGCGAAGTGGATATAAAGGTTCGCTAGAATTTTTATTCGCAATTCCAGTTTGTATATCGTTCAATAAGCCTTCAGAAGGGGTAAAACCAAAAAACGGCATGGTGTATCCTCAAATTATTCGTTTTATTGTCGTGCCAATCGAATCGGTTTTGGCATCCATGAAAGATCCGATACTCGGCAAGGGTTAATATCAAGTCCGCCGCGACGAGTATAAGTTGCATAAACCATCAGCTTTTCAGGCTCTAGATTTTGCCAAATATCGGCAAATATCTGCTCGACACACTGTTCGTGAAAGCCGTTATGCTGACGGTACGAGATAATATAAGCTAATACACTACGATAACAAGGTTTTTTGCCTTTAAAACGGATAAAAACTGTACCCCAATCAGGCTGTCCAGTGACTGGGCAGTTACTTCTCAAAAGATGAGAATACAGCTCAATTTCAACTTCTTCACCAGACTCATCTGCTTTTAAAAGAGTTGCATCCGGATGTTGCTCTAAACGTTCGGGAGTAAGGTCATCAATACAAATGCCTTGAGGTTTAGAAATATCTAAATCATCAACCTGAAATAAGGCCAATTCAACTTTTGCACCAGCTGCTGCCGAGAGGTCTTTTTCAACAGTTTCAATGAAAGACTCTTTCGAATCAAATTGAGTGAAATTAAGACTATTGAAGTAAAGTTTTAATGACTTTGACTCAATTAAATTTGGCGAAGAAGCGGGCAGTGTAATTCTGCCAATTGCAACTTGTGGGATAGCATGAGCATTTAACCATGAGATTTCAAAAACATGCCACCAATCTTTACCTTGAGTAATGCCTTCAATATGCGAGTAGCTTTCACGAGACTGAGCACGGGCAATTGGAAATAAAACATCAGGTTGATAATTAGTTGGATATTGGGTTTCTTTTCCCAACAAAGACTGTTCGACACTCATTCACGCATTCCTGAACCACGAGCAAGTAAATAGTAAGCAATTCCGTAAAGTACAACACAGCATGATGTCACAATGATTAAAGAGAATGAAACATTCACATCGCTATGACCTAAAATGCCGAAACGGAAAGCATTAACCATATAAACAATAGGGTTAATTAAAGAAAGTTTTTGCCAAAAAGGACCAAGGGAACTAATGGCATAAAACACACCACCTAAATAAGTTAAGGGTGTAAGAACAAAGGTTGGAATAATAGAAATATCATCAAATGATTTTGCATAGACTGCATTAATAAAACCACCTAATGAGAAAAGAACCGAAGTAATTAAGACTGTATATATAGTTACGAACCAGTTGTGTATGAAAAGGTCAGTAAAGAACATGCTCATTGCAGTTACAATTGTGCCAACTAATACACCACGGCAAATACCACCAATCACATAGCCCCACAAAATAATATGTAGTGGCACAGGACTCATGATGAGTTCTTCAATGCTTTTTTGGAATTTTACGCTAAAGAAACTGGAAGACACGTTGGCATAACTATTAGTAATGACCGCCATCATAATTAAGCCAGGCACAATAAATTGCATATAGCTCACGCCACCCATTTGTCCAATGCGTGAACCAACCAAATTACCAAAAATGACAAAGTACAAACTCATTGTAATTGCTGGTGGTAATAAGGTTTGTGGCCAAATGCGTAGAAAACGGCGTACTTCTTTACGAACGATGGTCCAGAGAGCAATTTGCAGTTGGCTAAAATTCATTTTGCCTCTCCTTCAAGATTTTTCTCGACCATTTTGACAAATAACTCTTCTAAACGGTTCGATTTATTACGCATGCTGTGAACACGAATACCTTGAGATTCTAATAACTGGAATAGGTCATTCAATGTATGCGCTCTATCCATCGTTACTTCTAAAGTATTGCTATCAATTAAGTTGAACTTGACACCAATAATGTTTAACTGGAGCGGCCCAATCGGTTCGGCTAAATCGAAGATAAATGATTCTTCATTGAGCTGATTAAGGAAGCTCTTCATGCTGGTATCTTCTTTAATTACACCGCGGTCAATGATCGCAATGCGACGACACAACATTTCTGCTTCTTCTAAATAGTGGGTCGTTAAAATAATAGAAGTACCGCTTTCGTTCATTTCGGTTAGAAAATCCCACATAGAACGGCGTAATTCAATATCTACACCCGCAGTAGGTTCATCTAAAATCAGCAGTTTAGGCTCATGCATCATGGCACGGGCAATCATCAGACGGCGTTTCATACCGCCAGACAGCATGCGTGCTTGTATATTACGTTTTTCCCACAAACCGAGTTTTTCTAAATAATGTTCGGCACGTTTTTCTGCAATCTTTTTATGGATACCGTAGTAGCCAGCTTGAGTGACTAAAATATCGAATGTTTTTTCAAACTGCCCGAAGTTAAATTCTTGAGGAACGACACCAAGCTGCTGTTTTGCCAGAGATGGATGGGTATCGAGGTTGTGCCCAAAAATCTCAACTGTTCCTGAGGTTTTTTTTGTGAGGGAGCTGATAATACCAATGGTTGTTGATTTGCCGGCACCATTTGGGCCTAACAACGCATAGAATTCACCTTCAGGCACAGTGAGGTTAATACCTTTTAACGCCTGAAAACCATTACGATATGTTTTGGACAAATCTCTTAAAACCAAAGCATCAGTCATGAAATTCTCACATTATGAAAGAGGGGTATATTTTGAGCGATAATGATTAATAAACCAAGTAAAATAGTCGGAATTTTATAAAATTGAGATAAATTTATGAAGTTATTATATAAAAGCTGGTGCGCCCGGCGGGGATCGAACCCACGACCCCAGGTTTCGGAAACCTGTACTCTATCCAACTGAGCTACGAGCGCATGTGTGGGGCACATCATAGGAAAAAAACACTTGCAGGTAAAGCACGAAATACGTGCCAAGTGATTTTAATGCTTAATTAAACAGCAAGTTGTTCAATATTTTATATGCTTTGTGAAAGAAGCTGAATTGAATAGTTAATTGTACGTAAAGATCTTGCAAGTTCTTGAGGGGGAATGCGTGATTCTTGCAAACTTGTAATCCATTGTACCTGACATAATTTAAGCTCTTGTATTGTTGTAGCTTTCTCTATTTTTTGAACAAGTGGTTTAGTCATTAGTCCGCAATAGCTGTTAAGTGTTTTTATCATTAACTGTTGTATTTCTTCGAAAGAAAGAGCCTCAGAAGATATTACTGGTTGAAAATATGTAGTATTGGACTGATCTAAAGTTTTTTGCTCAGAAAGCTGGATTTCTCCAACAAGATGAGCAGAATGCGGTATAGAGCTAACAACAGATTCTTTTTGATTTTCTTCTACTTTATTTATGGCTGATGTTTTTAAAATAATTTCTTCATTAGTAGATGTTTCGGTAGAGGCAATTGGGGCAATAAGTTCTAAGTCGATAAGCTGTTGAATCAGCTCTGGAGAAGCAATACGTTTTTTAAATTCACCATTTAAGTTCTGAAAATCTTCATGGTCTATTAAGAGTAATAAACGTCTTTGTTTCGCATTTAAAACAATATTGCGTTGTTGAAGCGCAACTCTTCCCAAATTGGTTCTATAAAAACCAGCCATTGCTTTTCCCCAATATAAAAAATAAATCAGACTGTCCAATCTTCTGAGTTGAACAGTACTGTTTTTAATAAAATATAAATGGGGTTAATAATAAAACTTAAAAATGACAATATGATGAATAATCTATAAATATCATTTGGTTAAAATCTTAAAAGGCACTTTCTAATGCTTTGCGAAGATAGATATCAAGCTCATCTTGGCGTAATAGCCATTGAATATAGTCTTTAGGAAGTTCAGCAATTGCTGTGCCTTTATGCTTACCAAAGTTAACAGTCGTGGGGATACGTGCTTCTTCAGAAACTCGGTAGAGCTCTTCAATATCTTGAATATTTAAATGATAGACAATATGCATCAAGATATTAGCAGTCAAAATAATATCAGCATCGGCACGGTGAGCACCTTTAAGCATTTCCCTAGCTTTACTGCTGCCTTGAGAAATCATATAGATCAGTGCTGAGATATTATGAGCCTCTGCATCTGCCCAAACTTTACGAGCTAAAGCCAAAGTACAAATCGGTTTAATATTCGATACATCAACACCACAGCGAGCAATCGCGGCAATATCGTAATCAATATTGTGGCCAATAATATAAGTTGTAGTCTCTGGCAATTTAAAGGTTTTATAGTGAGGCTGGTTTTCTAAATCTGTTTCTAATATGTGGTGTACTGCCATCGCAGCATAAGAGATAGGTGCACCCACTTGATATAACTGATCAAACAATTTGCTTTTATCTAAGGTGAGTTTACCTTCATTAAGTTCGATCGGAGCATACGCAATTTCAATAGGCAAACCATTTAGTGTATGAGTTTCTGTATCTAAAATAATGGCTTGCATATCTGGCCCTTTAAATAATTACGAGTAGCTATGAATGGTAACAGTTGGCTATTCACTTTAAAACATGAAGTGCAACTAGAAAGTAGTTATAACGACAATTTCTATTAAAAAATGAGAGTATTTCAGAGATTCGTTTCATCAAATAGAACTTGCGAAAAATAAAGATTAGGCGTAATTATTTTAAGGCATTGGAAAATGTTGATTAAAAAACTAAAGCACAACAAAAATGGAATTTAAGGGATATACCAATGAAAATAAAACTATTAATGACCAGCGTTCTCAGCACGAGTTTATTTTTAGTCGCCTGTGGAGGAGGGAGTAGTGATGATGACTCACCGATTGTTGATCCATCCGGTACTCCTGCCAACAACATACAAAATCCAGTTGTTAAAGTTGATGCTTACACCAGTACCAACTTAGGATCAGTTGCTGCAGAAAGTAGTATTTTGACTTATAAAATGTTGGGCCAAAGTGGGCAAGAGGTGCAGGCAACCAGTTTGGTATTCACACCAAATACACCGCCACCAGCAGGCGGTTGGCCAATTGTAGTTTGGGCACATGGAACCACAGGTGTTGCAGATACTTGTGCACCAAGTAAAGCAGCTTTAGCAGACAGTACAAAAGATTTAATTAGTAAGTTACTTACAGCGGGTTATGTTGTCGTTGCACCTGACTATGAGGGCTTGGGCACACCAGGAATACATCCATTTTTAAATGTTAAAAGTGAGGCCTTCTCAATTACGGATGCGGTAGTTGCAACACGTAACTATTTATCACAGCGTAATTTATTAACTTCAAAAAAATGGCTTACAGTCGGGCATTCCCAAGGTGGGCATGCTGCGTTGAGCGCTGCACAATATGCGAGTCGTGCGCAGCTAGACTATAAAGGTACGGTAGCGGTAGCACCAGCTTCCAATTTAGGTTTTATTTTAGTAGCAGGGGAGCAATCTGTTGTGAATGCAACTTTGGATAAAAAGATTCCGATGTATGCACAGCTTGATACATATACCGCTCTAGTTACGGCGGGTATGCGTAACACACAGCCGAACTTTGATTATTCACAAGTATTTACTTCGCAAATCTCAGGTATTGCCGCACAAGCAGAAACTCTTTGCTCTGGACCATTGGGCCAAGCCTTTGGTGCAGGCATGACTAAGTATGCTACAGACCATAATGGAACACTGGATGGCTATACGCGCACACAACCTAACTTTATGGCAGTGGCGTTGGTTAAAACCTTTTTAGATAAAGATTCGCAGCCGCTACAAGCAAAAGTCACTACACCGATTATTATTTATCAAGGGGTAGTCGATTCGACAGTACCTAAGGTAGCAACGGATATCTTGATATCTAATGCCACTGTCGTAGGCACTAAAATTAATAGTTATGTGACTGGTAACTGGGACCATAATACAGCGATGAGTAGTAATGTGGACAACATTGTTGGAAATGTTCAGACTTTGCTAGCAGCGCAATAGAGTTATTGATATTTAAAGTATTTTTGACATTATTTTAATCTAGGGTTAACGATGAAAAAATTTAAAATATAAGCTTTAAACCAGCTTTTTTATTGATTTATAAACAATGGCTCATTTTTTATAAAACTTGAGCCATTTTTATTTAAAACTGAGCTAACTTCATTCTGTTTAATTATAAAGTTCATGCTACAATATGTCGCAATCTTAGCACGGCTTAAAAGCCCTAATTTTATAGGACCCCCGCTAATGTTTGCCAATATTTCCATTTCTGAATTTGATCCAGAATTAGCTCAAGCAATTGCTTCTGAAGGTGAGCGTCAAGAAGCACATATCGAGTTAATTGCTTCTGAAAACTATTGCTCTCCTGCTGTGATGGAAGCGCAAGGATCAAAACTTACGAATAAATATGCAGAAGGTTATCCAGGTAAACGCTATTATGGCGGTTGCGAATATGTGGATATCATTGAGCAAATGGCGATTGATCGTGCTAAAGAACTTTTTGGTGCAGATTACGCAAACGTTCAACCACACGCTGGCTCACAAGCTAACTCTGCTGTTTATCTAGCGCTTCTTAACCCAGGCGATACTGTTTTAGGTATGAGCTTGGCTCACGGTGGTCACTTGACTCACGGTGCAAAAGTAAGCTTCTCTGGTAAAACTTATAACGCGGTTCAGTATGGTCTAAACTCTGAAACTGGTGAGATCGATTACGAAGAAGTTGAACGTTTAGCATTAGAGCACAAGCCACGTATGATCGTTGCTGGTTTCTCTGCTTACAGCCGTGTTGTAGATTGGCAACGTTTCCGTGACATCGCGGACAAAGTTGGCGCTTACCTTTTTGTTGATATGGCTCACGTTGCAGGTCTTGTTGCTGCTGGCGTATATCCAAACCCAGTTCAAATTGCTGACGTAACTACAACTACGACTCACAAAACACTTCGTGGTCCACGTTCTGGTTTAATCCTTGCGAAAGCGAATGAAGAAATCGAGAAGAAACTTCAATCAGCTGTATTCCCTGGTAACCAAGGTGGTCCATTGATGCATGCGATTGCTGCTAAAGCAATCTGCTTCAAAGAAGCAATGTCTGATGACTTCAAAGTTTACCAACAACAAGTTGTGAAAAATGCTCAAGCTATGGCGGAAGTATTAATCGCTCGTGGTTATGACGTTGTTTCTGGTGGTACAGAAAACCACTTGTTCTTGTTATCTTTAATCAAGCAAGACGTAACTGGTAAAGAAGCAGATGCTTGGTTAGGCGCTGCTCACATTACTGTTAACAAAAACTCAGTTCCAAATGACCCACGTTCTCCATTTGTGACTTCTGGTATCCGTATCGGTACTCCAGCAGTAACAACTCGTGGTTTTGGTGAAGCTGAAGTTCGTGAACTTGCTGGTTGGATCGCTGACGTGATCGACAGCAAAGGTGACGAAAAAGTTATTGCTGACGTAAAAGCGAAAGTTGAAACTGTTTGTGCAAAGTTCCCTGTATACGCACAATAAGTTGTAGATATAAAAAAAGCGCCGTATGGCGCTTTTTTTATATCAATTTAATTAGATAAGAATTAACTTTTAGATTTTACCGATGACTCGGCACTATGCCATCCACCCCCTAAAGCACGGATTAAATCTACACTAGCCATCATTCTACTGCCGTTAAGCTGTGCGGAAAGTTGCTCTTGTTGCAAAATAGTCCGGTCAGAGTCAATCACATCAAGATAGCTAATTGCACCTTCTCTATAGCGTAGATGAGACAGTTGATTTGCATGACGAGAAGAAGAAAGTGCTTGGTTTTGAGCCTGAATTTGCTGATCGAGAATACGTTGATCAGATAAACCATTTTCAACTTCGCGAAATGCATTCAGCACGGTTTGGCGATAATTCGCAACGCTTTCTTCATAGGCTGCTCGCGCTTGGGCGACTCCAGCTTTACGTTGCCCACCGTCAAATAATGGCAAAGATAAAATAGTGCCTGCGACTGGACCAAGTAAAAATGTACGGCTCGACCATTTACCTAAATCACCTAAAGTTGATGATTCATAACCGAGTGCACCTGTCAGGTCTAGTTTTGGGAAGAAAGCAGCGCGTGCAATTCCAATACGCGCATTATCTGCTGCCATCGCACGTTCAGCCGCAGCAATGTCAGGTCGTCTTTCAAGTAACGCCGATGGTAAACCTGCTGGAAGACGGAGACTGTTTTCAGTTAAGGGTTGAATTGTTAAGCTAAAGTCAGCTGGGGTTTTACCTAACAATACTGCAAGCGCATGTTCTGCATTGGCTCGATTACGGGCAATGTTCAGTGCATTGGTTTGGGCTGTAGCAAGTTCAGTCTGTGCACGGAAAACATCAAGCTCGCTGACTAAACCATTTCGAAAACGTGTTTGAGCTAAGTCTCGTGTCTCGCCAAGCAGTTTAATTGTGCGATTATAAATTGCTTGTTCAGCATCAAGCTGACGAATGAGAAAGTAGCCTTGAGCAACATCTGCTTGTAACGCTAAAAGTGCCGACTGATATAAAGCTTCTTGTTGCTGTACATTAGCTGTTGCAGCATTGACACTACTGGCGATACGACCAAATAAATCGAGCTCATATGAAACATTCGCTTGAGCACGCCATAAGGTTTGTGCAGATGTATGGGCATTTTCATCTAAACCCAATGACGCGGGAGAGGATTTTTGACGAGTTGGGCCAAAGCCAGCACCAATACTTGGCAAACGTTCAGCTTGTGCTGCGGAACGTAATGCACGTGAAGCCTGAATATTAGCCGCTGCCGCTTTAAGACTCTGGTTTCCAGAAATGGCTTGTTGTTCAAGCTCATTCAATTTAGCATCATTAAAAACACGCCACCATTCACCTCGAACTTGCTGATCGGCAGGTTGGGCAATTTTCCAGTTATTGTCTTCAAGTTTAGGGTCAGACTCTTTAAATTTGACTGGAACTATCACCTTTGCAGGTTGATATTCAGGAGCCAAAGAGCAGCCTGCAAGCAGCAGGCTTCCCATGAGTGAGGACAATAATAAGCTTTGTTTTGCTGTAGCCATTAAATCTCCTCCTTAATGATCATGTGGGTTACATAAAGGCGCTTCATGGACTGCCGCTGAATGCAATTTATGTTTACTGTTCAGTGTACGAATCAGGACATAAAAGGCAGGGGTCAGGAACAAACCAAACAGCGTTACACCAATCATGCCGAAGAACACCGCAATACCCATGGCATGACGCATTTCAGAACCTGCACCAGTTGAGGTAACCAGTGGGACTACACCCATAATGAATGCAATAGAAGTCATTAAAATCGGACGTAAACGTAGACGACTTGCTTCAACTGCTGCATTAAATGCAGTTGCACCTTGCATTTCGAGTTCCCGTGCGAACTCGACAATTAAGATGGCATTTTTACAGGCCAGCCCGACCAGTACCATCAGACCGATTTGGGTAAAGATGTTGTTATCTCCACCTGTCAGCCAAACACCCGTCAGAGCGGCCAAAATTCCCATTGGTACAATTAAAATTACAGCTAAAGGCAAAGTTAGACTTTCATATTGAGCGGCTAAAACTAAGAACACCAGTAAGACGCTAATTGGGAATACCCAGAGTCCTGCATTACCAGCCAAGATTTTTTGGTAAGTTAAATCTGTCCATTCAAACTTGATACCACGTGGTAGAGTTTGAGCAGCAATACGTTCAACCGCAGCTTCTGCTTGGCTAGATGAATAACCCGGTGCAGGCCCACCGTTAATATCGGCTGATGTGTAGCCGTTGTAACGCACTACCATTTCAGGACCATAAGTTTGAGTTACATTCACCAATGAAGATAACGGCACCATTTGCCCCGCACTGTTACGGGTTTTAAGCTGCAAAATATCTTCAGGGTTAGCACGGAAAGGGGCATCGGCCTGTGCTCGAACCTGATAAACACGTCCAAAGCGGTTAAAGTCGTTAACGTACTGAGAACCTAAATAAATCTGCATGGTGTTGAAAACATCTGTCACAGCAACACCTTGCTGCTTGGCTTTTACACGGTCCAGATCTACGTTCAGTTGAGGTACGTTAATTTGATAACTTGAGAACATTGGACCAAGCTCTGGGGCTGATTGTGCTGCTTTCATAAAGTTTTGTGATGCATCATTCAAGGCTGAATAGCCTAAGGCACCTCGGTCTTCAAGTTGGAGTTTAAAGCCGCCCATAGTCCCTAAGCCCATCACAGGTGGTGGTGGGAAAACTGCAATATAGGCATCTTGAATGGCTGAATATTTCTGGTTGAGAGCACCAGCAATTGCATTGGCAGATAAGTCTTTAGCCTTACGTTCATCGAATGGCTTTAAGGTCACAAAGACAATACCTGCGCTTGAACTGTTGGTGAAACCGTTAATTGAGAGACCAGGGAAGGCAACTGCACTTTCTACACCAGGTTGTTTAAGTGCAGTGTCACTCATTTTGCGAATGACAGCTTCGGTACGATCTAAAGACGCGCCGTTTGGTAATTGAGCAAAGCTAATCAAATATTGTTTGTCTTGAGCGGGAACAAAGCCACCCGGAACAATATAAGAAATACCAACGGTTAAGCCCAGAAGTGCAGCATATACACCCATTGCCGATGCTTTATGAGAGATAACACGACTTACGCCTTTACCATAGTTATCTGACGCACGAGTAAATACGCGGTTAAACAGCGCAAAGAAACGTCCGAATATACGGTTCATAAGGCGTGTTAATGCATCAGGTTTAGCGTCATGTTCTTTTAGTAGCATGGCTGCCAAAGCAGGAGATAGAGTAAGGGAGTTAAATGCCGAAATGACTGTTGAAATGGCAATGGTCATGGCAAATTGTTTATAAAATTGCCCTGTTAAGCCTGTCATAAAGGCAAGTGGAACGAACACGGCAACCAGCGTTAAAGCAATGGCAACAATCGGTCCGCTCACTTCTCGCATGGCGCGATAAGTTGCATCTCTTGGACTCAAGCCTGCCTCAATATTCCTCTCGACATTTTCGACGACGACAATCGCGTCATCGACCACAATCCCGATGGCAAGTACCATCCCGAACAGTGAAAGCGCATTGATTGAGTAACCGAAAGCAAGCATGAGTGCGAATGTACCAATAATTGAAACTGGTACTGCAAGCAATGGAATGATTGAGGCACGCCATGTTTGTAAGAATAAAATAACAACCACAACAACCAGTGCAATCGCTTCAAGCAAAGTATGAACGACCGCTTTAATACTGGCACGTACGAATTGAGTCGGATCGTAAACAATGTCGTATTTAATTGAAGTTGGAAAATCTTTTGAAAGTTCTTTCATCGTGCTACGCACTTGATCGGAAACTTGCAAAGCATTAGCGCCAGGCGCTTGGAAAATTGGAATGGCAACAGCTTGTTTATTATCGAGTAATGAACGCAAGCCATATTGTGAAGCTGCAAGTTCAACACGAGCAACATCACCTAAGCGAGTGACAGCGCCATCTGGTGCTGTTTTTAAAATGATATCTGAGAATTCTTGCTCAGTCGTTAAACGGCCTTGAGCATTCACTGAAAGTTGTACAGGAGAATTAGTGGGTGATGCACCAATGGTACCTGCGGCAACCTGAATGTTTTGTTCACGGATTGCACTCACAATTTCAGTTGCTGTGAGATTACGTTGCGCAACTTTTTGTGGGTCGAGCCACACACGCATCGCGTAGTCACCAGAACCAAATAAACCGACTTCACCTACACCTTGTAAGCGCGCCAAACGATCTTTTACGTTAAGCACTGCGTAGTTACGTAAGTAGGTCATGTCATAGCGATTATCTGGTGAAGTCAGATGCACAACCATGGTTAAAGTTGGTGAGCTTTTTAAAGTGGTGACACCTAAACGTTGTACGTCTTCAGGCAAACGAGGCAATGCTTGCGACACACGGTTTTGAACCAATTGCTGAGCTTTGTCTGGATCAATACCGAGCTTAAAGTTTACCGTAATGGTTAAGTTACCGTCACTGTTTGCCTGAGATTGCATATACAGCATGTCTTCTACGCCGTTGATTGATTCTTCAAGCGGAGAGGCAACAGTTTCAGCAATCACTTTTGGGTTCGCACCCGGATATTGAGCACGTACCACCACAGATGGTGGAACAACTTCTGGATATTCAGAAATCGGTAATTTAAATACCGACAGTAAACCGGCAAGTAAAATCAATACTGATAACACACCAGCAAAGATCGGCCGATCAATAAAGAATTTAGAAATATTCATATGTGATTAACCTTTTGCCGGAGTTGATGTTTTTTCTGTTGGCTTAGGTTGAGGAGTGGTGCTGCTAGCAGTGATTTGTGCATTTGGCATCGGAACGAGGTGCGGGGTAACAGGGTCACCCGGACGAATCCGTTGTAAACCATTTACAACAATACGGTCACCCGCTTGTAATCCACTATTCACGATTTGCAAGCCATCTTGTTGTGTGCCAAGTTTTACTTCACGGTAAGCGGTCTGGTTTTTAGCATCGACTACAACAACAAAACGTTTATCTTGATCGACCCCGACTGCGGTTGGACTAATCAGAATGGCTGAACGAGGTTGACCACCACCCAGACGGATTCGAGCATATAAACCCGGTAATAAAACTCCGTTTGGATTGTCGAAAGTCGCGCGGACACGAATCGTACCTGAGGTCGTATCTAGGTTATTGTCGATAGAGTTGATGACTCCTTCACGAGAAAAACCTGTTTCATTGGCAAGTCCCATATAAACAGGAACTTGTGCAGAATTACGCTGGTTACTGATGTATTTGAGGTAAGTTTGTTCATCAACATCGAAAGATGCATAGAGACGAGAGACAGAGACTAAACTTGTTAAAACCTGTGCTCCGTTGCCCGCAGAAACCACGTTGCCCACAGTCACTTCGGCACGAGAAATTCGACCACTGACTGGTGCAGTGATACGAGTGTATTCAAGATTTAAACGTGCAGATTGGACGGCTGCTCTAGCGGCTTGTAGGTTAGCACTGGCTGAGCGCGCATCATTTTCAGCAAGATCTAATTCTTGGCGTGATACAGCATTACTTTGAATTAAGCGTTGAATACGAGAAAGATTAGAACCCGTATAAGTGACTTGTGCTTCAGCTGAAGCGAGTTGAGCTTGGGCACGATTGAGTTCTGCTTCGAAAGGACGTGGGTCAATGGTAAAAAGTAACTCGCCTTTTCTAACCAGACTGCCATCTTTGAAGTGTACTGAAATGAGTTTACCTGAAACCTGTGGCCGAATATCGACTTGATCAATGGCTTCTAAGCGACCGGAATATTCTTGCCAATCGGTAATGGTTTTGCTGATGACATTAGAAATATCAACAGTGGCAGCTTGTTGGGCTGTTGTCGGTGCAGCTTTTGCATCGGCATTTTCATGTAAAAACATAAAACTGCCACCCGTTGCCAAAATGGCGACAAAGATGGCAGACAGCGCGAACTGTTTGCGTGAAAATGACATGAGGTGCTCCTAATCATCTGGATACCTGTTTTCAGACTTTTAATTATGGTCCGTATGGGAGAAACAGGGTTTATGGGATGGACGGAGCATAAAAGTTTGTCAATCACGAATAAATATATTAAATTCGATAACACTATTCGTATTTTTATAACAATTGATGTGTTTGAATGAAAGTATGCATTAATTGATAGGAGTGTGCGTGTGGATCTATTTCATGCGATGAAAGTATTTAACAAAGTTGTCGAAACAAATAGTTTCAGTTTAGCGGCCGACAGTTTAGGTCTACCGCGCGCTTCAGTGACTACAACCATTCAGGGTTTAGAGAAACATTTACAGGTTCGTTTATTGAATCGGACCACTCGGAAACTCAGTTTGACACCAGATGGCGCAGTTTATTATGAACGTACTTCACGAATTTTAGCTGATGTCGAAGACGTTGAATCGAATTTTCATGACTCGGAACGGGGACCACGAGGTCGACTACGCATTGATGTCAAAGCTTCAATCGGACGACTCATTCTGATTCCAATGCTTTGTGATTTTCATGCCAAGTATCCCGATATTGATCTGGTGATTGGAATGAGTGATCGACCGGTCGATTTAGTTCAAGATGCGGTGGACTGTGTTATTCGTATTGGTCAGTTGAAAGATTCAAGTTTGGTGGCACGTCGTATTGGAACAATTCAGTGTGTGACGGTTGCTGCACCGCGTTACTTGGCGGAACATGGCGAACCAGAAACCATTGATGACTTAAAAAAACATCAGGTCGTGCATTATTTTAATAGTCGTACCGGACGCAATATTGACTGGGATTTTATGGTTGATGGCGAGATTCATAGCGTTGGTGTGAAAGGGCGTGTTTCTGTCAACGATGGCGATTCATATGTTGATTTGGCTGTACAGGGTTTTGGCTTAATTCAATGCCCATATTATATGGTGGCGAAACATCTGGAAGATGGCACACTCAAGGAAGTGCTGACTGAATGGTTGCCAGCACCCATGCCAATATCAGTCGTATATCTACAAAACCGTCATTTATCGCCTAAAGTTCGTGTGTTTGTTGATTGGGTGGCCGAATTATTTGCAGGTTGTCCGTTGTTGAGTGGTTGCTCAATGTTATGGGATCAGAAATGTGAATTTGCCAGTGCCAAAGAACATAACCATGAATATACCATTCGGACATTGGTCGAAAATGAAAATATGGCAGAAGCCTATACACTCAAAAATTAGCTTTACAGTTTGAATGATTTTTCAACATTTAATCAGGTAATACAATCTGCTGTTTTGACATCTTCATAAATCCTTAATTTATGGTATAGAAATTGCAATTATTTCGACAGAAGAGTAATTTAGAAATACTCAAATTTTTATCACCTTATTTGGATTTTAAGGAGAAGCTTCAAGATGGCAAGCTTTATGAAAAAAATGTTCGTTTCAACAACTTTAGTTTTGGCTGCTGTTGCGACGAATGTACAAGCAAAGGATTGGAAGGTGATTCGTTTTGGTACTGAATCCTCTTATGCGCCGTTTGAATATAAAACACCAGATGGCAAGTTAACTGGTTTTGACGTTGATTTGGGTAATGCCGTTTGTGCAAAACTCAAAGCCAAATGTGTTTGGGTTGAAAACTCTTTTGACGGGATGATTCCAGCACTTAAAGCGAAAAAGTTTGATGGCATTCTTTCATCAATGACGGTCACTGATGAGCGTGCAAAACAAATTTTGTTTACTAGCAAAATCTACAATACGCCAACGCGTATGGTTGCAAAAAAAGGCTCACCGTTATTACCAACAGCTGCATCATTGAAAGGTAAGCGTGTAGGGGTACAACAGGGCACAATTCAAGAAACTTATGCTAAAACCTATTGGGCAACCAAAGGTGTAACCGTTGTACCTTATCCAGTCCAAGATTTGATTTATCAAGACATGATGTCTGGTCGTTTAGATGCAACTTTACAAGATGCAATCATGGTTGATGGTGCTTTCTTAAAACAACCAAAAGGCAAAAACTTTGCATTTGTCGGTGGCAATGTGGTTGATGCAAAAACACTGGGTGTAGGCGCAGCGATTGGTTTACGCAAAGAAGATGCAGATTTGAAAGCGAATATTGATAAAGCGCTCGCAGCAATCATTGCGGACGGTACATACAAGAAACTCGAGAAAAAATATTTCTCCTTTAATATTTACTAATGATGTGAAAAATGTCGGCTTAGTGCCGACATTTTAAAATCTATTCTCATCTCATCAATATTAGATATTGTTTTTAAGGAGAAGATGAGTCATGTTTTTATCTGGCTATGGGCCACTCCTTCTCAGTGGAACATGGATGACCATACAGCTTGCGCTGTTGTCACTTTTGCTTTCTGTCATTATTGGCTTAATTGGTGCGAGTTCAAAACTCTCTAATATTAAAGCTTTACGTTATATTGCGACCGCCTATACCACACTCATTCGTAGTGTGCCTGATTTGGTGATTATGCTGCTATTATTTTATAGCTTGCAGTTGGGTTTAAACCAAATTACTGAAGCACTGCAAATGGACCAGATTGATATCAACCCATTCGTGGCTGGTGTGATTACTTTAGCGTTCATTTATGGTGCATATTTTACCGAGACCTTTCGTGGTGCATTTCAATCCGTTCCAACGGGTCAAATTGAAGCAGCAATGGCCTATGGTATGACCCCTTGGCAGGTTTTTCGACGTGTTTTATTCCCTCAAATGATGCGTTTTGCATTGCCGGGTATTGGTAATAATTGGCAGGTTTTGATTAAGGCAACTGCACTGGTTTCAATTATTGGCCTGACTGATATTGTAAAAATTACGCAAGATGCGGGTAGAAGTACCATGCAACTGTTCTTTTTTAGCATCGTGGCTGCCGCGATTTATTTGGCAATTACCACCGTATCAAACCTCATTTTAATGTGGCTTGAACGTCGTTATTCTGCTGGTGTGAGGAAGGGACAACTATGATTGAAATCCTTCAACAATATTGGCAGGCATACCTTTGGACAGATGGCCTACAAATGACCGGTGTCGCGATGACTGCTTGGTTATTGGTGCTTTCTATTGGTATTGGCTTTGTGCTTGCTGTGCCTTTATCACTTGCACGAGTATCAGAAAATCTTTGGTTGCGTGGTCCAGTTTGGTTGTTTACCTACGTTTTTCGTGGCACACCACTGTATATCCAATTGCTGATTATTTATTCAGGCATTTATAGCTTTGATTACATCCATGAACATCAGACGCTCGATGCATTTTTTCGAGAGGGCATAAATTGCACCATTTTGGCATTCGCGCTCAATACTGGTGCATATACGACTGAAATCTTCGCTGGAGCAATTCGTTCTATTCCACATGGCGAGATTGAAGCCGCCCAAGCTTTTGGAATGTCAAAATGGAAACTCTACACACGTATTATCATTCCGTCGATGTTACGCCGTGCTTTGCCATTTTACGGTAACGAAGTCATTTTGATGTTGCACGCGACAACCATTGCATTTACAGCAACTGTTCCAGATATTTTAAAAATTGCGCGTGATGTAAATGCGGCAACCTATGACACTTTCAATGCTTTTGGAATTGCCGCGGTGTTATATGCAGTGTTGGCATTTATTTTGATTTGGATATTTCGTAAGTTGGAAAAACGTTGGTTGGCATTTTTAAAGCCATCGAATCATTAGGAGACATAAATGGAACACGTTGCAAAACTAGTGATTCGTGATTTACACAAAACATTTGGTGATCATGAAGTACTGAAAGGGATATCACTTGATGCAAATGCTGGCGATGTAATTAGTATTATTGGCTCATCTGGTTCAGGTAAAAGTACTTTGCTGCGTTGTATCAACTTTTTGGAACAACCGAGCAATGGCACCATTAAGCTCAACGGCGAAAAACTACGCACAGTCTTTGATAAAAAAGGCAATTTAAAAGTGGTTGACCCAAAGCAACTACAAAAAATGCGTACCCAACTGATGATGGTGTTTCAGCACTTTAATTTATGGTCTCACATGACGGTACTGGAAAATGTCATTGAAGGGCCAATTCATGTGCTTGGGGTGAAGCGTGCTGAAGCAGAAGAGCGTGCAAGGAAATATCTACGCAAAGTTGGATTGCCTGAAAGTGTTGAAAATAAATATCCAGCATTTTTATCTGGTGGCCAGCAGCAACGTGTAGCGATTGCTCGTGCTTTGGCAATGGAACCGGAAGTGATGCTATTTGATGAACCAACCAGTGCACTTGATCCAGAGTTGGTGGGTGAAGTACTAAAGGTTATGCAGGGTTTGGCTGAAGAAGGGCGTACTATGATTGTGGTCACACATGAAATGGGCTTTGCACGTCATGTGTCTAATCAGGTGATTTTCTTGCATCAAGGGAAAATTGAGGAACAGGGTTATCCTGATGAAGTACTCAACAATCCGAAAAGTGAGCGTTTAAAGCAATTTTTAACGGGAAGTTTAAAATAAGCTGTTTATACCGAGTAAGGTGAAATTTTTATAAAAAGATTCTCATCTTATTCGGTTGCTTTCTAATTATAATTTATAGATGGGTATTTTTAGAAAACACATTAATAATGATAATGCCTGCAATCATCAAAGTAAGACCAATACAGGCCGCCAAGTCTAAATGCTGTTTGTAAAATATCCAGCCAATTGCAGAAATTAAAATAATACCCGCGCCTGACCAAATGGCATATGCAATTCCAATCGGAATCGTTTTTAATGTCAGGGACAATAAATAAAAAGCAATTGCATAGCCCACAACAGTAATGATGGATGGAATGGGAATAGTAAAACCTTGAGATGCTTTTAAAGCTGAAGTTGCAATGACTTCACAAACAATGGCAATTGCTAAATAAAGATAAGACATGGGAAGCCGGGCCAGAATGAGTTTTAATCAATCTATATGAAATGTTGAAATGGTTTAGCAGTTTTAACGATTGTTTAATTTTTGGTACAAAAATACCAGTAAATCAAACTGAACTGATAAATTAATTTTATCACTAGCAAAGCAGTCTCAGCTATTTATTCATTTATTTAATATTGGGTTTGCATGGTTATTTAAGAGGATCAGCAACTTTAGCCTGATCCTCTATAGACTTTTTTAAAGGTAGGTTAGCCGAGCATATTTAAATCTTTAAATTTCTCTAGCAGTTGCTCTTCATTTTCAATATGTGCAGGGTCTTGTTTAATACAATCGATTGGACAGACCGCCTTACACGTAGGCGTATCGTAAAAGCCTACGCACTCCGTACAACGAAGTGGATCAATTTCATAAACTTTGCTGCCTTCAAAAATAGCAATGTTGGGACATTCAGGTAAGCACATATCGCAATTGATACAGTCACTCGTAATCAAAAGTGCCATGTTTAACTCGCTGAATAAGCTAATGTAGAGGCAGTAATACTTTCTTTCGCATGCGGCAAGTTACGTATGAGTAGGGCATAACTAACATCAACATTTTGTGAGAGTGGAATTTCAACAAAATGCCCCGAACCTTTAGCATCCATAATTGAATTACCTTTTAAATCACGCATTTCGGTTAAGGTAAAAGTGATATTGCCTTGAGGTGTCATGAGCTCAAGTGAGTCTCCAACCACAAAACGGTTTTTCACTTCGATACGAATATAATCGCCGTGGCGTTCTAATACTTCGCCGCAAAATTGTTGATAGTCAAAATGTGATGAACCATCAGCATAGTTTTGATATTCACTGTGCACATGACGTCTTAAAAAGCCTTCGGTGTAACCACGGTTCGCCAAACCTTCAAGTTGGGTCATTAAGCTTGAGTCAAATGGTTTACCTGCTAACGCATCATCAATAGCTTTTCGATAAATTTGAGCAGTACGGGCACAATAAAAATAGGATTTAGTACGGCCTTCAATTTTAAGTGAGGCAATGCCCATTTTGGTTAAACGATCTACATGTTGTACAGCACGTAAATCTTTAGAGTTCATAAAATAAGTACCGTGTTCATCTTCTTCGGCAGCAAACATTTCTTCATCATTACGTTGTACGAGCAAAGTTTGAGATGAAGTTGTCTCTGTTTGTGCTGATGAGCAGCAAGACTTCTCTGACATGTTGAGCTGAGTGACTGGAATTACATCGCCGTTTGCATCCTCTCCAGTCTCATGCAACTTATAGTCCCAACGGCAAGCATTAGTACAAGCACCTTGGTTGGCATCACGTTTGTTCATATATCCAGAAAGTAGACAACGACCTGAGTAAGCCATGCATAGTGCGCCATGTACAAAAACTTCGAGTTCAATATCTGGCACATGTTGCTGGATTTCTTCTATTTCTTCTAAAGACAACTCACGTGACAAAATGACACGGCTTAGACCATAATCTTTCCAAAATTTAACAGTGGCCCAGTTAATGGCATTGGCTTGAACAGATAGATGAATTTGTACTTCTGGGAAATACTCACGCACCATCATAATTAAGCCTGGGTCAGACATAATAAGAGCGTCTGGCTGCATCGCTACAATTGGCTCAAGATCACGAATAAAGTTTTTTAATTTGCTGTTATGGGGCTGAATATTCACCACAACATAAAACTTTTTACCCAAAGCATGCGCTTCATCAATTCCGATTTTTAAATTGTCATGATCAAAAGCATTATTACGCACACGTAAACTGTAACGTGGTTGGCCTGCATATACGGCATCTGCACCATAGGCAAATGCATAGCGCATGTTTTTAAGTGAACCTGCGGGAGAGAGGAGTTCAGTCTTCATAAAATAAAAGGCATAAAAAATATATGGTTTTATTTTATTAACTCTATATTTTGGATTCAACCCACTGAATTAGTAGGGATTTGACCTATATCTTTTTGTGCTGGTAGCATATTTTTTGCTAACTCTCCTAAGCGCATCAAAGCATTTAACATTTTAGGATTTAATTCGAAACACGCCGCTATACGTAAACAATGACTAAAACGTTTATCAGCCGAACATAAAATTCCCGGCATACATAAGATTTTTTCATCCATTGCCTGATGAAACAGTTCTAATGTGTCGATAGATTCGGGTAGCTCTAACCATAAAATAAATCCTGCTTGCGGTCGACTGACTCGAGTACCGAGCGGGAAATAACGACAGATATAAGATTTGATGGTATCAATTTGTTGTTGATAGCGTTTTTTAAGATGCCGTAAATGCAGATCATAACCGCCATTTTCTAAGAAAAGTCCTAAAGTTTCTGTGAGTAAAGCTGGCTCGGCAACAGTTGTTGTAAATTTAAGTTGCTGCACAATATTACGAAAGCGCCCAGCTTCTAGCCAACCAATCCGATAGTCAGGTGCTACAGTCTTTGTATAGCTACCACACACCAATACCCATCCATTTTGGTCAAACGCTTTGATGTTGGTCAAGAGGGGCTCAGTGAGTTGCAGTTCGGCGTACATTGCATCTTCAATGACAGGAACTTGAAACTGATTAGCAAGCTCTGCTAAACGACGGCGACTGCTTTCTGGCATGCTAAAACCGAGAGGATTGTGTCCTGTTGGAATGGTTAATATGGCTTGTACACTTTGTGTTTTTAAGAGTTCTTGAAGGGTATCTAGGCACATACCTGTATGTGGCGATGTCGGCACTTCTACAATTTTTCGACCTAAATTATGAAGGAGTGGGTACAGATTGTGAAAAGTAGGGATCTCAAGTGCAATGCTGTCACCCGCTTGAGTTGTTGCCATAATCGCGAGACTTAATGCTTCCATCGTGCCATGAGTCAGCACAATATCATCTGCTGAAAGAAACATACCGAGTTGTAAGCCTCGCCTAGCAATTTGTGTACGTAAACGTGTAGAGCCGGGCGGTAAAGTATAGCTTTTAAAAATATCTGGTTGTGTTCGTAAAACTTGAGCAGTTAAGCGTTTTATTCGCTCAATTGGATAGAAATTTTCCCCAGAAGGACAAGCTAAAGCCAAATTGACATAGGCTGGGTCCATTTGCTTTTTAACGATTTGAGCGAGTAAGCAACTAATACCTGAAAGAGGCACTTTTTCTTCACTCACATAACGCTCTTCGGGTTCTAGCAGGTTTGAAGGTGCATGACAAACATAGTAGCCAGACTGAGGGCGAACAGAAATTAAACCTTGGTCTTCAAGCTGACGATAAGCTTCTTTGACAGTATTAATGCTGACCTGATAATGATTTGCGCAGTCGCGAATTGATGGTAAGCGTGAACCAATCGGCTGCCTACCATTCTGAATTTGAAGGGTTAGGTCATCACTCACTTTTTTATATTTGTACATGTCAATTCATTAAAAAGCCAAAGTAATGGATACACTTTATCGTGATCTTTTATTTAACTCAAATATTGTGATGGCTTTTGATTTATTCATTTAACACAAATCTAAACTTAAAAACTGTGTCTATTATTTTTCATATTAACTGATACTGTGACCATTAAAAATAAATCAGTAATATCAGACCTATGGTAAGGATTTAAAACCATAATTTTTAATTACAAAATCAGTAGGAGTGGTCTATGTCTGTTGTTGCATTTAAACAAGTTGATGTTTTTACTTCACAAGCATTTAAAGGGAATCCTGTTGCGGTGATTATGGACGCCAGTACTTTAACGTCTGAGCAGATGCAGGAAATTGCCAATTGGACTAATCTTTCTGAAACCACGTTTGTGCTCGCTGCGACCGATTCACAAGCTGACTATCAGGTTCGAATTTTTACTCCGCAAAGTGAATTACCATTTGCAGGACATCCTACAATTGGTACTGCCTATGCTTTGCTTGAAGCTGGTCTAATTACTGCTAAAGAAGGTAAGCTGGTACAGCAATGTGCTGCGGGTTTAGTTGCTCTTACTGTGAGTGGCTCAAGTCATATTTCATTTGAACTACCTAAGCCTAAAATTACTCCACTTGATGCAATGCATACTGAGAAATTAGCAGAAATTTTAAAATGTGAAATTAGTACTCAATGGAATGCCACATTGGTTGATGTAGGCGCACGCTGGGTTGTCTTGCAAGCTGTAAACGCGCAAGCTGTTTTAGATAGCCAACCAGACTTTGCTGCTCTAAAAGAACATGATTTAGAAATGAAAGTTGGTGGAGCGACGGTTTATGGTTTTTATGAAAATAATGATGAGCAAAAACATATAGAAGTTCGCTCATTTGCTCCTTCAATTGGAATAAATGAAGATCCAGTTTGTGGGAGTGGTAATGGCAGCGTAGCATCTTTCATTCGTTACCATGGTATTTTGCCAGCACAAAATGACGTCGTTCTTTCTTCACAGGGGCAGGCTTTAGGTCGTGACGGACAGCTTCAACTTGAATTGCATCAGGATAAAATTTTAGTGGGTGGAACAGCTGTTACCTGTATCGATGGCACAATCAAGTTATAAAACAAATATAAAAAAACCGAGGACTGTGCCTCGGTTTTTTAATTAGAAAAATCTTATTTTTCTACGAAAGCACGTTCAATCACGTAGTCGCCCATTACACCCATACGAGGTGATTCAACTAAACCGTGTTGGTCAAGTAATGCAGCAACATCTTTCAAGAAAGCAGGGCTACCGCAAAGCATTGCGCGGTCAGTTTCACGGTTGAAGCGTGGTAAACCAACTTTTTCGAATAAAGCGCCAGTTTCAATTGCAGTTGTTACACGGCCTTGAGTGTGGAAAGGTTCACGAGTTACAGTAGGGTAGTAAACAAGTTTGTCTTTAATACCTAACTCTTCAAAGAATTCATGGTTTGGTAATTCGTTCAAGATAAGGTCTTGATAAGCTAATTCAGAAATATAGCGTGTACCATGAACAACAATTACTTTTTCAAAACGTTCGTAAGTTTCTGGGTCACGAATAATTGATAAGAATGGTGCAAGGCCAGTACCAGAAGATAAAAGGTACAAGTTTTTACCCGGTAAAAGGTCATCATGAACCAATGTACCTGTCGGTTTTTTAGAAATTAAAATTTCATCGCCAACTTGTACTTTTTGCAAAATCGAAGTTAAAGGACCTTCTTGTACTTTAATTGAGAAAAATTCTAACTCTTCTTCGTAGTTTGCACTTGCAATCGAATACGCACGCATTAACGGTTTGCCATTCACTTCAAGTCCGATCATTACGAACTGACCATTTTTAAAACGTAAGCTAGTGTCGCGTGTAGTTTTAAAACTGAAAAGGGTGTCATTCCAGTGGTGAACATGAGTAATGCGTTCGACGTTAAAAGCAGCCATTAAAGGTCTCGATCACGATTAAAAGAAAACAGATAGCTATTCTAATCTAATTTCATTCCCGATAAACTGAATATATTTAATTGTGTTTATAAGAAAAAGTGATGAACAACTCTGTCACCTTCCCCGTAATCGGCCACATGTGTTCGCCTTATCGTGAAAAATTTGGTATTCCACGTCAGCCTAATTTGGTAAATATTGAGTCTTATATCGAAATGGCAGAACCGTATAACGACTTGTTGGCATTTGAGGGAATTGAGCAGTTCAGTCATCTCTGGCTAGTTTGGCAGTTTCATGACAATAAAAATCAGGGGAGTGCCGATAAATTTCGTCCACAGGTTCGTCCGCCACGTTTAGGCGGTAATGAAAAAATTGGTGTATTCGCTACACGTAGCATGTATCGACCATCTCCAATTGGGCTTTCAGTTGTAAAACTGAATAAAGTGGAAAAACTAGGTAAGTCTGTTCGTGTTTACGTCACTGGAAGTGATTTATTAAATGGCACTCCAATTTTAGATATCAAACCCTATATTCAATATTCTGATGCAATTGTTGATGCACAAAGTGGTTATGCACATGCTGAACCCGAACGGAAGTCAGTCGTTTGGTCAGAAGCTGCGTTAGCAGCTCAAAAATATTTTCTGCAAAATAATGAAATCAATTCACAGTACATTGATGAGCTTGAGCAAGTTTTAGCTTTAGATCCAAGACCTGCCTATCAAGAAGACGCTGAGCGGATCTATAAAATGAAATTTTCAGACTTTGATATTCATTTTAAAGTCGATCAATTTTTAGTTACTGTCATTGATGTGGTGAAGACTTCTTCGCTTGCACAATAGAAATCTTTAAAACCAATGGATGTTGAGCCAAAGTAAACTAATAAATATAGCCATATGAATGAGTTGGGCGGGCACGAAAGCAAGGGCATAGGACAGCCCGCCTGAAATTGCAGAGTTCACACTTTTGGCAAGCGCATGAACTGCAAAGCCTCCTAAAAATGCAATTAATAAAGGTGTCATATGGGTGCTATCAGGTTCACCTTGCACAATGACAGCCGCAATAGCTGCATGTATTTCAAATAAAGATGCGAGCAGAGTACCTGCGATTAATCCGGCATCGCCTAAAGATATACTTAAACCATAAACACCTGCCTGAATGAGCGTGAGTGTGCCTGCAATAATCATGGCTTCTTTTAAGCTGAACATTCTTGAGTCGAGTTCGGGCGAAGTTGTACTGGGCTCTGCTTTACGCAATAAAATAAAAGCCCAGATTGCTAAAACTGCTAATGCAATAAGGGTAGGAAATATAATCAGCTTAAACCAAGCAAAGCTAATCCCAATCACAATAATTAAAGTTTGAATGAGTGTTGAAACACACGACATTAATGCAGCGCCTGCATTTGTAGTTGCATTGGCTCTGCCAGAGCGTACTTCTAAACCTAAACTGGCAATGGTCGCTGTACTGGAAACAAATCCCGAAGCTAAAGAAGAGAGTAATAAAGCGTTTTTAGATGAGAGTAACCGTTTCGCAATATGGGCAAGTGCTTGTACAAATAAGATCAAAGTGAGTAATTTTAAAATCACATGCGGATTTAAAACTGGACCCCAGAAAGGTTTATTGGGAACTAAAGGCAACGCAATTAAAAGTAAGGCGAGTAGGAAAATACCATCACGCAATTCCGATTCAGTAATCCACCGACTGGCAATGCCATGCATAGATTGTTTAGCCAATAAAATAATGGTCATGATCACGGCGAGTCCAGCAGCTAGCGAAATATTCCAAATGCAAAGTGCCCCAATAAAGTAAGTCATAATAAAGGCAAGTTCGGTAGTCACACCGGGGTCATTGGGCTGATTTTTGAGAGATACAATGCTAATTGCCCCAATGAGAAGGGCTCCTACAATTCCAATTTCAGTGCCGAATAAAAAACAGATGGCGCCTAATAGTGAACTAATTGCAAAAGAGCGAAATCCGGCAAACGTTTTGTATTCATGTTTAAGCTTACTTCGCTCACGTTCTAAACCAATTAATAAGCCACAACCGAGCGCCGCAGCAATGACGGTAATGAATTCTTCAAATGAAGTTGTTTGTAATGACATTGTCATTGGAAGTTCCATATTACTTCCTCTTTGGTTTATTGTTATAAGTAGATTTGAATCATTTTAAAAATCATATATTCACGTTCAGTTTATGCTTTTTATTATAGTGAGCATAGTGTCTTTTTTAGACAAAGCAACATACACAGTATTTTTATAAATATGAACTATGACGCAAAAAAATATTAAGTTGAGATTTGGTTTAATTATTTGAAGTTAAAGAATATTTAAAAGTTGGGTTTAGCAAATTTGTGATGAGCTAAATCAAAAATATCTCTGCTATATTATAAAAATATATTGGGGATAACGCATGAATGCACATGTACAAATAGATACGTATTGGTGTCTAGAACAATTATTACAAGAAGGTCGGATTACGGAACGAGATAAATTACTTGTACAGTCAAGCCACCGCCAAAAAGACCAATTAAAGTGGCATCCTTTACAGTGGATTGCACATTTTAATTTAAAAGACCAGCAGCACACACATGCTCATTTAAGTTTAAACCGCTTATGTTTATGGTTTGCAGATCGGGTTCAAATTCCTTTATTTGTGATAGATCCTTTAAAAGCAGATGTCAGTGCTTTAACGCAGGTAATGTCACAAGAGTTTGCCATTCGCAATCATATTTTAGCTGTCGAAATTCATGCCGATCGTATTGTGATTGGAACAGATCAACCATTTCAGACAGATTGGCTAAACAATCTAGAGCGAAGTCTAGCACCTAAAAAAATTGAGCGGGTCTTACTTAATCCTGAACAGTTACAGCGTTATTTGCGCGAATATTATCAGGTCAGTCGGGCGGTAAACTCAGCTCAAAAAGATGCAGCTCATGACCGAGACACTAAAAACGTTGAAGCGCTTTTGCAACTTGGCGATAGTCAAAACCCAGATGCGAATGATCAGCATATTGTGAAGTTGGTTGACTGGATTTTACAGTTTGCATTTGAGCAGAGTGCTAGTGATATTCACATGGAACCGCGTAAAGACAACGGTAAAGTTCGGTTCCGTATTGATGGTGTGTTGCATACTATTTATAACATGCCATCAAATACGCTGACCGCCGTGATTTCCCGAATTAAAATTTTAGGGCGTTTAAATGTAGCGGAAAAGCGTAAACCGCAAGATGGTCGATTAAAAACTCGGACGCCAAAGGGACAAGAAACAGAACTCCGTTTATCAACCTTACCAACAGCATTTGGTGAGAAACTGGTCATGCGTATTTTTGATCCCGATGTGTTGGTACGTTCTTTTCATCAGCTTGGTTTTGAAGAGACTCTATTACAACACTGGCAGCAATTAACAAAAAATAGCCATGGGATTATTTTGGTCACTGGCCCCACAGGTTCAGGTAAAACCACAACGTTATATTCATCTTTGAAGCAGCTCGCAACAGATCAGGTTAATGTCTGTACCATTGAAGATCCAATTGAAATGTTAGAACCTAGTTTTAACCAAATGCAGGTCAACAATGCAATTGATCTAGGCTTTGCAGATGGTGTTCGTGCACTTATGCGACAAGACCCAGACATTATTATGATTGGGGAAATTCGTGATCAAGATACAGCGAATATGGCCATTCAGGCGGCACTCACAGGTCACTTGGTGTTATCAACTTTACACACCAATGATGCGCCATCCAGTTTGACTCGCTTGCATGATTTAGGTGTGCAGCCATTTTTAACGGCAGCAACTATTTTAGGTGTATTGGCTCAGCGTTTAGTACGACAACTTTGTCCGCACTGCAAGCAACAAACTTATATTAATGAGGATGAGTGGCAACATTTAACCTTCGACTACATTATGGAAATGCCAGAAAAAGTTTATCAAGCAATCGGGTGTGAACAATGTCGTCATACAGGCTATAAAGGGCGAGTCGGTATTTATGAATTTATGCCAGTCAGTCTTGAGCTTAAGCATCTTATTAGTAGCCATATGACCTTAAACGATTTGAGAACGCAAACTAAAAAAGAAGGTATAGAACCCTTAAGAATTGCGGGTGCTCGTAAAGTGATTGATGGTCTTACAACACTAGAAGAGGTATTAAGGGTTGTACCATTAAATTAACTTTTTCTTAAGATTCACCTCATCTATGCCTGTTGTACTTACGCTATTCCAAGATGTGATTAAAAAGGTGATCTTATGAAAATGCTTAAAGCAATACTAATGACTACAGGCCTAACTGTTACTGGCGTAGCTATGGCAAATACACCTGTGAATCAGGCAGCAATTGCTCCAGCAACGCTAACAACTGTTAAGCATGCATTAACGGCAAAAGATAATACACCAGTCAAATTACATGGTCAGGTAGTAAAATCTTTAGGCGATGAAAAATATCAATTTCGTGACAAGACAGGTAGCATTACAGTTGATGTAGACGATGAGCTTTGGCAGGGGCGTCCTATTTCACCAAATACAAATGTGACTTTAATTGGTGAAGTAGACATCGACTATAAGCCTTTAAAACGCGTAGAAATTGAGGTGGATCAAGTTCAGTTCTAATTCATTGATCTCTAGATCTTCTACTTTTAGCCGCATTTAAATGATGCGGCTTTGCTTTTTTTATAAAGGCTTGGCAAGATTAAAACAGCATACAACAGGAAAAATAGATGAGAATTTTGCTTGCAGAAGATGATCGCTCTCAAGCTGAAAGTATTCAATCATGGTTAGAGTTAGATGGTTATCAGGTCGATTGGGTCGAAAGAGGTGATTATGCGCTTACGGCAATCGAACAGCATGACTATGACTGTATTTTACTTGATCGGGGACTGCCGCAATTAGCGGGTGAAAAAGTTCTAACAACGATCCGTTATAAACAAAAAAATGTTCCTGTTATTTTTATTACCGCACGTGACAGTATTCATGATCGAGTAGAAGGACTAGATTTAGGCGCAAATGATTATTTGGTTAAGCCTTTTAGTTTAGAAGAGTTATCTGCCCGAATTCGCGCTCAATTACGCAAACAAACTTTGAGTCAGCAATCGATTTTAACGTGGGGGGATTTGCAACTCGACACACAAGCGAAAGTTGTATTAAACGCTGGCAAGTCTATTGATTTAACGGCAAAAGAATTTCAAATATTGCGTAAGCTGATGGTTCATCCTGAACATATTATTACTCGTGATCAATTAGAAGAAGCGCTCTATGCATGGGGTGAAGAAATTGAAAGTAATGCGATCGAAGTATTTATTTATCAGCTTCGAAAAAAAATCGGAAGTAGCTGCATTAAAACCATACGGGGGCTAGGCTACCGTATGGGAGATTTAAAATGAAATCGAATCGCTCATCTTTGCAGTCGCAACTGGTTAAAACCACCATGTGGAGTAGTGTGGTGGTGGGCTTGCTGGCTTTAAGCTTACTCACCATATTTTCTGTTTATCACAACATGTCAGTGCAAGACGAAATCATGGATGAAATTTCAGATACTTTGCTGGTTTCTGATCTTTCTCAACACTCCATGAAACAGTTTGATGAGCTCAGTGACGAATTTGATATTCAATATGAATTATTAAGCTCAGGCCAATTACTTACCCATTCTCATAGCTATCAACATGAGCTTTTTGAACAAGGAAATTTATCGGACGGTTTTTCATATTTTTGGTTTGATGGCCAATTATGGCGTAGTCTGGCTGCACAACAAGAAGACTCTCAACTTCACGTTGAAGTCTTTCAGCCAATGAGTACACGTATTGAAGAAGTACTCAAAGCACTTGCTGGCTATAGTGGTCTTATGGTGTTGTTCTGGTTGCTGCAATGGGTCATTGTCAGTTGGCGAACAGAGCATCAACTGGCTGCGCTAAATTTACTCTCTAGACGTATTGCCCAAAAAACAGCATCAAATTTAGAACCAATCCAAGACCCAGATGTCATTACTGAAATTCAACCTGTGATTGATGCTCTAAACCAATTACTTGCCAGATTGCAAAGGGCATTAGTCGCTGAGCAGCGTTTTACCGCAGATGCTTCCCATGAGCTACGTTCTCCTTTGTCTGCCATACAAATGCGCCTTCAGGTTTTGCAGCGTAAATATCAACACGTTCCAGAACTTCATCAGGATTTTGAGCGCATACAAGAAGACGTTTCTAGAAGTACAAAAGTACTTGAAAACTTACTGCTTCTAGCTCGCTTGGAACCCAATGAAGCAGAGCAGCCAGAACTCCCTAAAACAGTTATCGATTTAAATTATTTATTGGCTAGAGTTATTGAAACTGTAACTTTAGATGCGCAAGCTAAACAAATGTTGATAGAGACAAATACCTTGTCGACAGAAACTAAAACCTTTGCGAATGAAGAATTACTGTTTATTGCGTTTAGAAATTTATTTGATAATGCCATTCGTTATAGCCCGACTTTAGGTTCAATTCATGTCGAGATGAGTCAGGATGAACAGCAAATTAAGGTTGCTATAGAAGACACAGGAAATGGTGTAGATGATGAGGTATTACAACGTCTAGGACAGCGTTTTTTTCGAGTATTAGGCACTCAGCAGCAAGGTTCTGGGTTGGGAATTTCAATTACTCGAAAAATTATTGAATTGCATAATGGTGAATTGCGTTTTATGCATGCTGAACAGGGTGGCTTAAGGGTAGAGGTTAAGCTTCCATTATAAAAAATAGCATGGTTACCCATGCTATCCATTTTTTGTTTTCCCACGAATATTATTGAAACGCGAGTGTATTTTTTATTTAGTTAAAATTAGACGATTATTGCGAGTGAGGCGTAAACGATATTCCTCGCCAGCATGCATAATGCGGATTTCACGGCCTAATGCAAAGAGGTTGTTAGAATGTAACATTGGTAAGGCATGAGCTGTTTCATTGTTACGAGTAAATAAGCTAAAAGGTGCGTTCATTTGTTGTGCTCCGTGGTATGTTCTTGAACGATTTAAATGATAATCATTATCGAATAGATCTGTCAATGAGATTTTAAAAAATTTATAAAATGATAAAATTTGCTTACACTTGAGAAAAGTTTTAGAGAGTATAAAAATGCCCAAACCAATCGTCGATGTCGCGATAGCAATCTTGATCCATCGCGGAAAAATATTAGTTGGATGGCGCGAAGAGCAGCAACATCAAGGTGGAAAGCATGAGTTTCCTGGAGGAAAGGTTGAGCAAGGTGAAACACCTGAAGAAGCTTGTCGCCGTGAAATCTATGAAGAAGTGGGTATTGGTTTAAAAGATTGGCATCAATTTGATTATATTCATCATGAATATGACGACATTATTGTCAATTTACATTTATTCCATAGCTATGTGCCTGATGAACTATTAAATCTTATTCATCAACCATGGGCATGGTACACAAGTGAACAGTTACTTCACTTAAACTTTCCAAAAGCGAATAAAGACATCATAAAAAGATTGTATTGGCCTCATCTCATCAAAATTAGCAATACGTTTACACCTGTCGATAACAGTGATGCTTTATTGTATTGGCGTATAGAAGATGAATCTGACCAGCAATATGTAGAGCAATTAAGCGCATTAGATGAAAATCAGTTATCAAACTTAATTATTAATATCGATATTTGGCAGCAGTTGAGCCCAGAGTTAAAAAAACAGATTAGGACCGTTCATTTAAAACAATCTCAGCTCATGAATTTGCATAAAGGCGACTTAACAGTGGGTGTGCGTTATATTGCCGCTTGTCATGATGCAGTTTCTTTAAAGCAAGCTGAGCAGATTGGTTGTGATGCTGTTTTTATTAGTCCCGTAAAGCCAACAACAACTCATCCAGAAGCTGTGGCATTAGGTTGGGAACGCTTTGCCGACCTAGCTCAAAATAGCCAGATTCCAGCTTTTGCATTAGGAGGAGTGCATCCTGATGATTTAGCCACTGCACAGCAGCATGGTGCATATGGTTTAGCAGGCATTCGTAATTTCTAATAAAAAATAAACAAGCATTAAAAGCTAGAGAGCTTTTAATGCTTGTTGCGCTTCTTGAATAGTTTTTTGATTATTACGTTGTTGTCCAGCTTTTAAAATGGTCAACCAAAGCTGCTTTTTCATGGCCTGACTTTGGGCAAAACTCAAACCACGTCGGGCTAAAGACTCAGCATTAGAATATTGCTGTTTATGATTTGCAGTAAGAGCAAGAAATAAATAAGTCTCAGCCGCTTGGGGCGCTAAGCGCTGTGCTTGAAGCGCATAGCTTTCAGCTTCAGACCATTGCTGGTTTTTGTAAGCCTGTTGAGTTTTTTGCATTAAGACTCTAAATGCAGGTAATTGACTTCCATCATCATTAAAGCGTTGGGGTTTCTTTTGCTGCGGAACAATTACCTGTAAATTTTTGCGTTGAATTTCAGGATGTTCATAAGGTGTAATTTTTACACCCGATGGAGTTTCCGTATTTTTCTTCACTGGTGGAGTAGGTGTTTTCCCTTTGGAGTCCGAATGATCAGGCAAAGTTGTACAGCCGACCATAAGAACAGCACCAATATAAAAAACACCTTTCTTCAACATATCCTAATTTCCTGTTTACGCTTAGTTGTTATAACTACCAGTTGAAATTACACGTGAGTTATTTGACAGATCTTGTTGCATCTGACTTTCACTATCACGAATATAGCTATCGGTATTATCCGGTTGAGAAGCTGGCGTTGTGTTATCACTTTGTGGCGTATATGTTGGGTCAACTTGATAATAAGGCGCTCCACATGGCGTAGCACGATGCGGAATCGTGTGCGTTAGCATTGGAATATACATAGCACCATCACAAGCCTGTGCAGACAAATCACCTGATGCACGATCAATCCATTGCCACTGTACAGTGTCTGGCTGACGTATATTCACAGGAGTTTGGCGTAACTGTTTCATCACATTAGTCCATACTGGCAATGCACCAGATGAACCTGTCAAACCAGTTACTTTATTGTCATCTAAACCTAACCATACTACAGCTACATGGTTACCCGAATAACCTGCAAACCATGAGTCACGTGTATCGTTAGTCGTACCTGATTTACCCGCCAATTTTAAAGCTGGAGATAAGCTGCTATAGGCTGAACGACCAGTGCCCGAAGACATGACCTGTTGTAAACCATAATTCATGATATAGCCAACAGCTGGGTCAATCGTTTGTTGAACGTTCAGGCCATAACGATCAAGTAAACGACCATTCGCATCTACCACAGATCGAATTGCACGAGTTGGATATTTAAAACCACCTGTAGCGAAGTTTTCATAGATTCCGAGCACTTCCATTGGTGACATATTGACTGCCCCAAGGAAAATAGAAGGGTAGGCAGGAATCGTTGACTCAACACCAAACTTTCTTAGATTATTGGTAAATGTTGATAAACCAAATTCTTGACCCAAACGTACAGCAGAAAGGTTGTATGAGTTTGCTAATGCTTCACTCAGACTTACTACGCCATGTCCACCACCACTATAGTTTTTAGGTGTCCAGCTTTTACCGCCATCTACAGGAACACTGATTGGTGCATCTTCAATTTGGCTTGCCCAGTTATAACGTCCAGATTCAATCGCACTTAAATAAATTACAGGTTTCAATAAAGAACCGACTTGACGTTTTGCATCTAAAGCACGGTTAAAACCAGTAAAGTCTTGTGTAGAGCCAACTGCTGCAACGAGTTCACCATTTTCAGGATGGGCAATCAGTACAGCACCTTGTAGGTTTTTCAAACGTGCTGGGTTGCTGTTTGCTAAGCGGTCTACTGAAGCTTTAAACGCGTTTTGAACTTGAGTTTGAGTAATTGGGTCTAAGGTCGTAAAAATACGTAAGCCCTGATTGGTTAAATCACTTTCTTGATATTCTGTACGCAATTGACGACGCACAATATCTAAAAAGTCTGGGAACTTTGCAGGCCCTAAACTTGGTTTGCTCAATACATTTAACGGACGTGCAATTTCATCTTCATATTCGGCTTGAGTTAAATAACCCATCACACGCATGTTATTTAACACAGTGTCGCGGCGTTTTTTTGCACCTTCAGGGTTTTTCCAGGGATTATATAAAGAAGGGCCTTGAACCAAACCTACTAAATAAGCTTGTTGTGCAACGCTAAGCTCACGTAATGGTAAACCAAAATAAAATTGTGAAGCCAAACCATAGCCATTAATTGAATAGCTACCATTTTGGCCCAGATTCACTTCATTTAAATAGGCTTCTAAAATTTCATCTTTGCTGTAATGCAGCTCGATGAGTAAAGCCATTAATGCTTCATTGACTTTCCGTTTTAATGTGCGTTCAGGAGTGAGGTAGAAGTTTTTAACTAATTGTTGAGTCAGGGTTGAGCCACCTTGACGCTTCCCACCTGTAACATTACTAACTAATGCACGAGCTGTACCACGAATTGAAATACCATGATGATGATAAAAATTGCGGTCTTCTGTAGAAATTAAAGCTTCAATGAGCGGTTTAGGGACATTATTCAGTTTAATCAGTACACGGTCTTCATTGTGTTGAGGATAAATTCCTCCAATGAGTAACGGTTCTAAGCGAGCAACTCCAGTTGAAGAAGGTTTGGTACTTCGAACTTCAACAACTTGATCATTTGCAAAACTTAACTCTAAAACTTGTTCAGGTTCAACACTGTCGCCGTAGTCAAAACCACGTGTGTGGATATACATGTTGCTGCCTTGAGCAACATAACTTCCAGACTTGTCATAATTACTTGAAGTTTTGTAACCCAATAGCTTTAATTCTTGAGTGAAATTTGCTTGAGAAATAGGCGCGTTGTTATAAATTTCCAAAGGGCGTGCAAACACTTTGGCAGGAATATCCCACCGCTGACCTTCAAATTTTTCACGAATAATATTATCTAAACGAATCAGATAGATACTAAGAGCAATAAAAGCACCAATGATCAAAATGGAAAAGATTAGTGCAAAGAAACCGATACCACGTTCAAACTTCATAAAAATGAGATAAAACCCTAACAATGCCTGTAATGATGCGATAGCTTGTCATCAATTTGCAATGATAAAACTGTGAATAATTGGAAAAGTTAGATTGAATTTTACAGCATCTTGTAGTTATGTTTTTTTAAATTAATCGGGTTAATGTTATTATAGGCGAGTATCGCAGCGGAGCTTACTCATTCGTGCAAATTTCACATAAGTCCTTCAGAAACGTCGGGTTAATCGGTCGACCAGATAAATCATCAGTTGTAGAAACACTCTGTTTAATTCATGATCATTTATTGAACTTAGGTTTGAACCCCATTTTTGATCAGGAAACAGCCGAATTAGTGCCTTATGATCATGCACAGATAGTAAGCCGTCATTTATTAGGTGAAGTTGCTGATTTAGTTATTGTGGTTGGAGGCGATGGTTCTTTACTCCATGCTGCAAGGGCTTTGGTTCGTTATAATACCCCTGTAATTGGTATCAACCGTGGGCGATTAGGTTTTTTAACTGATATCAAACCGTCAGAAGCTATTTTTAAACTGGATCAAGTGCTTCAAGGGCATTTTCAACTTGATCGCCGTTTCTTACTTGAAATGGAAGTAAGAACAAATGGCGAAGTCATTTATGATGCAATTGCTTTAAATGATGTCGTTTTGCATTCGGGTAAGTCGGTTCACATGATTGACTTTGAACTTAACATTGATGGTCAATACGTTTATCGCCAACATAGTGATGGTTTAATTGTTTCGACGCCAACTGGATCAACTGCCTATGCTTTGTCAGGCGGTGGCCCAATTTTACATCCAAGTATGGATGCGATTGCATTAGTTCCAATGCACCCTCATACCTTATCATCACGTCCTATCGTCGTCGGTGGACAAAGCGAAATTAAAATTGTTATTCGCGAAAATCGGGTGTTACCAATGGTGAGTGCAGATGGGCAACATAGTATATCGCTCAATGTTGGAGATAGTTTACACATCCGCAAACATCCATTTAAACTAAGTTTATTGCATCCACCAGGTTATGATTTTTATATGGCCTGCCGTACCAAACTTGGTTGGAACCAAGATTTTGAATCTTTCCAAAGAGATGAATCATGAATATTGAACAGATGCTATCTATTTTAAACCCTGAGATTGTAGAGCGTTTAAAAACAGCAGTAGAAATTGGTAAGTGGCCAAATGGCGTTGTTTTAACAAAAGAGCAGCGTGAAACTTGTATGCAAGCTGTAATTGCTTGGGAGTTAAAGAACTTACCAGAAGAGCAGCGTAGTGGTTATATTGACCGCGGTACAAAAGAAGAGGGTGAGGTTTGTGAAGATGATCACCACAAACATGAGCCAGAATTTAAACCAATTCGTTTTGTTTAATTTAAGAAGCTCAGTGATTACTGGGCTTTTTTTATGTTTATCAAAATATAATAAAGAATCCTATGAAACGTTTAAAACCTGTTTGCGTACTATTATTTCTCATATTGTTTAGTGGTGCTGCATTAGCCAAACAGCCGATTGAATGTTTACTCAACGTGAAGGTTGTTGCGAGTCGGAAATACACTTCACCTCAAGCTAAATATACAAGTATAAAAAACGACGGTTATCCCATGTTATTGATTGGGATTCAGGTACTGGAGTCGCAAACAATACGAAGCTCTCAAAAGATCAAAGCACATCAATTATATTGTAAGACACTGATTGGTCAACAACGAGATGCTTATCTTTCGGGTTCCTACGATTCTAATAAGATTACAATCAAAATAGGTGATCACTTGAAACTAAGAAATATTCATTCTTCAGGTCAGGAATATCCATTTTGGCCAGATTTTTATTATGTTGAACCTTAAAACCAAGGCTATCCGATATAACCTTGGTCATTCATATATTAGAAACGACTATTCCATAACACTTTTGCTTTCTGCATCGCCTCTTCAAAACTAGCAACAACGCCCATGGTATATAGTGCAATTCCCATTGTTTCAGTTACTGCCATTTCTCCATATTCATGGTGCTGTTGACCTAACCATACTGCTTTAAAAGTTGCTAAATCTAACTCTTCTTCAATTGGACTACGTTCAGGCGTAAGTTTTGGCAACTCATGTTCATAAAGTTCGCCATTTTTAATACCACAAATGAGCGTTTTTGCATCTGGATTTCGCTCAAACTCACCACCTTCACCTTTAATGACAGCACTATTTTGATAGCCTAAGCGCAGTGCACTATGTTGATGTGAAGTTCTATAAGCTGGATGGAAGATAGCTTGTAAGGTAGCTTTAGCATTAAAAGGATTGATTAAGCGGGCTAAAGTATGAATTGGCGAGCGTAATCCCATCACATTTCTTAAAGAAATTAGTTCACTTAAAACTGGTGAAATCACATCTAAAGGTAAGTATGCGAAATTTTGCTCTGCTAGTTGTGTACGCACTTCTTGTTCAGAGTGACAAATTTGATAACCCAGATATTCTAAAACTTGCTCAGTATAGACGCGATTAAGCGTGTGACCTGATGCACCATGCATAACAATTTTATGGCCATGCTGTGCAAGTGTGAGGGCTGCTAACAAAAACCAAGGGTAATGTTTACGTTTACCCGCATAAGATGACCAGTCTAAATCGACTTCTAAGGGCTGAAAATTGAGTTGATCTCTAGTGGCTTGAACAAAACCAGCGAGTTCATCAATGGATTCTTCTTTAACACGAAGTAGCATTAAAAAAGCGCCTAACTGCACATCAAGCACTTCACCTTTTAAAATCATGCTAAATGCTTGATAAGCTTCTTCATAGCTTAAAGAGCGTGAACCACTTTTTCCCTTACCTAAAATACGGACATATTGAGCGAATGGGTGTTCAGCATCTTTATAGATATTACGTTTAGTATTCATCGTAGTTCAAAAACAATAAAAATGATGGGATGCAGGCAGCTCAAAATGAAATGTCCACAAGTGTTTAATCAATATGACATAAAAAAGTGTCGAAAAAATATCAAAAGTGTTTCTTATACTAAAGTCTTAGGGCTGCATGAGTGTTTTTTGCGCGTATTAGCTAAAAATTTAACCGAATCATTATTTAATTCGAGTACACTTTCTCGTGCTTTTTTGAGCACTCATATCATAATTTTCTGTGATTCTCCTATATCTTCAGCTTTTTATTGAAAAAGTAAGAGGTTATTTCTAACTACTCAAAGTGGTTAGAAACTTCAGGTATTCTCCTGTTTTAGAAAACAGCTTTTTTTGTTTTCATTGAGGTAGTAGGAAGGTTTTTTGTTTACAAAGAACCGTTTCCCTTTTGCGGTGTTCATGTGAAAGGTTAGGGCTGTGTATTCGTAAAGAATAGACGTTTCATTTTGGTATTTCCAACGGACTTGGAAATATAGATTGAAGTAAAGTTATGGCTAAAAAACCGATTTATAAATCACTTTATTTTCAGGTGATTATTGCGATTATTGCGGGTGTTTTGGTAGGACATTTTTCCCCAAGCACAACGCAAATTGTCAATGGTGTTGAACAGCATATCCCAGGTTTAGGTGAGAAACTCAAGCCATTAGGTGATGCCTTTATTCGTTTGATCAAGATGATCATCGCACCCGTTATTTTCTGTACAGTGGTGAGCGGTATCGCTGGCATGGAAAGCATGAAGTCAGTCGGAAAAACTGGCGGCGTCGCGTTGTTATATTTTGAAGTTGTTTCAACAATTGCACTTCTGATTGGCCTTGTTGTAATTAACATTGCTAAACCGGGTGTAGGGATGAATATTGACCCTACAACTCTAGATACCTCGGGCATTCAAAAGTACGTCAGTTCTGGTGAGTCACAATCTACCATTGATTTCTTAATGCACATCATTCCAGATACGGTTGTTGGCGCATTTGCAAATGGTGAAATCTTACAAGTCCTTCTTTTTGCAATTCTCTTTGGTTTTGCTTTACATAAGTTAGGTGATGCAGGACGTCCAGTTTTAAAATTTATTGACCAAGTTGCACATGTGTTCTTTAACATTGTGAACATGGTCATGAAACTGGCTCCGATTGGTGCATTTGGTGCAATGGCATTCACCATTGGTAAATATGGCGTTGGTTCACTCGTACAATTAGGGCAACTCATTCTCTGCTTCTATATTACGTGTCTACTCTTTATCTTCTTGATCTTGGGTACAATCAGCCGTGTTAGTGGATTCAGTATCCTCAAAATGATCCGCCTGATTCGTGAAGAGTTATTAATTGTACTTGGTACATCTTCTTCTGAATCTGTTTTGCCTCGTATGTTACGTAAACTCGAAATTGCAGGTTGTGAAAAGTCTGTAGTTGGTTTGGTTATTCCAACAGGTTATTCATTTAACCTAGATGGAACGTCAATTTATTTGACTATGGCAGCAATCTTTATTGCTCAGGCAACGAATACTCAGCTTGATATTCAACATCAGATCACTTTGTTATTAGTACTCTTAATCTCATCTAAAGGTGCGGCGGGTGTAACTGGCTCTGGCTTTATTGTTATGGCAGCAACTTTATCTGCTGTAGGACATATCCCAGTTGCAGGTTTGGCATTGATTTTAGGTATTGACCGTTTCATGTCAGAAGCACGTGCTTTAACTAACCTTGTTGGTAACTCTTTAGCGACGATTGTTGTTGCTAAATGGGTCGGTGCTTTAGATAAAGATAAGCTCAATGATGCTTTAAATAATCCAGATGAAGTCGACAGAAAAATGATGGAACCAAAAAGTCCTCAAGTCGCTGAAGGTCTAGATTAATTCAAATAAACCTATATAAAAAAGGAAGCTAAAGCTTCCTTTTTTATTGGCTGACTGAAAAGTACAGTTTTAATGAGCGAGTATGCCATGACAGTTGCTAAAAAAATGATTAGCATGCACAGCAATGAGATTCGATAAAACAATAAAGCTGAAGGAAAATATTATGTTGGCATACGATGCAGATTTAGAATTATTCCGTGATAATTTTAAACGTTTTATGAGTGAGCATATTGCGCCTCACTACGACCAATGGGAACGTGAAGGAATTATGCCTCGTTCAGTTTGGAATCAACTGGGCGAAAATGGCTATTTATGTGTGGATATTCCAGAAGAATATGGTGGTTATGGAGTTCCAACTTACTATTCATTAATGCTGGTTGAAGAGTCTGCACGTGCTGGTTTTTGTGCATTATCAACAGCGATTTCTTGTCACTCTGAAATTGCTGCACCATATATTTTACATATCGGGACAGAAGAGCAAAAACAATATTGGTTACCGAAAATGGTAACAGGTGAAGTTGTTGGTGCAATTGGTATGACTGAACCTGGAGCAGGCTCGGATTTACAATCAATGCGTACCAGTGCCATTTTGCAAGATGACCACTATTTATTAAATGGTTCAAAAACCTTTATTTCAAATGGACAACATGCTGATCTTGTTGTACTTGCAGTAAAAACTGATCCCCAAGCACGTGCAAAAGGTGTGTCATTATTATTAGCAGATACACATCTGGAAGGCTTTAAAAAAGGTACAAATCTCGACAAAATCGGCCTACATTCTCAAGATACATCTGAGTTGTTTTTTGACAATGTGAAAGTACCTAAAAACCAGTTACTTGGTCAAGCTGGGCAAGGTTTTGCTTATTTAATGCAAGAGTTACCTCGTGAACGTACTGCAATTGCATCTACTGCAATTGGAGCTATTCGCGGTGCGATTGATTTGGCAACAGCTTATGTAAAAGAGCGCCAAGCATTTGGTCAACCCATTTCACAGTTCCAAAATACTCGTTTTGTTTTAGCGCAAGCAAAAATTGATGAGCTTGCTACAGCGGCTTTTTATGAAAGAAACGTTGCCTTATATCAAGAAGGCAAACTAGATGTAGAAACAGCTGCGGCATTGAAAAGTTTCAGTAGTGATATGCAAATGAAGGTTGCAGACAACTTACTGCAACTTTTTGGTGGTTATGGTTATATGACTGAATATCCAATTTCACGTTTCTTTGTAGATGCCCGTATCCAACGTATTTACGGTGGTACAAATGAAATTATGAAAGAAATCGTAGCGCGTGGATTAATTGGCAAAGCCTAATTAAGCAGAGAAAAAACAGCCTGTCTTAGAACAGGCTGTTTTGTTTTTAACTATTTAGTCTTCTGTTGAATGACAGGATAGTCTTGTTGTTTCGGTAATTGCTGTAATGCATGATTTATCTTTCTTAAAAATTCATCTGCTTCATCTTGATGAAATGAATCTTCGGTGTATGCACTACGTTCTTGGATATTGATACTACAACCTCTTATTTTCATATTTTTAGGATTAAATGACCAGTCATTTGGATCCTTTAAAGTAATGTCTAAATCACTTTCACAGCTTTTCCATAGACGTAAAAAATCATTTGATAATTCTGCTTTAAATCCTCGTGCTGGATAGACCGAGAAGCCCTTCATTTCGGGATTAGAAAACTGTATAAACATGTCTACTGGCATACCGCCCCAAATGATTGCTGTATCTTCTGGTAAAGCGATGCCTGATAAATTTTTCTCTTTTAAAGCATGTGATTGCTCATATTTCTGTCTGAAATTTTGGGACTGATAGGTGAGCTTGGTTTGGGATGGGATTGGAATACCACGAACTTGATTACTGACAGTCGTTATATAGTACGGAGAATTATCAGTACCATTGCATCCTGCGATTAAGGGGCAACCGCCACAAGCCGTTAAACTAAAACTTGTAAGACCCAGTAAGCCTAAAACAATAATTTTATTCATTCTATTTTACTGTTGTTATGACATATTGGGTCAGTATAACCAATCTATGCATTAAGAGGTCTATCTTTAAGAACAACGAAATAATCATCTTTAAATGTAATTTTTTACTTGGCTGGCTGCTGTAATGGCCCATCAAATAAAGATTTACAGCTTTCTAGGTCTTTGCACGAAGCAAACATAAGGGCTTTAGGTAGACTCGCATACAAATTTGTAATGTGTTGCTCAGCAGGGTTATAAAAATGCCAATAAGTAAATTGATCTGAACGTTTATTTTCCAGAGCTTTGAAGAAATCTGTTTCGTTAAATTTATTATCAAGTTGAGTACGAGACCCGCCTTGCTCATGTGTACCGACCGTGGTTAAAAGCATCGGAGAGTTGCTTTGTTTTTGACTTTGCCAATGATTTAACTGTTGAAATAACATGCCTTGATCAAACCAAAGAGAAGGGCTTGCAGCAAAGTAACGCTGGAATGCATCTGGCTTTTGAAAAAAATGATAAAGAACCAACAAGCCTCCAAAAGAATGTCCATATAGACTCTGTTGTTGACTATTAACGGGAAACTGTTTTGCAATTTCTGGTTTGAGTTCATCATTTAAAAAATTGATGAATTTGTCAGCACCACCATATTTATATTTACCTTGGGCCTGAAATTCAGCGGAAGGTTTTGGTGTGTAATCATAAGCGCGTTTTTGCACATCAAAAGTTTTTTGCTGCGGATAGCCAACCGCTACAATCATGAGCGGGTCTAGGCCTAATTTTGCTGAACCTGCACCAATTGACTGGGCAATATTGGCAGCACTTGGGAATGTTGCATTGCCATCTAATATATAAAGTACTGGATAACCCTGTTGGGATGGGGCAACGGGTGGTTTATAAATTTGAATAAGATAATCATGGCCTGTATTTTTAGATTTAATTTGAAATTGTGCCTGATTATTTTGAAAAACGATTTTTGATTGATTTTGTGTAGAAGTTTGAGCCAAAACAGAGCCGCTTATTAATGAGCTTAAAAGAAAACAGCAAGGTAAAAAGAAAAATGATTTATGCATAATGGGGAATAATAAAATTTATTACACAAATGATAAATGAAAATCATTATCAAATAAAGCAATTCAAGGAATGTGCGTAAAAAGGTTAATGAAAAAAGCTCTTACAGCCATATTGCCTAACAAATCAAAGCAGACTATTGTTATACTCTCGTTTAAAAGATGATTTTACTGAGGCTGCATTCTAATGATCAACGATGATCAAAACAAAACGACTTCTCTTAGTTTAGAACAAATTCGCGAAGATATTGATAGCGTGGATCAACAGATTCAAGAATTATTAAATCGACGCGCAAGCCTTGCTGAAGCTGTTGCGAAAGCTAAATTTGCTTCCGAAGAGAATCCTTTGTTTTATCGTCCTGAACGTGAAGCGCAGGTGTTACGTAAAGTTATGGAGCGTAACCAAGGTCCTTTGTCTGATGTAACCATGGCGCGTTTGTTCCGTGAAATTATGTCTGCTTGCCTTGCTTTAGAGGCGCCGCAAAGTATTGCATTTTTAGGGCCTGAAGGTACTTTTACTCAATCTGCTGTGCTTAAGCATTTTGGTAAAGATGCAGTTGTACGCCCACTTCCAACGATTGATGAAGTCTTCCGTGAAGTGGAAGCAGGTAGTGCACATTACGGTGTAGTTCCAGTTGAGAACTCATCTGAAGGTGTTGTAAACCATACCTTAGATTGCTTTAAAACATCGAATTTAAATGTGATTGGTGAAGTTGAATTACGTATTCATCATCAATTTCTTGTTTCTGAAAATACACGTAAAGACAGTATTAAGCAGATTTATGCTCATCAGCAAACTTTGGCACAATGTCGCCAGTGGTTAGATGCACATTATCCTGGTGTTGAACGTGTTGCTTTAAACTCAAATGCAGAAGCTGCGCGCCGTATTCGCAACGAATGGCATTCTGCAGCGATCGCATCTGATATTGCAGCAGGCATGTATAACCTTGAAATCTTACATAGCAATATTGAAGATAATCCGGAAAACACCACTCGTTTCTTAGTGATTGGACGTGAAAAAATTCCACAAAGCGGTAATGATAAAACATCGTTATTGATTTCAGCACATGACCGTGCGGGCGCTTTATTAGAAATTTTAGCACCATTTGCAAAACATAATATTAGCTTAACAAGTATTGAGACTCGTCCAGCATTACCTGAAAAGTGGGCATACGTATTCTTTATCGATTTAGAAGGTCATATCGAACAAGAGAATGTTGCTGCTGCGATTAATGATATTCGCCCAATGGTGAAAGAGATTCGTATTTTAGGTTCTTATCCTGCCGCTGTTCTGTAATCACTTATGTTGGAATAATGACATGCATAAAGATAAGCATGTCATTATGCTTAAAAACAAATTGCTCAATGGTTTAAATAACTTTGAGCAAAAGCAAAGTTGAAGTTATGTCACAACCCCTATTTAAAAAAGTTGCATTTATTGGTTTAGGACTCATCGGGTCGAGTTTAGCTCGTGTTATTGTTGCAGAAAAGTTGGCGACAACTGTTGTTGCATCTACACGTTCACAGAAAACTTTAGAAGATGCAAAATCACTTGGCTTAATACAAGAGGGATTTTCTGATCCTGTTGAAGCCGTGAAAGGGGCAGATTTAGTCGTTTTAGCCTTGCCAGTACGTGCTACGCAAAAAGTGCTTGAGCAGATTAAACCTTATTTGTCAGAAACCACAATTGTAACTGATGTGGGAAGTACAAAAGGTAATGTCGTTGATGCAGCAAAAGCTGTATTTGGTGAAGATTTACCAGCAGGTTTTGTACCAGGGCATCCTATCGCGGGTAGCGAACACACTGGTGTTCATGCGGGTAAGATTGACCTATTTGCAAATCACAAAGTAATTTTAACGCCGTTACCGACAAGTGCAGAATGGGCAGTTGATAAACTGATTCAACTTTGGTCAGCTGCTAAAGCTGAAGTTATTTGTATGGATGTTGCTAAGCATGATGAAGTGCTGGCGCATACGAGTCATTTACCACATTTAATGGCATTTAATCTGGTCGAGCAACTTGCAAACCGTGAAGATAATTTTGATATTTTCCGTTATGCAGCGGGTGGTTTTCGTGATTTTTCGCGGATTGCGGCCAGTGATCCTCAAATGTGGCATGACATTTTCTTTGCCAATAAAACAGCGATATTAAATGCTGTAGATGGCTTCGAAAAGCAGCTTACTGTACTTAGAAAATTGATTGAAAACGAAGATTCTCATGCATTAATGGGTTTACTCGGCCATGCTCAAGCAGCACGTCAACATTTCAATCATATGTTAGCCAAAAAACCTTTAATGGAGAAAAATAAGGTGACACAGCAATTCAGTATCTTACCGGGAAATAAGACTTTTAAAGGTAAATTTACCGTACCGGGTGACAAATCTGTGTCACATCGCTCCATTATGTTTGGTGCTATTGCCGAAGGCACTACCCATGTCACTGGCTTCCTTGAAGGTGAAGATGCTTTGGCAACTTTGCAAGCTTTCCGTGATATGGGTGTAAGCATTGAAGGCCCTAAAAATGGTGAAGTCACCATTCACGGTGTAGGCATGCATGGTTTAAAAGCGCCAGCAAGTGCATTGTATATGGGTAACTCTGGTACAAGCATGCGTTTACTTTCAGGCATGTTATCAGCGCAAAAATTTGATTCTGTCATGACAGGTGACGCGTCACTTTCTAAACGTCCAATGGAGCGTATTGCTAAACCATTACGTTTAATGGGTGCGCAAATTCAGACCACGGGTGAGAAAGGTACACCACCTGTAAGCATTGCGGGTAGCCAGCAATTAAAAGGCATTCAATACGATTTACCTATGGCATCTGCTCAAGTGAAGTCTGGTATTTTACTTGCGGGCTTATGGGCTGAAGGTGAAATCTCTGTTACAGAACCAGAGCCAACTCGTGACCATACAGAGCGCATGCTTCGTGCATTTGGTTATGATGTTAAAACCGAAGGCAACAAGATTTCACTCGTTGGTGGTGGAAAATTAGTGGGGACTGACATTCAGGTTCCATCAGATATTTCATCAGCTGCTTTCTTTATGGTGGGTGCTGCAATTACTGAGGGTTCCGATGTTGTTCTGGAAGCTGTAGGTATTAACCCAACACGTACTGGCGTAATTGAAATTTTAAAACAGATGGGTGCTGATCTGACTGTTGAAAATGAACGTATTGCGGGTGGCGAACCTATTGCTGATATTCATATTAAAGGTTCGCACACACTTAAAGGCATTCATATGCCAGAAGACCAAGTGCCTTTGGCAATTGATGAATTCCCAGCTTTATTTATTGCAGCAGCTTGTGCCGAAGGCCAAACAGTACTGACTGGTGCGGCAGAACTTCGTGTGAAAGAGTCTGATCGCATTCAGGTCATGGCAGATGGCTTAAAAATTATGGGCATTGACTGCACGCCAACTGATGATGGCATCATTATCGAAGGTAAGGGTAAGGCTGGTGACTGGTCACCAATTTTTACAGGTGGTGAAGTTGAATCACACCATGACCACCGCATTGCCATGAGCTTTAGTATGGCAGGCCTTCGTAATTCTGGTCCGATTACGATTCAGGGTACTGAAACTGTGGCGACAAGTTTCCCAACTTTCACTGAGTTGGCGAATCGTGCAGGCTTAACGATCGAAGTTAGCCAATAACTTTTCACCTAACACATTTTATAATTGCTAACACAATAGCAACGGCAGCAGCGGGCTAAAGGCTTGGCTGCTGTTTGTTTATTGCTTATGCTAAGCGCAGATAATGATAAAAGTGTTAGGACAAAGGATGAAAAAATTACAATTTATTGCCAGTTGCCCAGAACATGGGGTGCTCGATCATCCGCCAAATGAATGCCATATCACTCAAGAATATGTAGCGGCTTTATTATTTAAACAATTGGGACATTATGGCTTTGATGCACAGCACATTGTGCATGAACATGAAAAAGTAGAAGTGAGTATTGATAATCATCTTTTACCCTTGTCGATTACTTGTCAGAAAACAGACCATGATGGGCATTTAATGTGTGAAATCTCTGCCAATCCTGATGAAGAGCAAGATTGGTTTGAGAAAATTGAAACACAAAGCATCATTCGTCAGCTTGCACAGGCAGTTGAAAATAGTTTGAAAGCCGATCAGAGTTTCTCAGCATTTGAGTGGAAAAACTAAAAAATACGCCTGTTAAGACTTATTTATGAAGTACGACTTTTTAGAAAAGTCGTACTGTCTCTTTAGATTAAAGATAAAAATACAAAATCTTTCCTGAAATTTCTACCTATCTTTAATGCATTGTGTATATTGAAATTATTAAGATATTTACATAATTAGAGTGTGGTTTTCATGACACAAGTTGATATTGCAGCGTTATCTCCTCAAGTTGTTTGGCAGCATTTTCAAACACTTTGTACTATTCCTCGTCCATCAAAGCATGAACAGCAACTTCGTGAGTTTTTACAAAACTGGGCGCAAAGTCGAAATCTAGAAACTTACGTAGATCAAGTTGGGAATTTAATTATCCGTAAGAATGCGACTGCGGGTAAAGAACATGTATCTGGCGTTATTCTTCAAGGCCATTTAGATATGGTCACACAAGCCAACACTGGCACAGTACATGACTTCTTTAAAGACCCAATTCGTCCAATTCTTGAAGATGGTTGGTTGATTGCCAAAGATACCACTTTAGGCGCTGATAATGGCATTGGGGTAGCCTTAGCTTTGGCAGTATTAGATTCAAATGATATTGCTCATGGGCCAATTGAAGTTCTTTTAACAGTTGATGAAGAAGCAGGGATGAGTGGTGCACGGCTTTTACAGGCAGGTGTGCTAAAAGGGAAATGGTTATTTAATATTGATACAGAAGAGTGGGGTGAGCTATATCTCGGATGTGCGGGCAGTATTGATATTGAAGTCGAGCAACCACTCACGTATGAACCAATTCCTGAAAATTTGACGGTTGTGAATATTCAGATTTCGGGCCTTAAAGGCGGTCATTCTGGTGTAGATATTCATTTAGGACGTGGCAATGCCAACGTTATTTTAGCTCGGTTTTTAAATCAGCATTTAGCAAAGCTTGGTGGACACCTTGTTGAATTTACAGGTGGTACAGCTCGTAATGCACTACCTCGAGAAGCCGTGGCAACCATTGCAATTTCGTCTAACCAATTACCCAAATTAGAAAAATTACTCTCTGAATATCAGGCAGAGTGGAAGCAACAGCTACAAGGTATTGATAACAATCTGCAATTAACTATTCAACCGAATAGCACTGAAGTAACCGAAGTCATTACTCAACAACAGCAAAAGGAATGGTTACAAGCTTTGGCAACAAGTCCGTATGGTGTTGCAAGTATGAGTCAAGCTTTACCAGACGTAGTTGAAACTTCAAATAACATTGGAGTGGTAAAACTAAATCGAGAGGGTGGAAAAGCTGTTTTAATGGTTCGCTCAATGGTAAATCAAAAAGCTCAAGATTTTGCAGAAAAAATTCAGGCACATTTTAGCCAATTTAATATCGTTTCTGCACTCACACCCTTAGTTTCGGGTTGGACACCAAATCCTGATTCCGCTGCTTTAAAGTGCTTACAACAAGCCTATCAAAAGGCATTTAACATTGAGCCAAGTCTTAAAGTGATTCATGCAGGCTTGGAGTGTGGGATTATTGCCGAGCATTATCCTGATTTACAGATGGTTTCGTTTGGCCCAGATATTCAAGGGGCTCATGCACCAGGCGAGCGAGTCAAAGTAGATACCGTAGAGAAATGCTGGAAGCTGTTGGTAACGGCTTTGGCATCTGTAGAGTAGTTTTTACAAATAAGAAGCTCAACCATGAGCTTCTTGAACTTTAACCTTTACATGAAAATGATTTGGATTTAACTCGACAAATTCGATTTCACAATCAATAAATTTTTCAATCATGGCTGCTTGAGTACGAGTGTGTTCGCTAATACATTGTGCGGTGAATTCACCACCTTGACCTAAAGCTAAAGGTAGAAGCAATTGATCTGCCAAATACTCATTTACAACAGCCTGCGAAGATAAATATAGATTTACATCTTTTGCTAAATGATCAGCTATTTGCTCTGCACTTTTGCGCATCTCACCTAAAGCTGTAAACAGTTGAATGTGATATTGATGGGTAACTTTCACATAGACTGTATTGCCTTGGCTAATTCCATTTAAATGAAATTGCTGCTGAGAGCTTAAGTTTAGCTTTTTACTTAACGTGGTTAATTCACGTTGAGCAATTTGTGCTTCCTCTGAAAGGTTTAGAGTGGCTGCAAAAGCCTCCGTAGATTGCAAAGCGCCACGAGCTAATAAACTTAGTTTGTTGCGATATTGCCATGGCTGAATGATAACTTGAATTTCACCTGCACCAATTGGAAAAAAGCCTGCTTTATTTAATCTAAAATCGACGTTAATTCCAATCTTCGCTAGAGCAGGTAAAAAGCAGTGTTCAATAAAATCTGCTGTTGGTGCAAGTGGGTTATGTGTACCCCCTGAAATGGTGAGTTCACTAGCTTCATTTTGTAATAACAAAACAGGTAGAAGCGTTTGTAAAACCAGTGTTGTACTACCCGCTGAACCGATTTGAAATTGATATTTACCACTTTGAACATGCTGAGGTGCGAAATATAAACGTTGGCTATGTAATTCAGCACCCTCTACATAAGCTTGGCTAATTTGTTGAGATGCTTGTACACAAACCAAATGTTGACGCATTAAACCCGGTTTTTTACGTCCTGCACGTATATTAATTAATTCAAATGGCTGACCTGTAATCATTGAAAGGGCAATGGCAGTTCTTAAAATCTGTCCACCACCTTCACCTTGTGAACCATCAATTTGGATGGTTTTGGGCATATTTGCCAAAGCTTTATTCACTTCTGTTTTCCTTATTCTCTAATTTAATGAACATACTGTCAGTACATGGTAATGCGAAGTAACGTGTGACTTTGCTTTCGACAAAGGTTTGTTAGGTGCATAGTGCTGAGCCTGATAAGTGAATATCGATGCACGACTCACATGCTGCCATAGCCGCCTGAATTATTTTCAATCCCTCAGATCGGAGTAACGCAGGATCTTGTACTCGCCCAGTATGTCCAAACTTTGATTGTGAAAATGATTTCACAAAATCTATTGTTTAATCGATTAGATCAATTTGCCAATTAGCAGCCTGAATTTTAACGTTTAAGTCACGGAGTTTCGCACTGATATCATCCGCCTGCTTTTGTAAGCTAGAAACAGGAATGACTTTCTTCCACTTAATTTCACGTGAGCTATAACGATCAGGTTCTCGATGTGTATTGGCAATCGCATCTATTAAAATCTTATGCTGTTCAGCATAACTATCGCGCAAACTTAATAGAGACAACAATACTTTGCCATCTTCCAGTTTTGCTTGTGCATTGGTCAAATGAATACGACAAATCAATTGATTGCTTTCCTGAGTTAAAGCGAATACTTGTTTGATGAGTTCATTTGGATCTTCACTAGGTTCATCACCTTCTTGTACCAATACATTGGCATTAATTCGTTGTTTTAACGAAGCAAGCTTTTTTTGTTGATCGCTTCGAAATAAAAGTGCTTCTGCGAGTTTCATTCTTCTATCTCTATTTCATTCCAGTCAAAATTATCGGGTAGGAAATCTGAATAATGGGTTTGAGTATGCTGCATAAATTTAATAAATAAATTACTCATATAATCAGGTTTCAAATGAATTAAGGCTGTTGCAGCAATAATGATTCGACTGATTGCGGCCTCTGTAAACTCTTGCTCACTTAGCTCAGTAAATGATTGATGGCAACTTCCATGCTTTAACCAATTTCTGACTTTATTAATTTCTTTAGAAACTAGTTTTACTTGTAAGTTGTTTTTAATGGCAATATTTTCACTGACTTGATGAAATATATAACCACTTTTAATTTCACCAAAAATACCTTCCGCAGCACCAGCTAAAGTAATAGCTGGCACGAATGCGTTTTCATATAAATAGAGTTTTATTGCCCATTCAAATTGCACAATTCCAGTTTCAATTTGGTTCATTAGATCACCCTTTAACACATACCACTTGTCTTAATGTATAAACCACTTCAACCAAATCTTTTTGAGCTTCCATTACATCTTCAATCGGTTTATATGCCGATGGAATTTCATCAATAACTGCTGCATCTTTACGGCATTCTACACCTTCAGTTTGCGCAATCTGATCTTCAACAGTAAAGCGTCGTTTTGCTTCAGTACGGCTCATAACACGACCTGCACCATGCGAACATGAACAGAAAGATTCCTGATTTCCAAGCCCACGTACAATAAATGACTTCGCACCCATTGAACCTGGAATAATTCCATATTCACCTAAGCGTGCACGGACTGCACCTTTGCGGGTGACCATCACTTCTTCACCGTAGTGTTCTTCCTTTTCCACATAGTTATGGTGACAGTTCACTGCTTCCAAACGTGCTTGAAAAGGCTTTGGTACAATAGTAGCCAAGGCTTTAATCGCAGATTGCATCATGATTTCTCGGTTCTTCATCGCAAAGCGTTGAGCCCAACCTACAGCAAACCAATAATCATCAAAGTGTTCAGTGCCTTCAACCAAGTATGCTAAATCTTTATTTGGTAAGTTAATAAAATGCTTCTGCATGTCTTTACGGGCAAGTTCAATAAAATGATTACCGATAGCATTTCCTACACCACGAGAACCTGAGTGCAACATAATCCAAACATGATCATGCTCATCTAGACAGATTTCGACAAAGTGGTTTCCAGTACCTAAAGTTCCCAAATGCTTGCGGTTGTTGGTGTTTTTCAAACGTGGATGTTTTGCGCAAATGTATTCAAAATCTGCAACCAGATCGGTCCAAGCTTGATCTACCATTTCTGGTGGAGTTTCCCATGATCCGCGATCACGTCCGCGCTTAGTCATTCCATGTGGAATTAATCGTTCTAGTTCAGTACGTAGAGCATGTAAGTTATCTGGTAAATCTGAAGCAGTTAAGCTTGTACGTGTTGCCATCATTCCGCAACCAATATCTACACCCACAGCAGCAGGAATAATTGCCCCTTTAGTTGGAATCACGCTACCAATAGTTGCTCCTAAACCGAAGTGTACATCTGGCATTACAGCCATCCATTTATAAATAAAAGGCATTTGAGCAGTTTGCAATAATTGTTGTTTTGAGTTGTCATCAACAAGCACGCCTTTAGTCCACATTTTGACTGGCATACTTTTTTCATTTTGCAGAACTTGATAAGAAAGTTGTTGCTGCTTTTGTTCAAACTGAGCTTGTTGGTTAATTTCTTCAATGACAGACATTTTCTTTTCCTTTCAAAGCCTGCCTGCCAAGCGTTTGCAGGCAGGTGTTATTCATAACATCCCAATGATGTTGTGTGCTTTGTACTATTGCACTGAGTGTGCCAACTTTTTAAAAAACACTTAATTAAAATATAAGTTATTGAAAATAATATATAAAAATAATTAGGTCATCTGTTGGGCTAATCTTTATTGGAGATTTTAATGTTTTTAATATATCTCAAAATATATTTAAGTATCTTTTGAGATATATAAATTCAATCGGCTTTGTTGTTCTTATCAACTTTCAAAAGCTGTCCAGCTTCATTTAAAGTAAACTCATCAAAATCATTTGCTAAATAAAAATGACCTTTATAAAACTGGCGAACTTCTTCGGCAATAGCTTGCTGACCAGCTTTATCCTGATGTCTAGGGCTAAAATGAGTCAGAATTAAATTACCCAAAGATTGCTGCTCTGCAAATTCAGCCACCATTTTTGCTGAGCTATGCATTGGACCTTTGCCTACTTTATCTAAAACCGTTTGCAAGTAAGTTGATTCGTGAATAAGGAGTTGAGCATCTTTGCAAGCATCTGCTAATAGTTCAGGTTGGTCGTTATCACCACCTATAATTGCATGAACTTGTTGATGTTGCATTTTGATAAAGTCTTGAGCTTTTAAAGTTTGGCCCTCAAACTCAACATCATAGCCACGTTTTAAATGGCCCCAAATATCGCCTTGAGGTACGCCAAGCTGAGTTAGAGCTTGGATATCTAACTTCTTTTGAATAGATTTGATATAAATACTAAATGCAAAACTTGGAACACGATGGCTTAGTGGATGTGCTTGAGCAATGAATTCATCGGTGATTTGATATGGCTGCATTGCTTCATTCACATCAATAAATTGCAGTGAATAGGGTAAGTGTAAGTCTGTAAGTTGGGCGGTGATTTCAAACCATTGCTGAATTTCTTTCGGTGCAATCACGATTAAGGGTTTGCTACGAGCATTCATGCCTGCACTTGCTAGTAAACCAACTAGACCATAACAATGGTCGCCGTGAACGTGTGTAATACAAATGGCAACTAAGTTCTGTAGAGAAAGTCTGGCTTGCTGAATGCGGTGCTGTGTTCCTTCGCCCGCATCAATTAAAATCCAGTCTTTATTCTTGTTATTACGAACTGCTAATCCTGAAACATTACGTGTCAGAGTGGGTACACCTGAAGATGTGCCTAAAAAAGTAAAATGAAGCATATTCTTGGAATTTTTTGGTCAAATGCGTATTGTATATTATAGACACTTATAAAATTTTATAGAAATTATGGCGGATGCAAAGAAAACAGTCGTTATTGGCTTTGTCGGTTCTACGCTTGATCAGGGGAGAAAGCCCGATCGATGGCAACGTTGGCGTCCTACAATTAGTCTGTTAATGCATGAAGATTTACTTATAGATGAATTGGTGTTGTTACATGACAGGCAACATCATAATTTAGTGAAATCTATAGCATTAGATGCAAAAGAAATTTCTCCGCAAACACAGGTTTCTGGGCATAAGGTGAGTATTAGAGACCCATGGGATTTTGCTGAAGTTTATGGTGCACTTTATGACTTTGTAAAAACCTATCAGTTTGATGTTGAAAAAAATAACTATTTATTGCATATCACAACCGGGACACATGTTGCTCAAATTTGCTGGTATTTATTGGTCGATGCCCATTATTTACCAGCTCAATTGATTCAAAGTTCACCTAATCAGCAAAAGACCTCAGAAGGTGAGTATAGAGTTATTGATCTGGACTTGTCTCGATACGATGCTTTAAAACAACGATTCGATGATGAGCAAAAGCAAAATTGGCAACAGCTTAAGGCAAATATTTCTACTCATAATAAAGCGTTTAATCAGCTTATTGAGGAGGTTGAGTTAGTTGCAACCCGCTCTAGTGCGCCTATTTTGATTATGGGGGCAACAGGTGTTGGAAAGTCTCATTTGGCAAAACAGATTTTTCAGTTAAAGAAAGATAAATTCCAGTTAAGTGGTCGCTTTATCGATGTTAACTGTGCGACCTTACGCGGCGATAGTGCTATGTCGACCTTATTTGGTCATATAAAAGGTGCATTTACAGGAGCCGCAGCTTCTCGTGCTGGTTTATTAAAAAGTGCTGACCAAGGTATTTTGTTTTTAGATGAAATTGGTGAGTTAGGGCTTGATGAACAAGCAATGCTGCTAAAAGCACTAGAGGATAAAAGCTTTTTTCCTGTTGGGAGTGATAAGGAAATTCAGGCCGATTTTCAGCTAATTGCTGGTACTAATCGTGATTTGCGTAATGAGATTCAAGCTGGCCGTTTTCGTGAAGATTTATGGGCTCGTTTGAATACGTGGACATTCTTTTTACCCAATTTAAAAGACCGTGTAGAAGATATTGCGCCCAACATTCAGTTTGAGCTACAGCGCTTTGCAGCAATTCATCAGAGACAATTACGTTTTCAACGCGATGCTTTAGAAATGTATTTGAAATTTGCTAAATCAGCAGATGCAACTTGGCAAGGTAATTTCAGAGATTTGGCAGCAAGCGTAACTCGTTTGGCAACTTTGTCTCAAGGTGAATTAATTCGAAGTGAAACAGTAGAAAGAGAAGTTGAACGCTTAAAACAACTTTGGCTCATTCAGACAGCATCTTACAAAGAGGGAAATGTAGATATTCTACTTAATTATCTGAGTTCTGAGCAGTTAGAACAAATAGATGAGTTTGATCAGATTCAATTACGTGGCGTGCTTAAAGTTTGTGAAAACTCAAAATCAATGGCAGAGGCAGGAAGGCAGCTCTTTTCAGTGTCTCGTCAACAACGTAATACAACGAACGATAGCGATCGAGTGAAAAAATATTTGGCCCGTTTTGGATTAAGCTGGAGTGATTTTTAGGAGTTATAGTGCTCATAATATGATGGACATAGACTCAATCTATGCCCATCAAATTACAGTTTATTTCATGATAATAAAGCGTGTAATGATTTGACGAAGCTGTTTTAAATAGCCTGTAAAGAAGTGATTGGCGCCTGGTAAAATCGTAATTGGATGCTTCTGTGGTTTTGCCCATGCAATTGCATCTGAGAGTAAGGTAATGTCATCTTGCTCACCATGAATGAGTAGAATATCACCTTGAATTTCAGGAGTTTTATAATGGCGCAAGCCCACTACAGTAGCCGTTGGTAAACCACATAAAATTAACTGTACAGGTCGTAATTCAGGATTAAGCTGTGCAAAGCATTTTGCCATAACATGTGAACCGAAACTAAAGCCACCTGCATAGAACGGTAGACCTTCGTGAAGCTTACGAACATGTTCAATTACAGCTAAAATATCTTCAGTCTCACCATGGCCTTCATCATGAATACCTTCACTGCCGCCTAACCCACGGAAGCTAGGACGGTAAACAATGCAACCATATTCATTAAAGATTTGGGTTAACAGGACAGGGACTTTATGTTGAGGGGTTCCACCTTGCAATGGATGCGGATGACAAACTACCGCAAAGCCTTTGATTTCACCTTCAGGGCGGTCAACGAAAAGTTCAATTTTACCTACTGGACCCTGGATGAAAGTTTGCTCAGACATATAAGAACCGCTAAATAACAATACGTGATGCTATTTTACCGATAGTCGTCATTGAAAACACGAGTTAGCATTAAAAAATATCTACTGTTATAGTTGGTATTAAGAATAATTTTTTCAGGTTGTCTATGCTTGCTTTAATTTCTCCTGCAAAAACTTTGGATTATGAAACAGCGTTACCTACAGATGAGTTTACTCAACCTCGCTTGTTAGAACACTCAGCACAATTAATTGATGTTAGCCGTAAACTTTCTGCTTCGGAAATTGCGAGCTTAATGAGTGTCAGTGAAAAAATTGCCACACTAAATGTAGACCGATTTAGAGATTGGAAGCCCGAATTTGATTTTTCAAATGCTCGTCAGGCAATTTATGCATTTAAAGGTGACGTATATACGGGTTTAGATGCTTATCATTTAAAAGACAAAGATATTGATTTTGCACAGCAGCATTTACGTATGCTATCTGGCTTATATGGTTTATTGCGTCCTTTAGATTTAATGATGCCTTATCGTCTTGAGATGGGTACTAAATTAAAAAATTTACGTGGCCATAATTTGTATGAGTTCTGGGGTGAAATTATCACGAACCAGATCAATGAAGACTTGGCAGCAATTAAAGCTGAATTACTTGTAAACCTAGCTTCAGATGAGTATTACAAATCGGTCAATGAGAAAAAAATTAAGGCTGAAATTGTTAAGCCTGTTTTTCTTGATCAGAAAAATGGCAAATATAAAGTCATTAGTTTCTATGCGAAAAAAGCGCGTGGTTTAATGGCTCGTTTTGTGATTGAAAACCAATTGAATAAAGCTGAGGATATTAAAGCGTTTAATACCGATGGATACTACTTTGATGCTGAGAATTCATCAGCAAAAGAGTTGGTATTTAAACGCGATGAGCAATAATCCTAAGCGCGGTTAAGATATGATGATGCAGCTTTATTTATCAAAATTGGAACATGTTTGGTTTGAGCTGCATCAGCATTATCGCTTTTCTGAGCCGCAAAATTTTTTAAATATACTCATCGCTGCTTATAGTGAAAAGCAGCGGGCTTATCATACCGTTCAACATATATATGAATGCTTAAATCTGCTTGAGTCAATTCGATCAGAATTAAATGATCCTTATGCCGTGGCATTGGCACTTTGGTTTCATGATGTTATCTATGACCCACAAGCTAAAGACAATGAGTTGAAAAGTGCTGAGTTATTTGAACAATGTATGGCTCAAGATTTACCAGTAAATACAGTTCAGAAAATAAAGCGTTGGATTCTTGCTACTCAAAAGCATATATCAACCGATGAAACGGATTTACAGTTTTTATTGGACATAGATTTAGCTATTTTGGCAGCGGCCCCAGAGCGTTTTATGCAATATGAACAGCAGATTCAGCAGGAATATGCGTGGGTTAATCCAGAAGTATATTTAATTAAAAGAAAAGAAGTTTTAGCGCATTTTTATCAGTCTGAGCCACTTTATCAAACTACATATTTCCAAAAGAATTTTGAGCTAAATGCCAAGCAAAATTTAAAGAGCACATTAGGTTTAGCCTAAGCTAAATATAACAATTTAGATCTGTCGATTAAAATAAAGTGATATAGATTTCTAGTCTTTTTTGAAAAGTGAAATGGTTACATGAGAGAAGAGAGGAACCACTGAAAAAGCAGTGATTCCTTAGAAATAAATTATTTAAAGAAATAACCTGTTTCTGGTGAGCTTGCATTTGCCATACGCTTACGTGGCATGCGACCCGCTAAAAATGCTTCACGTCCAGCTTCAACAGCTTTTTTCATTGCAGAAGCCATCAAAATAGGGTTTTGAGCAGCTGCAATTGCTGTATTCATCAGCACGCCGTCACAACCAAGCTCCATAGCAATAGCTGCATCACTTGCTGTACCAACGCCTGCATCTACCAAAACGGGTACTTTTGCATTTTCTTTAATAATTGAAATAGTGTGCGGGTTTAAGATACCTAAACCTGAACCAATTAGACTACCTAAAGGCATGATGGCTACACAGCCCATACTTTCAAGTTCTTGCGCAATGATCGGGTCATCAGATGTGTAGACCATAATCTCAAAACCGTCATCAATTAAAGTACGAGCCGCTTTTAAAGTCTCAGTTACATTTGGATATAAGGTTTTTTCGTCGCCCAAAACTTCAAGTTTTACCAAGTTATGACCGTCTAGAAGTTCACGTGCTAACATGCAAGTACGCACTGCGCTGTCAGCATCAAAACAACCTGCGGTATTTGGCAAAATTGTATATTTTTCTGGTGGAATAACTGAGAGTAAATTCGGTTGACCTGGATTTTGTCCAATATTCACACGGCGGATTGCGACAGTTACGATTTCTGCACCACTCGCTTGAATGGCTAAATCTGTTTCATTTAAGTCTTTATATTTGCCAGTTCCTACCAATAAACGAGATTGAAAAGAACGTGAACCAATAATGAGAGGGGTGTCTTGCATGGATAACTCCGACTTAGCCGCCGCCAACAGCGTGAATAATTTCGATACGGTCATGTTGAGCAATAGTGATTTGCTCTAATTTGCTTTTAGAAACAATTTGCTGATTGTGTTCGACAGCAAATCGTTTTCCTTCAAGTGCCATTTCCTGAATGAGTTGCAACAGGTTTTGACAAGGCGTGTCCGTTAATTCGCCATTTAAATAAATTTGCATGATCACATTCCAATTATTTTGCGTATTTGAGGGCATTCCAAGCCAAAACGAGCCATCCAGCTATCATGAATGCTCCACCAATTGGGGTAATTGCCCCTAAAATTCGCGGTAATCCAAGCGCCATGATATAGAGTGAACCACAGAAGAATAAAATACCGATCTGAATCAATATGAATGGCAATTTAATGGGGAACGTAATGATGACTTTGCTTAAAATACCAAGTGCTAGAAGACCTAAAGCATGGTAGAAAAAATAGTCGGTTGCAGTATGCCACCAAACAAGTTGCTCAGGACTCGCATGAGCTTTAAGACCATGTGCTCCAAAAGCACCCAACATGACTGCAAAGGCAAGATTAAGGGCTGAAATGGCAATCCACATAACAAAAAACGCAAATGAATAATGAAGGGCAACGTTATCATAGATTGGGTTGGCTAAACATAGCCAGATAAAACAAAAGGGCTAATCGCCCTTTTATTTTTAAACTTATTTTAGCTTGCAGACATGGCAATTTTAATTTTTTCCATTGCATTCTTTTCAAGCTGGCGAATACGTTCTGCTGATACATTATATTCGGCTGCTAACTCGTGGAGAGTAGACTTATCATCATCTAACCAACGACGTTGTAAAATATTACGCGAACGGTCATCTAACTGATCCATTGCATCATGTAAAGCAGATGTAGTTTGCTCTTCCCAGTCTTCATTTTCAACTAAACGAGCTGGATCATAGCGGTTATCTTCAAGAAACAATGCAGGTGCAGTATGTGGGGTGTCATCATCGTCATCGCCTTGAGCATCGAAAGCAGCATCATAAGCGGTTAAACGACCTTCCATCTCCAGAACTTGTTCTGCAGTAACATTTAAGTCATTCGCAATCGATTGAGCTTCTTCGAGCGTTAATTTTTTACTCGATTTTTTTAAACTACGTAAATTGAAAAATAATTTACGCTGTGCTTTGGTCGTTGCAATTTTGACAATACGCCAGTTACGAATAACGTATTCGTGAATTTCTGCCTTAATCCAGTGGACGGCAAAAGATACAAGACGCACGCCCATATTTGGGTCGAAACGCTTCACGGCTTTCATTAAGCCTAAATTACCTTCTTGAATAAGGTCGCCTTGTGGTAGGCCATAACCTGCATAGCTGCGCGCAATGTGAACGACGAAACGTAAATGCGACATTACCAGCATTTTTGCGGCATCAAGATCTTGGTCATAATAATAACGTTCAGCAAGTTCTTTTTCTTGCTCGGCCGTTAAAATAGGAATCTGATTGACAGTACTGATATATGCACCAAGGTTTACACCGGGCGCAGACAATGACAGGGGCATCAATTGATTGCTGCTGTCACTCATGATTTCTCCTTGTAGGATCGGATGGGATAACCAATAAATTCATCTTAATTTGAATCAGCTTCATAATTAAGGAAAATTGGGTAGAGAAATGTAAAATTTTATGCAATTTCTAATCTTTTAGTTTATCAAAGAATCATTGAGTTTCAATTAAATAGTGAAATTCTCTTTCGGATATCTGTGTTGTCTGACACATAAAATGATGTAAACCACAGTAACGAGTTACATCTATTTCACTATGTGGGTCAGAAGATTTTAATAAAAATAGCTGTTTACCCGATACTTTTTTGAGTTCGCGTTTTAGCATTAATAAAGGCATTGGACACGGTTGGCCCAAGGCATTAATTTCAATAAGTGCTGTAGTAGAAGAAATGTTGGTCATTCATCATCAAAACAACTAAAAAGATTATTCTAACAAATTTTTTTATAAACGCTGCACATTTTATAAAAGAAGAAACAAGCAATTACCTATAAGAAATATTGTAATAAGCTGTTTAAAAAAAGGACTAAAAATAGGGAGAATAATTGAAAAAAATTCTATTAATTGTCATAAACCCATGGTAAGCTCGAACCGTTTTAGGATTTACCGCACACTTAAATTGGTTTAAAAATCTTATAACAAATGGATGTAACCGGAAATTGTTGATAGTTTTACAGAATGATTACAAGCTTTAAGATTATAAATATTTTAAACACTTGTTTGCTCTGCTGTTTGCAACACCGGAAGGTCCTTTTTTCAACATCTGAGGATTGACTTATGACAGCTCGCGAACAAGGCGTAGTAAAGTGGTTTAACGACACTAAAGGTTTTGGCTTTATTCAACGTAACGGCGGTGATGACGTATTCGTTCATTTCCGTGCAATCGCTGGTGACGGCCACCGTTCTTTACGTGACGGCCAACGCGTAGAATTTAGTGTAGTACAAGGTCAAAAAGGTTTTCAAGCTGAAAACGTTCAGCCTTTAGACTAATTCATCATTTTTTGATGAATCATGGACGCTCCAATTTTTGAATTGGGGCGTTTTTGTTTATAATGATCTTCTCACTAGAGAGATTGTTTGTTAGAGCACGTATTTATGACATCTGGTTTTGAAACCTTGAATTTACATCCGCAACTTAAAAAGGCGATTGATGCTTTAGGGTTTAAGCAAATGACCCCGATTCAGCAAAAGGTTTTAAAATATACGTTGGGCGGGCATGATGCAATTGGTAGAGCACAAACAGGAACAGGTAAAACTGCTGCTTTCCTGATTAGTGTGATGAATGACTTATTACATAACCCGATTCAAGAGCAGCGTTTTCGTGGTGAGCCACGTGCCCTGATTTTGGCGCCTACTCGTGAATTGGCATTGCAAATTGAAAGCGATGCGAAGTTACTCACAAAATTTTCAGATTTACACATCGTGACACTCTTAGGTGGCGTAGATTTTGATAAGCAAAAGAAACAGCTAGATGCTAATTTTGTTGATATCATAGTTGCCACTCCTGGGCGTCTAATTGATTTTGTAGAACAAAAAGAAGTTTGGCTCGATCAAATTGAATTCCTAGTCATTGATGAAGCTGACCGCTTATTGGACATGGGTTTTATTCCTTCTGTAAAACGTATTGTGCGTTATTCCCCGCGTAAGGAAGAACGTCAGACCCTCATGTTCTCGGCTACTTTTAGTTATGATGTGCTTAATTTGGCGAGACAATGGTTGTTTGAGCCAATCACTGTTGAAATTGAACCTGAGCAAAAAACCAATAACGATGTTGAGCAACGCGTTTATGTCGTGGCTAAACAAGATAAATATCGTTTGCTACAAGATATTTTGCGTGAAGAACCAATCGATAAAGTCATGATTTTTGCTAATCGACGAGATCAAGTACGCCGTCTTTATGATCATTTAAAGAGAGATGGGTATCGGGTCGGGATGCTTTCAGGTGAAATTGCCCAAGATAAGCGTTTAAAAATGTTAGACCAGTTTAAGCAGGGTAAAAATAATATCATGATCGCAACTGATGTTGCAGGCCGTGGTATTCATGTTGATGGCGTATCTCATGTGATCAACTATACTTTACCTGAGCAATCAGACGATTATGTTCACCGCATTGGTCGTACAGGTCGTGCTGGGTCACAAGGTATAAGTATTAGTTTTCTTTCAGAAGATGATGCTTTTTACTTGCCAGAAATTGAAAAAGCAATTGGTAAGAAATTGCCATTAACCCGATTAGATGGTTATTGCTAATAAAAAAATCCCAATCATTTGATTGGGATTTTTTTGATTAATTAATTTTACAATAGAAAGTAAGTGTTGTTTGATAATCATCGTCTTTTGCTAGAGATGCATTTTTACCAGTCAAGGTACCAATCACACCAGCAGCAGCTTCAACCATTTGACCTGTTTTCTCGCTTACTACATCTTTTAATACGCCGTTGTAAGTTGTTTTTTCATCTACAACAACGGGTGTAGTATTTTTTGAACAAGTTTTTTGAGCGGCAGTAATCGCATTATTTTTTGCAATTAGATTTGTTTTACCAATGCCTGTAACTTCAAATTGATTATTTTCTTTTTGAACAGCCAATGTGTTTTTAGGGGTGGTGGCACAAGCACCTAGTAATAAAACAACACTACTTAATGCGCTCGCTAAAATTATTTTTTTCATATTTCACCTAATATCGTTAATCGTCAAAAGATCTCACTATTTGAACACAAGTTTTCTAATTGATTTTGAAGACGTTGTATAAGTTTTGATGTTTTGTCTTAGAAAAATGTCAAAGCGTGAACTCGTTATTTTTATGTTCTAGATACAATGGTGGATTATCTGTAGATTATGCTAATCTATTTTGAATTTTTTGAGTTAGATCAATATTAATGACGGATTCAGCAACACAGATAATTCATCAAAATATTCACCAACGTCAATCTATTGGTCAATTGATTGAGCCTGCACCAAATGCAGATCAATTAGAGTTGGCTTTTCAAGCTGCTTTAACTGCTCCTGACCATCATAGACTTAAACCAACACGTTTTGTCGTTATCGAAGCTGAAAAACGTGCTGCATTTGGTGAGGTTTTAGCAAAAGCATTGGCCGATTTGGGTGAAACTGACTCAGCACAACTTGAGCGGGTTAAGCAACATCCTTTCCGTGCACCTTTACTCATTTTAGCGCTTACGCAATTGCAAGATCATCCTAAGGTTCCGCATTTTGAACAGATTTTAAGTACTGGGGCTGCCGTACAAAATCTTTTATTGTCTTTGCAAGTTCAAGGTTTTTCGACGATGTGGCGTAGTGGTGCTGTTGTCGAGTCAAATTGGTTAAAACAGCATTTAGGATTGCAACCACATGATTTAATTTCAGGTATTATTTATGTGGGCACGGCAGCTAAAGCAATTGCACCACGTGCAGATATTGAAAGTAAAGAATTCGTAAAAGTTTGGCAGGCATAAAAGTCTGTAGAAGTAAGAAATAGGATAATAAAGCATGACTGAATTTAAGTTTACAGATTTAGTGGAACCTGTTGCGGTCGATAAAAAAACGGCATTACGTATTACTGTTTTAGGTGGAGGCAGTTTTGGTACAGCTATGGCGAATTTAGCTGCACGTAATGGTTGTGACACCATGATCTGGATTCGTGATGCTGATACAGCAGAAGAAATCAATAAAACGCATATTAATAAACGTTATTTGCCAGACTTTGTTTTAGAGCCATCATTACGCGCTGTGTGTGATCTAGAACAAGCAGTGTGTGATCGAGATATTATTTTGGTGGCTATTCCTAGTCATTCATTTCGTGATGTATTAAAACAAATCGCTCCTTATATTACTGCACAGGCGGTTGTTTCTTTAACGAAGGGTGTCGAGGCTAAAACTTTTAGCTTCATGAGCGATATTATTCGTGAAGAATTGCCAGAAGTTCCTTATGGAGTGTTATCTGGCCCAAATCTCGCTAAGGAGATTATGGCGGGTATGCCATCTGGTACTGTTATTGCCAGTGATTCTGAACTCGTTCGTTATGCTGTACAGCATGCTCTGCATAGTGCTTTATTCCGAGTTTTTGGTAGTGATGATGTGCATGGTGTTGAACTGGGTGGGGCACTTAAAAATATTTACGCCGTTGCAATGGGAATTGGAGCTGCTTACAAGATTGGTGAAAACACCAAGAGTATGATTTTAACGCGTGCTTTGGCTGAAATGAGCCGTTTTGCAGTCAAACAAGGTGCAAACCCATTAACGTTCTTAGGTTTATCTGGTGTTGGTGATTTATTTGCAACCTGTAATAGCCCTTTAAGCCGTAATTATCAAATTGGTTATGCTTTGGGTTCAGGTAAAACACTTGACCAAGCGAGTAAAGAATTGGGGCAAACCGCGGAAGGAATTAATACGATTGTTCAGGTGCGTGGTAAAGCAGAAGAACTAGACGTATATATGCCTATTACCAATGCTTTATATGAAGTTATCTTTGAGGGGGCACCTCCTTTAAATATTGCCTTATCTCTGATGAAAAATGGACACCGTAGTGATGTTGAGTTTGTTTTACCTCATCATGAAGTCTGAAGAATAAATGTCATAAATTACGGTTATAATGCAAGAATTATTGACAAGGAATATTTATGCAACTGACATTAGTTCGTCATGGGGAAGCCGCTCCACCAGTGAATGGTAATGACACTAAACGTCCACTGACCGCTCGTGGACATGCTCAAGCTGAGCAGACAGCAACATTTTTAAAAGATATTGTTAAGCCTGATATTTTTGTAGTTAGTCCTTTATTACGTGCTCAAGAGACATTGGCGCATATTCAAGCTTATTTTAAAGATGTTCCAGTGCTGTTATGCGATAAAATCAAACCAGATGATAATGCAAAAGAAGCAGTGGAGTGGTTGTCTCAAGTTCCTTATGAGTCAATTGTAGTCGTGTGTCATATGAATGTAGTAGGGTATATTGCTGAACTACTGACACATGAAAACTTTAATCCATTTGCACTTGCCGAAGCTCGAATTTATGATCAGGCTGTTATTGCAACTGGTTTATCAACACAAAAAAATAGTTTTATACCACAATATAATTAAAAAGGTCATTTAGCCCATTATGCTGTATTTATGGATGCCTGAAACCAATGGAATATGGCATTGGTCTAACGGAGAAAATTGGTTGCAGGCAGCAAGTCTTGATCAATTAATACAAGACCTGCAATTACATCAAGGAAAAGAAGCTGTCATCTTTTTCCCTAGTCGCCATGCTCAGGTACTCCAGCAGCACATGGCAAAGTCTCATTACAAGCAACTAGGCGCAGATGGTGTTAAATATTTGCTTGAAGAGTTTGTGACTTTGCCTATTGATCATATGAAAGTCGTTCATCATTTTCATGCTGATCAATTAACCGTATTAGGGGTGGCAAAAACAACAGTAGAAACATGGCAGCATGCAATGGCTTTGCTGCCTATTAAAATCGTTGCGTTATTGCCAGACTTTCTAATTTTACCGGAACCTCAAGAGCAGCAAGTGGTCTTATGTAATATTGACCAGAAATTACTTGTGCGTGAAAGTAAATGGGTGGGTAATTCACTAGATGATCTAGGATTATTTTTAGAGTTCCAGCCAGTTGAAACACACTATCAATATAGTGGTTTGATAACAGAGCAGCTAGAAAGCTTGATTGCAGCTTCAAGTGCCGAGCAGCGTTCAGAATTTATTTATCAATTTCAGGGTTTAGATAAACCTAAACAGCATCCTTTTAATGTTCTACCTAAAGCTAAAGGCCAAGAGCAAGCTGTTTCGGGGTATTGGAAAGCGTGTGCTGCTGTGGTTTTAGCAATTATAGTGGTTCAGTTTAGCTATGATTTATTGCGCTGGGTAAAGTTAAAAAGTGTGGCTAATCAAACCTCTGAGCAGACGATTGAGCAATATAAATATTGGTTTGGTTCCTCTAGTCGTGTAAATGAGCAAAACATAAAAAGCCAATTTGAAAGTCATTTACGCATGAGCAAGCAAGGTGATACACAAGCACTTTCTTTATTGAGCCGTGTTGGTCCTATTTTAATGCAAAGACAAATTTTAGCTCAGCAGTTAAATTATGATGCTTCAACACTAACTATGGCATTAAAAGCAAAGTCGGCAGACGATTTGCAAGCTTTAACTCAGCAACTTAACCAGCAGGGTTTTAAAGCGGAGCTCGGTAATGTTCAAGCCGATGGTGGTGGGGCAATTGGGGTGGTGAAAATACAATAATGAAAATGATAACTCAATTGCAAAACCGCTTTGATCAGTGGGTTGAACAAATCGTTCAATATTTAGATCGTTTAACTCTGCGTGAACGTATTATGGTGGTCTTTACTACAATCTTTGTAGTCGTGGCTATTGTTGGAGCTTCACTCTGGAAAATGCATTCTTTGGCAGAGCAGCAACAACAACGCTTAAATGATTTAAAAGATTTGATGGTATGGATGCAGAGTAATGCCGTTACCATGAAGCCAGCGAATGAACTCGAATTAGGCCAATCGGAAAAAATACAACGAGTAGCTCAGCAACAAGGTTTAACGGTCACTTCTCAACAAAATGGTGAGCAGTTACAAATTATTGTTACTCATCAGAATTATGCAATTTTAGCTAACTTTTTAACCCAACTTGCACAAATGGGCTTAAGTATTCAAAAGATGGAAATGGTTTCAAGTGATGGACAGATTAAATTAACAGCGACGGTTCAATAACATATTAAAATATGGTGTTCTTAAGCATGGTGTTTTGTGCTACCTGTGCCTATAATATGCCTACCTAAAATCAGTAGACTGTGATTGGTATGTTATATTCACTTGCTCGCCCGATGTTGTTTAGTTTAGCACCAGAGCGTGCCCATGAATTAACATTATCTATGCTTGATAAAGCACATAAGTTCGGCTTGCTACGCCAGAGCGTAGAATCAAAACCAACAACCTGTATGGGAATTGAATTTCCAAATCCGGTAGGTTTAGCGGCTGGACTTGATAAGAATGGCGCACATATTGATTCTTTAGCTGGACTGGGTTTCGGTTTTATTGAAATTGGAACAATTACACCTCGTCCTCAGTCGGGTAATCCACAACCACGATTGTTCCGTATTCCTGAAGCGAAAGCCATTATTAACCGTATGGGGTTTAATAATGATGGTGTTGATAAGCTTGTTGAGAATGTCAAAGCTTCAAAATTTAAAGGAATTCTAGGTATCAATATTGGTAAGAATGCAGATACGCCTGTAGAAAAGGCTGTTGATGATTACCTGATTTGCCTTGAGAAAGTTTATAACTACGCTTCTTATATTACCGTTAATATCTCATCTCCAAATACCAAGAACTTAAGAAGTTTACAAAGTGGTGATGCATTAACTGAATTATTGCAAACATTAAAAGAAAGACAACTTGAGCTTGCCGAGCAATATAACCATTATGTTCCTTTAGTTTTAAAAGTTGCACCTGATTTAACAGCAGAAGATGTTGAATTTATTGCAGCACAATTATTGCAATTTAAAATTGATGGTTTAATCGTTACCAATACGACTTTATCTAGAGAAGGTGTAGAAAATCTTCCTTCTGGTAATGAGTCGGGCGGCTTGTCAGGTGCGCCTGTTTTTGAAAAAAGTACAGAATGCTTACGTTTATTTGCCCAAACGTTAAAAGGACAAATCCCGTTAATTGGCGTGGGTGGGATTTTGTCGGGTGAACAAGCAGCAGTCAAACAGCAAGCTGGAGCAACACTAGTACAGATCTATAGTGGATTGATTTACACCGGTCCTATATTAGTAAAGCAATGTGTTGCAGCCATGACTTAAGTGAATATGAACACAATTGATATCATTATTCTGATACTTTTGCTCATTGGGGGGCTAAACGGTTTGCGACAAGGATTTATCAAAGCCTTTGCGAACTTGGTAGGATGGATCATTGCATTAATTATGGGTGCAAAATATGCTGTCCTCCTTGCGCCGTCCATGTCGGGTTTAAGTCATGATCCGGTTGTTCAAAAAATTGCAGCTTTCGCATTTATAGCACTTTTGATCATTGTTTTAACATGGATCGTCACTGCATTTTTAAATGGCCTCTTGAAAAGTCTGAAATTGGGGCCATTAAATCGTTTAGCAGGTGGTGCTTTTGGTTCCTTAAAAGGCTTGTTGGTTGTGTTGATTACAATGCAGGGCGTAGGGCCTTGGGTTGAAAGTTCACCAAACTGGAAACAGTCCATACTTATACAATTTTTACTGCCTTATGCCCCTTTAGCGACTGAGTTGTCTAAAGATGCAGCGAGTGAGGCATTTCATCAAATAACATCTGGAGGTAGTGCATCAAGCACTCCTTCAAAAACAATGGACGAATCGGAAGATTTAGAAAACCGATCCGACCATTCGACAAAGAATCCTTTTTATTAATTCCTAGCTTGTCTGCGAGGTTGCTATGTGTGGAGTTGTTGGTATAGCCGGTAAATCGCCAGTGAACCAAATGTTGTTTGATGCTTTAACGATGTTGCAACATCGTGGGCAAGATGCAGCTGGAATAGTAACCTGCCATGAAGGCCGTCTTTTCCTTCGTAAGGATAACGGTATGGTGCGTGATGTTTTTCATACTCGTCATATGAGAGCATTACTTGGTAATTATGGTATTGGCCATGTACGTTACCCAACTGCTGGTTCTGCTAGCAGTGCTGAAGCACAACCATTTTATGTGAACTCACCTTACGGTATTACGCTTGCGCATAATGGTAATTTAACCAATGCCGAAGATATTCATGATGACCTGTTTAAAACAGATTTACGTCATATGAATACTGATTCTGACTCAGAAGTTCTTTTGAACGTATTCGCGCATGAGTTGCAGAAGAACGGTACTTTAAACCCTACACCAGATGATATTTTCCACACAGTTACTCGTGTACACGAGCGCTGTCTAGGTGCATATGGCGTAGTGGCGATGATTACTGGTCATGGTTTAGTTGGTTTCCGCGATCCAAATGGTATTCGCCCACTAATCTATGGTTCACGTATGACTGAACAAGGCGAGATGGAATACATCATCGCTTCTGAATCAGTTGCTATTACAGCTCTTGGTTTCAAAATTGAGCGTGACATTGAACCAGGTGAAGCAATTTTTATCACTGCTGATGGTGAATTATATTCAAGACAATGTGCAGCTAATCCAAAATACCGTCCATGTATTTTTGAATATGTTTATTTTGCGCGTCCTGATGCCATTATTGACGGAATTTCAGTTTATAAAGCCCGTTTAAAAATGGGTGAAAAGCTTGCTCATAAAATCTTACGTGATTGGGGTGAGGACCATGATATTGATGTGGTTATTCCAATTCCAGATACGAGCCGTACTTCAGCATTAGAACTTGCAAATATTCTAGGTGTGAAGTTCCGTGAAGGTTTTATGAAAAACCGTTACATCGGTCGTACCTTCATTATGCCAGGTCAGCAACAGCGAAAAAAATCAGTACGCCAGAAATTAAACCCTGTTGAACTAGAGTTTAAGGGTAAGAATGTTTTACTGGTTGATGACTCAATTGTTCGTGGTACAACCTGTAACGAAATCATCCAGATGGCACGTGATTCTGGTGCGAAAAAAGTATACTTTGCATCAGCTGCACCTCAGGTTATGTATCCAAACGTTTACGGTATTGATATGCCTGCTAAAACTGAGCTAATTGCTTCAGAGCGCAGTGTAGAAGAGATCCAAGAAATTATTGGTGCTGACCGTTTGGTTTTCCAAGACTTGGAAGACTTGAAAAATGCAGTACGTACTAGCAAAGTACCTGATCTAACTGAGTTTGATTGCTCTGTATTTGATGGGATCTATGTCACAGGCGATATTGATGGTGCTTATCTAAATAATTTGGAGCAGAAGCGTAATGATTCTGCGAAAAAGAAAAAAGATGGTTACATTGATGTCAATGTTGACGCAGCTTCTGTCGATTTAACTGGCATTAAAGAAGAATAGAAATAGCTGAAAAAAGCGGGTGTTTCCCGCTTTTTTCTTTTATGATGAAAACTAACAATGTAATTGGGAATATTTACATTGAAAGAAGTAAGCCACTATCTAATCGAAAATAAGAATATGGCATGGTCCATCACTATGTGTTTGGTTGCTGTGCTGCTTACCATTTTTATCTTAAATTTAATTTTAGGTTTACTCGTCCATTTTTTTGATTATAGTCAGCCCATTTGGTGGCACACTTTAAGTCCGTATTTTGTAGCACTATTACTTTTTATTATGGTTTGGTCAGTAGTTACTGAACTTTATATCTTGCGTAAAGGTGGACATTCTTTAGCAAAACAACTTAAAGCACGTCGTTTAGTAAAAGAAGAAAGTACACCAGAAGAGCTTGAAGCATTAAAAATTACTGAATATTTGGCGCAAAATTTTTCACTTAAAGTTCCAACCTTATATGTTTTACCTGATGAAGTCGGTGTAAATGCACTTACAGCAGGTTTTCACCCTAAAGATATTGTGATTATTTTGACGTGGGGAGCTCTGCAAAATCTAGATAAACTTGAACTATATGGTTTGTTGGGCCATGAGTTTAATCAGATTTTATCGGGTGAGGCTGTTGAGAATACTAAATTAAAGATTTTATATAGTGGATTAACAACGTTTAGCCAGTGGGGCAGTAAATTAGCAAAACAGGGTTTTAAGCGCTATAGCCCTGGTTATAAACATAAATTTGAAACCGTGTTTGTTGCGGTGGGTGGTGTTATTTGGCTGGCTGGAAGCCTAGGCGTACTGATTACTCGATTTATTAAATATTTAACCTTAAGTGGTCGTACATTTCGTAATGACCAAAAAACGGTACGATTATTAAAAAATAGTGCCAATACTCAGACTTTATTACGTATTTATGTTCACCATTCTGGTTCACAAATTCATAGTGCTTATTCTGAGTCAATCGCGCATATGTGTTTTGCGAACTCACTTAGTCCGCAAAGCTGGATGAATATTCACCCAAGTATTCGTGTACGGATTTATGAGTTAAATCCGACTTTGCTACAAGATTTACAATTAGAAAATTTAAAAAAACTCCGTAATCGCCCGTTATTTAGTTTATTTCATTTTTTAGAGGAATCTGAAAAAGAAATTTATGTTCCGTGGTCATCTCCACAACCTTTGCCTTTACTGCGGTTGTCACCAATTAGTTTTGCATTAAATGATGCCATTAAGCCTCTTAGTAGTGATGTACGTCGAAATAAAAAGCGTCCTGAACTCATTCAGCGTGCACTTCAAACTGCTACGGGTTCACGTGAGGTAATGGTCGCTATTTTGATGATTCGCCAATATCGAGAATTTATTCCTAAAGATGCGCCAGTGAGTCATGCGATTATTGATGCCTTATTAAATCTTGATGGACGTATTCATATTCAGATATTTCATGATGCCTGTAAAAACATTGGACATATGCCAGCAAGCATTGCGCGGCAATTTCTAACAAAACTAGCGCTCATTATTCAAGAAGATGGCGAAATTGGTTTGTTAGATGCACTTTTGTTGGAGCGGGTTAAATATGAATTAAATTTGATGCCGTTACATTTGCCAACAGCACTTGAAGAAGTGAAACCTCAAATTGTTCGTTTGATTGATGCTTTACTTCATGTTCAGCAAATTAATAGTCCAAATCAGTTAGAAGTGCGTGAGCGTATTTTACGTTCGCTGCTCAATCCAGATGAAATGTATGTCTATGATGAGATTTCAGATGAGCCGTTGGATTTGGCCGAAATTTTAAATGATATTGCGGGATTATTATTGCGTGACCGTCTTAGTATTCTGGCGATTGCAGAAATGTGCTTATGGAGCGATCGCATTATCACGCAAGACGAACTAGATGTACTTGAATTGCTTTATTGGCGTTTTGGCTTTGAGACAGAAGAAATTGTTGAGCAAATGCAAAAAAGAAATAGTGTTATGATTATTTAAAAGACATCTACGATTATAAAAACAACTGAACGAAATAAAACACTGAAAAAAAAACTGAAGCCCGTTAGAATGTAGCTTGAGTAAAGGTATTGATTCACACATGATTGGGCAGCAAAGAAATATATTGGCAACTTTAGGAATAGATTTGTGGATTCCTAAGACACAGGCATGCCAAAAAAATAATGCTCAAAGTCTTTGGCGAGATCATGTGGTTGAAGAACCTGAACCGATTATATTGCCTTCTGTAGAGCCTATAGTTGTTGAGCAGCCCACAAAGCCACAAATTAAGGATATTCCAAAAGTTGAACCTGAAATTGTGGCGCCAGTGTCAATGCCGGTTCAACCTGTTATAGAACCTCGCAATGAAGTGCAAGCACCTGTCATTAAGATTGCTTCATTTGAGTTGCAGGCTTTTTCTCTTGAAAAATGTGTTATTTTTTTAGATGTTACCAATTTAAATGAAGAAGAAAAACAGCTCTGGATTAACATACAAAAAGCAAAAATAGGGCAGTATGCTGAATTAAAGTGGCCTTTTCCTTTAGCTACTTATCAAGATCAGCGGGGTGCTGGTTCATATATACAAGGCTTCTTAGATGCTGTCGCAGCAGAGAAGAAGATATTGTGTCTTGGTGACTGTTCTTATATTCAACACGCTAATATTATTCATTTGGCAAGTTTAAAAGAAATGCTGGAGAAACCACTCCTTAAAAAAAGGTTATGGAAATTAATGCAAGATAACAACGAGTAGTAGGGATTTACATGAAAAAAGTTGTAGTTTTTAGTCAAATTGATGAAGAAATTTTGTCTCGATTACAACAGGATTATCATGTTGTAGTTCTTAACCCTAAATTGGGTGATATTAATGAACAAATACGACAGCACGTTGTAGATGCTGACGGGATGATTGGTGCAGGACGGTTACTTAATGAGAATAACCTTGCGCCAGCTCAAAAACTAAAAATTATTTCATCTGTAACGGTGGGCTATGACAATTATGATCTGGCTTATTTAAATCAAAGAAAAATCTGGTTATCAAATACCCCTCATGTTTTAACAGAAACAACAGCTGATCTTGCTTTTACATTATTACTAAGCGCTGCTAGAAAAGTTCCTTTTCTTGATCATTGGACCAAACAAGGTGAATGGAAAAGAACGGTGGGACCTCAGCAATTTGGTTTAGATGTTTTTGGAAAGACATTGGGAATTATTGGACTTGGCAATATTGGAGCTGCAATTGCACGTCGTGGTTTCTATGGATTTAACATGAATATTGTTTACCATAATCGTCGTGAAAAGCCTGAATTAGCTGAACCATTAAATGCACAATATCTTGGTTTGGATCAATTACTACAGCAGTCTGATTTTGTGGTCACCGCAGTTGATTTAAATAATGAATCGAAAGCCTTAATGGGTAAAGCTCAGTTTGAGCTTATGCAAAAACATGCTATTTTTATTAATATTGCGCGTGGTTCAGTCGTTGATGAGCAAGCTTTAATTGAAGCTTTAAAGCAAAATCAGATCTTTGCTGCTGGCTTAGATGTGTATGAAAAAGAACCTTTACAAGATTCAGAACTTTTTAAATTACCCAACGTAGTCACGTTACCTCATGTGGGTTCAGCTACTGCTGAAACCCGTAAAAAAATGGTGAATCTTGCCTATAAAAATTTGGTTGAAGCTTTAGAAGACAAAACACCTAGATATCTGGTAAACCAAAATTTTATATAAGTGATGAATAACACTTCATTGCAAAACTAGTCGATTTCGAGTGATATAGTAAAAGTCTATTGATTGAAAATCTTTTTTAGGGTTTACATCAGTAGACTTTTTTATGGTTTGATTTTAATAGAGAAAAACTTTTGAGATTTTTGCCAGTTATTTTAAGTGCGGCTTTTATAGCAAATGCTTCGTATGCACAGTCTTTCGACCCTCAGCCATCTGCGAGTCAAGTGGAAATTCCGAATATTGGAAGTGGAATAGGCTTGCTTGATCAACAAAAAGAAAAATTTATTGGCGAAAAAGTTTTCCGTGAAGTTCATAAACAAATGCCAGTTATCCAAGATATCTGGCTCGAAGACCAATTTTTTCAAGTATTTTCAAGTATTTTGAGTGAGACTCAACTGGGTCAACCTATTGGTCTAGTTGTTATTAAAGACCCACAAATTAATGCATTTGCTGTTCCGGGTGGTCTATTTGCCCTCAATACAGGACTTATCGCTTCAGCTCGTAATATTGATGAAATTGCTGGTGTTATGGCCCATGAAGTTGCACACGTATCACAAAGACATTTTAGCCGTTCAGAGGAAGCCTTTAAGGGGCAAACTTTATTAAGTTTAGCTGGGCTTTTGGCAGGCGTGGCCATAGCGGCACAGGGTGGTGGAGATGCAGGAGCGGCAGTGATGTTGGGGACGCAGGCTGCCCTAATGGATAGCCAGTTAACATATAGTCGAAATCAGGAACGTGAAGCAGACCGTATTGGCATGCAATATATGTATGCAGCGGGTTATAACCCTCAAAGTATGGCAGATTATTTTGAAACAATGCATCGCGCGACTAGTCGGGTAAGTTTTTTACCAGATTTCTGGCTGACCCATCCGCTAACGACTGAACGCATGAGTGAAGCTCGACTTCGTGCGAACCAAATGCCTAAAGTTAAAAATCGTATATATGATGTCGATTTTGAAATTTTAAAATGGTACACAATGGTAGTTTCAAATCAGGCTACTGAAAACCAGCTACAGAGTTTAGCTTCACAAAAAAATATTGCTGGTCTTATTGCTTTAGCAGCTTTTTATGTAAAACAAGGTGATTATGTGCAGGCGCAGTCCACTTTAGATCAAGTGAAATCTAGTGGAAAACCTCTCGTTACACTCTTGCAGACTGATATTTATCTGGGGCAAAACAAGTTGGATCAAGCCTATACTTCAATTGCTTCAACACAAATGACTATGCCTGAAAATAGAGCTTTTAGTTATAAGTTGGCTGAAGTGCTATTGCGTCAAGGAAAATTTGCACAAGTTCAAACTCTCGTTCAGCGATTTATTAATAAAAACCCAAGAGATATACAAGGTTGGCAATTTTTACAGCAAGCTGCTAATTTGGACAAGGCGGGATCGTTAAGGGCAATCAACGTTTTACGCTATAGAGCGGAAGCTGAATATTGGTCGGGGAGTGAAGAAAATGCAATTAAATCGATGTTGCATGCTCAACGATTAGCAAAAGACAATCAAGCAATGTCGGCTAGAATAGACAGCAGATTAAAGCAAATGCAAGATGAGCGAAGAATGAAAATTTGAAAATAGGTCTTTCAAAATTTTCAGATATACAAATATTCGCAAACTAAAAGGAATTTTGGTTTGAAGGAATATAAAATTTAAGAGAAGAAATTAAGCTAATTTAGCTTTAATTTTTGCTGAAACTATAGAAGGATCGGCACGCCCGGCTATGATCGGACGTAGAGAATTCATCACCTTACCCATATCTTTCATGCTAGTTGCTTCTTGAGCAGAAATCGTTTGCTCAATGAGAGAATCAAGCTCTTCCTCAGTCATAGCTTCTGGTAGAAACTGGGATAAAATCTCAGCTTCGGCTTGTTCTTTACTAGCTAAATCATCACGACCAGCACCTTCAAAGGCTTTGATCGATTCTTTACGTTGTTTAATTTGCTTTTCAATGACCGCAAGAACCTGAGCGTCGCCAAGCTCTATGCGTTCATCGACTTCGATTTGCTTAATTGCTGCTTGTAGACTACGCAAAACCGTCACTGTTGCCATATCTTTGGCACGCATAGAAGTTTTTAATGCATCAGTAATTTGGTTTTTTAAAGTAGTCATAATTCAGCAGTCAATCACAAATTAATTAGTAAAGGCGAGTAGTACGTACAGATTCGCGAGCCAATTTCTTTTGGTAGCGTTTAACTGCAGCAGCTTTTTTGCGCTTACGTTCTTGAGTTGGTTTTTCATAGAATTCGCGTTTACGGACGTCAGCTAAAACACCAGCTTTTTCGCATGAACGTTTGAAGCGACGGATAGCTACGTCAACTGGTTCGCCTTCTTTCAACTTAACTTGTGGCATGTAAAATCCTCTAGATTATGGATAAGATCAAGCACACTATTGTGCCGGATCACAAGTGAAGGTCAGTATTTTACTCATTTACAACTCATATCACAAGTCTATAATAGCGATTGCAATATTTTGACTCATATAAAAGGCAGTTTTGATGATTGTTTTAGGCTTGGAAACTTCTTGTGATGAAACAGGGTTGGCACTTTATGATAGCGAACTCGGCTTGCGGGGACAGGTTCTTTATAGCCAGATTAAACTTCATGCCGAATATGGTGGAGTAGTACCTGAACTAGCTTCTCGTGACCATGTTCGTAAATTAATTCCTTTAATGAATCAATTGCTTGAGCAAAGTGGTGTAACAAAACAAGAGATTGATGCGATTGCTTATACGCGTGGTCCAGGCTTAATGGGAGCCTTAATGACGGGGGCTTTATTTGGAAGAACATTAGCTTTTTCTTTAAATAAACCTGCAATTGGCGTTCATCATATGGAGGGGCACATGTTGGCACCTCTGCTCTCAAGTCAGCCACCAGAATTTCCATTTGTTGCTTTATTAGTTTCAGGTGGGCATACACAATTAATGGCAGCCCACGGTATTGGTCAATATGAGCTTTTAGGTGAATCTATTGATGATGCAGCTGGAGAAGCTTTTGATAAAGTTGCAAAAATGATGAGTTTGCCATACCCAGGCGGTCCTAATATTGCGAAATTGGCTTTGAGTGGTAATCCGTCAGCATTTGAATTTCCACGACCAATGCTTCACCAAGGTCTAGATTTTTCTTTTAGTGGTTTAAAAACAGCAGTTTCTGTTCAATTGAAAAAATTGAATGGTGAAAATCGAGACGCAGATATTGCAGCTTCATTCCAAGAAGCAATTGTAGATACCTTGGTAAAAAAATCAGTAAAAGCTTTAAAGCAAACTGGACTTAAGCGTCTAGTTATTGCGGGTGGAGTCAGCGCAAATTTACGATTACGTGAACAGTTGGAAACTTCATTAGCTAAAATTAAAGCACAAGTTTACTACGCTGAGCCTGCTCTCTGTACTGATAATGGGGCAATGATTGCTTTTGCAGGTTATCAGCGCTTAAAAGCAGGACAACATGATGGTTTGGCTGTAACCACAACACCACGTTGGCCAATGACTGAGTTGTCTATTCCTGAGTAAAACTATTCATCTTCAAAGGCCTGTTGGCTCTCGATATCAATGTATTCGATATACCCACGGCCTTGAACTTCATTACCGAAATAATTACCGGTAAATATATAACTACTTGCATAACCTCGCCCATGACCGTAGCGGAGTGGGCAGTCAATTTCTGCCTGAATATTTAAAATAATTTGTTTAGCTTCATTTCGAGCAATCCACGAAAAGAATTTAGGAAGTCGCATCTTTTGCCCAGTCGGTGAGATGTAATCATCTACTTGATGGGAAATAACATCAAAACTGACATCTGTATAAATTTCTGCGGGTCGATCAAGATATCTAATATGTAAAGTATAAGCAGCAGTCTTTCCTGCAATATCTGCTTTGGTAAGAAGAAGTTGAGTGGTCTCATTTAAATTGATAATTTGATAAGTAAAAAAATCAAGCGGCAGTTTATAAGCATTAGGAATAAGTTTATTTGCGATGGAGTGAGCTCCAACTGCTCGAGCATATTCGTAAGTGCAAAGTCCCTCACTTTCAATGTGCTCTGCTTGATAGCTTAAGAAGCCTTTAAACTTTGCCAATAAACTAAAATGATCATAAATCGGTGTTTTTATAAACCAAGAAACATGCGAGGTGACATCAATATCAAAGTCGAAATCAAGTCCCTCATAATGTCCATTAATATGAATTTCTGGGAATTTTCCTTGAATTGAAATTTCTTGGCCTAATTCGATTAAGCTTCCATCTTTATTAATTTTTGTATCTTCAGGAATGATATAAGCCTTAAGCAAAGCTTTCTCTACTGCGGCGGTACTTGAAAAGAAAGTAGCTGTTTTTCGAGGATTTCCATGAATTATGTCATCATGATCAAATGCAAGAGCACCGGGTGTGCCTAATAAAATCATAATATTTAAATAGCGATGCGGCTCAGGCAAAAGTGGAAAAAAGATGCCGTAATGTGTCCAGCTATAATATTTTTCATCAACTCGGGGTTGAATAATATGAGGCTGAGAAAAAGGAAGCGTTGAGTATTTTTCTGCTTTATCTATAACACTTTGCGCGAGCAATAAGCTTTGACCTAAAACTTTGCTGCCTATAGAAATTTTGGGCAATTTTTTTTTCATATATAAACCTAAATCAGGATAGGACTATCTTTGTTTTAGGTTATGAAAAACAACTGTCAAAACTAAGCGGTTTTCAGGCCAAAGCTAAGGCTTTGCGGGACATTTTATTTAATTGTTAGACAGCTCTTTTAAGCCATTTAAACCAATCCAGTGCTTAGAAAACTGATAAGCAGCACGTCCTGAACGTTGACCACGCATTTGACACCAACGTAAACTTTCAGCACGAACTTCGTCATTAAAGGCCATGTTTGCTTTATGAATATAATGCTCTACGATTTCTAAATATAAACTCTGGTCCATTGGATAAAAAGATTGCCATAAACCAAAACGATCAGACAAAGAGATCTTTTCTTCAATCGCTTCTTGTGGGTGTAATTCAGTATATTGTGGAACGTCGACTCTAGTTACAGGTGTATTCTCATGCATGAATTCTGGCAATAAATGGCGACGGTTACTGGTTGCATAAATAATAAAATTACTTGAACCAGACTGTAAGGAACCATCCAATACACTTTTTAAACTACGGTAATTTTCATCTTCAGCATTAAAAGCTAAGTCATCACAATACACGATGTATTTTTCAGGTCGGTTTTGAATAAGTTTCTGAACTTTAGGTAAATCTGCCAAATCATCACGCTCAATTTCAATTAAACGTAATCCTTGAGGAGCATACTCAGTCAATAAAGCACGAACAATTGACGACTTTCCTGTACCACGTGAGCCAGTTAAAAGCACATCATTTGCGGGTAGGCCATTTAAAAATTGCAAAGTATTTTGAATGATTTTTTCTTTTTGGCGTTCAATGCCTTTTAAGTCATCCAGATAAATATTTTTTGGTGCATAGATGGCTTTAAGTTGCTGATTTTCCCATCTAAAAGCAGGTGCATTAAAATCTGTCTCTTGTTTAGCTTCAGGTAAGACCTGCTGTAACTGATTTAATACGAGTGATAATGTTTGAACTAAATTATCTGGTAAATCAATGGTAGCCATGGTAAGTCAATCATGTTAAACAGTAATTTACTAGGATACTAACACCGAAATTAACAGACTGACAAAAAAGTTGTTGTCTCTACAGTTTATCGGTTTTGCAATTGATTGAAGTCTTCAGACCGCGCATAGTGTTGCGGTGTCTATTCAGTAAAATCATCTGTGAAGATGAGGACGAAATATGTTTGAAAAAATACGCAGTGATATGAATCCGCATCAGGCCTACCGTATCAAAAAATTACAACGTCAATTAGACATGGCTGAATCTTATGAAGAATGGAAGTCTTTTGCATTACAACTAGATGAAGAAACAGGTGTTCAAGAGTGGAAATTTGACAATAGTTCGCCTTACTTCGATGCAGAGCTTATTTCTTATAGATACACTTTACTGAAAAGATATCGTCAGCAACATCGAACGCTCGATCTTATCTATTTACTCAAGGAAGGTCTAACCTACGATATTGCAAACATTGGTCACCCTATGTTGTTTGCTGCAACACATGTGGGAACAAAAAAGTTAATTGAAGATTATATTGAAGAAGTTAGTCAAAGCTTGGCTTTTATTGCTTCAAGTGAATGTATTACTTTCCAAAGAAAAGAAAAAATTGAGTTTTTTGAAAATTGTGAAAAAGCATATGGGCAACCAGCTCTTATGTTCTCTGGCGGAGCAACTTTAGGCCTTTTTCACACTGGGGTCTGTAAAGCTTTAATTGAACAAGATTTAATGCCTAAAGTGCTCTCTGGTTCAAGTGCAGGGGCAATTATGACAGGCATGCTCGGAACTTCTGCCAGTGAAGATGTTCAAAATCTATTAAATGGAGAGCAATTTTTTAGCGATGCTTTTCATTTTCGAAAACTTCGTGAACTCATTAAAGGAAATGGTGGCATTGCCGATGTGCACTATTTGAAAAAGTTCCTTGTTGAAAATCTAGGTGATCTTACGTTTGAAGAGGCTTTTAAAAAATCAGGTTTAAACATTAATGTTGCGGTTGCGCCGTACGATGCAACAGAAAACCCGCGAATCATGAATGCCATTATGACGCCTAATGTTTTAGTGTGGAGTGCTGTGTTGGCGTCATGTGCTGTACCTGTGTTATTTCCACCCGTACGTTTAACCAGCAAACGTTATGACGGTGAACACACGCCTTATATGGCAAATACAAAATGGGTGGATGGCAGTGTAAGAAATGATTTTCCGCAAGAAAGAATGGCGCGGCTTTATAACTTGAATTACACGATTGCCAGTCAGGTGAACCCACATATTGTTCCATTTATGCAAAATGATGCAGACCGCTTTCGTAAAGACGTTTTAAGCTGGCCTGAACGGATTTTAAGACGCCAAGGTAAAGTGCTATCGATGGGACTTATGGACTTTACACGGCAAAGACTTGGTTCTATTTCTCCGATTAGAAGGTTACTCGATCATGGTTATGGTGTAATGGGGCAGCGTTATTATGGTGATGTGAATATCATTGCTAAATATGGCTTGAGTCACTATACCTATACTTTACAAAACCCGCGCCCACATTTGTTCAAACGTTTGCAACGAGAAGGGGAACGGGCGACTTGGCCAAAAATTTCTTCGATTGAGACTCATGCTCGTATTGGCAAGACGATTCAGCATTGTTTAGAAGTTTTACGTTTTGAAGAAAAGCAACAACAGCCTGAGTCTTACTATGCTGAAGCATGATTTTGCTTCGCATATACAAAACTTAAAAAGTGTGACAAAACCTGCGAGTGCCGCTTTAGGGCGGTATCTATGGACATGCAGCATTAATAACAAAGACTATTGGTTAAAATATCATTTATCTGAAACAGATGTCCAAAGTGAGCAGGATTTCATTCAAGAACAATTGTTTTACGAAGAAATTAATCAGAAGAGACCTGCGTGGCTTTTACCCCATAACTTAATCGAAGTTGATGCCATTCCTCAGATAAACCATTCTTTAGGTAAGGTTTTAATTTTACCTGATACTGATTTGTGGTTTGGTTCGTTGCCTCATGAAACTGATTTGACTGATGTATATCATACGATTTGGTTCGCGTTAGATAAGCTCACAGAACTCCATAGATTCGGTTGGATTCATGGGGATATTAAGACAGAGCATTTTCGAAAGTCTGAGCAAAATCCTTATTTGATTGATTTTGAGAAAGCCCGACTTATATCAAGCTCCGACTTAAGAATGGATGCTACACCACGCTATATGGCTCCAGAGCTGTTTAGAGGCGTGTCTAAGGGTATACAAAGCGATTTATACGCTTTTGGTATAGTTCTATATGAATGGTTAACTCAAACTCGCTTAGAAGCAGGGAGTTACTACGAGTGGGCAGTATTGCATTGCCAAAACTTAACCATTCGATTGCCCAAACAATTTATGATTTTTCATCCATTGCTTTCGGGTTTATTGCAAAAACAACAAAAAAATAGGTTTGCAAACGTGTTTGAAGCGATGAATTGTTTAAAAGCACATTCAAACTTATAAAAATCATTGATCTAGTATCTGTATACAATTTACACGGTCAGTTTTTTTTAGAAAAAAAACACTTGTCACTATTAGATCTTATCGCTAATATACACAGCCATCGGGGGCGTGGCGAAATTGGTAGACGCACTGGATTTAGGTTCCAGCGCCGCAAGGTGTAAGAGTTCGAGTCTCTTCGCCCCCACCACTTTAAGTTAAACTTAAAGTTTAATGTAGATGTTAAGTCATCTATGTTTTGGAAGAGGATTGGTGTAATGGTAGCATGACGGTCTCCAAAACCGTTCGTCAAGGTTCGAGTCCTTGATCCTCTGCCACATTTATTTTAAATAAATGTCCCAGATGGGGGCGTGGCGAAATTGGTAGACGCACTGGATTTAGGTTCCAGCGCCGCAAGGTGTAAGAGTTCGAGTCTCTTCGCCCCCACCATTAAAAGAAGCAAGACGATGTTCTTGCTTTTTTTATGATTAAATTATTAGTTGTTTAATCATAAATATAGAGGATTGGTGTAATGGTAGCATGACGGTCTCCAAAACCGTTCGTCAAGGTTCGAGTCCTTGATCCTCTGCCAATGATTTAAAAATGAAGCTCCTCTTTTAGGAGTTTTTTTATTGCCTGAATTTTTTAAAACTCAAATTATTTCGTCTCTTTGTTTATATTTTATTCTCCCATTTAATAAGTTATAACTAACTTATGCTTCTGCTCACCGATATTTTATCTAATCAGATGTAAGTTGTTGGTTAAGTAGGGAATATACTAAGTTTTTAGTTGCCTTATTAAGTTATTGTTTTTTGGTTTTTTATTATAATTTATAAAAATTTTTTCATAAAAAGCTTGAATAGAAATTTATTTCATGTATCATGCTCTTAACTAGAAAAAAGTCTTGTTAGTAAATCTTCTTTAAAGTATCGTAGTTTTAGTCATAATCCTTCGTTTTTTAAGATCTTAACTCAATTTGTTATTCTTTTTTCAAAGTTATGTTAGTGTCATTATTAAATGATGCTAAAATATTAGAAATCAGTAGGATATATCATGTCTAATACAGTAAGCGGTACAGTAAAATGGTTTAACGAAACTAAAGGTTTCGGTTTCATTCAACAAGACAACGGTCCAGATGTGTTTGCTCACTTCAAAGAGATCTCTGGTTCAGGTTTCAAAACTTTGCACGAAGGTCAACGTGTAACGTTTACTGTTACTCAAGGTCAAAAAGGACCAAATGCTGTAAATATTATTCCACAATAATATTTCAGTAAGAAAAAAAGCACTATTTAGTGCTTTTTTTTATTTTAGTCTTTAAAGAAATTCTATTTTCTTTTAAGCAATATAAAAGCCCTTATAAGAGGGCTTTTTGTTTTTATATCTAATGGTTTGTAAGTCTAACAAGTTTTCGAAATCACTCATCAGTTGTTTGTTTAAAGCATAGATTTAATGTAGGTGTGAAATATAAATTATCAGGAATAGATATGTGTTAGATTGAAAAATCTTTAGATGATGAAATTTTTATATTTCACGGAATTGTTAATGAACGTTCGACTGTGTTATGCCAGCCAACGAAATGAAAAAAATGAAGATTTATTGCAAGATTTACGTGATATCCTGACAGAAGCTAGAAATTTCAACGATTTGAATCAAATTTGTGGTGTGCTCTATTATGCTGATAATGCTTTCTTTCAATGCTTAGAAGGTGAACAAGAGTTAGTAGAGCGATTATTTGAAAAAATTAAAAATGATCAAAGGCACTATAATGTTAAATGGCTATGTACATATTCCATCGAGAATAACTCTTTTCAGCGTTGGTCAATGAAATATGTACAGCGTAATACGAATATTGAATCTTTCTTTTTAAGTATGGGAGAAACTAGTTTTAATCCCATTTGTCTTGATGAGCAAAATTTAAAAATTTTCTTAAATGAATTATTACGTGCTGAGCAAAGTAAAATTAATACAGTTAAGAAAGTCGGTATGGTTAAGCGTGGGGTGAACCCTTTTTAGCTATCACATCAATATGGATGGTCTTGAGTTTAGGAATCATTCTAGTCATCACCAGATAGACAATGACTGAACTTGCGAGCATCCATATCACTTCTAAACTTTGGCTAATCACAAACATTGCCCAGTAAAAAAAACTAAATAAGGCGAGACACAGGCCGCTACCTTTGAAATACCAAGTAATGAATATTCCAAAAAGTGCTGAAGAGAGCAGAAGGTTAGTCGTCTCATTCATTCCAAGGTAGTTAAAGAAAATAATCAGTAAGCATAAAGCTAACATTGATAGTAAATATACAAATATATTTTTTGCAATAAACATTTTCTATATCCTATCTGATGATTAAAAAAAGATCTTTCCTCTGTTTCCAAAGGAAAGATAGTACATATTAATTTTTTGAGATTCTTTTTCTATTATTAAGAATTTTTATATTAATAAAGATAACGTTACCGTTTCTCCAGATCTCTTCATTAATATTCAGCTTTCTATTTAATAGTAAAGAGTGCCTATGTACTGAAATTAATTATAGGAAAAACAATTGGTTATGTTGTAAGTTTTGGCTTACATAGTTGTGAGAAATTGCCTACAAATGTATAAAAAATAGACGAAATTTACAAAATAAGATTCAGTAAAAAATTATATTTAACAATGATTTATTTCGCTTCATTGTTAAGGTGAACTTTACATAAATAACAAAAAGTAACATGTGTTATGTGGCAGTATGTTTCTAAAAATAAAATTATTAGGTTATTAAATGAATATTCAATAAAAGTTATTTTATAAAATTATAAAAATAAGTAATTCTTAATATAAAACATTAATAATTAAAAGTTATATAAATTAAGTTTTGTACGAGAAAGCAGATGTCCTTATCCAGTTTCGATGATTAAAACGTAGATAGGATGGGCAACCATACAGAGATGAGTAGTGTTAGCGCCATTATTTTATTAAAAATGTTCATATGCTTTGGTTTTGAAAATAATCGGTTGCTTAACCTGCCAGCTAAGGCCCAGATGTAAAGACAGGGAATTGCGATAATTAAAAAAAAGAAGGATAAAATTGAGACATTTAGCCAGATATCTTGCCCTTGCTTTGTGTAAACACTAATCACTGCAAAAGCCATCATCCATGTTTTAGGATTAACTGCCTGCATAAAAAATCCGGCAAGGAAACCAATTTTCTCTTTTTCATTGTCTTGTCCGGAAGGAATAACAGGATTGTAGTTATATAATTTCCAAGCCAATGAGGTGAGCCAGATTAAACCAATCAATGTCATTATTTTTTGAATAATTGGGTAAGCCAGAAGAGTTGAACCCAGTCCAATGCCAACGATGAGTACAAGTAGGGCAGCCCCGATGCAAGAACCTAAAATGACAGGAAACGTTTTAGAAATTTTATAACGGCTGCTTAAACTCAAAATTATAAAATTGGTTGGACCAGGAGTAATTGAGGCGACAATAGCAAATAATGAAAATGCAGTGAGGTTTTCCATCTTGTTGACTTAAGTTAATAGGGGCATACAAGATGAAATAATTAAGATTTTTAATCTTGAAGATTTGTGCAGATTTTTCTATAGGCTGCGGGTGTTAAACCATAGCAACGTTTGAACCAGCGGCTTAAATGACTTTGGTCTGCAAAACATAAATCTGAAGCAACTTGTGCGGGAGCAATGCTTTTGGCGAGTAAATCACGTGCTCGCGTAAGTCTGAGTTGAATAAGATATTGATGCGGGGCTAAATGAAATGTTGCTTTAAAAATGCGATGAATATGGTAGCGGTCTAGGCCTATCATGCGAGCGATGTCTTCAAGTCCAATATCCTCAAATAGATGATCATGCAAAATATCTCGAATTTGATATGCGATTCGAGGCGTATGAGCAAAAGATGATTGGTGAGCTTTTTTTAACCATTTCCCTTGTGCAATATACTGAATAAGTAGATCTAGACTATTATCTTTCACAATATTCATTTCTTTATAGTGTAAATGTTGAAATGCTTGAGAAGTGATAATAGCGAGCTGCTCATCTGACTTTAGTGGTGCATCAATTACTAACTCGTATTGGTCAGGACTATTATGAAATAAACCTTGGATGCGTTGTTTTAACCAGTCTGGATGTAGGTACAGCATTTGATAGGTAAAGCCATCAGATGCAGGAGCATATCCATCATGAATTTCTTCGGGTTCAAGCATGAAGACTTGCCCAGCATGACTATTGATTTGTTTTTTTCGACAGTGAAATTGCTGAATGCCGGATTCTGTTACACCAATTAAATAACTTGAATGCAAGTGTGGGTCATAGGCATGGCCAGTAAAATGGGCACGGATGGTTTCAATACCTGTGTTGGTATCTTTTGAAATATCCACCCAATTACCCATAATAATTCAACCAGAAATTTTTAAGTTTAGCCCTTAGCACGGTACAAAAGAGCTAAGCACAGTTCTAGAAGATTTGTGCAAAATCTTTAAGAAGATCGAATAATCCTTTTTTAAACTGAATGCGACTTCATCTATGTATAAAATTTGCCAAGCAAGATACTAAACCAAATATCAAAGCACTGACTCCAATGATTTGAAAGAAGGTTGATAAACTTGCATTAAAATATAAGACAGAGATACTTCCAATAACAGCAGCAATGATCATTCTGATCGTACCTGCTAAGAGAGGGCCTAATAATCGTTTTGAACCTTGGCCTGCAAAATAAAGTGCCATACCAATACCTATCGCGCCATAAAAAGGCGCAACATGCTGCAAGTAATTTGTTCCAGTTTGAAGAACAGATGGATCATGACTAAAAAATCCAAGCCAAATGGAAGGAAAAATACTAAAGAAAAGCCCTATTGAACCAGTAATAAGAAACGTAATGAAAACCCCGATCCATGTTATACGGCGTGCTCTTTGAAATTGTCCAGCTCCATAATTAATACCAACCATGGTCATAATTGCTGAACCGATACCGAACATAAGTGGAACTTGTATGTAGTCTAATCGGGATGCAATACCGTACCCAGCGATTGCATCAGATCCAAATTGACCAACTAGGGTAGTTATGAGGACAACAGTTAAATTGAGTTGAATTATTCCGATAGCGGATAGTGAACCAATACCAAGAATATCTTTGAAGAACTGAAAATTAATGGGCTTGATCGATAATTTGATAATGCTATGCGTTGTTCGCATGTGTTTAATTAAGCATATGATGGCAAAAATATAATAACTTAATACAGCGAGTCCAGCTCCGGCCACGCCAAATGAAGGAATGAATCCCCAGCCAAAAATGAAAATAGGGGATAGAGGCAAAAGTAGTACGCCACCTAGAAGTGTTATGCGAGCTGGGGTTTTTGTATCACCTGCACCGCGTAAAGCTGCTGAGAGTAAGGCTACAGCCCATATGAGAGGTGAACCAATAAAAATAATATTGGAATATTTGAGAGCGGCATTCAAAGCTAAGTCCGTAACCCCCATTAAGTGGTAGATCATGGGGGCCGCGGTGAGCATAACAATACTAAAAACTCCTCCCAAAAGACCAGCAAGAATGACACCATGCCAGACAAGGGATTGGACATCTTCTGATTGACCTGCTCCAGAAGCCCGAGCAATTGCTGAGGCTAAACCTCCACCAAACCCACCATTTGCTAGCATTTGCATGAGCATAAGAATTGGGAATACAACGGCTACTCCCGCCATTACCTCAGTTCCCAAAGAACTTACAAAATATGTCTCTAGTAATCCAATTAATGTTTGTACGAGTAGAACAGCTATGGTCGGTAACGCCAGTTTCAGCATTACTTGGGTTATTGGGCCGTTTAAGATGGCATGATTTAAATCGTGTGTACTTAAAGACTGGCGTACTGATTGTTCTCGCATAACAGATTCTCGTTTTATGAATTACTTGCCTACAATTGCAATAGGGTTGTCTTAAAATTTTTGAGGTTGCCAGCCGCCACCTAGTGATTTGTAAACTGCTACAATGGCAAGGGCCGAATCAGTTTGTGCTTGAAGTTTTCTATCTGAAAATTGCAAAGCATTAGCTAATATTGGTAAGACAACGAGAGTTTTAGAGGGCATATTTGGGCAGTGTTTTGAACAATTACTGGTTGTGACTATATTAATATTTAGTCACTAAATGTCAATAAGAGATAGGCTACGTTAAACTGTCATTTTCAAAAACAGCTAAATAAAAAAATATGAATCGGGAAAAGAGTAGTTATCTTCTCCCGACGGAATGAGCTGAGGGGCGTGAGGTGCGAGATCAAATCCTGAGTGCTGCTACAGAGTAGTTCAGCGGCTAGGGTGGTGAGAAAAATACAGTTTCTAATTTTGCAAAATCTATAACTTTTCCTAAGCTGGTGTTTGTAATATTTATAATTTAATCAGTATTTTATTTTGTAGTTAGACATTTATTGAAAAATAAAAAACTATGATACGAAATGATGTGATTTTTTGATTTTAAAAGAAAGAACTACGTTTCTGAAGTAGTCAAAGTGGTTTGCCTAGTGATCAAATCTTATTTATATCCATTGTTTTTACAATAGAGAATTAATCATCAACACTAATGTACTAAGATTACCTTCTGATCTTATATTAAGAAGTTTATCGCCTTAAGGGGTTTGTGACTTATTATTAATTTGGTTATTTATTAAAAATTTTACAAGGCTGTGGTTTTAATATGCTTTAGCCCTTATTTTATTTACTGCAATATATTTAATTCCATTATTTTCGTTAAGTTGCGCTGATAATACTAAACAAGACACACATGACCCATGAGTTTTCACTAAGACGATATAAGTAGGATTGGAAAGTATTAAATACTTAAATCTAAATGTTTCTAAGATGAAGAATTAAAGCAATTAATAAATTGGAGAAAACCGTGAAAGAATAAATTTAAAAGACTGAGACCTGTACGTTACAGAACTCAGTCTTTAAAAGCCATTAGATAAAGCCAACTAACTTCGGGGGTAAATCATTCTAAATAGCTTTTTCAATATGAATAATTAGAACTTATAGCCCATTTTTAATCCATATGCGATAGCGTAGTTATCTTTAAATTCTGCAACATAGTTTGCTGTATCAAATTGTGCGCTAGTCTGTAATTTAGCATCACCTAACCAGAAATATTTTACGCCACCTGCAATGAACGTTCGTGGTGTTGGGCTGAATTGAGCCCCCAAGCCGAGATTCCAATAACCTTCTGTTGGGCCTAATGCTGTCACAAGATTACCCGCACCAGAATCCCAACCTATAGAAATGTTCCCTGTCCATTGATCATTTAACTTGCGGCCTACACCAATGTTTCCTGACCATTGGTCATCACTATAGGCGGCTAGATCAAAGCCATCTGGCTTGCCAACAGATGGCCCTGCGATTTCTGAAGCCACACCGAACGCATAAGGGCGTATTGTGAAATCTTTCCAATTTACCCAGCGCACATTTGCAAATGCAACGGTATCTGCCATGATGCCTGTTTGGAAATCTAGATTAACAGATTGAGGCGTAGTAATTTTTGTTTGCTCCAAGCCATTATTCATATTAATAAAAGTACCAATATTTTGCCCTAATGTTGCAATAGAGCTTTCATTAATTGTCATTTCATGATCAATTTCAGAGCGATATGTAACAGATGCTTTTAATGCAATTTCTGGAATTTGATATGCAACACCAACCAACCAGCCAACACCGCCAGTTTCTTTAATGTTGAGATTATATCCACCAAAGCTGTTATTACCACCAAATGCTAAGCCACGAAATTGAGCATTACCTTCAATTGTTTGGTAAACGGGACCTGCATAAAAATTAAAAGTTTCATTTGGTTGATAGCCAAGCAGCATTGAAATACTTTGGGTTTTTACTTCAACTTCTAGTGACTCTGTACCATTGTGAAATAGACCTAAGCCACCTGCAGCAGTTGATGCTGGGTCAGAGAGCGAATAAGTAACATCTGCGCCAAATGGTCGATCGTAAATTAAACCAAAAGAGAAGTGGTCTGTTGCTTGTAGTTTTAGCGCAGCGCTAGGGAAGTAATAATCATCCCCCATATCGCTAATATTTGTATTTTGTAAACCAATCGCGCTTGGTGGTGTTGCATTTGGTGAATATTCATTGCGCACTTTACCTGAAACATTTGGATCTAATACCGAAATACCTGCTTCAAAGTAATTGCCAGGTTGTAAGAATGCAGAGATAGACTGACCTGAACGATCTAGAGATGCAGCAAATGCCCCTGTCATAGGTAAAGTTACTAAAATAATTGCTGTAGTTAATGTTTTTAATTTCATTTTACATCTTTCCTTGAGGTGAAAATGTGTGTCGGACATTTTGTGTTTATATTTCATAGAGAGTTCATGCGATCGAAGGTATTACTCGTATAGGCATACATCTAATCCACCGATTGAGCCGTAGCTCCTCACCATTTTGTATGAGCACTAGCACAATAAGATGTGCAATCCCTAGCTAACTCTTGTTTAGGGTTGTGAGTTAGCCAGAGAGGTTTGGCTACAGAATCGAATGAACAGCTAGTCTGACGAGACTAAACTCCCATCACGGTTGCCATGATGGTCTGGTGTAACCAGCGCGGAGTTGCCCAAGCTAGAACAGCAATCGCTTTATTGCCAAACCCTGGCACCACGCTCATGCGGCCTGCTTGAAGTGCCTGAATTCCCGCTTGAACTACAGGCTTGGGCTGCATCATGATCATTTTTAAGGTCGGTGTTAGTTTTTGTTTGGCTCCAGCAGCAAATCCTGTATCTGACAGGCCTGGGCATAGTGCTGTAACGATGACGCCATCCTTTTTGAACTCACGATGGAGTGCGTCGGAAAACTTGAGTACATAGGCTTTAGCGGCGGAGTACACGGCAAAATTCTTAACGCCTTGATAAGAAAGCAGGCTCGCGACCATCAATATGCTTCCTTTTTTTCTGGCGCGCATGTCTTCACCGAACAGGCGTGTCATTGCTGTCAAGCTGCGGATATCCAAATCGATCATTGCTAATGAATGATCTAGAGCCTCATCCAAGAATGGACCTTGTAGTCCATGGCCTGCGTTGTTGATCAAAACGTCAACTACAATATCTCTTTCACGTAGGCGCTGATGTAATGCAGTAACTGCAGGAATAGAGGAAAGATCCACTTGTTCCACAATGACTTCGATATTGAAGTTCTGGCGTAACTCCGCAGCGATGGATTCAAGCTTAGTCAAGGTACGCGCTACTAAGATTAGCGAGCGACCTTGCTCTGCGTATTGTCTGGCGAACTCGATACCAAAACCGCTTGATGCACCAGTCACAAGGACCCAAGATTCACTTTTATCTGTCATCTCACTTACTCCGGCTTGCTATAACAATTTAAATGACTTTGCATTACTCTTCCTCATTTTGTGTTTTTCAATCTAGATGATTAATTTTTAATAATCATGAGGTTGCCATCCGCCACCTAGTGATTTGTAAACTGCTACAGCTGCAAGGGCCGAATCAGTTTGTGCTTGAAGTTTTCTATCTGAAAATTGCAAAGCGCTTGAATCTGCTTGTAATACTTCTATTCGACTGTTAATTCCTTTTTGATAGGCGATTAAAGCGATTTTCTGTGCATGCTTTAATGCATTTTCTCCATCTTGGAGAGCCATTAACTGTTCTTGTCGTTTGGACAAAGTTGATAATGAGTTTTCTACATCTTCCGCTGCATGTAAGAGGGCTAATTGGTAGGCTGCAAGCTTTTCAGCTTCTTGGCCCTTGGCTAAGCTAATTTCTGCATTAATTCGACCAAAATCAAATAAGCGCCAACGCAAGCCTAATAAGCCAGCAGCCTGATTTGCACCACTTGAAAATAAGTTTCCACTTGCTGTAGTTGCACTACCTATCAAACCGCCTAAAGATACCTTGGGGTAATATTCTGCAATCGCACTGCCAATGCGTGCATTTGAAGCTGCCAATTGTCTTTCAGCCATGATGAGATCTGGTCGTCGACGTAAAAGATCGCGAGGTGTTCCGGTTTCTGTAATCTGAGGAACAATCGGAATTGGTTTTACTTCTGCTAGTTCTGCTCGGTGAGTTCCCGGTACGGTTCCAAGCATGACGTCGAGAGCATTCATGGCAATATCTAGATTCATTCCAAGAACAGGAATAACAGCTTGAACTTGAGCGACATTCGCTTTGGCTTGTTTGACCTGAAATTCGGAAGCTAATCCTTTGCTGTATAAAAGATTAATGGTTGAAAGAAGTTGTTGTTGGGTTTGTAATTGTTGATGGGCAATGTTTAATCGAGATTGTAAGCCTCGAATATTAATATAGATATTAGCAGTTTGAGCTGCGACCATTAAACGGACGGCTGAGGCTCCTGCGTTTGAAGACTGATAATTTGCAAGAGCCGCTTCACGATCTCTGCGGAGGCCTCCAAAAATATCTAACTCCCAAGTTGCACTTAAATTTGCGTCATAAGAACTACCATGTCGGTCAAAATCTGGCATTGAATTTAAAACTTGCCCCAATGGTGTTTCAACAGATTGGTAAACTTTAGCTGCTTGTGCACCAACAGTACCTATTGGTTGTAAAGAGGCATTAGCTGCCGATAATCCAGCCTGAGCTTGAGTCACTCGAGTATATGCTTGAGTCAGATCAAGATTTTGTTTTAACGCTAATGTGACATATCGAGTAAGTTGAGGATCGTTAAAACTTTGCCACCATACGGCAATATCTGCTTTGCTATTGTCATTTGATGAGTTTAAGGGGGTGCCAAGGTATTGCTCGGGTAGAGATATATTAGGGCGTTTATAATTAGGACCTACGGTACACGCAGTAAGAGTACTTACGATGATGGGTAGGAGAACGATAGATCTAGATAACATATTTCCCCCGAGGCGAGATTTTGAACAATAGTTTAATTGTGACTATAATACAATTTGGTCACTAGTTGTCAATATCATTTCGCAAGAGTTAAACTGCCACTTTCAGATAAAGGTTTAAATTGAAAATATGAGTAAAGAAAAAAGTAGTTATCCTGTTTCGAAGCGAGGACCAGAAGATCATGACGTAAGAGATCAAATCCTGAGTGCCGCTACAGAGCATTTCAGCCGATATGGTTATGAGAAAACTACAGTTTCTGATCTTGCAAAATCTATAGGTTTTTCTAAAGCTTATATTTATAAATTTTTTGAATCTAAACAAGCGATTGGCGAAATGATATGTGCCAATTGTTTACGTGAAATTGAAGATGAAGTTAATACAGCCATTAAAGAAGCTGAGTATCCCGCAGAAAAATTAAGGGTGTTATTTAAAGTAATTGTTGAAGCAAGCCTTCGTTTATTTTCTCAAGAGCGTAAGCTTTATGAAATTGCCGTTTCTGCTGCTTCTGAGAAATGGGATGCAACAGTCGCTTATGAAAATCGAATCCTTAAAGTACTACAAAACATTATTCAAGAAGGTCGTCAATCTGGTGATTTTGAAAGAAAAACTCCAATTGATGAAGCAGTTAAGGCTATTTATTTAGTTATGAGACCTTATCTACACCCACTACTTTTACAACATAGTATTTCATATAACACAGATGCTCCAGTCTTGCTTTCTAGCCTCGTACTGAGAAGTTTATCGCCATAATAGATTTGTGACTATTGACTAAATTGGTCACTTGATTAAAAATGAGTCTCCTGATTAATTTCTTAAGGGGGGCTCAAATATGCTTTATCGTCGCCTTATTCCGTTTACAGCAATATGTATATTTCCTTTTTTCTTGCTCGGTTGTGCTGAAAATACGCAATCTGACCCCCGTACTTCGGCGCCGTTAGTACGAGTCGCAACTGTACAAGACGAAATCACTTCTGATTCAAGAGCATTCACAGGCACGATAGGGGCACGAGTAGAAAGTGATTTGGGTTTTCGTGTCTCTGGCAAAGTCATCAAACGATTTGTTGAAGCAGGCCAGACAGTAAAGCGCGGTCAGCTACTGATGCGTATTGATCCGGTTGATTTAGAACTTGCAGCCAAAGCCCAACAAGAAGCTGTGGGTGCAGCCAGAGCCCGTGCAGAACAAGCAGAGAAAGATGAAGCCCGATATCAGGATTTACGTGGAAGCGGGGCTATATCTGCTTCTGCCTATGATCAGATTAAAGCGGCAGCAGACACAGCGAGAGCGCAGCTCAGTTCGACTCAAGCTCAAGCTAGGGTGGCATTAAACGCGAGTCATTATGCCGATTTAATTGCGGATGGTGATGGCACGATTATGGAAACACTGGTCGAACCAGGTCAGGTTGTCAGTGCGGGTCAAACAGTCATTCGCTTAGCTCATTCTGGTCAAAGGGAAGCAATCATTCAGCTTCCAGAAACACTACGTCCTGCAATAGGGGCTATTGGTCAAGCCACACTATTTGGTAAAGAAAATATAAGTGTCCCAGCTAAACTTAGACAGTTATCAAATACAGCAGATCAACTCACTCGTACTTTTGAGGCACGTTTCGTCTTAGAAGGCGATTTAGCAAATGCTCCTTTAGGTTCAACGGTTACTGTACGTATTGCCAATCAAAATCAGAGTTCACAGCATTTTTTACAAGTGCCAGTCGGTTCCTTACTTGATAAGGGCAAGGGAGCTGGAGTCTGGGTAATTAATGGAAAAACTCAGAAAGTAACGTGGCGCCCCGTTGTTGTTAAACAGCTTGATGATGAATATGCCTATGTCACTGGTAATATTCAAAGTGGAGATCGAATTGTTGCTTTAGGTGCGCATTTGCTTCGCGAAGGTGAATTGGTACGTATTGCATCACAAGCGAGTCATCCTTCAGTTGGAAATGAAGGGGACCACTCATGAGTGAGAAAGGTTTTAACTTATCGGCCCTTGCTGTGCGGGAGCGCGGCATTACACTATTTCTGATTTTTTTGATTTCAGTTGCAGGCATCGTTGCTTTTTTCAAGTTAGGTCGAGCCGAAGATCCCGCTTTTACAGTGAAGGTGATGACCATAGTGACGGCTTGGCCTGGAGCAACAGCTCAAGAGATGCAAGATCAAGTTGCAGAAAAAATCGAAAAACGAATGCAGGAGTTGCGTTGGTATGATCGAACAGAAACCTATACCAGACCTGGCTTGGCTTTTACGACACTGACTTTACTTGATAGTACGCCACCATCACAGGTGCAAGATGAATTCTATCAAGCGAGGAAGAAAGCAAATGATGAGATGAGTAACTTACCTGCGGGTGTTATTGGACCACTCGTTAATGATGAATATGCAGATGTAACTTTTGCTTTATTTGCTTTAAAGGCAAAAAATGAAGCACAAAGATTATTAGTGCGTGATGCAGAAACAATTCGACAGCAGTTACTTCATGTGCCAGGCGTAAAGAAAGTCAATATTATTGGTGAGCAATCTGAACGTATCTATATTGAATTTTCGCATGAGCGTTTGGCAACATTAGGTGTAAATCCGCAAGATGTATTTGCTGCACTGAATAATCAGAATGTGCTTACTCCCGCGGGTTCAATTGAAACCAAAGGCCCTCAAGTTTTTGTCAGATTAGATGGCGCTTTTGACAAGTTACAAAAAATTCGTGACACCCCCATAACGGCTCAAGGTCGCACCTTGAAATTGTCAGATATTGCGACTGTTAAACGCGGCACTGAAGATCCTGCAACATTCATGATTCGTAATGGTGGGGAACCGACCTTACTGTTGGGCGTGGTGATGCGCGAAGGATGGAATGGATTAGATCTTGGTAAATCATTAGAGAAAGAAGTTAGTTCCATCAACGAAGATTTACCTTTGGGTATCAGTTTAAACAAAGTGACTGATCAGGCGGTCAATATTAGCTCATCGGTAGATGAGTTCATGATTAAGTTCTTTGCAGCATTGCTTGTGGTTATGTTTGTAAGCTTTATTAGCATGGGATGGCGCGTTGGCGTCGTGGTTGCTATGGCTGTACCACTCACATTGGCGATTGTTTTTGTGGTGATGTTGGCAACGGGTAAAAACTTTGACCGAATTACACTTGGCTCTCTTATTCTTGCTTTAGGGCTTTTAGTTGACGATGCCATTATTGCGATTGAAATGATGGTTGTGAAAATGGAGGAAGGCTTTAGTCGGACAGCAGCTTCCGCCTATGCATGGAGCCATACGGCAGCACCGATGCTTTCAGGAACGTTAGTCACCGCTGTAGGGTTTATGCCAAATGGTTTTGCTCGCTCTTCAGCGGGTGAATATACCAGCAATATGTTTTGGATTGTTGGTATTGCACTTATTGCTTCATGGGTTGTTGCTGTAGTTTTTACACCTTATTTGGGTGTGAAGATGTTGCCTGATTTTAAAAAAATTGAAGGTGGCCATACTGCAATTTATGACACACCACGATATAACCGTTTTCGTCAAATTCTTGAACGTGTGATTGCACGTAAATGGATTGTTGCCGGCAGTGTTATCGGGTTATTTGTTTTAGCCGTAGGCGGAATGGCATTGGTGAAAAAACAATTTTTTCCAATCTCTGACCGACCAGAAGTGCTTGTTGAAGTACAGATGCCTTATGGTACATCGATTACGCAAACAAGTGCTGCGACAGCAAAAGTTGAGGCTTGGTTATCTAAGCAACATGAAGCAAAGATTGTGACATCGTATATTGGTCAAGGTGCTCCACGTTTTTATTTTTCGATGGGGCCTGAGTTACCAGATCCAGCCTTTGCCAAGATTGTGGTACGAACGGACAATCAAGAAGAACGTGAAGCCTTAAAACACCGCTTAAGACAAGCCATTTCAAATGGACTTGCGACTGAGGCGCAGCTACGTGTAACACAACTTGTGTTTGGACCTTATTCGCCATATCCAGTGGCTTACCGAGTTTCAGGCCCAGATCCAGAAAAATTACGCGTGATTGCAGCTCAGGTTCAACAAGTTATGAATGCTAGCCCAATGATGCGAACTGTAAATACGGATTGGGGAACTCGTGTGCCAGCCCTACATTTCACATTGGAACAAGACCGTCTACAAGCAGTTGGTCTCACATCAAGTTCAGTCGCACAGCAATTACAGTTTTTGTTAACTGGTATTCCAATTACATCTGTACGTGAAGATATTCGTACAGTGCAGGTGATTGCTCGTTCAGCAGGAGATATAAGACTAGATCCTGCAAAAATTGGTGATTTCACACTAACGGGAGCAAATGGGCAACGTATTCCTTTAGCACAAATTGGCAAAATTGAAGTTCGCATGGAAGAACCTGTCATTCGTCGTCGAGATCGGGTGCCAACAATGACCGTTCGTGGAGATATTGCTGAAGGGTTACAACCACCCGATGTATCTACTGCAATTACTAAACAGCTTCAACCAGTCATTAAAGATTTACCAAAGGGTTATCAGATTGTAGAGGCAGGTTCTATTGAAGAGTCAGGTAAAGCCACTAAAGCCATGCTTCCTATTTTTCCAATCATGTTGGCAATGACACTACTCATTATCATTCTTCAAGTGAGGTCTATCGCTGCAATGATTATGGTGTTTTTAACCAGCCCGTTGGGATTAATCGGTGTGGTGCCAACACTTCTGTTATTTCAGCAGCCCTTTGGTATTAATGCATTAGTCGGGTTGATTGCATTGTCTGGAATTTTGATGCGTAACACGCTCATCTTAATTGGACAGATTCAGCAAAACAAAGAAGCTGGGCTTGATCCGTTGAATGCAGTGGTTGAGGCCACAGTACAACGTGCCAGACCTGTAATTTTGACAGCTTTAGCAGCTATTTTGGCTTTCATTCCTCTGACTCACTCAGTGTTTTGGGGAACGCTTGCTTACACACTCATTGGCGGAACGCTTGCAGGAACCATTTTGACTTTGGTTTTTCTGCCAGCAATGTATTCGATCTGGTTCAAGATCGGGGCTAAACCAGCAGTTTAATGATCAAATTTTCAAATTAAAAAGGTATTAGAGTTCATATGTCAAACTCAAAAGTGGTTGTAATTACAGGTGTTTCATCTGGCATTGGGCAAGTTACAGCAGAAAAATTTGCTAAACTCGGCCATAAAGTTTTCGGTACAGTCAGAAATAAAGTCAAAGCTCAACCTATAGAAGGCGTTGAGCTTGTCGAGATGGATGTGTCAGATGAAGACTCTGTCCAGCTCGGGATTCATTCTATTATTGATAAAGCGGGGCATATTGATATTTTGGTTAATAATGCGGGAGCAAGCTTAATTGGTGCAGTAGAGGAGACCTCGATAAAAGAAGCAGAGTTTTTGTTTAACACCAATGTATTTAGCATTCTTCGTACGACACAAGCAGTATTGCCTTATATGCGCATACAGCATTATGGAAGAATTATAAATATTAGTTCAGTATTGGGGTTCCTACCTTCACCGTATATGGGACTGTATTCCGCTACTAAACATGCAGTTGAAGGGTTGTCTGAATCTTTAGATCATGAGCTTCGCCAATTTGGTATTCGTGTATCAATTGTTCAGCCTTCATTTACTAAAACCAATTTAGATAAGAATGCACCTGTAGCAAGTTCTAAAATTCCTGAATATGACAATGAGCGTGATCTCGCTACTCAAGCCGTATTAAAGCAGATTGATCAAGCACCTAAGCCAGATAGTGTGGCTGATACAATTGTTACAGCTGCACTCAGTGATTGGCAAATGCGCCGTACACCTGCTGGACAAGCATCTTTGTTAAGCAAGTTGCGTCGATTTATGCCGAGTGGTCCAGTTGATAAAAGTATTCGAAAGACTTTTGGTTTGAAATAAACTTTAAGTTGTTTTTAAAGGATCTAAATAAATTTTTTATTTAGATCCTTTTATAAAATAACCTTAGCTAATTATTAAAAAAATAGTCACAAAAAGTAGTGAAGAAAGCAGCCTAAAACCTGAATACACAATAATTTATCTAGTTTCGAGTCCGTTTTGAACTATGTCTTTACTAGGCTGATTTTCTAATAATTCGGATAAATTATTTTCAAGCCAAGTGGTTAAATCAAAGAGTCTTTCAGAGGCTTCTCGCCCAAAATCTGTTAATTGATAATCTACACGAGGCGGTATTTCTGCATAATCCTGACGTAAGATAAAACCATCTTTCTCAAGCGTTTTTAAGGTTTGCGCCAACATCTTTTCACTAATGCCATCAATAATTTTCTTTAACTCATGAAAACGCAGACGTTTATCTCGAAGTGCAACTAAAATCAACACACTCCAGCGGCTAGTGAGTGTTAATAAAATTTTTCGAGAGGGACAATCTGCTGAAAAAACATATCCTTTCATCGCTCATAACCTTGATTACAAAAAATTACATTTGTTTCTGAGCTTACTTTTAGGTAAGTACTTACTTTTAGTAAGTTAAGGTACTACGATGATTGAAATATATCAACTAGATCAGATGGAGAACATTATGCGTATTGCAGTTACTGGTGCATCAGGCCAACTGGGCCAACTCGTTATTTCGCAATTACTCGAACGAACTGAGGCAAAAAATATTGTGGCATTGGTGCGGAATCCAGAAAAAGCATCAGAATTAAGTTCAAAAGGAATCGAAGTTCGTGCTTTTGACTATGCTCATAATGCAGATGAACTTTCAATTCAATTGGCAGGTGTCGATAAGCTTTTATTAATTTCATCGAGTGAAATTGGTCAACGAACAGCACAACATCAAAATGTGATTAATGCAGCAAAACTTGCTCACGTAAAATTTATTGCTTACACAAGTCTATTAAAAGCAGATACATCACCGCTTCTATTAGCACAAGAACATGTTGAGACTGAACAATATTTAAAAACATCGGACATCCCATATACATTATTACGTAATAACTGGTACAGCGAAAACTATGCAATGGGGTTGGCACAAGCAGTTGAACAGGGCAAAATTTTCGGGGCCACGCATCACGGTAAAATTGCTTCTGCTTCACGTTTAGATTATGCAACAGCTGCTGCTGTAGTTTTAACTCAAGAAGGACATGAGAATAAAGTCTATGAGTTGGCAGGTGATACGAGTTATACGCTTGATGATGTAGCAAGATGGACAAGTGACATCAGTAAAAAAGAGGTAACTTACAATGATTTATCGGAAGAGGAATATAAGGCGCTCTTAATACAAGTAGGTTTACCAGAAGGTTTTGCGAGTATATTAGCGAACTCAGATGACGGTGTATCCAAAGATGCTTTATATAGTGATAGCAAAGACCTGCACAAATTAATTGGTCGTGCTACTACAAGTATGCAAGAAACTATTAAAGCATTTTTATCTTAAGTTGCTGGTAGAGCGCTTATCAAAAAACAAAAAAGGCTTAAGTTTTACGATTTAGGCCTTATTTTTTTGATTTTTAAATTCTGCCCATTCAATAAGTGCTTCCATTGAAGGTCCAAGAGCCAATCCTATTTCACTAAGTTCATATTCAACTTTAGGGGGAACTTGTGGATAAACAGTACGTTTAATAATCCCATCTTGCTCTAATTGTTTAAGTTGCTGAATCAGCATTTTTTGATTAACACCTTCGATAAGCTTTTCTAAAGCAGAGAAACGTAAGGGGTGTTTTGCTGCAAAAAGTTGGCAAATGATGATTATTTTCCATTTTCCTTCAATAACTTTAAGGGCTTCAGATGTGATTTTTGCCCATACCATCCGTTGCTGAGGATCTTCACAATTCCAGTCACGAGCTGCTTTCATACTTACCTTTTAGATATATACTTACTTTTTTGTGTGTACTTCCTATTATCTCAGCTTGTCTTTAAACTTTAAAGTGTTAACTGTATTAAAGTTCTTGAAAAGGTGATTTTATGAAAATAGGTATTATTGGCGTTGGCAATATTGGAAAGACTCTTGCACGTCTTTTAAAAGAAGCAGGTCATACAATATATGTTGCAAACTCTAGAGGTGTGGAAGGCGTAAGGAAAATTGCAGATGAAATAAATGTAGTAGCAGTGGATATATATGGAGCTGTTAATTACTCAGATATCATTATTTTATCTATTCCATTACCTGCAATACTAGAGCTGCCTAAGGACTTATTTAGCTTGGCCTCACCTGAGAAAATAGTTATAGATACCAGCAATTATTATCCTGATTTCCGTGATCCACATATTCAAGAACTCGATCATGGGATGACCGAAAGTGTTTGGGTATCAAAGCAGATTAATCAGCCTGTTGTTAAAGCTTTTAATAATATTTTAGCTTATTCACTTGCAGAGTTAGGTCAAGTTGAAGGAAGTAAAAACAGATTAGCGATAGCTGTAGCTGGAGATAGTGTACCTGCAAAAAATGTTGTTATGAGTCTTGTTAATGACATAGGTTTTGACCCTGTAGATGCAGGGAATTTGGAGAATTCTTGGCGACAACAGCCATCTACTCCAGCATATTGCTGTGATTATGACCAGAACATGATGAAGAAAGGACTCGCTATTGCTCAAAAAGGAGAGGCTCAAAAAAAGCGTGATCATTTACCAGAACTCTTCTCAAGCTTAGGGGCTAATCCAACACATCAGGATATTGTACAAATGAACCGAGATTTAAATCCAATAGTCGATTAGTTTTTTAAAATTAATTTTAAAAAAGATATAGGCTTATTTTTTTCTAGTGATTAAATAAGCCTAATTATTGGGATTAATAAAAATTCTCTATTTAATGGGGCTGGTGGTAACTATCTAAGAATTAAAAACTTATTTGTAGTGAAATTTTGAATAAATAAAGATTTTTTAAGAGGGCAGATCAGCGCTTTTCGGTTCATGATTCCATAAATTAAATATACATATTCTTGCGACGAGCCAACTAGTGCAAAGAGCTGATCTTGTTGATCAATACTAATCAGTATTTCATTACTTAAATTTAACAGATCAAAGGGCGATGCATTTTTTTTTGCTTCAACTGATATATTGAAATTCTCGAAAGTTTTCTTGATATCAAGTAGTGAATAATGGAAATTTTTCTGATTTCGTTGAGCTTGCAGGTAAACAGTAATAAGGTCTAAATCTATTTGTTTATCGTATTTTGCAGTAATTGCGGACGCAATAATAAAAGCGATGTTTGAACTATTTGACTCTATTGAGCCTACTTTAAGTTTAGAGATAGAACTCTGGATATTATCAGGTATATGTTGGACTGAAGCTGAGCACATATTTATTGACCTATAGACTGTGGTAGCTTGGGTCGTATTCAGCCCTGCTAATAATGCTATAAAAACGATGAGTTTTTTTAATTTAATCATCATATAAATGTTTGTATGCCATTTTTACTTAGCAAAACTTTAAGTTCCCGTAGCAGTTTTTAATGCCTATCTGTCCAGAGTCAATAGGATTAATAATTAACTCTCGACCAACTAGCCCTCCGAGTGCTTCCCCAAGTCCTACATCAATCCGCTGTTGTGTTTCGATATCAGTGAGAATAACTTTCGGTAAGGAAAGCCACCATCCAGGTTGAGCAGCTACCGTATTTTCGAAGCTACCAGAACTTATTTTTTGCCACTGGATAGCTTGCTTTTGTAAGGATAGTGATGTGTCACTAGTAGGAATTGTTCCTGCTGCATCTTGAGCTAGTAAAATTTCATGGAAACCAGATAGCGGATAATCTTTTAATGTGGCATTACTTAGAGTTAAACCTAAAGGTAGATCTAAGATACCTAATAGTCTTAGTGGACCAGTTTTAGCGACTACATTATCCAGCGTTGCTGATGTAGAGCGGTTAAGAATAAGCTGTTTGTTATAATCATTAATATGTGCTTCTGTAGAGATCAATCCATTTTCAATCACTACATTCTTCAGAACAGTATTCGTAAGTGTTAAATTCAAATCACCAGATAAAGAGTTAATTCCTGCTGTGTCATCAGCTAATGTTGTTAAATCTGTATTTGATCCCAATCCAAGTTTGCCTAATATGCCTAATGCCCCAAGGCGAAAGCCAACAATTTCTCGAGTAGAAGCTTTGTCCGGCGATTTTATAGCAAACTCGATAAAAGGATTAGTAATAACGGCATCTGATCCTGCATAGCTACCATTTACGGGGAGGACACCTGCTAAACTAATATTTTCAATATCAATGTCACAACCCACTCCTTTAGTTCCACCGCAACCTAACTGTAAACGTTTAATATTCGCATTTAATTCTACTTGTGCTTCCATTCCGAGACGATAAAAACCTACATCTGTATTTGGATTACCATTTTGATTGGCTGCAATATTGGTTAGATTAAAGAATGCTTGACCAGTTACGCTCGCTAAACTTTTATCATTCAAGGCATTGAGTTCGGCGTTTACAAGAGGACTGACCAACATTAATGGTATTGTAAATAAGAAAGCCTGTTTTATACTTCTGAGATTATTCATATCAGTTCCTTTGCTTAAAGATGATTAGACTCAAGTTTATGAGTCCAAGCTCCTTTGCCTTACAGCCTTATTGTTTGAGTGTGACTTTTAGGTAATTGTTTTGTTTAAGCATTTTTACTGAACAAAATAGGATTTATTCTCTTTGGAGGATAAAACTACAAGCAAAAGCATAATGTGTTCAGTGCACACATTATGCTTATAGTATGTGCGCGGTGTCAACATGTCTTTAAAGCAATCAGAAAATTTAAGTCAAAAATCAAATTATCATCATGGAAATGTACGTGAAGAATTATTGAATGCAGGGTTGCTTCATTTAGAAAACAATGATGCCGAAAGTCTGAGTTTTAGAGAAATGGCAAGACAAATTGGCGTAAGTGCTAACGCGGTATATCGGCATTTCGAAAGCAAAGATAGCTTTCTAGTAGCACTGGCAGCAAAAGGATTTCAGCGTTTAGAGGAGGAACAAAGTCAAACATTACAATATGCTAATTCTCAGCCGGAGGCTTTGAAATTATCTGGTTTAGCCTATATCAACTTTGCAAAAAATAATCGAAATCTCTTTGCTTTGATGTTTAATCCTGACTTGCAAAAGAATGAAGCAATTGAGTTAAAAGAGGCTGCGGATAGTACATATACACAATTACAAAGGTTAACGGCTTCAATTTTGGGGTTGAGTGAAGATGATGCTCAAGTTGAAGTATTAGCAATGTTGAGTTGTAGCCTTGTACATGGACTATCTCATCTTTTACTGGAAGGGCGCTTAGCTGAATCAGAAGAAAAAGCAAATAATTTAGTTTTATTAATTATGAATTATGCTACAGGTTTACTTGCTGGAGCTGGCTTGGATAAACATTAGAATATTGAATCTAAATTTATTTTTGCAACCTAAAATTCCGCGGTGAGACGCCTTTCCAACGTTTAAAGGCTCTGGAAAATGCTGAAACTTCAGAATAGCCCAATTGAATGGCAACTTCTTCAACTGTTAAATTGGTTGTTTTGAGTAGGTCTTCGGCTAAGTCTTTACGAATGTCGTCAATAAGCTGTTCATAGGTAATTCCTTCAATTGCAAGATGGCGTTGCAAGGTTCTAAGGTTGACCTTGAGATGTGCTGCCATTTCATCAATTTTAGGCATTTCAGAAGGTTGTAGAAGTAAAATATTCCTAATCTTTTGGCTGTAGCTGCCTAGAGAGCTTCTTCGCATCCAAAGCTGTTGGCATTCCTCTTGATATCGTGCACGAATAAATGGGTCTGCTTGAGGTAATGGTAAATCAAGCAAACGGCTTTCAAAGATAATACAGCTACGCGGTTGATTAAATTGAATGGGATAACCCGCCAATTCGGGAAATTTATCGGCATACACAGGTGGAGGTAAAGCAACATTAATGCTCATTACAGGAAACTGGATAGGCAAGACATCTCTTTGAATTGATATAACAGTTATAAGATCTCTTTCAACTAGAAAACATGCTAAGTCGTCAGGTAATTGACTATGGTCAAAAATCAGTAACGTGTATATATCTTCCTGAATAACTTCTAAATTGCAAAAAATGGAACTAAGTTGAAAGTATCGCATAGCAAAATGTAAGGCTTCTTTCATTGTCTGACTACTAAGAATGGCAAAACCCCATGCACCAAATGTCGTTGTATGGTGCCTTAGACCTGCTTCTATACTCAAAGGAACTGTAGAGTCTAGTAATTTAAGTAAATTTCGAATAACTAAAAATTCTTGTTCTGCTTTTACCTCAAAGTTAGGTTGCGATAAATCATTCAAAGAAATAAGCGTGTTTTCTATACAACTTTCAGTTGTTAAACCATGTTGTTGACCCACCATAAGCAATATGCGAATAGCACTGATACTACGAGGAAAATCCCAATATAATTGTATGGACATGCTTTAGGTGTCATGAAATGTCAAGTTTGTTAGTATAAAGTCATTCTGCTGATGTTCAAAACTTTATATCTTTTCGGATAAGGTCAAATCCGATAGGGATATATAAAATGCTAAGTGATAAAGACGGTAAGCACGAAAGTTTAACGATGGCTTTAAAAGCTTTATATGATCAAACTAAAGCAAACGTTGGGGATGCAGACTTAGCACATATCAGAAATGTTGCTGCTTACTCTCAAGCTATTAAAGCGCGTAGTAATGAGTTGATACAACAAGGTGGAAAACCTAATGCCATAATACGTGGTGCGATATTAGGCGCATTGCATACATTACTTGAGTTTTCTGAACTTGGTCATAACATCATGCATGGTAGTTATGACCATTTGCCAAATGCAGGTTCTTTCCATTCTGAACGTTGGGTTTGGAATTTTATGGTGGATCCTTATGAATGGCGTGTGATGCACCATCAAAACCATCATCCTTTTACGAATATCGTTGGCGTAGACCATGATTTGGGTTATTCATTTTTACGTATTAAGCCAGGTCAGCCATGGTATGGACACCATACTCTGCAACTTCCGTTGCTGTGGGGCTTATTATTGACAGCGCCTAATCTTGTATTTTCCCTTTTTACTGGAGCATCAGCTGCTAAAACAGAAGGTCGTAAAGTATTTAGTCGAACAACCCTTGAACAAACTTTAAAACTGACAAAAAAATATATTGCCCAGCATTTTTGGAAAGATCCTCTTTCTGTCTCTCCTTCTCGGGTATTACCGACATTTTTTGGGAATTATTTGAGTACAGTTTTGGGATATGATTTGACGGTTGCAGTCTTATTTCTAGAACACCATTCACCCAATGTTGAATTATTCAGTGACCCGGGATTGAGTGAAACAGAAGAAGAATATTTTTGCCGTCAAATTTTAGCGACAAGTAATTTTACACCTTATGCCCAACTTGATCATTATTTTAAAACATTGTTGGAAGAGGAGGTTGAATTTGATAATCCACCTGCATTTGATGTGTTTTATGGTGGACTGGACACCCACTTAGAGCATCATTTATTCCCAGATTTACCCTGTAACCGTCAAAGAGAAATTCAGCCCTTTGTTAAAGAAATCTGTTTGCAGCATGGCTTGCCTTACAATGTGATGTCTCTTGAAGATGTTGTGCCAGAGATGATGGTCAATGTGCTCAAATTGGCGAGTCCTGTAGGTGAGCAAGAAAACGGAAATTTTTTAAAAATACTAAAAAATCCTAAGGAATTATTACGTCGAGTCGTATATGGAGCCCAATATAAATTGCCAGATAACATGACGTATTTAAATAAACCTCGTTTTTATAATGTACCGGTTAAGGTTTTAGCCGTGTTTCCGCAAGCAGAGAATCAAGCCCTGATGATACGTTTTGAAAAACCCCAAGGATGGGATAGCGTAACTTGGGAAGCTGGCGCATTTATTTCTGTACGAGTTGAAGTTGAAGATGAAAGCTTAGTTCGACAATATAGTTTGTTAAGAGACAGCCGCGAGACTGACAATTGTTTGGAAATTGCCGTCAAACGTGTAGAGGGCGGACGTGCTTCAAATTATATCAATGATCATATTAAGAAAAATTCGCATATGATTTTGGTGGGGGTGCCACAGGCCTCTCCCGATTTTATAATGAAAGAAGTACCTAAACAGATCGTTTTTCTTGCGGGTGGTGTTGGTATTACACCAATTTTGAGTATGTTACGTAAGGCGCGACGTGAAGCTCCACATAGCCAAGTTAGGTTACTTTATTTTAACCGTAATGAGAGATCTATTATTTTTGAATATGAATTACGTGAATTTGCCAAGTTATCCGGTTTTGATGTGCATTTTATATGTAATGAGATAGATCCTAATTATCCAATTTCAGGGCAGATGTATCAGGCGAAACTAAGTGCTGAGTTACTATCTAAAGTTGTTCCAGACATAACAGCACATGAAGTGTATGTTTGTGCTCCACCAGGATTTATTGCTGCCTCAAAATCTATGTTACTGGATTTAGGATTACCTGAAATCCAATTTCATACAGAGAGTTTTACCCCTCCGGTAGTAGAACACCCAACGGATGGTAAAGATCATGTCATCCGCTTTGCACGGAGTGGTATTGATATTGTGGTTGATGGAGGAACAACGTTATTAGAAGCTGCACGTTTGGCTGGAGTTAACATTCCATCGGGATGTGAAAGAGGGTTATGCCGTGCTTGTGTCTGTAATAAGCTACAAGGTGTTACTACTTTAGATCAATACAAGGCACAACCAGATTTACGTATTACCACCTGCAACAGTTTGCCTCGTTCGGATAAGTTGGTACTGGATATTTAATTTGTATTATGAGATTTGGGTTGGTTATTCTGAACGCTCAATCAGCCAATGACTAATTTCTGGCCAAACCGCAGTAGGGGCTTGGCTTCCAGAAACAACACCCATGTGGCCACCTGGAACGACTTTAAAGGTTTTGTCTTGGCTGCTAATTAAATCCATGAGGGGTTTAACAGCCTCAGCAGTCACAATAATATCTGTGCTGCCGCCGACTGCGAGTACTGAACATTCAATATCTTTTAGATAGGCTGTAAGTTCCCCGAATTTAATTACGCCATTGGATAGTTCATTATCAATCCAGAAACGCAGGATAATGTCACGCATGACACCGCCTGGATAGGCCAGCATATTATCGATAAATGAACTTGAGGTTGCATGGTCGACAATAAATTCTCGGTTATCAAGATTCTTAAAAAGTTCCCAATACGTTTTCAAATTTCCAATTGGGTCCGTTAATTTAAAACCTAGCGTGTTTTGCCAGCCGTGAATATGAAATGCTTCACTTGGCACATGGTGGCGAATACGAAATGGTGTATGTTTGCGAACCCATTCGGCAGGTTTAGTCAGACTGCCATAAAGTTTCCCCATATAACCTGCTTTATGGGTATCGATAGGGGAAGCAAGAATAATCAGATTTTTAATATCTTTATCTTTAAATAATGCGGTATAGCAGAGCGAAAGTGCGCCGCCTAAACTCCAGCCATGTAAAGAAAGCTGTTGCTGACCACTGTGCTCGCGAATTTGCTTTAACATTTCAGGCATAAAAACTTTAATGTAGGTGCCGAAATTGTATTTTGCTTGGTGGCGAGTTGGCACACCCCAGTCAATTAAATAGACATCAAACCCTTGTGCCAAAAAGAAGCGTACAAAACTGCGAGTAGGAAACAAATCATAAATGAGCATGTTTACTGCTAATGGTGGAACAATTACTAATGGTACGCGGTGTTTAGGCGCAGAAGTATGGGTCTCATTTCTATAGTGTCTTAAGCTAATAATTTCATGCTTATAGATCACGTCAAAAGGTGTTTTGCCTGACAAAGCAATCTCAGGACCTCTAAAAAATAGATCCGATGCATTGATCAGCATGTGAGGTATTTTTTGACCAGCACGTGTCTGAAGAGATTTCTTAATAGACTGTAGCTGTGGAACGTTCTGACGAACTTTAAGCAATAAACTCATTGAATATAAAACCTATAAAGATGTTGCCCAGAGCGATAAGGAGCTGGTCTTTTCAGGGATATTAAAGGGAATGAGTTCTAAGTTCAGTGACCTAAAAGACAAGGTTTTTCTATAAATGTATCAAAAAGAATTATTTTTAAATAAGTTTGAGAAGTAATTATCTTAAATTTATAAAACTGTTATATATAATTAAAAATAAGAATTTTTTAAAAATCTATTCAAATTTAATTTTTAGAAAAATTTAAAAAAATAGAAAATATGTCGCCAAATGGTAATTTTTGTCGCCAAAAGAGGTTCTTCTATTAAGAAGAATTAAATAATATTTCCTTTTCCAATAACAAAAAAAAGGAAACTCTAATGGTAACTTATGGCAATGATCAAAATGGTTTATGGCTAAAGTTCGATAATTTTACTTCAAATGATATTAGGCAAATTGAATACATAAATAGTGTTTTATACGTCACTAATTATTCAGGAACTTACTATTCACTTAACTTTAACGCTCTTGCTAAAGCCCGTATGATTTTTAGTGATGGGGTTGAAAAGCAGGTTTTATTTACAAGTGGGGTCAACGGTCTAAATATTTCTACTGCAAATAGCGAATGGATTGTAGGCACAAATTCAGCAGATTTAATTAATAGTGGGGCTGGAAGTGATCGAATATTTGGTGGAGTAGGAGACGATATTTATCAATTCAGCAAAGGGGATGGAATAGACAAGGTCACTGACTATAGTGGAAATAACACGATCCAATTCACGGCCAGTAATTTGGCAGATCTATCCATACAAGGCAGTGGAAGTAATTTACAGGTCAAATATTCGGATAGTGATGCTGTATTAATTGAAGGGAATGTAAGTAGCTTTAAATTTTTAGATGGGACGACTGCCACACTCGATCAATTACTTACCAATAAAACCATTACGCTCACTGGCACCAAAGGCAACGAAACGATTAATGGCTTTGCATCGAATGACATTATTAATGGACTTGAAGGTAACGATACCTTAAATGGAAATGCAGGGAACGATACGTTAAATGGTGGGGCTGGCGATGATAAGTTATATGGTGGAGCCGGTAATGACTTAACTGTCGGTGGAACAGGAAATGATTGGTTAGCTTCAGGAAGTGGCGATGATACCTATCAATTTAGCAAAGGTGATGGTAACGATACGATTAATGACTACTCGGGCACAAACACCATTCAAATTACCGATGTTTCTTCAAAAGACATCAGTTTTACGACCAACAATAATAATGAGTTAGTCATTAATTATTCAGCAACGGATAGCATCACTTTAAAAGCCTATATTAATAACTATATTCTTTCAGATGGTGTGGTGCAAAGCTATCAGCAGTTTTTAACGGGGAAAACTGCGACATGGAATGGTACAGATAATGCCGATAATTTTTTAGGGACTCTTCCTAATGATGTGATTACGGGCGGTAAAGGTAATGACACGTTAAATGGTCGCGAAGGTGACGATACTTATCGTTTTTCTTTAGGAGATGGAATAGACACAATTAATGGAGATTACTCGGGTAACAACACGATTGTGTTTACAGACATTAAATCTACCGATGTTCAATACAGTTTTGATAAAACCACTTTAAATATTCAATACGGCGATAGTGATGTTGTTAAGTTAACTGGCTATCTCGCTAACAACAATAAAAACTTTAATATTCAATTTGCCGATGGTGTCACGATTGATCGTGCTCAATTAGACACAACGGTTGGAGTGAATTACTGGGTGCGGGCGCTCGTTGCCACAACAAATAGTAATGCGGACTTTAAGTATATTTTCCCTTCTACTGCACCTGATTACCTACTCGATGCAAATGGTCAAGCACCTTCATGGTGGAGCCCTTTTAGTAAAGCTCAACAGGACTTTATGACTCAGGTCTACCAAAAAGCTTCTGACTTTTCAGCTTTAACTTTTACATTAACGGATAATGCATCACAGCTTAATACCATTGCTGCCTACCGTAACAGTACCGCAGCTACGGCTTATGCACAGTATCCAAGCGGAGCATTTGTTGGTTCAGATGTGGCTTTTGGACCAGGTTTTTGGTTTGACCCAGCGGGCACTTGGGTGACTGCAAGTTATCCGCATGAGTTGGGGCATGCTTTGGGTTTACGTCATACCTTTGAAGGTTCCACTATTGATAGTTTCTCAAAAGAAGAAGACACACGGGCATGGTCAGTCATGTCATATGACCGTACTGGTATGTCATATGACGGATCTTTTGCACCGTTTGATATTGCGGCTTTGCAAGCGATATATGGGGTCAATATTTCAACCCGTGCAGGTAATGATAGCTATGTGTTTGATGGTACTAAAGGCGTATTGGTATGGGATGGTGCAGGCGTCGATACAATCAATGCAAGCAACGCTGCACAAGCCGCTACCATCGATCTTAATCAGGGTGGTTGGAGCTATATTGGTGAAAAATCTCCTCATATCTCGAGTGCAAACCAACTAAGCATCAATATTGGAACCCAGATTGAAAGTGCAATTGGCGGTGCTTACGATGATATTTTAGTCGGAAACAGTTTAGCTAACCGTTTAGAAGGCGGAGCTGGAAACGATACCTTAAAAGGAAATTGGGGCGACGATGTTCTATTGGGTGGTGCCGGAAATGACATACTTGATGGTGGAAAAGGTGCGGACAGCCTGATTGGTGGAACGGGTGACGATACTTATTATGTAGACAATGTAGGCGATAGCATTGTAGAGAATATTGCTGAGGGTAACGATAAAGTAATCTCGGATATAAATTATACCTTAGGAGATAACCTAGAAAACCTTACTTTAAATGGCGCGGAGAATTTAAACGGCAACGGAAATGCGCTGAATAACGTCATCATTGGTAATGCAGGTAATAACATTTTAAATGGATATGCTGGAAATGACACATTGAATGGTGGAGCTGGAAACGACACCTTAGATGGTGGAGTCGGCAATGATAGTCTCGATGGTGGAATTGGAGTTGATACCCTGATTGGAGGCTTGGGTGATGACATCTATTATGTTGATAATGTTAGCGACGTCATTATCGAGAAGATTAATGAAGGGTTCGAAACCGTTAACTCAACCGTGAGTTATGCGTTAGATAGCGGCAATGCGCTTAACAATTTGAATCTGTTAGGGATAGATAACATTAATGGAACGGGGAATGGAAATGGCAATACGATTGTTGGGAACAGTGCTAATAACATTTTAAGCGGCGGTACCAATAATGATGTTTTAAATGGTGGTGCTGGTAATGATATTTTAAATGGTGGAAAAGATAACGATACCTTGATTGGAGGTTTAGGCTCTGACACTGCGTTATATAAACTATTAAATATAAACGATGTAATGGGTGGTAACGGAGCTGATGTTTGGAAAGACTTTAAAGTCGGCAATACTTTAACCGACAGTGAAGCTGACAAAATTGATATTAGTGAACTGCTCATCAATTATGCTAATGGCGGCACTGTAAACTCTATTTTTTCTTATCTCTCATTAGACCTCAATGGAAATAACAGTATTTTGAGTATTGACCGAGATGGTGCAGGAACTGCTTATAACAGTACCTCATTTTTAACCTTAAATAATGTCAACGCTACTTTAGGTACTTTATGGGACAACCATCAGATCCTTGTCTAAATAAAGGATGTGTAAGTGGCTAACTAACTTTAAAAAAGATGCTTAGGTGAGATGGCTTAAGCATCTTTTATAAGAGATTAAATATGAGGGTTCTTCTAGAATTTCTGTAAACCGTTTACGAATGATTTATTTCATAATTAAAATTAAAAATAAATAAATGTAATATTGTGGTAAGCTTTATTCTGATGTTCAGGATAATCACAAATTTAAAATTTTTAATCTGGAAATGGGATGACTACACAGAAAATTAATGCACGTACTTTAATTACAGATCTGTTACTGGCTTCAGAAGGTAAAATAATTTCAATTAAAGAAATGATCCTTGCCGCAAAGCTGTTTGGAATTAGTGAAAACGGAATAAGAGTTGCTGTCACTCGATTAGCCAGTGAAGGGGTCATTGTTTCTGCTGAAAGAGGATTTTATCAATTAAGTGAGCAATCTCTTGAATGGGCAGATGTAATGTTAAACCGAGGAACAGGTTTAAAAGAAACAAAAGCTTGGAATCAAAAATACTTATGTGTACTTACAGGAACATTAGGCCGTGTTGATCGCACAGCTTTAAAAAGAAGAGAAAGAGCACTTAAAAAATACGGATTTCGTGAACTTGAACCAAGTGTATATATTCGGCCTGATAACTTGGTTATGTCTTTGGAAGAAATGCTAAAACACATGAAATCTATGGGCTTGGAGTCAGGAGCCAAGATGTGCCATATCAATTCATTTGATCAAATTACGACAGGGATGATTAAAGATTTGTGGCAAACCGAAAACTTAAATAAAAATTATGAAAAATATAGCCATATTATTCAGCATTGGCTCAGTCGAGTACCTGCGTTAGGTCTTGAGGATGCTGCAAGAGAATCGTTATTGCTGGGCCGCCAAACAATTTCTTTATTAATGAATGATCCTTTACTTCCTGAATCTTTTATAAATGTTGAGGCAAGGGACCAATTTACCGCCGATGTTAAAAAGTTAGACGAAGTTGGACAAAGATTATGGAAACAGTTACATGAACTAACTTTTGGTACATCCGCAACGAGCTTATTAAATTTAGAATTACCCACCGTTGCGGATGTAACTCCTAAAATTCTTAATTAATAGAAGAGCGTGATTACAGGAGTATAGATATGTCTTTATATCAATCAGCTTTAGCAAAGGATATTTTTAAAGATCAAGTAATTATAGTAACTGGAGGTGGTTCGGGTATTGGCCGATGTACTGCTCATGAACTTGCTTCCTTAGGTGCGCAAGTCATCCTTACAGGAAGGACTGAAGAAAAACTACAACAAGTAAAACAGGAAATTATTGATGATGGAGGGAAGGCATTTTATCGAGTATGTGATAATCGTGATGAAGAGAAAGTCAAACAAACAGTTAGTTCTATTGTTGAAGAGTTCGGCCAGATTAATGGACTAGTTAATAACGCTGGTGGTCAATTTCCTGCATTTCTTGAAACTATGTCTGCTAATGCTTTTGATAGTGTAATCCGCAATAACTTGCTGGGTACTTTTCTAATGATGAGAGAAGTTTTTAATCAAAGTATGGTGAAAACGGGCGGTAGTATTGTAAATATGACAATAGATATGTGGAGTGGTTTACCGAGTATGGGGCACTCTGGAGCTGCTCGAGCTGGTATCGATAACCTTACTAAAACTTCTGCACTCGAATGGGCTAGAGCGGGGGTAAGAGTTAATGCTGTTGCACCAGGGTGGGTAATGGCCTCAGGTCTCGATTCTTATAAAGATGGCATGAAGGCCATGATCCCTACAGTGTCTTCAAAAATACCTTTGAAACGTATGGCTACAGAATCAGAAGTTTCAGCTTTAATGTGCTTTTTACTATCGCCAGCTGCTTCTTTTATAACAGGGGTGAACGTCAGAATTGATGGGGGAGCATCTTTAGTTTCACCTTTCTTTCCATTGATTGATCATGAAAAATCAATACCATTTGAAGCATTTCACAGAGATGGTATACCCAATGTTATTAAAGAAATGAATCGATCAAAATTATAAAAAATCTCTTTAATATTCTAATGAATTAGTTACTTAAGTCTGTTCAGTAAAGTTAGTTTTATTTGATTACAAATGAATAAGGATATGAAAAACATATCCTTAAGATTTCTTTTTCTTTAATTCTGATATTACAAAAAATAAATTTTATAAAAATAATAGAAATATTTCAAATTTTATAATAAAGTTTATTTTGTGAAATGAATTAAGTCTTCTCAACCCCGCTTAGGAGAAAAAAAAGATGAATACGCGTGTGAGTGTGACTGAGTTATTTAGTCGTGAAGAAATTAAAGAGCTTACTGAACCTTCCGATATACATGGTTTGTGGGCAGTAGGTTCTACGTGGGCCGTAATTGGAGCAACTTTTGCAGGTGTTGGGCTAACTTGGAGTTATTTACCTTGGTGGGGTAAATTGCTGATATGTCTAGCAGCATTGGCAGTATTGGCTGGACGCCAATTAGCCTTGGCAATACTGATGCATGATGCGTCACACAATAGTTTGTTTAAAACAAAATGGATGAATGATTATCTAGTTGATTGGTTATGTGCACGTCCAATCTGGAATGACGTACATAAATATCGGACTCACCACACACGTCATCATGCCAAAACATCAACACCAGAAGATCCTGACTTAACATTAGTCGCAGGCTTTCCAACCACAAGAACGTCTTTAACTCGTAAATTTTTACGTGATTTAGTTGGTATTACAGGTTTTAAATTTACTGTCGGCCGTATTTTGATGGATGCTGAAGTTTTGAAATGGACAGTTGCGAATGACTTAACTTGGCTACCGCGTGAAAATCGTCAATGGTATGACTATCCAAAAGCATTTCTTAAAAATAGTAGTAAGGCAATTATTGCTAATGCTTCTATCTTTGGCCTTTTATGGGCTTTTGGTCGTCCAGAATTATATTTACTTTGGCCTCTTGCTTATTTAGCGCCGTTCCCACTTTTTATTCGTATTCGATCTATGGCTGAGCATGCTGGTACTCAAATAAGCAATAGTGCTTTAACGAATACTCGTACCACAAAAGCAGGATGGTTAGCTCGGGCCTTTGTTGCTCCAATTCGGGTGAACTATCACATGGAACATCATTTAATGGCTGCGGTACCTTTCTTTAAGTTGCCAAAAATGCATCAGATGTTGCGAGAACGCGGCCATGTTCCAGAGCCACCAACTTATGCGCAAGTTATACATATGTTGTCTAGTAACCAATCTAATCAACGTGCATTAAATAGTTTGGAGCAGGGCGAGTGATGATTAAGGATAAACAAACTCGTATAAGCGACTTTCTTAGTCGAGAGGAGATTAGCCAATTTTCCCAGCGTTCAAATTTATGGGGATTATGGTGCATTTTCTCGGTATGGCTAATCATTGGCTCAGCATTTACAGTCATGGCTCTGGCAGTTGATTATTTACCTTGGTATCTCGCTGTTCCTGTTGTATGCATAGGAACAGTGGTTTTAGGTGGGCGTCATTTGGCATTGGCGATTGTAATGCACGAGGCGGCACATCATACACTCTTTAAAAGTCGCTGGATGAATGACGTATTTGCTAATTGGGCATCAGCCAAATTTATTTGGAATGATGTACATAAATTTCGTGCTCACCATATGGTGCATCATGCGAATACAACAGCAAGCTTTGATCCTGATCGCCCAATATATGAAGCATTACCTGTGACTAAAAAATCTTTAATCCGAAAATTTGGTCGTGATTTGGTTGGGGTAACAGGGATTAAGTTCTTTATTGGCCGAATTTTGATGAGTGCTGGCGTACTGAAGTGGTCTGATGCAACAGGTGAGCGAGCAGATACGCGTGGTTGGCCATGGCATCGTTATGTTACCAACTTTATCAAGGACTTCTGGCCAACTTTTGTGACTAATCTCGGGTTATATCTCATCCTTGCTGCAATGGGGCATGCTTGGTTATTTCTTATTTGGATAATAGCTTATGCCATCCCTTTTACTGCATTTGTACGTATTCGTGCAATGGCAGAGCATGCGTGTTTAGAGCTTGTACCTGACACGCTTCGTAATACTCGTACTACTTCTGCTGGTTGGATTTCCCGTATGACTGTGGCACCTATACGTGTAAATTTTCATATGGAACATCATTTGATGGCTTCCGCTCCTTATTATCGCCTTCCCCAATTGCATAAGTTGTTATATAGCCGTGGCAATGTGCCTAAACCTCCTAGCTATTTAGATGTCGTACAAATATGTAGCTCAAAACCGATAGAAAAATAAATCCATTGAATTGTATTCAATGAAAGAATGAAGGAATAAAAAATGGGAATTCTAGCTAAAGTGTTTGATCGTGGTGCTCACTTTCCGGTACGCCACATGAGTTTTAATTTTAATCAGTCTCAACCTACTTTATTTAAGGATAACCCTTGGGGAGAGTATTGGCTGGCAACCTTGTCTGCTATGTTTCCTGCGGGTGAGCGATTTTTTGTACATAGTGTAAGAAACTTACAAAATCAGGCTAAAACAGAGCGACTTCAAAAAGATATTGCAGCCTTTATTGGACAAGAGGCGATGCATGCCAAAGAACATGAACATCTGAACCAACTTATACAGTCATCTGGACTCGATACCGAGCTTGTTTCAGCTAATGTGGAATGGTTAATGGCTAGGCTGAAAAAATATTTCACACCAACCCAGCAATTAGCAATTACTTCAGCTGCTGAACATTTTACGGCCATTATTGCACGGCAGATTATGAGACGTTCCGATTTGCAGGAGCGTTTATCGAGTAATGAAACTCTAAAAAATATCTGGTTATGGCATGCGGTAGAAGAAAGCGAACATAAAAGTGTAGCTTTCGATTTATATCAAGATGCCTCAGGAAGCAATTCTATTCGTCTTGTTGTAATGCCGTTTGTGACTTTATATATGGCAGCAATAATGGCAGCAGGTACGGTGTATTTAGGTGTAACTCATTTTCCCGCATGGAAGTTATTTCACTTAAAGGAATTTAATGCGTTAATTCTTGGAAAGAATGGCTTTTTAAGTACTTTATGGAAAGATTATTTGGACTATTACAAACTAGATTTTCATCCAGAACAACACGATTCAAAAGCCTTAGAAGAAAGCACTAAAGCACAGCTTGGATTTTTATAGGTTCATATTTTAAATGTCCAATCTATTACGATTGGACATTTAAGCTTGAAAACTAATTTTAATTAGGTTCTTTCAGAATCTAGCATTTCATTATTTTTCACAACGTCTTGCGCTTTTTGATAGCTTTCGATGAGCAATTGGTATGGTGGGAAAATTGCACTATAAGCTGCTGCAAAGTCTGCTGCATCACTACGATGCCATGTTTTTTGTAGCTCAGAACAAACACCCGCCGTATCAATTGGCACCACACCAGCTTGAACGACTCGAGCTAATGTAATCTCTTGAGCCATTTTTGAATATGTCCCAGATGCGTCAATCACCGCAAAGACTTGGAAACCTTCAGCAACTGCACTGATACTTGGGAAAGCCATACATACGCTGGTAATGGTACCTGCAATAATGAGTTGTTTTTTACCTGTTGCTTTGACTGCTTCAACAAAGTCAGGGTTATCCCAAGCATTAATTTGACCTTTACGAGCAACATATTGTGCATGAGGAGCAAATTGGTGAATTTCTGGAATTAAGGGACCATTTGGACCTTGAGGAACAGAAGCAGTGGTAATCACTGGCACATTACATAGCGTTGCAACCTTAGCAAGTGTAACTACATTTGCACGCAACTCAGGAACGGTAAGATCTTTTACAGTTTGAAATAAGCCACTTTGATGATCGATTAATAGCATTGCAACATTATTTGGATCGATTACGGGTGCTTGACCGTTAAAATTTGCTGGTGTACTCATTTTATGCTCCAATTTATTTCGATAAATTTAAAGTTGGAAGGATGCTAAATAAAACAGAGGGATAACTGCTTTTGTATAGTTATTCACTTCTTGTTTAATTAAGATATAACGAAAACGTGAGCCTAGAAGCTGCCGAAATTTGATTTTAGTGTTCTATTATTTGAACAATAAGAGGTAGGAAATGCAGGATTTAAACGATCTATATTACTTTGCAAAAATTGTTGAATATGGTGGTTATTCTGCTGCTGGTAGGGCGCTCGATATTCCAAAATCTAAACTCAGTCGAAGAGTTGCACTTTTAGAAGAAAGACTCGGTGTACGTTTATTGCATCGTTCTACGAGGCAATTTAGCGTAACTGAACTCGGCCAACAATATTATCAATACTGTCACGCGATCTTGATCGATGCTGAAAATGCCCAAGAATTTATTGATTTAAACCAGTCAGAGCCGCGTGGAACGATTCGGGTATCTTGTCCACCTGCCTTATTGCATCATCATATGGGTGAGTTTCTGACTAAATTTATGCTGCAATTTCCAAAAATAAAAATCTATATTGATGTGACTAACCGAAATGTTGATGTCTTAAATGAAGGAATTGATATTGCTTTTCGTGTGCGCTATCCGCCACTCAAAGATAGTGGTTTGGTCATGAAAAAATTTGTGACCAGTGATCAGTGTTTAGTTGCACACCCTCGGGTTTTATCTAAGCAGCCGATACCTCAAACTTTAGATGAATTACATCAGTTTAGAACAATTGGGCTTGGCAATGCAGAACAACAAAGTGTGTGGGTACTTCACCATCAAGAGCATGGAACAACGCACTTCCAGCATGATCCTGATTTAATTGTGAATGACATGACTGGGGTATTACAGGCCGTTATTCATGGCTTAGGTATTGCTCCTTTACCGATCATGATGGCTCACGAATATATTTTGCGTAAAGAACTGATTGTGGTTTTACCTGAATGGAAACCTACAAGCGGTATTGTCCACGCAGCTTATGCCTCTAGAAAAGGATTATTACCTGCCATCAAAAGGTTGCTGGATTTTTTAGAAGAGCAGTTTAATCAACTCGATAAAGACTTGTTAGGTTATCGATAACTGATAAAAATAAAACAAAGCCAACTATTACATGAGCTACTGAGATATCAATTAATAGACCAAAAAATAACGAACGTTGTTTTTAGTTTCTTTAACTGGCTTGCTTCGTTGTTTGGTTTTTAATTTGTACTTATTAAAAGATCAAGACACTTCGGTATCTTGATCTTTTTTACTTAGATTGAATGGGTTTATTAAGCGACCACTTTAATTACTTTGGTTGTAGCATCGTAGTCTTTCAAGTTGACGTGATGCAGTTTATGTTTAATCACAAAACCAAACTCGGGCCAAATAATATGGTTACGACCCGCATCATCTAGATAATAGCTTTTACAAACATCGGGTCTTACTGGCATTTTGGCCAATCGTTTATCTATACGGTCATTAAAACGTTTTTGAACATCTATTTTGACCTCAACACGGTCAAAGCGTTGCTGCTGTATCAACTTCACCATTTTTGCTATATAAACGGATTGCTGTTCAGCGGTCCACATGACTGAACCCACAGTGTTTTGGGAGTTCGGTCCTAACATCATAAACATGTTGGGAAAACCGTAAATTGACATTCCCATATATGCACGTGGTTGACGCTGCCATACATCGCTTAAACTGCGCCCGTCTGCACCTTTAATAATTTTATAAATCGCAGGTTCTGCCACCGCATAGCCAGTTCCGAAAATAATGGTATCTACTTTAATTTCTTTCCCGTCTTCACCGACTACACCATTTTCAGTGATATGAGATAAGCCCTGAAAGAGGACAGTCACATTCGGTTTGGCTAGAGCGCTATACCAATTATTAGAAAACATTGGGCGCTTACAACCTAAGGTGTGCGTAGGTGTTAATGCCTTACGCATTTCTGGATTTTTAACGCCTAAGTTGATATTTAACTTTCCTAAAGCATGCAGTTTTCGCATGATGTTTTCATTCATGAAAATAGGAAGTGAAGGTTCTAGACTCCACAACGCACTTTCTCGAATAATTTTTTCTAAAATTGGTGCTTTTTTAAAGGTAACTTTTACGATGTTTGGAACCGCAAAATCTGGTTTTGGTAAAACCCATGAAGGCGTACGTTGGAAAGAATAGAGATGGCCGACTTTAGGCTGAATGGCAGGTAAAAATTGAATGGCTGAGGCACCGCTACCAATCACCGCTACTTTTTCACCTGTTAAATCATGCTCATGATTCCACTTACCTGAGTGAAACATAGTGCCTTTAAACTTTTCTTGACCCGGAAAGCTTGGCATTTTTGCTTCACCAATAAAACCTGTCGCAGGTACAAAGACTTTTGCACTGAATTTTTTGCCATCGCGTGTGCTAACGAGCCATCGATTTAACTCATTATCCCACTCGGCTTGAGTAACTTCAGTGTTGAGCTTAATCTGATTCACAATCTCAAATTTATGAGCCACATTTTCTAAATATTGTCGAATTTCGGCTTGAGGCGCATAGGTTCGCGACCAGTTTGGATTTGGAGCATACCCCAGAGAGTACATTTCACTCGGTACGTCACAAAATAGACCTGGGTAATCATTTAAAGCCCATGTGCCACCAATACGGCTAGCCATATCTAAAATGATGACGTTTTTAATTCCTTGCTCTTTTAACTTGATGCAGGTACTTAAACCTGAGGGACCGGCTCCGATAATGAGTACATCTACAAGTTGAGTCGGAGTAGAGGGTTTGACTAATTTATTCATAGAAAAATCCTGAAATAAAATATAAATGACTTGGCTGATAGAGTTGCGTGCAGCCTTAAATGGGATGTTCAGTCTTTTGAAAATGTTGAATTAAGTACTGAGCGATAGTGTGTGGTTGTTCAGCCTGTAAAAAATGACCGCAGTCGGGAACATAGACACTCTCAATTCCTTGTGGGAAATAATGTGTCTGTGCTAAAGCCTGATGTAGCCGTATATTCATACAGCCATCGTCTAAACCCGCTAAAGCCAGTGTGGGTGTGGTGACTGGGCTTAATAAGTGGCGATTTGCTCTGAGATTGTCCGAATTTAAAACTGCAAATAAATTGTGGTAATAGCGGGTTGCTGCCCAAGCAATATCTGGATTTTGAAAAGCCGCGCGGGTAGGGGAAAAATCAGACTCTGTAAATTTCCAAGTAGGCGACCATTTACGCCAAATTTTTTCTACAAAACTTGCGTTATTACGAGATAGCGCGCTTTCAGCAAATCTTGATTGCATGAGCAACATATAAGAAGACATGTAGAGCTGACGTGGGAAATTAGGTAAGGCTTTAAAAACATCCTTAAAATTTGGAATTGGGGGAACAGCTAATAAACTAATGCTATGTAAAGCTTCAGGCTGCCCACTTGCAAAGCTCATTGCAATTGCAGCTCCCCAGTCATGTCCTACGAGGTGAGCTTTATTTTTTAAGCGTCCTTTTGCTTTTAAAAGCTCTAGCCAAGCTGCTAAATCTGCTAGAGCAGAGGCGAGACCGTAATGTGCCTGCCGATTTACAGAATCTTGGGTATAACCACGCAGCCAAGGGACAAAAACTTGATAGCCTGCTTTTACGAGTAAAGGATATACGTGGTCCCAGCTATGCGGCGTGTCGGGGAAACCATGTATAAGTACCACCAAAGGGACATCAGCTTTACCATATAAAGCCCCATCCAAAGTGAGTGCATCACGGCCTAACGTTAATTGCTCGACTTGAATCATGACACTGCTCAGCTTTTCAATTTTGAAGAAAGCGCTTTGGCGTAGGCTTCTGCGGCTAACTGAGCGGCGGGCGACTGAGCTAAATAAGCTAAAGCTTTTTCGACATCACCATCATGTTCAGGGTGATAACTCAATTTGCTCCATCCTTTTAAAGCAGTCAAAATCATGCCGAGATCAGGTAAGCTTTTCTTTTTCTTTGCAGTTTTTTGAAATAGCCAGACTAAAGCCAATGGATTTTTTTTAGCAATTTTTTGAGCCTCTTTGGTTCCATCGAGATGACAAAGATAGACCGTTGAACCGAGCCAGAATCCTATCATTGCCGCAAATGCAAAACCCATGCTGAGCTGTCTGCCTAAATAGCCTTTAACGCCGTTTCCAGCTAAAGCGCGATAAGCATCATAACCAACAGTACGATGCTCAACTTCTTCGGCACCATGCCAGCGCACAATATCTAGCATGGCTGGATCTGCACCTTCTAGGCCTTCAGCATCTAAAGCCCATGTTCCAAAGAAACAGAAATAGTGCTCAAGCCCTGCAATAATGCCCATACGAAAGGCGAGCCATTGTTTTGGATAACGCTTAAACGGACCGTAAATTCCAAACGGGGTGTCGCCCATAAAACCATCTTTAAAGAACCAGTTTAAAAAATCTTTAAAGGGTGTTGGATCTATGCCATGGGTTTGAAAATAAATCTCTGCACCCTTGTGGGCATTTGCATGGGCCGCTTCTTGGGCAATAAACCCACGGATATCTGCTTTTAGGTTTTTATCTTCAACATAGGGCAACGTTTTATTTGCAAGACGACAAAACCAGTGTTCAACGGCAGGTAAAAGAACGTGCATGCTGTTCAGCACATGTGTCGTTAATACATCGTTTGGAACCCAATGCCGAGGTGTTTGAGAAAAATCAAACTGTACTTTCCGTGCAACAATATGATGATCAATAAATGTGCTCATAGTAGAATCCTGCCTACTTAAATCAGATCGAAATTGACTCAATTTTTTTGATCAAGCTACGAGATTTGATGTAGCCATTGGCTGCAAACCACTGCAATGCATCACGTACTGCAATTTCAACTGGGGTTTGAGGAAGTCCGAGTTCTTGAATGGCTTTTGTACAATTAAAAGAGGTGCCTAGCTGACCGATTTTGGCTGCCGAAGGCGTCACAAGAGGTGCTTTATGGGTAATGTGCTCTGTTACCCACAAAGCTGCATGACCTGCAAGTTGAGACGATACGCCTTCTACTACACTTGGAATGGTCATTACTGGGCGCCAGATGTCTAAGAGCTGATGAACCGTTTTCGCCATCGTTACGCCGTCAAGGTCTCTATTACCTAAAATATAAGTCTCACCACTTTTACCTTTTTGTGCGGCTAAGACATGGCCCTTGGCTACATCGCGGACATCAACCATGTTGTTAATTGCACCCGGTACAGCAAGGGCTGGCATGGTAGCAATGGTGAGTAAGAGTTTTCCTGTCGGGGTTGGGGCAATATCTTGAGGGCCAATTGGACCTGTCGGGCAAACAATCACAATGTCTAAACCGCCCGCAGCAAACTGTAAGGCAACCTGATGTGCTTCAAATTTTGTTAAAACGTATGCATCTCCAGTCGCGCCTAAAGCAAATGGACTTGTTTCGGTGGCCTGAGTGCCTTTCGGTTGTCCTGCAAAACATGCGCCTGTACTGGTGTAAACAACGCGTTTAATGCCTGCCTTTTTGGCAGCATTGAGTACGGTTCGTGTTCCTTCAACATTGACTTTACGCATAAGCTCAGGCTTCGGAAGCCATAGGGCATAAATTGCGGCAGTATGGAAAACCAAATCACAACCTGCTACGGCTTCATCCATTTTTGCTGGGTCGGTAATGTCGCCTGCAATTAATTCGACATCTAACCCTTCTAAATTGGTTAATTTTTCTTGAGGTAAATGCAGAACACGTACTTCGTAATTCTCGTTGAGTAAAGTACGTACAATGTGGGAACCAATAAAACCAGCACCACCAGTAACCAGAGCTTTCATATTTCACCAATCTTTATTAGATTTTTATCCTGTACAAAGTGGATAAAAATGCGGCAACTTAGTAAGAGCTACTATGCCGAATCTGAAATATGTGTCATAGTTCTTGAAATGACAGTTTTGACCATTTCACGACATTTTATCGAGAAAAATAAAGAGAGCGTACTGTGAATCCGTCTTTACCTGGAACCTATGTCAGCCTAATGGCAGATGTCGTCCAAAAGCTAAATATATCTCCTGAAGAACTTTTGGAAGGAAGTGAAGTATCCGTAGAGCAACTCTCGGAACCTTTTTGGTATTTAGATTTCAATATTTTTAATAATCTACTGAATAGAGCAGTTGAGCTGACCAATGAGCCTGCATTAGGGGTCTATCTAGGTCTGCAAATGACCGTGTCTTGTCATGGTTCGGTTGGTCTTGCTGCAATGGTTTCACAAAATTTGGGTGAAGCTTTAAATGTCATGGAGCAATTTATTGGACTACGTTGTCCAGCGTTAAAACCTCGTCTTGAAATCGAAAACGATTTAGCTTTTTTATATTTAGATCAACCCATGACAAACTTTAAAATGGGAATTGTGGGGATGACATTTTTAATGGTGGGCTTTGCCCAAATGTCGAATGCCATTACTGGACAAAAATTAGAAATAAAAGCCGAATTAAATTATCCAGAACCCGCTTTTTTAGAGCAAGTTCAAGAATTATTACCATGTGAAATTAACTTTAATCAGCCCTTCAACCGTTTGGTTTTTTCTGAAACTTTCTTGGCTCTGCCGTTAATTATGGCTGATCCATTAGCGGCACGTTTAGCTCGTGAACAGTGTAAACATGATTTAAATAAGTTAGTTGCTAAACGCGGTGAAAAACATCCACTGACAGCTTTAGTCCGTGAGTTACTTTTTGATGAAGTAGAAGGCTTCTTTAAAATGAAAGATGTTGCCGACAAGTTGCACTTAACTGAAAGAACATTACAACGTCAGTTAGCGAAAGAGGGAGTTACTTTTCAGGTTTTGGTAGACCAAGTTAGAGAGAGATATGCGAAGAAATTATTGAATCACCATGAATATAGTATTTCTTTTATTTCTGAAAAACTGGGCTATTCGGAAGTCACTCATTTTACAAGAGCTTTCAAACGTTGGACGAACCAAACCCCAAAACAGTATCGAAATTTAAGAGAAAACGCATTGTGATTTTTTACTAATTGCTCAAAATAATAGTATGATTTATTTGATTATTATTAAGTAAATGTGGTTTTTGTAAAGTTTGTTTGTGTTTTTTTAAAATATCAAAAAATAAAATATATTTATTTTACAATCCATTAGGAATGTAATTAGAAAGTAGTATATATGGAATTTGTTTTTAATGGTTTTTATACACTAATTTCCGCGGTCATTGTTTTATTGTTGGGCCGCTTTCTTGTTAATCGAATTGATTTTTTGAAACGTTACAATATTCCAGAACCTGTAGCAGGTGGTTTGGTGGCTGCGGTCGTCTCGCTACTTGTCCATACAGTATGGGGATATAGCATTGTTTTTAGTAGCGAATTACAAACCAGCTTTATGCTCGTATTCTTTGCTTCTATTGGTTTAAGTGCCAATTTTATGAAGCTTAAAGAAGGCGGTATGGCTTTGGTTATCTTCTTAGTCTGCGTCGCGTCCTTCATTGTTGTGCAAAATGCGGTAGGCATGAGTCTTGCGACTTTACTTGGTCTTGATCCACTCATTGGTTTAATTGCGGGTTCAATTACCTTAACAGGTGGTCATGGTACAGCCGGAGCTTGGGGTGAAATTTTAGAAACTCAGCATGGTATTCAGGGTGCTCTAGCTTTAGGTATGGCGAGTGCGACTTTTGGTTTAATTATTGGTGGTGTAATTGGTGGCCCATTAGCGAAATTGCTCATCAATCGTTATAGCCTTGCACAACCGAAAACCAACGCTGAAATCCAACATCGTGATGGTCATGTTGATCAAAATTCGGATGACTTAGCGCCGTTTGAAAACCCACATCAAGTTCGTTTAATTACCGCCGATAATGCAATTACCACACTTGGTATGTTTGCAGCGTGTTTGGCATTTGCTGAATTTATGACAGGCTTTAGTAAGGGAACTTGGTTTGAGTTACCAACTTTCGTTTGGGCGCTCGGTGGCGGTGTAATTTTAAGAAATGTTTTAGAAAGCGTGTTGAAAATTGATATTTTCGACCGTGCGATTGATGTTTTTGGTAATGCATCTTTGTCGCTTTATTTAGCAATGGCACTGCTTTCATTAAAGCTTTGGCAACTTGCAGATTTGGCTGGTCCGCTTGTGGTGATTTTAGGTGCTCAAACCATTACGATGGCGTTATATGCAGCATTTGTGACGTTCCGTGTAATGGGCAAAAACTATGATGCAGCGGTGTTGTCAGCAGGGCATTGTGGTTTTGGTATGGGGGCAACGCCAACTGCCGTGGCAAATATGCAAGCGATTACCAACATGTATGGCCCATCGCATAAGGCATTTTTAATTGTTCCGCTTTGTGGTGCATTCTTTGTCGATTTAATTAATGCAACGGTTATTCAGCTCATGTTGAAATTCGTTGTTTAATCAAAAAAGCCCGTAAGGGCTTTTTTTTATGAGTGCTGTTTTATGAATATGTAGATAAAGAGTTATTTGTTCATACATATAGGCTCAATTTTTGTTTTAGGATCATTTAAGTCATTTTGTTTTTAGGATGCTTCTTCTCAAAAGTAATAATCGCCCTTAAACATGGTTTCACATAGAATAAATTGCAGATAAATAAAATGAGAAATGTATGAGCTCAGAAGCACATTCAATTAGCTTGGTTGCCCCTGTAGTTTTATTGGCAGCGGCTGTAATCGCAGTCCCTATTTTTAAACGTATTGGCTTGGGTTCAGTATTAGGTTATTTAATTGCGGGTCTAATTATTGGCCCGTTTGGTTTTGCTTTTTTTCAAGATTCCACCGCAATTTTGCATATTGCTGAGTTAGGAATTGTGATGTACCTGTTTTTGATTGGCTTGGAAATGCAGCCATCACATTTATGGAGTCTTAGACGCGAAATTTTTGGCCTTGGCACACTTCAGATCATCATTTGCGCACTGGCTTTAACGGGCGTTGGGCTGTTATTTGGTTTTACGTGGCAAGTTGCTTTTATTGGTGCGGCAGGGTTCGTATTAACTTCAACTGCGATTGTGATGCAGTTGTTGGGCGATCGCGGTGACTTGACTCAGCCTCGTGGGCAAAAAATTGTAGCCATCTTACTTTTTGAAGATTTACTAATTGTACCTTTGCTGGCTATTGTCGCTTTTATGGCACCGAATCATGTGGTCGAAAGCACATCAGTACGTCTAGAAAATATAGGAATTGGCTTAGTCGCAATTGCGGGTCTGATTGCGGCAGGGTATTGGTTACTTAACCCATTATTTAGACTATTGGCTGCTGCTAAAGCGCGAGAAGTCATGACGGCCGCCGCATTGTTGGTTGTGCTGGGTGCCGCGTTACTCATGCAAGTCAGCGGTTTGTCCATGGCAATGGGCGCTTTCTTAGCGGGTGTGCTTTTATCTGAATCGACCTTTAGACATCAAATTGAAGCTGATATTGAACCATTCCGAGGAATCTTATTAGGCCTCTTTTTCCTTGGGGTCGGCATGTCATTGGATTTATCAGTTGTTGCTCAAAACTGGCAGCTGATTGTGAGTGGCGTAATTGCCCTAATGTTTGCCAAAGCGCTGATGATTTATATTGTCGCCCGAGTAACGAAAAGCTCTCATACTGAAGCATTGGATCGCGCTTTACTCATGGCTCAAGGTGGAGAGTTTGCCTTTGTACTTTTTTCTGCCGCGCTAAGTGCACAAGTTATTGATAATACGATTAAATCTAACTTAACCGCTATTGTTGTACTTTCAATGGTGTTGACCCCAATTGTCGGTATTCTTTTTAAACGTTTCACTCAAACTAAAGCCGATGTTTCATTAGAAAACGTCAATATTGCCGAGGGTTTAAGCGGTAGTGTTTTAATGATTGGATTCGGACGTTTTGGGCAGGTAACCAGTCAATTATTATTAGCACGAGGCGTAGATGTCACCATTATTGATAATAATACCGACATGATTCAAAACGCTGAAAAATTTGGTTTTAAAATTTATTATGGCGATGGTTGTCGCCTAGATATTTTACATGCTTCTGGTGCTGCAACAGCACAAGCAATTGTGGTGTGTGTCGACAGTAAAGAGACAACCAATAGAATTGTAGAACTCGTCACCCATGAATTTCCTTTGGCGAAATTATTAGTCCGTTCATATGACCGCGAGCACTCGCTGCATCTAGTCAAACAAAAAGTAGACTTTATGATCCGTGAAACGTTTGAATCTGCAATTAAATTTGGCGGCGTTATTTTACAAGAACTTGGCGTAGATGAAGACGAAGTAGAAAGAATTACCGAGGAAATTCGAGATTTAGATAATGAGCGTTTTGAAACTGAAATTGCAGCAGATGACGTAAATGCAGGAGTAGGTATGCAATATACACATACGCATCCACGACCAACCGCACCATTGATTCGACCAAAACGGGAAGGGCGGCTTTTAAATAAAGAAGATAACTCAGATAGTGAGTCTTGATGAGTATCAAGTTCAGTAAAAGTTCTCTTTAGAAGAACTTGAAGCGCTAAACCTGACTATAAGTGCTCTAATGCTGTGCCTTTAACTGGGTTTCTACGCCAGTAATAAGGTTGCAAAAATCTAAGAAAAAGCTTCCACGGCGTGATCCACGCGATGCGTCGGTTGGCTTTTTTGTTTTGTATAATTTGCTTCGCCAAATATGCACAAACGACTTCCGGTGAATCAATCACAAAGAAAAATAACCGCTTCATCTTTTTCCAGTTTTGGATGTTTCCATTGGTCCAAGACGAAACTAACAAATCGGTTGCCACCATGCCTGGGCTTAGGGTACCAGTTAAAATTGCTGTCGATTTGGTCTCTTTATAAAGTGCTTTACTGAAATAACTTACTGCTCGTTTGGTGGTTGCATAGGGAGTCATTCCTGCACTCCATTCTCCGTTGCTGCCCCAACCTTCCATGTTAAAGATTTGACCATAACCTTGTTTGAGCATGCCTTTTAACGCGACTTGTGAACCTAGCATCGTACCTAAAATATTGGTAGAAACGGCAGCGTTTAATTCATCAGGTTGAAGGTCAATAAAGTCTTTGGTCGGGTGGCAGCTTCCCGCATTATTAATCCAAACATTTACGTGTCCAAAATGCTCAATTGCACCATCCCATAAGGTTTGTACATCGGAAATTTGAGTCACATCGCAGCATAGACCCATAAATTTTTCTTTATCGAAATGAGTTTCTAAATGGGTGAGGGCATGATTTAAGTGCTCTAAGTTTCGTCCAGCAATTACAACTGAACATTCCAGCTTTAAAAAAGCTTCGGCGAGTGCTAAGCCAATACCTTTGGTGCTTCCTGTAATGACTACACAACAAACTTCGCTTTTAGATAAACTCATTGAAATCTCTATATAAAATTAGAATATTATTGAGCGACTCTATGCAAATGAGTAGTTTGCTCTTTTAATAAAAGAAGATAGATAATTGATAAACTTATCATCGAAATATTCATTACGATAGGGTTGTAAGGCAAGATAAGTGTAGAAGGAATTAAAACACCAATTAAAACAAGTAGCCCAAGTAAGCCTAAAATACTTAAATAATGAATATATTTATGACTAGAAAAGAGAAAGAGTAAACCAAAAATAATTTCAGCTATACCGCTCGCATGGCCTGCAAGTTTTGCATTCTCTAAAGACAATCCCACCCATTGCCACACAAAGATTTCATCAAAATTAATAAAAAGTAGTTTAGGAACCAGTCCTTGATAAATCCATAAAAAAGCGAGCACAACGTTTATAAATTTGAAGATATTAATATTTGTCATTAAAACTACTTTAAGGGTTTAAAATTTTCTTTAGACTAGGTTTAAGCTATTATCTTTAGGTTCATTTATTTGTTCAAGCTATATGGATGAAATCTGCTAACTTATGGATTTTTGATCAATCTTAATATACTGCGGAGTCAAGGAAAATAATTAACATGCAATAGGACTAAAATTTAGGGATAAAATAATGAAAAGAAAAAATACAAAGATAGGGGATGTATTTGCTGTTAAATTCGATAATGGGTGTAAAAAATACTTTCAATTAGTAGCTTTGGATTTAACTCAATTAAATAGTGATGTAATTCGAGTATTTAAAAAAGAATATTCTAAAAATACTCATCCCGATTTATTTGAAATTATTAATGATGAGGTAGATTTTTACGCGCACTGCGTAACTAGTTGGGGTACTAAATTGGGTTTCTGGGAAAAAGTGGGGAACATGCCAGAGGTTGGAAATATTGATATCTTGTTTCGTAGTAGTTGCGATAATCCAAAAACTAAAATATCTAATAATTGGTGGATTTGGAAAGTGAATGAAGAACAGCAATATGTAGGAAAATTAGAAGGAGAAAATAGAAAGGCAGAAATTGGAAGCGTAATACCAGCAGATAGTATTGTTCATAGAATCAAAACAGGAAAATACGATTTCGTATATCCTGAATTTGAATAAAAAATATAAAATTTATATGGTATTGATTCAAATTTTATTTTTATCTGGGAGGGAAAATATGACTGATTTTGAAAAGGATATTGAAGGTTGTTATTTGGGGGTAATTCCCATAAATATTTTAAAAGGACGATTAAACTTTAGAGATATTAGCGATTATCTATTCGCAAAAGAACTACTAAACATCGCAGAAAAATCAAAAAATAGCGATGCTGTACATGTTGCATTTCTTATATTTGATGAATGTGAACTACAAGAAGATGATTTCGGCCTATTGGATATCTTTTTTTCAGATTGGCATGATGCTCATGAAGATATCATTTTTACAGTTAGTAGAATTAGAAATTGTAAGCTAGTGGAGTTTTTAAAAAACGCTATTAATTTTGTTCCAAGTTATATGATGGAAGATGACTTAAGGGTACTTGCTCGGAAAGCATTTTTTGGCTTAGGTACAAATATAAAATGTCCTAGATCTCTTGAATATTTAAACCAGTATATTAACTCATCAGATACTATATAAAAAAATTTGCTGAAGAGCAGCTTGTAATATTTTATAAAAATAATGGATTTTGATTATCTAATTAAATGAAAAATAATAATTATTTAACCATTTTCTATTCAACCTTACATTGACACCCTAAATCCTGCCGATTATCCTTTGCCTGCTGGCCTACATCGCCAGCCGGCTTTGACAGGCTGTTTTTCATCTAGGGCACCAAGAAAGTAATTTTTTGGTGACGAACTCGTTCGTCCTCCCTTCGTAGCGGTAGGACGGAGGTGGGACGCCTTGTGCGTGCCGGTTCCTAGATGACTGGTCTGTCAACCCACCTTCGTTCTGCCACCATAATTATTTGACAGTAATTCGGTAGAGCTTCTATTTCATCTAGGAGTCCGCCATGCGTACTATTTCTTATTCTTTTTTAGCCTTTGCTAAGCTTTCTTTACCCATATCCCTTATTTGGTCTTTAAAACAGTTTGAATATTTGTAGATTAAACTGTACTTCGTTACGACTAAAACTCATAGCAACAATAAAGTCTGAGATACGCTAGGGCACGGTTTTATGCTGCCTTGGCATGCCTGTTTTCTCGCCTCATATTTTGGTGAAGGTATTTCTATCTCATTTACTTACAACAAAAAATATTTTAAGCGGTAAATATGAAAAATTTAGAACATTCATTTAGAGCATTAAAAGTGCTCCATGCGGCAAGAGATCTATTTAATCAACATGGTTTTCATAATGTAGGTGTCGACCGAATTATTGCTGAAGCCAGAATTTCAAAATCCACTTTTTATAATGATTTTCACTCCAAAGAAAAGCTCATTGAGATGTGTCTCACTTTTCAAAAAGATGCATTAAAAGATGAAGTGTTTTCAATTATCCATTCATATCGTGAACTCATGTTGTTCGATAAACTTAAGAAAATTTTCTATTTGCATGCAGATTTAGAAGGTTTTTACCATTTGCCATTTAAAGCAATTTTTGAAATTGAAAAGCTTTATCCAACAGCCTATAAGGTTGTCATTGACTATCGAAATTGGCTAATTGATGAAATCTATAAACTACTTTTAACACTAAAAGCTATGGCTTCAATCGAAGATGCTCACCTGTTTTTATTTGTGATTGATGGGGCTATGGTCCAACTTTTAGGTGAAAAGCAGATAGATGATCGAGATAGATTATTAAATTATTTTTTAACTATGGTTAATTAGGGTTTTACCAAATAAGAAGCTCCTTTTAAGAAAGGAGTTTCTTATATCGTTTTCTGTTATTTCTATAATTTAATAAAGTAACCCGTATAGTCGGTATTCAATTTTCTCTTGAAGAAATGAGATTAGTTTGGCACATTGCTTAGAAGTAGAATTTTATGCAAGCGCTGTAGCAAGCAGGTCCTGATACAGTAAAACTATAAATTTCAGAGTATAACTATGAAGCTTAAAGAATTAGCAGGTTGTGAGGAGTGCGATACTGTCTATCGTAGAACCCCGCTTGCTTATGGAAAAAGAGCTTATTGCTTATGCTGCGGTGCTGAACTCTATCGGCACACCAAACCTTTTTCGACTTTGTTGGCTTTGATCTTAACGGCATTAATTGTATTTGTTATTGCCAATAGCTTTCCGATTGTAAAAATTGAATTACAGGGAAATACATCTGAAACCACCTTACTTGGGGCAGTCTGGGTGATGTTTCATTACGATCGGGCTTTTGTTGGTGTACTCATCTTAATCACAACTTTTATTGTGCCGCTTTCCTATCTTCTATTACTTTCCTATGTGCTGGGTACGGTAAGTGTCTTGAAGAAAAGACCAACATTTTTGGTGATTGCCTTACGCACACTTTTCTTTATGAGAGTGTGGGGAATGGTTGAGGTGTTCTTAATCGGAATTTTGGTCACGCTTGTGAAGTTAATGGGAATGGTCTTGGTGATTCCTGAGATTGCATTATGGGCGTTTGCGATCTTAAGTGTATTGTTGGTCTATATTACTTCCATAAAGGTGAGTGATATATGGAACGAAATTGATAGGTCACTGCCATGAAAACGATAAAAAAAGTGACCCAAACAAAAAGCTCGCATAAGGGGTTGGACCTTAAGCAATATCCAAGAGCCAAAGATCTCTCATTAATTGTGTGTCACTGCTGTGGCATCGTAAATTCTGCTCAAAATGAAAAAAGACGACTAAACCAAAGCCATCAAGTTTTACGTTGTATTCGCTGTAATAGCGTATTGCATTCACGTAAGCCATCGAGTTTAAATCGAACTTTTGCTTTAGTGGTGGCTGCAACTATTCTCTATATTCCAGCCAATGTACTTCCCATGACGGTGACTGACTCACTTTTGGGAAGTCAGCAAGATACCATCATGAGTGGGGTCATTTACTTTTGGCAAAGTGGAGACTATCTGGTTTCAGTGGTTATTTTCATGGCCAGTATTTTTATTCCCATGTTGAAGCTACTGATTTTGTATTTTTTATTAGTGGCGGTATATCTTCAACAATCGGCAGGTTGGAAATTTTTACCAGAACAATGCGTTAAGTTATATCGAATTGTCGAGTTTATTGGCCGTTGGTCAATGATTGATGTATTTGTTGTGGCATTATTAACAGCACTCATTCAGATTCAATCGCTTGCTACCATTTTAGCTGGGCCGGGTTCGATTGCTTTTGGCGCGGTTGTGGTGTTAACCATGTTTGCATCGTTAAGTTTTGATCCACGTATTATTTGGGATAACTTCTATACATCTCAAAATACAAATAAACCTTCTTCTTTTGCTTCAGAAAAACCAAAGATTATTCAGGCAGAACATCCGCCACTGAATAATGATTCTATTAATCCCAGTCAATAAAAGAACAATGAGTATGTCTGAAAATGAAATAACCACTGGTAACTCAGATCATCGTGATCCAGATATTGAACTGGAAAACATGAATGATTTGCCAGAACCCCAAGAAAAGAAAAGTCGATGGAAGCCTTTATTAATCTGGCTCATTCCATTAATTGCTCTTTTAATCGCGCTTTCATTAGCGATAAAGGCGTTACTGTCTCATGGCCCTAGCATTGATGTGTCTTTTCGCACAGCTGAAGGGCTAGTTGCCGGTAAAACAACAGTTCGTTATAAGCAGGTGGATATTGGTGTAGTACGGCAGATTGATCTTTCAGATGACCGTTCACACGTGATTGCTAGAATTGATTTGCGCAAAGGTGCGAGTAACTTTGCAGCAAAAGATTCGCGATTTTGGGTGGTGCGACCGCGTATTGGGACGAGTGGAGTTTCAGGAATAGACACCTTATTGTCAGGTTCATATATTGAAGTGGATGGTGGAAAATCAGAAGAGGATAGGTTTGAATTTACGGGATTAGAAGTGCCACCAGTGATTTCTTCTGACGTTCCCGGAAAAGTATTTTTCTTAAATGCAGATGACCTTGGTTCGTTAGATATAGGCTCTCCAATTTATTATCGTCGAATTAATGTGGGGCAAATTACAGCCTATAAATTATCTAATGATGGTAAAACTGTAGAACTGCAAACTTTTATCCGCGCACCGTATGACAAGTTTGTAACCACCGATGCACGTTTTTGGCAGGCGAGCGGAATCGATGTGACCTTAAACGCTTCGGGCTTTAATTTAGATACCCAATCTCTGGCAAGTATTGTCGCAGGTGGGATTGCGTTTGGTTTCCCTCAAAGTTCGCATGCGACGATGGCAGCGAATCAGAGTCGCTTTAATCTTTGGGATTCAAAATCTGAGGCATTAAAAGAACCTGACGGGCAGCCTCGTGGCGTAATTATGTATTTTGATCATTCATTGCGTGGGTTAGCAGTCGGTGCGCCAATTGATTTCATGGGTATTGAAATTGGCAATGTTAAATCAATTAATGCCGAGTTTTATGACCACTATAAACAGATTCGTATGCGTGTTGAGGCAGTCATCTATCCTTCACGAGTTGAAAATGGTCAGGCGCTTAATCCAAACAGTGAAATTTTCAAAGATTTTGTTGAACATGGATGGCGTGCTCAAATGAGAACAGGCAACCTGCTCACGGGTCAAAACTATATTGCCCTAGATAAGTTCCCTAAAGCTAAACCAGCGACATTACAAATCTTAGGTGATAACCGTGTAGTAATTCCAACTACACCAACCGAACTGAGTGGCTTACAAGCTCAAGTTTCTCAGATTGCTGACAAGTTAACTAAATTCCCGTTAGTTGAAATTGGGCAAGATGTGCGTAAAACGCTCAACAATATGAACACTGCCATTGCGTCTACCGACAAACTGGTTAAACAGTTAGATGGAAAAGTTGCACCTGGTTTACAAGCAACTTTAGACGATGTTCGTAAAACTGTCAGATCGTCTGAGTCTATTTTGTCGAGCGATGCGCCGTTACAACAAGACGTACGTAAAGCGTTGCAACAAATGACACGTGCGGCAGCTTCACTACAGTTAATGTCAGACTATATTGAACAACATCCTGAATCAATTATTCGTGGTAAGACCCCAGAGGCCGATGATGAAAAATAAAAACACTCTATCTTTTCAACATCCTAAAGCAGCCAAATGGCTGCTTGGGAGCGGTCTGTTTTTAACGGCAGTTGCCATGACAGCATGTTCGAGTTCGCCAACGCCAAACTATTATACGATTTCCCCTAAAATCACTGCGGCTACAAAAACAACGGTGCAGGTGATTGAGGTATTACCCGTTGGGATTCCAGACCGTTTAGACCGTGCGCCTTTGGTGCTCCAAGACAGTAGTGGTAAGTCTACGGTGTTAAACAATGAACGCTGGACATCGACCATGGGCACACAATTACGCGATACCTTGTCGGCGGGTTTACAGCAAAAATTAGGCGCAATTGACAGTTATAGCAGTGGGCTTGCTGGAAACAATCAACCGTTATATCGAGTTTCTACGGACTTTTCTCATTTTGATATTGTAGATAAAAGCTATATTAATATTGCGGTGTCTTGGGTGGTGAAGCGTCAAATACCGCCTAGTCAATTAGAGTCAAATAATGCAAAAGTCATCACAAATGCAGGATCTCAGCTCAATTGTCGAATTGCTTTTAGGCAGCCGATTGATCAGAAAGCTAAAAAGATGGATGCGATTGTGAGTGCTTCAAGTGAAGCCATGACTCAAATTATTAACACGGTTTCTTCTTCAATTGTGGCGCTAGATTCAAACAAAAAATCGGTTATTAGCAATGGTGTTTGTTCGTAAAACGAATCGCTTTTAATCAACCCCTTTATTTGTGCATAACAGATAAAGGGGTTTTTTATTTTAGTTGCCCCGATAGGTTGAGTAACCGTAAGGGCTGAGTAATAAAGGAATATGGTAGTGATTTACGCTTCCATCTACTTTAAAAATTACAGGAACCTCGGCAAAAAAAGTTTGTTGTTTGTTCTTTTTAAACCAGTCTTCAGTTTTAAAAGTAACTTTATAAACCCCTGGCTCTAATTTTTTATTTTCTGGATAGAGCGCAGTGATACGACCATTTGAATCGGTCACTTGCTGGTTGAGTTTTACCCACTGGTTATTGGTGTTTTTTTCTAAAACCACTTCAACCTGAGAAGAGGGCAAACCCGTCTCTAGATTTAACACATGCACACTTAGCGGATTAGTTTGTGCAAATGTAGCCGAAGCAATAAATAACGAAGATAAAGCAATAAATGATTTAGGCATGTTGAACTCCTTATGAATTAAAAACGGTTTCAATGGCTTTGCTTGCGCATTGATTGTCATTTTGTGCGCCGCCAGCACCCGCAACCCCAATCGCGCCGATCACTTGGTTCTCAAAACGAACAGGCATGCCGCCGCCTAACAAAAGTAAATTCGCTACGGTGGTTAGATTTTTTGCATCGGGATTTTGGTTACTGTTTTGGCTTAAAACTAAGGTCGATGTTTTGGTAGATAAAGCGGTATAGGCTTTTTTTTCGGCAGCCATTAAATTATGCGGACCTACCAGCTCATGCCGTTCGGCAGTTAAAGGATTACCGCCACGATCTACCACAACGACCGCAATGTTTTGATTTAATTTTTTGCATGCCTCTTTCGCACCGTCGGCTAACAGGTGGGCAGTTTTTAGATCTAACGAATAAACTTGATTCAAAGCAGGGGGCTGTGCAAAAGTACTATTACCGAATAGTACGACTGTTAACATCAGCCAGTTCAATTTTTTCATGATGATTGCCTCTATGTCGCTTTGAAAATCTTAAACAAATTGCTTAACTTCAAGCGTGACAATCACATTACAAAGTTGTCATCTTTCAAATGAGTCTCTACAAAATGCGTATCCTTATTATTGAAGACGAGATCAAGATCGCCACTTATTTGGTCAAAGGATTAAAAGAGTCTGGATATCAAGCGGAGTGTGTTCACTTAGGGCTTCAAGGTTTGGAAATGCTAAAGAGAGATCAATATGACTTGCTTATTCTTGATGTGATGTTGCCGGACATAGACGGTTGGAGCGTATTACAAGTACTACGTCAGTTTTCAAAAATTCCAGTGATTTTCTTAACGGCAAAAGATCAGGTGATGGATAGAGTGAAAGGGTTGGAGTTGGGTGCAGATGATTACTTGGCTAAACCTTTTTCCTATATTGAACTGTTGGCACGTATTAAAAGTCTGTTAAGAAGACAGCAATATCTGCAAGAAAACGAGCTGTCTATTAGCGATTTAAAAATGGATTTGGTCGCTCATAAAGTATGGCGTAACGGAAACTTAATTGAGCTGAGCAAAACTGAATTTAATTTGTTGCGTTACATGTTGCTCAACAAAGAACAAATCGTGACGCGCAGACAAATTGGTTCCGAAGTTTGGAATATTAATTTTGACACTGATACCAACTTTATTGATGTTGCGGTACGCCGTTTACGAAGCAAAATTGATGAGGGATATGAGTTAAAACTTATTCATACCATACGTGGTTTGGGCTATAAAATTTCGGTTAGCTTATGAACTTTAAATTTCTGCGTTCTCTTGAAGTCCGTATTACATTACTGGTTACGCTTTGTTCTGCCTTAATTTTATGCTCAGTCGGCTTTATGACCTATTTAGGCATTAACCAAATTTTATTAAAGCAGCAAGATAAAGCTTTAGCAGACAGAATTAACCGTTTGGAAATTTTGCTGCAAGATAGCGAAAATGTAGAGCAAATCATTGCGCGTCCTAAGCTGTATCAAAATATGCTTGGTAACCAAGACAACTTGTTTCTGCTTATTCATAAAGACAAAACTTTAATTAATATTAATCCGCTCCATATTCAGTTACCTGAGCTTGTACAGCGCAACAGTCTTCAATTTCAAGATTTAGCCAACAACCCATATCCAACACGAATTGCATGGAAAACCATAAAAATTAATAACGAGCCTTATTTGCTGATTGCAGGTAAACAGTGGTCGGAACGCATCAATATTCTTTTACCTTTTCAAGAAAGTCTCTTGATGTATGTGGTCGGGGGCGTGTTTGCAATCTTTGTGCTTTGCATTTTAGCGTGTCATTTAGGTTTACGGTCGCTACAACAGCTTCGCAAGCAAACTCATTCTATTAACGTAAATCAGCTCCAGAAAAGATTAAACCTATCAAATTCACCTTTAGAAGTTGAGCTACTTTCTAAAGATATAAACCACATGCTTGAGCGTATCGAAAAGGGCTATACGCAGCTCAACCGTTTTTCTGAAGATATCGCTCATGAGTTCCGTACGCCTTTAAATAATCTGATTGGGCAAACCGAGATTGCTTTAACTGGCGAACGCTCGGTTGAGCAATATGAAGATTTGCTGGTGTCTCATTTAGACGATTACCACAGATTAAAACGCATGATTGATAGTATGCTTTTCTTGGCAAGAGCCGATCAGAAAATGGTTTTTGTAAACAAACAGGAAATAAATGTCCAAGACGTTATAGATAGCCTATGCCAGATTTTTGAATATCAAGCTGAAGAACAAGAGTGTCATTTTAGTTTTAACTTAGAAGCTCAAACGTTATTTGCAGATCCAGAGCTATTTCAAAGAGCCGTTTATAACCTGATTTTAAATGCGCTGGTTCACGGTGGTGACAAGCGGACTATTTATATCGCAACTAAACATAAGATGATTGAGCATAGGCAATGGGTGAACCTGACTGTGGTAACGGGAGGTATTTCAATTGCTGATCATCAACTTGAGCATCTTTTTGAAAGATTTTACCAATGCCACTCAAGCCGAAGTGATGAGAACCAGACAGGTGGATTAGGTTTGTCGATTGTCGCTTCAATTATGGATCTGCATCATGGCTTCTATCGAGTTTATAACACGGTAGAGGGTGTGTGCTTTGAGCTTAATTTTCCAGTTGCAGATGCTACAAAGAAATACAATTAAATCCTTATTAATGTTCCTTAATTTTTAAAATTCACACTTTGTTCACAGCCCTCTGACGTATGTTTAAACACATGAAATAAACAGAAGAGGGTAGTCATGAAATTATTATTTAAGTCACTTGTCATGAGCAGCAGTCTTGCAGCGGTTAGCTTAATGCTTCCTTTAAGCACTGTTGCCGACACAAACACGAAACCTGTCGCTGTTGAATCCATTGATATTAATAAATATGTAGGTAAGTGGTATGAAATTGCGCATTTACCTATGTTTTTTCAGCGTAATTGTGTAGCAAATACAACTGCAAACTATTCTATTAACGCGGACAAAACCGTTGGTGTTTTAAATAGTTGTACTAATAAAAACGGAGAAACGATCTCATCTGAAGGCGTTGCTTATTCGCAAAATGAAGGCAACAGTAAATTGAAGGTGAGCTTTTTACCTTCTGGCCTCAGATGGATTCCTTTTACAAAAGGCGATTACTGGGTTTTAAGAGTTGACCAAGATTATCAGGTCGCTTTAGTGGGCGGCCCAAGCCAGAAATATTTATGGATTCTTTCTCGTAGTCCTCAAATTGATGAAGCGACATATCAGTCTTATCTGCAAACCGCAAAAAGCTATGGCTACGACGTTTCTAAACTCGTTAAGACCACACAGTCTAAATAGCGAAGTGCTGGTTGCGTAGATGCTTATATTTATCTCGTAATCGAGTGAACTTCACATAAAATTCATTGCGCATTTTCTAAATTAGAACCAAAAGAAATGCTTTAGATCAGGAAGAATCAATGTCTAAATTTTTTCTGCGCTGGATCGATAGCTGGTCAGATTCAGAAAATGCGCAAGTGGGTACTTCTAGCGAATATGTCATTGAAAAAAAGATTCAATGGTTACGAATAGTTCCGTTTATTTTATTGCATATCACTTGTTTGGCTGCGTTTTGGGTGGGTGTATCTTGGTTCGCTGTGATCTTCATGCTCGGATTTTATTTTGTTCGCATGTTTGCAATTACTGCTTTTTTTCACCGCTATCTTTCGCATAAAACTTTTCAGACATCACGTGTTGTTCAATTCATTTTTATACTGATCGGGACGATGAGTGCACAGCGCGGACCATTATGGTGGGCAGCCCATCACCGTTATCATCATCACTTTACCGATACCGATCAGGACCCGCATTCAGCGAAAGCAGGTTTTTGGTATTCCCATGTAGGCTGGTTTTTAAATGAGCAAAATTTTGCCACTCGAAAAAAAGTCATTAAAGACTGGTTGAAATATCCTGAGCTGATTTGGCTGGACCGATTTAGTTTACCTATTGTGATTTTGACGGCTTTAGCAATTTATGGTTTCGGTTCATGGCTTGCACAACATTTTCCTGAGTTGGGTACCAATGGCTTACAGCTTTTGGTGTGGGGTTTTGTGATTTCTACAGTTCTATTAACGCATGCAACCTTATGTATTAATTCACTCGCTCATCGTTATGGCTCACGTGAGTTTAATACCCCAGATGATAGTCGTAATAACTTCCTACTTTCTTTAATTACCTTGGGCGAGGGATGGCATAACAACCATCACTTTTATGCGGGAAGTGTGCGTCAAGGTTTTTATTGGTGGCAGATTGATATCACCTTTTATGTGCTCAAACTAATGTCTTTATTTGGTTTAGTGTGGGGACTAAAGCCCGTACCAGACAAGGTTTATCAATATAAAAAGATTAAAGACTTATCGATAGAAAAAATTGAAAACGGTGAAGTGTTATGAAAATTGCCATTATTGGTTCAGGTATATCTGGACTTTACGCAGCTTGGAGATTATCAAAACAACACGAGGTCACCGTATATGAAAAAAATAACTATTTTGGTGGTCATACTGACACTCACGGGCTAGAGATAGAAGGCGCTAAAGTCGCGGTAGATAGTGGTTTTATTGTGTTTAATGACTACAACTATCCGTTATTTACCGACATGCTAAAAAAATTAGATGTAGAAACTCAAGGCAGCGATATGAGTTTTTCGGTGAATAATCTAGTTAGTGGGCTTCAATATAATCCTTCAAAAAAATGGTCGCTCTTTGCCCGTCCGCAGAACTTTTTAAACCGTAAATTTCTGCAAATGCTCTCAGATTTGCTACGTTTTTATGATGATAATAAAGATATAGATGTTACAGATATTGATCCAAATTTATCGATTGAAGAATATTTGGACCTCCATAAATATAGTCATGAGTTCCGTTATGAGCATCTTTATCCGATGTGCGGTGCCTTATGGTCGGCACCCGTTGAGCAAGTAGGCCAAATTCCATATCGATTTGTGGTGAGCTTTTTTCAGCATCACCGCATGTTACAGCTAAAAGAGCGGCCGCAATGGCAAACAGTTAAACACGGCTCAGCAAGTTATATTCGTGCTATTCAAAAGAATTGCCCATCCATTGAGTGGAAGTTTGCAGAAGTAAAAGCTGTGAGCCGTTCACCAGAAACAGTTTTGATTGAAACCGTTGAAGGGCAAGCCCAATACGACTGGGTGATTTTTGCAAGTCACGCCGACGATAGCCTAAGTTTAATTAAAGATGCGTCAGTGCTTGAACAGGAAATCTTAAGTCAATTTGATTATCAAGATAATCGAATGGTGGTTCACCGTGATCTTTCGATTATGCCTAAAAGCCGTTTGCAGTGGGCAAGCTGGCATGTCCATGTAACTCCTACATCTCAAGTCCAAAACGAAGTGTCCGACATACATTATGGTTTTACCTACTGGATGAACAATTTGCAGAATTTATCCTGCGCTACTCAGCTTTTTTCTACGTTAAATCCGAATATGAAAATTAAAGCCGAAGACATCTTGGTTGAACGCCAATATCGTCATCCTGTGTTTGATGCAAAAGCGATTCAAGCTCAATCTCGTTGGCAAGAAATTAACGGACAAAATCGGACTTCGTTTTGTGGAGCGTATTGGGGCTGGGGGTTCCATGAAGATGGTGCCCGCAGTGCAGCACGTGTTGTAGAGCAACTCTTAGCGTTATAAAAATAGGTAAGGAGCTTTCAAATGCTATTAAATAAACTTGCTATCGCTCCTGCACTTATTCGTCACAGACGCTATAGCCCGAAACCGCATCAATTCACATCGACCTTAAATTATTTATGGTTCGATCCAGATCAATTAGATGATATTACAAAAGATTGCTCACTTTGGTCGACTGATCATTGGAATGTACTAAAGCTATCTGAAAAAGATTTTTTAAATATGTATCGCGGTTCTATAAAGGATCGAGTCGAGAAAGCGATACTGCAAAATAACAACTCACATCTTCGGCCAGATTGGCAAATCCGAGTCTTGGCTTTACCTCGTTGTTTAGGTTTTAGGTTTAACTCGGTCGTATTTTATTTTGTTTTAAATAAAACTGGAAAACCGGTATTTATTATCAGTGAAATTACCAACACCCCTTGGAATGAACGAAAATTTTACATACACGACTGCTCAAAACAACAAGAAAATGTAGGGGATTATCAAAGTTTCGATTTTCATTTTGAAAAATCATTTCATGTTTCGCCGTTCATGCCCATGCAGTTGACTTATCACTGGCGGTTTAGTTTTTCAGATCAGCAAAATGTCATTCATATGCAGCTCTTTGAAGAACAGAAACAACTCTTTGATGCCACTATGCGCTTTGAACTTGTGCCCATCACATTTCCTTCACAGCAATATCGATATGCTCTTATGAACAGCCTAGCGCCTTTTAAAATGTTGTTTTCAATATATTTACAGGCATTTAAGTTGTGGCGAAAAAAAGTTCCATTTTATCGCCATCCTAAAAACATAAAGGTAGATAAGACATGATAAAAACATTTCTTTATGGTGAAGATGAGTCACTACCCTTGTTACTCAAGAGTCTTCTGAAACTACGTCATGGACAGATTACTTTTCAGGGCGCGTGGAGTGGTACGGTTGGCGAGGTTTCAGACTTACATGCTGTGATTGAGGTTCGCAATCCTTTGTTGATGGATCTGATTTTAAAAAATGGTGTTTTAGGTGCAGCTGAAGGCTATATCCGTGGGGATTGGAGCAGTGAACAACTGGTAGAGTTGGTGCAGATATTGGCACGTAATCGAGATGTATTAGACCAGTTTAACCAGAATGTTATTGCACAGGCGAGTCAGTTTTTTCTTAAGGGCTGGTATAAAAATAGAAAGAATTCTTTAAGTGGTAGCCGTAAAAATATTGCTGAGCATTACGACTTAAGCAATGACTTTTTTAAATTATTTCTAGATCCGTCTTTAATGTATTCCAGTGCATGTTTTGAAAATGAAAATATGACACTTGAAGACGCATCTGATTTTAAAAAAGAGCTGATCTGTAAAAAGTTAGATTTAAAACCAATGGATCATTTAGTCGAAATCGGAAGTGGTTGGGGCGGTTTTGCCATTTATGCAGCTCAACATTACGGCTGTAGAGTAACCACCATTACCATTTCACAAGCTCAATACGATGAAGCCATTACTCGGGTAAACGAAGCTGGCTTATCGCATCGAATTGATGTGCAACTGAAAGACTACCGCTTGCTCGAAGGCAAGTTCGATAAGCTGGTTTCAATTGAAATGGTTGAGGCCGTTGGTGCGCAATTTTTGTCGACATACTTTGACCAGTGTAAAGCGCTATTAAAACCGAAAGGTTTGGCATTTATTCAAGCCATTACCATTGAAGATTTTCGTTATAAAAAAGCATTAAATACAGTTGATTATATTAAGCGCTATATTTTTCCTGGTAGCTTCATTCCTAGCATAAGCATATTGACTCAAACTGCCTCTGAAAGTGGTTTAAGGCTAAAGCATTTAAATGACATTGGGTTAAGTTATGCACGAACGATTCATCACTGGAGAGCACGGTTTTTAACCGCACGAGAAGAAGTACTGGCTCTGGGTTTCGATGAAAACTTCATTCGGATGTGGGATTTCTATTTTTGTTATTGCGAGGGTGGATTTAAAGAGGGTGTGATCAGCAATGTTCACTTGTTGTTTGAAAGTACCAGTTACTAACTCAAACACATCAAACAAGGAGACTGCTCATGTTTTGGAATTTACTCATTCTAGATTTAATGATCATGTTGCTGAGCTGGCTACTTGCCACTCTAAATGGCCGAGCTGGAATTGTAGATGCCGCATGGTGTTTCTGTCTGGCAGTAAACATTATTGTGTCTTCTTTACTCATTTCAGTGGCTCCAGTTGAAGTACGATTTTTTATCGGTATTTTTAGCGGCTTATGGTTTCTAAGATTATTTTGGCATCTGTTAAGACGTTATCAATCCGAACAAAAAGAAGATGGCCGTTACGCGAGCATGCGTCAAGCCATGGGAAAGTTTCAGCATTTTGGCTTCTTCTTATTTTTTATTTTTCAAACACTTTTAGTGCTTTTGTTCTTCTTACCAATGTGGACGCTCCTCAATATAGAAGCAACTGAATGGAGTAGTGGATATAAAGTCACTTTAGTGATTGCGGCCGTCATTATGGCGATTGCCTTTATTGGAGAGCAGCTCGCTGATCAGCAGTTGTATCGGTTTAAATTAAATCCGGATCATCATGGCAAAACCATGGATCAGGGTTTATGGCGTTATTCACGGCACCCAAATTATTTTTTTGAATGGTTACATTGGTTTGCCTATCCAATCATTGGTTTAGCGGCAGGCCAATATTTATTGTGGATTTATCCGTTACTGATGTGGCTGTTTTTATATTACGTCACGGGTATTCCATTTAGTGAAAAACAAGCAATTAAAAGTCGCGGTCAAAATTATCGTGATTATCAGCAAAAAACATCAATGTTTATTCCGCGAAAACCCAAAAAATAGGTGCGCATATGGATTTTATTGTTCATCAGTCTTTGAAAATTGTTGAAAGTGGTGTGGTTCCAGATCATGCAATTCGAGCTGCAATTCGTGCTTTAAGCAAAAAGCGCTTAATTCAAGAAGGCCGTTATGACCCTGAACAAGGGGCACAGCGCTACATGGATGTGCTTAATATGCTAAAACGGAGTGAAATCGCGGTTGAAACGGACAAGGCAAACGAGCAGCACTATGAATTGCCGACCGAGTTTTTTAAGGCGGTGCTTGGAAAAAGACTCAAATATAGTGCATGTTATTTTCCGACTAAAACAACAACTTTAGATCAGGCAGAGGAGCTCGCACTTCAGCTTTACTGTGAACGGGCACAACTTAAAAATGGTCAACAGATTTTAGAGTTAGGCTGTGGCTGGGGTTCTTTAACTTTGTGGATGGCAGAAAACTATCCGTATTCACAGATCACAGCGGTTTCAAATTCTGCCACTCAGAAAAAGCATATTCTTCGACAAGCAGAATTAAAAGGTTTAACCAATGTTGAAGTGCTTACCTGTGATGTAAATGTACTTGAACTAGACCAAGCTCAGTTTGATCGTGTTGTATCGGTTGAAATGTTTGAACATGTCCGTAATTACCAGCGTCTATTTGAAAAAATTCAGGGATGGTTAAAAGCAGATGGTTTACTCTGGTGTCATATTTTTTGCCATCGCTTTTTACATTATCCTTTTGAAGTAAAATCAGATTATGATTGGATGTCCAAATATTTCTTTACTGGCGGGTTAATGCCGTCGACTTCCACTTTTTTGCATTTTCAAGAGCATTTAGAGTTGGCTCAACAGTGGCAATGGTCAGGTGAGCACTATATGAGAACAGCAAACGCTTGGCTTGAGAATATGGATAACCAAGAAGTCGAACTGAAACCACTGTTTAAAAAAATCTATGGAAAAGATGCCAATATTTGGTGGCAACGCTGGCGTATTTTCTTCATGGCTTGTGCTGAGCTATTCGGTTTTGAGCAAGGACAAGAATGGGTCATTGGTCACTTTTTATTTAAAAAGAGAGCATTGTAATTTCTACAGCCTATCCCGGCGATAAAGATATGATAAAAACTCGAAACGATGGCAAAGCTAGTCATCCATTAGCCCAAATGTTCAATCGATATTATTGGTTGCAGATTGGTCTGATTGCATTATCGATCGTGGTCGGGTTGGCTTGTAGTGCTTGGGTGATTAAAGGCTCTTTACTTAAAACTGCTTTAGAGCAGGAAATGGAACATTACTGGTTACGCATCGAGCGTAATCCAAATGCAGATTTACCCGATACCAAAAATTTATATGGATATCGGTGGAATACACAGGTCGCACCTCAACCTTTTAAAGACATGCGTTTAGAAAGTGGCGTACACCGAGTATTTGTTGATGGTAAAGAACGGATGACGGTCTATGGTGAGCATAACGGTCAGCATGTTCTATTGGTATTTGGCGAAAGTAATGTCAATAAGCTGATCTGGTTATTTGGACTTGCTCCACTCATGTTTAGCTTATCTGTTCTATATAGCTTTTTATGGTGGTCAAACCGAAGAGCAAGACGCTATTTTTCCCCAATTACGCGTTTAGCGAATGCCTTAGAAAATATTGATTGGGCGCATCAAGACACCCAAGCTTCTCCTTTTAAAGATATTAATACCAATGGCAATATGGAAGCAGAATATCTCAAACAAGCCTTGGAAAAATATCATCAGGTTTTAAGCGATTTTATTCGACGAGAAAGGGAATTTACTGGAGATGTAAGTCATGAGTTACGCACTCCGCTCACAATCTTAAAGGGCAATGTGCAACTTTGTCAGGCGAAATATGGAGAGGATAAAGCCCTAGTTCGACTTCATAATACAATTGAAGATATGCAGTTATTAGTCGACACCTTACTGGCAATCGCACGTAATACAGTAAAAAGCTTACCATCTGAAAAGAATTTTTTATCCAGAATTGTGAGGGATTTAGTCGAAAGTTTAGAAGGGGTCAGTGAGAGTAAGGGGATACATATTCATATTCAACCCGATCTTTCTGAACAGCCGCGCTGGTTATATCCCTCTATGACACAAATGGTGTTAAGCAATATTTTACGTAATGCGCTGAACTATTCTCAAGGCTCGCAAATCGACATCATTCAACAAAAAAACAGTTTAATTATTGCAGATAATGGAATTGGAATTTCTTTACCTAATGATGTGAAAGTACAAGAGCTCAGCGATTCACAACTCTCGTTAAAGGCTAAAGGCCATGGAATTGGTTTGCAATTGGTACAAAAGCTTTGCAAACAATTAGGATGGCGAGTTGAGTTGTTTGATCGACAATATTATTTAACCACTCATCCTGAACTCGATTTGGAACCCACCACGGGATTAATTGTTGTGGTCTATTTGAGTTAACTTGTAGAACTGTCTAAAGCAATTTTTAAACCGACGCCTGCTACTGTGTGTAATAGTTTAGGGTCAAAAGGTTTATCAACCATTTTTCTTAAGTTATAGATATGACTTCGTAACGCATCACTTTCAGGTTCTTCGTCGCCCCATAGTTCCATCATCAGTTCTTGTTTTGTCACTACTTTAGGAGACTGACGCATCAAAATTTTTAATAGTTTAAATTGAATAGGGGGTAACTCAATATTATTGCCGGCACGAATCACGGTTTGAGTTGCGCTATCAAGAACTAAGTCATGAATCTGAATTTTATGATGAGTAACTTCACCAGCTGCTCTTTTGATTAATGCACGAATCCGCATCACTAACTCATTGAAATCAAAAGGTTTTACCAAATAATCATCTGTGCCAGCAGTAAAGCCTTTAAGTTTGTCATCTAACGTATCTCTTGCTGTCAGCATAAGAACGGGAATATCAACACCTTGTTCGGTGCGTAGCCAGTTGCATAGATCATAACCAGAGCCATCGGGCAAATTTATGTCGAGCAGCAAAAGATGATAATGCTGAGATTTAAGTAAAGTCCGTGCAGCATCTAAATTACGTGCATGATCGACGACGTAACCATGTACTTCAATAAATTCGCAGACCGTTGCTGCAAGTTCAAAATGATCCTCAACCATGAGGATAAAGTGATTACCCATGAGATTTTATTAAGCCATTAATTTAATAGTTGTTGTTTTAATTTAGCATTAAACGGTTCGCTGCCAAACCAGATTTTAAAATATTGATTTGCATTCGGATTGTTTAAAGAACCGAGTAGCTTCTGGTTTAATTTTAATTCTAGTTTTTGATTTTCATGTTGATAGTAGAGACTGTAAAGATCTCCCCTCTTAATTGGTCTATATAGTTCATTAATATGATTAAGCGGAGATTTTGCATCAAAGCCGCTAACATTTTTCTTCAAAAAGTGGGTTGCTGCGCGTTTAAATGCCCACTCGGGAATATCGCGGTTATAGCTAAAGTCCATTTTAATGCTTTGGCTTTGCCAATTTTTTAGGCAATCTTCAGCAAAGTAACTGACATTTCCCACCTTTTTACTCGTCACCATTAAAGGTGCTGAACTACATTTCTTCAGTTCAGCCGCATTGGCTTGAGATACGATTAAGATTCCCAGAAATATCAAGATTCGACTTTTTTGAACGGTAATACCCATTTATATACTCCTCCAAATATTGGTAAAGAACGATAAAGGCCATTCGCCGGATCCCAATAATCTTGCTGGAAAATAATTTTTTGCTGTTCATTAATCTTAATTTGACTAATTCCATAAGAAGCCATGGTTTTTGAGCGACCTAACATTTTAAAGTCATAAGTCATGTACCAATGAATGTAGGCTGTATCTTGGTGATGAGTTGCACTAATGAGTTTTACAGTGACATTACTCACTCGAGCATTCATGCCTTCAAAATGCTTAATCAGATCTTTTTTCTGAGAGAACTGCGAGAGTGTATCGTTGATATAAAGTTGATCAGCGTAAAGATGACTCGCGTTATTCACAAAAGAACGAGTTCCAAGCGTATTGAATGCGGCAACAAAACGATTGCCAATATCTAGCGCTTGTTGGTCATTTAATTCTATTCCAGTAATTTTTTGTTCGGCTTTGCCATAGTCACCTGAGTAGCTAGGCACACTTTTACATGCTGTTAAACCTACCAATGTAATCAGCCCTAGGGCTGTAGTTATAATTTTCATGTCTATATCCGAGCCAACTTTATAAGTTTAAATTAAAGAGCTGGTCGTGAATTTTGCGTGAATTCTTGTTTTATGATTTGGGTTTAATGCATAGAGTTTTCTGTTTTTGAAAGTTCATCAATTAGGTCTATTCAACTTAGAAGTTTCTTTGGACGTCACACTGTTTAAGATTAATAAATAAGATAAGCTAGAAAAAATTTAATAAAGCAATTTTATTCTAGCTGCACTTTACTCATAAGAGATATAGATAAGTTTTGCATAAATAGAAGGATTCAATAATGAAAACAATCGGCTTATTAGGCGGAATGAGTTGGGAATCTACATCACTTTATTATCAACAAATCAATAAAATGGTTCATCGTAAATTAGGAAAATTACACTCTGCTAAGGTCATTATTAATAGTGTCGATTTTGAAGAAATAGCAGCCTTACAAGCGAAGGGTTTATGGCAAGAAGCTGGCGCATATTTAGCTGAGCAAGCACAAAATTTAGAAAAAGCAGGGGCAGATTGTATTTTGGTGTGTACTAACACCATGCATAAAATTGCTGCACAGATTGAAGATTCAATTTCGATTCCGTTTTTACACATTGCTGATGCAACGGCAAAAGAAATTTTGAGTCAAAACATTGGTAAAGTTGCACTGTTAGGGACAGCTTTTACAATGGAGCAAGATTTTTATAAGGCTCGATTGCAGGATTATGGAATTGATGTCGTTATTCCAAATGAAGCCGACCGAAAAATAGTTCATAGCATCATTTATGAAGAACTTTGTTTAGGTGTGATCAACCCAGATTCTCAGCAAAAGTACATCGCTATTGTAGAGAAACTCATAGCTGAAGGGGCCCAAGGCGTTATCTTGGGTTGTACTGAAATTTGTATGTTGATTGGTGAGCTTAAATTCTCGGTTCCTTTATTTGATACGACCGCCATTCATGCAAAAGAGGCAGTCAGTTTTAGTTTAAATGAAAATAAAAACGCTGATATCACCAATCTACATAAGTCTGCTGCAATTGCTGGGAGTATTCTTTAGCAATATTGGGAATATCCTTTGTCATTAAACGTTAAGCTTGTGTCGTGAAATGTAAAGTGACCCATATCCTAACTGTTGTAATTTTGGTTATTGCTTTTATAGGCACTCAATAAAAAACCAAAATATGGAATAGGACATGACGTTGACGAAAGCTATACGTTTCTATGGAACAGGAACGCCAGAAGTAATGCGCTATGAAGATGTAGAAGTAGGAGACCCAAAAGCAGGGGAAGTACGCCTACGTCATGTGGCAGTCGGTCTAAATTATGCCGATACATATTTTCGTAATGGAACCTATCAAATTCCAATGCCTAATGGCATGGGCGTCGAAGCTTCAGGTATCGTTGAAGCTTTAGGCGAAGGAGTCACTCAGCTTAAAGTAGGGGATCGAGTTACTTATACAGGTTTTTTAAATACGTTAGGTGCATATAGCACCCACCGTCTAATTCCAGCAAATGCTTTAATTAAATTACCCGAAGAAATTTCTTGTGAAACAGCGGCAGCCATGACCATGCGTGGGCTGACCGCTGCTTATCTGATGCGCCGCATTTATGACTTTAAAGCGGGCGACTCAATTTTATTACATGCAGCCGCTGGTGGTGTTGGGCTGATCGTTTCTCAATGGGCTAAATTACTTGGCTTGACTGTTATCGGTACCACATCTTCAGAAGAAAAAGCTGCCGTAGCGCGAGCTCATGGTTGTGATCATGTCATTAACTATAGCCATGAAAATGTTGCCGAACGTGTACGTGAGTTAACAGGCGGCGTTGGTGTAAATGTTGTTTTCGATAGTGTCGGTCAAACGACTTTCATGAGTTCATTAGACTCTCTCAAACGCCGTGGTTTGTTGGTCTGCGTAGGAACAGCGTCTGGTCCAATTCCTGCTTTTGATCCGGTATTACTCGCCGTGAAAGGTTCATTGTTTGTCACACGTCCAGCTTTGGCAGATTACATTGCAGATCCTGCCGAGAAAAAAGAACTGGCAAATGAATTATTTGATCATGTTCGACATGGACGAATCAAAATTGAAATTAATCAACGTTATGAGCTAAAGGATGCCGTTCAAGCTCATCGTGATTTGGAAGCACGAAAAACAATAGGTTCATCAATCTTTGTAATTTGAAGGGATTTCTTATGCAAATTGAACAGTTAACTTGCAATATTGGTGCAGAGCTCAGTGGCGTCAAACTTGCCGATGCGATTTATGATGATGGATTATTTGCTGAAATTCGCACACAACTACTTAAACATCGTGTGTTGTTCTTGCGAGATCAGCACTTAACCCGTCAGGATCATGTCGCATTTGCGGAAAAATTTGGACAGTTAGAAGATCATCCTGCGGTAGGTAGCCATCCTGATCATCCGGGTTTGGTGCAGATTTATAAACATCCGGAAAGTCCCGTCGATCGTTATGAAAATGCTTGGCACAGTGATGCAAGCTGGCGCAAGGTTCCACCGATGGGATGCGTGTTGCACTGTGTTGAATGCCCACCTGTAGGTGGTGACACCATGTGGACCAATATGGTCATGGCCTATGAGTCGTTACCCAACGATATTAAGGATAAGATTACAGACTTACGTGCTTATCACAGCATAGAAGCGAGTTTTGGGGCGGCTATGCCGCTTGAAAAACGCTTGGACTTAAAAGCAAAGTTTCCTGATGCTGAGCACCCTGTGGTACGTACTCATCCTGAAACGGGCGAGAAAATTTTATATGTCAACGCGTTCACAACTCACTTCAGTAATTATCACACCAAAGAGCGAGTCAGATTTGGACAAGATGCCAATCCGGGCGCCGCTGAACTACTGCGTTACTTAATTTCTCAAGCCTATATTCCAGAGTTTCAAGTGCGTTGGCGCTGGAAGCCTAACAGCATTGCCATCTGGGATAACCGCAGCACACAACATTACGCAGTCATGGATTACCCACCTTGCCACCGAAAAATGGAGCGGGCCGGCATTATTGGTGACGCAACCTATTAAATCTATAGGTTAATAATTTTATCTAATTGAAAATTCTAAAAATATATCAGGAGATGCACATGCAATTCTTTGACGACTCATTGCACCCAGAAAATATGGAAAAAGTGGTAATCACGGTTGCGCCGTATGGACCCGAATGGATGCCAGAAGACTTTCCAGAAGATATTCCAGTGACCATGGATGAGCAAATACAAAAAGCGGTTGAGTGCTATGAAGCTGGCGCGACGGTGCTGCATTTACATGTCCGTGAGCTTGATGGCAAAGGTTCTAAACGCTTGTCAAAATTTAACGAGCTTATCGCAGGTGTTCGTGAAGCTGTGCCTGACATGATTATTCAGGTGGGCGGTTCGATTTCATTTGCACCAGAAAGTGAAGGTGAGGCAGCTCTATGGTTAAGTGATGACACCCGACATATGTTGGCTGAACTCACACCAAAGCCCGATCAGGTTACCGTGGCAATTAACACGACTCAAATGAATATTATGGAATTGCTCTATCCTGAATATTTAGAAGGGACTTCATTGGCACATCCAGCGACTCAGGCAGCATATGCAGAGATGACTGTGCCAGCAGGACCTGCATGGGTTGCCGAACATATTAAACGCTTATGCAAAAACAATATTCAACCGCACTTTCAGTTAACCGGTATGCACGGACTTGAAACCCTAGAACGTATGGTGCGTAAAGGATTGTACATGGGGCCGTTAAACTTAACTTGGATTGGAATCGGCGGTGGTTTTGATGGTCCAAACCCATTTAATTTCTTTAATTTTATTCATCGCGTACCTGATGGATGTACTTTGACATCAGAATCTCTTCTCAAAAATGTATTGCCTTTTAACACCATGTCGATGGCAATGGGTTTACATGCCCGTGTGGGTAACGAAGACACGATCATTGATCATCACGGACGCCGTTTTTCATCTGTAGAGCAAATTAAGCAAACCGTTCGAATTGCCCATGAACTAGGCCGTGAAATTGCCTCAGGAAAAGAAGCCCGTGAAATTTATCGTATTGGGGTTCAATACAACAGTATTAAAGAAACCCTAATCGCAAATGGTATGGCACCCAACCGTAAAGCAGGGCAAAAGGGCGTTCCGCAGCGTAACTAATGTGACAAGGTCTAACGGAATTTAGACCTTAAATGTAGTGCAGCTTATTCGCTTTGTTTTTAAAAGTGCGTTGCTGCACTAGCTAAATAGAAATTATAAAAAATACAAGGAGGTCGTATGAATGCACATCAGTATTCAGATCAGATGAGCGATGTTGATACGTCAATCAGTATACCTCGTCGTTATGCGTGGCTTGTTTTTGCTTTGACATTTGGTTTACTCATTTCAGATTACATGTCACGGCAAGTCTTAAATGCAGTTTTTCCTTTACTTAAAAGTGAGTGGTTACTCAGTGACAGTCAACTAGGTTTGCTCAGTGGCATTGTCGCGCTAATGGTGGGTTTATTGACTCTGCCGTTGTCTTTAATGGCAGACCGTTTTGGGCGAGTGAAAAGCTTGGCCATTATGGCGGTTTTATGGAGTTTGGCGACTCTAGGATGTGCACTGGCTGAAAATTATGAGCAAATGTTTATTGCTCGTTTTATGGTTGGTGTGGGTGAAGCTGCTTATGGCAGCGTGGGAATCGCGGTGGTTGTGGCTGTTTTTCCACGAGAAATGCGTGCAACACTCGCCAGTGCTTTTATGGCGGGTGGCGTATTTGGCTCGTTTTTGGGTGTGGCTTTAGGTGGTGTACTCGCACAGCATTTCGGTTGGCGTTGGGCATTTGGAGGAATTGCTTTATTTGGTCTTATTTTGGCTTTTCTATATCCAATTTTAGTGAAAGAAAACAGAATAAACGCAGCACCTCAAAATAAAAGTCGTAGTAAAACTCAGCACATTAAAAGCCCTTTAAAAACTTTATATTCAAGTCGTTCAGTCATTGCCACTTACATTGGTAGTGGTCTGCAATTATTTGTTGGTGGCACAGTGATTGTCTGGATGCCGAGTTATCTCAATCGCTATTACGGCATGAGTACTGACAAAGCAGGTGTGATGGCAGCGGTCATTTTGCTATGTAGTGCAGTAGGCACAATTCTATGCGGGATGTTGTGTGATTATTTGGGCCGTAACTGTCCAGATCGCAAGGTCACTTTAGCGATTACATACTGCTTGCTCGGTTGTGTTCTTTTATTAATTGCTTTTGCTGTGCCTGCGGGACGTAACCAGTTACTTCTCATTTGTCTCGGAATGTTTATTGCATTAGGAACCAATGGGCCATCTAGTGCCATGGTGGCCAATCTCACACATAACTCAGTTCATGGTTCTGCATTTGCAACACTCACCTTAGCTAACAATTTTCTTGGTTTAGCGCTTGGTCCTTTAGTGGTTGGCAAAGTATCTGATGTGATTGGGTTACATAGCGCATTTCAACTCATGCCATTAGTCAGTATTGCAGCTGCAGCCGTATTTTTTTATGCCAAACGCCATTATCACAAAGATATCTCACACTTTGAGCAGCAAGGAATAACTGAGCTTAAAAATCATTCAGGCAACCAAATACAAAAATGCGGGATGAATAACAAATGATGATTCTGCAATTACACATTGATGTATTTTTTGACTTTATTTGTCCTTGGTGTTTGATCGGAAAACGTCAGTTACTGATCGCTATAAATAGATTTTATCAGCTTCACCCCAAAGTCAAAGTTGTCGTGCACTGGCGAGGTGTTCAGCTCATACCAGACTTGGCAATTGAAGGGGTACCTTTTCAAACGTTTTATTTGAAACGGTTAGGTAGCTTGACAGCAGTTCGGATGAGACAAGAACAGGTCAATAAAGTTGTATATAAAGTTGGGCTTAAGATCGATTTTGAACAGATTAAACGGATGCCAAATACGGCCAAAGCTCATCGCATATTTGATAAAGCTTTAAAAATAGGGACTCCTGAGCAGTGCAATGCATTGTTAGAACAACTCTTTGCTGCATATTTTTATGATGGGTTAGACATCGGAAATACCACTACTTTATACAAAATTGCGAAACGTTGTGGCTTCTCACCTGAGCTTATCAAAGATTTATTTATTCAAGATCATCAAGATTTTATCTCTGCAAGTACAGGAGGTAATGGCGTGCCTTACTTTATTTTTGATCGGTCTTCTGCCTTAGTGGGAGCGCAATCAGCAGATGCACTTTATCAAGCGATGCAAGAGGCCATGCTGGCACAAGGAGAGTTGATATGACCAACCGATTTGAAGTGCCTTTTGAAAAAATTCCCAATTCAGGTGAGCGGGCTTTTTTTAAGATTGGAGATAAAACTCTCGCACTATTTAACATTGCGACTCGGTTCTATGCGATTGATGACAGCTGTCCTCATCAGGGCGCATCGCTATTTAGTGGACGTCTAGAAGGACGAGTGATTCAGTGTTGTGCCCATGGTCTACGCTTTGATTTAGCAAATGGCTGTTTAGTTAATTCTTCTCAGCTCAAAGTTGCAACCTATCCCGTAGAAGTGATCGAGGACAAGGTATTTATTGTGATGGGTTGTGGGGAAAATCATGAGTAGTTTAGTTTTGAAAAATTTTTCCCAGCGTACAAGAGAATTAGCACCAGGCTTTGTGGTCAGTTCGGTCGTTGCTGCGGCTGCCTGTTTTTTATCAGAGCACTATGGTGCGCCAGTTATGCTATTTGCGCTACTGCTCGGCATGAGCGTGAATTTTTTAGCGACTGAAAGTAAATGTAAGGTAGGTATTGAGTTTACTGCACGTAGTGTGCTCAGAATGGGCATCGCGTTACTCGGCATGCGTATTACTTTAGGGCAAATTACCGCACTAGGTTGGCAACCTGTTGCGTTAGTTGTCACTTTAGTTATTGTCACAATCGCCGTTTCTGTTATTGCCGCTAAAATCTTAGGCTTCCAAAAGCTATTTGGCATGCTCACTGGTGGATCAACGGCAATCTGCGGTGCCTCAGCCGCATTGGCGCTATCCGCTGCTTTTCCAAATCATCCGCAAAAAGAAAAAGCGACTTTGTTTACCGTGATTGGCGTGTCGGCACTTTCAACATTTGCAATGATTGTCTATCCTATGATCGCGAAGTGGCTAGAGTTATCGCCACAAGCTGCTGGTGTGTTTCTTGGTGCTACGATTCACGATGTAGCGCAAGTGGTCGGCGCTGGTTATAGCATGTCTACCCAAACAGGTGATACGGCGACTGTAGTTAAACTCATGCGTGTGGCAATGCTGCTTCCAGTGATTGTTTGTGCAGCCATGATTACCCGTATGCAAGGAGCAGATTCAACTGGGGAACGACCGCCATTACTGCCTTGGTTTGCGGTTGGCTTTTTAATACTGGCTGGTATTAACAGTACAGGATGGGTGCCAACGATGGTTCAAAATGGAATTAATGACTTATCACGCTGGTTTTTAGTCATCGCAATTAGTGCTTTAGGGATGAAAACTCAGTTAAAAGAATTAGCATCTGTCGGCATTAAACCAATTCTTTTAATGATCGGCGAAAGCATCTTTTTAGTGGTATTGGTTCTTGGACTTATGCGCTTGTGGTTTTAATTTTAAAAAATTAAATTTTTAAGGAAGTTCTGGAATAGTTCTCCAGCTTCCTTATATTTTAAATGACTTCGTTTCGCTTCAAATAAAGAGAAATTAATTGAGCAGAGCTTTATTGTGACTACGCCACATATTCGGTGACATACCAAATTGGCTAATGAACCAACGCGTAAAAGAACTTGGCATTGAGTAACCTAAAATATCAGACACTTGAGCAAGTGAATAATTTAGATTTTTTAAATAACGAAATACGAGATCTTTGCGTACTTCATTCATTAAATCACTAAAACTCGTCTGAGCTTCTTCTAATCGACGCTGCAAGGTCCGAACATGAATACCATGGGTTTGAGCAACTTGATCAATTGTAGCGCGGCCCATTGGCAAAAGAAGATAAATACTTTTACGAATATCAAAAATCATGGTCGATTCATTGCTATTCTGCAAAATATCTAAATAACGTTGCGCATGGTTGGCCATCGCCAAATTTGCTTGAGGGTTTGTTGTATCAAGTTCGGCCACCGTACAAACAATACCATTAAAGTCACTACCGAACTCGAGCGCACAGCCAAAAATCCGCCGATGCAAAGTTAAATCACTAGGCGGGTTATGAGTGAAGTGTACACTTAACGGCCGCCATTTTTGCATCATGAGTGCCGCACAAAAACGATGGGTGATTCCTAATGCAAGTTCTGTGGCTTGACGGCTATACCCACAAGTTGTGGTTATAACTTCTTCTCGAATAACAACCGTATCATCAACTTCTTCAATATATATTTCAAGTGAGTTATTGAGTAAGTTTCTATAACGAACAATCGTTTGTAAGGCATCTCGTAAAGTGTGCTGATAATTTAACAAAAGGCTAATTTCACCAAAATCTGCAATTTCGCGTTGCTCTGCCATATGTAAACCGAAAACATCGCAACTACTCATTTGGGCTGAGTCTTCAAGCAAGGTAATGGCTTTATCTACAGGAATGCGTTGTTTAAGATCATTCAATTGAGTTTGGCTAAGCCCAACACGTGATAATAAATGGTAGGGGTTTAGATCTAATTGTTGAGCAACTGCCAAATAATTTTTTAAAGAGGCCGTATGCGCAAGAGGTACCATTTTATTATCTCCTTGTTCTTAATCAGCCATATTCCTTATGGCTCATCTTTACTTATAACCAAAATATACACATTACAAAAGCTTTTATTTAAGAGCTTAATTGTTAAGTACGCTTAATGTGAAACTTCTTGTTTTGACTTAGTTGTAATTACAAAAATTATTTTAATGAATTTAAAAAATTTTAAAAAGATGTGTCGTCAAATGAAAAGTCCGTGACGCCTTATGTACACCATTAACTGAAATGAGCCTTTATTGTGAGTGGAGTTTTATAAAAATTCTTATGCATCCTAGATGGCAAAGTTCACAGGCGTCAAAATGGAAAAAATACAAACCAGAGCAACAATTTTAATTATTCCGGGGTTACGCGACCACGTTCCCGAGCATTGGCAAACGATTTTAGAGACAAGGCTAGCGAAGGTTCGCTCTGTACCACCTGTACAAACCAATAAACTCAATTGTGAAAATAGAGTTGCTGCCATACAAGCACAACTCGAAAAAATAAACGGGCCTGTCATTTTGGTTGCACACAGCGCGGGTGTTCTGATGACTATACACTGGGCTGCCAAACATCAAAGACCAATTCAAGGTGCTCTACTTGTTGCTCCTCCTGATTTAAACAAAAGTTGGCCTGAAAATTATCCTAGTCCAACTGTACTTCATCAAGAAGGATGGAGTCCTTTACCAGATCAAACACTACCTTTCCCCAGCATTTTGGTTGCAAGTACCAATGACCATTTAGCTCGCTATGAAGCTGTAAGTGAAATGGCAAAAAAGTGGAGTAGCCAACTCGTAAATTTAGGTGAAGTGGGACATTTAAACCCTGCATCAGGCTTTGGCTATTGGCCTTTAGCTGAACAATTCATTCAACAGTTAGATCAGGTGGAACAACCTGCGTAGTACGAAAAAACATCTGCTTATATAAACCATTTAAAAGCCAATGGATGGCTTTGAGTAATAAGCAATAAATAAGAAAAATCATATTTATAGGGAGATAATATGATGAGGCATTACGTATATTTAAATCAAACAAACCAACATATTTTATATATTCAAAAAATAGGCATTTCATTAAGTCTGATTTTATTTATGTCTAAAGCGAATGCAGCTAGTTTTGATATTGATAAAGATTGGAAGTTCGATACAAAAACGACATTAAGCTTAGGTGCTAGTTGGAGTACACAAGATCCATCCGTTTCATTACTTTATCGGCCTGATGCAAACAAAATTGGTAAACAAGGCTCAAGCATTGATGTGAATGGTGATGATGGGCGCATGAATTTTAGTAAATATGATGCCATTTCACAGATCATTAGAGGCATAACAGAAGTTAAGCTAAATGGAAAACAGCAGGGTGCGGTCATCAGTACTAAATACTGGTATGACCATGCCTATGAGAAAGGACAAGGAAACTTTAAACCCTTTAATGATTCAGCGTGGCCAAGGCTCGCAAAGTTCAAAGGAATTGATTTATGGAATGCCTATATATGGAAAGATTTTGAACTTAACGATGGACGAACCATAAATTTAAAATTAGGCAAACAGACTTTAAATTGGGGGAAATCTCAGTTTTTCCAAAACGGTTTAAATTCGGTGAGTGCATTTGATTTTGCTGCAATTAACCGACCGGCTGCTGATGCAAAAGAAAGAATCATTCCAACCGAAATGTTTTCATTCGACACAAGCATTAATAAAAATTTGAAAATAGAAGGGTTCTATCAATTTAAATTTAGACCTTCAGTTGTTGATGGTAACGGAACTTTCTTTGAGATTTCAGACTTTGTGCCCGAAAATGCAGGTCCAGTTCTGATTGCTGGAGGTGGAGATAAATTATCTGATACGGCAGTGCGTTTAGGTAGTTATATTCCACGTGCAGAAAGTAGAAAAGCAAAGGACAATGGCCAATATGGTCTTGCTTTAAAACAGACTTTACCAAGTTTAAATAATGCTGAGTTAGGTATTTACTATGCGAATTATCATAGTCGCAATGCAAACTTTGATGGCACAGCTGTAACAGCACGGGGGCCAGAGCACTTTAATACCGCAAGTTATTTTTCTATTTATCCTGAAAATATCAAAATGTTTGGATTAAGTCTGGCTGGTAAAGTTGGCACAACAACAGTTTTTAGTGAATTAACACACAAGCCCAATCAACCTTTGCAATTAAACGGTACCGACATTGTCTATGCTCAAGTGTTATCGGAAGGCACACCATTTGCACCGCCGGGGGAAACTGTTCAATTAGGTCAATATATTCAAGGTTATGTACGCTTACCTGTAACACAATTTTCGGTCGGAGCAACTGACAGTATATTCAATATTTTGGGCGCGAATTCGCTGACATGGTCTACAGAGTTTGCCTTAAATCATATCGCAGATATTGGTAATCATAGAATAGGTCGGACAGGAGCATTTGGTCGTAGTGAGCTTTCAACAGGTGCTTATAATCCAGAGACAGGAGCATTTAAATGTACGCCGTATGGTACAGCCCATCTTACAAATGCAGAAATAGACAATTTAAATGAACGTTTTTGTAATAAAAATGGATTTTTTAATGAATGGTCATTTGGGTACCGATTACGTGGCACATTAACTTATCAAGATATTTTACCTTCTACAGTGATTACTCCAAGTCTTAGTTTTCGACATGACGTTTATGGTTTTAGTCAAAACTTTCAAGAAGGGCAAATGAGTGTAAGTGCAGCGTTATCTATGACTTATCAGCAAAAATATACAACTGAGATTGCCTATAATAACTTTTTTGGTTCTAATGAGTTTAGTACTATAGATGATCGAGATTTTATATCTTTAACATTTAAAGCTAATTTTTAGTTCAATTATTTTCTTAAAAAAATTATAGAAAGACCCGTTATAAATGAAATTTTAGAATGGAGAATAACTTTTGAAATTTAGATCAAAAATTGATTGGTGGCTTTTATTAATATTTATTGTTATCACTGCCAATATCCTTATGAAAATTTATGAAGCAAATCATCATTATTCTTTAGCTTCAAATTTTCCGCATCTCATTATTTATAGTTTAATTATTTTTGTCATTTGGCTTCCAATTTTTAACACTTATTACGTAGTAGAAAACGACACATTAATTATTAAGAGCTTGGTATTTCGATGGAAAATTAATATTAATGATATTATTCAAATAGAGCCTACTCATAATCCACTTTCATCTCCAGCGCTCTCATTAGATCGACTCAAAATTTATTATATGAAAAATGGAGAAGTCGCATCAGTGATGATTTCGCCAAAAGATAAAGAAGGTTTTTTTCAAGCCATAAACAAAAGACTCCATTAAAGTTGCTTGTTTAATTGCGAACATAAATTACGCTATTTCCATGACGACAAAAAATAAATGGAGATAAACCATGCTTACACGTTTTTTACTGCCAATTTTCGGCACTACGGTTTTAATTACATTAGCTGGATGTGCTTCATCCTCTCAATCTCCTATTACCGAGAGCTATGGGCCTGAACCAAAATTGCCTGAGCCTAAATCAAGTTTATTTCCGACCGTAAATATAGCACCAGCAGAAGGCTGGCCGAGTGGTGTTATGCCAACACCAGCAGAAGGTTTGAAGGTAAAAGCATTTGCAAAAGGGCTTGAACACCCGCGTTGGCTTTATGTGTTACCCAATGGTGATGTCTTGGTTGCTGAAACAGATGCCCCACCTAAACCCGAAGACGGTAAAGGGATTAAGGGTAAAATTATGACTTTTGTGATGAGACGTGCAGGATCATCTCATCCGAGTGCCAATCGTATTAGTTTATTACGTGATACCAATGGAGATGGCGTTGCTGACCAGAAAACGGTATTTCTTCAAAACTTAAATTCTCCATTTGGTATGGCATTGGTCGGTAATAACTTATATATCGCCAATACAGATGCACTGGTGCGTTTTCCTTATCAAGAGGGGGAAACTCAAATTACAGCCAGTGGAACCAAAATGTTGGACTTACCGGGTGGCCCTTTAAACCACCATTGGACCAAAAATGTGATTGCTAACCCAGCAGGAACAAAGTTGTACATTACCGTCGGTTCTAACAGTAATGTTGCTGAAAATGGTTTAGATCAAGAAAAAGGCCGAGCACAAATTACGGAGTTTGACATCGCAAGTGGTCAGTCACGCCCATTTGCAACGGGCCTACGTAATCCAAATGGTATGGCTTGGCAACCTCAAAGTGGAAAACTCTGGACGGTGGTTAATGAGCGCGATGAAATTGGTAGTGACCTAGTACCCGATTATATGACATCGGTTCAAGATGGAGCTTTTTATGGCTGGCCTTATAGCTACTATGGTCAACATGTTGATGTACGCGTAAAACCACAAAATCCAGCAATGGTTGCTCGTGCAATTAAACCAGACTATGCATTAGGCAACCATACGGCTTCTTTAGGCCTCACATTTTATGCAGCCGAACTCATGCCGCAATTTAGAGGTGGGGCATTAATCGGTCAGCATGGTTCTTGGAACCGTAAGCCTCATAGTGGTTATAAAGTCATTTTTGTACCATTTAGAAGTGGCCAACCTTCTGGTCCACCGCAAGATATCTTGACTGGCTTTCTTAGTGATAAAGGCAAAGCGTATGGTCGTCCTGTGGGTGTGGCAATTGATTTCTCAGGTGCTGTGTTAGTTGCAGATGATGTGGGCAATACGATTTGGCGCGTTTCACCAGTTGCAGAGACGACTTATGAAGCTCCAATGAAATATGCTATTGGAACCCCGCCAGGCACACCATAAAGTGTTTTAACTATCATTTATTAACATGGGCGGCCTTTAGGCTTTATAGAGGCTCGCCCAAATGGCTATTATTTAATTTTTCAGATTAAGGGCTTTGATTTGAGAAATTAAAGTTCTTTCCAATTTATTATTAAATTTTGATAGCATTCGCCTCATAGACAATAAGAACTGTATATGAATTATGACAGATCAATTAAGAGCAAAATTTGAGAATTTAGAACTTAACGCAGGTTTAGGAAAAATAAGTGCCTTTATTTCAATGTCACTCAGCTTACTTTGTCTGTTCGGTGCATTATGCTTTTTATTTCCCAGTGTATTAACGACCCCAGAACTCCGTCCTCTTTACGCAAAACACTATAATCTTTTTTATTATGGCCTGATCACTGGCATTGTGATTAGTGCTGGTTTTGGTGCATTTAGTGCAATTGTCCGTCAAAACCGATATGGCTTTTACGGGCTGTGTTTTTCACTTGTGGCAGCAGTTTTAGGATGCGGTGTAATTGAAGCGCCCGTATTACCAAGCGTACCGTTTTATGCAGGTATCGATTATTTTGTCCTGACTCTATTTATTTTGGCATTTGTTTTTATTCCGCTTGAAGGTTTTTTTGCTAAAAATCCTGAACAAAAAATATTAAGAGTGGGTTGGGTGACCGATATGAAGTATTTCATGGTCAGCCACGTTGGGATTCAATTATTCAGCTTTTTAACCGTCATGCCGATTCAATATTGGATTACGCATCTACCTGATAACCCAATTGTGCCTTATGTACAAGCTCAGCCGATTTGGCTGCAATTTATTGAACTATTAATTGTGGTCGATTTTACGGTGTATTGGTTGCACCGCGCTATGCATGAAGTTAACTTCTTATGGCGTTTTCATGCGATTCATCATTCGACTGAATATATGGATTGGTTAGCATCTTCTCGTTTGCATGTCATTGAAGTGCTAATGACTCGCTTTATTGCGACTTTACCGATTTTCCTGTTAGGTTTTCATACTTCAGCTGTTTTTGCTTATTTAGTTTTTATTTCATTTCACGCTATTTTTATTCACTCCAATGTCCGTTTTCGTTTTCCCTATTTACGCTGGATTATCGCAACGCCAGAATTTCACCATTGGCATCATTCTTCGGAAAAACCAGCTATTGATAAAAATTACGCTGCTTTTATTCCACTCTATGATGTCATTTTTAAAACTGTCTATATGCCTAAACATTTGGCAAGTGTGTATGGAACAGTAGGTTATAAAATCCCAAATAGTTTTGTAAAACAGTTTACGTGGCCTTTTAAAAAGTATGTAAAACGTTTTTTAAAACCTTGGCGTGATCAGTAAATCTTAAGTGTTAGCTTATAAATGGAGAATGCATAAATAACATATTTAAGCATTCCTCTTGGCATCAGCCGCTGCAAAATGAGCCATTTGGTCAGCATACGCTTTTTGAAAAGCAGGGCGTGTAGTCGCTCTCTGAACATAGGTGAGACAATGGGGAAACTTTGTTAATCCATCAAATCTATTTACCAATCGTAATACGTCAGCCATAACAATGTCAGCAATAGAAAATGACTGCGCTAGCCATTCTCGCTTAGCAAGAATTGACTCCATATGTTGGAGTCGAGAGAGAAGAAAGGCATCAAATTGTTTGTGGACGGGAGTATCTGCCTGAGCATTAGAAAATTTTAATAAAGCCCAAGGAAGGCTTGCCATTTCTACTGAATTAAGTGCCGCAAATAACCATTCTATAACTTCATTACGCTGTTTCGGATTTGTAGGTAAAAGTACATCGCTACGTTCACCCAAATAAAATAGGATAGCGCCACTTTCAAAAATTGAAATATCACCATCTGTTAACCAAGGAACTTGTCCAAAAGGTTGATGAGAAAAATGATCATCTCCTCGTTCATAAAAAGATACGCTATTTATTTGATAGGGCATTTTTGCCTCTTCTAATGCCCATCTTATCCTTAAATCTCTTACAAAACCTCGTGGTAATTCGGGAACCCAGTCAAAAGTTGTCAAAATGAAATTATTCATAATAAATTTCCTTATATTTTATAATGATAACTAAAAATCCTTTTACTTGTTTTGTATCGAAACTCATCTTGCGAATGAATTTTAATATTAAAAATAGTCTAACGAATTTCAATAGGCATCAATGTAGTAATCAGAAGCTAAATTATTTATTTAAGTATCATTTGTTTTAAATTATTTAAGTCAGCTTCATTTGAGGCTGACTTTTTTAACACATCATTATTTGCTTTTAATATTTTTAAAAATCATTAGAAGAGCAATCAGAGCAAGACCAATAATTAAACTCATATAAATATTGGCACTGTTCATTAGTCCGATTTTACTCACAAAATAGCCTGCAAGAATTGCTGGAATACTAAAAGCCAAATAGCTTTCAACAAAAAATGCAGCCATCAAACCTGCGCGTTCTTCGGGTAAAGCGAGAGGCATGACTGTCCGAATTGCACCCATAAAAGCTGTACCAAAACCCACTCCAGTAATAATAGAACCAATAAATAAAACCACGGCACTGGTAAAGTTAATCGCTAAAAATAAAATGGTTGCCCCAATAATGATGGATAAGGTACCCGTGAGCAAAATACGAAAATTAGTAGATTTTCTTAAGGTTAAAATGCCTGCTGCACCTGAAAGGGCGAGCGCCATAAACATAATGCCGTTTAGCCAAGCCGAAGATGTCTGAAAAATTTTTGCCAGTAAAGAGGGCATAAGTGATAAGAAAAACCCACTCACCATCCAAAGCGCGATGTTAATGGGGCTAATGCTTAATAGAGCACTTCTTGCTTGGTGAGGAATAGCCATGTTGGGTTTTAAAGAAGCGAGAGCACCAGATCTTTTTTGTGCAGTTTCAGGATTAAAAAAATTTAAAATGAGTTGCAATGTAAAGAGAACGAATAAAAGCTCAAAAACGAGCTGCAAAGGCTGTGATGAAAATTGCAAAATAATACAAGTCAGAAAGATGCCAGTGGCCATGCCAACCATTGGAGCAATACTATTAATTAGAGAACCTTGAAGTTTACTGAAATCTAAAATTGCGGCTCCAATTGCAGAAACGGCAAGTCCTGTCGCTATGCCTTGCAGGCCACGTGCAATAAATAACATAGAAACATCTGAGGCAAAAAGGAAAAAGCTCATTGAAATAATTTGAAGAAAAATCGCTGAAATAATGACAGGCCGACGTCCAATATAATCAGATAAAGAACCAATAATGAGTAAAGAGGCAAGTAAGGTAAATGCGTAAGTCGCAAAAATTAAAGTTAAGGTAACAGGCGAAAATTGCCATGCTTGTTGATACAGGCGATATAGAGGAGTGGGAGAGCTTGATGCGGCCATAAAGGTCATGAGAGTGATTGTGTTTAAGGTCAACGCCACTTGTGAATCTAGGCGAAAAATAGATCTAGACCGTTTTGAACTTGAATTGTTCATATAAGATGAATAACATAAAAGCGAATATTTAGCTTTTATACATTATTTTCACACTAAAGCAAATCATTAGCGTTAGTGTATTTTGTATATACAAATAATATTTTAATTGTTTTTTATTTAAGTAGAGCTGATTAATGGCAAAAGTTGTTACTGGGTTACGTCCTGGTGGTCGTAGTGAAAGAATTCAAACTGCGGTGCACCAAGCAGTAAAAGAGCTTCAAAAAAATTTGGAGCAAAGTCAAATTACCATACCCATGATTGCTGATGAAGCAGGAGTAACACCTTCAACAATTTACCGCCGTTGGGGTGATATCAATCAGTTATTTTCAGATGTAGCCTTAAATGAACTGAAACCTGATATGGAACCAAAAAATTTAGGCTCATTTCAGCTTGATATCACAGCATGGGTTGAACAATATTTCGAAGAATACTCTTCTGAAGTAGGGCAAACATTGCTACGAGATGTGCTATACGCAACTGAATCTTCAAATGCTCGAAAGTGTGAAACTTTAATTGTTCAACAACTTGATATTATTCAAGAAAGATCTAAAAATCGTCGTGAAGAGACTATAGGAAATCAAGAAATTATTGAAGCTGTGATTGCACCTATGCTATTTCGCATTTTATTCACTGATCGCACATTAAGCTTAGACTATGTCCATATTTTATTAGAGCGTTTATTTAAGGCTCATCCCAATTTTAATTAATTTATAGCGAACTATTAGCCTAAATCTTTAACAAGAAATAGGCATTTTTTCTCGTTAAAAAATTATATATCAATTTTTCTTATTATTTTTAAATTAAATTCTCATAATTTATATTTAATATGTTTGTGGTAAAGTCATTTATTTAATAAATGGTTGTCTTGAGTAAGATAAACAAGTACTTAAACTGGGATTTATTAGTGTTTTTGATGTATAACTTTAATATAAATAATGAGTTATTGATTAATTTGGCCATTTTTTTGGTTTTTAAGATCTAAAAATAAAAAGTATTCTATACAAATTAATGCATGATTTTGGTATTTGACATTTTTTAAATTTATAACACAGGGTGTTTTTTATTCTTTACAATGACTTTTCCTTGTTAAAGCAGCTTGTGGTGCTTGCTTTATATTTTATTTTTTTATCCCCATCGAAAAGGTATTTAGATAATGGATTTCAATACCCTTGACCAAGAAACGGTACAGAAAAAACAGAAATTTCACCAAATTTTGTATGTACAGGTCATTTTTGCAATTATTTTGGGCATTTTAATTGGTCATTTCTACCCAGAACTTGGCGAAAGTTTAAAACCGCTTGGTGATGCATTCATCAAGATCGTTAAAATGATTATTGCTCCCGTCATCTTTTTAACTGTTGTTACAGGCATTGCCAGTATGACAAACATGAGCCGAGTTGGCCGTGTGACTGGTAAGGCTATGCTGTATTTTCTGACCTTCTCAAGCTTAGCTCTTGTGGTTGGTATGATTGTGGCAAATATTATCCAACCGGGTAAAGGTCTTAACATTGATCCTTCTACCTTAGTCAACGACAAAGTAAATACTTACGTTGAAAAGGCGCATGCCACAAATATTACCGATTTCTTCATGAATATTATCCCGCAAACCTTAGTCAGTCCTCTGGCAGGTGGCGAGATTTTGCAGGTGTTATTTGTAGCGGTGCTATTTGGTATTTCTTTGGCTGCTTTAGGTGATCGAGCACGTCCAATTACCGATTTCTTGAATAACTTAACAGGCCCAGTTTTCTACTTGGTGGGTATGTTAATGAAGCTTGCTCCAATTGGTGCTTTTGGTGCAATGGCTTTCACGATCGGTGCGTATGGAATCGAATCAATTGGTAATTTATTACTGTTAATCATGACGTTCTATATTACTGCGGTATTATTTATTTTAGTTGTTTTAGGTGCAGTAGCTCGTTATAACGGTTTCTCAATTATTCATCTAATTCGTTATATCAAAGATGAACTTTGGTTGGTTTTGGGAACAAGTTCTTCTGAAGCAGCTTTGCCATCTTTAATGGACAAAATGCAAAAAGCAGGTTGTGAAAAATCAGTTGTAGGTTTAGTTATTCCAACAGGTTATTCATTTAATCTTGATGGTACAAATATCTATATGACGATGGCAGCTCTGTTTATTGCACAGGCTTGTAATGTAGATTTATCAATTAGCCAACAATTAGCATTGCTTTTAGTCGCAATGGTAAGTTCTAAAGGTGCAGCAGGAGTGACTGGTGCAGGCTTTATTACTTTAGCTGCAACTTTATCGGTTGTACCAGCTGTTCCTGTCGCGGGTATGGCTTTAATTCTTGGTATTGACCGTTTTATGTCTGAGTGCCGTGCTTTAACAAATTTAGTAGGTAATGCATGTGCAACAATTGTTGTGGCACGTTGGGATAAAGCTTTAGATAAAGATCTTCTTGATAAAGCATTAAAGAACCATAAAGCAGATTAACCTTACAAAAAAATCTGTAGCTAAGGGCAATTTGGGAGAGTAGCCCTGCTACAGATTTTTTATTTAATAACTAAAAAATATATTTTAATTAAGCCATTCTAAAGTTCTGCAACATTACTTATCTTTCAAGAAAGACAATACTGTAATTAAAATCGAGTCGTGAAAAATTATGCTTTTAAGTGATCCTCAAACTCTTCACCTAATTGCATCGCTAATGAATTGCCAGACAACTCACAGGTTACCAAACCATATTCTTTTTTAAAACTAAATGTAAAACCTTTCCCGTCAGCAAGATTTTTAACTGAATACCCTAACTTTTCTAACCAAATACGAAACGCAATCAAATTTTTAGCTTTAACAACCTTTTTCACGTGAGAACTCCTTCTATCCGTGGCATTACATCTTATTTATTAATAGGGTTTTAATTAGATTTTTTAAAGGGGAAAAACTTTTTTTTATTTTGCAACTTGTAAAAAAGCAAAAAAAGATTTTATTTTTATAAAATCAAAAGTACTTTATGTGGCTGAAAAATAATAACTTTTTATTTTAAGAGCTGTTTTGTTGAGCGTTTTTAAAAAAATAAATTCAACGTTATTTTTAAAATAATGAGCAAATAAAAAACACAGTAAATGTAAAAAATAATTACAGGCAAGAGGTAATAAGCAAAAAGATACAGTTCTTAAAACGAAACAGTATCTTCTTTGAAAGCTTAATTTTAGAAATTATCTTTAAGAGCACGCAGGTGAGCGAAGTCTTCAACACTTTCTGCGCGTAGAAAGGGATTGGTCGCCAATTCAAGTTCAATCGTACTTGGTAGCGTGATTAAACCTTGTTTACGTAGTTCACGGACTTCTTGAGTTCGTTCTGATAGAGCATGGTTATGCGGTTCTACCGTTAAAGCAAATTCGGCATTTGAAAGCGTGTATTCATGTGTGCAATAAACTTTTGTGTTGGTTGGTAATGCTGCTAGACGGCTCAGTGAGTGATACATTTGTTCGGCTGTGCCTTCAAATAATCGACCACATCCCATTGCAAATAAGGTATCACCGCAAAATACAGCTTCTAACTCTTCAATAAAATAGACAATGTGTCCTAAGGTATGACCTGGGGTTGCAATAATCTCTACTTTTAAATCATTAAATTTTAGATGATCATCATGTTGTAAGGGGTGAGTAATTCCTGGAATTTTTGTGAGCTCATCACGTGGGCCATAGACAGTAATATTTTGAGCAGTTGTTAAACCAGCCACACCACCAATATGGTCTTTATGCCAATGAGTAAGCCATATTTCTTTTAAATTTAACTGATGATCCTGACAAAATTGGGTGACCAGTTCTGCTTCTGTGGGGTCGACTGCTACAGCTTCTTGGGTTTCAGTATCTTCTAAAATCCAGATATAGTTTTGGAGAGCATTCTGCACATCAATAAAATGAATTCTATAACGCATTGTTTTTATCCTGAAACTAAATCCAAAAAGTAAATGAATAATGACTAAGTCTGATCATACCAGAAAATAGTATTGAGCCATGCACCCAACTGTCTTTAAGAAAAGGGTTATATAAAACAAAAAAAGCCCTCTAAGAAGAGGGTTTTTTTATATGGGTCACTTAACGGAGTTTAGCGAGCCAGTTTCCTAGCGTCTGTACAATCTGTACTAATAGCAATAGGATAATGACTGTTAAAATTACAATGCTGGTATCAAAACGTTGATAACCATACGAAATCGCTAAATCACCAATACCACCTGCGCCAACTGCACCAGCCATGGCGGTTGCACCAATAAGACTGATTGTCGCTGTGGTAAGGTTTAAAATAAGTGAACTGCGTGCTTCAGGCAAAATAAAGCGAGAGATAATTTGCCACGGTGTAGCACCCATCGCTTGAGCAGATTCAATAATTCCTTCATTGACTTCAAGCAATGAAGTTTCAATCAGACGTCCCATATAAGGACCAACATAAATAGTCAATGGAACAATAGCTGCCCATGTACCAATTGAAGTACCTACTAATAGCTTAGTAAGAGGAATCACTGCAATAAGTAAAATAATAAAAGGAAGGGAGCGTAAAGCATTTACAATTGGATTAAGTAAATGATAAATCACTTTATTAGGTAAAATACCTTCTGGACGGGTAACTAATAAAATAATTCCCTGAATAAATCCCCAAATACCACCAAACAAAAGTGCGAAGAAAACCATATGAAAGGTTTCTTGCAAAGCTGTAACGAATTGATCAATAGAAAGGGAGCTGTGCCAGAAAGGTTGAGTAAGTTCAGTTAACCATTGTACGATTAAATCTCTCATACTTGATCTCCTGATTGAACTACACCTACTTCATTTTGTTCCAAAAACTCAATAGCCTGCTTAATTAGCTGAGGATCACCTAAAAGTTGCACAAACATTTGACCAATGACTGTGCCATTAATTTCAGTCATATTGGCAAATAAAATATTTAAACTAATATCGAATTTTTTAATCAGTGACTGAATTACAGGTTCTTGAGCAGAACGCCCTAAAAACTGTAAACAGTAAATACTATGATGATGCTGGTTTTCGAGCTGATTTAAAATATTTACAGGCAACTGTTGATGTAAAACAGTTTGAATGAAGTTTTTAGTAGTTGGATGTTGAGGTTTACTAAAGATGTCAATCGTTGAACCTTGTTCAATGACTTTACCTGCTTCCATCACAGCCACATGATCACAAATAGTTTCAATGACATCCATTTCATGGGTCACCATAACAATCGTGATTTTTTGCTCTTGATTAATTTTCTTCAGCAGTTCTAAAACTGACTTGGTTGTTTGCGGATCTAGGGCGGAGGTTGCCTCATCGCACAAAAGAATTTTTGGGTGATTTGCCAAAGCACGGGCAATACCGACACGTTGCTTTTGTCCGCCAGAAAGTTCATCTGGATAAGCATCTTTTTTATGCTTAAGATCAATGAATTCCAATAACTCATTCAAGCGCTTTTCACGTTCTACCTTATTGTAATTCAGTAGACGCATTGGCATTTCAATATTTTCAGCAACCGTCTTGGTTTGTAGCAGATTGAAGTGCTGGAAAATCATTCCAATACTTGCACGTTCCTGACGTAATGAGCGCGCATCCAAAGCGGTGAAATCTTTCTGATTAATAATGATTTGACCTTCAGTTGGTCGCTCAAGAAGGTTGATCAGGCGGATTAAGGTACTTTTACCTGCACCACTATAGCCAATGATGCCAAAAATACTGCCCTCTGGAATCTCTAAATTGATTTCGTCGAGTGCGCGTATGGTTTGACTTTTGAGCTGATAGTGCTTTGAAATGTTTTTAAATTGAATCATATCTTCAGAAACTATGCTGGAAAGAAAAAACAGGCAAAGAGAATTTGCCTGTTTCACGTTTGGGCTATTATATTACTATTTAGCTTCTGAGAGATAGCTGGTAGGTTTGTCTACGTCAACTTTTGTTCCACCAAAGTGTTCTTCAATGTATTTTTTAACAGCTGGAGTGTGGTAAAGCTTACCAACTTTTTGCAGAACAGGATCATTTTTACGTGATTCAGCAGTTGCTAGAACGTTGACACTAAGTCTTGAGATTTGATCAATAGGTTCATAGAACATAGAATCTTTGAGTACGTTTAAACCTCCCTCGAGTGCTATGGTATTATTTAATACAACTGCATCAAATTCATTTTTAAGACGTAATGCAGTTTCCATTTTGATTGGTTTGATGTTGATCTTTTTAGGATTTTCGATAACATCAATTGGACTGCCCTGAACAGGATTATAGTCAGCTTTAAGCTTGATTAAGCCAGCAGTTTGTAACAAGAGTAGCGCACGAGATTCGCTGGCAGCATCATCCGGGATTGAAATAATTGCACCTTCAGGAAGTTCTTCAATTTTTTTGTATTTACTTGAATAAATCCCCATTGGCTCAATATAAGTGGTAGAAACCGCTGCAATCTTATCTTGGTTTGAATTATTAAATGCAGTAAGATAAGAATAAGCTTGGAATGCGTTCAAATCTACTTCTTTATTTGCAATTGCTGTATCCATTGAAACGGAGTCTGAGAAGTTTTTTACTTCTAACTTCAGTCCAGCAGCTTGGGTTTCAGGTAAAGATGCAATATAACGCCAAATTTCAGCATCGGAACCTGTAGAGGCAATTACTACCTTTTGTTCTTTTGAACTATCATTGTTTTGTTCGGCTTGTTGAGCATTTTCTTGTTTGCTACATGCTGTCAATAATACTACTGACATGCTTAAAAAAAGGCTGATCAGCTTTTTCATTTAAAAAAGTCCTGATTAAGATATAGAACAATAACGATTGATCTATATCAATATGAAAAGAGAGGAGTTGAAATTACAACTAGTCTAAACTCTGTGATCTTTTTCTGGGGTTCCATAATTTGCTTGCATATTTTGGCTATAACAGAGGGTAATTGTTTAATAAACAAAAACTGTTTCCCCAAACAGTTCATCCCCAACAGTAGCCAAACGAGCATTCATAAATTTAGAATATTAAAAAACTCTCTACAGGCATAATTTGTAGAGCAAGTCTTTATGGAAATTATTAAAACAGCAGTGTCTGATGACAGTTACAACTATGTACTAATGATAGCAATAAAAGTATGCTTGATATAGGGGGCTTCTTTTTATTTGTTGATATCTTTAGCAAAATTTTAAAGATTTATACGATTTTCTTATATCGTGATACGTAATAAAAAAGCCTCTATATAGAGGCTTTTTTATTAGCATTTTAAACTTGTAGGTTTTTTAAGCTTTTTCGCGTGCAATTGCGCGGTAGCCAATGTCGTTACGATATTGCATACCCGTAAAGTTAACTTGACCACATACTTCTAGTGCATTAATTTGAGCTTCAAGAACGCTGTCACCCAATGCTGTTACACAAAGAACTCGACCACCAGAAGTCACAATGTGACCATCTTCACGAGTTGAAGTGCCCGCATGGAAAATTTTAGTATCTTCAGGTGATTGTCCGATACCTGAAATTACATCGCCTTTGCGTACGCTATCAGGATAGCCTTCTGCTGCGAGTACAATACCGATTGACTTGCGTTCATCCCATTCAGCTTCTTTTGGTAAATTACCAGCAATACCAGCTTCTACCAATTCAACAAGAGATGACTTTAAACGCATCATGATCGGTTGAGTTTCAGGGTCGCCAAAACGACAGTTAAACTCGATCACACGTGGTTGACCTTGCTCATCAATCATTAGACCAGCATATAAGAAACCAGTGTAAACATGTCCATCAGCAGCCATACCATCAACAGTCGGACGCATGATTTCAGTCATAACGCGTTCGAAAATGTCAGAAGTTACAACTGGAGCAGGAGAGTAGGCACCCATACCGCCGGTATTAGGACCTTGATCGCCTTCAAAAATACGCTTGTGATCTTGTGACGTTGCCATTGGTAAAATATTTTTACCATCAATCATACAAATGAAAGAAGCTTCTTCACCTGCAAGGAACTGTTCAATCACAACGCGTGAACCAGCATCACCAAATTTGTTACCTGCAAGCATGTCATCAATTGCTGCAAAAGCTTCTTCGTTGGTCATTGCAACGATTACACCTTTACCAGCAGCAAGACCATCAGCTTTAATTACAATTGGTGCACCATTTTTTTCAACATAAGCTTTCGCTGCATCTACTTCAGTGAAAACGTCATAGAAAGCAGTTGGAATGTTGTGACGCTTTAAAAAGTGCTTAGCAAATGCTTTTGAACCTTCAAGTTGCGCTGCATATTGAGTAGGTCCCCAAATTTTTAAACCTGCTTCACGTGCAGCATCTACCACACCATTAACTAATGGTGCTTCTGGACCAACAATAATAAGGTCAACATTATTTTCTTTAGCAAAAGCAATGATTGCTGAGTTGTCTAAAATATCAAGTTGAACATTAACACATTTGTCTTCTGTTGCAGTTCCAGCATTACCTGGCGCAACAAAAACTTGAGTAACATTGGTATCTTGCGCAATTTTCCATGCTAAAGCATGTTCACGACCACCACTACCTAAAACTAAAATATTCATTTTTAATTTGTTCCTTAACTTTAATCCTTTTCATCCCCCTCTATCCCTCAAGGTGGAGAGTTAGCTCCATTATTGTGGAAAACCCTCCTGAATAAAAGGAGGGTTAGGGAGGACTAAATTTAAATTAGTGGCGGAAATGGCGCATACCAGTGAAGACCATTGCAATACCAGCTTCGTCAGCTGCTGCGATTACTTCTTCATCACGCATAGAACCACCTGGTTGAATAATGCATTTAATGCCAGCTTTAGCTGCATTATCAATCCCATCACGGAACGGGAAGAATGCATCAGATGCCATTACAGCGCCTTCAACAACCAAACCAGCATGTTCAGCTTTAATGGCAGCAATACGAGCTGAGTTAACACGGCTCATTTGACCTGCGCCAACACCAATAGTTTGGCGGTTTTTCGCATAAACAATTGCATTTGATTTTACATATTTCGCAACTTTCCAAGCAAAAATGAGGTCATCAATTTCTTGTTCAGTTGGTGCGCATTTGGTTACTACTTTAAGATCATCTTTGGTAATCATACCTAAGTCTTGATCTTGAACTAATAAACCACCATTAACACGTTTGTAGTCAAGTTGCGGTGAACGTGCGTCAATTGCAGGTAATTCGCCACATACTAAAACACGTACGTTTTTCTTAGCGCCAGTCACTTCAAGCACGCCATCAGCAATACTTGGAGCAATAATTACTTCAACGAATTGACGTTCTACAATTGCTTGAGCAGTTGCAACATCTAACTCACGGTTGAATGCAATAATACCGCCGAAAGCAGATTCTGGGTCAGTTGCATAAGCTAAATCGTAAGCAGCTTTAATGCCGTCTAAAGAAACAGCAACACCACAAGGGTTAGCATGCTTTACAATTACACAAGCAGGTTTTGCGAATGATTTAACACATTCAAGTGCAGCATCTGTGTCAGCAATGTTGTTATAAGACAATTCTTTGCCTTGTAACTGTTTTGCTGTAGAAACTGATGCTTCTTTGGCGTTTGCTTCAACATAAAAAGCAGCAGATTGGTGTGGGTTTTCACCGTAACGTAAATCTTGTGCTTTGTTCAATTGAGTATTGAACGTACGAGGGAATAAATCAGCTTCGCCTTCGGTTTTTCCTACACGTGCACCAAGATAAGAAGCAATCATGCCATCATATTGAGCAGTATGTTCAAATGCTTTAACAGCTAAATCAAAACGTGTTTCATAAGAAAGTGAACCAGCAGTTTTTAATTCATTGATTACGGTGTCGTAATCTGAAGCATTTACTACAATACCTACTGAAGCATGGTTTTTAGCAGCTGCGCGAACCATTGTAGGACCACCGATGTCGATATTTTCGATTGCATCAGGAAGAGTACAGTCAGGTTTTGCAACTGTTGCAGCGAATGGATAAAGGTTTACAACAACTAGATCAATCGGATCAATGTTGTGTTCTTCCATTACTGCTTCGTCTAAGCCGCGACGAGCAAGAATACCGCCATGAATTTTAGGATGTAATGTCTTAACACGACCATCCATCATTTCAGGGAAGCCAGTATGCTCAGATACTTCAACAACTGCGATGTTATTATCTTTAAGCAACTTGTATGTGCCGCCTGTAGATAATAATTCTACCCCTAAAGCTGCAAGGTTTTGAGCAAATTCGACAATTCCTGTCTTATCAGATACAGAAATCAAAGCACGTTTAATAGTCATGATGTTTAATTCAACAATTTCAAGTCTACGGATTAAAACCAATAAGCATAAAAAAATGCCCACGAAGTCGTGAGCATTTTATCATTTATTCACTCATTAAACCGTGAGCTTTTAACTTTTTGCGTAAAGTGCCACGGTTGAGTCCAAGAATCTCTGCAGCACGGGTTTGATTACCACGTGTATATTCAAGAACTACAGATAAAAGAGGTTTCTCCATTTCTGCTAGCACCATGTCATATACCTGAGATGGTTGCTCACCTTGCAATTGTGCAAAATAATGACGAACTGCGCGATCAACGTGGATGCGAAGAGCAACATCAGATTGTGCAGTAAAAATAGGAGATTTGCTATTCATGCGAGTTAATCCGAAAATCAAATACTAGCTTGGATAAAGTAGTATATAAATGTGGTCTAAAATACGGAGTCCTGTTTTAGATCCTAAAACAGTGACTCTAAAACATAAGAACAATTAGCTTGCCATATTTCTTCGTATTGAATAAAAAATAAGCGTAACAATAGTTAAATATTTGTTACAGCTCCCTCAAAAACAAAAAAAGTTAGGCTATGTGCTTAAATTGGAAAAGCACACATGCTTAACAGTATTTTTTTTGGATTGAGAGCGAGGAGTATATGAGTCAAAGCTTTCGTGGCGCGTATCATACCATTGTCTAGGAAAAAGTGAGCAAATTAACTGCATTTTTTTTAATTTTTTTTTCACTTTTTTTACATTTTAGGGGTGGACAATTTCTAATCGATAATTTAATAAGCTTTTTTTGCTTCTGTTTAGATCAAATTGGAATCGGAAAGGGGTGTTAGAGGGAAGGCGCTGAATACCCCGTAAGTTTTCAACAAGATATTGTTGAGGAGTTAATATAATTTCTTCTGTTTTATTTGGCTCTGTTGCAAAACTCAACTTTAGATTGGGAAGTTCAATACTTTTATCATTCTCATTAAGCAATATGCCTGAAAATTGCGTATGACTTGTGTCAACTTTGCGGAGTCTTAATTTTTCTATATAAATAAGTTGATATTGTTCAGCTGACTTATTGCAGTGCAGTATTTCGCAAACATAATTAAATGCGTGACTGACGGTTGGGCTTGCATGCATGAGCTTAGGATTAAACCAGAGAATTTGAAAAGTAAAAACTAAAATCAAAATAAGGTTAGCAGAGCTCCAGAGCGTATAGTACAGCCAACTATGCTTTTTATTGTTGTCTTGTTCTTGTGCGGATGTTTGTTCAGCTAAATTAAGATTTGGTAGGGCGTTAATAGGTTCGTTGTGAAAATAATTTAAGTTGTTGAGATAGGTTAAAAGATCGATATTCGAATTTTCAACTTTTTGATCAAAGATATCTAACACGTGAGAATGTGTCATATATTTCGTTTGCATTGAACCATTGGCTAATGTAGATGAGTTAACCGTGACAGGCTTTTCAATATTAATCAAATGGGTGAGGGCATTAAAGCTCGAATCGCATTTAGGGCAACAAACCATACCCTGAGCAACAGTTAATTGAGTAAGAGATACTTTATAAACTGTTAAACACTTAGGGCAGCGGGTTTGTTTTTCATTCATGAGTTAAAAAGTCTCAATTTATTGTTTTACGTTTTCCTGAAATGCGACACCAGTTTTCTTCGCGTTTTTCGACATCTAATATATCAAAAAATTCAGAATAAACACGTGAAACATCAGCAACTTGTTCTTCAATTACACCTGCAAGTGCGAACTCACCTTCAGATTTAATTAAATTTGCAAACTCTGGCGCAAGTGCCATTAATGGACCCGCTAAAATATTTGCAACTAAAACATCTGCCTGTTGAGGTTTGAACTCTTTATTGAATTCTTCAGGAAGGCCTACATATAGTCGATCTAATACGCCATTAAGTTCAGCATTTTGTTTTGTTGCTAAAACAGCTTGCGGGTCAATATCAGTGGCATATACTTTTTTAGCACCTAACAACAAAGCAGCTACACCTAAAATGCCTGAACCACAACCATAATCAATCACGATCTTATCTTTAACGTCAGTTTTACCTAACCATTGTAAGCATAAGAAGGTACTTGCATGGTTACCTGTACCAAACGCAAGACCTGGATCTAACTTAATATTAGTTGCATCAGCTTCTGGTGGCTCTAACCATTCAGGTACGATCCAGAACTTTTCCCCAATTTGGATTGGCTCATAATAATCCATCCATGCACGTTCCCATACTTGGTCTTCAAGTTCTTCGTGACGTATAGGAGCATCTGGAAGTTGAGCTTTTAAGAAAGCTTCTAAAGTGTCGACATCAATTGGGTCTTGTTCGTCTTGTTGATAAATGCCTGTCACGATTACTTTGTTCCATAAAGGTGTTTCACCTGGTAATGGTTCAAGTAAAGCCTGATCTTCAGCATCATCCAGAGTTACGCTTACCGCACCTAGAGACATTAAAAGTGTTTCTGTGAACTCAACTTGTTGTTGATCAACGGTAATGTGTATTTGTAACCACTTCACGAAAAGGACCTAAAAATTTTATTTAAAGGCGTATTGTAGCGGACTAGATCATTTTAAAAAAGAAAGCGGCCCATCTTTAATGGACCGACTTTGAAAATACTGATGAGATATAGTAGAAAATAAATTGTTTCTTCTATACTTTGTCTCAAAACAGATTAAGGAGCAGGGGCTTTAAATTGTAACTTGCCATTTTCATTTGGTTGGCAAGTCCCATTAAAGATCACACCCTTGTAATTGTAGGATACCCATTCGCCTTGCTGTTTTTTCATACAAACTTGGATTTGTTTTTGCATTTCTGCTTTGCTCATATCGGCAGCATGAGTAAAAGTTACGCCTGATAAACAAATTAGAGATGCAGTTAATATTTTTAACATGGTCGTTTTCATTTTGTATTCCTTCTTGTCGCGTTAATTTTAAAGTCGTAGAAGTACTGTACATTTTTTATTCTAAGATGAATTAATTTTAATAACATTCACTTTGTATTGAATTCCTGAAACAAAATGTCAAATCATGTGGCGTACCGTAAATTGTGTGACCATAAATTTGTAATTATGTACATCAATATTTAGATAATTTTGCTATAATGTTCCGTCTTTTTTTTTCTGGTGTTTTTGTACTCATGCACTATCCTAAAGTTTATGATGTTATCGTTATCGGTGGCGGTCACGCAGGTACGGAAGCGGCCCTCGCTGCTGCGCGTATGGGACGACAGACTTTGCTTTTGACCCATAACATTGAGACTTTGGGCCAAATGAGTTGTAACCCAGCAATCGGTGGTATTGGTAAGTCGCATTTAGTACGTGAAATTGATGCACTTGGCGGCGCAATGGCTTTAGCTGCCGATAAAGGTGGTATTCAGTTCCGTATTTTAAATTCACGTAAAGGTGCAGCAGTGCGTGCAACACGTGCCCAAGCTGACCGCGTGCGCTATAAAGCTGCTATCCGCGATACTTTGGAAAATCAAGCAAATCTTGATATTTTCCAGCAAGCGGCTGATGACCTGATTGTTGAGGGTGATACAGTTAAAGGTGTTGTTACCCAAATGGGTGTTCGCTTTGACGCTAAAACTGTTGTGTTGACTACAGGTACATTCTTGGGTGGCGTAATCCACGTTGGTTTAGAAAAATCAAGCGGTGGTCGTGCAGGTGATCCGCCTTCTATTGCACTTGCTCAGCGTTTACGGGAATTAAAACTACCTGTTGGTCGTTTAAAAACTGGTACACCACCACGTATTGATGCACGTTCAGTTGATTTTTCAGTCATGATTCCGCAGCCAGGTGATTTCCCGTCTCCAGTCATGTCGTTCATGGGTGATGCTTCTATGCATCCAGAACAAGTAAATTGTTATATCACGCATACGAATGAAAAAACCCACGACATTATTCGTGGTGGTTTAGATCGTTCACCAATGTATACCGGTGTTATTGAAGGTGTTGGTCCGCGTTACTGCCCATCAATCGAAGATAAAATTCACCGTTTCGCTGATAAAGACTCACATCAGGTGTTTTTAGAACCAGAAGGTTTAGATACACACGAGCTTTATCCAAATGGTATTTCGACTTCGCTTCCATTTGATGTGCAGTTTGAGCTTGTTCGCTCTATTCGTGGTATGGAAAATGCCCATATTTTGCGTCCAGGCTATGCGATTGAATACGACTATTTCAATCCACAAGCTTTGAAATTTACTCTCGAAACTAAAGCAATTAGTGGTCTATATTTTGCTGGCCAAATTAATGGTACAACAGGTTACGAAGAGGCAGGTGCTCAAGGTTTACTTGCTGGCTTAAATGCTGCGCGCCGTGCGTGGGAGCAAGAAGAGTGGACACCTAAGCGTGATCAAGCTTACATGGGCGTATTGGTTGATGACCTCATCACTTTAGGTACCAAAGAACCATACCGTATGTTTACCTCGCGTGCTGAATACCGTTTGATGCTACGTGAAGACAATGCAGATCAACGTTTAACGACTGTTGGTCGTGAACTCGGTTTGGTTGATGATGTACGTTGGGCTGCTTATTGTGAAAAAATGGAAGCGGTTGAGCGTGAAACTTCTCGTTTACAACATTTGTGGGCAGCACCAAATAACCCAATGGGTAAAAAATTCGTTGAGATGACGGGTGCTGACTTAAGTAAAGAATGTAGTGCGATTGATTTGCTTAAACGCCCAAATATTAACTTTGGTCAAATTGCAGAACTTACGAGTTCTGAAGTTTCTGAGCAAGTTGGCGACCAAATCGAGATTGCTGTGAAATATGAAGGTTATATTAACCGTCAGCATGAAGATGTGGCGCAGTTAAAGCGTCTTGAAGAAACTAAAATTCCTACCGATTTTGATTATGACGTAGTGTCTGGTTTATCGCGTGAAATTACCCAAAAATTAAAAACGGTTCTTCCTGAAACATTAGCTCAAGCAAGCCGTATTCCTGGTGTTACACCAGCAGCAGTTCAGCTTGTAATGATCACAATTCGTAAGAACAATATGATTAAGAAAACAGCTTAATCTTTTAAATGTAAAAAAAGCCCAGTTAAGACTGGGCTTTTTTATTTTTTGTTCCAAAAATATATGCAAACTTCCTAAGGAGGAAAATAGATTTCACTTCCTTTTTTTCTTATTTCACATATTTAAAGCAGCCCGTTATATTAAATTCACGTTCAAACAAGAGGGCTTTAACCATGACAATGAAATCAATTCGCTACAATAGAGATGAAATGGCATGCCAATGTTCATGTTTAAAATAGCGCAAAAGAAAGAGCAGATCAGTTTGGTCGGGGGAGAACAGATTGATCTGAAACAACTATAAATATAAGAACCAATATAAAATTAAGAAAATTATAATTCAAAATCTAAAGAGAACCTTATGGTTCTCTTTTTTATATCTATTTATTCTCAGATTCAATTTCTCGCACAGCGTTGTGTACTTGAAGAGGTTCGATATGTAGTAATTTCTTGCCAAAACTACGTAACCACCACACCAGTTGAGATGTAAAAGGTACGGTCGCGGTAACTTCTACAATATTTTCTTCAAGTGGAACGATAGTTTGGTCCTTACTTAACTGACTTTCATAGAAAGTTTTAGCAGTCTGTTCTGTCATGGTTAATGTGAGCTGAATTGATTCAGTTGGCTGTTTGTAGTCCACTCTGAAGCCTAAAGCACCTGAATCGATATAATGATCAATATCAAAATTGACTGGATGCAGTGCTCGACTATCTAAGACTTTTGCTGATTTAAAACGGTGCAAGGCAAACGTTTGAACTTCAGTTTTGTCATGTCGTGTGCAAATTAAATAAATTACTGCACCTTTTTGTACCAGAGCCAAAGGATTTAAAACATAAGTTTTGTCTTCTCCTTGATTGACTCGTGCGCGATAAATACATTCTATTTGTTTGTCTTGGAGTAGACCTTCATAAATTGCTTGTTGAGCAGCACGGTCGACTACAGGTGGGATAAGCGGTTGGCTTGCTGGTACGATGCGTACTCGGTTAATCCATTGCCTCACATTATTTTGTGTAGAGAGGCTGCGTTTAGCTAAATCAAACCAAGGCCCCATCTCATCAAGCAGGCTAGGTGGAAGTAAGTGTTTTAGATGCTCTTCAACCATCATAAAGGTTACTGCCTGGGAACTAGTCATGTGAGGTAAGCTTTGAATAGGCGCATCTGATTGCCACCGCCAGCCCTGAGGTACAGCCTTATTACTTTCAATTGGAAAGCGCTGAGCAATTTGATTTAAATCACGCTGAATAGTCCTTAAACTGATATCAATACCTTCACGTTCAAGCATTTCTTGTAATTCCCGTGTCCCGATCCATTTACCGGTAGGGAGGCGAGATAAAATCTGCCATTGGCGATATAAACTATTTGAAGTTTCTTTTTCTATTACAGACATAAGCGTAATACATCTATATCCAATTGCTTTGGTGTCAACACAATAAAAAATCTTTACACATTTAGCAAGTTTGTCAGATTCGGTTTATGAGTACTTTTACAATCGATGTTAAGATTTAAAAGAAGAAAGTTATAACAATGCACCGTAAAAAAATTAAACATATATAAATGGCACTGAAATTGCTTATTTAAAAATGAAATATAGATAAATGATAAGACGAGGTGGTTATGTCAGAACAAGAGCATGAATTACATATAGATAATGATTTTTTTATACAAGAGCAGACAACTACGGCACTCATTAACCCAACCTCTTTTTTAGAACATATTTCCGTAAAAACTAATCTATTTGAGCAGCTAAAATCACAGTTTTTTAATGAGATGCTGGACGATGTAACATCAAATGGGGCTGCTTCTAAAAAAATTGAACAATGGTTGAGTATCCGTACTTTAGATGAGCTAAAACAATTGAATGCTCAGGCGAAGCAGCATTTTCTTTACCATGGGATTACTTTTAATGTATATGGTGATAAAGAAGGCACAGAGCGAACTATTCCTTTTGATTTAATTCCAAGGGTAATTGAAAAAAAACAATGGGAGAAAATAGCTTCGGGCTGTGCACAGCGAGTTAAAGCATTAAATTATTTCCTAGATGATATTTATCATGGGCAACATATTTTAAAAGAACAACTCATTCCCGAAGAGCAAATCATGGGGAATGACGCTTTTCAGCCTCATATGCTTAAACATGCTTTGAAAGGTAAAATTTATTCACAAATTAGCGGGATTGATATTATCCGTGATGGTGAAGGAGAGTTTTTTGTATTAGAGGATAATTTAAGAACGCCTTCAGGTGTGTCTTACATGATCGAAAGCCGAAACATTAGCCAACAATTGATGCCTGAGTTATGTGCAGCCAACAATTTACAGGGAATTGAGCATTATCCAAAACTTTTAAAAGAAATATTGCAGGAGAATTCATCTGCTGACCGCCCTTTTGTGGTGGTGCTAACACCGGGACGTTTTAATAGTGCTTTTTATGAGCATGCTTTTCTAGCACGTGAAATGGATGTGCCACTAGTTACAAATCGCGATTTATTTGTCGAAAATGATCAAGTATTTGTCAAAACTATTCGTGGGCGTCAAAAAGTAGATGTGATTTACCGCCGTTTAGATGATGATTTTCTAGATCCTCTAGCATTTAGACCAGACAGTGCTTTAGGTGTAGCAGGCCTTATGTCTGCTTATTTGCAAAAAAATGTTGTGATTGCAAATGCGCCTGGAACAGGCGTGGCTGATGATAAATCCATTTATCCTTATGTGGATCAAATGATTCAATATTATTTGGGTGAAACGCCAATTCTAAAAAATGTACCTACTTATCAGTGCCGTAAAGATGAACACTTAGATTATGTACTGTCTAATTTAGATCAATTGGTTGTTAAAGAAGCACAGGGATCGGGTGGCTATGGCATGTTAATTGGGCCTCAAGCAAGTTCGTGTGAAATTGATGATTTTAGAAAAAAATTGATTGCCACGCCTCATATGTACATTGCACAGCCTACCTTAGCCTTATCTGTAGCTCCGACTTTAACTACAGGAGGAGTGGCTGAACGTCACATTGACTTACGTCCATTTGTATTGAGTTCACCTTATCGTACAGAAATAGTACCGGGTGGCTTAACACGAGTAGCCATGCAGGCTGGCTCTTTAGTCGTAAATTCGTCCCAAGGTGGCGGCATAAAAGATACATGGGTTGTCGAAACATTACATTCCTAATTGTGGGTTAAAGAGGAACTTTATGGTTTTACTCAATTCGAGTGCGCATCAAATATATTGGTTGGGTCGATATCTAATGAGGGTTAAATTTGCAGCCTCTCATTTACCCTTTACACAAGATGAGAAAGCAACAAAATTTGCAGCAGCATTTGGTTTGGTAATAGAAAATGCTGAATTACTAAATCACTATATGTTAGACAAGAAGCAAACATTTTCATTACTGAACCAGTTGATTATTGCTAAAGATAATATTCAAGAACTAAGAGGTATATTGTCATCAAATGCTTATGCAGAATTAAATCATGTGATTAACACGCTTCAAGCTCAACCTGAAGCTTTGAGAAAAGCTGTTGAACAATGTACCGAAATACTAGAAGCGGAGAATGAAGATGTGGGTTTATTTCTGCATTTAGGTCAAAAAATAGAGCAATTTGATATAGAACTACGTTTTGGGCAAGATTTATCAGCCCTTGTGCCTGAACTGGAGGTTGTGGTGCAACGGCTTGCTGGCTTAGGTTGGGAGAATATAGATCAAAATTGGCAAGTACTAAAGCATCAGCTAACGTGGGATGCTTATTATACTTTCACACAGCAGTTGGAAAATATGTTTGAGGTCTGATTATGAAATTGATGGTTAATCATCAAACGCATTATAGCTATACTGAAACTGCTCAAAACAGTATTCAGTATATTAAAATGATGCCTCAAACATCGCCGCATCAACATGTTATGAATTGGGCAATTAGCGTGCCGGGTGACAAAACGATCAAGAGAGACATATTTAACAATGTTTGGATGACGGCTAGTCAGCGCTATCAATACCAACATCTGACATTTATGGCTCAAGGAATCGTTGAACTTCAGAATGTAGAGCTTGGTTGTGTAAATCTATCTACACCTACAAATTTATTTTTGCAGATGACAGGTGCAACCCGATGTGATTCAGAAATGTTAGACTTTGCCAGAAATATTGTAGTGGTCAAAGATCGACAGCATATTGCATTGTTAAGCGAATATATTTTGCAGAAAATACTTTATCAGCCTGAAAGTACATCGGTTCAGACAACTGCAACTGAAGCGTTTCACGCTGGTGAAGGTGTATGCCAAGATCATGCTCATGTTTTAATTGCGATGTGTCGTGCGTTACAATTACCAGCACGTTATGTCTCTGGTTATCTATTTGATCAAAACTATCCGCACCTTGCCAGTCACGCTTGGGCGGAAGTATTTTTAGAAAATCAGTGGTATTGTTTTGATGTAAGCAATCAGTTGTTTACACCCAAACATCATATCTACCTTGCGGTTGGCCGTGATTATCTTGATGTAGCACCTATTCGTGGTGTAAGAGAGCAAGGCGGGGTTGAGAACATGATGTCTGTGGTTCAAGTGTTGGCATGTTGAATGTAAAGAGAATGAAATGACCTATTGTTGTGCGCTAAGATTGGAACAAGGCTTGGTGTTTATTAGTGACACTAGAACTAATGCAGGAGTTGACCATATTTCTGTGTTCCGAAAATTGCATACTTTCGGTGTTACTGGAGAGCGTTTTATTGCCTTGCAAACAGCAGGTAATTTAGCAACAACGCAGGCTGTTATCGGTCATTTACAAAATGCCCTTACTTTGCAGCAAGAGCCTAATTTATATAGTGTTAATACTATGTTTGAGGCCGCTGAACTGATTGGTAAAACCTTGAAAACTGTTTTAGAGGATATTAGTTCAGATACTCAAGAGCAAATGAATTATGCCTGTAGTATTTTGGTTGGTGGACAAATTAAAGGTGGCGACATGCAACTTTATAATGTCTATCCACAAGGTAATTTTATTTGCGCGACTACAGATACACCTTACTTTCAAATAGGCGAGAGTAAATATGGCAAACCTATTCTAGATCGTGCTTTATATTATGCAATGCCACTAGATGATGCATTACGTTGTAGCCTAATTTCTTTTGACTCAACTTTGCGTTCAAATGTTTCTGTTGGCTTGCCACTTGATGCATTGATTTACAATAAAGATAGTTTTGTGATCCCAATGGGAAAACGAATTACAGAAGATGATCCTTATTTTTCACAGATTAGTAAACAGTGGTCAGATACTTTGCGTCGCGGCTTACAGGAAATGCCAAAACCAACTGATGATTACTGGCGATAAAATTTTAAAAACTAATAAAAAAATCCAAGCAAGCTTGGATTTTTTTATATTTTATTATTTAACTGCTTTTGCGAGTAGGGCGATTGCTTAGGCGACAGAGTAATTCATATCCTATCGTTCCGTTTGCATCCGCAACATCATCCACTAAACGGTGTGCACCCCAAAGTTCGACTGGCGTACCTAATTTTACTTGCTTGCCTGTCACATCGATTGCAAGCATGTCCATACTCACTCGGCCTACAACTGCACAGAGCTGTTTATCAATAGCGACATAGTTTTGTTTAATATAAGCCCGTGGATAACCATCGCCATAACCTATAGAAACAATAGCGATTTCCATTGCTTGCTTGGCACAGAAAGTAGAGCCATAACCGACATATTCATCAGTTTGAATATGATTTAGCGCAATCACTTCTGCTGAAAAAGTCATAACTGGTTTTAGGTCAAGATCATGGACTGTTTTATCTGCAAAAGGCGAAGCGCCGTAAAGCATAATACCCGGACGAACATAATCAAAATGTAATTCTGGCCATTTATAAATAGCAGCAGAGTTACAGCAAGATGCTAAAACAGGATCACAAGCTTGTTTCACTTGTAAGAATTGTTGCTTTTGTTGTTCGTTAAGCGGGTGGTCTACATCTGCATTTGCGAAATGCATCACTAGCACACAGGTAAATCCTTCGGCTTTTAAATTTTTAATAACTTCAATAATTTCAGTAACTTTAAAGCCTAAACGGTTCATGCCGCTATTAAACTTAACCCAGACCTTTAAACCTTGAGTGATGTATTTTTGCTTATGTTTAATTAACCATTCAAATTGTTGTTGATGGTGAATCACACATTCAAATTTTTGTTCAATTGCAATTGGCATTTCATCTTCAGAAAATACCCCTTCAATTAAAGTAACAGGTTGTTGAAATCCGAGTTCACGAATTTCTAAACCTTCTTGCAGGCAGGCGACACCAAAGGCATCTGAGGCACTTAAGGCTGCTAAACAGTCTTTGATTCCATGTCCATAAGCATTAGCTTTCACCATACTTACAATTTTTGAATTTGCTGCGAGTTGTTTGACACGGTTTAAATTATATTGAAGCGCATTACGATCAATATAAACTGTTGCTTGGCGCACCCTCATTTACTCCTTTGGGCTAGAGATAGAGTTTATTCTTCATCATCATATTGACTGTAATACTCAGGAGAGAGATTACTAAATCGAGTATATTGACCTTCAAAGGCAAGACGAACTGAACCAATTGGACCGTTACGCTGTTTACCAATAATAATTTCTGCAGTGCCGGCTTCTTTCGACTCTTTGTTGTAAACCTCATCACGGTAAATAAACATAATCAAGTCGGCATCCTGCTCAATCGCACCAGATTCACGTAAGTCAGACATTACTGGACGTTTATTTGGTCGGTTTTCCAGACTTCGGTTGAGCTGGGAAAGTGCGATAACAGGGCAGTGCATTTCTTTTGCTAAGGCTTTCAAGCTACGTGAAATTTCTGAAATCTCACCCACACGGTTATCACCCATTCCTGGAACTTTCATGAGCTGTAAATAGTCGACCATGATACAACCGATTTTACCATCATGCATTTTGGCAATGCGTCGAGCACGGGCACGAAGTTCTGTTGGAGGTAGAGCAGATGAGTCATCAATATATAAATGCATTTGTTGAAGTTGCAAAATGGTACCAGTCACCTTGGTCCATTCATCTGCATCTAAGTTCCCCGAACGTAAATGTCCTTGGTGAACTTTACCCATTGCAGAAATAAGACGCATCGCAATTGAGTCCGCTGGCATCTCCATTGAAAATACTAGAGCGGGTAGCTTGTTATATTGCAGAACGCTTTCAACCAAATTCATAGCGAAAGTGGTTTTACCCATGGATGGACGTGCGGCAACAATAATTAAGTCGCCAGCTTGCATACCAGATGTTTTATTATCAAGCTCTAAGAAACCTGTGGTTAAACCTGTAATATTGCCATCTAGTTTTGAGAGTTCATCAAGTTTACTAATTACATCGGCGGTAACAGAGCTAATAGATTTAGGACCTGCATCTTTTTTATTGTTATTGTGTTGCTCTGCTAGAGAAAAAATACTGGTTTCTGCTAGGTCTAGAATTTCACTAACACCACGACCTTTTGTGTCATAAGCATTTTGTAAAATTTCAGTACTGACTTTGATCATACTGCGAAGCGTAGAGAACTCTTTAATTTTACTGGCATATGTTTCTAAGTTGTAGAAACTTGATGGGGAATCAGCCATAAGCTGCATTAAATATTCTTCACCACCGATAGCGTCGAGTAAATTTTGTTTTAAGAGCCAGTCACTGACTAAGACAGCATCATAAGGAGAGTTTTCTTGTGCCAGCTTCTCAATGGAACGATAGATATATTTGTGACGTGTTGCATAAAAATCATTTTCTTTTAATAAGTCGCTGACTTGCTCGAATGATTCGGCAACTGTCATTAGGGCCGCAAGAACAGCTTGTTCAATAGCTAAATTGTGTGGGGGAGTGCGAAACTCTTTAAGTTGGCCTGATTCACTCGTTTTATTTTCTTTTGGAGATGAAAGAGTTAAAGAAGTGGCATTCGCCTGAGACATAATTAGACCTGATGATAAAGAAAAGTGTACGCAAATAGCCTGTAAGGCCGAGAACTATCTTAAAACAAAATTAAATAAACTACCTAATTAAAAAACCAATAAAACTGAAGAACTGATCAGGAATTAATATATCTTATTTTAAAAATAGGGCACATAAAAAAAGAGCATGCAAAAGCATGCTCTTTTTTTGATGAGAAATTACTCAGATACGATAGTAACGAGAACTTCTGCAGCAACATCATGATGCAATTGGATTGCGATGTTGAATTCACCAGTGTGACGAAGCGCGCCATTCGGTAAACGAACTTCTGCACGGTCAACTGTAAGACCAGCATTCGTTAAAGCGTCAGCGATGTCACGAGTACCGATAGAACCGAAGAGTTTACCTTCGTCACCAGCTTTAGCAGTGATAACGATGTTAACTTCATTCAATTGTTCAGCACGTGCTTGAGCAGCAGCTAAAATTTCAGCTTCTTGCTTTTCAAGTTCAGCGCGACGAGCTTCGAAAGCAGCAGTGTTAGCTTCAGTAGCTGCAACTGCTTTACCTTGAGGGATAAGGAAGTTACGGCCGTAACCAGCTTTAACTGATACTTTATCGCCTAATTTACCAAGGTTTTTAATGCGTTGTAATAAGATAACGTCCACAGATCACCTCACTTATGGTTGTCAGTGTACGCAATCAAAGACAAGTAGCGAGCTTGCTTGATAGCAAGTGCTAATTGACGTTGATAACGAGCTTTAGTACCAGTGATACGGCTAGGAACAATCTTGCCGTTTTCAGTGATGTACTGTTTTAAAGTATCGATATCTTTGTAGTCGATGTACACAACATTCTCAGCTGTAAAGCGGCAGAACTTGCGACGACGGTAAAAACGTGCCATTGATGTTCTCCTTATTCAGCTTCTTGAGCAACTTGCTGTGCTTCTTCACGTTGAGCTTTACGCGCACGCTTTTCTTCAGCACTTTTAGCAAGCAATGACTCTTCAGTGATTGCGTGTTCACGACGGATGATAAGGTTACGAATGATCGCGTCATTATAACGGAACAATTCTTCTAACTCATCAAGAGTAGTTTGGCCACACTCAACATTCATAAGAATGTAGTGTGCTTTGTGAATTTTGTTAATTGGGTAAGCCAATTGACGACGGCCCCAATCTTCTAAACGGTGAATTTGACCTTCAGCTTCTTTGATCTGAGAGATATAGCGTTCAACCATACCTACAACTTGATCGCTTTGATCTGGGTGTACTAAAAGTACGATTTCGTAATGACGCATTGTCAGCTCCTTACGGTTTAAACAGCCCCTAATAAATAAAAAATTAGAAGCAAGGAGTCATAACTTAAAAGTTATGTCGCAAAATTTGCGAAGGCTGAATTATAAGTAAAAGTTCGACTAAAAACAAATCTTTTGATGAGAAAAGTAAAAGTTCTTTACTTTTAAGAAGGAAATCCTCCCTTATTTAAAAGAGAGGAAGATTTGGAGCAGGGGATTGATAGGTAAAACTAAAGCTCAAACTTAACAGGGTGATTAATATGACCGAGTAGAGGAAAAAACGTTTAGCCCAAAGTTGGTCATTTTCAGCTTTAAAACCAATAATTGATAAATAGAACCAATATGCTGTTAATGCATTAAAGGTGACTAGAAAGAATATATTGGTATAGCCAAAACAATATAAACCATTCAATACGGCTGCAAACAACAGAATATAAATGACACACTCTACTTTCGTGCGATAAATAGAACGTGCAACTGGTAGAATCGGGATTCCCGCATTTTTGTAATCGTCAAAACGATAAATAGCAATTGCCCATGAATGTGGCATTTGCCATAGCGCATAAGCCAAAAACAAAAGTAAGGCGGCTACATCAAAATGATGAGTTACTGCTGTATAACCAATAACAGGAGGACTCGCTCCGGAAATACTACCAATGACGGTTTGATGGATTGAGGTACGTTTGGTCCACAAACTATAAAAACCGACATAGACAATAAAACCAATTATTGCAAACAAGAAAGCGTAAGCATTTACACCGAACCACAAAATACTAAAACCGATAAGTCCAAGAACGAATGCATATATAAGTGCAACAGTAGGAGAAATGGTTTTTTTTACCAATGCACGGTTTTGTGTGCGCTGCATTTTGGTATCGATGTCTTGGTCTATAACATTATTTACGACACAACCCGAAGCAACAACTAAAGTAGTTCCAAGTAAGGTGAGTAGTAATAATAAGATGTCTATAGAGCCTTGGGCGGCTAAGAAAAAGCCGCCCAAGGTGGTAATGAAATTACCGAAGAGAATTCCTGGTTTAGTCAGGAATAGATATTTTTTCAACATGACAATCAGTTTAGATCATCATATTGTAGTGTAGGTAATTCATAATCCACACAGAACCAATCAAAAGTACAGCGATACATAAGATTGTGTAGATGAATGCAATCATATTCCAGCGTTGTTCAGATGATGTATTCATGTGTAGGAAGTACACAAGCTGTACAAGAACCTGAGCAATAGCAGCGATTGCAATTACTGTAACTAAGATGCCACGACTGAAACCACCAGCCATCACCATCCCGAACGGGATGATGGTGAGGATAACAGAAAGGATAAATCCAACAGTGTATTGCTTAAAGTTACCGTGTGACGCACCTGCAGCATTATGGTCATGACTACTCATTAGAGAACTCCCAGTAAGTAAACGACGCTGAATACACAGATCCAAACGATGTCAAGGAAGTGCCAGAACAAGCTTAAGCAAGCTAGACGACGTGTATTCGGTAGTGTCAAACCTTTAGTTTTGATTTGATACATCAATACTAACATCCACACTAAACCAGAAGTTACGTGGATACCGTGTGTACCAACCAAAGTAAAGAACGATGATAAGAATGCACTGTGAGTTGGACCATGACCTTCTTCTACAAGGTGATGGAACTCATAAAGTTCCATTCCAATGAACGTTGCACCAAAAAGGAATGTAATAAATAACCAAGTGATAACTTGATTTACATTCTTTTTATAAGATGCAAGTACAGCAAAACCGAACGTTACCGATGAAATCAATAAGGCAAATGTTTCAGTTAACACGTAGCCTAAAGAATCATGGAATAGGTCATATGCACTTGGAGTTCCTGGTGGAATATGACTGCTTAATACAGCGAACGCAATGAAGAGTGATCCGAAAAGAATCAAGTCACTCATCAAGTATGTCCAGAAACCAAAGACCGTTAAGTCAGTATCATCATGTTCATGATGACCGTCGTGGCCGTGGTTGTCGTGATGAAGTACTTCAGCCATTTCCTTAGTCCTTCTTCAAGTGTTTTTCAAGTAAAGCATAGCGTTCGTTTTCAATACGCTCAACTTCAGCAGCAGGAACATAGTAATCAACATTCTTAGTGAATGAGCTTACGATCAAGCTAACAACAGCTGAAACGAATGAAACAACAACGAGCCACCAAATATGCCAGATGAGTGCAAAGCCAAGAATTGTAATGAACATTGCAATGACAAAACCAGCAGCACGATCAGTCGGCATGTGGATGTCTTCATATTTAGTGTTACGTGCGTATGCTACACCATTTTCTTTGTCAGTCCAGAAACGGTCAATACCGCTTGCATCTGGTTCATGCGCAAAGTTATAGAACGGAGCAGGGGAAGAGGTTGCCCATTCAAGCGTACGTGCATCCCATGGATCGCCTGTAAGGTCCATGTTGTCTTTGCGTTGTAAGAAACCAACAATGATTTGCATTAAGAAACATGCAATACCAATCGCAACGAGAACGGCACCAAATAATGCAATTGCAAGGTAAGGATCCCATTCAGGGTTGTCATATGTATTCAAACGACGAGTCATACCCATGAAACCAAGGATATAAAGTGGCATGAATGCAAAATAGAAACCGAAGAACCAGAACCAGAACGCAGCTTTACCCCATGCTTCATTGAGCTTCCAACCAAACATTTTTGGCCAGTAGTAAATGATGCCGGCAAACATACCAAACACCACACCACCGATAATTACGTTATGGAAGTGAGCGATCAAGAATAATGAGTTGTGTACAAGGAAGTCCGCAGGTGGAACAGCCATAAGTACACCAGTTAAACCACCGATACCAAATGTTATAAGGAAGCCAAGCGTCCATAACATTGGAGTAGTAAAGGTGATGCGACCTTTATACATGGTGAATAACCAAGAGAAGATTTTCACACCAGTAGGAATCGCAATAACCATGGTCATGATACCGAAGAACGCGTTAACGTTCGCACCAGCACCCATGGTAAAGAAGTGGTGAAGCCATACAACGAACGCAAGAACTGTAATCGCGATAGTTGCATACACCATAGACTTATAACCGAACAACGCTTTACGAGAGAAGGTTGCAACGATTTCTGAGTATAGACCAAATGCTGGTAATACTAAGATATATACTTCAGGGTGACCCCATGTCCAGATCAAGTTCACGTAAAGCATTGGGCTACCGCCAAGCTCATTTGTGAAGAAATGGAAACCGAAGTAACGGTCTAGAGTTAACATTGCAAGTGTACCTGTTAATACAGGGAACGATGCAATGATTAATACAGCCGTACAAAGTGCAGTCCACGTAAAAATAGGCATATCCATCAATTTCATGCCAGGCGCACGCATTTTGATGATGGTAACGAAGAAGTTAACACCAGATAAAAGCGTACCTAGACCAGAAACCTGAAGTGCCCAGATATAGTAGTCAACACCTACACCAGGAGAATATTGAATGCCAGACAGAGGAGGGTAAGCCATCCAACCAGTCGCAGCAAATTCACCTAATACAAGTGAAAGCATCATCAAACCAGCAGCACCAGCGAATAACCAGAAGCTTAAAGAGTTTAATAATGGGAATGCAACGTCACGAGCACCAATCTGTAAAGGTACAGAGATGTTCATCATACCTACAACGAGACCCATTGCTACGAAGAAGATCATAATTACACCGTGTGCGGTGAAGATCTGGTCGTAATGGTCTGGATGTAGATAACCTTCGCCGCCGCCTTTAGCGAGGAAAAGTTGTAGACGCATCATAATTGCATCGGCAAAACCACGCAAAAGCATGACCACAGATACAAGAATGTACATGATACCAATTTTTTTATGGTCTACCGTAATAAACCACTCATTCCACAAATATCCCCATTTTTTGAAATAGGTGATACCGCCAAGCACAACAATTCCACCAAGTGCCATAAGGACCATGGTGACAAGCACGATTGGCTCTGTCGGGATAGAGTCCCAACCCAGTTTACCAAAAATCATATCCATGTCTTATTCCCCTTGAGCAGCGTGTTCAGCTGTTGCATGCGCAGCAGAGTGGTCAACACCATGATAGTTACTCATATAATGGTTGATAATTGTTTCAAACAATTTTGGTTCAACTGAAGAGTAATAAGTCACAGGGTGTGGCTTAGTCGGGAACGGTTTCATAGCTTCAGCTTTAGCAAACGCTTCTTGATCACCATCAGCTTTAGCACGATTTGCTAAATGCTCGATCTGGTGCTTAGAACGGTTACCATCACGTAAGGTTGCTAATTCAGCTTGGTCAAGCGTAGTTTTTTGAACTGCTTCTGGATTAATAGTAGAACCATTACCTGCTTTTACAGCTGCTACCCATTCGTTGAACTGTTGCTCTGTAACACTATGCGCCTTGAAACGCATTTGAGAGAAACCGTAACCTGAGTAGTTAGAAGAGAAACCACGATATACGCCAGTTTCATTTGCTAACAAATGAAGGTGAGTCTGCATACCTGCCATTGCATAAATCTGGCCGCCTAACTGTGGAATGAAGAATGAGTTCATTGTGAAGTTAGAAGTGATTTTAAAGCTTAACGGAGTTTTTTCAGGGAAACGTACTTCGTTAACAGTAGCAATGTTTTGTTCAGGATAAATGAAGATCCACTTGAACTGTTCAGCAACAACTTGAATAGTTAAAGGAGCTTTATCTGATTCTAAAGGACGGTATGGGTCATACTTGTGGGAACCCCACCAAGTTAACCAAGCTAAAATACCAATAATAATGACAGGGATACCCCATACTACAACTTCAATTGTAGTTGAGTGTGCCCATGTAGGTTTATAGTCTGCATCTTTATTTGACGCGCGATATTTCCAACCAAACCATAATGCCATGATGATTGAAGGAATCACCACAAGTAACATTAAATAGATCGCAGTCATCATGAGGTCGCTTTGACCTTGACCAACTGGACCTTTAGAGTTTAGAAGTACCATATCACCACCACACCCAGTCAAAAGTGCGGCAAGCGTTGATAAAGACAATACAGCTAAAATCGTTTGTCTCATTTTACAACCTCGGTGAAGAGTCCCATTCCCTAATTAAATATGGGATAGCGATTAAAGTGTCGCATGATTGAGAACGCTAATCCTTAAATTTAGACTTCTCAATTATATGACACCGCTACGTTGTAGGGCATTATGCCTCATATCAACAAACTAAGCTATACATAAAGTCGCCTGAAATAATTGTTTTAAAACCCGATTTTTTTTGTAGGGTATCGAATCTGTATGGAGCTTTTATTTAAATATCAACTCTCTATAGAAAAAAGGAGGCGAGGCGCCTCCTTTTTTTTTAGACCTTAAATGAATGAGTAATTCACTATCGTTTGATCACTTTTGTTCTTGCAATTTTGTCGTGTAGCGCTTGTCGCTTTTGTCCTAATGCAAAAGCATAGTCAATAATTGTACTAATAGGCATAAACAACAAATTGAGTATGATGAAAACAATGCTTCTTAATAAGAAGACGCGAGTTAAATTAACTTTACCATTGCTCTCGGCATCTACAATTTTAATTCCAACAATTTTCTTACCTATACTTTGCCCATATTTTGTTAAAAGAAAGGCTTGAATGGTAAGCATGATTACTACGTAAGCAAGCATAGAATGCCAAGCTTCGATAGGTATTAAAGTGAAAAGTTGATGTTGTAGCTCTGCTGCTTTAGTTGAAGCAACTTCAGCTGATTGCATTTGTTTTTGCAATTCAAATAATTGCTGATATTGCGATTCATTAAAGAAAAAAGAAGGGATTGCAGCTATTGGTAACCAAAGCAATAAATCAATAATTTTTGCCAAAGCTCGAGATGGAATAGAGGCCTGTTCGTGAGTTTTAGGTTCTACACGAATTTGACGAATAGTTTCATTAACTGAGCTGTTTGTGTTTATGACAGGTGCAGAATAACCAATCGGTTGATATACAAGTTTACCTTGGGTTAATTCTCCTAAAGCTTTCCATTCTGTCATGCCTTCATGCCAAGCTAAATCAGTTAACAAAATTTGTTGGCTAGCCAACATTTGATTTACTTGCTCTAAGGTGTAAGGCCCAGCTTGTTGATTATTACGTGCCAAGTAAATTTGCATAAATAAAAATTCTCTGTTCTAAAGATGAAAAAAGACCCACGGATGGGCCTTTTTTTATAACATATTAGATTTGCTTGATTTTTTCTTCAGCAAGGAAGAACCATGTATCTAAAACTGAGTCTGGGTTAAGAGAGACAGACTCAATACCTTGTTCCATTAACCATTTTGCAAGATCTGGATGGTCTGAAGGACCTTGACCACAAATACCTACATATTTACCAGCTTTGCGGCAGGCATGGATTGCCATTGAAAGAAGGGCTTTCACTGCTGCATCACGTTCATCAAAAAGGTGTGAAACAATGCCAGAGTCACGGTCAAGACCGAGCGTTAACTGAGTTAAGTCATTCGAACCAATAGAGAAGCCATCAAAATGCTCTAGGAACTGTTCAGCTAACAAAGCGTTAGTTGGTAATTCACACATCATGATTACTTTCAAGCCGTTCTCACCACGTCTTAAACCATTTTGTGCGAGTAACTCAATAACGCGTTTTGCTTCAGATACGGTACGTACAAAAGGAATCATGATTTGAATATTGGTTAAACCCATTTCATCACGAGCTTTCTTAAGTGCACGGCATTCTAATTCGAAGCAGTCACGGAAGTTATCAGATACATAACGGCTTGCACCACGGAAACCGAGCATTGGATTTTCTTCTTCAGGCTCGTATAACTTACCGCCAATCAAGTTTGCATATTCATTTGATTTGAAGTCAGACATACGAACAATAACTGGCTTGTCACCGAATGCAGCAGCAAGAGTCGCAATACCTTCAACCAATTTTTCAACATAGAAATCTACAGGTGACGCATAACCAGCAGTACGAGTTAGAACCGCAGCACGAGTTTCACGAGGTAGGCTATCAATGTTGAGTAGGGCTTTAGGGTGCACGCCGATCATACGGTTAATAATGAACTCAAGACGAGCAAGACCAATACCTTCGTTTGGAATTTGGGCAAAGTCAAATGCGCGATCAGGGTTACCTACGTTCATCATAATTTTGAACGAAAGCTTAGGCATAGATTCAATTGAGTTACGTTGAACTTCGAAATCTAAAGCACCTTCGTAAATGAAGCCAGTATCACCTTCAGCACAAGAAACTGTTACTTCTTGACCATCAGTCAATACTTCTGTTGCGTTACCACAGCCTACAATAGCGGGTACACCAAGTTCACGTGCAATAATTGCCGCGTGACATGTACGACCACCACGGTTAGTAATAATTGCCGCAGCACGTTTCATTACCGGTTCCCAATCAGGGTCGGTCATATCTGATACAAGAACGTCGCCTTCTTGAACCTTGTCCATCTCTTTAATTGAGCTAATGATACGGACTTTACCAGAACCAATACGTTGACCAATTGAACGACCTTCACAAAGAACAGTACCTCTTTGTTTAAGAAGATAGCGTTCCATTGTGCCTACATTTTGGCGGCTTTTTACCGTTTCAGGACGAGCTTGAACAATGTAAATTTGACCATCATCGCCATCTTTCGCCCATTCGATATCCATTGGCGCACCGTAGTGCTGCTCAATAATAAGCGCTTGTTTAGCTAGCTCTTGTAACTCATGATCATTTAAAGCAAATTGTTGGCGCTCTTGTTTCTCAACATCAACAACGACAACCGATTTACCAGCAGAACCTTCTTCACCATAAATCATTTTCTGGTGTTTTGAACCAAGGTTACGGCGTAATACTGAGTGTCTTCCAGCATTTAATAATGGTTTAGATAAGTAAAATTCATCTGGGTTAACGGCACCCTGTACAACCATTTCACCTAAACCATAAGATGCTGTGATAAATACAACTTCACGGAAACCAGACTCAGTATCAAGTGTAAACATTACACCAGCAGCACCAGTTTCAGAGCGAACCATACGCTGAATGCCAGCAGAAAGTGCAACGACATCATGGTCAAAACCTTGATGTACACGGTAAGAAATTGCACGGTCATTATATAAAGAAGCAAATACTTCTTTAATTGCAATAAGAACGTTATCAATACCGCGAATATTCAAGAAAGTTTCTTGCTGACCTGCGAATGAAGCATCTGGTAAATCTTCAGCAGTTGCAGATGAACGAACGGCAACCGCGATTTCTGGGTTGCCGTTAGAAAGTGTTGTAAAAGCGGCGCGAATTTCTTGTTCTAGGGCTGCAGTGAGTGGAGTCTCTACAATCCATTGACGAATTTTAGCACCTGTTTCTGCAAGGGCATTTACGTCATCAACATTGAGTTGAGCAAGTTCTGCTTGAATTCGAGCGTTAAGACCGCTTTGATCTAAGAACTCACGATAGGCATCGGCAGTAGTTGCAAAACCGCCAGGTACCGATACACCAGCATTTGATAAATGGCTGATCATTTCACCCAGAGATGAGTTTTTCCCACCTACGAGTTCGACATCGTGTTTCCCTAATTTTTCTAGACCGATTACGCGCGCTTCCAAAGTTTTCACTCCACTTTTGCAGTATTAATGTCTATCTTGGCATGAAATTATAAAAATAAAGTGCTTAGTTGAGAATTATACTAAGCGACAGTCATGTAAGATCAGTTTACTATAAAGATTATATAGCACTAAGACAAATGTTTAAGGAGAATTTTAATGTCAGAAAGTAAACAGTTTAGACGGAGCGTTTTTTTTATTTCTGATGGAACTGCAATTACTGCCGAGACTCTTGGACATTCGTTATTAGCACAATTTCCCAATGTTGATTTTGATATCCATATCATGCCGTATATTACAACTGAAGAGGCGGCAATGGATGTTGTTATTGAAATTAATAGATGTCAAACCAAGGATGGTTGTCTACCTTTAGTCTTTGATACTTTAGTTGATCCAAACGCCCGAGAAATTATTAATACTGCTAAAGCAGTTAATCTAGACGTGTTTGAAGGCTTAATCAGTAAACTCGAACAAGAATTAGGTACGCCGCCTACAACATTAGTTGGACAGACACATGCTGTAACCGATTCGGAATCTTATAAAGCTCGTATTGATGCTGTTCATTTTGCGCTTGATAATGATGATGGGGCACGTACTCGTCATTATGATAAAGCGGATTTAATTCTAATTGGTGTTTCTCGCTCGGGTAAAACACCAACCTCTATTTACTTATCTCTTCAATTTGGTATCCGTGTTGCAAACTATCCATTAACAGAAGAAGATTTGGATGATAACCGTTTGCCCGCAGTACTAAGACCACATCGTAATAAATTATTTGGTTTAATGATTGATGCTGAGCGATTAGTTGCGATTCGTAGTGAACGTAAGGCGAATAGTCGTTATGCAAGTTTCAGCCAATGCCAAATGGAACTTAGAGCAATTGAAGGAATCTATATTTCAGAAGGGATTAAATATTTAAACGTGACTGAAATGTCGATTGAAGAAATTTCAACACGTGTTTTACAAATGACAGGATTAAAACGTCGTATTGGTTAATTTAATCAATTGTTTATTTTAACCATTCAATTTATATATATTTATTTTTGATTAAATTGAATGGTTTTAAATATAAAACATGAGAAAAATAAAAGTTTTAAATATAAAACAAAAAGTTATTAAAACGTTTTTATTGGTTATCGACCTGTAAGGTTTTTATAATCCAATTGTGAAATAAAATAAGAGTATTGAAAAGAAATGTATATATTTGAGTAAGTTTAAAAATTCTAATTATTTAATTTTGCTAAATATTTTTAAAAAACATGTAAAAATACATTAAATATTTAAAAATGATAAATAGATCACACTATTTTTATGTTGTGTGATTGGTTTTTGATTTTAATTATACTTTCCCACCTCGATATGGGACTATCCGATTATCAAAATGCTAAAAAAATGTGTTTTTTCATTGGTATACATCTTGCCTCTCAATTTATATGCTGCTCAAGTGGATGAGTTGCGAGAGCAGGCTATTCACACTTACAAAACTGGACAAACTCACCAAGCAATATTGCAACTGGATCAATTGCTAAAAACCTATCCGCATGATCAAAAATTGCTAGCTGATTATTTAGTTGTAATGTCAAATGAAAAAAAAGATCTGGTAACTTTTTCTCAGCATCTAGCGAATATTAATTTGGTTAGTTTTCCAGAATATGGACAGTTACCTTTAATACGTAATTTTCGTGATTTTAAACACTTTAAAAATGCGATTGATTGGTCGAATAAATTTAATATTCAAAAAACGCCTGATGGGCAGATTTTGTTAGCAGTTTTATATGCTGAAGCTAAAGATATTGTAAATGCCAAAGCACAGTTAGCAAAAATTAATAGTAAAAATCTGAAGACTGATCAACTTGTGCAAATAGCTTATGCATATCGACTCATCAATTCGCCTGTAGATGCTTTATCTGCAATTGAACAAGCATATAAGCAGCAGCCCAAGTCTTTTGCAGTTTTACAAGAATATAGTTATGACTTAGCGGCTGTGGGGGCTTATAACAAGGCTCAGCAATTGTTGCTTGCTAGCGATAAAAATGCACAAACAGAATCGTTACAACATTGGCTACAAGTCAGTGAGTTTTCTCAACGTGTAAATAATGCCATTGCTCGTTATAAATATTTGAATCGGGAAGGCATGTTGGATAGTGAAGGCTTTGCTGAGCTTGATGCTGTGTTGAAGCAAGGTGAGCAAATGCAGCCTTTGATTCAACCATCAGACCCTAATTATTTAAGATTCCATTATGATTATTTGTACGCTTTGGACTTCCGTGGGCGCAGCCGTACAGTATTAGATCAATTTACTAAATTAAATGTGCCTTTAGAAAAACTACCAGCCTATGTTCGTCATGCAATAGCCGATAGTTATTTAGCTGAAAGACAGCCACAGCAAGCTGAACTTGCTTTTAAAACCTTGCTCACTGAAAAAAACTATTCAGATATGACGGTATATACTGGACTGTACTATTCATATATTGAACAAGAAAAATATAAACAAGCTGAACAACTTTTGAATGAAGTTGATCGACTTGTTCCGACGTATAAATATAGTCAAGCCAAAGGGGTAGATAAATCAAGCCATCCTGATCGTGATGACTATATTACTTTACAAGGTATGCATTTAGCTTATGCAAATCATCTTGATCAAGCAGAAAAGCATTTTCAGAAACAAGTAGATCTCGCACCTGCCAATGAAGGCTTAATTAATAATTTGGCTCGTGTTGAGCGTTGGAGAGATAAACCTCTACAGTCCAAACAAACAATTGCTCGTTTAAATGGTTTAACACCGATTGCTAAAGATACGCGAATTAACCAGATGCAAAATGCGCAGGCTTTAGGAAGTATTCCAGAATGGCGCAAAAATACTGAAACTCTTTTGCAATATTATCCTGAAGATAGTGGCGTAGTTAAAAGTCGAAAAGAATTAGACGATCGTGATAGAGCAACCATCTCGCACTCAACGACTTGGGGTCAGAGTAAAGCAGAGAATAGTGATTCTGTGAGTGGTCAAAATGGTTTGAAAGACCGGGAAATGGAAACTCGTCTTAATAGTCCGTGGATTAAAGATAATTATCGTCTATTTGCTTGGCATCAAGATCGTTTCGGAGAATATCGTTTTGGTGATGTGCATGACCAACGTTATGGCGTCGGTGCTGAGTGGCAAGCGAACCGTAAGGCATTGTCGGCAATTTTGTCGCAAAGTACAGATGGTGGACAAGCAGGTGTTCGTCTTGATTGGTCGCAATGGTTAAACGATCACTGGCAATATCAATTGCAATATGACAGTCAAGCTAATATTCCATTGCAGGCAATTGATGCTGGTGAGGATGGGCAAGCTTACCGTGCCGCTTTGACTTGGCAAAAAGATGAGTCGCGTCAAATTGGGGCGAGTTACGGTTTAACAGATATAAGCGACGGTAATAAACAACAAGAATTTTCAACTTTTTGGCGCGAACGATTATTTGATGCGCCGCACCATATTACCTACGGAACAGTTCGTGGATTTTATGGCAGTAATAGCCAAGATCAGACCGCTTACTTTAGCCCAAGTAATCACTACAGTGCTGAGTTGAATTTAAGTCATGACTGGGTCACTTGGCGAGAATACGAACGCTCATTTAAACAGCATTTCGAGGCTGGAGTCGGACTCTATAAACAAGCAGATTATTCAGCTCGACCAACATACTCTCTGCAATATCAACATCAATGGCAGCTGTCACGGACTTGGCAGCTTAATTATGGAATTGGTTGGCAATACCATCCATACGATGGTCATGATGAACAACATACCTATGGTATTTTCGGATTTGAAGGGCGTTTTTAATGAATAATATGAAGTCAAAAATGTTGAGCTGTGTGTTTGCTTCAACATTATTACCCGTACAATTTTCTCATGCCCGCATTGAAACTGAACTACCAAAGAATCATACGGTTTCTTTGACTTTTCATGATGTACGAGATGACGTACTCAAGGAAGGCGACCGGGATGTCTATGCGATTCAGACCAATAATTTGGCGCAATTCTTCGATTGGCTCAGTCAATCTGACTGGAAGCCGATTCGTTTAAAAGACATTGAGGAAGCCCGTCGACAAGGTAAGGAATTGCCGCATAACTCTATTTTGCTTACTTTTGATGATGGCGCGTTGAGTAGTTATAGCCGAGTATTTCCTTTACTTAAGCAATATAAAATTCCAGCAGTTTTTGCGCTTCCAACCAGTTGGTTAAATGGTAATACAAAAGCTGGTTATGAAGCCTATGGCCAAGGTAACTTGGTGAACTGGGCTCAAGTTCGTGAAATGCAAGCATCCGGGTTAGCCGAGTTTGCAAGCCATAGCGATGATTTACATCATGGTGTATTGGCTAATCCTCAAGGCAATGAGCAACCCGCTGCGACTTCTTATGCCTATTTAAAATCACAATCACGTTATGAAACAGATGCAGAGTATCAACAACGTATTTTGCAGGATTTGAAAAAATCCTACGCCGTTTTGAAAAAAGAAGTCGGTGTTAATCCGAAAGCAATTATTTGGCCTTATGGCGCTGTGAATGAGCAACTGGAAAAAATAGCACAGCAAGCAGGCTTTGAATTTTCTTTCAGTTTGGGTCGTGATGGTATGAATCGTGTGAGTGATTCAACTTTTAAGCGTAGCTTGGTTATAGGTAACCCTACAGCTGAACAGCTCACCGAAGGTATGTTAAATATTTTGAACTTTGAAGAGTCAGATTTATTTAAGCAACCGCGTCACTTTGTAAGTATGGATTTAAAGCAGTTAGCAGCTCAACAAAATGCTCAAACCGATGAAAAACTAGGGCAGTTGTTGTCAAAACTGTATAGCTTAAAAAATAATGCTTTAATCTTAAAACCTTTGGAAGACAAAGATGGTGATGGGCAATATGATGTTGCTTATTTCCCTACAAATAAAATGTCTGTTCAACAAGATATTTTAAATCGTAGTTTATGGCAGGCTCAAACTCGTGCGGGCCAAGCGGTAATATTAGAGCTGCCTGCTTATCCTCAAAAAGATAAGCCATTTTTAACTGTAGATTTGGCAAAAGATATTGCACGATTTAACAGTAATTTAAGCGGTATTCAGCTTAATGCAGGAACATCTTTAAATTGTGCAATGCAAAAAATAACAGTGCAAGAAAGTAGTTGTATTGAACAATCAAAACAGCTTGCACAACTGAGTCAATTGACTAAAAAAGCGGTCAAACCTTATTTAAATATGAGTAATCAGGCGCAGTTTAGTTTATTGCTCACACCTGATTTAGATCATGTAGAAAATCTACCTGAGCTTCTAAAAACGCTTTTATTACAACATGATTTAGTGAATTTGAAGTTGAATATAATTGGCAAGAAAAAGCAATTTAATCAGTTGTTAATGCTTTTAAATACACTTGATGAAAATGATAAGCAAAGAATAATGCTGACTTTAGTATTACCAGAAAACTCGCAAAAAACTGCTTGGGAAGAAGTACAGCAAGGACTTTTTTCGATTCAGCGTATAGGGATTCAGAAATTCGGTATCGATGGCTATGATTTTGAAAAGTCAAAAGATGTCCATCAATATTTATATAATCCGATTAGTCTGAATGCTAGTCCTGTGATGTATCAGCCATTTGCTGGATTGGTAGAGGGGAAAAAGTAATGAGAGTATTACTCGATATTCTGTTTGCTTTTGCCTTTTTATATCCCTTACTGATGGCTTGGACATGGATGGTAGGCGGACTCTGGTTCTTCTTTAAAAGAGAATACCGTGAACAAGCACTTCCTGAACCGACCAACGAAGGATGCAGTATCATCATTCCGTGTTTTAACGAAGAAGCTCAAGTGCGCCAAACAATTCGTTATGCGCTGCAAACTAAATATCCTAATTTTGAAGTGATTGCAGTCAATGATGGAAGTAGTGACAGGACAGCCGAAATTCTAGATGAATTATCAGCGCAAGATTCACGACTTCGGGTTGTGCACTTAGCAGAAAATCAGGGTAAGGCCGTAGCTTTAAGATCGGGAGTATTGGTTAGTAAATACGAATATCTTGTTTGTATCGATGGTGATGCATTGTTACATCCGCATGCTGTACTTTGGTTAATGCAGCCATTTATTAACTTCCCGCGGATTGGCGCTGTAACGGGGAACCCACGAATTTTAAATCGATCTAGTATTTTAGGAAAATTACAGGTTGGTGAATTTTCTTCGATTATTGGTTTGATCAAACGTGCACAGCGTACATATGGTCGTATTTTTACAGTGTCTGGTGTGATCGCAGCATTCCGTAAAACAGCACTCGTTCGAGTCGGTTTTTGGTCAGATGATAAAATTACTGAAGATATTGATATTTCATGGAAGCTACAGCTCGACCATTGGGATATTCAGTATATTCCACAAGCGCTTTGTTATATCTATATGCCTGAGACGTTTAAAGGTCTATGGAAGCAACGCCTTCGTTGGGCACAAGGTGGGGTAGAGGTTCTTATAGAATATATTCCACAAATGTTCAAACTGCGTGTTCGCAGAATGTGGCCTGTCATGATCGAGGCGCTAGTCAGTATTATCTGGTCTTATGTCATGATTCTGATCTTTACGCTATTTTTTGTTGGATTGTTTATTGAGTTGCCTCAGCAATGGCAGATCAAAACACTTATGCCGCAGTGGTACGGTGTAATACTCGGTGGAACATGTTTGATCCAGTTTTTGGTGAGTCTGTGGATTGATCAGCGCTATGACCGTAGTCGCTTCTTTAGAAATTATTTTTGGGTTATTTGGTATCCGTTGTTTTTCTGGTTACTGACTTTGTTTACAAGTGTCGTTGCGGTACCAAAAACTTTATTTAACACTAAAAAGCGTGCCCGCTGGGTGAGCCCAGATCGAGGCTTCCGTGGAGATAACCCATGAAACCTGAGGAAAATAAGGATATCGAGATTTTAGATATCCCTGAATATATTGACCAGCCAGAATACGTCAAAAATAAAACGGCAAACTATACATTACAAACCATTGGTTGGTTTTGTTTGATGTGGTTGCTATTTCCATTGGTTTCGCTGTTCTTATGGGTTTTTGAAGGGCATTTAATTTATGATTATGTCTGGGTTGACCATATATCAGAAGTTAAGACCTTGCTGCATTTGGCATTGCTCATTGGAGTCAGCGCGCTCATTTTAATTTTGTGGGCGAGTTATAACTGGATTAGATTCAGTGGCGAGGACCGACGGACGAAAGCACCGAATAGTTCCGTTGAACTGTTAGCAACCCAATTTTCGGTTAGTCCCGAGATGTTAAGTGAATTGCAAAAGAAACAACGCATCATTTTGCATTACGATGATCATGGCAATTTTAAAAAATATGAGTAAATAAAAAAGCATGGCCTAAAAACCATGCTTTTTTTATTTTTATGCAGTTATTCTGATAATAATATCGACAGGTTGTTCTACACCATCCATGCTCTGAATTGAGGTGTTGGTTACCTTAACAATGGGCCAAGTTTGTAATTTACAGTTGGATTTTTGGAGTGCAGCATAATAACTATCAGATTTAAAAAAGACTTTTTTGGTTGTTGCCATATTGGGTGTTAAAAGGCGCTTAAGCCATGTTTCACTAATCTGAGTGTCAAGAAAACGTAAGGCCAAAAGACTTTTTACTCGATTGTTAAATAATCTCCGGTTTTTGATAATGAGTGGATGGGTAATTAACTTATTTGTACTCATTTGACTGTGGGGCAAAATAAAGTGAGGTGTGATTTGAAATACGGTCACAAACTTTGCTTGTTGGCAGATTTTTTCGAGATGGGTCACAGTCTCTTGATTTGTACCAATAATCGCGACAGATGAATGTGAAAAATCAAATTCTTTAATTAAGGTTGATGGAATCACTTGACCAGTAAAGTCTTCAAAATCTTGAGAGGTATTTTGAAAAATTACTGATTTTGAAGTGTTATTTTTAATATTAATACTCATTTTCCAAAAGTCCTTTTGGTTTTTAAATCATGATGTTTTTATCGTTTTAATATAAATAACCAAGCAGGAAGTCAGGGTAAAGTCTTTTCAGATAGATGGTCATCCCATACTCGAAATCAATTCAAGTATGGGAATGCGAAGCGGAGTTTAATGTTCTGTTTTTACGTTCATTAGTTGTGTGAAACTTTCTAAACGTTTAGCTGTATCGTATACATCACATGTGAAAATAAATTCATCAACATCGTATGTCGCTAAAAGTTTTTGTAAACCAGAGCGAACTGTATCTACAGAACCAATTTGCGCCATTGCATAGAAGTTTTCAACAGAAAGCTGTTCTGCTGTATTCCATAATCCCTGCATTGATTCAACCGGTGGTTTAAGCTTTAAACTTTCGCCACGAATTAAACCTAATACACGTTGGTACGCACTCGTTGCTAAGAATTGAGCTTCCTCATCTGTATCTGCCACAACAACAGGCACACCCATTGAAACATAAGGTTTATCTAAGTACTCAGAAGGCTCAAAGTTCTCTCGATAGAGCTGAATCGCTTGACCTAACATACGTGGTGCAAAATGAGATGCAAATGAGTAGGGAAGTCCAAGTTTTGCCGCCAGTTGCGCACTAAAAAGACTAGACCCAAGTAACCAAACAGGAACATGGGTATTTTGCCCTGGCGTTGCAATAATCTTTTGTCCTGCTTGAGGAGCGTCAAAATATTTTAAGATTTCGACAACATCTTTTGGAAATTGATCTTCTGTTTCTTGATGACCACGACGTAAAGCTCGCATGGTGAGTTGGTCTGTACCAGGAGCGCGGCCTAAGCCAAGTTCAATACGATTTGGATATAAAGTAGCAAGTGTTCCAAATTGTTCTGCGACAACTAAAGGAGCATGGTTAGGAAGCATAATGCCGCCTGAACCTAAACGAATATGTTGTGTATGTGCTGCAATAAAACCAAGTAAGACTGCTGTAGCAGAGCTCGCAATTCCATCCATGTTGTGATGTTCTGCAAGCCAGAAACGTTCAAAACCTAGCTTCTCTGCATGTTGAGCTAATTCTAATGCGTGGCGTAACGAAAATTCGATGGTTTTATCATTACGAATAGGAGCAAGTTCCAAAATTGAAAACTTGGTATCTTGAAGTGATCGCATGCGATATTCTCGAATAAGGGTATATCGAAATACTACGATATATGAGGGATAATGTATATCGTTTTTTTTCGATATTAACTTTTACCTCTCAATAAAAAAGCACCCGAAGGTGCTCTTTTGATTCATATGTAAATTAGCGATTTTTATACCAGCCACGGTGTAAACCATTGTCATGACGGCGATGATGTCCACCTTTGCTATAGTAACGACGGTCACCATCGTCATATCTACGATCATCTCGATCGTAACGGCTACCACGATCATAGCGATCATCGTAGTTACGATCTTCAGAAACTTTACGACCTAGCGCCGAACCACCTGCAGCACCTACCGCTGCACCGATGTAACCACCGTTGGTACCGCCCATGTTTTTACCGACGGTATAACCAGCACCACCACCTAAAGCACCACCAATGGCAGCTTCGGTACGATTGCGACGGTCACTAGCTGCGGCTGCACCACCAGCGCCACCTAAAGCAGCACCAATTGTTGCGCCTGTTGTGCCACCCATGCTTTTACCAATTGCTGTACCAACAACACTACCTAACGCAGAGGTTGCAGCAACACGAGTACCATTATCTGCATGTGCAACTGTCACCATAGACGATGTTGCAATTAATGCACTAGCTAACCAAATATTCGTTTTCATCTTGCAGCTCCATGTCCTTTTTACTGAGAAGGACAGTATTTTTATCTTGAGATAAATGTAATAAAAAATTTCGTGATAATTATGGAGAACCCCAAAGGAGATACGCTAGTTTTGTGTCTGTTTGTATTGTTTCTATTAATTTATGGATAAATCATGAGCAAAGGAGAGGTTATGAATATTTATTGATCCTAATAAAAAAGCACCCGAAGGTGCTTAGAGTCGTTTCATCAAATTTGATTAGTGATGACGACGGTGTTTTTTCTTCCAATGCTTAGAAGATCGGTCAGCATCGCGGTCTTTAGAAATTTTATTACCTAAAGCAGAACCGCCCGCAGCACCTAGAGCAGCACCAACGTAACCGCCATTTGTACCACCCATGCTTCTACCAACGGTATAACCAGCACCACCACCTAAACCACCGCCAATTGCAGATTCTGTACGGTGACGACGGTCACTCGCAACTGCTGCACCGCCAGCACCACCTAAAGCAGCACCAATTGTTGCGCCAGATGTACCACCCATGCTTTTACCAATTGCAGTACCAGCGACACTACCTAAAGCAGAAGCGGCTGCTACATGTGTTGTGTTGTCAGCATGCGCTACAGTAACCATAGAAGTTGCTAAAACAGCGCTACATAACCAAGCATTTAATTTCATTTTCTACTCCGTGTCCTTAGCAGCAGGACCCTATATCTTTTGTTACGGCAAATGTAACAAAACACGTTTCTTAAAATATGGAGAACCATCAATTCATTATTGTAGTTTAGTGTCTGGTTTGTATGTTTTCTATTAAAATAGAATATTTAATACTCATATAGATAAATATGAGTCTCATTTAATTTTAATGAGTTGATTAATCGCGATCTGAACAGAGAAAATTGATCAAAGCTCTTGTCGCAGAAGACATATGTTTATGCTGTGCATACAATAAAGAGAAGGGACGTGAGTGGCCTGCATAAGTCTCAAGTAAAGGCTGTAATTTTCCTTGTCGAATTTTTTCATTAACAATAAAACTATAACTCTGACATATTCCTAATCCACTTTCAGCAAGAGAAACTACGCCTAAAATATCTTCTTTTACTAAAATCCGATTTGTTGGTATCCACTGGATTTCATGATCACCATCTTTAAAGAACCATGGGATTATTTTGCCACTACTTGGTAATTCAAAAGCGATACATTGGTGATGATTTAATTCTTCCAAAGTTTTAGGAACACCCACGCGCTTTAAATAATCTGGAGAAGCAACTAGTTGAAGAGGGGCAAGTTCTAGCGGTCTTGCCACAAGCGAGCTATTAGGCAGATGCCCTTGACGAATGGCTAAATCAAAACCCTCAGCAATTAAATCAACATTGCGATTAGAGATGCTGATTTCAATTTGAATGTCTGGATATTGCAAAAGGAATTTTTCTAATAAGGGTGGTAAACGATAGTGTCCATAAGTTGTAGGAACACTTAATTTGATTTTCCCAGAAAGTTGCAGTTGCTCGCCTTGAATTACACGCTCTGCATGATCAATTAACTGAAAAGCATGCTGCATTTTTTCGTAATAAAGTTGGCCCGCTTCCGTCAAACTCAGATGGCGAGTCGTTCTTCTAAAAAACTGGATACCCAATTTTTTCTCCAGCCGTGTAATTGTTCTACTAATGACTGAAGGCGTCGTTGACAAATGAATTGCAGTTGCACTAATAGAAAGCTTTTCAGCCACAATTAAAAACACTTCAACATCGGCAAGATGGTCAAATTGGCGAGACATTTTGTCCTCAAACGCAAAAAAGATTTGTAAATGTGGTTGTTTTTCTACCTTACTGGCAAAAATAGAATATATCCATCCCAGTTATAAATCCAGCACAAGGCTGGAATGAAGGTCGAATGATGAAAACACTCAATAAAATAATGCTTGCAGTAATTACAACTTCAGCAGCATTTAGTGCTAATGCCGCTCATGTATTAGTTGTATTGTCTGATGAGGGACAGCTAGAGCTAAAAAGTGGTCATATTTTTAAAACAGGCTTTTATTTAAATGAGTTAATGCAGCCTACAAAAATGCTTTTAGATGCAGGACACACTGTAACTTTTGCTACACCAAAAGGGAAAGCACCGACGTTAGATGAGTCATCAAATAGTGCGATGTACTTTAATCAAGACGAGAAAGCATTAAAGCAATATGCAGGCTTATTGCATGATCTAAAGTTAACTTCTACTCAGGATTCTCCAGTTTTAAGTCTGTCTCGTATTGAGCAAATGGGTATTGATCAGTTTGATGCTATTTATATTCCAGGTGGACATGCACCTATGCAAGACCTTTTAAAAGATAAACAGCTTGGGAAAGTTCTGACAGCTTTTCATAATGCTAAAAAACCTACAGCACTGGTTTGTCATGGTCCTATAGCTTTGATGTCAACATTACCTAATGCTTCGGAAGTGGTTAAGCAACTTGAGCAAGGAAAAACTGTAAAAACTGGTGAGTGGATTTATAAAAATTATCGGATGACTGTAATTAGTAACCAAGAGGAAGAGCAAGCGAAGCCTTTATTAAAAGGTGGTGAAATGAAGTTCTATCCACAAATGGCTTTACAGTCAATTGGTGGTAAATATCAAAGTAATACAAGCGCATGGACTCCAAATGTAGTGGTAGATCGTGAACTTATTACAGGGCAAAATCCAGCCTCGGCTATTCTTGTCGGTAAAACATTATTAGAAAAATTAAAATAAATAGGCCAGATAATAGAGGTTTTATAAATAAAGCCTCTATTACCAGTTGAGTGAAAAACGTGGCTTATTATTTTTTATAGAGAAAGCTAAATTGTAGGCGAGTAAATAAATCTCATCTGAAATCATTATATTTATAAGTTGTTACTTACAGTGAAAGTTGATGAATTGGCTGATTATATATGTCATTTAAGCGGCATAATCTGTAAACTATGCGCTATTTTTACGATTTTGCTTATCTTCTATTTACATAGCATTTGATAAGCTTTTTGGACTTTTGAGATATTTCCTCTTATGAAAGCGTCACTCCGTTTACGACTTGATCAACTCTGTGATCGACATGAAGAACTTACCGCGTTGCTTGCAGATGTGGAAGTCATCACCGATAACAAACGTTTCCGTAAATTGTCTCGTGAACATAGTGATTTATCTGAAATTACCGAAGTTTGGGGCAAATACCGTCAAGCAGAAGAAGATATTGAAACTGCTGAAATGATGAAGTCTGATCCTGACTTTAAAGATATGGCAGAAGAAGAAATTCAAGCAAATAAAGATTTGCTTGTAGAGTTAGAAAGCCAGCTCAATATTTTGATGATTCCAAAAGATCCAAATGATTCTAATGCAGCTTATTTAGAAATTCGCGCCGGAACTGGTGGTGATGAGGCTGCAATTTTCTCTGGTGACTTATTCCGTATGTACAGTAAATATGCCGAGACACAGAATTGGCGTATTGAAGTACTTTCTGAAAATGAAGGTGAGCATGGTGGCTTTAAAGAAGTCATTTGCCGTGTAGATGGTGATGGTGTTTATGGTCGCCTAAAATTTGAAAGTGGTGCGCATCGTGTGCAACGCGTTCCAGCGACTGAATCACAAGGGCGTGTTCATACATCTGCTTGTACAGTTGCGATTTTGCCTGAAATTGATGTCGATACAAATGTCGAGATTAATCCAGCAGATTTACGTATTGATACTTACCGTGCATCTGGTGCAGGTGGTCAGCACATTAACAAAACAGATTCGGCAGTGCGTATTACCCACATTCCAACTGGTACAGTAGTTGAGTGCCAAGAAGAACGTTCACAGCATAAAAACAAAGCTAAAGCGATGGCTCTTTTGGTATCGCGTTTAGAAAATGCAAAACGTGCAGCAGCTGATGCAGCAACTTCTGAGATGCGTCGCGATTTAGTGGGTTCTGGTGACCGTTCTGAGCGTATTCGTACGTATAACTACCCGCAAGGTCGTATGACTGACCACCGTATTAACCTAACTTTATATAAGTTAGACGCGATTATGGAAGGTGATTTAACTGAATTGCTTGATAGCTTACATCGCGAATATCAGGCAGATCAGCTTGCAATGCTTGCACAGGAAAATGGCGGCTAATGAATATTGCTCAAGCGCTTGCAATTCGTGGTGAGCCTGACAGTTATGAACGACAGGAAAATGCTTGGTTACTTGAGCATTTTCTAAAAATCAATTCGCTTGAATTAAAGTTTAGACTTGAGCAAGAGTTAACTACCCAACAAGAGCAAGACTATGTAGCTGGTCTTGAACGTATTCAAAAAGGTGAGCCTTTAGCTTATGTAACGGGTTCACAGCCATTTTGGACGCTCGATTTAAAAGTAACATCTGATACTTTAGTACCACGACCTGATACTGAAATTTTAGTTGAAACCGTTTTAAATCTAAATTTGCCAAATAATGCAAATATTGTGGATTTAGGAACGGGGACAGGTGCAATTGCGCTTGCATTAGCGAGTGAACGTCCCGATTGGTTCGTCACAGCAACTGATATTTATGCGCCTACTTTAGAAGTCGCAAAAGAAAATGCACAAGCTCATAATTTGCAACGTGTGAAATTTGCTTGTGGCGCTTGGTTTGAAGCACTAGAGCCACAAAAATTTGATTTAATTGTTTCTAATCCGCCGTATATCGACCCTGAAGATGAACACATGCAAGCTTTGGCAACAGAACCACGCCGTGCATTGGTTGCAGATCATCAGGGACTGGCTGATATTGAAATTATTATTGCCCAAGGGAAAAACTGGTTAAAACCACAAGGCTGGATTGTACTAGAGCATGGTTATGATCAGGGGCAAGCTGTTCGAAATATATTTGCTGAGCATGGTTTTAGCCAGATTAAAACCATTCAAGACTATGGCCAAAATGATCGAGTCACTTTGGCATGCTGGATTTAAAATTACTTTTGTAGCGTATCACGCCAACGTAATAACCAGTTTTCTATAAGTTTCATTAAGGTATCGGTTGCTTTACCCAATAGGGCTAATAAAATAATTGCAATGATAACAATATCTGGTCGAGACGTTTCTCGGCCATCACTGAGTAAATAGCCAATGCCTTGAGTGGCTGCAATCAGTTCAGCTGCAATCATAAACATCCAAGATAAGCTTAAGCTGTTGCGTAAACCCGTTAAAATGCCCGGAGATGCTGCCGGTAAAATAATAGATATAATTCGCTGAAAAGCATTAAGCCGATAAACTTTTCCAACTTCAATGAGCTTTTTATCTACATTATGAATTGCTGCAACTGTATTGGTATAGGTTGGAAAAAATGCTCCAATTGCAATCAATGTAATTTTAGAACCTTCGTCAATTCCTAACCAAAGTAATAACAATGGAATCCACGCAAGACTTGGAATTGATTTAATTGCTGAAAAGGTCGGTTCTAAATAAGCTTCTGCTTCTTTACTTAATCCAACCCAAATCGCAAAAATTAAACCTAAACCGCTTCCTATAATAAAGCCGAATAGAACACGCCACGTACTAATATAAATATGGGCAAATAGATCGCTATAAGCTAAATCTAAAAAAGATTGCCATAAACTAGAAGGTGCAGGGAGTAGATAAGCATCGATATAGCCATTTCTGACTAAAAACTCACAAGCCACTAAAAAGATAAGTGGAATGAGTAGCGCTTTAAACCAACGTGTAAATCTATTGTTTAAATGCTTTTTCTGCGATTTTAAAGCTTGCTGAGCTAAGAAATGATTTAGCTCAGCTTTGTTAAGTGAATCACTCATATACTATTTCACGACTTTTTGAGCAAAACGAGGGTCTAACAATTGATCAACCACTTGATTGACATTGGTGCCTTTTCTAACCAAGTCTTCTTCTGTCAAAATTTTCCCAGAACGTTTTAGTGCTTGTGCTTGAGTTGCCGATGGAATGCTTTGATCGAAGTTGGTTCGACTCAGTTGTAGTTTTGCCACAGGTAGAGGAAGTTTTGATTCTTGAGCTAAAAGTGCTGCCACTTTATCTGGATTGGCTTTTGCCCACTTTCTGGCTTGTTCGTAGGCTTTAATAACTGCCTCTACCGCTTCAGGGCTTTGCTTTGCAAAATCTTCTTTAACACTCAGTACGCTATAGCTATTAAATCCAACATTACGATAAAGCAATTTGGCACCCGATTGAATTTGAGCTGAAGCCATTAACGGATCAAGTCCAGCCCAAGCATCTACTTGGCCACGTTCTAAGGCGGTTTTTCCATCTGGGTGTTGTAAATGAACCAGCTGTACATCGCGTTTACTCAAGCCTACAGTGTCTAGTGCTTGGAGTGTAAATAAGAATGGATCTGTGCCTTTGGTAGCTGCAATTTTCTTACCTTTTAAGTCTTTTAGACTTTTAATTGGTGAGTCTTTTGCAACAACAAGGGCGGTCCATTCAGGTTGGCTTTGTACATACACAGTTTTAATTGGACTACCATTTGCTCGGCTTAATACAGCTGCTAATCCAGCGGTAGAAGCAAAATCGATGCTATTACTGTTGAGATATTCTAATGAGCGGTTGCTACCTTGACTGAAAACCCATTTAATTTGAGTATTTGGTAGGGCTTTCTCGAGAAGTTTTTGATCTTTGACGACTAAACTGGTTGGTGCGTAGTAAGCATAATCAAGTTTAAGTGTAGTCGGAACTGCTGCAAAAGCAGATGAAGCAAATACAAACCCCAATGTTGATGCTAGCAAAGTCTTTGATAAAGAAAATTTTGATTTTAAAGACATAATAAAAATAGAACCGAAATGAAATAATAGATCATCCTTTCACGCGTTTGATGGCTTACAAACTTAGTTATTTTGATTTATAAATCAGATTGAAAGATAAAGTTTAGATAAAATTATAAATAACTGTTTTTATAGTGATTATTAAGTTTTAAGTAGTGCACTTATCTGGAATATTGAATTTAAAAGACAGAAATATCATAAGCTTAATTATTAGAATTTTAAGCTTATGTTCGATATATACGTTATTGATTGTGTGCAGTGAAATTATCTCGGTAGGTACCTGGGCTGACGCCAGTCCATTTTTTAAAGGCGCGGTGAAAGGCGCTTGGGTCTTGGAAGCTTAAATCTTCACTAATCTCATGAATTGAATCGTTGGTTTTACTTAGACGTTGAACCGCAATATCACAGCGGATTTCATTTTTAATTTGTTGATAACTGACCCCTTCATGTTTCAGCCGGCGTTGAACGGTGGCTTCTGAAATATTGAGTTGTTTTGCAACATCTTTGAGTTCGGGCCATCGCGCGGGGTGGAGTTTCAAGAGGTGGCGACGAATAAGAACGCTCAAGGCATTTTCATTTTTAAAGCGAACTAAAAGATTTTGTGGAGTTTGTTCTAAAAAATCATAAAGCGCTTTTTTATCTTTTTTAATTTTAATATCTAAATAGTGGGCATCGAATTCAACTCGATTTATCTCGGCATTAAATTGAATTTCTTCACCAAAACGTACCAGATAATCCTGAATATCGTTCGGTTTAGGACAACGTACTCTAATACTATTTAAGCCAATCCTTTGGTCTACTAACCAGCACATAAGTCCGTGTACTAATATTAAAAAGGTTGCATAGGTAAACATGCGTTTAGGTTGTTCACGATCATGAATCACCAAATAAGCTTTTTCTTGCTCTCGTATTAATTCTCCGCGCATGTCATCAAGCACAAAGTTAAAAAACTTCAAAATATCGTGAAGTGCCTTTTCTAAAGTTTCGGCCGTACTAACGAGTTTAGTCAATAATTTATAACTACCACGACGCATGGGGTGACTGTCCATGCCAAAAAACTCATCGTTCATGGCGTTGGCAAGCTCTATCCATAATTGGGTATATGTCGCAACAGGCACACGAGCCTTTGGAGACATCAGTAATTCAGCGGGAATGCCTGCTTTATTTAGAATTATTTGTGTATTTAGGCCTTTGGCATAAGCCGCACTCAGTGCTTCATGTACTAGTGCAATCGAAATTGTGCCTTTACTTAAAGAAGATTGGACAACCATGTCAAAGACTCATATTTTCTTCATATATTTCAAGTGAAATATTTCATATTTAAAATTTGGATTGATCAAAAGCTGCAAGCACTTTGAGGCTTTTTGAAATTGTATCGGAAAACAACAACTTTTACTCTCACAACTAAAGTTAAAGAACATTTCTATAGGATCGTAAATAATGAAAATTCAAGGAAAGCATTTTGTTATTACAGGTGGTGGCTCTGGTTTAGGGGCTGCTACAGCTGAGTATTTAATACAACATGGTGCTTCAGTCACATTGGTAGATATGAATGTAGAAGCAGGCGAGCAGCAAGTAAAACAATTAGGGTCAAAAGCTGACTTCGTAAAACTTGATGTAACCGATGAAGCTGCTGCTGAACAGTTCTTTAAAGATGTGTTAGTAAAACATGGTAGTTTGCATGGTTTGGTGAACTGTGCGGGTATTGGCCCTTCTGCAAAAGTAGTTGGTCGTGAAGGTGTTCATGATTTGGCGTTATTTGCAAAGACTTTAAATATTAATGTCACAGGTACGTTTAACATGCTGCGCTTTGCAGCAGATGCAATGAGTAAAAATACGGTTGAAGCAGGTGAAGAGGACCGTGGAGTGATTGTAAACACTGCTTCCGTTGCAGCATTTGACGGTCAAATTGGTCAGGCAGCTTATTCTGCATCAAAAGGCGCTATCGTGGCTATGACATTGCCAATTGCTCGTGAGCTTGCGCGCCATGGCATTCGAATTATGACCATTGCACCGGGAATTATGGAAACTCCAATGCTTACTGGTATGCCACAAAATGTGCAAGATGCTTTGGGACAAATGGTGCCATATCCATCTCGTTTAGGAAAACCCGAAGAATTTGCTCGTTTGGTTGGGCATATTGCTGAAAACTCATATTTAAATGGTGAAGTCATTCGTTTGGATGGTGCAATTCGTATGGCAGCAAAATAATAAGTACATCTAGTAATTACTCTTTAAGTTATCCAAGGTTAAGTGTGAGATTTTAATAAATAGCCGCTGACTGCAAAAGACCGCAATTGTTATGCGGTCTTTTGCCATTGAGCAGAAATTGTCTAGTTTTAATTCGATTCAATACACTTCAAAAACTTAAATGAAACTCGCTTTTTGATGATTAAAGCTGAGCTTTAACTTGCTCACCAATTAAATAAAACGTTCCACCAGCAATATAATGCAAGCTTCGAAGTTCTTTCGGTGCATCTTGAAAATGCCAGTGCCCATCTTTAAAAACACGGCTATCTGCCCATGCACCCACAACAGAACCAATAAATAAATCATGAGCTGACTGATTATGAGGTTCTGGAATAAGCTTACACACAAGCCATGCAATACAACCTGACACAAGTGGGCTAGTAAGACCTTCTTGATAGAATAACTCAGCTCCACAATGTTCAAGTTTTTGTGGATCATCCAACTTACTAATTGTCCCAAGTTGATGAGTCAGATCGAGCTGTGCATAGCAGGGAACTTGTAGTGTGAAATAGCCACTTTGCTCAACGAGCTGTCGGGTTTTAGTGCTTTTGTCAAGAACCACTGACACTTTGGCTGGTTTGAACTCTAAGGCACATGCCCAAGCGGCAGCCATCACATTGCGGTCGTCACCATGTTGTGCAGAAACAAGCACAGTTGGACCATGATTTAATAAACGATAAGCTTTTTCTAACTCTACAGGTGCAATATATGATTGCGTCATATTTAGCCTAAGTAATAAAGAAAAAAATAGATATTTCTATTGTTGCAGAAAGCTTGATAGATGCAATGTTGGTAAATAAGCTTTATTAGAATAAAAAAGTTGTTTCTATTTTATAGCTTTCATAATGACGAACTTAGTCATAAAATCATTTCGCTTCTAAGTGAAAGGATTAACGCGTGACCGAGCTTCAAGATATCGATTTTGTAGAGTTAAGTGATGAAGAAATGCATCTCTATAGCCGTCAGATTTTACTTGATGGATGGGATATTGAAGCTCAGGAAAAACTCAAACTTGCTAATGTGCTGATTGTAGGTGCTGGTGGCATAGGCTGTAGCAGTGCAGAGCTACTTGCGCGAGCAGGGGTTGGGAAAATTACACTGATTGATGCAGATACGATTGAGATAAGTAACTTGCAGCGTCAAATTGCGTTTGGTCATGAAGATATCGGACGTTATAAAGCAGAAATTTTGGCTAAACGTTTACAGAAAATTAACCCTTATATCTGTGTTGAATACTATAACGAACGGTTAGACGAACATAACATTGATAGACTTGTTGAACATCAAGATGTGGTTTTAGATGGATGTGATAATTTTACAACTCGCTATTTAGTAAACGCGGCTTGTAAGAAACATCAGGTCGCATTAATTAGTGCTTCAGCAATTGGTTTTCAGGCACAAATGTTTATGGTTGAAGGAGATTCAGCCTGCTATGAATGTCTTTTTCCAAAAGAACAACATAGCAATGAAGGCCTACGCTGTGCAGAATCGGGGGTACTTGCAACTACTCCTGTAATGATAGCGTCATTACAAGCACATCACACTTTGCTGTATTTAGGGGTAAATCGTGTACCTTTAAAACAGAAATTATTATTGTGGGATGGATTAAACATGACACAACGTATTGTTAGTTTTGATAAAGATGTAAATTGCCCACTTTGTCAGGCAAGCTAAACAGTAAATTAAACAAAATTTGCTACACTCAACCTGAATGATTTGGTTTTGAAGAAATATGAAAAAAAATATTTTGTTTGATGGGTTCCGTTCCGTCGCCCGCATTGGTGAAACAGCAGTGGTTGCGGCCAAAGCTGGAATTAAATACGCAACTGAAAAACCAAGTAATGCCAAACTCATGCGAGAGACTTTTGAGTCGCTTGGTTCAACTTATATTAAGCTTGGTCAGTTTATTGCGAGTACTCCATCGCTTTTCCCGCGAGAATATGTAGAAGAATTTCAAGGTTGTTTAGACCAGACACCAACACTGCCATTTAGCTATGTTCAAGGTGTGCTTGCATCTGAGTTTGAAGGGCGCGATTTAAATCAGATTTTTAGCTATATCGATGAAAAACCATTAGCTTCTGCATCAATTGCTCAGGTTCATGCAGCTAAGCTGACCACAGGCGAAGATGTTGTTATTAAAGTACAAAAACCTGGTGTCGAAACCATTTTATATACAGATTTAAGTGTGGTGCATTGGGCTGCTAAATTGCTTGAACGTGTCGTACCTAAAATTAAATTTGCTGCACTTTCTGAAATTGTTGATGAAATTAAAAGCCGTATGGTTCGCGAAGTTGATTTCATTGAAGAAGCACAAAACTTAGATGACTTTATTGAATATCTGAATATTTCACAAAACAAAGCTGCGACTGCACCTAAAGTTTATCATCAGTTTTCTACACGTCGTGTTTTGACTATGCAACGCCTATACGGTGTGTCGTTGACAGATTTTAGTGTTGTAAAACAATACGCCAAAGACCCATCACAAGTACTGATTACTGCCATGAATACATGGTTCGGTAGCCTAATGCTATGTAAGAGTTTCCATGCAGATTTACATGCTGGAAATCTAATGTTGCTCGAAGATGGTCGAATTGGTTTTATTGACTTTGGTATTGTCGGGCAGCTAAACCCAGAAGTCTGGACAGCGTGTATGGCCTTTATGGATGCATTGCAAAAAACTGATTATCAGGCAATGGCTGAAAACATGCTGAAAATGGGCATGACTCATAACAAAGTTGATGTTGATGTATTGGCACAAGATTTAGAGCGCTTGTTTAATGGCGTATTAATGTCTGACCCTCAACAGATTTTGGCTTCAAATCCAGCCGATTTAAACGATATCATGATGGATATGGTAGGGGTTGGTGAGCGCCACGGTATTAAATTCCCTCGAGATTTTGCCTTGTTATTTAAGCAAATGCTTTATTTCGATCGTTTTATGCGCGTACTCGCACCATATACTGATATTTATGCAGACCAACGTTTGAAAATGGTTCAAAATATGGAACCTGCTTCGTTGTTAAAGCACTAAGGTCAGTTTAAATTTATGGATGTCATTATCATTGAAGGTTTGAAGGTTGAGACAGTGATTGGCTGTTTCAACTGGGAAAGACAAATTATTCAACCTTTAATGTTGGATTTAACCATCCATAATGATTTGAGCCGAGCAGCGCAGTCTGACAAACTTGAGGATACACTCAACTATGCTCAGATTTGTGAGATATCGGCTCAAACCATTCAACAAGCCAAACCTGAATTAATTGAACATGCAGCACATCTTGTTTTGAAATGTTTGTTTGAAACCTTTCCAACAATTGAAAAAATTACCATAACCATCCGTAAGCCCGCCATCATTGCAGAAGCTAATGCTGTAGGAATTCGTCTTGAACGCACCAGAAACAATTTTTGCGCTCGCGCTAGCGAGTAATTTAGACGCAGATCAGCACTTTACTTTTGCGTATACGCAATTAGCAACTTTGGGGAAAGTGCAGTTTTCATCTGTTTATCAAATTCCATGCCGAGATGGTATTGGAGATGATTACTGGAATTCAGCATGTCTATTAAGAAGCACTTTATCGTCTGAACAAATTGAATCTTTTCTCAAAAAACTTGAGACAGATTCTGGACGTGTTCGTCCATCGCATCATATTTCTTTAGATGTAGATTTGATTGCATGGGGAACTGATCTGGACCATATGCAATTTAATTCTAAAAAATTACCTTTAGCACTCGATGTAAAAATCCCTTTATATGAGCTTTGGCATTGTGAAAATTTGAAGACTGATGAAACGCTTTATCCAGTCGTCAATTTTAAAATTTAATGCCTTTTAATGTAGATTTTACGCAAACTTTACGCGGTCTTTGATTTCCTCAATAGAGAATTTACGAGCATTTTACCCATACTGAAATTCACTAAATTAGTGTTATTTCAGGACAATAAAGATGCTTATAAATTCTCAAATGCGCATCTTGCATCAGTCTGGCATTGTGTTATGCGGACTTAAAACAAATGATATTTCTTCATCTCTCCTTATTTCCAGTTTGGCAAATCAAGCCAAGGGGTATAGAGGAGAATAGCCATGTTAGAACTTATACTTGTTTTATTTATTGCTATTTTTCTAGCATGGTGCCTCGGTAAATATCTATCTAAAGTGATGACAAATCAGCCAATGTGGGGTGATGGATTATTTCGCTGGATTGAAAATCCTGTTTATCGCTTATTAGGTATATCTCCACAACAACAAATGAACTGGAAACAATATTCTCTAGCATTTGTTGTGAGTTGTGTTTTTCTAGCTGTGGCCGTTTTTGCTATTTTTATGACGCAAGTATGGCTACCATTAAACCCCAATCATGCACCAAATATGAGTTGGGATTTAGCATTACACACGGTTATTTCATTTTTAACTAATACCAATCAACAGCATTATTCTGGTCAAGCTCAGTTATCTTATTTGTCGCAAATGACAGGTATTGTGGGCTTGCAAGTCATTACTCCAATGATGGGGTTGGCTTTGGTGGTCGCGACCTTAAGAGCTTTCTTTTATCAGCGCCCAAGCCATATTGCGGCCGATGTTGCCGAGCAACCAGATCAAATTTTAATTGGTAACTATTGGGCAGATGTAATTCGCCCTACAGTTCGATTCTTGCTTCCGCTCTGTTTTGTCTGGTCGTTATTGCTCAACAGCCAAGGCGTGCCAGCAACTTTCCAAGGCGGGCCGGAAGTACAGCTGATTGATAAAGCCAATACGGTTCAAACTCAAAAAATTCCTTTAGGGCCAGTTGCACCAATGGTAGCGATTAAGCAATTGGGAAGTAACGGTGGTGGTTGGTACGGTCCAAATAGTAGTGTGCCTTTAGAAAATCCAACACCACTTTCTAATTTACTAGAAATGATTGCGATATTACTCATTCCACTTACCGTGATTTTTATGGTTGGGCATTTTACTCAACGTAAAAAATTTGCCTACTTTGTGTTTGGCAGCATGCTTTTCATGTCGATTATTTCAGGTGCAGCAGCTGTCTGGTCTGAGAGTATGTCATCGACAGCATCTCAACTTGCCGTAATGGAAGGTAAAGAACAACGTTTTGGACCAGCAGCATCAGCAGTTTGGGCAGCGATCACTACGCAGGTGAATAACGGTTCGGTCAATATGATGCATGATTCTTCTGCGCCGCTTACTGGTTTAGTTGAACTCATCAACATGTTGATTAATGCGATTTGGGGTGGTGTGGGCTGTGGTCTGCAACAGTTTATGATTTATCTGTTACTTGCAGTATTTATTGCAGGTTTAATGACAGGTCGTACCCCTGAATTGTTTGGACGCAAGATTGAAGCGGCAGAAATTAAATTGCTCGCGATTATTATCTTGATTCAACCTTTAGTCATTCTTGCATTTACCGCATTAAGCCTCAGCGTTCCAGGCATATCTGGAATTAGTAATCCGGGACCACATGGTATTAGCCAAGTGTTCTACGAATATGTTTCTGCATTTGCCAACAATGGTTCAGGTTTTGAAGGTCTTGGAGACAACACTGTATGGTGGAATGTCACTTGTAGTATCGCTCTACTGTTAGGACGTTTTCCGACATTAATTTTGCCATTAATGATTGCGACACGTTTAGCAGCAAAAAGAAAAGCCTCCGAAACAGCAGGTAGTCTTCAAGTTGAAACTCCAACCTTTGCTTTAACGCTGATTACGATTGTTGTGTTGCTTACCTTATTACAATTTATGCCAGTTCTTGTCCTTGGGCCAATTGCCGATCAACTTTTGTTGGTTAAAGGCTAAGGAGGCGAGTGAAAATGAATACACAAACTCATGTAAATAGCCATAAACAAACCATGGCAGTGCCAAATTTTGAAGTTTGGAAAAATGCATTTGTGAAACTGCTACCGCAGCATGCAATTAAAAACCCTGTAATGGCAATTGTATGGCTTGGAACAGTCGTTACCGCAATGAGTACAGTCTTGGGTTACACCACGCTGTTATTTGGTTTAGCGGTTACAGCAATTCTGTTTATTACCATTTTATTTGCTAACTATGCTGAAGCGGTTGCAGAAGCCAGAGGTCGTGGACAGGCATCTTCATTGCGTGCAGCAAGAGAAAATTTAACGGCTCGAAGACTTAACTCTTTGACAGACCGTCAAGCGACTCAAGTTGCAGCTACCCAACTTCATTTAAATGATTTTATTGAAGTACATGCAGGTGAGCTTGTTCCAGCCGACGGTGAGATTGTAGAAGGCTTTGCCACTATTAATGAATCGGCTGTTACAGGTGAGTCAGCACCTGTGCTACGTGAAGCTGGAACAGACCGTTCAGGTGTTATTGGCGGAACCAAAGTACTTACAGATCGTATTGTTGTGCAAGTGACTGCTGAATCTGGTCAAAGTTTCTTAGACCGCATGATTGCTTTGGTTGAAGGCTCAAATCGCCAAAAAACTCCGAATGAGATTGCGCTTGGCTTCTTGTTAATGGTGATGACAATCACGTTTTTAATTGTCGTGATTAGCTTGCCATTTATTGCCAAGTATTTGCATATTGAACTTGATCCAGTTGTGCTCGTGGCGTTATTGGTCTGCCTGATTCCTACAACCATTGGCGGCTTGTTACCTGCGATTGGTATCGCGGGGATGAACCGTGCACTCAAAGCCAATGTTTTGGCAAAATCAGGTAAAGCGGTAGAAGTTGCGGGTGACATTGATGTGCTTTTACTCGATAAAACAGGAACCATTACTTATGGTGACCGTCAAGCGACTTCTTTTTATCCTTTAACTTCGGTAACTGAGTCGGAGTTGAGAGCCACTGCTTGGGTGAGTTCACTTGCAGACCCAACACCAGAAGGGAAGTCGATTGTTAAGTTAGCAAAAGAGCAAGGTCTAAAACAGCAAGAACCTGAGCAAGCCGAATTTATCTCTTTTAGTGCATCAACTCGAATTTCCGGTGTGAATTTACCGAATGGTGACCAAATTCGTAAAGGTGCTTTAGATGCAATCTTGAAGTTTGTAGATGAAGATTATTCTCAAGATTTAGAGTTAAAAGCACGTGTTGAACAAGTTGCTAAAAAAGGTGCAACACCATTGGTTGTCGCAAATCAACATCATGTATTAGGCGTGATTGAACTCTCTGATGTAATTAAACACGGCATTAAAGAACGTTTCGCACGTTTAAGAGAAATGGGCATCAAAACCGTTATGGTTACGGGTGATAACCCATTAACTGCGGCCGCGATTGCTGCTGAAGCTGGGGTAGATGATTATATTGCCGAAGCAAAACCAGAAGACAAATTGGCTTGTATTCGCACCGAACAACAACAAGGCCGTTTAGTTGCGATGGTCGGTGACGGAACCAACGATGCACCAGCACTAGCACAAGCTGATATTGGTCTAGCCATGAACTCGGGTACACAAGCTGCAAAAGAAGCTGGCAATATGGTTGATTTAGACTCAGATCCAACCAAACTTCTTGCTGTGGTTGAGATTGGGAAGCAGCAGCTGATTACGCGTGGTGCTTTAACAACATTTTCGTTAGCAAACGACGTCTCTAAATACTTTGCCATCTTGCCTGCATTGTTCGCTGCTGCAATTCCACAAATGCAAGTATTGAATGTAATGCACTTAGCAAGTCCAAGCAGCGCGATTTTATCTGCATTAATTTTTAACGCGATTATTATCCCGCTATTAATTCCAATCGCACTCCGAGGCGTGAAATTTAAACCGTCAACTGCAACTCAGTTACTACGTCGAAATATGTTGATTTATGGGGTGGGCGGTGTGGTTCTACCATTCATTGCCATTAAAGCGATTGATGTAGTGATTGTTCAATTATTTGGTTTGTAATCTGGAGTTTGAAATGAAAACTTATGTACAAAATTCAGAAGCAAATTTGGGTCAGACCTTAAGAGCATCTTTGGGATTATTAATTTTTACCTTAGTTGGCTGTGGTGCTGTTTATAGTGCGTTTGCTACAGGTGCGGGACAGGTGCTATTTAACAATCAAGCCAATGGCAGTTTGATTGAAATAGATCATAAAGTTTTAGGGTCAAAATTAGTCGCTCAGCCATTTGTGGGAGAGGCTTATTTTCATCCACGTCCTTCGGCAGTCGCTTATGACCCGATGGCTATGGCAGGTACAAACTTAGCTCGTACTAACCCTGAGCTAAAAAAGCAAATCGATGCTCAGATTCTTGAAGTGAAAAAACAAGATCATACGGGCAATACACCGATTCCAAGTGATTTGGTGACTAAATCTGGTAGTGGTATTGATCCGCATATTAGTCCTGAATCTGCTCAGTTACAGGTTGCTCGAGTGGCTCAAGCTCGTCATTTAGACCCTAAGGTTGTGGAAGAGCTTTTGCAAAAGCATATTGAACCGATGCAGTTTGGTGTATTGGGGCAAGCTCGTGTTAATGTATTAGAACTCAATATTGCTTTAGATCAATTACAATCTACACATTAACTTAAAAATAAAATTGTTAGTTTACCGGATGATATCAAGTGCAAAGCAATCGCGAAAATCAGGCTGAAGCCTTATTAAATCATGTCAACAGATATCAAGCCGGTCGACTAACGGTCTTTTTAGGGGCGGCACCGGGTGTTGGAAAAACCTATGCCATGCTCTCCCGCGCCAAAGAGTTATTTCAACAGGGTACAGATGTTGTTGTGGGTATTGTTGAAACTCATGGACGAATAGAAACCCTAAAAATCTTGGAAGGATTACCTGATATTGCTAGAAAGGAAATGCAATATCAGGGGCATACTTTAGAAGAAATGGACCTAGATGCTATTCTGCTTCGGCATCCAGAAATTGTTTTGGTTGATGAGTTGGCTCATCGCAATATACCAAATAGTCGCCATGAAAGACGGTGGCAAGATGTCAATGAATTGCTAGATGCAGGTATTGATGTATTTACGACCATAAATATTCAGCATTTAGAAAGCCTAAATGATGTGGTCTACCAGATTACGGGGATTCGAGTAAATGAAACGGTACCAGATCGGGTGTTTGATCGTATTCGAGACATTCGCTTAATTGATTTACCAGTGAGTGAACTCATTGAAAGGCTCCACCAAGGAAAAGTCTATGTGCCAGAGCAAGCAAATCTGGCATTACAAGGCTTTTTTAGCATTTCAAATTTAACAGCATTACGTGAACTCGCAATGCAATGCGTTGCTGAGCATGTTGATTCAGATTTAAAAGAGAGCTATGCCTCTAAAGGTTTAAAGTCTATCTCGCTGCAAAATGAATTAATGATTGCGATAGACGGACAAGGTTCTTCTGAATATTTAGTACGGGCAGGTTGCCGTTTAGCTGAGCGTAATGGTGCTACATGGACTGTAGTGAATGTTGCTAAAAGTCTGGACTTTGGACAGAGTTCGGAGAGTACTTATAAAAAAGAATATATCGAGGTTGATCGGGCGTTTGAGCTAGCTCGGCAACTCGGTGGTCGAACAGAAGTTTTATATGGACATCGAGTTGCATCTGTTTTAATGGATGCTGCTGTTGATCGAGGAATTTCCAATCTGGTCATTGGCAAAAGTATTTCGCCGTGGTGGTTAAAGTTATTTAAGAAAAATTTAGCTCAGCAATTATTAAATCAAGAAAACTCGATTGCTTTAACCATTTTGCACCCAGAACAGGGCACTAAAAAAACAACTCAAATTGAAAAGCCATCATTTTTATCATTAAAAGAAAGTATTTTTGTTCTAGCTGTTACATGTGCCAGTATTTTTATAGCTCACTTTGCTGAAGTTTTATTTGGTATTGAAGATTTTTCTGTCATTTTCATTATTTCAGTTTTAATTGTAGCAACCAAAACTAGAATGCTCGCTGCTGTAGTCGCAGCCTTAATCTGTTTCTTGGCCTATAACTTTTTCTTTATTGCACCACGTTTTACCTTACAAATTTCAGCACACCAAGGTGTAGTTACTGTTGTTGCTTTTTTTGCGGCAGCTTTAATTGCTGGGCGTTTGGCCTCTCAATTACGTCAGCAGGTTTTATCCTTAAAAGCAGCAAATGCCTACACTACGGTAATGCAAGACTTAGCGCGTAAACTTTCTAGTGCGGTAAACCTTGAAGAAGTCATGCAAACAGGTCGTATGACTTTAGAAACTCAACTTCAAACTAAGGTGTGGATTTCTATTCAAGATAGAGTCATTTCATCTGATATAGAGCTAAATGATAAAGAAAAAGTTGCGGCAGATTGGTGCTTGAAACATCAACAACCCTGTGGACGTTTTACCGATACACTCAGCCAGTCAAACTGGTGGTTTTTACCTCTGTTAGAACAGAAAAATAGCCTAGGTATTGTGGGAATTTACTTTAAAGATGAAGTAGTTTCTCTAAATTTTGAACAAAAAAAACTGACGGAAAGTGTAATTGAGTATATTGCACAAGCAGCTCTTCGCACCCAATTGGTCAATGAACTTGAACAAGCAAAAGTCACCAGTGAAACAGAGCGATTACGTTCGGCTTTATTATCTTCCGTATCGCACGATTTACGCTCACCACTTGCTTCTATTATTGGTGCAGCTGACACACTTGCCCATTTTAAAGCTGATATGTCAGAGCAAGACCAGCAAGATTTACTTGAAACTATTCATTTAGAAGGCGAACGCTTAGATCGTTATATTCAAAATCTACTTGATATGACACGTTTGGGGCATGAAGGCCTATCTTTAAAAAGAGACTGGATTGGTGTAGATGAATTAATTGGCTCTGCAACCCGCCGTTTAAAGCGCTATAAATCAGATACTCAAGTATCGGTTGAATTACCTGAACAAGCGATTAGTTTATATGTACACCCAGCACTGGTAGAGCAAGCCATTTTTAATATTTTAGAAAATGCGGCAAACTTTTCACCTCCAGATGAACCAGTCATGATTCGTGCTCATCTTTCATCAGAAGATGAAGTAAAAATAGAAATTGAAGATAGGGGCGCAGGAATTCCTGAAGATGAAAGAAACCGTATTTTTGATATGTTTTACACCATGGAGCGCGGAGACCGTGGAAAATTTGGTACAGGTTTAGGGCTTACGATCGTAAAAGCAATTATTGGTGCTCATATGGGTACAATAGAAGCATTTTCAGGACGCCAAAATAAAGGTACTTTAATTCAAATCAGATTACCCATTCATCCAGTAAAAGAATAAGTTGTAAAGTCATGATAACTTCAGAAACATCGCCTGTAGAAACACGTATTGTGATTATTGATGATGAGCCTCAAATCCGTAAATTTTTAGATATTGCCTTAAGAACACAAAAATATAAGACCACGCTCTGTGAGACAGGTTACAAAGGCCTTGAAACTTTGGCGACCCAAGGTGCCGATTTGGTTATTCTTGACTTAGGCTTACCCGATTTAGATGGGAAAGAAGTGCTTCAAGAGTTACGTAGCTGGTCGAATGTGCCTGTTATTGTGTTATCTGTACGTGCCGATGAATACGAAAAAGTTGCTTTGCTCGATGCTGGCGCAAATGATTACATGACCAAGCCTTTTAGTGTGCAAGAGCTTTTGGCGCGCATTCGTGTCATCTTAAGAAATCAACCGATTCAGCAAGAAGCACATGTGTATGACGATGGCTATCTTAAAGTCGATGTCACACAACGTTTAGTTTGGGTTGAGCAACAGCCAATTACTTTAACTCGAAAAGAATTTCAACTTTTGACGTTATTAATGCGCTATCAAGGACAGCTTTTAACACAGCCACAACTTTTAAAAGAACTTTGGGGACCAACTCATCAGGAAGATACTCATTATTTACGTATTTTAGTGGGGAAGTTACGTAGTAAGTTGGGGGATAACGCGATTCAACCACGCTATATTGCTACTGAACCTGGTGTTGGATTACGTTTTTTAGCTCAACAGAAAAATCATTAATTTGATATAAAAAAACCTTAGGGTATTTCTCCCTAAGGGTTTGCAAAGTGATTTATAGTTTTTTTGCTTTTTTTATTTATATATCCCAATGTTGTTCTGCTTCAGTCATTTGGCTGTAAATATTTTGATATTCAGCCTGTTTCACTGTGTACCAATGCTCTACAAAGTCGGCCCCTAAATATCCTTTTAAAATAAGACTTCCTTTAAATATTTTTAACGCTTCTGGTTGGTTGTTGGCTAATAAAATATGCTCATCTTGAAACTTTAAAAGATGTGCAGGTTTTTGCAGAGGTAACTTATGAGATAAGCCATAAAACACGCCAGCTAAAATAGTCGCTGTAACCAGATAGGGGTTACAGTCGGCTCCAGCAACGCGATATTCTAAGCGTTGATTTTTTACATCTGAGCATGGAATTCGGATTGCGACATTACGGTTATTGGTATCCCAATTGGCTTCTAATGGCACATGATGACCAATTTTAAAACGTCTATAAGAATTAATATTAGGCGCTAAAATTGCCATGGATGCAGGCATTAACTCAATGAGTCCGCTAATCGCATTTAATAATTTGACGGAAAGCTCATCTTTTTCTTCTTCTGAGCTAAATACATTTTTATGATACTGATTGAGTAGACTCATATGAAAATGCATGCCACTTCCGGCTTTTGCCAAGTTTGGTTTCGCCATGAAACAAGCGGTTAAGTCATGCTTTCTTGCGACTTGCTTTACAATTCTTTTTAAAGCATTAATTTGATCGCAGAGCTTTAAAATATCATGGCTGTGTTGGAGGTTTAATTCATATTGTCCAGGTGACGACTCCGCAACAATAGCGGTAATTTCAATAGATTGAAGTAGGGCTGCTTTCTCAACTTCATCTAGGACTTGCTGATAGTTATTCGGTGCATCTATATCGAAACATTGGTTTTCTATGCAGGTTTCAGACTGATGCTGAGGTGAGAAAAGATAAAACTCTAGTTCGGCAGCCATGACAGGAAAATAATTGGTAGCCTGTAACTGATTTAGTAATTTTTTTAATATATTGCGTGGTTCATAACGACAGTCTGAACCATCTTCTTCTTGCATGGATAGGTAAAGCTGAGCATTCAATTCAGGAGATAATGCACTGGGTTGTAAGCTGCCTAAAATGGGTAGGCAAAGCCTGTCTGGTTCACCAATATATTTTCCTAAACCTGTCTCTTCAATCACTTTTCCATCAAGGCTCATAGCGTAAACAGAAAGTGGAAAATAACATCCATTAGAGAGGTTCTTTAAACTTTTAACATCAATCCGTTTGCCACGAATATGTCCGTTTAAGTCGTGCAGACAAATATCAACGTGCTGTGTGTGAGGATATAAACTTAAATATTCATCAACCTCTTTTAAAAAAAGCTCGGAATTGAAAATGTGAGTTTGTGTTGGAGGAATAAAATCATCTGATATTTTAAATGCCTTAAAGTGAGGATTTTGTAAGTTTAAACTTGGGTAAATATGCGTACTCATTATAAAAACCTTGGTGGTTATTTAACTAAAATCCTACCGTAGCCTTTGAAGTTAATCCCGTAAAAAAAGAGTAAAAAGATTAAACAGTAATTTATGAGTAATTTTTGTTTTTTATTTTAATAATCAAATAATTGTAATCATTTTTTAAGGTAATTTTTTTAAGTAAAATTAGTGTATAAAGGTAGTTTAAGAGTGAGAAAATTTCAGTGAATTTGATTTTTTTAATTAAACAATATTAAGAATTATGACCTTTCAATTTGGTGAGATAGTCAAACTGATTTAAACTTAAGACTTATCCAGTGAATCACTTATTTTTGAAGTCTTGAATAGAGCAGGACCTTTTAGGGTGTTTACTGGAATTTTATTTTTGCGTTTTTTTTTAATTTATTTTTTGAGTTCTCTTAATATGAAAAATATCATTTTAGCCATTCTAGCAATAAGCCTTTCTAGTTGTGCTGCAATGAGCGTAGAAGAATGTAAGACTGCGAATTGGTCATTAGTGGGTGAGAAAGATGGTTCAAAAGGTTCGTCGCTACGTTTAGATCAATATTACAAAGCATGTGGAAAAGCCAATATTGTTCCAGATCAAAAGTCATATGAGCGTGGGTATAAAGAAGGTCTAGGGTATTATTGCCAGCCAACAAATATTTTTTATAGTGCTTTAGAGGGTAGTGGCAATATCAATGTGTGTCCAGTTGAGCAGCGTAATCGTTTAAGACCTTATTATCAAGCAGCTTCAGATTACTACAATGCAAAAAATGAATATGACCGTTATGACGAAAAGTTTAAGCAATATTCTGACAGTGCTTATAACGAAAAATTAAAGCCAGAAGACCGTGAACGTTATCATAAGCTTTTAAGAGAATTACAAAATGATCGTGACCGTATTAATCGAAACTATTGGAACTCAATTCGAGATATTGAACGTTTCAAATATGATCATGGCTTAAAATAATATTTTAAAAGGATTGATCCGAATGAGATCAATCCTTTGTTTTTTTAAAGATAATAACTCGTTTTTGTCATTAGCTTTGAAATAGCAGTCATCGTAATTTTTACTGCATATGGTAATTCAACACCACCTGCTTCGAGTGCAGTATGACGATGATGTAACTCATCTTCATTCATTTGCTCTAAAATTTTACGAGAACGATCATCTTGAGCGGGTAACTGATTTAGATGGTCTTGCAAGTGCATGCTTACTTGACGTTCGGTTTCTGCAACAAAACCTAAGCTATATTTGTCACCAGCAATGCCAGCAAGTGCGCCCATGCCATACGAAAGTCCATACCAAATTGGGTTTAATAAACTGGTATGACTATTTAGCTCTTTTAAACGAACTTCACACCACGCTAAATGATCTTGTTCTTCAATTGCCGCTTGCTGCATTTCTTTGCGTACATTTGGCAATTTCGCCGTTAATGCTTGTCCATGATAAAGAGCTTGTGCACACACTTCACCGCTATGGTTAACACGCATTAAGCCTGCGACATGGCGAGCATCTTCTACGCCTAGTTTTGCTTCAACTGATTCAGCTGGATTTTGGCGCTGTGCTGCGGTTGCACCCGGAACAAGACTACGTAATGCTTGATCAAAAGAGTTAATAAGCTGATCAATTCCAGTATAGTGGCGCATAAATTAGTCCTCCAAAGAAAGATGTGCTGTGGCAAGCATTGGTTTTAGACGAGCTAGAAGCCAAATACTAAAGATTGCACTAAGTACAGCTGTAATAATAAATAGTATTTTAATATCAATTTTTAAAACACTTAAGATTAAGATTGAAAAAATTGCAGATGAAACCATAAAAACGGCATTTAAAATATTGTTTGCTGCTACAACACGAGCACGATGTGAACGGGGTGAATAAGCCTGCATCATTGCATATAAAGGAACAATATAAAAACCGCCGCTAATCCCAAGTAAAGTCACCGCTAACATGACGTGATAGTAAACCCAACCTTGGGTAAAAATATCTTTTAATGTAAGTAATGCACCAGTTCTTTCGGGTACAAAAGCTAAACTCGCGGCAAGGTAGAGCGCAAAAACGGTAAGGCCAATCGCACCAATTGGTACCATTTTAATATTAATTTCTGAGCCACCAATTTTACGGCAAAGAAGAGAGCCGACACCAATACCGACTGAAAAGAAAGTAAGCAAAAGGCTAACGACATTTTCTGATGCATGAAGGTTTTGTTGGGTGAGCTGCGGAATTTGCGTTAAATAAGTCGCCCCATAAAACCAGTACCATGAGTTACCTAACAAAATGGTGAACACTAAAGGTAAGCTTTTGGCATATCTAATGGTTTGAAAACTTGTACGAATGAAATTCCAGTCAATCTTTAAATCGGGAGCAGCAACTTTCTGTGGCAAAATGAAGCGGCTACATACATAGCCAATGCAAGCAATAATTACAACAGTAAGACTAATCCACAATAAGTTCCCATGTGAGGATGCAATTACAGCACCACCTAAAATCATCCCGAATAAAATTGCCATTGACGTGCCCGACTGAAACAGAGCATTACCTGACATTAATTCTTGCGGTTTTAAAATTTCAGGCAAAATTGCGTACTTGATGGGACCAAAGAATGTTGAATGTGTCCCCATCAAAAATAAGGCAAAAAGAAGCAACCATAAGTGTCCCAACAGGAAACCAGCAGTACCGATGAGCATAATAATAATTTCTAAAATTTTTATGCCGCGGACGAGTTGTGAGCGCTCATATTTATCTGCAATTTGTCCGGCAGTTGCCGAAAAAAAGAAATAGGGCAAAATAAACAAGAGAGCTGCTAAATTATTGAGGGTACTTACTGGAGCAGATTGCTGCTGAATCAAACCATAAGTAATCACTAATAATAAAGCTTGCTTAAAAACGTTATCATTTAATGCGCCAAAAAACTGGGTAAAAAACATCGGTACGAACCGACGTGATGTCATCAGGTGCTCATCTTGTTTCATCATGTGCAAACTTCATTGTGTTTTATAAAAAAATGTGACCGAGTGTTAATTTGCATCTAAAACCATGTATGATATTTTTAACGCTTGATTAAATGAAAAATCAATGGTTTTGAGTGAGTTTTACACTCACCTTGGTGCGTTTTATTAAAAAATAAGTCTAGAGTTTTCTATGCCTTCTAAAATTAAGTTTAAACAGTCAACTCTCTCTCATTCTATGCATTTAATTTTAAAAATGCAGGGGATTCCTAAACTTATTTGTAGCAGCTTGTTGTTTACAGTTTGTGTAACGCCAAGTTTTGCTCAAACTTCTGTTGAAAGTAACTCTTCAACTTTAAATCAGACGGTGTCTGATGCGTCAACTGAACAATTAGTTCCAGTGAGTCAGCAAACTACTGCTCCAATAACAGATATTGCTACCCTTGTGACTCAAGCGCAGCAACAACAAGATAGCTTGGCTATATTGCAACAACAAGAACAATTTCCAAATCAAATTGACGAATTTAAGCCAATTACGCTTGATAATCTTGATGATTTACCCGACATGCCTGTTGATCAAAGCATGGCAAATGAAATTTATAAAGTCGCTGAAGAAGCTAAAAGTGAAGCGCAAAACTTCCAAAATGGCACTCAGAAGCTACCTGAAGTTACAGTCAGTGATGCAACTCAGTCTGAACTCAATCAGATTAATCAAGCACCTGTGAATATTGACCAGCTTATGCAAGAGATCAAATCTGATAGCCAGATTGTAGTCGAAGCTAATGAAACTGGGAAAACCTTACCTGAATTAACGCCAGAGGCCGAAGCTCCGCCTGAGCAGGCAGGTTTCTTTAAACGTATTTTAAATAAAGTGCGCCCACCACGTGTAATTCCGATGGAGCAAGTACCGCGTATTAGTGCAGATGTGGAAGGTGCTTCAGATGTGCTGGCTAAAAATATTAAAGGTAAGTTATCAACATTTACCCAAGAATCATTCGAAGATTTTAATGCAGCGTTACCTCAACTCAGAACGCTAAGTAATCAGGCTGCTCAAGCAGTTGGTTATTATAATGCTGAGTTTAAATTTGAAAAATTAAGTTCGAGCCGAGTTCGCGTTAAGGTTACCCCAAATGAACCAGTACGGATTAATGAACAAAATATCGAATTTACTGGTGCTGGTGAAAAACAACCCCAGTTTCAGGTTATTCGCTTAGTTCCTGATCAGGATGTAGGTGATATCTTTAACCATGGTTTATATGAAACCACGAAAACTCGAATAGTCAACGCAGCCACTGATAACGGTTATTTTGATGCTTTTTGGCGACTACACGATGTGAAAGTGAGTCAGCCAGAAAACAAGGCTGATATTAATTTACGCTATGAAACAGGTGAGCGTTATAAATTAGATAAGGTTGAGTTTCGTATGAGTGATCCATCGAAACCCTTGCCTTTGAACCAAAATATTTTAGAAAGTATGGCCCCTTGGAAAGAAGGTGATGACTATGCATTTTGGCGAGTAAATACTTTAGCAAATAACCTAACCAACTCGCGTTATTTTAATTACACCTTAGTTGATAGCATCAAACCTGATCCAATTGAAAAACCACTTGAGCTACCGCCAGATTTGCAAGCTTTAGTCGATGAGCAAAATATTGATGTTGATGAGTCTAATTTACTTTCACCTGAACAACGCCAACTTGCTCAAGCACGTCAATTAGCCACGTCTAATAAAGAAGTTACTCAAAACGTAGTAGACGAAAAACAGTTTGCAGGAACACAAAAGACAAAAGAGGCAGAACCTCAAACAGCAATGTTGCAAAGTGCGTCAGTTCAGCAGGCTGAACAAGAAACTGAACAAGATCGTTTACAGGCTCAAGCACGTGAAACGAAAAGAATTCCAGTGATTGTGACTTTAAATGCAGATAAGCTAAATAGTTTAGAAACGGGTGTGGGTTACGGGACAGATACAGGCGCACGTTTACGTAGTCAGTATCGCCGTTCTATTGTTAACAAATACGGTCATTCTTTTGATGCCAACTTAGAAGTCTCACAAATTCGTCAATCTATTGATGGACGATATAGTATTCCCTACAAACACCCATTAAATGACTATTTTAACATTGTGGGCGGATATGAGCGTGAAACTCGTGATGATATTGGTCCAGATGTAAGTTTACTTACTGAATCTGCTGTTGTTGGTGGTGAGCGAATAATTAAACGTCCACTAGGAAACTGGCAACATACTTTTGGTGTCCGCTATCGTTTAGACCGTTTGACCCAACAGGGTAATGTTGATATTTCTGAGTTGCCAGATGCTTTTAAAACTGCGGCATCACAGCAAGAAGCATTATTATTTAGTTATGAAACCTCTAAAACTTCAAGTAATACACGTTTAAACCCAACGAAAGCTTTTAAACAAACCTATAAACTAGAATTAGGTAGCGAGAGTTTACTGTCCGATGCCAATATGGCCATTGCAAGTGCAGGTTGGAGATTTATTTATTCTCTTGGTGAAAATGATGATCATCAATTCGTTGGAAGATCTGACCTGAGCTACATTTTTACCGATGATTTTGACAAAGTTCCCTACAATCTTCGATTCTTTACTGGTGGTGACCAAACAATTCGTGGTTTTGACTATAAGAGTCTTTCCCCAGAAGTAGATGGATATAAAATTGGGGGACAAGCTTTGGCTGTAGGTTCTTTAGAATATAACTATCAGTTTAAGGATGGTTGGCGAGCCGCTGTTTTCTCGGACTTTGGTAATGCCTATGATAAAGACTTTAATAATCCGGCAGCTTATAGCGTTGGGGTTGGAATTCGCTGGAAGTCTCCAATCGGACCAATCCGTTTAGATGTCGCATCGGGTATTTCAGATGAAAACCATCCGATTCGTTTACATTTCTTTATAGGCCCACAACTTTAAAAATAAAATTTTATTAGGTTTATTTTATGGCGGATGTAGAACAGCAGCCAACTTCGGCACCTCGCTCACCTAAGAAGCGGCGCATTTTGCGTAGTTTCCTGCTGACGATATTGATCATATTTTTATTATTAGCGTCTTCGTTAGTCATCATGATGTCAACAGATCGCGGAAGTCGTTTTTTATTAGATCGGGTTTTAGAAGCTCAGAAAATAATTAAATATGAATACGAAGGCGGAAATTTACTGCGCGGAATTATTCTTAAGAATGTTTTGGTGCAATTAACAGACGTTGAAGTTTCATTAGACAGAGCTGACGTAGGTTTAGGATGGCGCTCTTTATTATTAGAAAAAGAAGTGCATTTGAGCCATGCGGATGTGCGTAATTTACGTATTATTAATAAAACCCCGCCGTCTGGTAAAGCATTCGAATTTAAGCCTATTAAGTTGCCATTTGTTCTGCGTGTTGATGAAGCGGATGTTGATCATTTAGAAATTAAGCTAGCGACCTCAGATGTAAATTTTCATGACGTCCATTTGCAAGATGCACTTTGGTCAGAGACTAAACTAGAATTTGAAAAATCCAGTATGGATATGGGCTATCTTTCAGTCCACAATGCCACAGGAAAAATGGATTTCAGTGGTAAATATCCATTAGATGCTACAGCAGATTTAAGAATCCCATCTTTAAAAAGTTTAAATATTCAAAATATTAAAGTCGTAGCACGTGGAAGTTTAGATACTTTAAAAGCTGGCGTTGCCACAACAACTCCCGATTTGTTAACGGGTTGGGTGGTGTTGCATCCTGTTCGTGATGAAGTTCCAATGCAAGGTGAGTTACTACTAAAAAATTATCACTTACCTTTATTGGTTGAACAAAAATTATTTGCAAAAAATGGTGTGGTCAAGTTTCAAGGCGATATTAAACAACTTAATTTGGCAGTTGATACAGATTTAAAAGGTGAGAATTTACCTGAAGGCCAATATAACGCTTTAATGAATACTGACTTGGTTCATCAGTTGAATATCACTGATTTTAATGGTCAAGTCATGAAAGGCGCTGTTAACCTGAAAGGTTTAGTCAGCTGGAAAGATCATGTGACTTGGGATATTAAAGGCCGTTTAGACCATATTAATCCGAAAGACAAAGCCATTCCTCAAGTTGTACAAGACTTTTTACCGCCAAGTTTAGATGCTGCTGTTGCTTCAACTGGTTCTTTGGAAAAAGGTACTGAGGTCTTTGCTAATGTTGATTTCGACCGTTACGAGTCTTGGAAGCTTAAGTTTAATCAGGCTCCTGAAAAAAATAATAAATCTCAACCAATGCTCATGAATGTAGCTTGGACGAAAATAGATCGTGCAATGCCTTATATTGGGTGGTTAAGCAGTGACAATGGTCAGGTTGATTTAACGTTACGTGATGGTCAGCAAGATATTAAAGTTGCTACAAAAGTATATCAGCATGAAAAAACTTTATTACCGGCAGGACAATATCTAGCCAATTTGAATGTTAAAGATAATGTTTTAAATGTTCCCAATTTTAGTTTTGCTGCTGAAAAAGGTAGCTTAACTGGCCAGGCTAAAGTGTTACTTCCGACTGAAAAACGTCAGTTGGTTTGGAATGCATTATTAAATGCAAAAGATTTTAATCCACAAAGTATTCATGCGGCAGCACCTGTTAATCTTTTAAATGGTTCGATTAAAGCGAATGGTTTTGCTAAACCAAATCAGCAAATCATTCAATTTGAGAAAATTGATTTAACGGGTCGACTGGCTCAAGCTGGGCAAGAAACTGTAAGTTTGGGTGGGAAAAGTACCGCAGCATTATTATTCCATGATGTAAAAGCTGGTGGTGGCTTTAAAGGTTTTGCCGTTAATTATGATGGATCTTTAAAAGCCCTAAAACAGGCAAATGGTTTATTGAAGTTTTCTATAGCGGGTACACCAGATTTTATTCGAATTAACCAGTTACAACATGATGGTGTCGCTGGGAAAATCTATGCAACAGGTTCTGTAAATCTCAAAGATCGCATTGCATGGGATATTAATAGTTCGTTGGTACGCTTTAAACCTCAATATTTTACCTCAGCGGTAAAAGGTGAAATTTCAGGTAATCTGAAAACCCAAGGGGTTTGGTCAGATCATTTGAAACGAATTAATATTCAACAACTGAATCTTGCTGGCTTTATAAATAATAAACCTGTTCGGGGTAAGGGTAATCTATCTTTATTGATGGACTCTAACCAAAACGGCTTTTTACCTCAGCAATTTGAAGCAAATAATTTATTTTTAGTCTATGGGCAGAATCAGCTACAAGCGACAGGTAATGCTCAAAGTCTAAAAATCAAGCTCAATGCACCAGCACTCTACGAGTTATATCCGGGTTTACGTGGTCGAGCTTACGGTAACCTGAATGTACAATCACAGCCACGTTTAAAAGCCACAGCAAATATTGCCGTAGATGATTTTGCTTTTAATACTTTAGTGAGCGTGAAGAGATTGAGTATTCAGGGTGAACTTCCAACATCGGAAACAACACCAACTCAATTAACGGCAAAATTAGATAATTTGCGCAGTGGAAATAGACAAATTCAGTCTGCTGAAGTGAATTTGACAGGAACAAGAAAAGCGCATTTATTGAAAATACTCGGCAATAATAGTGTTTCTAAGTTCTATGTTCAGTTGGCAGGCGGGTTTAACCAGAACAATGATTGGTTAGGTCAAATTCAAAAAGGAAGTTTTGATTCAAGACGTATTCGTCTTGCACAAAATCAAAATGCTCCAGTGATTTATTCTTCTGCAAGATCTGAGCTATATGTAGGCCAACATTGTTGGCAAAGTGCGAATAGCCAGCTCTGTTTTGATCAGCCAGTACGCGTAAGTAAAGCACGCGGTAATATTTCGTTTGTAACTCAAAATATGGATTTAAGTGACTTCGCGGCATTTATGCCAGAAGGCTTAGCGATGACTGGGCAACTAAATGGTTATGCCAAGGCAGCGTGGGTAAATGGTGGACATCCAAAACTTGATGCACGTTTAATTACGCGTAAAGGTGAAATTGGTTTAGCTGCTGAAGATCCACAAGACCCTCCAACCACTCTGGCTTATGATGAGCTGGGTGTTATTGCAAAAAGTGTATCTGAAGGGCTGTTATTCCGTGTTGATGTGAAAACACCTGATATTGGTACGGGTTATGCGAACGTCATTATCAATCCATTCCAGCCATCAATGCCAATGCATGGGGAAGTCGCTTTTAATGATGTTCAATTAAAAGTCTTAAAACCATTTATTCAAGATGTGCGTAAACTGAGTGGGACCTTAGCCTTGGCTGGTAAAGTCAATGGTACATTAACTCAGCCACAATTTACTGGTGAAATGCGTTTGAAAAATGGCGCAATCAGTATGATTTCGCTGCCAGTTAATTTAACCAATGTTCAGGTTTACTCATCAATTCGTCAGGATATGGCAACAATTGATGGCGCGTTTAACAGCGGTCAAGGTGTAGGGCTTTTAAAAGGTAGTTTTGAATGGAAAGATTCGCCGCGTCTTCAATTAAACCTCAAAGGTGATAATTTACTTGTGCGTCAGGCTCCATTAATTACTGCAATTGCCAATCCAAACCTTACACTTGATATGTATCCTTTCGATAAGCGTTTAAGCTTAAAAGGATCGGTAGATGTTCCTCGTGCACGTATTTCAATGCCAGAAACAACTGCTCCAGTCATTAACACCTCATCAGATGTCCGTATAGTTCGACAAGGCCAAGATCCGCTTGCAATTTTACGAGCTGCTAAACCTTGGGATATACGAGCTGATATTGCTGTTAATATTGGAAACCAAGTGATATTCCAAGGTTTCAACAGTAATATTCCATTAGTTGGTCGTTTAAATTTAAGTCAACGTGGCTACGAGACTGCAATGCGAGCTAACGGAGCAATTGGTGTCAGTCAAAAAGTGAAAATTGAAGCCTACGGACAAAGTCTAGATTTGAATCGAGCAATTGCGCGTTTTAATGGTCCATTGGCTAATCCAACTTTAGATATCGATGCAAACAAAAATGTTCAGGGTAGTATGGTTGGGGTCCGTGTTACAGGTACTGCAACATCGCCAAACATTCAGGTTTACAATGATGCCGGATTATCAGAGCAAGAAGCACTGAACGCACTCGTTACAGGACGTATTAATGAAGGTTCAAGTGGTTTAAGCAATGCAGAAGGATTTAAGTCCGATGTAAATAATACCATTGCTGCCGCAGGGATTAGTATGGGCTTGGGTGGTACACGTGCTTTAACGAATCAGATTGGACGTACTTTCGGTTTGAGTGGCTTAGCTCTAGATGCACAAGGTACGGGTGAAGATACGCAGGTGAGCTTAACGGGCTATATCACACCTGATCTATTTATTCGTTATGGTGTTGGCGTATTTACTCCAGTGAACAAGCTGACTTTACGTTATCAAATGAATCGACGTTTATATCTAGAAGCAAGTCAGTCTTTAGAAAGAGCGATCGATTTATTTTATAACTGGCGCTTCTAGTAGATGGAAATTAAACATTAGAAAAGTAGCCTAGTACCTATAATGACTTGATTAGTATCAAGTAATAACGAAATAAAAGCCCACTTCATTAGTGGGCTTTTATTTTAAGCACTTCTATAGAATTTAAAAAAGTTGAATATTTATTATATAAAACATCGATTCTCTTAAAGGGAACTAAAGCTTGAACAGGCTTTTAATTAAAGAAAACTCACTTGAAAATTACTATTTTATAAATTAGTTTTCAGAATCATTAAATGAAACTAAATTGCTAATACCTTGTTGATAAGTGCAAATAAGGTGGTTTTTTCCAAGGATATACCAGTGAAAATAGATACTTCTGTTGAAATTAAATATGACAAGGAAAACGATAAAAATATTAAATATCGTGGGTTAATTCAAAAGTTAACAGCAACATTGTCGATGACGCTTTTGTCGTTTGGATGGGGCTCTACCGTAAATGCCGCACAACAACAAATTGCTTTAGTAGGAACATGGACATCGGTCCCTAATGCATCACTTGCGCAAAAACCAAAACAAGCCAGTGAAGGTTTGTACCAGCTTAAAGTGAACAGCGATGGAACCTTAACTCCTGTTAAAGTCTTGAAAATGAAAAGTCCTTCTTGGATTGTGAAATCGAAAGATGGCCGTTTTGCCTATACCACTAATGAAGAAAATGAAGGAGCGGTGACTGCATTATCAATTCAAAATGGAAATGTGGATGTGTTGAACACAGTGGATAGTCATGGTGGACATCCAACACACGCATCAATCAGTTTAGATGGCAAATTCCTATTTGTGTCAAACTATTCGGCATTTGATAAAGGTCGTGGTGGGGTAGCTGTTTTCCCAATTTTGCCAAACGGCCATTTAGGTGAAAAAGTACAAAATATTGTTTTTAGCGAAGGTTCTGGTCACGTCAAAGGTCGGCAGGACAGTGGTCATGCGCATTCGACCACATTTAGCCCAGATGGTAAGTATCTATATGCAAGCGATCTTGGAAATGACAAAGTCTATACTTTTCGTTATAACCCAAATAAGCCTCAACCACTTGAAGCGGACAGCAGCCGAGATGTGACTTTTAGGCATGGTTCTGGCCCGCGTCATATGGTCTTTTCATTAAATGGCAAACATGCGTACGTTACCGCAGAAATGCGAAGCAAAATTGTGACATTTAATGTGCAAGATGGTCATTTGAAAAAAGTGGCTGAGCTAAAACTAATTCACGAAGACAAAACACCTGAATTTAAGAGTGCGAGTGGAATTATCCTCAGTCCAAATGGCAAATATGTGATTGCTGCCAATCGGGGTGCAGACAACAAAATTTTAGTATTTAAAATTCAACAAAATGGATTGCTGGGTAAACCAGTAGTTTATAAAGCCAATGGAATTGAACCACGCGCTTTCTCATTCGATGCATCGGGTAAATATCTGTATGTAACCAATGTTTATAGTAATAACATTAGTTTGTTTCGCTTCGATGATAACAAAGGCACCTTAAAACCCGCTGGCGATGCGGCAAAAATATCAACACCGACTGATATTAAATTTTTTAACTAACCCAAATGAAGAAACTAGCATTACTAATGCTTAATATAAAAAGACCGAGAGGGAAACTATCTCGGTTTTTTTCTAGCTGTTTTTGCAAAAATGATGATTTTCCGTATGATATGAGCAGCAATAATTAGTGTAGTGAAATGATGAAAAAGATTTTATTGATTGCAGTGAGTTTGTTCTTTGTCGGTTGTTCAGAAAAGAAACCATTAACACCAGAAGAGCAGTGGCATGGTTTTTGTACTAGCGTAGGAAATGCGGCTAGAAGCATTGTTTTTGATCGTCAGCAAGCAATTGAAAAAGCTCAGGCCGTTGAGCATGCTAATAAAATTGAAGATGACATTACCAAAAAGTTCATTCTTAATATTATTGAAAAAGTTTATGCAATTCCAAAAGAAGAACTGAGTAAAGATTCTCAAGCACTCCAAGAAAAAGTTAGAAAGCAAGCGATGGACGAATGTTTGGCAACACCTCATGACAAAATGCCAAAATATAAATCGTTCTAATTGAGTACGGTTATTGAATTTCCTCTCATCTGAGGCTTTTTTGCTTAAAAATAGCCCAGATTTGGCTGATTTACTCATTATTTGAACATGGGTATTTAGATACAAAATAATGGGCATCACGGAGAAACACCCCGTTTTCATTAACTTTTACCTTGAACTCTAGTAAACTTTTATAGTCCATATTACTTGTGAAGCTTTTTAAGAAAGCTGGAATTTGCAAGTAATTTTTCAAAAAAAGAGGAATGAACACCGTGCTAGAAGCTTACCGCCAACACGTTGAAGAACGTGCCGCACTCGGAGTCCCACCGAAGCCACTTGATGATGCTCAAACAGCTCAGCTTGTTGAACTATTAAAAAATCCACCAGCAGGCGAAGAAGCGTTTTTGGTTGATTTGCTTGAAAACCGTGTTCCTGCAGGTGTTGACCAAGCAGCTTATGTAAAGGCAGCGTTCTTGGCAGCGATTGCAAAAGGCGAAGCAACTTCACCACTCGTTTCTAAAGAACGTGCAGTTTACTTACTTGGCACGATGCTTGGTGGTTATAACGTAGCACCACTTGTTGAGCTTCTTGATAATGCTGAACTTGCAAGCTTAGCTGCTGAAGCGTTAAAGAAAACACTTCTTGTATTTGATGCATTCCATGACGTAGCAGATAAAGCAAAAGCGGGTAATGCCAATGCTAAAGCTGTTTTACAATCTTGGGCAGACGCAGAATGGTTCACAAGCCGTCCTGATGTTCCAGAAGAAATCAAAATCACTGTGTTCAAAGTAACTGGTGAAACAAATACTGATGACTTGTCTCCAGCGCAAGATGCTTGGAGCCGTCCAGATATCCCATTACACGCGAATGCAATGTTGAAAAACGAGCGTGATGGTATCAACCCTGAAAAACCAGGTGAAGTTGGTCCATTAAACCAAATCAAAGAACTCATCGCAAAAGGCAACCAAGTTGCTTATGTAGGTGACGTTGTTGGTACAGGTTCAAGCCGTAAATCTGCAACTAACTCTGTACTTTGGTTCTTCGGTGACGAACTTCCACACATTCCAAACAAAAAAGATGGTGGTGTGTGCTTAGGTACTAAAATCGCGCCAATTTTCTTCAATACGATGGAAGACGCAGGTGCATTACCTGTAGAAATCGACGTTGCCAACATGAACATGGGCGACGAAGTAGTATTGAAAATTGACCATGCTGCTGCAAAAGTTACTGCTTTTAAAGATGGCGTACAAATTTCAGAAGCAGAACTTAAAACTCCAGTACTTTTAGACGAAGTACGTGCTGGTGGTCGTATTAACTTGATCATTGGTCGTGGTTTGACAACTAAAGCACGTGAAGAATTAGGTCTTGCACCTTCTACATTGTTCCGTACACCTGTACAACCTGCTGACACTGGCAAAGGCTTCACGCAAGCTCAGAAAATGGTTGGTCGTGCATGTGGTTTAGCTGAAGGTCAAGGTATCCGTCCGGGTACTTACTGTGAACCTAAGATGACTACAGTTGGTTCTCAAGATACAACTGGTCCAATGACTCGTGACGAGTTAAAAGACTTAGCTTGCTTGGGCTTCTCTGCTGACTTGGTAATGCAGTCTTTCTGTCACACTGCTGCATATCCAAAACCAGTTGACGTAACAACTCACCATACATTACCTGACTTCATCATGAACCGTGGTGGTGTATCTTTACGTCCAGGTGACGGTATTATCCACTCTTGGTTAAACCGTATGTTACTTCCAGATACAGTAGGTACTGGTGGTGATTCACATACTCGTTTCCCAATCGGTATTTCATTCCCAGCGGGTTCTGGTCTTGTTGCGTTCGCAGCTGCAACTGGTGTTATGCCACTTGATATGCCTGAGTCTGTACTTGTTAAGTTCAAAGGTAAAATGCAACCTGGTATCACTTTACGTGACCTTGTACATGCAATTCCTTACTACGCGATTCAAGCGGGTGACTTAACTGTAGAGAAGAAAGGTAAGAAAAACATCTTCTCTGGTAACATTCTTGAGATTGATTTATCAGAAATGGAAAATGACTTGACTGTTGAACAAGCATTCGAACTTTCTGATGCATCTGCTGAACGTTCTGCTGCTGGCTGTTCAATCACACTTTCTGAAGAGAAAGTTGCTGAATACTTACGTTCTAACATCACCATGTTGAAGTGGATGATCGCAGAAGGTTACGGCGATGCTCGTACTATGGCGCGCCGTGCTGAAAACATGCAGAAGTGGTTAGACAACCCAAGCTTGTTAAAAGCTGATGCTGATGCAGAATATTTAAAAGTTTACGAAATCGATCTTGCTGACATCAAAGAACCAATTCTTTGCTGCCCGAACGATCCAGATGATGCGAAACTTCTTTCTGATGTTCAAGGCGACAAAATTGATGAAGTATTCATCGGTTCTTGTATGACGAACATTGGTCACTTCCGTGCAGCGGGTCAGTTACTTGACAAAGTACCTAGTGGTTCATTGTCTACTCGTTTATGGTTGGCTCCACCAACTCGTATGGACGAGCACCAATTAATGGAAGAAGGCTTGTATAACATCTATGGTCGTGCTGGTGCGCGTACAGAGATGCCAGGCTGTTCATTATGTATGGGTAACCAAGCACGTGTAGCGCCAAACACAACATGTGTATCGACTTCTACTCGTAACTTCCCGAACCGTTTAGGTCAAGGTGCAAATGTTTACTTAGCGTCTGCTGAGCTTGCATCTGTAGCTGCGGTTCTTGGTAAATTACCAAGTCCAGAAGAATATCAACAGTACGCGTCGCAAATCGACAGCGCTTCTGCTGAGATCTACAAATACTTAAACTTCGACAAGATGAGCGAATATACTAAAGAAGCTGATCAAGTTGATACTAAGAAAATTCAAGCTGCTCAATTGACTTAATGAGCTAGGATCAAGAAAAGCCGAAAGGCTTTTCTCTAGCGCAAGAGCAAATTTATGATTTGCTTGAGCAAAAAGCTAAAAATAAGGGCTGATTAATCAGCCCTTATTTTTTTGAAATAATTTCTAATTAATCTAAATTTTAAATCAAAAAAATTGTAGTAAGTTCTGTGCTATGCCTATCTAATAATTTTAATTAATATTGTCCAATAATTTTGGCTTTACAATTCAATCAATTCATCATTTAATCATTGAAAATAAGTGATTTAAAAAGTTGATTTAACTAAATGACGAAACAATCTCGCTTCTTATGTATTGGTGGATTTCTTAACGGTTCTGCTGTTAAAGATCAAGGTGATAGTTTTATCTGTGTCGAAAATAACAAACAAGTAGCCTATCATAAAAAGGAAATTTTCCATCCAGACTCGTGGGATCAAGATTACTATGTCTGCGAAACTACAACAGATCAACAGGCACGAAATTGGGTTTATGATATTAAGCCCGATTAATTTACTTGATATCATTTTATTCGGTGAATAGGCAATTTAGTATTTTTTAAATGCCTACATGAAAAAGCCCCTTTGAAAGGGGCTTTTTAAAAACTAAAACAATTCTACCAATAACCCAACACTTTCCACCAAAGTCCGCCAATCACTACAAAGATAATGATATTAACAACACTCATGACAAAGCCAGCTTTCCACCATTCACCGAGTGTGGTGTAGCCCGAACCGAACACAACTGGGGATGTACCAGTCGCATAATGGGTTAATGTCATCATAATACTTGAAGCTGCTGCCATCATTAAAGCAAAGAGCATTGGCGGCGCACCGAGAGCAAGTCCTGCCGTATAAAAGGCTGCAAACATTGCCGTAATATGTGCCGTGGTGCTAGCAAACATATAATGTGCATACAAATAGGCAAGCATTAACAATAAACAAGCAGGCATCCAGCTTAGACCTAAATGACCAATACTGGTTTCTAAAACACCCGAGAACCACGTAATTAAACCGAGCTTATTTAAATAAGTCGCCATCATGACTAATGCTGCGAACCAAGTAATCGTATCCCACGCATTTTTCTGCGTCAGAATATCATCCCAAGTTAAAACACCTGAAAGTAGCAATAATCCTAAACCAATAAAAGCAGTCGTAGTTGGATCAACAGCCCAAGCGGAGCCAAAAATCATGGCAGGAATACCCGCCCATAGCATCAATAAAATACCGAATACACCAAGCATGATGATTTCATTTTTACTGACTGGACCCATTTCTTTTAATTTAGTTTTAGCAAACTGCGCTGCATTAGGTGTTTCTTTAATTTCGGGTGGATACATCCAATACATAATCAAAGGCATAATAATTAATGCAATCAAACCCGGCACTAACATTGCCAGTGCCCAAGTACTCCAACTTAAAGAAATTTCACTATTGGTCGCCTTTGCCACTAAATCAACTACTAATGGGTTAGGGGCAGTTGCCGTAATAAACATTGCAGAGGTAATCGGGTTGGCTTGGTAGTTAACCAACGATAGGTATTTTCCCATCCGACCTTCAGTGCCTTTGGCAGGATCAGAATCATAACTAGTAGAAATTGCCAATACAATCGGATGAATAATTCCACCACCACGTGCCGTGTTGCTGGGTGTTACAGGGGCGAGAATGAGTTCGGAAAGCACCATGCTATAGCCGATACCAATGGTTTTTTTGCCCCAAACTGCGATAAATAAATAGCCTAACCGTGCGCCCAATCCAGTTTTTTGCAAACCTTTAGAGATCATGATGGAGATACCAATCAGCCAGATTAGTGGGTTAGCAAAGCTACTAAGGGCATCTTGAATTGCACCGCTTGGGCTCGTGTTAGTCACGCCAGTAATAGCGACCAAAGTTATTGCAATAATGGCAATGGCACCAATTGGCATCGCTTTACCGATGATTGCGGCAATTACACCGACAAACATGGCTAATAAATGCCATGCATCAGGGTCAACACCTACGGGTACAGGAATTACGAACCAGATTAACAATGTAATAAATAAAGAAATAAGTGTAGGGAGGGCTTTAAATCCCATGTAATTTCCCCTTGTTTTCATATGATTAAAAAATTAAAGTTCTTTATGAGTAAATCGCTAAAGAAATAAGTATTAAAGTTCTATTATCGATTAAATGATTCGAAAATTCAAAAAAACACAACCGATAAGTACTAGATTTTATTTCAATGAAAATGACAAATCTTTTATGGTTAAGTATTTCTTAATTTAAACTATAACTATTAAGTTTTTTTGAAATTATGGTGGTGAAATAGATGCCAAAATTATAAATTTCCTATAGAGGTATCAGCCTAATAAATACTACTGATTATTGTTAATTCTAGAAAAATCCATAAAGATATTTACTCAAATTGAAATATTCTAATGTTAATTTTTAGAAAATTTTAAAGATCAAGAAACAAATTATATATCTAGATAAAGATATAAATGATACAAAAAATTATTAAATAAAATAACTTATATATAATTTTGGGTAAAAAGTAAGCTCTTTGAATTATTATTTTTATTAAAAGTGTGAATTGTGTCATGAGTTTATTTAAAAACAGTAAATATATCATTCTTAAATTTAATATATATAAAATTAAATATAGTAGTAGAAATTAACTGGTTTTTTGTTTTAAAATAATTAAACGAACTTAAAAATAATTAAAAAAAATATGGGTATTTTATATAGGGAATTTGAGAATGCTAAAGACGATAGTTGAATTTAAATTTGATGATTATCAACTATATGAACAAAAAACACACTTCAACGGAGAAGGTATTTTAGTTCAAAAGACTGAAGATATTGCACAATATATTTTTAGTATATTGAGAAATAGGTATCATTTAAATGTAGAACTGTATAGTGAAAACTGGGGATGGCAAATAGAAATTCCATTGCCTGAAATAACGATGTATCTTGGAATAAGTGTTTATGAAGAACATAGTAATGGATTCGCAATTTTCATTTCGCCAAACACACCTATTTTAAGAAAGTTTTTATTTAGAAAAATTGATATTACCCATCATATTATGGTGCTGCAAAATTATATAAATATTATCTTGAAATCACATCCTGGCATCTATGATGTGTTGTGGTGGAAAGAAAATGAATTCCGATGTGTAGCAGCGAGCTGAAGTAGGAAAAGTGAAAATTTTAAGTACCGAAGTGAGTTAAGGAAAATTTATTAAAGACTATATTGGTGAATAGAGAGCGAAAGCTTACTATATCTTCAATATCACGTGGTCAGATCAATATGCAAAATTCAGCTTTGAAGGGATTGCGTAAGTTTTTCTATAATAATCTTCATAATCATGACTATGAAACTACGGTAAGTAGATGTATTAATTATTTTTTAGTTGTTTTAATTGTTGGCAACGTCGCTGCCGTTTTATTAGAAACAGTAAATGATTTGTACACAAGTTATCGTGTGTGGTTTGACTATTTTGAAGTTACTTCAATTGCAATTTTTAGTATTGAATATTTATTAAGATTGTGGAGTGTTGCAGATCGAGATACGACACAATCTGCGTGGAAAATCCGCTTGAACTGGATGAAAAGCGGAGAAGCAATTATTGATTTAATGGCAATCTTACCTGCCTATCTCAATTTCTTTGTACGAATTGATCTTCGTATGCTTAGAATCTTACGGTTACTTCGCCTATTAAAATTAACACGGTATTTTATCTCACTTCAGATATTGTTATGCGTGATTAAACGTGAGAAGGGGTCTTTTCAGGCAGTTATCTTTATTTTAATTATTATGATTATTATGACTGCTTCGGGAATTTATGTGGTTGAAAACAAGGCTCAGCCAGAAGCTTTTAGTTCAATACCTAAATCTATGTGGTGGGCTGTGGTTACTTTAACTACAGTGGGTTATGGCGATGTAACACCAGTGACCAGTTTAGGAAAGTTATTGGGGGCACTCATTACTATTTTGGGAGTTGGCATTGCGGCATTACCGGCAGGTATTTTGGCATCGGGGCTTGCAAATGAACTTAACCAGCGTAATCAAAGGTTAGAGCAAGAGTTTCGTGAATTACTTCAAGTACGTGGTATTGATATTTTACATGATGAAGTTGAAATAGAACGAATACGTCAAAAAGTAGGCCTGCCAAAAGAGCAGGCGCATAACCTGATTGTACAAATTATGCGGGAAAAAGTATTAGAGCAAGAAGAGTCGGTTAGAGAGAAAAAATGTTATTGCCCACACTGTGGAGGAAAGCTAACTGATTAGAAATAATAAGTTAGCGTTTTCTCTGATTAAGTTTATTTACTGGCTTTTTCTACAGCAAATGCAATAAGTAAAATGATAAGACCACCGAGACTCAAAACAAAACCTACCCAGATTGGCGCGATCCAACCCATTTGGTGACTGAGTACCCATCCACCTAAAAATGCACCTAATGCATTGGCCATATTAAATGCAGAATGGTTGAGTGATGCTGCTAATGTTTGAGCATCGCCTGCAACATCCATTAGGCGGGTTTGCAAAGCTCCGCCTAAGCCCATTACGGTGAGACCAATCAAAAATAATGAGGCAATAGCAGTATAGATATTGCTCATTAAAAAACTGGCAACAACAAAGGCGATAGCTGAACTAATTAATACACCTACAATCGTTTTGTTTAGGTTTTTATCTGCAAGCCATCCTGCGGCTAAGCCACCAATAACCATACCAGTACCCCAGATAGCTAAAGCGATAGGGACAATTTGGATATTAACTTTAGTATATTCAGTCAAAATTGGTGAGACATAACTATAAACAGAAAACATGCCTCCAAAACCGATAGCACCTACCGCTAGTGTTAACCACATATTGATATTTTTAAGACCGGCTAACTCTGTTTTTATACTGGCAGTAGCTGGGACTGGAATATTGGGTACAAAAAAGCCAACAGCAATTAAAGTGACGAAAGCAAAGGTTGCTGAAAATTCAAAACCAGCTCTCCAGCCAAAATTTTGGCCTAACCACGTCGCGAGAGGAACGCCAATTACAGTTGCGACTGTAAGACCCATCATCATTTGGGCAACCGCAGAGGCTCTTCTTGATGGGCCAGCGAGTTCTGCTGCAACTAATGCACCAACTCCAAAATATGCTCCGTGTGGTAAACCTGCAATGAAACGTGAGATTAAAACAGTTTCAGGTGTATGAGCTAAAGCGGTAAAGGCATTAGCTACACCATAAAAAAGCATTAAGCCGAGTAATAAAGTTTTTCTCGGAACTTTGGCTCCAAGAATAGCAATGATAGGAGCGCCAATAACTACACCTAATGCGTAGGCACTAATAAAGTGGCCAGCTTCAGGTACGGTAATATTTAAGTTATTTGCAATTTCTTGAATCAGTCCCATTGCGACGAATTCAGTGGTTCCAATACAAAAACCACCTACAGCGAGTGAAAAAATTGCTAAAAAGAGTGAATAGTGTTGATGTGTAGAAAGAGGAGATTGCGGGGACGCCATAATAAGTTAAGGGGAAACTCAAAAAAGAGAAGTATAAGGGAAAAGAGAACCGAATAATAAAAAACTAAAATATTGAGGTAAGGATTACATATTCAAATGGAGTAAATTTAAATTTTTTGGTTTTGATCTATAAATAATAAAAAATAACGAATGATAATAAGAATTATTTTTATTTGTGTATACTGTGTTCGCTTATATTTTGTCTGATTTTTTAACTTTGCATACAACAGGATTTTGTAATAATGAATAGATTTTTAGTGCTTTCTCTTACATTGGCATGTAGTTATAGTTTTGCTCACGAACCTTATGTAGCGCCTGTAGCTTATAAAACTGAACAGACTCAAGTACCTGTAATTGCTGGTTATGCTGAAGAAGCATTAAATAGTGAATATGCTTTAAAGGATGCCAAGCTTACTGTAATTACACCTAAAAATGAGCTTAAAACCGTCAACTCAGAAGTTGTACATAAGTCTGTAACTGTTTTTGATGTAGATCTACCTGAAGAAGGCACATACATTGTTCAAACTCAGGCGAGTTATCCTTTAAAATATGTATATGACCAAAAAGCATGGCATCTATTTTTTGATATGCCAGCTGATAAAGCTCCACCGAAAGCAGAACGTGAATATTTAATTCCGGCTGACCTTAAAACAAAAACAATCAAAACAGAACAAGTAACACGTGAGTGGATATTGCAGAGTTATCTTTCTAAAGGGAAAGTTTCAGATATTCAACTTCCCAATACACCGATTAAAGTTAGTTTTTCTGTGCACCCAAACCAGATTAAAGCTGCTCAGCCTGTTAAATTAGCTATAACTGAAAAAGGGCAACCTTTAGCTTATGCTGAAGTTAATTTGAGAGAAAAAGGTGCAACTGATAAACAAGTACAACCATTTAAGGCGGATAATAATGGGCAAGTTGAGCTTAAATTTCCAAAAGTTGGCGAGTATCTAGTAGAAGTAACTGCACCACTAAATTTGAAGTTAAAACCTAAAAATCAAAGCTATACAATTGTTAGCTTAAATGTGGTTACACAGTAACTTTTAGCCTTACATAAAATTAGATCCAATTCGGGTCTAATTTTAATTATAGGGGGCAAAACAAGTTCAATATCTAGTTAGCTATTTCAATTTTAAAATTATAAAAATTCATCACATAAAAGAATAATAAAATAAAATTCATGTTGAAGTTAGCTAACTAATTTTGTGATAAGATGAATAGTATTCATTAGCAAGAATTTATCTAAAGTTGCTCGATTTTTTGAAAAAACAAATATGAGATTAAAACATCTATAGATAAATCTACTTTTCAAGCGTGGACCCATGTTAGAAATTCGACACCTTAAAACCTTAGTTGCCTTACGTGAACACGGTTCATTGGTTTCGGCAGCAAATGATCTTTGCTTAACACCTTCGGCTATTTCTCATCAGTTAAAAGAATTAGACCATTGGTATGGGGTAGAGGTTGTTAATCGCCGCAGCAGGCCTGTTAGTTTTTCTAATGTCGGGCAGCGCTTACTCAAGTTAGCCGATGATGTTTTGCCACAAATTCAGATTACACATAGTGATATCACGCGTATTGTCCATGGACAGACTGGCAGAATTATTTTTTCATCGGAATGCCACAGTTGTTTTGATTGGCTAATGCCTTTATTAAATCAGTATCGCCATCAATATCCAGATGTTGATTTAGACTTTGCTTCAGGTTTTGAGGCTAATCCGCATGAACTTTTACAAAATGCTGAATTTGATTTGCTAATTACAGCAGATCCAATTGCTTTAAAAGGAATTGAGTATTTTCCGATTTTTGAATATGAATCACGTTTGGTCTTATCCAACACTCATCCTTTAGTTCGGGCTGAAAATATTACAGTTCAAGAGTTAGCGGAAGAGGTTTTAATTACTTATCCTGTCGATAAGCACCGTTTAGATATTATGTCGAAACTTTTCATTCCTGCGAATATTCAGCCTAAACAAATACGAACAACAGATTTAACTCAAATGCTTATTCAGCTTGTAGCAAGTGGACGAGGTATTGCTGCTTTACCTGATTGGGTGGTAAATGAATATGAACAAAAGGGTTGGGTCACAAGCCGCCGTTTAGATTGTGTTTCACCTACAGGCTTAAGACGAACGTTGTACGCTGGCTATCGAACTGAAGAAAAAGAGAAAAGTTATTTTGAAGGTTTCTTAAAGCAGTTAGAAAAATTCTCTTTAAAACGAAACGCTTATTATTCTGGCTAAAACAAATAATTTAGCCTAAGTGTTAAAAAGGTGCTTAATTGCACCTTTTTTATATCGACATCTTTATTTACCAATAAATAAAGAGAGTAAGCCTGCTGCAATAAGAGGACCGACTGGTACACCACGAAGTAAGGCAACCCCAGCAACCGTACCAATGAGTAAGCCTGCAACCACATCAGGTTGGCTCGACATTAGTTTGACGCCGCGACCACCCAACCAAGCGACTAATAGGCCAATTGCGATAGCTAAAAGCGACTTAAAACTAACAAATGACTTTAAAATAGTTTCTCCACTGAGCTTTCCACTGGCAATTGGTGTGAGTACGCCAATCGTTAAAATAAGAATTCCTAAATTAAGACCATGCGCTTGAATGTAAGGAAAGAACTCACTTAAAGGAGTGATTTTAACGACAATAAGTACCCCCGCTGCAATGGTTACAGCCGCATTTTGACTTAATAAACCGCAGACAAGCAGGACGAGTAAAACAACTAAATTAACATCAAATTGGGCAAGCATGGGGAGTGCAGGGAAAGTAAATAAATGGAATTGTATAATATTTAAGAGTCGCAATGTGAAAGCTTAGAAAGATACAGCCGATTTCAGATCTTATTTTTAATAAAAATTCACTGTATATCGCTCAATGATAAAGAGTTTTAATTTTTGTTTACGCTTAGAAACAATGTTATATAAATTAACAAGTTAAAAATTTTAGTTTTTTAAAGTTGTGATATAAAAATAGTCATTACTCATGAGTACAGGATAATTGTATGGATATTATAGATATCAAAATCAAAGATCAGTTTGACCAGATTCATGATGCAAAAGCGCAACTAAAGAAAAATTTAGTGGAACATGAAAATGAATCGTTAAAGCTGAGCCAACGTATTGAACATATTATTGTTGATAATGAAATAATTTTGCCTACTACTGAATTATTATTTGAAAGTGAACAAAACGAAAATATTTATCGGGTAGTTGAAGAATAGAGTGTGAGTTAAATGAAGTAAATGCAAAGAGCTGCTCGTAGTGTTTAGTAAAAAGTGGAAACTACGTTAAAATAACAGCTTAGTTCTAATGAGAAAACTTCATGCTGCTGGAAAAAATTTTACAATCACAAGGGTTTGGTTCTCGTAAATATTGTCAGCAGTTAATAAAAAACGGATCTGTAAGTATTGATGGAGAGATTACAGATGAGCTCAAGAAGCAATTCTCTCCTGAAAATTTAGAGTTTTCTCTTTTTGGGCAGACCTATCAATATCGAGAAAAAGTTTATATTGCTTTAAAAAAGCCAAAAGGTTTTGAATGTTCCCATCAGCCTCACCATCATCAAAGTGTTTTTAGTCTCTTACCTGAAATCTTGATTCAACGTGGTGTGCAAGCCATTGGCCGTTTAGATCAAGATACAACGGGCTTACTTTTACTTACTGATGACGGTAAATATCTTCAAGCTTTAACTCATCCCCGTAAACATGTCCCAAAGGTTTATCATGTTACGACCATCGATCCTGTCACGCCTGAGCAAATTGAAATGTTGAGTCAAGGTGTGAGCTTGCATCAGGAAAAAGGTGTCTTTGCTGCAACGGATGTAGAGATATTAGAAACGCATCAATTAACTATGACGATTCATCAAGGTGTCTATCATCAAGTAAAAAGAATGATTGCAGCTGTAGGAAATAAAGTAGAAGCCTTGCATCGCCATCAAGTAGGGCAATTGGTTTTACCTGAAATTGTTGAGGGAGAATGGATTTATTTATCTGAAGAGCAAAAACATCTCGCTCAAAATCTTACTTAAGAAAGCAATGGAAAGTTTGGAACTCACTATCTCGAATGAATCCCATTTTTTCATATAAGCGATGAGATTCATAGTTGTTGCCTTGAGTTTCCAAACTAATCCGCAAAGCATTCTCTTGTTTTGCAAATAAGATTGCTGTATCGATTAGCTGTTTAGCCGAACCCTGACGACGGAAAACGGGCGTAACATATACATCATCTAAGATATAGTAGGTTGAGCAAGCAACTGAAGAAAAACCTAAATAAAGTAAAATAAAGCCCGTGATTTTATCGTCTTTAATATGAATGAAGAACACACTTTCTCTATTCTCAAAACGCTGTTTAAGAAAGTGAAATGATTCATTAAAATTAGAAGAGGCCCCATAAAATTGGCGGTATTCATCAAATAAAACGGCGAGTTGCTCTAAATCTTCAAAAGTCGCTCGTCTAACGATCATTTGGCGCTCCTTGTAATTTATCATTATGTTTTTACAAAAAGAGCATAACGAAAAAAAGAGCTTTTTGACGTTAAAACTTGTTTATAAATGCAACAGTGTTAAATTTTGTCGCTTTCACCAAGAAGAGCATTAAGTTCTTCAAACAAATCTTCATGGTCATCATCTTCAGCTAAAGTTGATGGATTTTGATTTAATGAAGATGCTTTGGCTTTTCTCAGCTTTAATAATTGTTCCATATTGATCGTCTGATTTTCGATCGCAAACGGAATAGATTTAGTTAATACGACCTGTTTAAAAAAAAGTCGTACCGCTTGGGCAGGGGTAATTCCCAATTGTTTAAAAACAGCGAAAGCCTGCTTTTTCTCTTGGGAGTCAAGTCGAACCTGATAAACTTCTGTTTTTCGCATGAATAATAAAACCAAATGATTTTAATTTTTAGGAATTTATTTTAAACCATCGCAATGTAATTTCAATGCTTTTTGGCATAAAAAATAATCTTTTTGTAATTACGGTTACATTACAATGTCAATTCAAACTTAGATTTAAAAGACATTCCCTCTTTTGTTAGTGGATCTATAAATGAAATATGCTTAGCCAGAAGCTGCAATGGTTCCGAGAAATCATCCTCAGTCTTGTGCTGAACTACCGGATAAAACGGATCATTTTTAATCGGAATTTCTAAATAACTAAGATGTACACGAAGTTGATGCTGCTTACCTGTTGTCGGTGTTAAACGATATTTTGCCCAAGTCTGGTTGTGTTCGATAAGCTCAATATAGGTTTGGGTATTTGCTTTAGCATTTGCTACAACTTGCATGGTGTAAAAAGGAGTACCTTTATCTAAATGCAAATGTAATGTTTGGGGAAGTTTTAATTCTTTTTTATACGGTGCGATAGCATGATAAATTTTATTGACTTGGCGCTCTGCAAATAACTGTTGGTAAGCACCACGCGACTCAACCCGTTTGCAAAATAGAACAACGCCAGCAGTTTCACGGTCTAATCGATGTATGGGCGTTAAAAATTCATTGTGTGTTTGCTTTTTTAGTCGGACTAAAAGAGTTTCTTGAACATATTGTCCAGTCGGGCTGATTGTTAAAAAATGTGGTTTATCGACCACTAGTAAGTCATCATTTTCAAATAAAATCCGATGTTCAAATGGAACGTGGGCTTCATAAGCAAGAAATCGATAATAAAAAATATGCGTATTACTTTGATAGGGACTGTCTAATGTTAGTTTTTGTCCATTTGCCCCATAAATAAGTCCATCTTGAAAGCGTTGTTGCCACTCTTGCACTTTAATATGTTGGAAATGTTGGCATAGATACTCATAAATAGTTTGAGTATTTGTGTGTGCAGGAAGATAGACCTGACTTGCGCTCACACCATCAATCATGGGTGGCAAAAATTCGTTCGGACTAGACATAAAAAAGTGTAAATATGTAAGAGAATTGATATAAAAAAAGCCAACTTCTAGGGCTTGAGTAGGCTTTTAAGGCAGGGCAATGTTATCATATCGATTATTTCGAATCATGTTATGTGTGCTATGTCGTATTCATTGAAATTGGTCTTAAATCATGAAGAAGATACTGAGCGTTTAGCTCAAGCTTTGGCGCAGCATGTTCAGTCGGGTGTGATTTATTTAATTGGAGATTTAGGTGCGGGTAAAACCACACTTACGCGCTATTTCTTACATGCTTTGGGTCACAAAGGCTCTGTTAAAAGCCCAACCTATACACTCGTTGAGCCATATAAAATCAATGATAAAGAAATTTTTCATTTTGACTTATATCGTTTGAATGATCCATACGAACTTGAATTAATGGGAATCCGTGATTATTTAGATATCACCGACGCATTATTTTTATTTGAATGGCCTTCAAAAGGTGGTGATGAAATTCCAGAAGCCGATATCATTATTGATATTCAAAAGTCAGATGATGAGTTGAGTCGTTTGGTAACCCTAACTTTACCTACAGAACATTTGTATCAGACTTTGCAGGAACAGCTTCATGACTGATGAAAAGCTAACACAACGTCGTATCCATACATTAGACGCAGCGTTAGCCAACCAGATTGCTGCTGGTGAGGTGATTGAGCGTCCTTCATCTGTTGTTAAAGAATTATTAGAAAATTCTATTGATGCAGGTGCAACTGAACTCATTGTGCGGATTGCTCAAGGTGGTTCGACCCTTATAGAAATTATTGATAATGGGCATGGTATTCATTCTGAGGATTTGGCATTAGCGGTCATGCGTCATGCCACGAGTAAAATTAAAACTGCAGAAGATTTACACGCTATTGTAAGTCTAGGATTTCGCGGGGAGGCACTTGCTTCGATTGCCGCTGTTTCACGATTGACTTTAACCAGTAGCCAAGATGAAAGTGGTATTGGCCATCAGGTTGAAGTAAACGGTACAGCATTTGATCATCAAGAGGTGCAAGCTGTTGCTGCTCAAAAGGGAACCCATATACGTGTTCAGGACTTATTTTTTAATGTTCCTGCACGCCGTAAATTCTTAAAAAAACCAACCACTGAATTTGGTCATATCGAAGAGATTGTTCGCCGTCTAGCTTTAACACATTTTGATATACGTTTTGTGCTTGAACATAATGATAATATTAGAATTAATTTACCTATAGCGGATAGCGGAGAACTACGTTTTCAGCGAGTTCAACAATTATTAGGATCTCAATTCGTACAAAATGCATATTGGATGGATGCTGAAAGTATTAGCATGCGTTTATCAGGTTGGCTTGGTCATCCTTCAGATGCACGTGCACAGGCTGATATGCAATACGTCTATGTAAATGGTCGTATTGTCAAAGATAAAACGATTTCGCATGCGTTACGCATGGCATATGACGGTATTTTACATGGTCATCAACATTCATCTTATTTACTTTTCTTAGAAGTCGATCCTGAAAATATTGATGTCAATGTTCATCCTACAAAACATGAAATTCGTTTTTTAAATCAGAGAGAAGTGCATGAGTTTGTAAGACATTATGCAAAAGAAACTCTGGCACAATTTCAGACAGCAAGCGCTGATTTAGCTCAAGCGATGAAAGTGGATGAAACCTCAGATTATTCAGTACAGCCACAGCCTAAATATCAGGAACAATTTTCATTGCACAGAGCAAATGAAACTTTAAATGCAGATAGTGAGCCACAGACTCAGCACACACCAACAGAGTTATTAACCGATTTTAATGCTAGTCGTCCGCAAGCTGTTCACTATGCAGATCAAACACCAAAATATAATGGTTCACCTCAGTTAAATAATGCGTTAAAGACATACTTAGCGCCACTGCGTGACCAGCCTGCTAGTTTTTCAGTAAATGAAGATATTGAACCAGTAACAAAAGTCGATGAATTTCCATTAGGTATCGCAATTGCTCAACTTCATGGAATTTATATTTTATCGCAAAATACTGAAGGTCTTATTATTGTTGATATGCATGCAGCGCATGAGCGTATTTTATTACAGCAAATGAAAAATGCTTGGGATAAGCCAGAATTTTGGACGTCTCAGCAGTTACTTATTCCTAAAGTCATTTCTATTAGCCGTATGCAGGCCGTTAGGGTAGAGGAGTTAAAACCTCAACTTGAGCGCCTAGGTCTGGAAATTGATTTATATGGCGATGAGCAAGTTATTGTTCGCGGTGTGCCTGCCATATTACAAAAAGCTGATTTTGAAAATCTTATTCCTGAACTTTTAAATGATTTAGACCCGAATGATGAAGCACAAGGGTTACTTCAAAAAAGAGATGAGTTATTAGCTGGAATGGCATGCCATGGGGCAGTGCGTGCACATCGACAACTCAGTCTTTCTGAAATGAATGCTTTACTTCGTCAGATGGAACAAACCGAATTTGCGAGCCAATGTAACCATGGAAGGCCAACTTGGCGTGCATTTCCATTATCTCAATTAGATAAATTATTTGCTCGAGGAGAGTAGTTTTACATGTCAAATCAATTGCCCGTCATCAATTTAATGGGACCAACTGCGAGCGGAAAAACCGCTTTGGCATGTGAATTATACGAACGAGGAAATTTTGAGCTAATTTCTGTTGATTCTGCACTCGTCTATAAAGATATGGATATTGGTACTGCTAAGCCAACGCGTGAAGAGCAAGCACTCTATCCTCATTATTTAATTGATATTATTACTCCTCTTGAAGTTTATTCAGCTGCTCAATTTGTTGAAGATGCCTCTAAGTTAATTGATGACATGCATTCACGTGGAAAGACTCCTATTCTGGTAGGAGGCACAATGTTGTACTTTAAGGCATTATTAGAAGGTCTATCGAGTAATTTGCCGAGTGCTGATGCTCAAGTTCGCGCAGCAATTGAAGAAAAAGGTTTAAATGAAGGTTGGCAGGCTGTTTATGATGAATTAGTGTCTGTCGATCCTGCCGCGGCAATAAAATTTAATGTGACTGATAAGCAAAGGATTATTCGAGCATTAGAAGTTTATAAGCTTACAGGTGAGCCAATTACTAAATTGCAGGCAGAACAACCAAAAAACGTACCATATCGATACATATTTCATAATTATGCTTTACTTCCAGATCGGGTAGAATTACATCAACGCATTGAGCAACGATTATGCAAAATGTGGGATATCGGTTTTTTGAGTGAAGTTGAAACTCTAATTGAAAAATACGATTTAGATGAAAATTTACCCTCAATGCGTTCAGTGGGTTATCGACAAGCACTAGAATTTCTATTAAAAAGTGACTTAAGTCTCAAAAGTAAACGTGAAATGGAGGATAAAGCTTTATTTGCAACACGACAACTTGCCAAACGTCAATATACGTGGTTACGTTCTTTGCAAGAAATACACGATTTTAAAACTTACTTGACGATAAAGCAGGCGAAAGAAGACTTGCGAAACTCTTATGGATAAAGCAAAATTTGCACACTGTCTTTTTATAATTTTTAGTTGAAAAATAAAGATAGTTTTTTTGCGCTGATTTAAAATTTTTTTTGGAGTTAAAAATGTCTAAAGGTCAAACTTTACAAGATCCGTTCTTAAATTCTCTCCGTAAAGAACGTATCCCTGTTTCTATTTTCCTTGTTAACGGTATTAAATTACAGGGTCATATTGAATCATTTGACCAATATGTTGTTTTATTAAAAAATACTGTAAGTCAAATGGTTTACAAACACGCGATTTCAACTGTTGTTCCAGCACGTAACCCACGCCCAGCAGGCGCACAAGGTACAGGCTTCCCAGCACAAGGTGGCACACAAGGCGGTTTTGGTGGTCAACCTACTGGTGGCTTCGGTGGCGCTCAAGGCGGCTTCGGTGGCGGTGCTCAAGGTGGCTTCGGTGGCGCTCAAGGCGGCTTCGGTGGTCAAGGCGGCTTCGGCGGCGGTCAAGGTGGCGGCTTCGGCGGTCAAGGTGGCTTCGGTGGTCAAGGTGGTGGTTTCGGTGGTCAAGGCGGCTTCGGTGGTCATCAAGGTGGTTTTGACAACGACACTAAATTTGAAGATGGTCAAGAAGACGAAAATAATCGTTAATTGAAATCTAAAAAAAACCAGTCAGATAATGACTGGTTTTTTTTGCTTATTTAAAAGTTAATTCAAAATATTAAACTCATCAAAAGTCATGATTTGACCATGATGACTCATATATTTAAATAAATAGAGTTTTAATCGATGATATTAATATTGGCTGCTGCTTTAAGCAGTGTTTTGGTGTCCATCCTATTAAAAAACTTCAAGAAAAAAGGTTATCAACCCCTACAAATGATTGCATGGAACTATGCAAGTGCAAGTCTTCTTTGCTTTTGGTGGTTTCAGCCTGATATTCAACATATTTCAATAGAAAAAACGCCTTGGTGGTTAATTGTTGCATTAGGATTGATTTTGCCCAGTATTTTTCTATGTTTAGCTAAATCATTAGAATATGCAGGAATTGTTAAAACTGAGGTTGCACAACGACTTTCAGTCGTACTTTCTTTACTCGCCGCGTATTTCTTCTTTAATGAACAATTTAATGCATTAAAACTATGGGGAATAGGTTTAGGAATTTTTGCTGTTTTACTTGTTCTTTTTGGACAAATGAGTAGTTCTTCAAATCCTCAATCTCGAAAAGCAATTTTTGCTCTATTAAGTGTTTGGTGTGGATATGCTGCAGTAGATATTCTCTTAAAATATACGAGTAGTTTAGGTCTTCAATTTACACTGACTTTAAACCTTATTTTTATTACAGCTTTTATATTATCAATTGCATATTTATTGGTGCAGAAAACCCAAAAATGGCAGCTTAAAAGCGCTATAGCTGGATTGATATTGGGTGTACTTAATTTTTTAAATATTGCTTTATATGTGAAAGCTCATATTCTTTTAAAAGATTCACCTGCAATTGTTTTTGCAAGTATGAATATTCTTGTTGTGTTATTAGGAATTGCAAGCGGCGTTATTTTATATAAAGAAAAATTAAAATGGCCTACCATTTTTGGTATTTTATTTGGGATAAGTGGCGTACTTTGTTTAGCTCGGGCAATGAGTTTGTAGTTCAAGAGAGTTGAATCTCTTGAACTATTCGAATTTTATAAATAGGTAAAAATAACTTCATCTGGTAGGCGTGATTTAGGTAGTTTGGCATTGAAATCGTTTTCACTACGATAACCTAGAGAAACAATGACTGAACTACGCAGGCCTTTTTCAGTTAAACCTAACTCAGTATTTAAAATTTCTTCATCAAAACCGCCCATTGGTGTTGCATCAATTCCGTCTAAACCCGCAGCAAAAAGTAGTTGCCCCAGAGCAATGAATGTTTGATTTTCCATCCATCCAAATAAATTTTTCTGTTCATTTCGATAGAACTCAACATAGCCATGGCGAGTATCTTTTTGGCCTAATTTAGCTTTTTCATCTTTAAAACGACCGCTCACATCATCTTGTTCAAGTAGTTGGTTTAAGTATTCAGCTGAAATATCTGTTCTTGTGCAAAATACCAGTGTGTGTGATGACTCAAGCACTTTAGGAGCATTGTAGGCATATTTTCCTGTTAAGGCTTTTGCAATTCGTTCTTTGGCTGCAAGATTGTCTGCAACTACGAAATGCCAAGGCTGTATATTCACTGAAGAAGGAGAAAAACGTAAAATCTCTAATAGTTTATTAATTTTTTCTTGAGGAATTTTCTTTTCAGAATCATACGCTTTTGTTGTATAGCGACTTTTAACAGAATTCAATAGGTCCATAGGTGTGCTCCATATCAATCTTATGGCAATTGAGAGAATTTAATCTTTGTTATCATACGCTATTTTATTCAAAAACATTTCCTATGTAATTTGATAAAGAAATATAATACTCTTATGTAAAGTTTTAGTAATATATTGAAAATGATTGATTTAATGCCAACAGATGCAAAGAGTAAGCTGAGAGAAATTAGAATTGTTAAAGCCTTTATCATTCTTGTATTTGTATTGAGTCTTCTTATTTTATACATTGAATATCACGATCATGCACATATAAGCTGGAAATTTATATTTATTGCCAGCATGTGTGTGATTTACGATTCTGATTTAAATAAAAAAATTAAAGAATTGAAAGTTGAAATAAAAAGTGACTAATTACTAGCTAATAATTCCATACAATCAATTCGAGCTGTTGCGTATTTGAGGATGGATCAATTTCCAAAATATAAGCCTGATCTTCACGCCAATCGCCAAGAACAATTCGTTGTTTAGCTTGCACTTGATGAATTGAAGGGCGGTGAGTATGTCCATGAATCAATATGTCTACATTTGCTAAAGCAGAAATAACAGCTTGCTCATTCACATCCATGATTTCATAGCTTTTTTGCTGTTTATCAGCGGAGCTTCTTTTGCGAAAGCCATTCACTAATTTAGTGCGAAAACTGAGTGGGGTTCGGCGTAAAAGAGCGACTAAGAGCGGATTTCGAATAATTTTTTTAAATCTTTGATAGGAAACATCATCTGTACATAATGCATCGCCATGTTCTAGGCGATATTGATGTCCTGCGATATTGAGGGAATAAATGTCAGGGAGTAAGACGCCATTAAATTTATTGAGGAAAACCTGATTAAGCGCAAAATCACGGTTACCGACTTGAAAGTAAACCTGATTCCCTTTTTGGTTAAAGTCTTTTAAGGCCTCAACAATTTCATCAAGCCATGGCGCTGAATAATCATCTCCAATCCAAGCATTAAACCAGTCGCCTAAGATGTAGAGTTGAGTATTTTTATTTTGGTAATGCACCAATAAGTCTAAAAACCCTCGAACGAGTCGAGGGTGTTCAGGTGACAAATGTAAATCTGAGATAAACAGATAAGTCACAGCTTTATCCTAAAATTATTCAGAAATAATTTTAGCAGATTCGATTACAACATTTTCTAAAGGAACGTCAGCGTGATAACCGCGGTTGCCAGTGCGAACACCTTTGATCGCTTCAACAATGTCTAAACCTTCAACAACTTTACCAAATACAGCATAACCCCAACCTTGAGCAGTTTTAGAGGTATGGTTCAAGAAAGAGTTATTCTTCACGTTGATAAAGAATTGAGCAGACGCTGAGTGAGGAGCTTGAGTACGTGCCATTGCAACCGTACCTTCGTCGTTGCTTAAACCGTTATCAGCTTCGTTTTCAATTGAATCACGTGTCGCTTTTTCTTTGAAGTTTTCATCCATACCGCCACCTTGGATCATGAAACCATCAATGACGCGGTGGAAAATAACGCCGTCATAAAAACCGTCACGTACATATTCTAAAAAGTTTGCTACTGTTTTAGGTGCTTTTTCAGCATTCAGTTCAAGAACAATACGACCTTTATTGGTGTTTAATTCGACTTGAGGAAAACTCATTACATTAATCTCCTAAACATGGGCTTATGACCATGGGTTTTTGGTTGAGAGAAGCATAAGCAAACTGTAAACTACAAGGCAAGTAAAAAACGTTAAAATCTTTGTTAAAAATGAAGATAGCGTTTAAATTTTTCGAAATTTTATCTACAAAGAAGTGATTGATACACTATGAAGCCTAATGATGTTGTCTCGAGCCTGCCAAATAACCCGACACCGAATACTCATGCCTCTGTCGATTCTGCGCAGCAAGAACAACAGGCTGGCTTAGATTTTGTTCGCCAAGTTATTACTGAAGACTTAGCTGCCGGTCGTGCAAAGCAGATCGTAACGCGTTTTCCACCAGAACCAAATGGCTATTTACATATTGGCCATGTAAAAGCGATTTGCTTAAACTTTGGTGTGGCTGAAGAGTTTGATGGTTTATGTAATTTACGTTTTGACGATACAAACCCTGATGCTGAAGAACAAGAGTATGTTGACGGTATCGCTAACGATGTGAAATGGCTTGGTTTTAACTGGAATGGTGAGCCACGCTATGCATCGGGTTATTTTGATCAATTATATGCATGGGCTGTTCAATTAATTGAGCAAGGCGATGCTTATGTAGATTTACAATCTCCAGAAGAAATTAAGTTAAACCGCGGTAATTTTGTTGAACCTGGTAAAAATTCACCATACCGTGATTCATCTGTTGAAGAGAACCTCGCGCGTTTTGAAAAAATGCGTAGTGGCGAATTTAAAGAGGGTGGAGCTGTTTTACGTGCCAAAATTGATATGGCAAGCCCAAATGTACACATGCGTGACCCAATTTTATATCGCGTATTGCATTCAGAACATCACCAGACAGGTGATAAATGGAAAATCTATCCAATGTATGACTATGCTCATCCATTGTCTGATGCGATCGAGGGGATTACTCATTCGCTTTGTACATTAGAGTTCCAAGATCACCGTCCGTTTTATGACTGGATTGTAGAAAAAGTAAAATCTCAAGCAGTTCCACATCAGTATGAATCTTCACGTTTAAACGTGGATTACACCATTACATCAAAACGTAAATTACGTAAATTGGTGGAAGGTGGTCATGTGAATGGTTGGGATGACCCTCGTATGCCAACAGTAGTGGGGATGCGTCGTCGAGGGTTTACGCCAGAAGGTTTACGCGATTTCTGTAAGCGTGTGGGCGTGTCAAAAACTGATGGTATTGTAGATGTTGCAATGCTTGAGTTTTGTATTCGTCAATCTTTAGAAAATACAGCTGCGCGTGGTATGGCTGTTTTAAGTCCACTTAAAGTGACTTTAACCAATTTGCCAGAAGATATGGATCTTAACCACGCTCGCCATCCAAACGTGGATATGGGTGACCGTGTGATTCCTTTAACTAAGGAAATCTATATTGACCGTAAAGACTTTGAAGAAGTACCACCAAAAGGCTTTAAACGTTTAATTCCTGATGGTGAAGTGCGTTTACGCCATGCTTACGTCATTAAATGTGATGAAGTTATTAAGGATGCTAATGGTGAAGTCATTGAGCTGAAATGTTCGATTGATCCTGAAACCTTAGGTAAAAACCCAGAAGGCCGTAAAGTGAAAGGCGTAATTCACTGGGTATCTGCGACTAAAGGTATTCCTGCTGAAGTACGTATTTATGATCGTTTGTTCACAGAAGCAGATCCTGAAACAGGTGATGATTTCTTGGCAAACTTAAATCCAGATTCGATGAAAGTATTAGAAGCTGTCATTGAACCTGCTTTGGCACAAGCGAGTCCTGAAGATCGTTTCCAGTTTGAACGTGAGGGTTATTTTGTTGCTGATCAACATGATCATTCACCTGAAAAACCAGTGTTTAACCGCATTCTCGATTTGAAAGATAGCTTCAAACCTGAGAAAAAGTAAAACCCTTAAAATGTTTTTGAGCAAATAGCAGATATAAAAAAGCCCAATTCAGTTGGGCTTTTTTATATCTATTTTCTTACATATATTATGCTTTATGGTGCTTTGGCAAATAAGCTAAGCTGGATTAACCACATAGAAATAAAGAACAATGATGATAAGAAGAATAAATGCTAGCGATAAATAGGTATTCACCGTATTAAAGCTTTTAATAAATTTCAGGATTTCCATAATGATTTAACTATTTATATTTGTGAGTAAAAGTATAGTGAAACAGTAGACTTAATTTAATATAAAATGTTCCAAAAGATAGGTTATTAAGCTATCTTTTGGTTAATAAAAAAGCATTTAAACTTATTTGTAGTAATAAAAAGCCATTAACCACTATATCCAATTCGTTTAAGAAATTTTTGAATAACGTCAAAAGCAGCATGTTCGAGGCTTTGAGCATACTGCTGATTTTCTTCGCGAAGTTTTGGAATTGAAATATTTGCATGGCGAAGTTCACATGTATGACCAATGAGCCATTTTTCAAAATGTTCTTCAGTACTTTCAATATGAAATTGCAAAGCAAGAATATTATTACCGACTTCAAATGCCTGATTGGTATAAATATCTGAGCTTGCTAAGAGCACCGCATTTTCAGGTAGATCGAAAGTATCGCCGTGCCAATGTAGAACATGAACATTATTAAGCAAACCAGATAAAACCTGATTAGCACGTAAGCTTAAGCTCAGTGGACCCCAACCAATTTCTTTTTGATGCCCTGCATATACTTTTGCGCCAAGTGCATGAGCAATAAGCTGTGCACCTAGGCAAATGCCAAGAGTAGGCTTATCAGCTGCCAGACGTTGTTTAAGTAAAGCGATTTCATCTTTTAAGAATGGATAATCGTCAGTTTCATAAACTCCGATTGGACCACCTAAAATAATAGTTAAACCTTCATGTGCAAAAGCAGGGGTTAAATCATCTACACCCGCTTCAAAATAACGGACGCGAAATCCGAGTTGATAAAAGACATCTTCTAATGAACCTAAGTCTTCGAAAGCAAGATGCTGAATGGCATAAATAGTTTTTGGGAAGGCGTTTGTTGTGCTCATACAAATGATTCATAGAAGATCAATACGTGGAGTATAGCGATAAATATAAAGAAGAAAATATCTGTATAAATCGTCAATACCTGAAAATTGATATTTTTCGTTAAAATGATGTTGTTATGCAAAGGATTATCTATTTATGGATAAATCCCTAAACATATTCTACTGTTTAAAATAATAGCTTTTGAGTTCCCTCAAGACCTATATCTGAAAGTTGATGCTCATCTTTTAAATTAACTCCTGAAAAGCCGAGCTGTTTTGATTTTTTCATTAATGTCATTAAACGTTGTACCGCAACTGGAATACTTAAACCTGCTGAACGGACGTTGGAAATACAATTACGTTTGGCATCGAGGCAGCCTGAATATGCATTCCACGTGTAGTAAATTCCCATACTGTCAGGAGAGCTTAAACCTGGGCGTTCACCAATGAGCATCACTAGCATGGGTGCCTTAAAGATCTCAGCAACTTGATCACCTAAAGCAACCCGACTGCCTGTTGCCAGTGCAATGGGCGCAAGAGCCCAGTTTTCTTGCTGAACTTGCTCACTTAGCGCGGTAATGAATGGGATAGCATTCGCTTCAATTGCTCTTGCAGAGAGTCCATCACCGACCACAATACAAACATCGTATTGTTGAGGGCCTTCTGCATACTTCTTAATTAAGACATCTTTTGATTGATCTGAAAGCTGACGTCCTAAATCAGGACGTTTAAGATAGACTTCCTTATTAGGAGCATTACTTTGTACATGAAGACTTTGCAGCTGTCTTTGCGCTAATTGTTCAGATAAATAGGTAACATCCATGTCTTGATAAACCGCATCTTTTGCTTGTGCATGCGACAACTGAAATTCAAGTAAGGCTCGTGTTGGGATACTACAACCCGCACGGCCTAGAGCAATACGAGCATCAGTAAACTGTTTAAGTTTTTCCCACTGATCTTGATGGGTAGAAGATGGATATTGAATATCACGGTTCAGTTTCATAATTTTCTCCCTAGTTCATGAGCAGACGAGAGAATTGGTCAGGCATGTGGTCTGCCCAACAGATTTGAGAGTTTTGCTGTTTAAAAATACCTTGCTGTTCAAGCCAAGCTGAAAACTCAGGAGCGGGTTTTAAACCTAGGAGTTGTCTTAAGTAGAGGGCATCATGAAACGAGGTCGTTTGATAATTGAGCATGACATCGTCTGAACCCGGAATTCCCATAATAAAATTAATGCCCGCGGCACCAAATAGAGTAAGGAGAACATCCATATCATTTTGGTCAGCATCGGCATGGTTGGTATAGCAGATGTCGCAGCCCATGGGTACTCCGAGTAACTTACCGCAAAAGTGATCTTCTAAACCTGCACGTATAATTTGTTTGCCGTTAAAAAGATATTCAGGACCAATAAAACCAACGACTGTATTCACTAAAAGCGGATTGTATTTACGGGCTACTGCATAAGCGCGAGTTTCTAATGTTTGCTGATCAACGCCGTGATGTGCATTGCTGGATAAGGCACTGCCTTGACCCGTTTCAAAGTACATGACGTTTTGTCCAATAGTTCCGCGCTTGAGTGCAAGCGTGGCTTCATATCCTTCTTGTAGTAAATCAAGTGATATTCCAAAACCTTCGTTTGCCATTTGGGTGCCAGCGATTGATTGAAACATTAAATCAATTGGCACATTTTTTTCAGCCAGTTGAATACCTGAGCTGATATGTGTGAGTACACAAGATTGTGTCGGAATCTGATATTCCTGAATGACATGATCAAGTAATTTTAGTAGCTCTGACAAATTATGTATGTTATCTGTCGCGGGATTAATGCCAATTACGGCATCGCCATTGCCATACATCAAACCATCTAAAATACTGGCAGAAATACCGAGCACATCATCAGTAGGATGGTTCGGTTGTAAACGGGTAGAAAGATGGCCTTTTAAACCAATCGTGTTGCGAAATTGGGTTATCACCTCACATTTGCTGGCGACATAAATCAAATCTTGATTGCGCATAATTTTGCTGACGGCAGCTACCATTTCGGGGGTTAAACCAGCTGCTAATGCTTTTAAGCTTTGTGCGGTTGCTTCTTCTCCCAGTAACCAATTTCGAAAATCGCCTACTGTAAAGTGTGCAATAGGGGCAAAGGCTGCCAGATCATGTTCATCAATAATTAAACGGGTAATCTCATCAGTTTCATAATCGACCACAACCTCATTTAAAAAAGTTTTAAGCGGTACATCGGCCAAAGTCATTTGTGCCGCAACATGTTCGGTTGCATCTCTGGCCGCTACACCTGCTAGTTCATCGCCTGAACGTAATGGCGTTGCTTTTGCCATCAAGGTCTTCAAGTCAGCAAAGTGATAATGTTGATTGGCGACAATATTGCGATAACTCATAGTTGCATCCTTTTTATAGTTCTTGTTCTGCGGCTTTAATATTTGCAAACTCTTCTTCTGGTGTACCTTTCACTAAATGATAACGGCTATAGAATAAAAAGTAAGCAATAAATACGACATAAATAGCGGCAGCAATAAACCAAACTTTTGGATTAACAACAAAGCCCGCAACTACAGCAGCGACTGCTAGAACCAAGGCAATACTTGAAGTAACGATACCTCCAGGAGTTTTATAAGGACGAGGCATGTCGGGTTTAGAGAGGCGTAGTTTGATGTGGGATAAAAGAATCAACACATAAGAAATGGTGGCACCAAAAACCGCGATTAAAATCAGTGAATCGCCTTCTTTGGTGAGTGAAAGCAAGAACCCAATAATGCCCGGAATAATAATCGCAAGATAAGGTGCTTTATTTTTATTGGTTAAAGAGAGTGAAGTCGGTAAGTAACCAGCACGAGAGAGTGCAAAAATTTGACGTGAATAGGCATAGATAATTGAAAAGAAACTCGCGATTAAACCAGCTAACCCAACAAAGTTAACAAAAGTCGCAAGCCAAGTGTTGGTGCCATAAACTTTAACCAGAGCATCGACGAGGGGAGCGCCTGAGTTTTGCAAAGTACTTGCACCTGCTGCGCCCGCACCCAAGAATAAAATGAGCATGGCAAACGCCGTTAATATGAGCATTGCACCGATTAAACCGCGTGGGAGAGATTTAGCTGGATCTTTTGCTTCTTCGGCGGCTAATGGCACACCTTCAACTGCAAGAAAAAACCAGATTGCAAAAGGAACAGCGGCCCAGATGCCTAAATAGCCATGAGGTAGAAAACGACTTGCACCAGCTGCTGTGCCAACAGGAATATCTAATAAATTTTGTGTATTAAAATGTGGAACCATTGCCACAATAAAGACAACCAGAGCAACAGCTGCGACAAGTGTAATCGCAAACATAATTTTTAAGGCTTCGCCGGCACCTTTCAGATGTATGCCCATAAAAATGGCATAGCAGGCGAGGTAAATCATCCAGCCATTAATACCAAATAAAGATTCGCAATAACCACCAATAAATACAGCAATCGCCGCAGGGGCAATTGCGTATTCAATTAAAATAGCTGTTCCTGTTAAATAGCCCCCAAAAGGACCAAAAGCAGCACGCGCAAAACTATAACCGCCGCCTGCTGTTGGCATCATGGTGGACATTTCTGACATAGAAAGACATAGGCATAGGTACATAATTGCAGCGAGTGCAGTGGCAATAAACATACCACCCCAGCCACCTTGGGCTATGCCAAAGTTCCAGCCGGCAAAATCACCAGATATCACATAAGCTACGCCTAAACCAATCAGGAGTAACCAACCAACCGTACCTTGTTTGAGTTGACGCTGAGCAAAATATTCTGCTGATGAGACTTCTGTGCCTGAAGAAATGACGGAAGCTGTTTCTGGTTGATTCATACAATACTCCTGCGAGTGGGTTTGTATGAATCAATGCAAAAGCAATGCCTAAATGAAGCACTTCAGAGAGTAGATAGAGCTTTTTTATTCTAAATGATAAAAATTCAAGCTTAACAATCATAAATGAAGAAGCCAGCAATCTAAATTACTGGCTTCTTATATAATTAGGCATCTTATTTCTTTCTAGTGTTGATAGCTTGGTATCAACTTGGTGCGAAACTTAGAAGAAGCCCATTGGTTTAGTTGAATAACTCACCAGCAAGTTTTTAGTTTGTTGATAGTGATCTAGCATCATCTTATGGTTTTCGCGGCCAATACCAGACTTCTTGTAACCACCAAATGCAGCATGTGCAGGGTAGATGTTGTAGCAGTTTGTCCAGACACGACCCGCTTCAATAGCACGACCAGCACGGTAAGAAATGTGAGCTGAACGTGACCATACACCTGCACCTAAACCATACATGGTGTCATTGGCAATTTTAATTGCATCGTCAAAGTCTTTGAACGTTGTCACAGCAAGTACAGGTCCAAAAATTTCTTCTTGGAAAACTTGCATGCCATTGTGACCTTTAAAAATAGTCGGATCAACATAGTAACCATCGCCTACTTCTTTACGGCCGCTACCGCCAAGTAAGAGCTCTGCACCTTCTTCACGACCAGTGTTAATACAACGTAAGATTTTCTCTTGTTGTTGTAGAGATGCTTGAGCACCAATCATCGTTTCAGTATCAAGTGGATGACCAGTTTTAATACGTTTTACACGCTCGACGGCCATTTCCAAGAACTGATCAGCAATACTTTCTTGTACTAAAGCACGAGAAGGGCAAGTACATACTTCACCTTGGTTCAAGGCAAACATCGCAAAACCTTCAAGTGTTTTTTCTAAGAAGTCATCTTCTTTATCCATGATATCTTCAAAGAAAAGGTTTGGTGACTTACCGCCAAGTTCTAAGGTGACTGGAATAATATTTTCAGTCGCATATTGCATCACCATTTGTCCAGTTTGAGTTGAACCTGTGAACGCAATTTTTGCAATACGTGGGTTTGTCGCTAAAGGACGGCCGACTTCTGAACCGAAACCATTGACAATATTGAGTACACCCGGCGGTAAGATATCTTGGATGAGTTCAGCAACCAGTAAAATACCTACTGGTGTTTGCTCTGCTGGTTTAATTACAACGCAGTTACCAGCCGCTAGAGCAGGAGCAAGTTTCCATGCTGCCATTAAAATTGGGAAGTTCCATGGAATGATTTGGCCAACTACACCAAGTGGTTCATGAAAATGGTAGGCAATGGTATCTTCATCAATTTCAGAGATGCCACCTTCTTGAGCACGAATACAACCTGCGAAATAACGGAAATGGTCAATCGCAAGTGGAAGGTCTGCTGCTAAAGTTTCACGAACCGCTTTACCGTTATCCCAAGTTTCTGCAACAGCAAGCATTTCAAGATTTGCTTCTAAACGATCAGCAATTTTTAAAAGTATATTAGAGCGTACCGTTGGTGAGGCTTTATTCCATGTTGCTTTCGCTTTATGTGCTGCATCTAGAGCGAGTTCAATATCTTCGGCACTAGAGCGTGGAATACGGGTGAAAGCTTTTCCATCAACAGGAGATACATTATCAAAATATACACCCTTTACAGGTGCAACCCATTCACCGCCAATAAAATTTTCATATTGTGATTTAAATTGAACTTTTGAGCCTGGTTGATTTGGATCGATATAGCGCATATAAATATTCCTTTGCTTTTTAGGACTAAAGACTAACAAGAACCCTGTCAGTAGGTACTTTCGTACTTTGTATAATTAGGATATAAAGAAGAAGGTTGGAGAAAGGTTGGAATAGAAATGTGGATATATAAGGAATTTACAAATGTTCACAAAAAAGGATTTATTGCAGCAACGGACGTTGATTGATCAACTGCGTACGCAAAATAGTCTCTCTCCTCAAAATGCTGCCAAACTGGGTCAAAGTATTGCAAGCTCATGGGAACGGTCAGCCTCTGCTGCGATTCCTAAAGAGCGTTTTGCGGCTCCATTAGTCGAGAAAAAATCTGCTTCACAAAATGCTTTAGATATGGCTTTAAGTCAGTGTGCCGATGATTTACGTCATATTGCAGAGCAATCCTCAATGGTAATTGCCGTTGGTGACATTGGTAGTACGATCATTTGGACGGCAACAAGTGCTCAAATGCAAAGTGCAGCTGAGCGTGTTCACTTTGTGCAGGGTGGGCAATGGCGTGAAGAATTTGTTGGCACCAATGCATTGGCTTTGTCTTTAAAAACTCAGCAATCAAGTTGTGTTTTTTCTAATGAACATTATATGGAATCGATTCATGATTGGGTGTGCTATGCCGCGCCAATTATCGATCCATACTCAAAACAAACTCTAGGTGTCGTTGATTTATCGACTACTTGGAAGAACCATAATAGTTTAGGAATATTGGCTGCCGAACGTTGTGCATCAATTATTCAATCTGCCTTGCTAGAGCAGCAGCGTCAGCAATTACATATTCGTGCATTTTCGACGCCACAAGTTAAATTTAATGGCAAAAGTTTATTATTAACACCACGTCAAATTGAAATTTTGACGATATTGGCGTTATGTCCACATGGCTTAACTTTAGAGCATCTTTATCAGGCGCTGTATGGCGAACGTAAAGTAAGTATGGGCACACTTAAAGCTGAAATGTCTCAACTTCGAGATATTTTGGGTGGTTTACTCGGATCTCGGCCATATCGTTTGCTTGTACATGTTGAAGCAGATTTTTTACAAGCTGAACAGGCACTGGATGCTGGATATGCGGCTTCTGCTTTGCAGCTTTACACAGGTGTTTTTCTGGCAAAAACGGAAAGCCCGTTTTTATGTGCATGGCGTGACTGCCTTGAATCGCGCTTGAGCGATGCAATTTTTAAAACGCAAGAAACAGATTTATTACTTAAGCATTTAGCTCATTTCCCCGAAGCAATTGATGCGGTAGAACGTCTTATGGAGTTAGTACCGAGTGAACATCCCGCGCATCAATTGCTGATGAAATACCTTGATTCACCTAAGCTCAGTTAAGTGATTTTTTGATCCAGCCACTGGAACAACTGTTGATAAACTTGTTCTCGTACTGGCTGGACCGAAAGGACTAAATCATGCAAGCCATTGTGAATAGAGACAACAGAGACATCTCCTTTAATTTTTTTACCGTGTTTTTCAATGTCTTTAACATCTAAAATCACATCACTTTGAGTCGCATCAACTCCCCATTTTTTAGGGTTTTTAGTCTGATGAGAATGCATAATTAGTGCGGGAACATTGAGTTTAACCCCGCGATGTATTTCTTTTTGTGCCGTATGAATCGCATGTACAAAGCTGAGTTGAACAGTAGGGGCAGACGTTGGTTTCCAGTCCAGATTAAAGTCCCATTCGCCTTTAAGTTCTTTGTGAAGGCTTGCGGTGTACCATTTGTTCAGTTGGCTTGGGAATTTAACTTTAGGTAGATATTTTCCTACTCGGCTGAGCATTGGAATACCAAATTTCTTTTCGACCAAACTTAAATTAAAGTCGTAAAACGGACTATTTGCCCAAAGTGCTTTAATCAGAGGGTGGTTTGGGTGATGGGCAGCATAAAGCGTTGCTGTCAGACCACCTGTTGAATGACCTGCAAGCAATACTTGTGTGTGCTGTTCTTTAGCAATGATATCTAATGCTTGAGTAATTTCGGCATCGTATTCACTTAAATCAAGCACATTATAGAAGATTTGATGGGGTAGCTTGGAACGACCATATTTTCTTAAATCCAAGGCATAGAAGTCGTAACCATGCGCATTGAATTGTTCAGCCATTTCAGTTTGAAAGAAATAATCTAAAAAACCATGAATATACAGCACAGCTTTTTGAGTAGATTGAGCGGCCTTTTTACGAACCAGTGTGGCAACAACTTTACCTTCATAATCATCAGGAAAGTTTAGTGTGAGCTGTTCGTAGCCAGTACCTAAAATATCTGGAACATAATTTTGAGTAGCTGAGGATGTATTCATTTTTATCGAGCTATTGTATTTAAGACATGCTGAGTATCCTTCAATGAAATGGGAGAATTGTCAATCAGGTTTAGAGGTTGGATTGGAATAGAGGTTTAAAAAAAGGGAATACCGCTGGAGCTAAGTATTCCCCAAAAAGTAAGTCAACGGTCGGAGGGTTTGACTTACTAGAGGGATGTGCCATTACATCAAGATTAAAGTGCTGCTTTGAAAATCTCCACAACTTGTGCATGATTTGCTTTACGTGGATTGGTCAGCATACATGCATCTTTTTGAGCGTTATCGGCCATAACCGCAAGGTCTTCAGTTTTTACCCCTAGCTCTGTTAATCCAGATGGAATACCAATCGATGCCGACAATTTACGAATGGCATCAATTGCAGCATATGCAGCTTCCATCACCGTCAGTCCATGAGTTTTTACACCCATTAAATCTGCGATTTTTGCGTAACGATCTGGACAGGCAATTAAGTTAAATTCGCACACGTGTGGTAACAAGATTGCATTACATACGCCGTGAGGTAGGTTATAGAAACCGCCTAACTGGTGCGCCATTGCATGAACATAACCTAAAGATGCGTTGTTGAATGCCATACCAGCTAAGTATTGTGCATAGCTCATTGCATCACGCGCTTCGATATTTTCACCATTTGCGACAGCAGGTTGTAACCACTGGCTAATCATGGTGATGGCTTTTTCTGCACAGGCATCGGTAATTGGGTTTGCCGCCGTAGACACATATGCTTCAACAGCATGAGTTAAAGCATCCATACCCGTTGCAGCTGTTAGACCAGCCGGTTTTGCAATCATGAGTTTCGGGTCATCAATTGCAATGAGTGGGGTACAACGCCAGTCGACAATTGCCATTTTTACGTGAGTGTCTGTATTGGTAATAATACAGAAACGAGTCATTTCAGATGCAGTACCAGCCGTTGTGTTGATTGCAATCAGTGGTGTCATTGGGACTTTGCTTTTATCAATACCTTCGTAGTCACGAATATGGCCACCGCCAGCAGTGACTAGGCCAATCCCTTTTGCACAGTCATGAGATGAACCGCCACCTAGAGAGACAATAAAGTCACAGCCATTTTCGTTATAGGCATTTACACCGTTATGAACATTAATATCTGTTGGGTTAGGTTCTGCACCCGGGAAAATATGGCTCGCAACGCCTGCTTCAGTTAAATAGTTTGCAATAAGATCTGCGACACCAAATTTAAATAAGCCTGCATCGGTCACAATTAATGCTTTTTTTGCGCCGAGGTTTTGTGCCTTTGTACCAATTTCTTTGGCACATCCTGGTCCAAAGAGTGATACACAGGGAATATAAAAACCGTTTGTTTGATCTGCAATATTTTTAAAAGCCATGGAGTGATTCCTTCTTCCATAAATCCATTGTTTGTTATTACAGGTGAGCCTCACCATGGGCTTAGTATTGTGATGTGACGCTAATTTTCCTACCTACCAAAAACCTACCAAATATCATTTTATTATTAATTATTGATTTATATGGTTTTTACAGAAATTCTGGCACATTCATTTAATTTTTTCGGGAAAGTCGTTAAGCTATGGGCTGTTGAAGATGTACTTATGAGATTATGAAACAGGAAACTGCGCTTAAACTGCTTAAAGCAGGTGAAAATGTCTTTTTAACCGGCTCGGCTGGTGCAGGGAAAACCTATACACTTAATCAGTACATCCAATACCTAAAAGCACGTAAAGTGCCAGTAGCAATTACGGCATCTACAGGTATTGCTGCAACGCATATGAACGGCATGACGATTCATACATGGGCAGGCATCGGGATTAAAGATCAGTTAACTGATGATGACCTAAAACGTATGAAAGAGCGTAAATATCTCAAGGAACACCTTGAAAATGCGCAAGTTCTCGTCATCGATGAAATTTCGATGTTACATGCAAAACAGCTTAATCTGGTGAATCAGGTTTTAAAATATTTTAAAGAAAGCGATGAGGCATTTGGCGGTATCCAAGTCATTGTTGCCGGAGATTTCTTTCAGTTGCCACCAGTTGGACGTAATAGTGAAGCCAACCGTGACAAGTTCTGTTTTATGTCTGATGCATGGGTCGAAGCTAAATTTCGCGTATGTTATTTAACAGAACAACATCGCCAAGATGATGAAATTCTAAATCAGATTTTAAATGCTATTCGTGCGCAAAATATTCAATCAGATCATTTACACGCATTACGTCAATCACGCTCCCATGATATTGGTGAGACCTTTACTCGCCTCTATACGCACAATATGGATGTCGACAATATCAATTATCAGCACTTAAATGAAATTGATAATGAAGGGCATCAATTCAATGCGGTTTTAGATGGTAATGAAAAACTGGTAGAAACTTTAAAATCTTCGGTACGTGCACCAGAAGAACTCACCTTAAAGAAACATGCAAAAGTCATGTTTGTAAAAAACAACTTTGATATGGGATATATCAACGGGAGTTTAGGTGAAGTCATTGGTTTTGAAGAAGATGATGAAAATGGTTTGCTACCAAAGGTGAAATTGACCGATGGCACGACATTGCTGGTTGCGCCTGAAACTTGGTCAGTTGAAAATGATGCAGGTAAAGTGATTGCCAGTTTCCAGCAAATTCCACTTCGTTTGGCATGGGCGATTACCATTCATAAAAGCCAAGGGATGACCTTAGAAGCTGCTGAAATTAACCTCATGAACACCTTTGAAAAAGGTCAGGGTTATGTTGCGCTTTCACGTTTGAAATCTTTAACTGGATTAAAGTTATTAGGGATTAACGAGCAAGCTCTAGAGCTAGATAGTTTGGCTGTGAAAGCCGATCGTCGTTTCCAAGAGTTGTCTAAAGAAGCAGAAGACAACTTTGCAGATGTAGATTTAACTGCTCAGCACAAAGCATTTATTCGTCATTGTGGCGGAACTTTAAATGAAACTGAGATTTCTCGTAATGAGAAAAAACTTTCAAAAGGTGCGAAACAAAATTATGCCTCGGCAACGCTAGACGAAACACGTGCGTTGTTTGAAGAAGGCTATGAGATTGAAGATATTGCACATGAACGTGGCCTTACCCCAGCGACAATCATTAACCATTTGGCTCGACTGCATAAAGAACAAAAACTGGATATTTCGGTTGCCCATCCTGGGGAAGAAGTGGTGGAAGAAATCCGAAAAATTTATAAGAAACTGAAAAAACGCCAAAATCCAGATCATTTTTCTGATGATGGTTCGATCAAACTAAGACCAATCGTTGAAGCAACCAGTCCTCGAATGGGATATGATCAGGTTCGATTAGCTTTATTATTTATTGAGTAAAGTTTAATTAGCTTAATTACTTATTACATAAATTGAGGTGGCTATGCCGCACATTGTAGTTGATTATTCAGATAACTTAACTGGATTAAACGCAAAACAATTACTTGAAGAAATTAATACAACGCTCATTGAAACAGAGTTGTTTAGTCCAGAAGACATTAAAAGCCGTGCGCGTAAAGATGATGTTTTCCTAATTGGTTTGGGACTAGAACAGGCTTATATTCATGTAAAAGTTTATATTTTGTCGGGAAGAAATGCAGAGCAAAAACAGCTGATGGGTGATCAGTTGTTAGCGGCACTCAGCAATAAAAATTATCTACAACAAGAGTTTAATAAAGAAATTCAATTGTGTGTTGAACTTGTTGATATGCCAAAAGAAGATTATTTTAAGCAAGTTGTATAATTTTAAAAAGCGCAATTTCGATCAAGAATAGAGATCAGCACTATGTAAAAGTAGTGCTATCGAATGAACAGACATAAATGTATGGCTGTATATACACAAAAGCTGCAACTGGTTTGCGATTATATTCAAAGACATTTAGATGAAGATTTAGATGTTGATAGATTGAGCCAGATTGCAGCCTTATCCAAATTTCATTTTCATCGTATTTTTGCCGTTCATATTGGTTTAAATGTGATGAAGTTTATTCAACTTTCTCGTTTAAAGCGGGCCTCTTTTCAATTGGCTTTTGAACCCGATCTCAAAATTATTGAGATTGCATTACAAGCAGGGTTTGATAGTCCAGAGGCATTTACTCGTGCATTTAAGCGTTCATTTGATCAAACTCCTCGGGCTTTTAGAGATAAACCGGACTGGGAATCTTGGCGCCAGAAGTTTGTTTTTACGATTCCAAAAAGTGAGCTAAAAATGAATGTAAATATTGTTGAGCGTCCTGCTGAAAAGATTGCCTATCTATCGCATTTAGGTAGTCCTGATAAAGTCTTTGAAACGGCTGCGCGTTTTATTGCTTGGCGTAAAGAAACAGGTTTATCGCCTGTGACCAAGTCTAGAACTTACGGGATTCCGTTTGCTGACCCTGAGCAGACTCCGTCTGACGAGTTTCGATTTGATATTGCTGGTTCAATTGAAAAGGCTATACCCGAAAATAGTTACGGTGTACAAACAGGTGAAATTCCTGCGGGTCGTTATGCAACCGTAAGACATTTGGGTAGCCATGACCAGATTAAAGATAGTGTTTATTACATCTTTAGAAACTGGTTACCTGAGCAACCCGAAGAAGCAGGGGAATATCCAGTTTTCTTTCACTATCATAACTTTGTGCATGATGTGAAAGAATGTGACCTTATTACAGATATCTACTTACTTTTAAAATGAGAGTAGGGTGATAAAGGCATAACTTGCAGTTATGCCTTTAAGCCAAACAGCTTTATATTTGCATATTGCTCAATCAGGTTGGCATCTAACATATGGATATAATCCATAAAGATGTTACTAAAACTTCCCATGGTTTGTGCCTGATTGGCAGCAAGTTTACCCGCAATTGAAAAATGTACATGGGCTGAAAGCGCTGCAATGGTTGGCGTCGTTACCGCACTATAGGCAGCGATTAACGCACCTAAAGCACAACCAGTTGCTGTAATTTTGGGTTGTAAGGGGCTACCACCGTTAACTTGGATAACGACATCTAGTTCTTTAGATAAAATGTAATCGGACTCACCTGAAATTGCGATACAGCCTGTATGTACTAATAGCGCGTAAGCTTGTCGATAGGCATCATCACTACTTAGGGTACTATCAACACCTTTAGATTGAACTTGATTACCTGCAAGTGTACTGATTTCTGATGCATTACCACGAATAACGCTAGGCTTAAACTGTAAAAGTTCATCTGTCATTTGACTACGCCAAGCTAAAACTGGCCCATAGCCCACCGGATCAAGCACCCATGGAATGTTATTAAGCTGTGCTGTTTTTGCAGAGATTTGCATGGCCTGCATTTGCTCTGAAGTCGGGGTGCCTAAATTAATGCTTAAAGCCGATGAAATTTTGGTAAAACTTTCTGCTTCATAAGGATTATCAATCATCGCAGGTGAAGCACCAGAAGCGAGTAACACATTGGCTGTATAGTTAGCCGCAACGCTATTGGTAATACATTGCACAAGAGGCGTTTTTGCCTGCATGTTCTGCCAAGCTTCAATGACCTGTTCAATCAAACTAGATGTCGATGTCATATTATGATCCCTAGTAAGCTAAAGTGATGATAGGTTTAGTGGGTAAAATAGTGGTCTTGATGCTTACATTTTTGGCAAATCAAAGAAACATAATCTGCTGCATCATAATCAACAGTTAAATCATTTGAACCACAATGCATACAACGTTTGACAGAATAAAAATTTAAACGTGGTTCAATTTTGCGCCATGCTTTCCATACAGGTTGTACAAATATTTGTTCGTCATAACCTAAGAAACGGTTAAGCAAAATATAACTCATTTTACTATATGGAATATTATGAGGACGAGGCAGCATAGAGGTTTCCCACTTTTCAGTTAAGGCTCTCTCACGGTATTGCTCTAACGTTTTCTTTAACAAATTGGTGTTAATAAATTTCTCATTGCGAGGCTGCAAAGCTTTTTGTTTATAAAGATATTCGAGTGCCGTTTGAATCAAATAATAGATCTGTCCAATCGCCAATGATTCCATTAAGCGATAGCAAAAGCTTTGGAAATTTGAATTCCCTGCAATCTGGATGCCCCAAGTTCGGCAATAAAATTGCATGAACTGGATAATTTCCTGATAGAGCACCTGAAAAAGTACATCTTTAACTTCATCGGCACTACGAAAGGGAACGCCGAAACTTAAATTTTCATAAAACCAATTACGTAGTTGTTGAGCCACACTAAATAAACTTGGATCACTGTAGCCATCTAAACGAATATTTAAATAAAAACACTGCGGATCTTCAGTTTGATCATTTGCATTCAAAATGCCATCTTTATGCAACTGTTTAATTAAATAGCTCTGAAACATCCAGTTAGGGGTGATCTGATGATACTTAATTTTGTCCCAATGAATATATTCATCATGAGTGATTTCTTCACGCGCATATTCATCTAAAAGACTCAGCAAGAAAAGTTTATGCAAAAAACTGAGTTGTTCTAGACTGCGTTGTGGCTGTTCTTTTGATTTAAATTGGCGTTGTTCTTGTAAGCGTGTTTGCTGTAAAAGCTTTTTACGCTGTTTGGTACACGTTTCACAGTGGCAAGTCATTTTTTCGTCTTTAAATATGCGGTGCTGACAATGACTGCATTCATGAAATTGAATGTCTTGTTCAAATTGCTCGGCATCTACCCAGTACATTGAAGCTTGGCAGAGAGGACAATGGCTACTTTCATCCAGTTGTTTCTGTAGAATTTGTAAGGCCATTTTGCTCCGAACATAAAATAAAAAATGATGTGGCTATTATACACAGCCGTGCTGTATATGGCTGAGATTGCTAGTTCCGTTTGTTGTTAAAATAAAAAGACCTAAAATTTATGTTGGGATTTTAGGTCTTTATTGCGAGTTAAATTATTGATTAAACAGGGCACGGCAAGTTCTCATCATTCTGTCCAAGTTTTTTGGCATGAATAAGTGCCTGTACTTTTTTACTTGGTAATTTTACTTTGCCCAGTGCATCGTAAGTATTCACAATGGAGCTAACCTCCTGAGTCGTTATAGAAATACCTTCCGCAGATAAGAACACTGCAATCACATGATGATCGAGTCCTGCAGCATGTAAATCATGAATCGCTTTAATATTTTCTAAACGATGAAAATGTGCTTTTAATTCCATATTGACACCTCTTGCTCTTATTGAAATACCCATATTGGTCTATTTAATTAGGCAAGAACCATGCCCAAAATGTAAGCTGACTCTAAAAAATGTTAAAAGCTAAAGGTGTTTTATTTTTATTGTATAGATTGCTTATATAAACAACGATTATCGTAAATTTGGTCTAATCTGTGCTAATAAAACCAGATTCTAATTTGAAATGTATCAATGAAGTCCCATTAATTTTATAAAGGTAAGCAAATACAGTATGTATGACTTGGCGTATGATATTTCATGGCGACTCATACTGCCGTTTTAGACGAGTATATAAGGAATAAAGATGAATATTGCGGCGCAGCCTCCAGTTCAGGCAGATCAAACAGTTTATTTAAAAGATTATCAAAAACCTGCGTTCTTGGTTGAATCAATTAATCTTGATATTCAAGTATATGATGATAAAACGATTGTTGATTCAACACTTGTTATGAAGCGCCAAACTGAGGGCGATTTGGTTTTGCTAGGTCGTGATCTTGAGTTGCAATCTGTTCAGTTAAATGGACAAATTCTTACTTCTGCACAATATTTGCTCGATAGTGAGCAATTGGTGATCGCTAACGCACCAGCTGAAGTCATTTTACAAACACAAGTGACTATTCATCCTGAAACGAATACTCAATTAGAAGGCTTATATAAAGCCGATGACTTATTTGTAACGCAAAATGAACCTGAAGGTTTCCGCAAAATTACGTTCTATCCAGACCGTCCAGATGTACTTTCAGTCTTTACTACACGTGTAGAAGCAGACAAAAAATATCCAGTTTTACTTGCTAATGGTAATTTGCTTGAAACAGGTGAGGTTGGTGAAAATCGCCACTTTGCAATTTGGCAAGACCCGACTAAAAAACCAAGCTATTTGTTTGCTTGTGTCATTGGTGATTTAGCTGTACTTAAAGATCGTTATACGACATCTGAAGGGCGTGATGTTGCTTTAGAAATTTATGCCATTGAGAAAGATATTCCAAAATGCCATATCGCGATGGAAGCATTAAAGCATTCTATGAGTTGGGATGAAGAACACTATGGTCGTGCCTATGACCTCGACAACTATATGATTGTTGCGGTAAGCCAGTTCAACATGGGCGCAATGGAAAATAAAGGTTTAAATATCTTTAATACGTCATGCGTGCTTGCTGATGAAGAATACACAACTGACGCAGCGATTATGCGTGTACAGTCTGTGATTGCCCATGAATATTTCCATAACTGGACAGGTAACCGTATTACTTGCCGTGACTGGTTCCAACTTTGCTTAAAAGAAGGCTTAACGGTATTCCGTGATCAATCTTTCTCTGAAGATTTACAATCTGCTGCGGTTCAACGTATTGATGATGTCGCTGTGCTTAAATCACACCAGTTCCCTGAAGATGCAGGTCCTCTGTCACATCCGCCACGTCCAGACCACTTTGTAGAAATTAATAACTTCTATACAGCAACTGTTTATGAGAAAGGTGCGGAAATTAACCGCATGATGTCGACTTTACTTGGTAAGGAAAAATACCGTCAAGGAACCGACGAATATTTCCGCCGTCATGATGGACAAGCTGTAACTGTAGAAGATTGGGTTGCTGCTTTAACTGCGGGTTCTGGTGTAGATTTATCTGCATTCTTAACTTGGTATAACCAGCCGGGAACGCCAAAGCTTGAAGCAAAAGGTGAATATGATGCAGCAGCACAAACTTACCGTTTAAGCTTTAAACAAAGCCTAAAAGCACATCCTAAGTACCCAAATTTAAAAGCTGTTCCGATTCCTGTAGCTTTGGCACTCTTTAATGCGAAAACAGGTGAGCAATATACATTGCATAGTGAAAGCCTATTCGCAAATGATGTTAAAGATGGCGTGTACTTGTTCGACCAAGATGAAGCAATCATTGAATTTACTGGCGTGACTGAGCAACCAGTGGTGTCGCTACTTCGTAATTTTTCGGCACCTGTAAATCTTGTGTTTGATTATACCGATGAAGAATTAGCATTCTTAATTCAGCATGAAAAGAATGGTTTTAATCAGTGGCAAGCAACCCAAACCTTGCTTGAACGTATTTTGCTAGAAGACCATTCTGCTGATGCGTACATTCAAGCTATTCAAAGCACTTTACCTGAACTAGTTGGCCGTGACCCGCTTTTAGCATCGCGTTTATTTGATGTACCAAGTGAAGGTTATTTGGGTAGTCGTATCGATCAGAACTATGCACCAGCTGATATTCATGTAAAACGTGAAGCTTTACTTAATCGTTTAGCACAAGAGTTAGGCGCATTCTGGAAAGATACTTACCTTACGCTTGACCCAGACCTGCAAAAAGAATTTTCTTTAGCTATGGGTGTACGTGCGTTAAAGAACATTATGCTGATGATGATGGCTCGTCAGGGTGATCAAACTGCATTTGAACTTGCACACGTGCAATACCAAAACACCGGAAATATGTCTGAACGCTTAGGGGCGTTACGTGTATTGGTTTGGCAAAATGCACCTCAAGCTCAAGATGCGCTTGCTGATTTTTATGACCGTTTCAAAGATGAAGCTTTATCTTTAGATCAATGGTTCATGATTCAGGCAGCAAACCCAAATGCGACAGCAGAAACAATCGAGTACCTAACTCATCATCCTGACTATGATTTAACAACTCCAAACCGTATTCGTGCGGTGAGTGGAGGGGTATCAAATAACCCTGAAAACACGTGGGGCTTTGGTGTAGCTCACTTTATTAATCTTGCACAATATCTTGATGAAAAGAACCCAATTTTAGGTTCACGCCTGTTACAGGTATTGTCACGTTGGTACACACTTGCGGAACCTCAGCGAACTCAAGTGCAACAAGCTTTACAAGCATTGCAGCCTAAAGTGAAATCGAAAAACGTCTCTGAAACTTTAAATAGTATGTTAAGCGTTTAATTAGATTTAAATAAACTAAATAAAGGTCTCGTAAGAGGCCTTTATTTTTTTATATTTTTACAGGGGCTAACACTTAAAAGAAATAATGTTTTCCTTATGGAGAGGTATCTTTAGCTCTACTGCTCATTATTTTATATTTTTTTAATTTATAATTTATTTTAAATATATCTTTAAGTAATAGTTTAAAATTTAAAATTAGATAGACTTGATAATATTAGAATTAAATTAAGTAATTCTTTAATTGTTAGCATTTGATCTCATAAAATTATCTCAATTTTTGACATATTTATTTAAATTTTACTTATTAAATTTTATTAAGTTTTTATTAAATTGTTTTAAATCAAATATTTGTATTTTAATAATGTTGGTGAATCGTGTTTTAATTGTTAATATTTGTATCTATGTGTTATTTATTGAAATAAAAATAATAATGCTCGCATGATTTTTAATTGTTTTTATGTATGATGTCTAAAATAGGGTAAAAAATAAACTTTAAAAAGGAGCAGTCAAATAAAAAATGATTGTAAAAATAAATGTTAAATTTTTATATCTATTAGTTTTTATAACTTAATTTAAAAGGTTTTGACTATGAAAAAGACTTTTTTTCATTTATCACTGATTGCTGTAGGATTATTTTCTCTCAATACAGCAAATGCAGCAACAGCAACAGGTACATTAACTGTTAAAGCAACAGTAACGAACAGTTGTGTATTAAACACTTCCGCTACAGGCACGACAGCAAATGCCGTTTTAGACTTTGGTACCCTAAGCTCTCTTACTAGTAATGTCGATGCAGACACCACAACAACAGGTGGTACTTCAATCAAAGTTCTATGTAACAACACTGTGCCATGGACCTTGGCTTTCGATGCTGGGCAACATGCTCAAACGACTCAACGTCGTATGATTGGTGGTGCAACAAGCAACGAATATATTCCTTATAACCTTTTCTCAGATACTGCACATGCTACAGCAATTGGCATTGCAACGACTGCCTATAGTGGAACCGGAACCGGTAATGTTCAAACCGTTAACGTATATGGCCGTATTCCAGCTGGTTCTATACTGCCGAGTGCGGGTAGCTATCTTGATACAGTAACAATAACAGTAACTTATTAATTTTTATAAATTAGAAATATTGTTAGCCCTTTTTGAAAGGGCTAACACATTAAAAAAAGTTATATTTGAGTAAATCATGAAAAAAAATATCTTTATTATTACGGGATTATTCTTAACTTTATCTAGCACTATTAACGCCGCTACAATCCGTCTTTCGCCTGTGAATGTAGAAATATTAAGTCATCAAAATGCGTCTTCAATTAGTTTATTTAATCAGTCAAATGAAAGTACTGATTTGCAGATTCGAGTATTTGAATGGACTCAAAAAAATGGACAAGATCAGTTAACACCTACAGATGAGATTGCAATTAGCCCACCATTTTTAAAATTACAGTCTAATGATTCTTATAACTTACGTGTAGTTAGAATTAATCCAACACCTATTTCTGGTGAAAAAACTTATCGTATTATTATTGATGAACTACCAAAACCCATTGATAGCCGTAAAGCTGCTCAAGGCGTAAATGTATTACTTCGCTCATCATTACCCGTATTTGTGGTAAATAAAGACGCGATCACTAAACTGACTTGGAAAATTGATACAAATCAGGAAGCGCCTTCCTTAAATATAAGCAATATTGGAAATCGGCATGCGCTTTTAAATAATCTAATGCTTGTTGATACAACAGCGAATAAAAGTTATCCCATTAAAGTAAATACTGTGAATGGTTATATTCTTGCGGAGCAGGCACGAAGCTATTCTCTTAATAATTTTACATATCAGCCAAATCATAAATACAGCGTATCTCTGACAGTTAATGGTAAGAAAACCACACTTTAAGAGGCTTATATGAAATATATTATAGGTGTCTTATGTGTGGCATATCTTCCTGCGTATTCTTTTGCCGAGCAACTACAAGATAATACGAATACTATAATGCCTAGTGTTCCTGAATCTGTAGATAGTAATAAGAAATATGCACAGGGGAATGCAAATGGAGATGGGCAAAATATTAATTTTACTCAGCTTTTTTTAGTTGTTTCTATTAATTCCAATGCTGCGGAAGACTTGGTTGCTGTGAAGCAATCTAAGGATGGAAAGTTATATATCCGCTCTAGTACCTTAAAAACTTTAAGGGTGAAAATGGATGAGCAGATTCCTGATAGCCAATGGGTGTGTATTAACGAGTTAAAAGGAATCCAGTTTAAATATTTAGAGAATGAACAGGCTCTAAATTTACAAGTTCCGTCGAACATGTTGACGGATTATTCAGTTGACTTAAATGGCCAGCAGGTCACCAGCCCTCATTTACTCAAAATGAAGCCCTTAAACGCAGCTATTCTGAACTATAGTTTGTATAACACCATAACCAATGACGAGAATGTTTTCTCAGGTTCAGCAGAAGGAATCTTTAACAGCGCAATCGGTAATTTTTCTTCAGGTGTTTTATACAGCGGCAGTAATGAAACTAGTTATAGCCATGAAAAATGGGTGCGCTTGGAGAGTAAGTGGCAGTACGTAGACCCTGAAAAAGTCAGGATATATACCTTAGGGGACTTTATTTCTAATAGTTCGGACTGGGGGAATAGTGTACGCCTTGCTGGTTTCCAGTGGTCAAGTGCTTATACTCAACGAGGTGATATTGTTACCTCCGCACTCCCACAATTTTCAGGCTCGGCTGCACTTCCTTCAACTTTAGATTTATACGTTAACCAGCAAAAGATTTATTCAGGACTGGTGCCTTCAGGCCCATTTGACATTAAACAGCTTCCGTTTATTTCGGGAAATGAAGTTACCCTTGTAACCACCGATGCAACGGGTCAACAGAGTGTGACCAAACAGGCTTATTATTTTTCGTCTAAAATTCTGGCAAAAGGCATTAATGAATTTTCAGTAGATGTTGGGGTTCCACGCTATAACTATGGACTTTATTCAAACGATTACGACGATGCCACTTTTGCTTCGGGTGCGATTCGCTATGGCTACAGCAACTCGCTGACCTTAAGCGGTGGTGCAGAGGCCTCTACAGATGGTCTCTCAAATCTGGGCACTGGTTTTGCCAAGAACTTGTTTGGTTTTGGAGTGATTAATGCTGACATCGCAGCGAGTCAGTATAAAGATGAAAACGGTTATTCTGCTTTGCTTGGCTTAGAAGGGCGTATTAGCAAGAATATTTCGTTTAATACCAGTTACCGCAAAGTATTTGATAATTACTTTGACCTTGCCCGTGTATCTCAAATTCGATATTTAAAAGATAACCAGATGACTTCTGAGCCGCAGAACTACCTGAGCTACAGTGCACTGGCAGATGAGATTTTTAGGGCAGGGATGAGCTATAACTTTTACGAAGGGTATAGCGCCTATCTGGGCTATAACCAGATCAAATATAGCGACAACTCCTATAAGTTGTTATCTGCCAATTTAAGTGGAAGTTTAAACAAGAACTGGGGCTTTTATACCTCGGCATATAAAGATTATGAAAACCAAAAAGACTATGGCATTTACTTTGCGTTGCGCTATACACCATCTAGCCGAGTCAATGCGATTACGAGTGTATCTAATGATGGTGGCAGACTGAGTTATCGACAAGAAATATTCGGCTTATCAGAACCACAAATAGGTTCATTTGGATGGGGCGGTTATATTGAACGTGATCAGGATGCGAATCAAAACAATGCTTCAATTTATGGCTCTTACCGTGCTCGCGCGGCTTATCTGACAGGTCGATACAACCGAATTGGGGATAACGACCAAGTTGCACTTTCAGCGACAGGATCATTGGTTGCGGCAGCAGGACGAGTGTTTGCAGCCAATGAAATTGGTGATGGCTATGCAGTTGTGACCAATGCTGGACCACAAAGCCAAATTATAAATGGCGGAATCAACTTGGGTGTAACTGATAATTCTGGAAGATTTCTGATTCCTAGTCTCATGCCATATAAAGAGAATCATATCTATCTAGATCCATCGTATCTTCCTTTGAATTGGAGTGTTAAATCTACAGATCAAAAAACAGTGGTGGGTTATCGCCAAGGTGGCCTTATTGATTTTGGCGCTCATCAGGTCATTTCAGGATTAGTGAAACTTGTTGACTCGAGTAACTCACCTTTATTACCAGGTTATACGGTTCGAATTAATGGTCAGCAAGATGGTGTAGTTGGCTACGACGGTGAAGTATTTATTCCAAACCTGTTAAAACAAAACAAACTTGAAGTGGATCTTCTAGATCATGGCTCATGTCAAGTTGGCTTCACATATAACAGTAATCAGTACTCAACTAAAAAATTGGGACCTTATGTATGTCATTAAATATTATGAATAAGGCTCAAATAGAGAGCTATAAGAAATTTTCATTGTCTTTAAAATACTTCATAGGTATTTGCTTGTTTTATCTCGTTTATGCGGTTTTTAGTCCGGCACATGCTGCTTGTACGGTAGCTGGAACCACAAATAATACGTTTACCTACACGGCAGCAAATATTAATAGTGATGCAACTGTAAACCTTTCAGGAACAATTACTTGCACGAATGGAGGACTAATACCTCAGATCTCTCCGTTTATGTGCATGAAGACTGTATTTACAGGAGCGACCAACGCGAATAATAGCGTATCGTTACCATATACAGTCACGGCAACTGTGGGTGGTGCTGGGTCTTCTACCACAAATCAAACTTCGAATGTTTGGTATGGTCCAGTGGTAACAATCGCTTCAAATAATATTCTTAATTACTCAGTAAATGTGAAAGTACCAGCTCGAACGGGGTCGCTCATTGCATACCCTCAAGGAACCTATACAGCTACGGTTCAACTATTTTGGGATATGGATCTTCTAGCGGTGTTATGTTTGGGTGATTTACTCAGCTGGAACTCTGGAAATGTAACTTTAACAGCGAACTTTGTGGTACCAAGTTTGTGCCAATTAAACTCAACCTCAACTGTAGATTTCGGAAATATTAATGATATTGGTACGACTAGTCGTGATTACACAGCGCAAGGGGCTGTAAATTCGACCTGTAATTATGGAACGCCATATAGCATTTATTTAGGCGATGGAAACAACCGTATTGCTGGGGGCTTTAGGCGTATGAAACATGATAGTAATGATTATATTCCCTATCAGTTATATAAAGATTCTAACTATAGTACGGTGTGGGATGCCACAGGAGGCGTGACCAATATCGGGGGAGCAGGTGGAGTGTCTGGTACAGGTACAGGTAGCGCTCAAACTACTCCAGTGTATGGAAAAATTCCACAAGGTACCTCTATTTCAACCAAACCAGGAAATTATTCTGATAGTGTTGTTGTTACAGTGACTTATTAATTTATCAAATATACGCGGTTCTATTTTAGTCGCACGGTTCCGCGTAATTTCAATCATATTCATTAAAAATGGCTGAACATAAAAAGATATAAATCAAATAATTTTGGCTTTTGAAACTTGTTCGTCATCAAAAACAGTTTGACTTAAAAATCCATACTGTATATTTATTGATTGGTTCTAAAAAAGAACTAGAGAAAAAGGCAATTAAAATAAAGGTGAACAAATGTCGGACATTATTTTGCATCAATGGGAAATTTCCCCATTTTGTCAGAAAGTTTCAAGAATTTTGAAATTCAAAGGAATCTCATTTGACACAGTTAACTATAACGGCATTTTGGGAGCTAAAGTTCCTTTGCTCAGTAAAGTGGGTAAATTACCTGTAATTGACCATAATGGACAGCGAATACAAGACAGTACCAGCATTGCTCGCTACCTAGAAGAAACTTATCCAGATACACCACGGCTTTATCCAGAAGATCCAAATCAAAAAGCACTTGCAGAGCTGTGGGAAGACTGGGCAGATGAAGCTCTCTATTTTTATGAAGTCTATTTCCGCGTAAATGACCCAGATGCGTTAGACGAGGCAATTCGCATTAGCAGTATTGGGCGCCCAGCGTATGAAAGACCAATGGTAAAAGGATTTATCTTAGCTGAATTGAAAACACAGCTTTTCTTTCAAGGTCTAGGTCGAATGAAAGCTGAAAATGTTGAAGCAGAGTTTAGAAGGCACCTCGACCGTATCGAACAAGTTTTATCGCAAAGTGAATGGTTAGTTGGAGATTCTCAGACAATTGCCGACATTGCTGTGGTCGCTCAACTTGGTGAAGTGGTCCGCACAAGCAAAAAATTTAGTAAAGAAATTTTGGATCGCCCGTTTCTTGCTTTATGGTATAAAAAACAAACAGGGTAAAAAACCATGACATTAGCAACACCTGATAAAAAAATAGATTGTGTAGTTGTCATTGGCGTTGGTGCATTACAAGGTATTGGCGCAGCCGTGTGCCATCGTTTTGCGAAAGAAGGTTTAAAAGTTTATGTCGCTGGGCGCACTTTCCAGAAAATTGAAGCAGTGGCTGCCGAAATTCATTCGAAAGGTGGGGACGCTGTCGCATTTCGCCTAGATGCAGAAGATGTAAAGCAAGTACAAGCTTTATTTGACACCATCACCAGTCAAAATGAGCGTATTACTGCTGTCATTCATAATGTGGGAGGAAATATTCCCTCAATCTTTTTACGAAGTCCGCTGTCGTTTTTTACTCAAATGTGGCAATCCACTTTTTTATCGGCTTATTTAGTTTCTCAAAGCTGTCTAAAAATCTTTAAAGATCAAAACTACGGCACGCTTATTTTTACAGGTGCGAGCGCTTCTTTGCGGGGGAAACCTTTTTTCGCAGCTTTTACCATGGGTAAATCTGCTTTGCGTGCTTATGCACTCAATCTAGCTCAAATCTATAAATCACAAGGGATACATATTGCTCATGTGATTATTGATGGAATGGTCGATGGCGATAGAGTAAATAAAGCCTTATTTGGTCTGGGGCGGTTAGCCCGTCTTACACGTGGTACAGGTGGTCTCAATATTGATGCAATTGCAGAAAACTATTGGATGCTTTACCAACAAACATCGAAGCTTTGGACACATGAACTCGATTTACGCCCTTACCAAGAAAAATTTTGAGAGAGACTAAAATGCTAAAAAAAATATGTCAGAGATTTCAAAAAAAACAGGGTTGTGTTGTTGTTGCTGGTCATGATTTACACCTAATCGAGCGGGATTTTGTAGTTCTAGATAAAAACGCACAATTTCCATTACATCTTTATCAAGTTGTACATGATTCAGCTGTGCAAAAAATCCAAGTTCACTCAATCAACGATGGCGTGACAGCAGTTCATTTAAACTTAGTAAATGCAGATCATTTAAAAAGCTTGGTGCGTTATATTTCCACTCAAAGACACACAATTGAACTCTGTGTGTTTCAACCGAATTTTTCATCTTCGCCAAATATTGAGGCTTTATCTTTAGAAGAGATTGAACACAATTGGCAGACCACAGGTTTAAGTGCGGTGAGTGTGGCGCAAGCTGTGATTAAGCCGATGTTAAAGCAGCAGCGGGGCACTGTTATTTTTCTTGGTGCACCATTTAACAACTCGACCCATTACGATGTGTTAAGCCAAAGCATGTTTGCGGGTATTCGTGCTTTAGCGCAGTCATTAGCAAGAGAGTTTCATCCTAAAGGCATCCATATTAGCTATTGCATGGTTGAAAAATGGGATGGACAGAACCAACACTTTATTTCATCTGTTAAGCAAGTGTGCCAACACATCTATCAGCAGTCTGATTCGGCATGGAGTCAAGAACTCAGCCTATCTTGAAATTTTACTTTCGCATGTTCTTAAAATACAGTACTGATCTGGAATGACGACAGAACAATAATTTCGATAGGTATTTACATGGCAAAGATTAAGAGTGCTCAGCAAGCTGTTAAAGTGGTTTGTACGTTGGCAGCTTTCACGTGTGTTTCTTCATTAGCGCAAGCATATCAATATGATCAAACTGCTCGTTTAATTAACGAGCGTTTATCTTATATGAAAGATGTCGCAGGTTATAAAGCAGAACAGCATTTGCCGATTGAAGATTTAACTCAAGAAAAGAAAGTTCTTGATCAATCACTTTCTGAGGCCGATTCTTTGGGCCTAAATCGTGAAACAGTGAAGCCATTTATTTTGACTCAAATGAATGTTGCGAAGGCAATTCAGTACCGATATCGCGCAGATTGGTTGTCGAGTCCAGAAACGAATTGGAAACTGCAAGATTTAGCAGAAGTACGTTTAAAAATTAGTACGCTAAATACTGAGCTTTTAAAAAATATTGCCTATGAACTAAAGAAAAATAATAACAAAGCGCCTCATAGCTGTAGCTACATGTGGTCTGTACAGCATCCTCAAATTAAAGAGGCTGATAAAAAGGCTTTATGTATGACACTAAATAAAATTAAGTTAAAACAATAGATTTTATAAAGCAGGGCATATAAATTGCTGATTCAATCCAAATTAAATCAGCAATCTCTTCAAGCTTAAATTTGTAGAACAAAAGTCGGATGAGTGAGGAAATACTTTAAGGGATAAACGCTTTTAGCTTAAAAGCGTTTACAACTGTTTTTTCATTTATTGAGTAATCAGCAAAACAGCGAGAATAAAAAAGATACAACCACTGATTTTATTTAATCTGGCAAAGTTATTTCCAGACAGCATTTTTTCTTTAAAAATTGAAGAAAAATTAGCGTATACCAAATGAATTAAGAAACCAATTAGGCAAAAAGTTAAAGAAAGTATTAAAAATTGGTTTATTATTTTTTCTTTTATATCAATAAATTGTGGAAATAAGGCAATAAAGAAAACAATCGTTTTTGGGTTGAGAAGTGACGCAAATAATCCTTGATAGAATAATTTAGATTTGCTTACCGCTTTTTCACTTGTTTCAGTGTCTAATAAATCTTGAGAAGGTGATGTTTTTACAAAGTTTTTATAGCCTAGATACATTAAATAAAATGCACCAACAAATTTCAATACAGTAAAAATAGTAGGATTACTGGTAATGATTAAACCCACTCCACTCGCCGAAATGACTGCAATGACAAACATGCCAATAATTAACCCAATAATTCCAAATAGGGCTGTACGGACGCCGTAATTGATTGAGTTTGTAACTGTAAATAAAACACCAGGGCCTGGACTAGATAGCGTAAGAAAAGCAATTGTTATGAAAACTAGTAAACCACTCACTTAATATATCCTTTTAAAAATGAATTATTTAAATTAAAAAAGCCTTCTGATGTTCCTCAGAAGGCTTTTAGTTTTATGCGCTTGCTAATTCTTTAACTGAATCTAAAGTAGTTTTGTCTCTCACCTCAAAGGCAACAAGACCTTTCCAATTGTGGCGGTTAATTGTTTCGATAAAGTCAGAATAATTTACAGTGCCGCGACCAATACTAAAGTGTTGATCTTGTTCACCATTATTATTACTAAAAGAAATACCTTTAATTTTGTCATGGTATTTATCTACCACAGCAATTGGGTCACCTTCGCCCACATTTGCATGTCCTGCATCTAAGAAGAAATAGACATTTTTGTTGTCAATTTTATTAAAAACATAATCATATTCTTCCATGTGGGTAAACACATAATGGAAAGGACGGTAGTTTTTATAATTCGATAAATTTTCTAAATAAATATCAACTGATTTTTCAGCAGCATATTCAGCTAATTCTTTAACAGATAAAATATAGTTATCGAGAGCTTTTTGTTTAGCCAATACAATTTTCTTTGGTTCTACAATACCACCACCATGAATAACTAAAGGTGCCCCAATTTTTGCGGCAATATCAATTTCTTTTTTAACATATACAACCGCTGCTTCTCGTAAATAATCAACATCGCTACCTAATGGTGCTTTGAAGTTACCATGGAAAATAGGTTGTACATTATATTTTTTGATTAAACTATTTAGATTTTCGATTCGTTCATCAGACCAGTCTGGAACCATTTCCCCATGTAAACTTCCATCCACATACCAGTGGGTGCATCCATCGTTATAAGCCCTAAGGATACCTTCTTCGGCTGGCAAGTATTGCTGATGGGCAATTCCAGAAGCAAAGTTTAGGTAATTATTCATTAAAGGCGAAGTCATTGTTATGTTCCTGATTTATTAAAGGTATTTTGGGTTAATTATTTATTCACTCGTTACCCAGCCGACATCTTATTTTTATTTAGACACAAAAACATTAGACTAAAGTATAATATATTTAAGTGAGTTATGTGTTTATACAGACAGATCTGTATATGCATAATTTATCAAAATATTGAGGCTGTATTTTTAAAAGATTGTTCTTGTATTCGTTAGATATACTCAATAAATATTAATTTTTAATATATATAGTTGCTAATTATAATTTTTTGAAATTTATAGTTTTTATTAGTATTAGCATTATATTACAATTTTCACCCTGTATATTTAATAGGCTAATAAAAATTTTAATAGTTTGTTGGTTCGAATTATAATCATTATATAAATAATAATATTGTTTAATAAATTGAATTATTGAATAGTAGTTTGAATTATAATTGCCGTTTACTATTTTTACGGGGATAAAATGAAAATTATTTTTTTATCAATATTAGTTTTATTACAAATTATCTTTTTAACTCAGGCTGAGGCACGAGGAGGCCGTGGGGGAGGAAAATCTTTTAGTGGTCATAGTTACTTTTCAAAGAGTAAACCATCACATGCACCAAGTAGCTATAGAGGTTTTGGTAGTGGTTCGTCTAGTAGTAGTTCTTCGGAATGTCCTTGTAGTGGAAACAAAAAATGTGTGGGGCCGCGTGAAGACAAATATTGCACTACTTCGGATGGTAACAAACGCTATCGCTAATCAGCAAATTTAGATTTAGACGCAATATAACTCAAAAAGCTCTTGTTATTTAAAGAGCTTTTTTATATCAAATGTTTTTATTCTTTCTTTTTGAACATTGACACCCAAAATCTCTCCGATTATCCTTTGCCTGCTGGCCACATTGCCAGTCGGTTTTAGCAGACCGTTTTCATCTAGGACATCAAAAAAGTAATTTTTTGGTGTCGAACTCGTTCGTCTCCCTTTGTAGCGGTAGGACGGAGGAGGGACGCCCTCGGGCGTGCCGGTTCCTAGATGACTGGTCTGCTAACCCTTCTTCGTTCTGCCACCATAATCATTTAGCAGTGATCTGGTAGAACTTCTATTTCATCTAGGAGTCCGCTATGCGTACTAATTCATCTCTCTCATTGGCAGTCCTTGCCAAAGTCTTTACATCCATATTATCCAACTGGCATTTAAAACGGTTTAATCGACTATAGGTTTTAACCTTTAGATCATTACGACTAAAAAATCATATCAACAATAAAGCCTGAGATATGTAAGGCAGAATTTGTGCTGCCTTGATGTGCCTTTTTTTAGCACTCAATTTAAGAGTGAAGGCATTTTATCTCATTTATATACAACAAAAAATTATTTTAAACGGTATGTCTATGCCAACTTTAGAAGCATCATTTAAAGCACTGCGAGTGCTGCACGCGGCAAGAAATTTATTTAATCAATATGGCTTTAATAATGTCGGTGTAGACCGAATTGTTAGCGATGCCAAAATTCCCAAAGCCACCTTTTATAACTGCTTTTCATCTAAAGAAAAACTTATTGAGATGTGTCTGACTTTTCAAAAAGATGCGTTAAAAGACGAGGTGTTTTCGATTATCCATTCGTACCGTGAACTTATGGTGTTCGATAAACTAAAGAAAATTTTCTTTTTACACGCTGACTTAGAAGGGTTTTACCATTTGCAGTTTAAAGCTATTTTTGAAATTGAAAAGCTTTATCCCGCAGCCTACAAGATCGTTAGTGATTATCGAAGTTGGTTCATTAAAGAAATCTATAAGCTGATTTTAACTATAAAAGTTACCGCTACACTTGAAGATGCCTACATGTTTTTATTTGTGATTGATGGAGCAATGGTTCAGCTTTTAAGTGCAAATAAGATCGATGAAAGAGATAAGTTATTAGAATATTTTATGTCGATGCTTACTTAAATTGGCGAAGACTTTAATGCTTAAAGAAAAGCCCTCTGGTGAGGGCTTCTAATTTATCTATAAGAAGGTTGATATAAGATTTTGGTGACCTTTTCTTTATATACATCATTTGAAATCACACCTTTATCTCGCTGTTGTTTTAGCGATCTAAACTGCTGACCATTCATTTCTCTTTGAATGCCAACATTATCATGATTTCTAAGGTAGTAAAGACTACGGTCATGATCACTCATATTTACTGTTTCTTCAGTAGAGTAGGTCGGTGTAGTTTCTTTTTCTTGATATTGTTTTGCAATTTCAAAAAAATCTACATTTTGATGATTGGTGCCAGAATTAGAAAACTCTTTTGGTTGCCCATTAAATTTATGTTCTTGAGAACTCGCGTTTACTGCAAGCATGCTTTTATGCTGATTAAAGTTAGGGTGATTATATTCTTGCTTCATTTGAAATGTGGTTGTTTCAGAAAAAGCTACAGGAGAAAAAAGACTAATATTTAAAGATAAAAAAAGTAATAACAATCTATTCATTTCTTTTGAAGTCCAATTGAAATTGAGTAAATAACTGTATTGTAACATTAAAGTTGAGTTTTTTGTAGGTTGAATTTTGAGTGAATTTGAACATCTAGTAAATAATAAGATTTATAGGTGAGTGTAAAAGCCTAGTTGAGAAGGTTTTTTACACTCATTTTTTTAATGTTGTTTTGAGTATTCTTCTTTCAATTTATCCAGAAAAATAAAGAGGTTTTGATTCATTTCTTGGTAATCGTGATTTCGTAATTCTTCACGACTATTCACGAATTTATAATGGTGAGCCTGATTTAACTCGGCTTCTGAATGTTGAATCAGTAATTCAACAACTTCTGAAGTTAATTCCATGTGACATTGCAGTCCATACACTAATTTTGAATATTCAATAATTTGTCTTGGACAACCTGCGCTAAAAGCAATGATTTTTGCGTTGGGAGTTAAACCCGGCATATCATTATGCCAATGCCCAACTTCGGCCATTTTTCCTAAGTGTGAAAACTTAGAGTCTGTTATGCCATATTCTGTAAGCATAATTGGAAATTTGCCAATTTCTCTTTCTGGACTATGTTCAAATTTGGCACCTAAAGCTTGGCCTATCAATTGAGATCCTAAACATACCCCGATAACTACTTTATTTGCTTCAATCGCTTTTTTAATGATTGATTGTTCAGCCAATGAATTAAAGTGAGGGCACATCTCTGGTGTGGTATCCGGATCTTGTGGACCACCCATCACAATAAGAAAATCTATATCTTCAGCAGAAGATGGCAAAGCTTCATTTAAATATACTCTTGAATATGTAATTTTGAAGTCATTATTTTGAGCCCATATTTCATATGCACCGGGTGCCTCAAAATCTTCATGAACAATAAAATGTAGGCGCATGTTAGTCCTCAAAATCTAAGCGTTAATTAATAGATCATTCGTTATAAATCGAGAATAGATTAAGAGCTGTAGGCTTTATCTAATACATCCAGTTTTTAAAAGTTATATGGTCCAGATGTAGGGGTTTTTATATGATTTAAATAGAGTTACTCATTTTATTAATACGGGTCTTATAAACTTATTGTTAAGTATTACTAAATAGTTTCGGTGTGACAATAGCTGTTCAATTTGTTAAGTTGTGTGGCTTTTATAACGGTAGTCAAAATTTATGAAGACATTTCTACTTATATCTTTATTGGGTTTTGGGCTGATTGGCTGTGCTTCATCTCCATATAATTCTCAAGAAAACTATTTAAATAACGCTCCAACTGTTCCAGTCAATAAAGCATTTAATAGTTTTAAAACACCTGAACACGGAGTTTTTACTGATCAAGATGTCTATAATGTGCCAGAAAATTCAAATATGAATTTTCGTTACGAAGTCCCTTTTTAAAGAAGAATAAAGCATTAATTTAAACAAAGGTAGATAAGGATGGCTTACTACCTACCTTTGCTGGCTAGGGATAATCAATGATTAATACCGCCTTCGGGTGGTTTTTTAAAATTTAAACTGTTAAATTTTAATTATTGAAAAAAGGTACTTTAAATGAAAAATTTCACTATTATTGCTTCTTTATTTTTATTAGTTGGGTGTACGACTGGCCACAAACAAGTTCCTCCTGTTCAAGTGACTGATAATAAGATTGCTTCAGAGGCTGAAAAATATAAAAAGCAGTATCAAAAGAAAATTTATAAAATATGGGATATTCCAAAGTCTTCTACAGGTATGAGTGCGAGCGTTAAAGTATTTTTAACTGACACTGGGGAAATTGAACAAATCATCTTTTTAGATAAAGAAGAACAAAAATTTAAAACAAGTATTGAAAAAGCGATCTGGCGTGCAAGTCCATTTGCTTTGCCTTCAAATCCTGAAGTAAGAAAGCAAGCAAGAAAATTCAATATGAAATTTCAGGCTAAATAAGTAAGTTCTTCTTCAGCATGGGGAGCAAATTTAAAACTGTTAATGTATATAAATTTGCTCTCTTACCTTATGAAACAGTGAATATAGTTCGTTTAATGGGTATATAGATTTCTTTCAAAAGTAAAAGCAACGTATTATTTTAAATTGAAAATAAGACAGTTGATGGATAGGTAAACAAAATATAAAAATTACTTACATTGCTATCAAAACATAACATAAACAAGACTTTAAATAGGCATTAAATTAATATAAAAAACTGATATGAGCCCTAAAATGTGACAAGAAAAAGTATGAGTGAAGCAAACAAATCCCATAGTGAAAGTAAGGCAACCTCATTTGTCGCGTGGGGTGTGATTCTATTTGGAGTTGTTTTAGGAGTAGCCTTTATTTTGTCATATGGGCAAGTTGAAACAAGAAATGATAATTTAGACATTATTCAAGTCTGGTCTAAAGAAATGGTTACAGTCGGCCTTTTCATTATATTTAATGGGCTACTGTTTGGTTACTTACTTTTAAAAATTAGTAGTATTTTGAACCATCTTGAAAATAACAAAAACTAAAACGTATCTGAAAGTGTCAGTTACACAAATGATGATGGTTTAGTGTTGAATGTAGCCGTTAATTATTTAAGCATGGAATGACACAGGTTAAGTAAAGGATGAATCTCATGATAGATGAAGAAAAACCCTTAAATTTTGACGATGATGAAGAGCCTCTAGATTTTGCCGATGAAGAATTTATCGATGATAAAAAAGAGGATGAGTTGTATAACAGCATTACCAAAGATGGCTCGAGTGTAGATCCGGCCGATGATGGTGAGCGACACATTCGCCCTGAAGATGGCGATCCTATCGAAATTGAAGAATAAATTAAAGCCCAATTCAATATTGGGCATTTTTAATATTTTGGACTTTCTAGTTGAACAGTACGGTACGTTCGAGGTTATTTAATCATTATCATTAATGACTCAAAAAATTGAGAACTAAGCAATGAGTGTAGAGAGGAGTAAATATATATTTATTGAATGATTAACTCTCAAACAGAAGTAAAACTATGAGTAACTATATTTCTGCATTTACCAACAAAATCAAAAATAAAGCAGTTCCACCAGTCAATGATGTTCTGCTCGCGTTTAAGACTTTGAAAAATGTACCAGGCGGATTAACGCTCTTATCAAAGATTGTTAGTCGAGTGGCTCCATATTTTCAGACTGTAAATCCAATTATCCAAAAATTAGATTTAAACCTGTGCGAAGCCTCAATCAAAAAAAATAAATCAATTGAAAATCATATCGGGACTGTACACGTTATTGCCATATGTAATGGGCTAGAATTTGTCATGGGTGTGTTAGCTGAAGCATCAGTACCTCAACATTTAAGATGGTTACCTAAAGGCATGAGCGTAAATTATGTAGCTAAGGCAGATTCTGATATTAAATTAGTAGCAACCATTGATGACGAGTGGAAAGTTGGAGATATGCAAGTAAAAGTTAACGCTTATAGAGCTGATGGGCAGCCTGTAGTACAAGGGTATATTACGCTTTGGGTTACAGAGAAAAAGTAAATAACAGGGCATTAAATGCAAAAAATATTGGATTATCTCCGCAAATTTTTTACTGCTAAGTCTCAGCAAGATGGAGCAGCAGATCTTATTGCTACAGCAACTGATCATGGCGATGAATTAATAGGTGTCGCTGTTGATGAGATGTCTCTTAGTTTAGACGGTGTAAATCTAATCTGTAATTTTGAAGGGTTAAAACTCAGTGCTTATGATGACAGTACTGGTGTCTGGACTATTGGTTATGGCACGACACGGTATCCTAATGGCCAGCGTGTAAGTGAAGGAGACCGATGCTCGCTTGAACAAGCTAAAGCCTATATGCAGCATGATTTAAAGATATTTGAGCGCGCAGTAAATAGTGCCGTAAAAGTACCTTTAAAACAGAATCAATTCGATGCATTAGTCTCTTTAGCTTATAACATTGGAGTAGGGGCTTTTAAAAACTCGACCTTACTCAAAAAGTTAAACTTAGGTGATTACAAAGAGGCTGCCAACCAGTTTGATGTTTGGGTCAATGCAGGCGGTAAGCGTTTGCAAGGGCTGGTGAATCGTCGTGCAATCGAAAAGAAATTATTTCTATCATGAAAATAGTGCTTTCAATTTTTATTAAACTTTCTCAAAAAATCATTAAAAGCCCCGAATGGTCAGGGCTTTTTTATATAGAAATTCAATGAATTAACTTTTATCACCTACAGTGATTCTGAGCCGGTTTAATGCTCCCATAAGCGAAATGCTAGTCGTTAACTCTACAATCTCTCTTTCACTAAAATATTCGGCTAAATGAGCTTTTACAGTTTCAATTTTGTCAGATAGAAAAGTGACTGCCTCCGCAAGTTCAAGAGCAAGTTGTTGCTTCTTTGAAAAGGCATTCGAATGTTTATAGCCCGGAATTTTATCAATCACTTCTTGGCTTAGTCCCATATCTCTTAATTCATGAGCATGAAAAGCGCAGCAGTAGGCACAGCCGTTGATTTGTGACACATATAACTCAGCTAAAGCAATGATTTGAGGGTCGATGCCTGAGGTACGAATAGATGCATGTGCTGAGTACAAATGATTAATCGTTTTTTTAGCAACTTCTTTATATTCCATAATATAGGCCAGTCTTTTCGTGATGAAAAACTATTATTTACTACTAGGTATAGATTGTAAATTAGGCACTATTTTGTTATATAGGTATATTTTTTATACCTTATTAAACAATGAAAGATAATATTTCTGGCTGTTCTGTAGAAGAGGCAATGACCGTATTGGGTGGTCGCTGGAGAATGTTAATTATTTCATTTCTCATCGAAAGACCTATGCGCTTTAATGAGCTAAGACGGGCAATACCTAATATTTCTCAAAGAATGTTAACTTTAGAATTACGTTTTCTTGAAGAAGAAGGTTTTATTAACAGAGAAATTTTTGCGGAGGTTCCTGTTAAAGTTGAATACTCATTAACGGAAGATGGTAAGAAATTAAACAGTTTAGTTGATGTACTAAAAGAAGTAGGTTCTTGGCTAAAAGTAAGATAATGCAAGTTTATTTTATAGTTTGATTTACTGTGTTTTAGATCGCGCCGAGATCGTATGTGATCATTTTGGCAAGATCATTTATACAAATTTTAGGCGTAAAAAAGCCTGATGCTACGAATCAGGCTTCAGTATTCATCAACAATAGGAGTTGGTGAACAAGACCAATCTAACAGACCTGCGCTATAAAGGCAAACCAATGGTCGACCGAACAGTTCATATGAGCATAATTTTTCACAAATTATAGGCATTAAAAAAGCCCTTGCTCGAAAGCGAAGGGCTTAGTCGTTCATTGATCTAGCAATGAACTATATAAGGCTCATCTCATACTAAGTTCAGTATATCTGAAATTGGGGCAACAAAGAAGAAAACATTCTAAATATCTTCCTCATTCTATTTAAACTCAATTTATGTGCTCCTATAGCAACTTACATCTTTGATAAATCAATACACAAAATTTGCACTTTGCATTTTTTAGGGTGTGCTATTTGTGTGTAGCTCCAATTGGATTGGCTTAGAAAGTAAGACAATAGCCGTCTATAAATTATTCAAAAGAAAGTTTCATACGAATCTATTGAATAATAAGGGCGCTATAGGAAAGCAAGGAAGTAGAGATGAATTTGATTAGATTAGAAGAACTTTCATGGGTGAGTAATGCTGTTTTGACCCCCCAATTGAACAATTGGCCGTGTGCACGGTCTGGAAATATGGGCGACACTTCTTGTAGCGAGCACAAAGAAAATTTTTCGGAACAATCTGATAAAAAATTTTATAAAGAATGGCTGAAACAACAAAAGAAAATACTTAAAAGTATTCCCAGTAATGCTGTTTTACTCAGCGTGAAAGATCCTATTTAGATTGGATATAAGATACGTTTATAAAAATATGCATTACAAGGATGAGCATTTAGCTAAATAACTTTACGTAGGTGTGCTTGTTCGTCATAACTTGTTCTAGAGATACTGAAATTATAAATAGCAAAACAATAAAAAAGCACTTCTGTAGAGGTAAATTTTTATGGCTAATCTTCATCAAAAAACACTTTTTGATATTCTGACTCAACATCAGGCCTATCTATATCGAGCATCATCAAGATCGGTCAATGAACTTCTTAATTTATTTAGTTCTGAAACGGTTACCATGCTTGCTAAGTTAACTAATTTGTTAGATGAGCTAAATGAAAAGGAAAGAGCCGCATTGTCTGGTGGAATTTATTCAACAGCTAATTTAAGAGAGATACGTGCACTAATTTCTCAGTGGTTTAATTTGATTAATGAAACTCTCACAGACACTTTTACAATCTCTGCTGTGGCATTGGCTGTTTATGAAGCCAGATATATGTCAAAAATTTTTGGTGGCAAACATAAAGAGTTAAAAGGCGAGCAACTCTATAAAGCTGCTAAACGCGTTCCTTTAGCGGGTGGAGCATTAGTAGATGAACTACTCTCTAAAATTGCTGAACTAGCTCGTCAAAGAGTTGAATATGCAATTCGGGATGGTCTTAACAATGGCGCCACAACTTTGCAGATTGTTCAGCGAATTCATGGAACCAAACGCCTTAAATATGAAGATGGGCTACTCAATAGTACTAAAACAGATATTGAGCGAACTGTACGTACAATTCGAAGTCATATATCCAATCAGGCATATTTAAATAGTTATAAGCTATTAAAATTTGAATATGTCAGATTTGTAAGTGTTCTTGATGGAAGGACATCGAAAACATGCGCTTCACTTGATGGAACGGTATGGCAGATTAATGATCCGACAAAAAAAGTTCCGCCTTTGCATCCGCATTGCCGCAGCATCCTAGTTCCAACTCTTGAGGATGGTCAGCTCGTTGGCAGCCGAGCATTCATTATGGATGAAAGAAAATTGAAGGATATTCCTAAAGATGAGCGTGAACAATTAACTGGTCAGCTAGATGCAAATACTTCTTTTAAAGAGTTTTTTAAACTGACAGATGATTTCTTTCAAAAAGAATGGTTAGGGCCTAAAAGATATCAATTATATAAAGAAGGGCAATTCGATTTTGATAAGTTCTTTGATCCGGAAGGACGGTTATATACGCTTGAAGAGCTTAAAGAACTTGATGAGCGTGCTTTTAAAATGCTGGGATTGTGAGTTATAGCAGAAGCATTTGAAATAGGATTTTATCTTGAATAACTTTTTGAGTTTTAACCAAATATACACACTTAAACAATTAGTTAAAAAAGTTTCAATAATCTAGCCAGATAGCATGTTAAGTTTTTCTCAATCATAAAAATTTAGAAAGGATTAAAACATGAAATTTTCCTACCAAGATCTTGCTGGAAATAACGTTGAAGTGGCGTGTGAAAGTTATATTCATATACCGTCAGGAACAGCAGTGAAATCTACAGAAGCGGGTAATTATCACCCTACTGAAAACTTCAGATTCTTTAAGAAAACTGAAGCTGATTCTATGCCTATCTATCGATTTGCTATTGATCAAAATTCTAATGTTTTTAATAGTGATGAACTTCCAGCATTAGCTCAAATTGGGACAGACTGGAAAAATTTAGATTAAATTTTTACTCAAAATAAGACCCTCATTCGAGGGTTTATATATTTTTTTTATGAGTTACTTCTTTTTAAATACAAGCATTAAGCCCAGTAAAATCGCGATCATTCCAATTAAGCCCGCCAGAGGTAACGTATTTTTTAAAATTAGAAAATCTAAGAGTGCAGTAACAATGGGAACCAAATAGAACAGGCTTGTCACATTTACAATATTGCCCTGACTTAAAAGCCGATAAAGTAAAAGCTGAGCAACTACAGAAATTAAAATTCCTAGAAATAAGACTGAAATAATCAGTTGCGAATTCCACGTTATTTCAAAATGTTCAAAGGGAACCATAAACAGGCAGACCACAAGACTGACTATATATTGTAGCGGTAAGACATCTGTAGGAGCTTGTTGAATGTTCTTTTGCATGATAGCCCCAAAGGTTATACAGATGAGGGCAGCTAAGGCAAAGAATATCCCGATTGGTGCTATAAACGACATCGTCAGGCTTTTCCAGACTAAAAGAATGAGACCTGCTAAAGCAATGAATAAACCGAAAAGCCTTTCTTTTTGTAAGCTCTTTTCTAGAAGGCAGAGCGTTAAAATGGGTTGTATTCCCATGATTGTAGCCATTAAGCCTGGAGTGACCCCGTGAGCCATAGCCTTAAAATAGCAAATTGAATAACCTGCGATCATGAGTAATCCAGTAAGCAGAACTTGCTTTCGAGTTCCATGTTTAGGTAAGAGTCTTTTTCTAAAAATAGCCAGTAGCGACAGAACAATTAAAGCAGTAGAAAAGCGCAGAATTAATAATGCTATGGGTGAGGCATTATCTAGTCCCCATCGAGTAAAAATTGCGGCACTACCCCAGAGCAAAACAAAAGCGGATGTTGCACTTTGTGATGCAAGCATCTGTTTATTTGGGCACATAAAACCTCCTCCTAGTGCGTAATACCTAAGAAATACGAAATGATGAAATTATGAGTAAGAGTCGCTATTAACGTGTTATTCGGACATTAATCAATTCACGGATAATTTCATTTTAGAAAAATGAATTGTTTTAACTTTTTCTAAATTCAGTATGGAAGAGAGAATAGATAAAGAAAAGCGCATAATTCTTTTATATACTATTTGAAAATCGAATAGATAAATCGTAATGAATATAAAAAATTTACAGATTGATTGGTTAAAGTGTTTTGTCACAGTCGTTGATACAGGCTCATTGTCGAATGCAGCACCTGAGTTATACCGCTCTCAGTCTGCGGTGAGTATGCAACTGAAAAAATTAGAAGAAGCGCTACATTGCCAACTTTTAATACGAACACATCGACAAATTGAATTAACGTCGCAAGGACAGCTACTCTTAGGTTATGCACGTCGTATTCTCGACTTACATACTGAAGCGCAAATGGCATTTCATGGAGATGAATTAACGGGCCGTATACGCCTTGGGGTACCCGATGACTATGCCGCTAAATATTTAACACCCGTACTCAAACGTTTTGCACCACGGTACGGAGGGGTTGAAATTGAATTGATTTGTGAACAGTCGACTTCTTTAATTCCACGAGTAGAAAGTGGTGATATAGACTTGGCATTAATTTCAAGAGATAACGCTCGTCAAGGAACACTTTTGTTTCATGAACCGATGGTATGGGTAGGCTCTCCACAGTTTGAACTCTGGCGAGAAGACCCGCTTCCAATTGCAGTTTACGAAAGTACCAGTCAAGCTAAAAAGAGTGCTATTCATTCTTTAGCATTACAAGGGCGCCGTTACCGTGTGGTATACAATAGTTCAAGTTTGGCCGGTCAAATTGCAGCAGTTGAAAGCGGTTTAGCAATCGCTGTGTTCACGCAGTGCAGTGCACCTGAGCATTTAACCATTTTAGGTGCAGATCATGGACTTGGACCATTAGAGCCGATGGAGGCTGCGGTTTATCGGAGTAGGTCATCTTTAGAATCGAAGGCTGTAGACCACCTATATGAATTACTCATTAAAACGCTCAGACACTCTGTAAATGTTTAATGATCAAATCTTAAATTGATATTTAAAGGTTAAACCAAAGAGCTTTACATTTTTGCGTTAAATCTACAAAAAAGCCTAGAAACTTATGCTGATCGTAAAACTAATAAAAAGTATTTATTAACTCACTATCTGAATAATTCATGAGGTGAAATATGACAAAAATTATGGCTACCTTGGGTCTAGCTGCCATTATTTCTTTAAGTGTGAGCGCTTGCCAAGGTGAAAATGACACAAAGCAGCAAGATAAAACGACCACCCCTCACTCAATGGACAAAGATTCATAATCCAGATGAATTTTGAAGCCCATCGTAAGATGGGTTTTTTTATATCTTTTTATTTTTATCTTAAAATGTGATTTGTAACTCACAATATTTATTTTTAATGGAGCTGTTCAAAATATGTTGACTAATATGCTAGGTTTTAAATATATTTAAATGCAACCTGAATCATTTTAAATATAACTCTATATTTGAAGAAAATTGATTCAAGTGCCACCAGATCAGAAATTTAACCTTTAAATTTGATTATAAAAATATTAATTAATCAAGGAGGTAAGTATGGACGCTAAATTTCATTCTGAAAATGAATATGGTTTTATTCTAGATATTTTGAACACTTACATGGTGATAAAGAAGACATTAAAAAATGATCATTATCCTTATGATTCATTTGGTTATCTTCTTGCTCTTTATCAACCGCTCAAAGTTTATATCCCTCAGCTTCCTCATCCAAAAATTTATATTGAGATTGGTGGAATTTCATATGACAGAATGATTGTTGGGCAAACAGAGGATGAGACAGAAGCCATAAATCTTTTATTGAATTTAGGACAACTTGTTGCTTAACAATTAAGTGATATTTTAATGCTGAGTTTAATTTACTTAAGAAACACACTTTCTTAAGTAAATTTATGACAAAACTAAAGGCTATAAAATGGCTGTTGGAAAAGAGAACTTAAAGAAATTTTTTGGTGTTTCTAGATGACATGATTAAAGAAACTCTCTTATAAGATACAAAAAACCACAAAAGCTAAATCTATAACTTTAAAAGAATTTGTTTATATAACTAAGAACATTAAAAGTAGGTCATCGTAATGAAAAAAATATTCTTAATAGCACTCACTGGATTTACTTTATTGGGTAGTAATGCGGTATTGGCTAAACCCGATGCTACATTAATAAAAGAAGCGACAAAAAATGTAGTCACAGTTTCTAAAGCAAAAACTTTGGCTGATGAATCTGGAGTAACTTTGACGGGTACGATCGTAAAGCATATTGCTGGTGATCATTTTGAGTTTAAAGATGCTACGGGTTCGATTGTAATTGATGTTGATGATGACTTGTGGAAGCCTCTACAACTGAAAGCTGGCGATAAAGTGCGTGTAGTAGGAGAGGTAGATACACATCGAGTTAAGCCTACCGACATTGAAGTTTTTAAGATCGAACGTGTTAAATAAAACTAGATTATTTATATCAATATTGTTCAAAGCAAACAAAAAAGAAAACTCCTGTTTTAGGAGTTTTCTTTTGAAAGACGATAACTTTTTATTATTGCGTTGCGTTAAATGCCTTTCGATATATGCTTAGGGCTATTAAATCAAGACGTTTCAGCTTTATTAGCATCACGTATGAAATCAACAAACGCACGTAGTTTTCCTGGCATGTGTTTGCGATGCGGATAGTAGAGATGAAAAGCGTCATCTAATCCACTGTGCTGCTTCAGTATCTGCTGCAGTATGCCGCTTGCTAACTCTTGCTTAGCAAAATCTTCGAAGACGAAACCGATACCTTGGCCTTGTATTGCTGCATCAAGAGTAGATCTCATTTCGTCAAAAATAAAGCGCCCTTGAACATCGATTTGTACCATTTGACCTTGATCTTCGAATTTCCATTCAAAGAATCTGCCACCTACGGAATAGCGCTGTCGAATGCAGTTGTGTTTTAACAGGTCCTCAAGAGTCTTGGGCTCACTTCGCTTGCGGAAGTAATCAGGGGCAGCCACTACAATTCTTTTTTGTCTTGTTCCCAACTGCACAGCGACCATGTCGTTTTGCACCCTCTTACCCATGCGTATGCCAATATCGAAACCAGCGTTGACGATATCACTCAGTTGATTATCCAGTGAGACCTCGATATTAATCAGCGGGAATTTTTCAAAGAAAGAAGCCAGATGCGGTTCAATAAAGATACGGTATGCGACATACGAAGAATTGAGGCGAACTGTACCAGATGGCTGATCGGTCGCCAGCAAGACTTGTGACAAGGAGTCTCTAATCAGAGCAAGCGCTGGTGCTAATGCTGCGTTCAATGACGTACCAGCCTCGGTCAAACTTACACTGCGTGTAGTGCGGTTGAATAGCCGAACATTCAGTTGCGTTTCCACACTTTTGATAGTGCGTGATACCGCAGTTGGCGTGACGCCGATTTCTGCAGCAGCGCGAGCGAAGTTCAAATGTCTGGCTGCAGCCTCGAAGGTTAAAAGACCTGGAAGATGCACTGGTGGTGAAGAGAGTAAATCTTCTACACCTTCAGCACGAGTTGGACTCTGCATTATGACTTTTTTGTTCATACTGTATCTTCACTTATGATTATTTACGTCATTATCTCCTATCTTCATAATGCTTACATCAATTAATTACATCACGCAAATCAGTTATCAATAGGAGTCACAATGAAGCTTAATCGCTCATCGACGGATCTTTTTTCACCACTCAAAATAGGTGCGTTATCCCTTGCTAACCGAATCGTCATGGCCCCGTTAACTCGTAGTCGTATGGGACTAGATGGTGTACCAAATGAATTGCATGCTCGCTACTATGCGCAACGTGCCAGTGCTGGTCTGATTATTAGTGAAGCGACTAATATTTCCGCTCAGGCGCGGGGATATGCATTGACGCCGGGTATCTGGACTGAAGAGCAAGTAGCAGGCTGGAAATTAGTCACAGATGCAGTACATGCAGTTGGTGGCCTTATTGTTTGCCAATTGTGGCACGTGGGTCGCTTCTCTCATGTGGATCTGCAGCCAGATGGCGCAGCACCAGTAGCACCTTCGGCGATTCGAGCAGAAGGCCAAACCTATACTGAAAATGGAATGATGGATGTCTCTATGCCACGAGCACTCGAGACATCCGAAATTCCTGGCATCATCGAACAATATCGACACGCCGCCTCATGCGCAAAACGTGCTGGCTTTGACGGTGTTGAAGTACATTCTGCTAATAGCTACTTGCTGGATCAGTTCCTCCGCGATTCGACCAATCATCGTAGTGACGAATATGGCGGTTCCATCGAAAATCGCTGCCGACTCACGTTGGAAGTAACTGCAGCCGTGGTCGAAGTCTGGGGCCATGATCGCGTAGGTATTCGCCTTTCTCCAGTGACACCAGATGCAGGTAACACGCCATTAGATAGTCAAGTCATGCAGACATATGGTTACTTGATTGAGCAACTGAATCGCTTTCAACTCGCATACATGCATTTTGTCGAGGGAGCGACAGCTACTTCACGCGTCGTCCCTGAGAACGTAGATCTCGATGCTTTACGCGCGCTTTTCAAAGGACCATACATAGGCAATAACAATTACGACCTAGAACTGGCCATGACCCGTCGCACTGAAGGCAAGGTCGATGCTGTGGCTTTTGGTCGTCCATTTATTGCAAATCCAGATTTAGTACGTCGTTTGAAAGAGGGAGCTGAACTCGCTATTGCACCACGTGAAACCTATTACGGCAACGGCGCAAAGGGTTACACCGATTGGCCTACATTAGCTGGATAAGCTAAAGGGCAACTAATCTATGCTGGACAAAGCGACCAGCTTTTTATAACGACTCGAATTAATAATCAGGAGTAAAGCATGAACAAACCTACGTACGTACAAGATTATCAAGCCATCGTTGAGGTACTGAACAAGTACAACGAAGGTTGCAAACAGGCTAAGAGCAGCATCATGAAGCCTGCTTTCAATGAGCAAGCTACGATCTTCGGTGTTGATGGCGGCAAGCTGACTGGCGGCCCGATTCAAAAATTGTTCGATGGCATCGACAGCGCATTCCATCCATCTGCTGAAGCTCAAGGAGTGATTGTCAGAGTCGACATCGTAGGCACGGCTGCTAGCGCGCGCATCGACACCAACGACGTCTCGGGCTTTTGCTTTACAGATTTTTTCAATCTGCTGAAAGTCGATGGCAAGTGGACTGTGGTCAGTAAGATCTATCACACTCACGTAGCGCCTTGAACACACGTGGCTGATTAGGCTTTTCCCACGATGTCTTGCGCCTTTCTTTGCAGCCGGACGACCAGCTTACTTGTCTGAAAAATGCTGCCTTCCTACTTCGGCTACCGCACTTCGGACAAAAACATCTTGGGAGCAGCCTTGACGCGTGCACTCACTACAAAGGAAATATCATGAAAACTCTCACCTCTGCTTTGGCCCTTTCGGTTGCGACCCTGTCGGGTAGTAATACTTTTGCAACCAGTCTGCCCGGCGTTGAACACAACACGGCAAAATTCTTGCAATCACTTGAAGGCGGCAAGCCGCTTGAGACCATGACGCCAGCCGAGGCCCGTGCAGTGTTGGTGGGCGCTCAAGCTGGCCCCAAAGTGGCCTTGCCTGCGGCTGAAGTCAGTGAGAAGACGATCCACGTCAATGGCAGCGACTTGAAGCTAACCATCGTGCGTCCAGTAGGCAGCAAACAGAAGACCCTACCTGCGTTCATGTACTTCCATGGTGGCGGCTGGGTACTGGGCGATTTTCCAACCCACGAACGGTTGGTGCGTGACCTTGTGGTTGGTTCGGGTGCAGTGGCGGTCTTCGTCAATTACTCCCTGTCACCTGAGGCGGGATTTGGTGTTGCCATCGAGCAAGCTTATGCCGCGACCAAATGGGTGGCCGAACATGGTAAAGAGATCAACATCGATGGCAAGCGCCTTGCCGTAGCTGGTAATAGTGCGGGCGGCAACATAGCCGCTGTGGTTACCTTGATGGCGAATGAGAAGGGCACGCCTGCACTGCGTTCGCAAGTATTGCTGAGTCCGGTGACGGATGCAAATTTCGACACGCCGTCGTACAAGCAGTTTGCCAACGGCTACTTCCTGACGAAGGACTTGATGGTATGGTTCTGGGACAATTACACGAGCGATGCCAAGGCACGCAAGCAGATCTACGCTTCACCGTTGCAGGCTACGACTGAACAACTCAAGGGCTTGCCGCCGACGCTGATCCTGACCGCTGAATTCGATATCCTGCGCGATGAAGCTGAAGCTTATGGCCGCAAACTCGACGCTGCAGGAGTGCAAGTGAATACAGTACGTTACAACGGCATGATTCACGATTTTGGACTGTTGAATGTATTCAGCCATCTGCCAGCATCCCGCAGTGCGATGGCACAAGCGTCACAAGAGCTCAAGGCTAATCTGAGTAAGTAATCTTAAAGGCAGGGAACCTACAGCTCATGGCTGAGCTGTGGTAATTCATGACTGAAAACACGTCGTTCACTGGATTGCCTAGCTACATCAGCGAGGTTTCTCACAATGTTTGCTGTGTTTCTGCAGCTACACATCAATGAGTAATTCTAACTCTTATTAAGAGCAACTAAATGAAAATAAATTTTATCAAGACTTTATTTTTCGCGGCAATCATTATTGGCTTGGGTACGACTGCTCAAGCAGAAGATCTGCCACGCGGCCAACAAGTTAACAGTGGTAAAACCGTGAGTAAACCTACGTACGTGCAAGAATACCAAGCCATCACCGAGGTGCTGAATAAGTATATTGAGGGTTGCAAGCAGGCCAAGAGCAGCATCATGAAGCCCGCGTTCAACCAATATGCGACGATGTACAGCGTGGGTGCTGATGATAAGCTGGCTGGCGGTGCGATTCCAATTCTGTTCGAAGGTATCGACAAAAATTTCCATCCATCTCCTGATGCACAGGCCGCTATAGCCCGCATAGAGATAGTTGGTACGGCGGCCAGCGCTCGCATCGACGCCAATGATATGTCAGGCATCTCTTTCACCGACTTTTTTCATCTGCTGAAGGTCGAAGGTAAGTGGACTGTAGTTAACAAGATTTTCTACACGTATCCAAACCACTAAATCCTGAATTAGTAGGCTAAATTCTCTAGCAAAATCTTTCTTTCGCTTTTCCTACTTGTACAAGATGTGGGATGGAAAAGCGATGCTTATTGTTTAGGATTTGACGCTAATTACTTCATTTAATCGTAATTGTTATGAAGGTGTAATTATGAATATTCTTGTTGTTGGTGCAAATGGAAGAGTGGGTTCTCATTTGGTAAATACATTGGCAGAAATGGGGCATTCAGTTTTTGCGGGAGCTCGCAAAGATTCATTGAGTTTTACGAATCCTTCTATCCACTTTTTTGAATTGGATTTACTAGCTGATTTGCAAAAAATCATTCAACGTTTTGAATCTGTAAATATAGATGTAATTTACTTCACTGCAGGCTCTAGAGGAAAAAATCTTCTTCAAGTTGATGCTTTTGGTGCAGTGAAAGTGATGCAAGCCGCGAAAGCTGTGGGTATTCGTCGATTTATAATGTTGAGCTCAGTTTTTGCACTACAACCTGAACGCTGGGGTGAGTCATTCTTACAGAATATCACTGATTATAACATTGCAAAATTTTTCGCAGATCATTGGTTAGTTCATCAAAGTACTTTGGATTTTACTATCCTACAACCAGGTGCATTGCAAGAAAATTTAGGTAGTGGCCGAATCAAGATTAATGTCTCAGAGCCTCTTAGTAACAGTATTGATAATGTCGTAGAAACACTTGCAAGTATTTTAAGTGCTCCCAATACGATCGGTCAGGTAATTACGATGGCTGATGGTGACATTCCAATTACAGATGCGCTCAATCAAGTCTCCTCGTAAAGTTTTACGTTTCTGTTTAATGCTTTTAAAGCAAAGATTAAGTTCAAAGATTTTTTAAATTGAAGATGAAAATGATGAATCCTAAATACTCTCCCTTATTCCAACCCTATACTTTAAATAATGGGGTAACGATTAAAAATAGATTAGTCGTTGCTCCAATGACACATTTTGCTTCTAATGATGACGGTAGTTTGAGCCAAGAAGAGCGTGCTTTTATTCAAGGACGTGCAGAAAACTTTGGCTTATTCATTAGTGCCGCGACTTTAGTTTCACCTGAGGGTAAAGCATTTGTAGGTCAGCCTGAGGCTATTAGTGATAAAGACTTACCTAGCTTGAAAGCAGTTGCTAATTTGATTAAATCTCAAGGTGCAAAAGCAATTTTACAAATTCATCATGGAGGTAAGCTCATCATGAATGAATTGTTGAATGGTGCAGAAATGGTTGCACCATCTGAAGATCTTCAATCTGGATCACGTGAACTCACACATTCTGAAATCAATAATTTAATCCAAGCATTTGCAAATGCTGCTGATTTAGCTATTCAAGCGGGTTTCGATGGTGTTGAGATTCATGGTGCTAATGGTTTTTTAATTCAGCAATTTAACTCAGCACAATCAAACCATCGCACGGATGAGTGGGGTGGCAGTATTGAAAAACGTATGCGTTTTTCATTGTCGATTGTAGATGCTATACATGCTGTCAAAATGAAACATGGGTTAAATGATTTCATAATTGGTTATCGGTTTTCACCAGAAGAACCAGGAGAGCAAGGCTTAACAATGGCAGATACATTTGCCCTAATTGATGCATTAGTAGATAAACCGATTCAGTATTTGCATGTATCTCTTTGGGATTTTTATAAAAAAGCACGTAGGGGAGCAGATACAAACTTAACTCGTATGCAACTTTTACATGAGAGAATTGCAGGCAAGCTTCCATTAATTGGTATCGGAAGTTTATTTAGTGCAGATCAGATTTTAGATGCATACGAAACTAAATGGGCTGAATTTATTGCGGTTGGAAAAGCAGTGATGATGAATCCCGATCTTGCAACATTAATTGCGAATGGGCGCGAGAGCGAAATTGTTTTAGCAATAGATCCTCATAAAGCTGATCGTTATCGTATTCCTAATAATCTGTGGCAACAAAATATGAGCCGTCTATCCTATTTACCTCCACTTAAAGATGACTCTGAGTGGAAAACAGTTGATATTTAAATATTGAGCATAATATGGCAATTCAATCTGTACCTTTAGAAAAAGCCTATCGTTTATTGAATCATGGACCAACTGTGTTGGTCTCTGCAAAACATCAATCTACTGAAAATGTGATGGCTGCTTCATGGGCTTGTGCGTTGGAGTTTTCTCCAGCAAAAGTCACTGTGGTTTTAGATAAAATGGCATTTACACGTTTTTTAGTTGAACAAAGTGGATGGTTTGCATTACAAGTTCCTGTTGCACGACAGGCTCAAATGGTTGTAGATGTTGGAAGTGAAAGTCTAAAAGACCACCCAAATAAATTGAATGAATTTGGTGTAAAGCTATTTTACCAAGATGGTTCTCAAACTCCTTTAGTCGAAGGTTGTGTAGCTTGGCTACTCTGTAAACTAATTCCAGAGCCACACAATCAAGAAGCTCATGATCTTTTCATTGGAGAGGTGGTTAGTGCTTGGGCTGATGACCGTGTCTTTAAAGATGGTCACTGGCAATTTGATGACGTACCGATAGAACTGAAAACTTTACATTATATTGCTGGTGGACAATTTTATGTTATAGGCCAAGGACTTAAAGTGAATAAAGGACCTTAGTCTAGCTTTAATTTTACTGTATTGGCATTTTCAAAGAACCAATACAGTAAATATTTTAATCATGTTAACGATAGAGATATTAGTGATATTGAAAATAAAATAAAAAAAGTACCAATAATTTTGTTAAATAAATAAAAGAATTTTGGTTTTTTTATTAATACTTTAATCTTTTCACCACCCCAAATATAGATTAGCATCCAAGAAAATTCGCAAACAACAAAAGTAAAAATCAGTATTGAATACTGAGAGAGGATAGATGAATTAGGGTTAATAAATTGAGGGAAAAATGAAATAATAAAAAGTAATGTTTTAGGATTGCTAATAGCTATAAAAAAACCATTAATAAAGAAATTTTCACGTGTTTTATATTCGGATGAGTTGTCATGGTTTATTTGTTTTGATTTATATTTTAAGTGTTTTATGCCCATTATAAATAAGTAAATAATTCCAAATAAATTAACTAATTTAATAAAGATGGTTTGTAAATTACTTAAAAATAAAAGAGTAATACAACATACTGTAATTGACATTAATACTCCAAGTAAACACCCTGAAGCTGAAATTAATGTTTCTTTTAAATTTTGGCTTAGTCTTGTGTTTAATACGAATACCATATTGGGGCCTGGTATTGCTGATAGTGCAGAAATAGTAGATAGAAATAAGAGCCAAGTATATAAGGTCATAGCAGTTTATTAAATGTTAAATTATAGTTTTAAAGTAAAAATATAATAAACAATATTTTTTTATTAGATAGATAAAAAAATATTATATGCATACATGATTTTGATAATCATTTTTATTTAATTAAATTTGTTTTATTTCAATGGTTTGAGTTGTGTATAGGAATAATTTGTTAATTTAAAAAAATATTTTTGTTTCTATGCATACTTTTTTTTATATAGCATGAATTTGTTTAAAGGATATAAGAAAATAAGGTCAAACAGATTCTTATTATCTTGAATTCCTATTAGGTATAAAGGATTATACGAGTAAAGAAAGAATCTAAATTTTAGATTTTAACTCGAAAAACCTTTCTATTTTAAATTTTTATTTAAGTCAAAAGTCAATTTAATAGAGGTTCCTATGAGTTTAGCACCATTCCATTTAGCTATCCCTGTTTATGATTTGCCCGCTGCAAGAAATTTTTATGGTGAAGTCTTTGGCTTAGAAGAAGGAAGATCTAGTGATCACTGGGTTGATTTTAATTTCTTTGGACATCAGTTAGTTATTCATGAACATCCTAAAATGGATTATCAAGAAAAAGTAGTTTCTAATTCTGTGGATGGTCATGATGTGCCTGCTCCGCATTTCGGAATCATTCTAAGTTGGGAAGATTGGGAAACTTTAGCTGAAAGATTAAAGTCTTTAGGTACAAAGTTTGTGATTGAACCCTATGTACGTTTCAAAGGTAAAGTTGGCGAACAAGGAACTATGTTTTTATTTGATCCGTGTGGTAATGCCCTTGAATTTAAAGCATTTAAAGATATGACTCAGCTTTTTGCGAAATAAAGTAATAAGGGATACGAATATTATTTGTATCCCTTTTTTGAGGACATGAAGAAACAAGGATGATTTATGAAAAGTATTTCTTTGGTATGGCAAATATTAATTGGTCTTCTTTTAGGTATTTTAGTCGGATGGTATTTTAATGTAAATCCAACTCATCAAGTTTGGGTAAGCACTGAAATATTAAAACCGTTAGGCGATATTTTTATTAATATGATGAAAATGGTCGTTGTACCTATTGTATTGTGTTGCATGATCTTAGGCATCGCAGGAGGAGGTGATAATAAGTCTTTTGGAAAAATGGGTGCAGGTTCTCTCCTTTATTTCTTTACAATAACAAGCCTTGCGATTGTTTGGGGTTTATTATTAGCCAATTTTTTTCAACCTGGGGTTGGAACAGATATATCTGGGATGGCACACTCAGCTGTAGTACTACATACTGACACGAACAAAGGCGCTCTACAGATTATAAAAAATATCGTGCCGGAAAATATTGTGGTAGCCCTATATGAAGGCAAACTACTATCAATTCTATTTTTTGCGATTCTTTTTGGTTTAGCATTAAACAAAATTCCTGAAGAAAAAAGTAAACCTGTAATAACAGTTTTACAGGGAATATCTGATGCATTGTTTAAGCTTGTAAGTTTAGTCATGGCTTATGCACCGATTGGTGTGTTTGGTATGATCGGAGCGACAGTTGCGACTTTTGGCTTCAGTTCTTTATTGCCATTACTGAAATTAATTGGAGTCGTTTATCTAGCTTTAGCGTTATTTGCTATTTTTGTTCTAGGTACTGTGTGTTTGTATATAAGAGAAAACTTATTTCACCTTATTAAATATTTTAAAGATGAACTCATTCTAGCTTTCTCAACTGGTGCGTCTGCTGCTGTCATGCCGCAATTAATGCAGAAACTCGAAAAGTATGGTGTTCCACGCCGTATTGTAAGTTTTGTAGTACCTATGGGATATGCATTTAATTTAGATGGAGCATCAATTTTCCTAGGTGTGGCTACAATTTTTGTCGCTCAATTATATGGAATAGATTTGACTATCTCTCAACAAGCATTATTGGTTGTGACTATGGTCTTAACATCTAAAGGGGCAGCGGGAGTTCCAGGTTTTGCAATTCTAATTTTATCTGCAACTTTAGCTACAGCTGGTTTACCGCTAGAGGGTGTTGCGTTAATTGCTGGTATTTTTAGAATTATTGAAAGTGGTACTACAACATTAAATGTTCTTGGAAATGCTATTGCACCACTTGTTGTAGCAAAGTGGAAAACGAAACGGTTAGAGTCTTTTAATACTGTAACTGAAAATTAAAACCAAAGATAAGTATCGCACTAAGAGATACTTATCTATATAAATTTAAGAAGTGTATAATTTCTACAAGGATTGGTTTTATCATTTAATGGAATGCAGATAGTATGTTTCATGAGCTCAAAACCCTGATAGCAATTAAAAAATATGGTTCATTTAGTGCTACAGGTAACAATGTGGGGCTTACTCAAGCAGCTGTCAGCGCACAAATCAAATCTTTAGAATCTTATTTGGGGATTAAGCTCTTTGAAAGAAATGGAAAAACTGTTCAATTTAATAGTGAGGGTTTACGCGTACTTGCATTAGCTGAACAACTTTTTGAACTCGTTGATAAAATGAAACAACCCGAATGTATGGCAGATTTTACGGGTGAGATTAGAATAGGGGCAATTGCTTCGATCCAATCCAATATTTTGCCAGAAATACTTGAAGAACTATTCAAATATTTTCCTAAAGCAAAAATTAAGCTTATACCTGGAGTGTCATTCAATTTGTTCCATCAGCTTGGGAAAAATGAGATAGATCTAGCAATTATCATTAAACCTAATTTTGAAATTTCCGATGACTATTGTTATTACACCTTAAAAAAAGAGCCTATTCTTCTTATTACCCCAATTGATATTCACGAAAAACACCCTGTTGAAATTTTGAAAAATAATCCATTTATACGTTATGACTACTCCTCATTTGGTGGGAAAGTTGTTGCAAACTACTTAAATAGGAATCAAATTAAAACAAATGACATTATTGAAGTTGATGAAATTGAAGCAATTATTAGAATGGTAGAAAAAAAATTAGGTGTAGCTTTAATTCCAGATATTGGAATGAGTAAATTGAAAGAAAAAAATATTAATATTATTGATCTAAAACAACCAGATCTTTATCGTGAAATTATTATTATTCATAAAAAGAATACTGAAGATTCAATTATATCAACTATTGTTTCTAAAATAGTTGAAGGTGTTGCTATTCGTGAAAAGTAATTAAGTCTATTCATTTCTCAACAACAAAGCATATGTGCTATTGATAGGAAAAGACAAACATCCGACATTCAGTCGTATTTTTTATTGCGTAAACTTAATTGATATAGATTGTAATAATCTCGAAATATGTGTCAAAAATCTCACATCAAATGTCATTCAGCGATCAAAGCTGGCGAATATTAAAATTAGACTATTTTACCTTTAAATTATTTTACCAATCGTTAAATTATTGTTAGTTTTATTTTTGCCGTTCGTCAGAAAAATTAGATAACTATTTCATGTAATTAATGAGATAAATTGATAGATTTATCTAAATTAATTTTGTTTAAAAATTATACTGATTGATAAAAACGGCAACTTAGCTATATTCCATATCTATATTGCAAAATCAGCAATATATTTCTAGGATGGAATAAAAATGAAAAAAATAGTAATAAAAATAGCAATATTAAGTTCATTATCTGTAATCACAAGCATTAGTTATGCTCAGGAATTTAAAAGATTCTCTGTCTCTGCTGGTTGGCTACATGTAATGCCACAGGGTAAAGCTAATCCATTTAATATTAATACCGCTGTTAAAAATGGAACTGCTACTAAAGTCGGTACTATTTCAACAACAAGCTTTTTAAATTCGGTTGATCCTAATGCCACTGAAGTAGACTTAGGAGGAGAAGTTTTTAATCAAAAGGAGTTTCTAGAGCTAGCGTTAAAAGATGAGTATATGCGAGAGATTATGCTTGATGAGAACGGAAATATTAAATCTGAAGTTTCCGGTATTGCGACGGTTCAAGGAATAGAAAACTGGCAACAAAATGATGCAGGCCTTGAGGTCGATGATGCAGATACGCTGGGATTAACCTTCAATTATTATCTAAATGATCATGTGTCTTTACAATTTATTGGCGGAATTCCACCTAAAGTTGATATTAAAGGGAAAGGCGAAATCTTAGCGCCGTTAAGTGGAGTCGCAATGTCTCCTAATGATTTGGTGAAGTATCTTTTTCCAAATGGAATTACCTTAGGTCAAGCAATCCCGATTACTAACTTAGGCAATAAATCTAAAGCTGCATCTATTCGCGCATGGACGCCAACCATAGAAGCACAATATCAGTTTGGTAAAAGTGGGGTAAATAAGTTTAGACCCTATATTGGGGCAGGTTTAATGTATGCCCATTTTAATGATATTAAACTCAATGGTGGAATTCGTTCTGATTTAGTGTCCGCAGGCCATATGATCCAAAACGTGTTGGATGGCAAAGCTGGAGCAGCTTTAGACCGAAAAGAATCAAGCGGAAAAATGGTCGTTAATGTTGATGCAGATGATGCGATAGCGCCTATTTTTACCGCTGGTTTTACTTATGATTTTAATGATTCATGGTATACGGTCGCTTCTGTGTCTTATGCAAAGTTAAGCAATAATGCCCAAATTGATGTTGTCAATCAGAATACGGGAACTCGCTTAATACATGCCACAACAAAAGTTGATATTGACCCACTGATTACCTATTTAGGGGTAGGTTATCGATTCTAATATTTTTTAAAAAGGGTATCTCAAAGTTAGATAATATTTAAATCTTTGAGATACTTTATTTGTTACTGGTTATAAAAAACCATTACTACTTATCAAAATCATACATAAAGTAAAATTTTATAAAATTTATTTTAATATAATAATCTTAAATAAATTTTGAGGATAGGAAATTGAAAAAAATCATTAAAACTTTATTATTATCTACACTAATTTCAACTGCATCATTCACAGTTTTAGCTAAAAATGTTGAGCAAAAAGTTAATTTTTTACAGGGTTCCACTCATACTACATTAACTGGAAAATTTCAGGGTTATGATGATGTGAGATATAGATTTTATGCAAAGAATGGACAAATATTAAAATTTAATATTAATAGTCTTGGTAATTTAGCCTATGTTAATATTTTTGCACCAGGTAAAAAGCCAGGTAAAGATAATGCATTATTAATTGGTTCAACTGTAGGATCTAAAGGAGAACTTACTTTACCAGTTGAGGGTGATTATATTGTTCAGGTTTATCAAATGCGTAATAGTGCTCGTAAAAATAAAACTGTGAAATATAATTTAGACATCGAAATATTAAATAAAGTAAAAAAATAATGATGGATAGAATTTACTAGCTCTCAAAAGAGAACTAGTAAATTTGAAGAAAAAGACATCAATAATGATTAATCGGCTAAAGCAAAGGACTCATGAATAGCACAACTTTCAACAAAAGTTTGATCATGTGAAATGAGCAATACAGCGCCTTCATAGCTTTGAATAGCGGTAGCTAATAGTTCTCTAGATTCAATATCTAAATGATTTTCTGGTTCATCTAATAACAGCAGTTCAGGGGTAGGATGTTTCTGGCTAAGCGCCAATAAGGCTACTTTGAGTTTTTCACCACCACTGAGCTGAGACAAAAGTTGTGTACCTTTATCACCTCGAATTCGAAGTTGACCTAATAGATTTCGCCATTCTAGTTCTGAAAGCTCACTATTCATGTGGGTTAGATTTTCAATCACCGTCATTTCATCACATAAAAAGCTAAAGTTTTGGTCCAGATAAAAGCACTCTACAAATAAGTGAATGCTGTCACATGACTGTTTGTTTTGAGCATGAATTGCTTTGAGTAGTGTGGATTTACCAATACCATTTTGGCCAGTTATGTGAATTTTTTCGGCTGCCTGTACCGCTAAATCTATGGATCTTTGCGTTCCATATTTCAGTTTAAGCCCTTTAATTCGAAGAATTTCTCCAGATTTCTTGTGAAAAGTAGGGAAGACAAACTGTTGTGACTTGACGGTTTCAAGACGCATTTTTTTGTCTGTTAAATCATTCTGACTGTTCGAAATCTGTCGTTGGTGTTGAGACTGTATGGCAGCAATACTTTGGCCTGCTTGTTCCTTTTTAAAATCAAGCAGAATTTTGGCTTGAGAATTTGATTCGCGTAATTTATTTCCAGCACGTTCACGTTTTTGAGCTTTCATTAATACTTCATGCTGCTTTTGCTTCATGTGTTTAACGTCGCGTTGGCTTTGTTGAACAGATTGCTCTAAAGCTGCAACATGAGTTTGATATTGGTCATAAAATTTTTCATAGTTTCCCGTTGTGTGATGTAAACCATGTTCATTCAAATGATAAATATGGTCTACTTCATTCAATAAACTACGATCATGACTAATGATAAGCGCACCTGTTGGGTGTTTCCTCAAATGATCAATTAACCATTTTCTAGATTCCTGATCTAGATGATTACTAGGTTCATCAAGTAGTAAATAATGATCTGATTTTAAAAATAAGCAGCTCAATGCCAATTTAGTTTTTTGACCTTCGCTTAGGTTTTTCACTGGAAAGTCTAGATCTGTGGGTAAACCCGCGGACTCCAATAAATTATTCCATAAGGTGGGGAGGTCCCATTTGCCTTCTAACAAATCATAATCATCGAAGTTGGCAACACCTTGTTCAACTCTTTTAAAAGCGAGATAAAGATCTAAGATATCTAATGCGTCAGCAATAGTCAGTGCTGTCAAACGATGTAACTGAGGTAAATATGCATGCTTTACATGCCAAAATATTTCCCCAGATGTAAGAATTGAATCTGATTTAAGCGTCTGATTTAACATTTGCATAAGCAAAGATTTGCCTTGACCATTACGGCCAATTAAAGCAGAGACTTGATTCGATTCAAGGCTAAAATTTAGTTGTTGGAACATGACTTTAGATGAAAATTCTAAAGTGAGTTGTGCTATTACACATGCCTGCTGAGTCATAAAAAACCTCATAAATACAGGATGTACAAAATAGGAAAAGTAGTTTTAAGCAGAGACGTTAAATCACAAAAAATAGTCTATTTTGCACATCAAAAAAAAGAAAAATTGATGAGAAAACAAGACTTACTTCATTGGCGTGACTCGCGAAATTGGAAGAATAAGAAACTATTCTAGCTGGGTTTTTGATGAGTGTAAAATTGATGCAATCTATTTTATTAAAAAACCCAATCCTTGGATTGGGTTTTTTATATTTAAAACGGTTTATTCTTTTACAACCAATACCTGAATTTTAGTGCTGTTTAAAACATCTTGAGCAAAACTACCCAAAATAAGTTTTTGGAAGCCTTTACGACCATGAGAACCAATCACAATCAAATCAGAACCTAAGCCTTCGACAGCTTTTAAAATGCCATCTGAAGAAATTTCACCTTGGATGATTTGAGTCTCGGCATCAACACCTTCTTCGGCACATAAAGCTTTTACAGTTGCGAGTGTTTTTTCTGCATTTGCTCGTGCTTCAACAAAATAATCTTTTACAACAGGTGAGATGTAATAAAAATCTACACCGCTAAAAGGATCTACCGCAACTAAGCTAATAGCGGTCAATTTGCTCCCAAATGCCTTGGCAATATGAGCTGCTTGTCTTGCTGCCGCTAAAGAAATTTCCGAACCATCGACTGGTACAATAATATGTTGGTAATTCATAATGTTATTCCTCTTATTTACAGTTGTTATATGTATGAAGCATTTATTAATTAAAGATTAACATATTTCATTCTCGGTAAACATCTATTCGGCTACAGGAGAGAGAAATTAAATAAAATTATTTTATATCAAATACTTATGTTTATTTTTATGTCGATTTTGATGGTAGTTAAGCATTATTGATAAATAACCGATAATTTTTACATGAAAATTACAAAAAATTACCGTTCATATTTCTGTCATATAGAAAACGTATAACAAAATAATAAATTAAGGGGAGAGTGAGGAAGATGGCTGATTTAACAGCAAAGAAAGTCAATAAACTCATTGAAGAGTTTAGCCAAACAGGTAAAGAACCCGAAAAGTTAGTTATTGGTTATAAAACCTATGCCAGACTGATGACCGAAGATAAATTTGCAGAAAAAGTTGTCCCTTCACTTGAGGACTCAAAAGAACGCTTATATAAAAATCTAAAAATTAAACTTGTCACTGAAAAACATTACTTTGAAATTAAATAAAAATATGTGAACTACATCACTTGTTATTAAAGCAAAGTAACACTAAATAAGTTTAATAACATTAATATTGTATGATGATACAAATTAATAGTGTAGTCAACATTTGAAAACAGCAATCGTTTATAAACTCGATAGAATAAATTGCTTTTATTTTAAGTAGTGGAATAAATTGAAATGCCGACATTCAGTGTAATTATATTTTATGTTTTAGTTATATTAGGCAGTGTAGCTATTGTTTATGGATTGGTCAGTTTAAGTGTTTTTTTAATTGTTATTGGATTAGCTCTATTATTTGCAGCATTATTATTAAAAAAAGAGTTTAAATTAGATATTTTATTTTGGAAATAAATGTAATATGAGTTCATATTTTAATTTACTATAAACTGTTTGAATAGAACTGAAACGGAAAATTCAGTTCTAAAAATATTAGTTTTTATGATGAATATTGATGGAATAACGTTTTTTTGATCAAAATTATTACAATAAAATATAAAAGTAGAATATTTTAAATTTATTTAAGTGTTTAAAAATAAAAAAGTTTCATTTAGGATAAAAGTATAATTGTAAAAGCGTTTTTAGCTATTAAACAAGAACAAAGCGAGGTGAGCATGACTTATAAGTATGAGTATGCAGGGTTCTGGTTAAGATTTGGTGCAATGATCATTGATACTCTTATTCTTTTTTTGGCCGTTATTCCTGCGGCATGGATTTTTTATCAGGGGGATTATGACTTAGTCTTTGCCACAGGTTTAAGTACTAAGCCACAAAATTATTGGTTCGATTTGATCGTGAACTATGCATTTCCTTTATTGTATTCAGTTTTATGTTGGCTGTATTTTGCAGGTACTCCGGGTAAACGATTGATGCGATTAAAAGTTCTAGATGAAAAAACCGGCAATAAGCTAACAGTCACGCAGAGTATTATTCGATATGTTGGCTATATTCCGTCAATTTTAGTATTTGGTATTGGTCTTTTTTGGGTCGCATTTGATGCTAAAAAACAAGGTTGGCATGACAAAATGGCAAAATCAGTGGTAGTAAGAGAGCTGTAAAAATAAGACTAAAAAGCGTTCATAGCATTGGAAAAGGGGCTATGAACGCTTTTTTTATTAACTTTTTTTGACTTTAAATTTAAGTACTACAAATACAATAAGACCGACAATGAGTCCCCAAAAGGCTGAGCCAATACCGAAAAATTGAATGCCTGAAGCACTGCATAAAAAGGTAAATAATGCAGCTTCGCGGTCTTCAACTGGTCCAAAGGCAAGTGCAATGTTGTGGCTGATCGTACCAAATAATGCAATACCAGCTAAAGCTACAATAAAGATATGTGGAAAAGACATCAGTAAACTTGTTAGGGTTGCCGCAAACAAACCCATTAAAATGTAGAAAAAGCCACAGCTCATGCCCGCGATATAGCGTTTACTTGGATCTGGGTGGACTTGATCATCTAAGCTTACAGCAGCACTAATCGCAGCAATATTGACGCTATAACAGCCAAAAGGTGCAAGCACAACTTGAGTTAAACCTGTCCAGCCAATTAACTGATTGACGTTTGGTTTGTAGCCATAACTTTTGATCATGGCAATTCCGGGTAAATATTGCGAAGCCATGCTAATCACAAAAAGAGGCAGAGCTAATCCTAAAAGTGCTGACCAGCTAAATTCTGGACTAATCCAAACGGGTTTAGCCAAAGACCACTGAAGTGTAGGTATATGAAACTCTAAAAAAACAGGACATAGAGCAATACCAGCAAGGGCCGTAAATACAATGCTATAACGCGGCCATAATTTTTTTGTAATTACATAAATGATAAGTAAAGATAAAACGAATTCCCAATCATTTTGCAAACTGGCGAATAAGGAAATACCAAATTTGAGTAAAACACCTGCCAGCATGGCACTGGTTAAGCTTTGCGGAATATATGAAAGCGCTTTTTGAAATACGCCGGAAAAGCCTAATATAGCAGTCAGTAAACCACCAATTAAAAAAGCACCAATCGCTTCATTTAAGCTATAGCCACTGCCGGTTGCCATAATTAAAGCAAGGCCTGCGGTTGACCATGCTGTTGCTACAGGATATTTAAATTTCCAAGAAAGGATAAGTCCGGATAGGCCAATTCCTAGACCTAAAGCCCAAAACCAAGAAGTAATTTGTTCGGGTGAAGCACCTAAAGCTTGTGCAGCCTGAATGACTAAAATGGCCGAAACACTAATACCTATTAAAAAAGTAATAAAGCCCGCAAATACTGCTGGAATCGAAAAATCTTGAAGAATCTTTTGCATAGCTAAATGTTCTAAATCCCTGAAAAATTAATATGTTTCTGCCTTTGCTTTCAGCTCGCTAAATCTAACAATTTTTTTAAAGAAGGTGCTTTCTATTTTTTATTTAAAATCGAAATAATATTTTTATTATATCTAATAATGATATTATTTCTTCCATAATTAACACAAAATTTGGGATATTGTTTTATGGAAGAGCAGGCTGAAAATTTGACAGCGCTTGAACTTAAAATTATGCGTGCTTTACAAGAAAATGGACGTTTAAGTAATGCGGAGCTGGCCAAACTTGTGGGTATCAGTACTTCATCTTGTTGGAATCACACACAGCGTCTTTTTAAAATTGGTGCAATTCTAGATGTGCGTGCTCGGATTAATCCAAGCATGGTACAGCGTGATACGGTAGTACTCATTGGTGTGGTTTTAGACCGCTCGACGCCTGACAGCTTTCAGGCATTTGAACAAGCATCAGGTGATTTGGAAAATGTTTTAGAGTGCTATCTGGTGGCGGGAGAGGTCGATTATTTCCTAAAAATTCGAGTCAAAGATTTAGCGGCCTTTAACCGATTCCATAGTGAAAAAATTATTGCCTTACCTGGGGTAAGACAAGTAAGAACATTTTTTGTACTCAATGAAGTTAAAACTGATGGCATGTTGGCATTTTAACAGCTCATCATGTTTTAACTTTATAGTGTAAAAACGCATAGTGTAAAGATGATTAGATCGTTGAAGTTGCTAGTTTTAGACCGAATCCAAAGAATAGAATTCCTACTAGAAAAATACTACTGGCTGCAATTTTATGGTTTTGTTTAAAAAATGCTGAAAGTTTAATTCCAGAGAAGATTAATGCAGTTAAATAGCTAAAACTAATTACCTGTAAAATAACCGCTAAAATTAAAAAGCTTAGAGCGGGGTAGGCATAGTCAGGTTCAACAAATTGAACAAAGAAAGATAGGAAAAATAAAATCGCTTTAGGGTTGAGTAAACTAATACTTAATGCTGTTTTATAAGGGTGAATTTTATCTAAAGTGGGTAAATCAGCCATTTCAGGTTGAGGCTGATTACGTTGTTTCCAGCGTTGAATACTACCTTGTAAGAGTTTAAAGCCTAAATAAGATAGGTAAAGTGCCCCTGTTAATTTAAGAATAACAAATACCCATGGAAATGCTTTAAGTAAAGAAGCAGCTCCAAGTACGGTACACAGCATTAAAATGAGATCGCCGGTAAAAATACCTAATGCACCCATATATCCGGTTTTAATGCCGTAACGTGAAGCAATTGACATCACATAAAGAGAGTTGGGCCCTGGCAATAACACAATTAGGAATGTACCAATAATATATGTTGTTAGATCTGTTATGCCGAACACGAGAAACCCAATAAAAAACCGATTTTTGCCATAATAACAAAAATCGGTGATTTTGTATGAAAAGTGCAGTTTTTTAAGGTTTAATTTCCGCATCAATTCCAAAAGATTGGCGTAATAAGAAACTTAATTGGTCACGGGCTTTAATAAAGCCATCAACACCACCTTGTAAAAGTTGAAATGCCATTAAGTCATGATTAAGTTCATCTTTAAAAGTTTGTTCATCTTGAGCGGGTCTAACAATAGCATCTGCTTGCTTTGATTTAGTCGCATCAAGAGCTGCATCAACTGTACGTGTATCTTGCTCAAGCTGGGAAAGTAGACCAGGAGAGATCGTTAGCAAATCACATCCTGCAAGTCCAAGAACTTGATCGATGCTACGGAAGCTCGCACCCATCACTTGAGTCGGAATATTTTGCTGTTTGTAGTAGGTATAGATTTTTTTAACTGAAACCACACCTGGGTCTTTTTCGATTGGGTAAGCATCTACACCTTCAGCTTTTTTGTACCAGTCTAAAATACGACCCACGAATGGCGAAATTAAAGTTACTTTTGCATCTGCACAAGCTTGAGCTTGATGTAAACCGAAAAGGAGAGTGAGGTTACAAGCAATCCCTTCAGCTTCGAGTACTTTAGCAGCTTGAATACCTTCCCAAGTTGACGCAATTTTAATGAGAATACGTGACTGATCAATACCATAACCTTTGTAAAGTTCACATAGTTCATGTGCTTTTTGAATGGTTGCTTCAGTGTTATATGAAAGTGCAGCATCAACCTCTGTAGAAACACGGCCTTCAATGAGTTTTAAAATTTCTACGCCAAATTTTACAGTCAAAATATCAATGGTTCTTTCGATTAACTCATCGTTGCGATAGCCTTCTTCTTTGGCTTGATAATAAGCATCTTCAATGAGTTCTTTACTTTCTGGTTGTTCTGCTGCTGCCGTAATCAATGAAGGGTTTGTCGTTGCGTCTAATGGACGGAATTTATGAATTGCATCAAGGTCGCTACTGTCGGCAACAACGGTCGTTAATGTTTTTAATTGGTCAAGTGCTGTATGAGTCATTGATATTCAACATCTTCAGTAATAAATCTTATGTTTTCTTTATAGCACAAAGTCTATTCATGCTGTCGATATATCAATTGTTATATTTCAAAGAAAAACGTTTAGGTTCTGCATCTCAATTGAAATAATTTTAAGGTGTCTGTTGCATCCGTTGTTTACGGATATATTCAATCAGAAATCTAGCGGCAGCGCCGAGCTCACTTTCACGACTCCAGACTAAATCGACGTAGTATTCAAATCTTGGAGTGAAATCTAATAAATCCAATACTTTAAGCTTATTTTTTAGTTCAGGGTTTTCTTTAAACATTTCTTGAGGAAGAACGCCCCAACCTAGATTGCGTAAAATCATTAAACAAGCAGAGTGATGATTATCTGTACGCCAGTAATGTTTCGAAAATAGCAATTCAGGTTTTAAAGTCTCATCTCGACTTGCAACTACAATTTGTCGTGTAGTAAGGATTTGTTCATAAGAAACCTGATTTTGGTTTGCGAGGGGATGGCCATTTGAAATAACAGGAATTAATGCCTCACGTTTGAGTTCTACAAATTGTTCTCTGTTATCTAGGTGTTCGCGTTCAAACATCAGCGCAAGTTGGGCAGAGCCATCTAATAACATTTGAAGAGCATCTTCTTGAGGGGCAGACACAATATTAATTTGTAAGTCAGGGAAACGACTTTCTAAAAGACAAATGTAGTCGGTCCAATTGGTGTGTAAAAGTTCAGAGACAATCACAAGGGTTAAATTAGCTTCTAACCCTGTACTTAGCGCGTGAGCATGTTGTTTCCATTGATTCATCTCAATTAAAAGTTGAGATGTCTTTTCGTATAACACCCGTGCTTCGTCAGTAGGGACGGGTTCACGGCCCTTACGGTCAAATAAGATTAAATCCAGATCAATTTCTAAGTTGGCAATAGACATGCTTACAGCCGAAGGAACTTTTCCAAGTTTACGTGCTGCTGCTGAAAAAGAGCCGGTTTCAATCACGGCCTGAAACATGAGTAGTTGTTCTTGATTAATATTCATCTGTCAAAAAAACTGAAAGAACCTGATTGGATTAATCAATATTATAAAAATAAAATGCACATTATCCAAGTTATTATTGAGTATTTAAAAATGTTGATTTCCAAGAGAAGGCTCATTCATGCAATCAGTTATGAAGGAATTTTATTGGTCATCATTGCGATTGCATTAAGTTTTATTTTTGATATGCCAATGGATGTAACCGGAACACTCGGTGTGTTTATGGCTGTCGTTTCAGTTTTCTGGAATATGATTTTTAACCACTATTTTGAAAAAGTAGAGCATAAATATAATTGGGAAAGAACGATCCCTGTGCGGATTTTACATGCGGTTGGTTTTGAAGGTGGTTTGCTGATTGCAACAGTACCGATGATTGCATATATGCTTCAGATGAGTGTCATTGATGCACTTATTTTAGATATTGGTTTAACCTTATGTATTTTGGTCTATACCTTCATTTTCCAATGGTGTTATGACCATATCGAAGACAAATTTTTCCCAGATGCAAAAGCTGCATCACTTCATTAAAATTTTAGATGCCGAAATGAAATAAGCACCCAAATGGGTGCTTATTTTTTAGGTCGATATAGAAATTATTTTTCTACAATCGCAACCACACCTTCACCACCTGCTGTACAGATAGAGATTAATGCACGGCCTGAACCTTTTTGATTAATCAATTTAGCAGCAGTTGCCAAGATACGGCCACCAGTAGCAGCAAATGGATGACCTGCACCTAAAGATGAACCATTTACGTTCAGTTTAGAGCGGTCAATCGAACCTAAAGGCGCGTCTAAACCAATACGTTCTTTACAGAATTTTTCGTCTTCCCAAGCTTTCAATGTAGACAATACTTGAGATGCAAATGCTTCATGAATTTCGTAGAAATCAAAATCTTGAAGTTTAAGATTAGCGCGCTTAAGCATACGAGGTACTGCATAAGCAGGAGCCATCAATAAGCCTTCTTTAGGGCCATTTTTACCAATGAAGTCAACAGCAGCTGTTTCTGAGAAAGAAAGATAAGCTAAAACTTCATGACCGTTTTCTTTTGCCCATTCTTCAGAAGCAAGCAATACAACAGATGCACCGTCAGTCAATGGAGTTGAGTTACCTGCTGTCATTGTTGCAGCTTCGCCTTTACCGAAAACTGGCTTTAATTTAGCAAGTTTTTCAACTGTACTGTCTGCACGTAAGTTGTTGTCACGGTTAAGGCCTAAGAATGGAGTGATTAAGTCATCAAAGAAACCACGCTCATAAGCAGCAGCAAGTTTTTGATGGCTGCTTGCAGCTAACTCGTCTTGAGCTTCGCGAGTAATACCCCATTCTAATGCAGTGATTGCTTGGTGCTCACCCATTGAAAGGCCAGTACGTGGTTCGCCATTACTTGGCGCATCAAGTAGCTTTTTAAAATCAATTTTTGTTAAAGCTTTAAGACGGTCTTTACCAGTCTTAGCAACATTGAGCTCAAGTAAAACTTTACGTAAGCCATCACCTACAGCGATCGGGGCGTCAGAAGTTGTATCTACACCACCTGCAATACCTACATCGATTTGACCAAGTGCAATTTTGTTTGCAACAACAAAAGCAGCTTGTAAACCTGTACCACAAGCAATTTGAATGTCATAAGCAGGAGTTTCAGGAGCAAGATCTGTACTTAATACAACTTCACGAGTCATGTTGAAGTCACGGCTATGTTTTAAAACAGCACCCGCAACGACTTCACCAATACGCTTACCTTGTAAATTAAAGCGCTCAACCAAACCGTTTAATGCTGCTGTCAGCATGTCAGAATTCGATGCTTTAAAATAAGCAGTATTTGAACGTGCAAATGGAATGCGGTTGCCACCAATAATTGCAACGCGGCGAACAGTGTTTTGGCTCATGGTTTTATCCTGTTGAACAGAAGTTTTGGTTTTTGTTGCTTTTGGTGCTGCAGCTACATTATTAGAAGATGTAGATGGGGTTGCTGTAGCAGCGCTCTTATTACGAGGGCTACGTGCAGGTGCAGTCGTTGAACGAGTACGTGTCGTTTTTGGAGTATTAGTTGCTGCTTTAGGAGTTGTGCTGTTACGCTTAGCCGTGTTAGAAGCCGGCTTTGATGTATTTGACACTTTTTCCTGAGCAGAATTCTCGACTGCTGGATTTTCTTGAGTTGTCTTGCTCATAAGGCTTTTCCAAGCATATTAACGATATTCTTATAAGCTACATTAACACAATTCAAATAGACCTGTATTGACTAGAATGACATTGTAGATAGCATTCAGGTCAAGACATCCAAAGATGAACTCAAGTATGATTTGGAGTAACTCTAATGAACGACCGATTTCATATTGTTTCTGTCCATCTCATAACATAATGAAGCCTGTCGTAGAAAATTCATTTCTTTGAGAGATAATAATCATGACTGATCAATACCAAGCATTTACACAATCTCCTATTGGTAAATTCGTTGTTAAAAATTTGGGTTTACCATCACCTGTAGCATTAGAGCGTTTTGAAAATGCTCAGCCAGTGGTGAATGGTGCAGTATTGGTTGGAGCAGCACCGTCAAGTGTATTGTCTGGAGCTATTGCACAGGTACTTAGCAATATTCACGCGGACAGCTATGTAGGCAATAATGTTGCATTACAGCAAGAAGCTGCAAAAGTTGGTTTAAATTTACGTCCATTCAATGCTGGCGATAAAGAATCAAAATTCAAAGCAGTGATATTTGATGCCTCTGGTATTCAAAACTCAGAACAGTTAAATGAACTTTATAAATTCTTTAACCCGATTGCACGCCAAGTTGCTACTTCTGGTCGCGTTATTGTGATTGGTACAACGCCTGAAACTGCAAAAACTGTCAAACAAGCAATTGCTCAACGTGCACTTGAAGGTTTCATTAAATCTGTAGGTAAAGAGTTTAAAAAAGGCATTACCGCTCAAGTTGTCTATGTTGATGAAGGCGCTGCTGCAAACCTTGAATCATCTTTACGTTTCTTGCTTTCTCCACGCTCAGCTTATGTGTCTGGCCAAGTTGTTCGCGTTTCTAAAGCAGATGTCGTTGATGTCGATTGGGCAAAACCGCTTGCTGGTAAAACTGCATTGGTAACTGGTGCAAGCCGTGGTATTGGTGAAGCAATTGCACATGTATTGGCACGCGACGGCGCTCATGTCATTTGTCTAGATGTACCTCAGCAGCAAGCTGACCTTGACCGTGTAGCTGCTGATATTGGCGGTTCTACATTGGCAATTGATATTACAGCAGCTGATGCTGGTGAAAAAATTAAAACTGCTGCTGCAAAACAAGGCGGTTTAGATATTATTGTTCATAACGCGGGTATTACTCGTGACAAAACTTTGGCAAACATGAAGCCAGAGCTTTGGGATCTAGTGATTAACATTAACTTGTCTGCTGCTGAGCGTGTAAACGACTACTTGTTAGAAAACGATGGTCTAAATGCAAATGGCCGTATTGTTTGCGTATCATCAATTAGTGGTATTGCAGGTAATCTTGGTCAAACGAACTATGCTGCTTCTAAAGCTGGTGTGATTGGTCTAGTGAAATTTACTGCGCCTATCTTAAAAAATGGTATTACCATTAACGCAGTAGCACCTGGCTTTATCGAAACTCAAATGACGGCGGCAATTCCGTTTGCAATTCGTGAAGCTGGTCGCCGTATGAACTCAATGCAACAAGGTGGTTTACCTGTTGATGTAGCAGAAACGATTGCATGGTTTGCTTCAACTGCTTCTACAGGCGTAAATGGCAATGTTGTACGTGTCTGTGGTCAAAGCTTGTTGGGCGCTTAAGCACTTTTAACTAAAAAGGGGTGCTTGTGCATCCCTTTTTTATTCAAGAATCTATAAATTATAAAAGGTTAGGTATGAATACTCGTCATTTTAGCCAGCTACCGAAAGCGGCATTGGCTTACCCAAAAGTGGTGCAAGGTTTAATCTTTAAAAAGCCTAAAGGTCCAAAAATCTTGCCGCAAGTTGAATATGTGGTAGATACTCTAGAAATTGATCAAAGTCATCTCAAAGCTTATAACGAAGTATGTGGCTTTCAAAATAATGGCTTTGTACCAGCAATTTATTTGGCTGTGCTCTCTCAAAGTTTGCAAATGCACATGATGACAGCAGAAGCATTTCCATTTCCAATTTTAGGTTTGGTCCATATTCGTAACCAGATTAAACAAGCCAGACCAATTGGGGTAACTGAAAAACTAACTTTGTCTTGCAAATTTGGGGAACTAAAACCGCATGATAAAGGTGTTCAGTTTGACTTTATTACAACTGCAAAAGTGGGTAACGAAGTAGTTATGGAAGGCTTAACGACTTATTTATCTCGCCAAAAAGTTGAGAAAAGAGTAGGTGAGAAAGCCAAAGAAGATCAAGTACCAGCGTATGTTCCAAAGGCAGAGTGGGATATTTTAGAAAACACAGGTCGTCGTTATGCGAAAGTATCTGGTGATTTTAACTTAATTCATATTCATGCCATTACTGCGAAAGCATTTGGCTTTAAACAAGCAATTGCGCATGGCATGTGGAGCAAGGCTAAAGCACTAGCGAACCTTGAATTACCAAATGCTTATGAAGCGGATGTGTGGTTTAAGCTACCAATTTTCTTACCATCAAAAGTAGAGTTTTTAACTGCTAATGCAGATAAAAAGACAGATTTCTTGATTCGTAATTTAAAATCACAGAAACCTCATGTTGCAGGAACTGTAAAAGCATTATAAAAATATCAGCAGCCTGAACAGAAGTTTGGGCTGTTTTTGAGCAAAATAACAAAAAATGCAAGGAACTCCGTGTGATTAAAGATATTTTACTGGCCGATACCCATAACTATCACGGTATTTTAGATGAACGTTTTATTGATTTAGCCCACCAATTTAGCCGTCTTCAAGATGCTAGAACAGGACAAGGTGGAGCTGCATTAACGGTTTATTTTAGAGGCCAGAAAGTTGTAGATATCTACACCGGTCTAAAATCACAAACTGAAGCTTGGCAACCAGATACCTTGGCAGTTTGCTACTCTACAGGTAAGGGTGTACTTGCAACTTTAGCGCATATTTTAGTAAGTGAAGGTTTTTTAAAATACGACAAACCGATTGCGACTTATTGGCCTGAGTTTGCTCAAAATGGAAAAGAGCAAATAACATTGCGTCATGTCCTAAGTCATCAAAGCGGCATGTTTGATGTCCGAAATATCATCGAAAGTGCGAGAGAAATGCTCGACTGGTCACATATGTTAAATGTGATTGCAGCGACTAAGCCTAGATTCCTTGCAGGAGAAGGTAATGCTTACCAAGCTTTAACATTTGGTTGGCTGTTGGGTGGCATACTTGAAAAAGCAACTGGTCAATCTTTAGATCAGCTCATGCAAAAATATCTCGTTGAACCATTGCAGTTAGACGGAGCTTATTTTGGTACGCCTGCAAGTGAGCTAGACCGTGTAGCACGTTTAATTATTCAACCCAAACTTGAAAAACCAGCGGCTCCCCAAGTTGAAAAACCTAAAAAGCCTCAAGCGCGCAAGAGTTCATTCTCTGAAAAAATGATTACGTGGACTGGACAAGACCCGCAAGATTTTCAGGATGCCATGATTCCAAAAGGAATGAAGCATTTTAGTTTCTTTAGTGATCAAGGGTTACAAGCAGTCATTCCAGCAGCGAACGGCACGTTTACTGCAAATAGTCTTGCTAAAATTTATGCGATGCTGGCAAATCAAGGTGAATGGGATGGACAGCAACTTATTCGCCCAGAAATATTTAAAGAACTCAGTACCATTCAAAGTTATGCACGTGATCGTGTCATGCCAATTCCGATGAATTGGCGTTTAGGATATCACCGCATTATTACCATGGGTAAACGCGCTAAAAATGGCTTTGGACATATTGGTTACAATGGTTCAGGAGCGTGGTGCGATCCTGAGCGCGACCTGAGTTTTGTCTATGCTCATAACTTTCAAATTGGTTCAATCACTGGTGATTACCGTTTGTGGGGACTGACTCAGGAAACCTTACGTTGCACTGACCAAATTTTAAAAGGCCGTAAAGGCTGGTTCTAATCTTAGTGTTTTAAAGCTGGTATTCTAATTAATGCCAGCTTCTATATTTATAATAATTCTAGGCGAATAATTGCTTCAGTATGACGCTTAAAGTCTTCTTCAGCTAAACCTTGTAAACCAAGTTGATAAATACCTTCTAATCCGCATACAAAAGCAATGAGTCGCCAAGCTATGTCTGTTGAATTAGATATATTTTTAAATTCACCTTCTTTTTTACCGCATTCAATGGCTTGCACAATTGTTTGATGCCAATTCTGCATGGCAAGGTTATACGCTTTTCGTATTTCAACATCTTGTTCAATTAAGAGTTCTGCTTCATTCCATAAGCGTAAATAGGGCTGAAGTCTATCTATGTTTTCTGCACCTAATAAGATGAAGAGTCTTTGAAATTGGCTGGTCGTTTTTAGGGTTTGTTCAATTTCATCAAGCTGTTCCATGAGCTTTAAAAAAGCTTCAGCTTTTAAATGAGAGGCCGAAGAAAAGTGGTGGTGAACTTGTCCGGTTGATGTTTGTGCTTCTGTTGCGATTCGGCGTACAGTCATGGCTGTAAAACCTTCAGCCAAAGCAACTTGCATGGCTGCTTGCAGAATCATTTCTCTGCGTTGATCGCGATTAAGATAGGCCATGTTTCTTTCACCTGACTGAATTCGACACAAATTACATTAAAACTAAAAGTTGGACAAGTGTCCAATTGTGTATATAATAACCATGATTTGAACACATGTCCAAGTTTTGGATATTGAAGAGCGTTATGCAAAAAAAATGGTTAATCCTGACAATTATCGTGCTTATATATTTACCAGTTACGATTGATGCAACGGTGATGCATGTTGCAACACCATCTTTAAGTGCAGCATTGAATTTAACTGCCAATCAGCTTTTATGGGTCATTGATATTTATTCACTGATTATGGCGGGTTTGATTTTGCCGATGGGTGCACTTGGTGATCGTATTGGCTTTAAAAAATTATTATTTATTGGAACTGCAATTTTTGGAGTCGGTTCCTTAGCTGCGGCTTTTTCTCCAACAGCTTACGCCTTAATTGCTTCCCGTGCTGTTTTAGGTCTAGGGGCAGCGATGCTTATTCCAGCCACTTTATCAGGCATCCGTAATGCCTTTACCGAAGAAAAGCAGAGAAATTTTGCACTTGGTCTGTGGTCTACAGTGGGTGGTGGCGGAGCCGCTTTTGGCCCATTAGTTGGTGGATTTGTACTAGAACATTTCCATTGGGGAGCTGTATTCCTCATTAATATCCCGATTATTTTAGTCGTTCTGGTTATGATTGCGATGATCATTCCTAAACAACAAGAGAAAACGGATCAGCCAATTAATTTAGGGCAAGCTTTAATTTTGGTTGTAGCCATTTTAAGCCTGATCTATTCAATCAAATCGGCGATGTACAACTTCTCAGTACTTACAGTCGTGATGTTTGTGGTTGGTGTAAGTACTTTAATTCGCTTCATTCGAAGCCAAAAAAGAACTACCACGCCAATGATTGATCTGGAGTTATTTAAACATCCGGTGATTTCTACCAGCATTGTCATGGCTGTGGTTTCCATGATTGCTTTGGTTGGGTTCGAATTACTCTTGTCTCAAGAGTTGCAGTTTGTGCATGGATTTTCTCCATTACAGGCCGCCATGTTTATTATTCCATTCATGATTGCGATTAGTTTAGGTGGTCCATTAGCCGGAATCTGTTTAAATAAATGGGGACTTAGACTTGTTTCTACTGTTGGTATTTTAATCAGTGGATTTAGTCTATGGGGGCTTGCCCAGCTTAACTTCTCGACCGATCACTTCTTAGCGTGGGCGTGTATGGTCTTTTTAGGCTTCAGCATTGAAATTGCCTTACTGGCTTCAACTGCTGCGATTATGTCATCTGTACCGCCTCAGAAGGCAAGTGCAGCAGGTGCGATTGAAGGTATGGCCTATGAGCTTGGAGCTGGTTTAGGCGTCGCTATTTTTGGTTTAATGTTGTCTTGGTTTTATAGTCGTTCAATTATTTTGCCCGAAGGGCTTCCGACTAACTTAATTGAAAAAGCGAGTATTTCGATCGGTGAAACTATGCAATTAGCCTCTAATCTTGAAAATCCTTTAGGAGGACAGTTGGTTGCAGTTGCTCAGCAAGCTTTTAGCTATGCGCATAGTTGGGTGCTTACCATCTCAGCTATTTGTTTTTTCCTTTTAACTGTATTTGTCTGGTTTAGTTTTCCGAAGAAAGTGAATTAAAACGTTTTAGGGTATTTAAAGCTTCGGTCAAAATGTTCTTTATCTGAAGCTTTAAAATAACTGATAGTGCAGACAAATGGGGCAGTTCGCAGTTTATCTGTACGGATATGAGCTTTATACGTTCACACTCTTTTAAAAACAAAGTATGCTTATGCCTGTAAAAAGGAGCATACATGTATCAAGTACTTGCTAGAAAATACCGTCCACGTAATTTCAATGAGTTAGTGGGGCAAAATCATGTTTCTCGTGCATTAAGTAGTGCATTGGAACGCGGTCGTCTACACCATGCTTATTTATTTACAGGAACGCGTGGTGTAGGTAAAACTACAATTGCACGTATTTTAGCCAAGTGTTTAAACTGTGAAACGGGTGTGACTTCTACGCCATGTGAAGTTTGTGCAACCTGTAAGGCAGTAAATGAAGGTCGTTTTATCGACTTGATCGAAATTGATGCTGCTTCAAGAACAAAAGTAGAAGATACGCGTGAACTGTTAGACAACGTTCCTTATGCGCCAACGCAAGGCCGTTTTAAAGTTTACCTGATTGACGAAGTACATATGCTATCGACGCATTCTTTTAATGCGTTATTAAAAACACTAGAAGAACCACCAGAACACGTTAAGTTTCTGTTCGCCACGACTGATCCACAAAAGCTGCCGATTACGGTCATTTCACGTTGTTTGCAATTTACCTTGCGACCTTTAGCCGTCGATGAAATTACAAAACATCTTGGCGCTATTCTTGAAAAAGAACAGATTGCTTCTGACCAAGATGCAATTTGGCAAATTGCTGAATCTGCTCAAGGTTCATTGCGTGATGCATTATCTTTAACTGACCAAGCGATTGCTTATGGTCAGGGTGCTGTACAACATCAAGATGTTAAAGAAATGCTTGGGTTGATTGACCGCACCATTATTTATGATTTGATTTTAGCAATTCATCAAAACCAACGTGAGAAAATTAGTCAGCTTTTACTGCAATTTAGACATCAAGCATTAGATGTTTCACTTGTGCTTGATCAGTTGGTTTCGACAATGCATGAATTGGCAATTTTGCAATATCTACCTGATTTGAGTTTGAAATATAGCGAAGAAATCAATCGCAAAATTATGCAACTGTCTAAGCTGATTTCTGCTCAAGATTTACAACTGTATTATCAAATTGCATGTAAAGGCCGTTCAGACTTGCAACTTGCTGTGACGCAAGAGCAAGGTTTTGAAATGTGCGTTTTACGCTTATTGGCATTCCGTCCTTTAGCACCTAATGAAATTTTGGTGTCCGAGCCTGTTCGGCAAAATGAACAAGCAGTAGTGGGCCTGAGTCAACAGGCTCAGCAAACAGCTCAGGAGATTACTCCAGTAAATACTGTGCAGCCAGTTGAAGTTATCAGCCAAACCGCTATGATTGAACCTGAACCTGAACCTGAACCTGAACCTGAACCTGAACCTGAACCTGAACCTGAACCTGAACCT
>NZ_KB976986.1:693130-962105 GCF_000399665.1 Acinetobacter calcoaceticus ANC 3811
TGAACCTGAACCTGAACCTGAACCTGAACCTGAACCTGAACCTGAACCTGAACCTGAACCTGAACCTCGGTCTAATCAGGATTTAATGGTATTTGACCCAAATCATAATGAGTTGATTGGGTTTGAGTCAGCACCTGTTCAAGAGGCCGTTAGTGTTTTGGATGAAGATTTCATTCCAGTGCCAGAACAAAAGTCAGTACACGTTCAGATGGAAACTCAGGCCAGAAATATTGAACCTGAACCAGCTTTCACTGCTGAGCCGATGGGTTTATTTGAAACGCCTAGTGCTGATTTTTCACTTGCCCAAGATACATTTACACCTGTTACTGATAATTTAGTTTTAGAACCAGTTATTGAACAACAGCCATTTGTCCAAGCCGAAGTAATAGCTGAAACAGTTGCAGTTGTAAAAGAGGCTAGCCAAACTGATAACGGGCAGCTGATGCCTCAAGATATCTTGAAGCTATCTCCTCAAGTTTTGGAAGGCGAGTGGACACTTGAAAAATGGGAATATTGGTTTAGAAATAGTCAACTTTCACCAGCTGTTCAAGAACTTGCGCAGCATGGTGTGATGACTGGTGAAATTGGTGGCAATACTATTTTCCATATTCCTCAAGAATATGAAAATATGCTGACTCAATTACAGCAAGGCCTTATTGATGCCTTAAATGAACAATGGCCAGATACTCAATTTACAGTTGAATACGGTGTTTTAAATACAACTACACCCTATACCATTCAAAGTGCGCGTAAAGAAAAAGCCTTTCATAGAGCAGCTGAGCTATTACAACAGCAGCCAGTCATTAAAAGCCTTATAGAAACTTTTGATGCTGAGCTTCAAAACATTCAATTAAAACCTTAAATTCATCTAAGTTTTGATCTGGTGCAGAATATGAAAATAATTGAATTCTCATATTTTTCACTGGATTGAAATATTCAGGTCATGTCACTGTCATTATACTTTTCTATGTTAGCCATTTTAGATTTTAAATGGATTGTATACAGCAATGAAAAGGCAATGCACTGGAATAACTTCTTTTAAATACTCATATTTCTTATTAATCGGCGCGATTCTGCTGAGTGGTTGTAATGACTCATCAAATGATAACTCGAATGCACCAGAAACAAGTAAAAAGCCTGTAATGCGCTGTGCTCCATAAACTTAAATAATAAAAAGAACCTGATCATGATTACACGTCGTAAATTTTTAAATTATTCTTTAAATATGGGTTTTGGTGCTGCGGCATTGGCAGCATTCCCATCTAGTATTCAAAAAGCTTTAGCAATTTCTGCAAACAATAAAACTGGCACCATTCAGGATGTCGAACACGTTATTATTTTAATGCAGGAAAACCGATCTTTTGATCATTACTTTGGAACGTTAAAAGGCGTTAGAGGCTTTGCTGACCGTTTTACAATTCCTCTGCCAAGTGGTCGCCGTGTTTGGGAGCAGCTTAGAAGTAATGGGCAAGTTTTAACGCCTTTTCATTTAGATGGTACAGCTAATAATGCGCAGCGTGCAGATGGTACGCCGCATACGTGGAATGACAGTCAGCTGGCATGGGACAATGGGCGTATGGCGAATTGGCCAGCCCATAAAACTGATATATCCATGGGTTATTTTAAAGAAAAAGAAATTCCTTATCAGTTTGCACTTGCGAATGCCTTTACGATTTGTGATGCCTACCATTGCTCTATGCATACTGGAACAGATGCGAACCGCTCTTTTCATTTAACTGGTACAAATGGGGCGACACCGACCAAGCGTTCATTTGTAAATAATGAATGGGACTGGATTGATGGTAACCCCGCTACGGCAGATCGCGGTTATACATGGAAGACTTATGCTGAGCGTTTGGAAGAAGCAGGGGTAAACTGGATTTGTTATCAAAATATGCCCGATGAATGGGGCGATAACATGCTTGGGGCATTTCGTACGTTCAGAAAAGCCAATATTGCATCTGGTTATCCTGTTGCAAGCGGTGGTGAACCAAACAAACCGTATGCAGATACGGGTCAAAAACTACCGTACAAAGCCTATGATACTGCGACCGATAATGCCAAAAATCCACTCTATAAAGGCATTGCAAATACATTGCCGGGCAATAAACCTGAAGAATATCTCGATGCTTTTAAACGAGACATTCGTGAAGGTAAGTTACCTCAAGTGTCTTGGATTAATGCGCCATCCATTTACTGCGAACATCCAGATCCTTCTAGTCCTGTCCAAGGGGCATGGTTTATTCAAGAAATTATTGATGCTTTAACTGCTGTGCCAGAGGTTTGGAGTAAAACAGCACTCATTATCAACTTCGATGAAAATGATGGTTACTTTGACCACGTACCGTCACCATCAGCGCCATCTCGACTCAAAAATGGCCAGTACGCGGGTAAATCGACATTAAGCAGTGCTGATATGCAGGATGAATATTTTGACCATGCTGCACCTGAGGGAAGTCATTCTCAACCTACACATGATGGACGAGTCTATGGTCCGGGTCCTCGTGTTCCGTTATATGTGATTTCCCCATGGAGCCGTGGTGGCTGGGTGAACTCGCAAGTTTTTGACCATACTTCCGTCCTCATGTTTTTAGAAAAACGTTTCGGTGTAAAAGAGCCGAATATCAGTCCATACCGCCGTGCAGTGTGTGGTGATTTAACCAGTGCATTTAACTTTAAGACACCAAATGCAGATGTTTTACCTCAGCTCAATGGTAAACAGACACGTTTGCAGGCAGATGAGTTAAGAGAAAATCAAGAAGCTTTGCCAGCTGTACCTGTACCAACGGATATTAAGTTACCGATTCAGCAAAGTGGTATACGTCTGTCACGTGCGCTGCCTTACGAGTTGCATACCAGTGCGCGCGCTAAAGCAGATGGTAAGGTGCAATTGATTTTCTCTAATACAGGTCAGCAAGCAGCGGTTTTTCATGTTTATGACAAACTTAACCTAGACCTTATTCCAAAGCGTTATATTGTCGAGTCAAATAAAACTTTAGATGATGAATGGGATGCTTTAAAAGATAATCTAGGTCGTTATGACCTATGGGTACTTGGTCCCAATGGCTACCATCGTCACTTTAAAGGCGATACTCAACGTATTGTTGATAGTGGCGTTAAACCTGAAATTCGAGTGTGCTATGACATTGCCAACGGTGATGTTTACGTAGAACTCATAAATGAAGGAACCAAAGATGCACTTTTGACGGTAAAACCTTGTGCATATCGACAAGATGCGCCATTACAACTTACCGTAAAAGCGGGTCAAGTCGTTAAGCAATATTGGGCTTTGGCTGACGTAGGGCATTGGTATGATTTTGAAATCACCAGTCAGAGTGATCCATATTATTACCGACGTTTTGCGGGCCGAGTTGAAACGGGTGAAGACTCTTTTAGTGATCCTGCAATGATGTAAGTTTGAATGAGGCAAAAAGAACAGATCATTTTCTTTTTGCCTCATTTTTTTATAATAAAAAATTCTCTAATACTTCACGAACTGACTCAGAAATTGGCACAGTCTTACGCGTTTCGCGATCTACAAACACATGTACAAAATGTCCTTGAGCTGAGGCTTGCTCTTGACCTTGTTTAAAGATTGCCAATTCATAACGTAGTGAAGTCGTACCGATTTTACCAATCGCAACACCTACCTGAATAATTTCTGGAAATGATAACTCTTGTAAAAAGCTACAAGCTGAATCAACCACTAAGCCAATTGATTTTGCTTCATGAATATCAAAACCTGTTTTTTGAATGAGCAATGCATTGGCTGCTGTATCGAAGTAGCTATAGTAAGTCACATTATTCACATGACCGTAAATATCGTTATCTGCCCAACGCGTTTGAATATCTAAAAAGAACTTAAATTGATTGCGAGTTTTTAAAACTGGTTTAGTCATTAATGAATCGCCTGATAAATTGCCAAAGCAGCGGCCTCTGTCATGTCTCGTGGATTATTTTGTAGCAAGCGAGTTTGTAACATGGCATCTTGTGCAAGCCGAGGTAAGCTCGACTCATCAATACCCAAATCTCTAAGTTTTAAGGTCAAGCCACTACGGTCTAAGTGGTTCTGCATGTGGTCAATAAACAGATCACACAGACCATCGGTGCTGCCATTGCTGTATGGATCGAGCCATTGCATAAGCTCTGCATAGTATTTTTTTGCATTGGGCGCATTAAATTTTAATACTTCGACCAACACTAAGGCATTGGTATGCCCATGCGATAAATGAAAATGACCGCCCAATGGGTAAGCTAAAGCATGTACAGCAGCAACAGGTGAATTAGCAAACGCTTGACCCGCGAGCATTGAACCAAAAAGCATGTTTTGACGTGCTTCTAAATCATTACCATCTTTAAGAACTTTCGGTAAGTTATGGTTTAGTAGCTTCAAAGCATTCTTAGCTAAAATATCGGTATATATATTCTTCTTGTGTTTAGAAGTATATGCCTCAATAGCGTGTACCATCGCATCAATACCTGTTGCAGCAGTAATATGTGCTGGAAGGTTTTGAGTAAAAGTAGCATCAAGAATCGCAGTGTCGGCGTACAGTACTGGCGAGACAATCCCCATTTTTGTTGTCTCGCCAGTGGTCACAATTGAAATAGGCGTTACTTCCGAACCCGTACCGGCTGTCGTTGGAATTAAAATAAGCGGGAGACGAGCAGTGGTTACTTGGTTTACGCCGTACATCTCTTGCAAACTTTGAGTTTGGTTGGGGTGGGCGAGTAAACCGATTACTTTTGCAACATCTAAAGAACTACCGCCACCAAAACCAATAATGGCATCTACATTTTGCTGTTTTGCATAATTGGCTGCATCTAAGACCACTTGTTCTGCTGGGTCAGCCTGAACATCTGCATAAATGACATATTCAATACTGAGCGTATCTAAAATTTGAAGAATAGAAAGGTGTAATTGATTTTTGACCATACCTGCATCTGTGACTAGCAATAACTTACGGTAAGCTTTTGAAGACAAAACATTCTGTAATTCTTGTATAGAGCCTAAGCCTGAGATGATATTTGGAACGGTTTGAAATTGAAAATGGCTCATATACATTATTTCCTTATTTTTGAAAATTATTGTCGAATGGTTCTATAAGATTCAATCTTCAAATAACTTAGCATAAGACACCTTAAAATAAAGTAGTTCTGAGGCGATTATGTTGAGTGTTATATGAAATAGTCACTACTTTCATGTGGTCAGATTTAGATAATACAGGGAGATCATGAAAGTAATTTAGACGATCATCGAACGGTGGGCTTTTTGTTATTTATACTGTTCAGTAGATTTTCCTGAAGGCTGCTAATTCATATAATGTCTTAACAATTTATAGTTTTATTTGGTTCAAAAAGTGAAAATTTCTAAAACTTTACTTAGTGTTATTGGATGCACTTGCTTCATGCTGAGCTCCGCAGTAATGGCTAAAACTAGCTCTAGCGTCTATTCACCTAAAAAGGGTGTAATTTGTGACAAATATATTTGCGCTGACAAGAAGGGCGTATCTAAAAAACTTACAGTCAAATACTTAGGAACTCACAAAGCCAACAGAGCATTCTCTCAAGGTGATTTTGATACTTCAGCATTTACACTCTCAAATGGTGTGTTCTGTGATACCAAAACAAAACTATGTCATGTCGATCGATATTTTGAGAATGGGCACCGTAGCAAGATTGATAGAGCTATGACTGATAAACTTTTTAAAAATAAATGATTTTTATCTTCTTTCTAAGAAAAAGCCCATAATATTTGGGCTTTTTTATATCTAAATAAAAAGTTATTCCTTATTTCTGCGAGAAATGAGTTTTAGTTCCAGATTATTAAGATCTATGATTTGATTAGATGAATCAATAAGCTTTAATTTGAGTTGATCATCTGAATTCTTCTTAAAAACTTTCACGACATCTTTATCTGCTTCAATAAAATTACTACCAGATTCAAGCATGGCAAGCAAAACAATATTTAAGCTTTTACCTTTTTTGGTGAGTAAGTATTCTTTGCGCTCTCGTACACCAACTTCTTTATAAATTGATAGTTCAAATATTTCTAATTGGATGAGGTGTTTTAGACGATTAGATAAAATTTGCTTCGATATACCTGTATTTTCTAGAAAATCATTAAATTTCGTTACGCCGTAAAAAGCTTCTCTCAATAATAGGATCGTCCAACTATCGTTTAATATCTCAGCAATTTTGAAAATTCCACACACATCTACTGAAAATCTATGATCTGGAATAATATTTGACATTCTAGGAAGCTCCAATTAACATGAGTCTATAATTTAGACCTAGACTTAATTCAGGTAGCATTATGCCATTTATAAATATACAAACTATAGAGGGTTTACTAGATAAAGATAGTAAAGCTGAGCTTTTCAAACGAATAACAGATTTATTTGTAGAGATAGAAGGAAAGGGAAATCCAGCTTTTCAAGAGCATGTCTGGATACGAATTGATGAATATCGACCTGAACAGTGGCAATTAGGTAGCTTAAGGCCAACGAAGGAAATGATTGAGTTAATGACTACAGTTAAATGATTGTCTTGTGCCTTTTACTAAAGCTGTATTGGTAAATCATAAGTTGCAAGTTAAGCATTTGCTAACCTGTTTTAAGATGTAAAGCTCATGTGTTTATTAATAATATGAGTATCTACTTTGTTGTAAAAGCTCTCTTGGGAGGGCTTTTTTATTTTATTCAAAATTAGTAGGTCAGCTACTTTGTCGACTGATTTATCAACTTTTAATCTATTGATAAACATTATTTTCCTTTTCAAGCCATGTTAGTTTTGACAAAATGCAACACGTCACAATGGTCAATTCGATTCTGACAATGATTGATAGTTTTGTCAGGGTTTTACATGCTCCATATTAATTTCTATTTAATTCAAATGCTTGGAAGTAGTTTCTAATGGAAACACAATATATGGTGTTATGCGTCTGTTTAGGAAACATTTGCCGTTCTCCCACGGCTGAAGTGGTTTTCAGACATTATTGTGATGCACATCAACTTAATGTCATTGTCGATTCAGCTGGAACGAGTAATTATCATCCAAATAAAGCACCTGATCAGCGTAGTCAGCTGCACGCTAAAAAAAGAGGTTATGACTTATCGTCTTTACGTGCAAGGCAGCTTTCAACACAAGACTTTTTAGAGTTTGATTTGATTTTGGCAATGGATCATCAAAATTTTGATGATATTCATGACATGCTACAAAGCGCGGTTTCTCAGTTTGGTGGTCATCAAATTCGTGCAAAAGTAGCTTTAATGAGTGAGCATGACCCTCAATATCTACAACAAGCCTTACCTGATCCTTATTATGGCGGTGCTGATGGCTTCGAGCGTGTACTTGACCAATGCGAGTCTAGTAGTTTGGCGTGGATTAATATTTTAAAAAAACAATTGAATGTTTAAGAATAGGTTTTTCAAGACAATGCAAATTCAGAATCAGGTACAGCTTAAGCCATTCAATACATTAAGTTTAGATGCAACAGCTTCACATTACACAAAAGTCGGTAATATTCAGGATATTGAAGAAGCTTTGGATTTTGCTAAGCAGCATCATTTAAATGTACTTGTGTTATCGGGCGGTAGTAACATGTTGTTGCCGCAGCAGATCAATGCCTTAGTGATTCATCTTGATATTCAAGGAATTGAAGTTTTATCAAACGATCATGATTTCGTTCGAGTTAAAGTAGGTGCAGGTCAAGTCTGGCATGATTTCGTTTTATATAGCACTCAGCAAAATTGGTTTGGTTTGCAGAATCTAGCGCTTATTCCAGGGTTAGTGGGTGCTTCACCCGTACAAAACATTGGCGCTTATGGGGTAGAGGCAGGCGAGTTTATTGAGTCGGTACAAGTGTATGACCGTCAATTAAAAGAAACTCAGACAATTTTAGCTGTTGACTGCCATTTCGCGTATCGTCATAGCATTTTTAAAGATGACCCAAACCGTTACATCATCACGCATGTTACTTTTAAATTACTTAAACAGCTAAATTTAAAACTTAACTATGGTGATTTGAAGCAAGCAGTTGGAGATAATCAGACTGCTGAGAACTTACAAAATCAAGTGATTCATATTCGTCAAAGTAAACTCCCTGATCCAAAAGAGTATCCAAATGTAGGTAGTTTCTTTAAAAATCCGGTTGTTAACCCTCAAGAATTTGAGCGTTTAATCACACAATTCTCAACAATTCCACATTATCCTCAAGCCAGTGGAAACGTTAAAATTGCAGCAGGATGGTTAATTGATCAGGCGGGTTGGAAAGGGAAGCAACTCGATATGGTAGGGATGTTTCATAAACAGGCATTAGTTTTGGTGAATTATGCCAATGCATCTCTTACTGATGTAAAGAAAACTTATCAGGCTGTACAACATGATGTTGATCAGCGTTTCCATATTATGTTAGAACCAGAGCCTGTGCTTTATAACAGTTTAGGTTTAATTGAAAATCATACGGAATAGTTTTATGTCAAAAGTACACTTAATGGTACGTTTAGTACAAGTAGTCACCGTGCTATTTGTACTATTAGGCTGTTTCGTGGTTTTTTTATATTCACCCTTTTATTCAAAACTTATTGTAGCTGGGCTTAATTATTTTGTACCAGTTGATGTGAATCAAGTTGCCGCTGAAAGTCAGAGACAGGCTGCATTAAGTGAACATGATAATTTAGAGCCAGGTTCAAATCTATGGATTGCTCGTCAAGCGTATTTAAAGCTGACTGAAAAAGCTTTACGTGAAAAAAAGACAACAGATCTGACCTATCTTCAAGAAAACTATAAGGCTTTGCAGCAAATTATTCTTTTAGAAGAAAAAGAACAAGATTCAGAGGCAGCCGCTTCTGTAACGGTTCCTTTAGTCGTGAAAAACTCAGAAATTGATGCTGCTGATGAAGCAAGTAGCCCTATTGATGAAGCACTCTTTATTAATAGTTCAGAAAATAAGGCCCTTACAGAGCAATATACCGAGTTTTTAGCAAGAAAACCTGTGGTGCCAGAACATCAAAAAGCTGTGAGCGAACCTGAACAGAAAATCGAGTATGTTCGTAAAAATCCTTTACCAGCGCCAGCTAAAAAGTTATCACAACCTTATGCAATTGTTGTATTAGGGGGTGGTTTGACTCTTGATAAAAATGGAAAAGATATTGTAGTTAATGGTTATACACGCTTGAGACTAGAAAAAACCTTAGAAGTTGAAAAACAAAATCAGCTTCCTATTGTACTGAGTGGTGTTGAAGCACCTTACATGCAAACTTGGTTAAAAGAGCGTGGCGTTGATGCAAAGCTACTAGAAAAACGTAGTATGAATACTTGTGAAAATACAAGATTTAGTTCTCTATTGCTTCAGAAAAAAGGTGGAGCACCGACGGTCATGTTGGTCACAGATGAATATCATATGCCGCGTACACGCCGATTATTTGCTTTAAATGGTATAGAAACCATTCCTGTTGTGGCTCCAATGCCAACACCACTGACACGCTGGCAACCAAGTGTGCAAAATTACGATCATAGCCGTCGTGCAAATTATGAATTACTTGCGACAATTCGCGACATGTTGTTTGGCTCAAGTGATTGTCGAGAGGTACCTTAATGTCAGATATCCCATTTCTCAATCCTGCCGTATTAAAACAATTAGATTTACCGGTTCCTAACCGCGATCTTACGCCACAGGTTCTAAGTCCACTTAATTTAAATACATTAGAAGAACCATCTCGAGATTTACTGGCTTACCGTAAGTTATATGGTTTGCATTTACTTGAATGTGATCATTGGCAGGGCTATGTTCAAATGCCTTTGTTTCGATTACATGTGCAAGTTTTCAAGCCTAAAGTAGAAAAAATACAAGGTACTGTCTGCTTATTACATGGCTATCTTGAGCATAGTGGTATTTATCAGCCCATTATTCGTGAAATTCTTGAACAAGGCTTTAGTGTCATTACCTATGACTTACCAGGGCATGGTTTAAGCAATGGCTCACCAGCAAGTATTCAAAATTTTGATCACTATCAACAAGTTTTGATGGCTGTTTATCAATATGTAAAACATGCAGATCAGTTACCAAAACCTTGGGTAGGAATTGGTCAAAGTACGGGTGGCGCAATCTGGATGCATCACTTATTGGAATATGCTGAAAAACGCCAAGATCCGATTGTAGATAGAGTCCTGTTACTTTCTCCTTTGATTCGCCCTGCAAAAACAGCATGGTGGCATAACCCAGTTGGATTGGGCATTATTCGCCGTATTAAGCGGCAAGTACCAAGACACTTTAGACGTAATAATCATAATCCTGAATTTTTACGATTTATTCGTTTAAAAGATCCTTTGCAACCTCGAATGATGGGCATGGATTGGATTTTGGCAATGTCTAAATGGATGCAAGAAATGGAAGAGCGGCCAGCTTGTCGTATTCCTGTCTGGCTTGCACAAGGTGCTCTTGATCAGACAGTTGATTGGCGTTACAACATTGAATTTATTCGTCGTAAATTTAGGCTACAAACGTTATTAATGCTAGAAGAAGGATCTCATCAATTGATTAATGAGCGTGCAGATATACGAGCAGCCTTAACGGGATTAATTCCAGCATTTTTACATGCGAAGCCAAAACATTTTTATTATTAAAAAATAATGCATCTATCCAAAAAATTGGATAGATGCATGACTTAATCTTTGTACTTTATTTTGAATTTTGATAAAGCTGCATAAAGTTTTTATAAACCGAAGACTGCTTTTGTGGACTATACATATTGCGTTCGATTGTTCCTTTATCCGTTTTTATCAAAACATTTACATTTTGAGCATTTTTAAATTCTTGCAAGAATTTACTTGGAATAATAAAGAACGTTGTAGAATGTTTAGGAACTAATCGGCTGACATTCGTTTTTTCAGTTGATTGAGCGGGTTGATAGTTAAATCGTTTCCCATCAATATCAAATATTAACTCGTTAATATCATAAAAGTTATAACTACTACTTAAATGAACATCTACACGAAGCTGATCTTTTTGATTCTCGTTCCATTTCACGAGCAAGCTCGGGCATAGTTCCGTTGGTGAGCAGTTTAGCTGACCCGCTGTCTTTACCTCTTTAGGAGCTATTGTACTAACCTGTGTAGTGCTACAAGCCGCTGTAAGTAAACATGAACCCAATAAGAGTAGAGATTTCTTCATCATATAAATTCCAAGATAGTCTGTTTAATATTATTTATGTTAAAGCCAATAAATTTTGACATAAATTAACGAGTAGTTGGGCTTAAAAATACAAATGGTTTGGCAACTTTAAAAGAAGAAGTGGCATCACCTGCATATATATGGCTTTGGTCAGGGCCTCAATCTAGTCTACGCGTTTTACCATCTTTAAAATTAATCTTTTTCAAATCAACCCAAAATACATTTGGTGATAGGGCTGACTCGAAAAAGTAGAGCATCTGTTTATGATCGGCCACAGTTCGCCAGCGAGTTGAAGAGATATTCGGTTCTTCTTGCGTATTGAGTCCATAGGGAACAGATGCATTTCGAATGACACTAAATACAGAGGCTTGAGCCTGTTTACTATCATCATTTTTAGGAATGGCATTAATGTAAAAAGATGCACGTGCAAAACGATCAGATGCACGGTTTGTACCAGGGAGCATGATCGTTCCACCAATTTGTTTCCAATATTCAGCAAGTGCAAGTTGCTTATCGAACGTAGGCGAGTTAGTCATGACTTGATAGCTGCGACTATGGTGAATCACTTGTTTCCCGTCAATATATTCAATAATTGCACTATCACCTGTTTTGTCAGAAATAGATAGATGCAGGGTAGTGAGGCGTGTTTCGCCTGGGACATTATCGGTCACAATCGTATAAGGTTCTTTTTCTAATGCTTTAACAGCTTCATCGACAGTTGCGAAATTATCGAGTACATATTGAGCCCAAGCTGCAATACTGAGTAAAGGCTTATCCGTTTTTTTCACATCTGGATATTGAGATTCTACTAACCATAAAATATTAGCAACCAAGCCAGCTTCATTCATTCCATCTGTTGTGGAAACTTCATAGCCTGTGGCAATTACACTTCCATATTTAGACGTCCATTTTATTGAGTTGGAGCCTGCACTACCGTCACGACTAACCCCGCTTGGCATAATCCACAAATTTGTACCCGTATCAACTTTCCAGTCCATTGAGCGAGCAGTAATAATATGTTGGTTATTGCCTAAATATACGGCACGTGTACAAGCAACAGTATAGCTACTTAAACCTACTGCTAGTGCGACAAAAGAAGAAATGAATGTTTTTTTCAACATGATGAAATACCTTCTTGTTATAAGCATTAAAAATTTTTATTAAATAAAATTAAATTATGTACGTTATTTATACTTTTATATTAGGTGAAAAATCTATTAAAGACAAATTAAAAGGGGAAGGAAATTTAAGCAAAAATCACAGATTAATTTCAAATATAGAAGAGCATCACACTATAAATGTAATGCTCAACATATCGAGTTAATATAAATTAAAAGTGATTGGCATCTGCCATATTCCACATCCGATAATAAAAATTATCATCGTCATTATTAAGTTCAGACTGTAAAAGTTCGCCTTCTTTTAAGAAAAAATGCAATTGAGCATAATTCTTAATTTCACGGTCGTTTACTCGCTGAGCTAAATGATGAGCTTTAATATCAGAAGGGTGACGTAAACCAGCCGCAGCAATCATTTCTGATAATGCATGCAATGTATTTTTATGAAAATTAAATACTCGTTCTGATTTAGTTGGTACATCAATTGCTTTTTGACGGTCTTTATCTTGGGTTGCAACACCTACAGGACACTGGTTAGTGTGACAGCTTTGTGCCTGAATACATCCAACAGCAAACATGAAACCACGTGCTGAATTAACCCAATCTGCACCTAGCGCAAAAGTACTAGCAATATCGAATGCACTAATGATTTTACCACTCGCACCAATCTTAACTTGATCTCTTAACCCTGCACCGACAAGGGTGTTATGGACAAAGCGCAGGCCTTCACGTAATGGAGTACCAATATTGTCGCTAAACTCAATTGGCGCTGCACCTGTACCACCTTCAGACCCATCAACGACAATAAAGTCAGGAACAATTTTTGTTTCCAGCATTGCTTTAACAATACTCATAAATTGCCAAGGTTGACCAATGCACAGTTTAAAACCAACAGGTTTACCGCCAGATAATGTGCGCAATTTCTGTAAAAAATGCATCATTTCAATAGGGGTAGAAAAACTAGAATGCTTTGCAGGAGAAATACAGTCATGATCACGAGAAACGCCACGGATTTGGGCAATTTCTGCGGTAATTTTATGTTTAGGTAAAATACCACCATGACCTGGTTTTGCACCTTGAGAAAGCTTCAGCTCAATCATCTTGATCTGTGGTAATTGAGATTGCTTGGCAAACTTTTGTTCGTCAAATTTCCCATCTAAGGTACGGCAGCCAAAATAACCGCTGGCAATTTGCCAAACAATATCACCGCCATTTTCCAGATGATAAGGGCTTAAACTACCTTCGCCAGTATCATGATAAAATCCACCTAACTGCGCGCCTTTATTTAACGCACGAATTGCATTGGCACTTAAACTACCAAAGCTCATGGCAGAGATGTTCATAATTGATGCACTATAGGGCTGAAGGCATTGTGCATTACCCACCTGAATACGAAAGCTCTTTGGATCTGCTGGTGGGCAAGGGCTAATTGAATGGACAATAAATCGATAATTTTCTTGATAAACGTCAATGATTGAACCAAAAGGTTTATCTGCATTTTCATTTTTAGCACGCTGATAAACTAGACTTCTTTGCATACGCGAAAAAGGTAGGGCATCTTGATCCGCTTCAATAAAGTATTGGCGAATTTCTGGGCGTATATCTTCAAACAAAAAACGGAAATGTCCCATAATTGGGTAATTTCTTAGAATTGAATGTTTATTCTGCAAAACATCATAAAGGCCTAATAAGCTTAGTGCACCTGTAAGCACCCATAAACCGTTAAGCAGAGTATCTGAAATAAAATAATAGATACTATGAGGGGTGTATACGGTGCGAAACCATGTAATGCTGAGTGCAGTAAAAATACATAAGAACCAGAGAGAATGGCGCGAAAAAAATGTATTGAGAAATTTATGTCGAATGATTTGTGCTGGACTCGCCATATTGGAACAAATTCCTAATGTTTTACTGGTACATACCTTGCCAAGAAGCAAGTGAAACTACAAGTATGGAATTGTTAGTTTTAAGAGAAAAGGAAGCATGCATTCAAATGTTCACTCGATTTAAAGATGTATTTTTAAAACGAAAATATTTTAACTTTAAATAATATTATATTTCGAAAATTTAGGATTCAGATAAATTATTCAATGCTTAATTTTGAAGGTAGTTGATTTTATAAATAATTGGTTTTAATAAAATTTATATTTCATTAAATTACTTGCTCACAGTTATATAGAGTAATTGAATTTAATTTTAGATTTAATTAATAATAAATTTTTTATTTGAATGCTATTTGTTTATTTTTGATTCAATTAATACTGTGCTGTTTAGTTGTTTTTTGCTAATATAAATAAATTGAATTAATATTTTTTAATAGAAATTACTACAACTATATAAGATTCTAAAAAATTGTTTAAGGACTGAAATGAATTGGAAATTATTAATCTGCTCTGTTCTTTTGACAGGAGTCTTTTTCTTAACTTTAATGTTTTATCTAGGTTTTGATTTAGATACTTTTAAAAAAGTCGCTCTAATACAAAGTTTATTAGTTGCTGCGGCTATCATATTTGACTCTATGGAACGAAAGAATAATCCTATTTTTCCGGGATGTATCGTGTATCCCTTAATTGGGATTGTATTTGTTTTAGGATTTACACCTATTTTAGACTTTTTTGCTGAAAGACCTAAAGGATTTCATAGTTGGGATATTCGGAATATGTTTGAGATCAACTCTAGCCGTGCAGACTATCAATTTAGGAAACTGGCTTGGTATGGCAAAGCCTATATACAGTTAGGTTTTGCTATGGTAGGTGGATTTTTGGGCTTATTTTTTCATTTAATTTTTAGAAATAGTTGAATTAGCGCTATCTTCTTCTGGTAGGGGAAAAGTCATTTTAATTATTGAAAACTTTAAAAAAAACCTGGAATTTTTATAAATCACTTAGATTTCTTATTCATAAAATACTATTTTCTTATTCATTTAAAATATATAGAATAATCAATAGCTTATTTTTTGTTCTTGTTTTTTTGACCAAAGATTAAAAAAATATAAAATACTAAAAGTGATGGTAAACTTTAACTAATGAAAATCTATAGTTTTTTTAGTAGAGCTAATAAAAGTTGAATAGAATTATCGAAAATTGATGTAAAAAGTGTGATAAACCATAAAATTTTTTATAATTGAGAAATTCATCAGAACTTGAATTGTTGATTGATATTTAGAATGAAAGTTATATTAGTGTTTTTGTTGTTTTTTTGTATTATGTGCGATAAGTAGAGTAAAAAAATAACGCTTTGAAAAAACAATCAGAAAAGCTAGTGATTGTGATGGGGAAGGCTAGTTTTTACATCTATTAATTTTATTGGCGTAATGTAAAAAGGTTTTTAACCATGAAAAAGTCTCTCATTTTATCAGTAATTACTGTGGGTTTAATGTCTATCAATGCCGCAAATGCTGCAACTGCAACAGGCACTTTGACCGTTAAAGCAACAATTACAAATAGTTGTGTATTGAATACTTCAGCTACAGGTACAACAGCTAACGCAGTTTTAGATTTTGGTACTTTAAGCTCTCTTGCTAGCAATGTAGACGCAGACACCACAACAACTGGTGGTACTGCAATTAAAGTTTTATGTAACAACACTGTGCCATGGACTTTGGCTTTTGATGCCGGCAAAAATGCTCAAACGACTCAACGTCGTATGATTGGTGGCGCAACAAGCAACGAATTTATTCCTTACAACCTTTTCTCTGACACTAACCGTGCAACAGCGATTGGTATTGCAACAACTGCATATAGCGGTACTGGTACTGGCGCGCCACAAACAGTTAACGTTTATGGCCGTATTCCTGCTGGCTCAACTTTGCCAAGCGCGGGTAGCTATGTTGACACTGTGACTGTAACAGTGACTTATTAATTTTTAATAAGTTTTATTGCGTCATTGCTAGCTCTTGATTCTAAGAGCTAGCTTAATTTGAAAAAAGTAGTTCTGGGCAAATCATGAGAAAAAATATCTTTGTTACTACAAGTTTATTATTATTTTTGCCTAGTATGCTGAACGCTGCATCAATTCGTCTTTCGCCTGTAAATATTGAAATATTAAGCGATCAAGCGGCATCCTCAATTAGCTTATATAACCAGTCAAATGAAAGCAGTGATTTGCAGGTACGTGTATTTGAATGGCGCCAAAATGCTGGGCAAGATCAATTAATACCTACAGATGAGATCGCTGTTAGCCCGCCGTTTTTAAAATTACAACCTAATGATTCTTATAGTTTACGTGTCGTTAGAATTAATCCAGCACCAGTTTCTGGTGAGCAAACATACCGTATTATTATTGATGAACTCCCAAAACCGATTGATAACCGTAAAGCGGATCAAGGGGTTAACGTACTACTACGTTCGTCATTGCCTTTATTCGTAGTAAATAAGGACGCAATTACTAAACTTACGTGGTCAATACAACAAGAACAAAATAATTCGTCTCTTACGATTAGTAATGTTGGCAATCGACATGCACTTTTAAGTAATTTAACGCTTGTTGATGTAACAGCGAATAAAAGTTATGCCATTAAAGTAAATACAGTGAATGGTTATATTCTTGCTGGCAAAGCAAGAAATTTTAATATTAGCCCTGATTTTAAATTTCAATCGGATCATAAATATAATATTTCATTGAATATTAACGGTAAGCAAACATCTCTTTAAAGAGGCACATATGAAATATCTCGTAAGTGCCTTATGTGTTATGTACTTGCCGATTCATGCTTTTGCTGAATCATTGCAAGATAATACCAATATTGCTTTACCAAGTATTCCGGAAGTTACAAACTTTTCTCATCAGATGTTCAGTTCTGATAAGGCGTACACGCAGCTTTTTTTGAAGATTTCTATTAATTCGAGTATTTCAACAGATTTGATCTCGGTGCGCCAAGATCAAGATAGAAAGCTGTATATTCGTTCTCGTGACTTAAAAGTTTTAAGAGTAAAAATGGATGAGCATATTCCAGATAACCAATGGGTATGTATTAACGAACTAAAAGGAATTCAGTTTAAATATCTAGAGAATGAACAGGCTCTAAACTTACAAGTTCCATCGAACATGTTGACGGATTATTCAGTTGACTTAAATGGTCAGCAGGTCACCAGTCCTCATTTGCTGAAAATGAAGCCCTTAAACGCGGCTATTCTGAACTACAGTCTGTATAACACCATAACCAATGACGAAAATGTTTTCTCAGGTTCGGCAGAAGGGATCTTTAACAGCGCAATCGGTAACTTTTCATCAGGTGTTTTATACAACGGAAGTAATGAAACTAGTTATAGCCATGAAAAATGGGTGCGCTTAGAGAGTAAGTGGCAGTATGTAGACCCTGAAAAGATCAGGATATATACCTTAGGGGATTTCATTTCCAATAGTTCTGACTGGGGGAATAGTGTACGTCTGGCAGGTTTCCAGTGGTCGAGTGCTTACACCCAGCGAGGTGATATAGTTACCTCTGCACTGCCGCAATTTTCCGGCTCGGCTGCATTGCCTTCAACACTAGATTTATACGTTAACCAGCAAAAGATTTATTCAGGACTCGTGCCATCAGGCCCGTTTGACATTAAGCAGCTCCCGTTTATTTCAGGCAATGAAGTTACCCTTGTAACCACGGATGCAACGGGCCAGCAGAGCATTACCAAACAGGCTTACTATTTTTCATCTAAAATTCTGGCAAAAGGCATTAATGAGTTTTCTGTAGATGTCGGGGTTCCACGCTATAACTATGGACTGTATTCAAACGATTATGATGATGCTACTTTTGCATCGGGTGCGATTCGCTATGGTTATAGCAACTCACTGACCTTAAGCGGTGGTGCAGAGGCTTCAACAGATGGCTTATCAAATCTGGGCGGTGGTTTTGCCAAGAATCTGTTTGGCTTTGGAGTAATCAATGCTGACATTGCAGCGAGCCAGTATAAAGATGAAAACGGCTATTCTGCCTTGATCGGTTTAGAAGGGCGTATCAGCAAGAATATTTCGTTTAACACCAGTTACCGTAAGGTATTTGATAATTATTTTGACCTTGCCCGTGTGTCTCAAATTCGATATTTAAAAGATAACCAGATAACTTCTGAGCCGCAGAACTATCTGAGCTACAGTGCGCTGGCAGATGAGATTTTTAGGGCAGGGATGAGCTATAACTTCTACGAAGGGTATAGCGCCTATCTGGGTTATAACCAGATCAAATTTAGTGACAACTCCTATAAGTTATTATCTGCCAATTTAAGTGGAAGTTTGAACAAGAACTGGGGCTTTTATACCTCAGCATATAAAGATTATGAAAATCAAAAAGACTATGGCATTTACTTTGCGCTGCGTTACACACCGTCTACTCGAGTCAATGCGATTACAAGTATTTCTAATGAAAGTGGTAAAACAACATATAGACAAGAAATAAATGGATTTAGCGATCCACAAATTGGTGCATTTGGATGGGGTGGCTATGTTGAGCGTGATCAGGATGCGAATCAAAACAATGCATCGGTCTATGCCTCTTACCGCGCTCGTGCAGCCTACCTGACAGGTCGATATAACCGAATTGGAGATAACGATCAAGTTGCACTTTCAGCGACAGGATCATTGGTTGCGGCAGCAGGACGAGTCTTTGCAGCCAATGAAATTGGAGATGGTTACGCGGTTGTGACCAATGCAGGGCCACAAAGCCAAATTTTAAATGGCGGGGTAAATTTAGGAGCAACTGATGGAACGGGTCGATTCTTAATTGCAAATTTAAGACCCTATCAGCTTCATCATATCTATTTAGATCCATCATATTTACCTTTAGAGTGGGATGTTAAATCCACTAACCAAACAGCATTTGTAGGTTATCGCCAAGGAACCTTGATTGACTTTGGTGCTCATCAGGTCGTTTCAGGATTAGTGAAACTTGTTGATTCGAATAACTCGGCATTATTACCGGGTTATACGGTTCGAATTAATGGCCAACAAGATGCTGTAGTGGGTTACGACGGTGAAGTATTTATTCCAAACCTGTTAAAGCAAAACAAACTTGAAGTCGATCTTCTGGATCATGGCTCATGCCAAGTTAGTTTTGCGTATGAAAATAAGCAATACAGTGCTAAAAAATTGGGGCCTTATGTATGTCGATAACTACTGCGAGTCATAGTTTTTGGATGAAGAGTGAAAAGTTTTCATTGGCCATAAAGTATATTTTAGCACCTGTTCTGTTTTTTATATTATATGCATTTTTTAGCACTGCACATGCGGCTTGTACGGTAACGGGAACAACTAATAGTACGTATACTTATACGGCTGCCACTATTAATAGTGATGCAAACATCAGCTTTTCCGGCACGATTAGCTGTCTAGGGGGGCGTACTACTCCTGAAATTTCACCTTATATGTGTATGAAAACCGTATTTACGGGAATTACAAACACCAATAGCAGTGTTTCATTACCTTATACAGTCACTGCAACTGTAGGTGGTGCTGGCTCTTCTACTACGAATCACACCTCTAACGTTTGGTATGGACCAGTAAAAACGGTTGCTTCAAATAATATCGTGAGTTACTCGGTCAATGTAAAAGTCCCAGCCCGAACAGGATCTCTTCTTGCATATCCTAAAGGCACATATACGGGTACTGTTCAGCTTTTTTGGGACATGCAAGCGAGCTCTAGCACTGTATGTGAAGGAAACAGTGGTGGAGGCTGGGATTCTGGAAATGCCACCATAACTGCTAATTATGTTGTACCAAGTTTGTGCCAATTGGATTCAACATCAAATGTAGATTTTGGCAATATTAATGATATTGGTATGACTAGTCGTGATTACACAGCGCAAGGTGCAGTGAACACGACGTGTAACAATGGAACCTCATATAGCATTTACTTGGGTGATGGAATTAACCGTATTGCTGGTGGCTTTAGACGTATGACAAATGGTAGTAGTCAATACATTCCTTATCAGCTATATCAGGACTCGACTTATAGTACGGTATGGGACACTACTGGTGGTGTAGCCGCAGTTGGAGGTTCTGGGGGTGTTTCCAAAACAGGCTCGGGCAACGCTCAAAGTACAAACGTGTATGGAAAAATTCCGCAGGGTACAACTATTTCAACGACTCCTGGTAACTACTCCGATACGATAGTTGTTACAGTCACTTATTAATGATCTGTTGGAGTTTGATATTTAAGCTAAGCTTGATTTGAACATTCAGCTCTAAAGAGTGATATCTAGAAATTTGATTTTCAATTGTTTAATTTGAAGATGGTATAAAAGCTTTTAAAAAACAGACAGATGTAAAAGGTTGATCAACGGTAATGTTGTTTTAAAATAAGCAAAAACAGAAAAAGACAAATTAAAAAAATAAGAAAAAACATCTGATGAATAAATACCTTATGAATATTAAATGTATTTTTACACAAGTTAACATATTGTACAAATTAAATTACAGTTCTCTTAGCTTTATTTAATCTTTCTTATCAATAAAAAAGCTTTTAGAGGAAAGTTGGTTATTAATAAATTAGTTATTTGTATGGGGGAGCAAAGTGTTAAAATTGTGGGGTTGGGATGTTTTGATATATAGCTATCTCGAATTTTAACCTATTGAAAATACTAAGGTTTACCACTTGTTCCAACCACTTACAATCCAAACTAGACTCGGCGGATTCTACTTTTTCTATTATTCCATTGTGGGCACGTTCATGCCTTATTGGAATTTATACCTTCAAGATCAAGGGTTTAATTATCAGGAAATTGGTGTTTTATCGTCAATTGCTATTATAACGCGTTTTTTTGCACCCTTAGTTTGGGGATGGATCGCTGACAAATCTGGTAAGCGAATGCTACTAGTAAGATTGGCAACTTGGATGGAATCATGTATCTGGTTGGCTATTTTTATAGTTCCAAATACGTTTCAATCTATAGCTTTACTCATGCTTATTTTTAGCTTCTTTCAAAATGCTATTTTAGCTCAATTTGAAGGGGTTACTTTATTTTGGTTGGGTGATCAAAAAGCTAAACTTTACGGCAAAATTCGTAAGTGGGGATCTGTTGGATTCATTGTCGGTGTCTTCGTTATTGGTGCACTTCTAGAAATAGTACCTATTTCGATGCTTCCGATTTTATTATTAATTATTGCTTCATTGGCATTTATTTGGTCTTTCACCATTCGAGAACCGGATGGCGCACCAACCTCACAAAAACATTTAGAGCCTTTGCTTCCTGTACTCAAACGCCCGACAGTGGCTGCATTTTTTACAATTGAATTTATTTTACTTTTTTCGCATGCTCCTTTTTATAGTTTTTATAGCAACTTTCTGAAATCTTTGAATTTTAGTACGACTGAAATTGGATTCTTATGGGCTGTGGGAGTTTTTGCAGAAATTTTTATGTTTTCAATTGCTCCAAAGATCTTTCAACGTTTTTCATGGCGTAGTTTAGTTGTTGTGTGCTTGCTAGTGACGAGCATACGTTGGATGTTAGTTGGACTATTTTCGCATTACTTTGTTGGCCAACTTTTTGCGCAGTGTTTGCATGCTTTTAGTTTTGGCCTATTTCACTTAATTGCGATGCGAGTTATTTTTCAAAATTTCTCTGCTGGACAGCAAGGGCGTGGACAAGCTCTTTACAGTACCATGTGGGGGTTAGGTGTGGCTTCTGGTAGTGTTCTTGCTGGACATTTTTGGAAAACTCTTTCTGGTGAGCTCATTTTTATGTGTGCCAGTGTGGTTGTACTCTTAGGTTTATGCTTTGTAATGTGGCTTCCAAAACAAGTTGATTCTTCAACGGCATAAGCTTGAGATAATGTAAAACAAAAAAATTTATATTGAAAAATGCAAGTAAATATAAAATTGTTTGATGACTTGTTGTAGCACGTTACAGTTGAAAAATATTGTTTTTATATGGTTATGGAGCAGTGATTTTGTCAAAAAATATGCTAACTTAACTTCATGCGTTTAATGATTAATAAATCTATGAAAAATATTTATATTATTGGATTATTGTGGGCTTGTTCTGGTTTAGCTGTGGCAGAAACGGCTACTCAACAGCCAGCTGAACAACCCGTTCGGACTGCAAGTAATCCTAATGCTATACGTATTGTTACGCGTCCTGAAATTATGGGATTATGGGGAATGGAAATTCCAAATAATAAGAAATGTGTGGAATATTATAATTTCCGTAGTAGTAATGATGTTGTGATCAAAAGTGGTCAAGAATGGTCATATGGCTTATATGAATATCAACCGTCCGATGTTCCGAAAGAGCAGTTAGCTGCTTTAGTGATGCAAATTAAATTTGATAATAATAAAGTAGATTGTTCAGGTCAGAAACAAGATCAAACAGGTGATGTTTCTCAGTATTTTGTACAGTGGAAGAATGATCATACTATCAACTTCTGTTCAACCGCTAAGGGCGAGAAGTGTTTTGCGACTTTGCGTAGAGTCCTACCATAAAGTAATAGATATAAAAAAAGCCCCTTATTTATAAGGGGCTTTTTTTACTATGCAGTTTCAGCTTTCTTCTTTTCTTCCAATTGCTTTAACAAGTGCTTTTCAAGGTAATGGATGTCCATTGCTTGAGAACAGAAGCTCTTATCTTGCAAAATGAGATCTTTATGAAGAGGAATATTGGTTTTAATTCCTGTAAGGATCATTTCATCTAACGCTTGACGCATACGTGCAAGTGATGTTTCACGGTCTTTACCATGAGAAATCAGTTTAGCAATCATAGAGTCATAGTAAGGTGGAATGCTATATTCTGGATAGATATGAGAGTCTAAACGAATACCTGCACCGCCTGGCGCATAGAAACTTTCAATTTTACCTGGTGAAGGTAAGAAAGTTGTTGGATCTTCAGCATTGATACGACATTCGATTGCATGACCATTAACTTTGATATCTTCTTGTTGAAGTTCTAGTCCTAGGCCGCCTGCAATACGTAGCTGTTGTTCAATAATGTCAACACCAGTAACCATTTCAGTAACAGGGTGCTCTACCTGAACACGAGTGTTCATTTCGATAAAGAAGAATTCACCGTCTTCGAATAAAAATTCAAATGTACCAGCACCACGATATTGCATTAACTGACATGCTTTAACACATGCTTCTAGAATATCAGCTCGAGCTTGTTCTGGTAGGTTTGGTGCAGGTGCTTCTTCTAGCACTTTTTGGTGACGACGTTGTAATGAACAGTCGCGGTCATATAAATGAATCGCATGACCATTACCATCACCAAGAATTTGAACTTCGACATGGCGAGGTTTTTGTAAAAAACGCTCCATGTAAACCGTATCATCACCAAACCACATTTCTGCATCGCGCTGCGCTGCTTGAACTGATTCAAGTAGTGTATCTACACGCTCAACAATACGCATACCACGTCCACCGCCACCAGATGCCGCTTTAACAATAAGCGGGAAACCGATTTCTTTAGCTTCCGCCAAGGCATTGTGGATGGTTACAGCATGGTCGCAACCAGGTACAGTAGGTACACCAGCTTTTTTCATGGCAACAATCGCAGAAACTTTATTCCCCATAAGGCGAATATGTTCTGGACGAGGGCCAATAAAAGTAAAACCTGAACTTTCTACAATTTCAGCAAATTCAGCATTTTCTGAAAGAAAACCATAGCCGGGATGGATAGCATCGGCACCGGTAATTTCTGCAGCAGTAATAATTGCCGGGATATTTAAATAGCTATCACTACTTGCACCCGGGCCAATACATACTGCTTCATCAACAAAACGTAAATGCATCAAGTCCTTATCGGCATCTGAGTAGATACCAACAGTCTTGATTCCTAATGTTTTGCAAGCCCGGGTAATTCGTAAAGCGATTTCACCACGGTTTGCAATTAAAACTTTTTGCAACATAGACGTCCCCGAGGTAATTACGCGCGATAACGGAATAAAGGTTGACCGAATTGGATAACATCACCATTTTTCACTAAAATTTCTTCAACCACGCCGCTTTGAGTTGCCTCAATTGGGTTCATGATTTTCATTGCTTCAATAATACCCAAAGTTTCACCAGCAGATACAGTTTGACCTACTTTAACAAATGGTGCTTCGCCTGGGCTTGGAGCAGCGTAGAACACACCAACCATTGGAGAAGTTTCAACTGCTCCACGTGGTGTTTTTGCTACTGGTGCTGCAACAGGAGCTGCCGGAAGTGCTACACCAGCCGCAGCAACGACTGGACTACGGCGAGTTAAAGCGATTGATTGATCACCTTCTTTAACTTCAATCGCTTGCAAGTCAGACTCAATCATTAAATCGATGAGTTTCTTAATTTTGCGGATATCCATGGGCGACTATTCCTAAACTAGTTTGGGTTAGATGGTTGAATTTTTTCAATAGCGTAATCGAGTGCAAAGCTATAGCCTTTTGCACCGAGACCACAAATCACGCCAATTGCTTTATCGGATAAATATGAGTGATGTCTGAATGCCTCTCTTGCATGGACATTCGACAAATGTACTTCAATAAATGGAATGGCAACGCCAAGTAGGGCATCGCGTAGAGCAACGGAAGTATGGGTGAGGGCCGCAGGATTAATAATAATAAGTTTTACACCTTCGGTTTGTGCCTGATGAATACGGTCAACAATGGCACCTTCCCAATTGCTTTGAAAAGTATCTAATGTAATTGATGCGTTTTGAGCTTGGATAACGAGTTGTTGGTTAATATCACCTAAGGTAAGATGACCATATACTTCTGGTTCGCGTTTTCCCAGCAAATTCAAATTCGGTCCATGAATCACCAAAATGGTCGAACTCATTCAGATTGCTCCAGCTCTAAAGTTGCAAATACTCTTTGCAAGATGTCTGCAAAGTTTGCTTATTATGGCATATGTTTCTACAATTTTTTTATAATTTGTTTTAATTGTCGCAGAAATGGTACGCCAAATTCGGCTTATATATTGTGAATTTTGCGATGATTTAGCAATGTTAAAAAATGACAAAATTTCAAGTAATTTAATGAAGCTTATTTTAAACTGAATTGACAAAAATAGTTCATGTATTTTGTGTAACGGCTATAGAATTCTCTCCAATTACAAGTAGCTCATTCCATCTGGTTAGATAGTTTTTTGAACGATGACATTGCTTCATATGCCAAGACGAGCTACTCGAATGATAGCCCACTTGTAAATAGTGACTACCGAATCGATTACGAACTGTACTTAGTGTTTTCATGAGTTGTTGTCTTTGCTGAATCAACTCAAGAGGTTGCCATAAATCATCAATGTGATGTTGACGGGCGTGCAAACCACAAAATAAAACTCCAATCTTAATGTATCTTTTATTTTCTTTATATAAAACATCAATTTGTTGCATTGCTGCTTTGGTTATTATGCATAGATCATCTGTTGCGTATGTTAAGCCAATTGCTTGAGATGACGCTTTTTTATAAGGTGGTTTATCTGTTTTTTCATAAAGCATGACTTGAATACAGGCACACAGCTGTTCTTGTTTCATTAAACGCCGATGAGCACGATTAAGATGAAAAATAAGCGCTTGTTTAATAATCTCAATGCTGGATAAAGCTTGAGCGAAACTTCGTGAGGCTAAAATTCGTTTTGTTAAGATGGCAGGATCATCAAGTTGGATACAGGATTGGCCTTTTAGCTCACGAACAGTGCGTGCCATAACCACAGAGAAAGCTTTTGCGAGATGATGTTCATTGGCAAAAGTTAAGTCTAGGCATGAATAAATTTCATAGCTTCGTAATTGTTTGACCAATTGGTAGCCAATTCCCCATACTTCTTTGACGGAAGTTTGTTGCATGAGGTCTTCAAGTAGTAGGGGATCTAAAGTGGTGAAATTACAAATTCCATTAAAGCTTTTAATTTTTTTAGCATAGTGGTTGGCTAACTTGGCCTGAGTTTTTGAATATCCGATGCCAATACAGCAAGGTAAGCTTAACCATTTTTCTATAGTTTTTACCACTTGGGCGCAATACGAATGGATATCTAAAGATTGAAGGTAAGGGGTCAGACGAATGAAGCATTCATCAATAGAATAAGCCTCTAAATCATCGGGTGAGAAAAATTCACCTAAAACTGAAAAAAATCGACGAGACATTTCGGCATATAAAGTGTAATTACTTGAATAGACGTGTACGCCAGCTTGTAGGGCTTTTTCTTCAATTTGATACCATGGGATTGCCATCTTTATACCCATGTTTTTTGCTTCTTCACTGCGTGATACAACACATCCATCGTTGTTAGAAAGTACGACAACTGGCACGCCAATAAGTTTGGGGTTAAATAGTCGCTCACAACTGACATAACAGTTATTAATGTCTACAAGCGCGTAAATTTCGCGGTGTGAGATTTCCATTATGATTTGCCCCATTAAAAATATTGGTAAAACTACATATTTGTATGGGTTTTCATAAACACAGTGAGGTGATGTGTTCGCTGAAAAGTTGCATTTTGAATATGTAACAAAATCAAGTTAACAAAATTTTTAAAGAAAAGCTAGGGGAGTTCCGACAGCCTGCTTTTGAGTAGATAAAGAAAAAGAAGATAAAGCTTTAATATTTTTTAATAAAAAAGGAGATCGCGTTGATCTCCTTTTTTGTGAATCATTCTATGTCAGTTTTGATTACCACTTATGACTATAAGTCACTTTAAGCGTTGCACCATTTGCCACTAAATGGCTAGTGTTATCACTTGTTCTTAATAATTGGCTGTAAAGAGGATAGTACTTGCGGTTAAACATGTTCTCTAAACCAATCGTCACAGTGTCTTTTTTGTTAAGTGCAAAACTACTGATTAAATCTGCTGTTGTATATGATTTTACATCGTAACGGCCAAAACTATTTACGCCATTCAAGCGGTAATCTTCTGAACCGAAGTAAGTCGCTTGTAAGCGGTTTGTCCAGGTTTCAGTTGGGCTATAAGAAACGTAAGCTGTGAGTTTTAAAGGCGGTATACGGAAGCCTGTCATGTCTTGTTCAGAACCATTTTGAGGTTTTTCACGACCTTTCATCCACGTAACGCTACCACCAGTTCCCCAAACATTTGCATCATCAAGATAATCAAGCGTTGCTTCAACACCAGTAACTTTTTCTTTGGTTCTAGTAAGTGCCAGACCATTGCTGAAAGACTGCACAGCGCCTAGATCAGAAGTAGAGTGGAAGACTGCTAAGCTTGATGAAAAGTTATTGAAGTTCCCTTTCCAACCCAACTCATAGTTATCAACTTTTACAGGTTCTAAAAATGAAGATGATAATTCATAATTTTTTTCCTTATCTGTGTTATTTGCATTACGAATAATTACACCAACATCAGGTAATTGAAAACCTTGGTTAAATGATGCATAGATTGAGTGTTGGTCATTTGGTGAGAAAGTCACATTAGCATTGTACAACCATGCATCAGCTTTTACTTTTCCACCTTGATATACATAAGGGTTAGGCTTATATGATTGTGTTTTAGGATCAAATTGTGATAATGGAACAAAGCTATCAATTTGTGCATAGCTGTCTTCGTAACGCGTACCAGCTTCTGCTGACCATTGGTCATTAAAGCGGTGTTTTAACTGTATAAAACCACCAACACTTTGCGTGGTAAGTTCAGGTAAATAAATGAGCTTGCCAGTTTTTACAAACTCTAGGCCACCAGATTGGTCATAAATATCAGGATCGAAAGTATCTAAAGGCATTTTGCTTTTTTCACGGCTAAAATCACCACCCCAAACCAGTGAGGTGTCACCTAAAAACTCAAGTGGTGTGGTCACAGTTAAGCGGCTACCGAGTACGTTATTTTCTTGATAGATCTGGTCTACGTTTCCACCCCGATTCGGATTTTTTCGTGCATCAAACGGTGAAAAACGGGTAAAGAAGTCGCGGTAATAAATTTGAGCATCAACCTTATTACCTAATAAGTCTTTATTGGTATAGGTTAAATTGTAGATCTGGTTTTCATTTTTATTTTGGTCTTTAAGCTTTAAGCCTTTAATTGCTTTGGCTGGCACTGTACCAGCTGGAGCTTTTTTAACACTTGGGTCAGATGCATAATCTGAGTCTTGCTCGGCATTATAGTAGTTTGCAGCAAATTGTAGATATTGATTGTCATCAATATGGTAACCCAGCTTACCGCCTACGCTGTAGCCATCGGAATCATAAAGGTCGCCCTGACTAGGTTCAGGCGCAACACGATCACCACTTGCATCGTACGGACTACCAATACGTTGATAACCAAAGTCGAATGCATAATCAAAGGCGTTAAAGCTGCCTGTGAAATATTGGTGAATATCTCCGCCCAAAGCATCAGAACGGAAATTCGTTAAAGGTGTTTGTAGCCCAATGACGGTTTTTGCGGTAGGTTCACCACCCGCAGCTTTCGTGGTAATTGAAATAATACCACCCGCAGCACCACCGCCATAAATAGCATTACTGCCGCGAATAACTTCAATGTTCGCAATGCTTTCAGGGTCAATTGCTGAAAGTCCTCGAGATGTGTCACGTGTGAGGTTCATCGGCACGCCATCCACCAAGATGAGGGCATTACGACCACGTAAGGTTTGACCATAATCGGTAATGGTTCTGCTTGAGTCCGAAAGGCCCGGTACGGCTTTTGCTAAAACAGTTGCAATACTTCCAGATGAACCATTCCTTAAAAGTTCAATTTGTTTTTCATCTAACTTGGTGACTTGTTTGGCAGAGGTTGAGAGTTCATCTGCACGTGAAGCAGTGATTGTAATTGTAGGGAGTGCTTCAGGTTTCTTTTCTGTTTCTGTGGTTTCAGCAGGTGAAGCTGCAAATGCTGAGTTTGAAAGGAAAATGGCTCCACCAAGTGAAAGAAGTGGAATGATATTTTTAACTTCAGACTTTCTTTTAAAAAGTTTATTACTTTTTATCTTATTTCCCATTATCTCGCCCTGAGAGTGATTTTAAATTGAGCGAATTATAAATGAGAATCATTGTAATTAACAATATTATTAATTGCTTAAAAATAATATATTTGAAATTTATTCAATGAATTAGGGGAGTAGGTGTCTATTCCCCCTAAAAATTGAACAGTATTCAGATTTCTTTAAAAGCATTTAGGTGATTTTGATGGGCACGGCGAATAATGCTTCGGTCATCACCGAGCACAAAAAGCTGAACAGATTGTTGTTTCCAAGTCACGATATCTTCAGGTTGTCGGGGAATAGCACAGAAATGCTTTTGACTATTTTTAGTCTTTGTATACATCTCTTGAACTTTTTCTTTGACCAGCGGATGACTAGATTGCCACGACATTCCCATCGATTGAGAAAGGTCGGCAGCACCTTCAAGAATAATATCGATGCCTTCGACTTTTAATATTTCATCAAGTTGTTCTAATCCTTCTAAGCTTTCGATCATAGCAATGACAACTGTCTCGTTTGCAGCCTGTTGAACAAAACTTGCTAAATTATCTATGCCGTATCGATTTAACCTTGTTGAATTCAATCCTCTTTGCCCAAGTGGCATATAGTGACAATAGTTCACGGCCTCTTGTGCCTGCTTAGCATTTTCAATACGCGGAAAAACAATACCCGTTACCCCTGCATCGAGCAGAGGTAGAACTAAATGGTTAGCGTTTAAAGGTACTCTTACAAACACATCAAGGCTCATAGCTCTAGCGGCTAAAATCATGGTCTCGACTTGAGACGTACTAAATAAAGTATGCTCCAAGTCGATAATAATAAAGTCGTAGCCCGCAAGTGCCATTTGCTCAACATTAATGGGAGAAGCTACGGAACAAAATATTCCGTAGAGCGTCTCGCCATTTGCTATTCGTTTCTTAAAAGAAATCGAATGCTTATTCATATTCAATTTCCTTAATAAGGCTGAGCGGGTTCGGTGTGGTTTGTACTCTTAAGCGAATTTCCGGAAGAAAACGGCGGCTTGCGAGCTGTTCAATGTCGATGGTGTCATCTGTAAAGTTAAACAGTTCATATCGTTCGGCAAACTCTGGGTGAGCTTCTTTATGCTGATTAATGATGGTTCTTAACATGGTCCAGAATTTGATTTCATCGAAGTCATAATGTTCATTTAAGAAAATTGCTAACTCGGCCAAATTTACAAACCAAAGTGCATCTTGAGTAAAGTCTCTTAACTCATTTGGAGAGTGGGTTTCCAAGAACGAGTTCGGGTTAATTTTGGCATGTTCCTTTGGTGCATCTTGCAAGTTAGGTAAAAGCTCCGGCTCACGTAAAAGATGACGGCTAAAACGAATTCCATCATGGAAATCTTTCAAGGCCGCTTTAACGGGTAAACCATTTTTATGAATCAGTACCATGTTTTGTGCATGTGACTCTAAAGCGAGGCCGTGGCACCACAAAATATGCATGATTGGTAGATAAGCATTGCTGAGTAATTTTTCTAACCAGAACTCGATACCGTACTCTTGAATCCACTCATCGATTAGCGGTTTTTGATCCGTATCAACTTGCATTAGACCCGTTACAGGAGTTGCTGATTCGCCTTCTTTTAAGTAACTGTAAATACTTTCGCGCCAAATGCAGGCAAGTGCGCCGTATTGAACAGGTAAAGCAATCGGCTGGTTCACTGAAAGGCCGCCAATCTCTCTTAAAATAACAGGCTTGCGCTGTTTTTCTAAAATATGATCTTGCTCAACAATGTTATAAAGCCAGTCACTCATTTTCGCCGCATTTTGAACAGTATGTGGTGCCAATACACGAGATGTAGAGGTATTGACCAAGTTCATAGCCAATTTGAGAGAAAGTGCAGAGATATCACTGATATTCGATAAGGTTCGAATCGACTGCTGTGGTAAATAAGTCGGACCTTCAATATCTAACGGAATGATCAGTTGGTTACTAATCGCATCTTGATAATATAATTCAATAATTTTATCCCACTGCCACGGGTGAATTGGGGTAAGGATATAATCTTTAAAATCTATATTTTGCTCTTTCAATTGATCATTAATGGCTTGTAGATCTTTCTCTGAAAAATGCTGTTTATAAAGCTGTTCTAAGTTAATGGTTTCACTTAAAACCAGTTTACATAAACTGTTATGAGTCGCGACCCATTGAACCGTAAATCCTTCCGAAAGCTCAGGTGCATATTTCCGGTTTTCTTTTAAATCGAAGCCGATACGAGACTTAAAACTTGGGTGATATAAATGCGCATTGGTAATTCGTGCTTCTTGTTCTAGGTAAGGCAAAGTTCTTAAAGGTTGAGCAGGCTCTTGGCTTAAAGTTTGCGCATGTTTAACGTAAGTTAAATTGAGTTCATCATTAAAGTTTTGCCATTTAACAGGGTCAGCTTCAATAATATTTTTTAAATCGGCAAGTAGCGTTTTTAAGTTAGGGCGAGTTTCAGTTTCTAAAGTAATATCAGAACGAACTAAGCTTGAAGGATCTAACTTAATTCGTTTAAAACTAAAATGTCGCTTGGCCGTGCAGGTATAAAAAATGGTATCGGAAATATAGAACTTGATTTGACCTTTAGAAAACTCGTATTTAAAAGTATTTTCAAAAATGAGCGCTTCTAATAATTGGCCCATCACGCGATTTTCCGCGTGGGTTTTATAATTGGTTTGTTGGGTTGGTTGAAGAGGGCAAAGCACCTCTGCGCCGCGATATTTATAAATAGGGTTTTCAACTTCAATCCAGATTGGATTGCCACCACTGTGGTAGAGCGTATTTAACATATTTGCCTTGATTGGTAATGTGAGTGAATTAATTAATAAGTCACGGTACTGCTGACCTTTGGCGCTAAAGTTTTCTTGTGTGAGCGTAAGACGGGTGGCTTGCCAAAGTTCAGATTCTTCAATGGCCGTAACTCGTGCAATTGCACTAATGAGGTGAGAAATGTGATTGATCACGAGGTAATATTTTAAAAAGGTCCATGCATCTTTTTGAGAGAACCAAACAGTACTATCTTCAGAAATAGATGAGTCGTCTTCTATCATTTCTGGAACAATGCTAATGCCTTCCATATCTCGAAGAATAAGACGATGTGGATAGCCGTTTTTGAACTCCATTAAACTGTTTTGCATGTGTGCTTCTACGCTAATGCCTTTGTTTGCAAACAATTCAATTAATGGAATGAGTGAAACTTTAACGTACTGTTTCCACCAAAAAGTAATGAAGTGTTTAGCATCGTTCGATTGTAAGTTTTGGTTGGGTGCTGCTTGCTGAATAAAGCTTAAAAGTGGGATTTCATAGTTTTCGTTTTCTTCAACCAAGCCACCGAGCATTCGGGTATTTTCTAATACATCAGGAGTTAGCCCAGCTCTATAAATAATGCCAAATGAACTTTCTAACTCTGGAATTTTGACTGTTTTTGCCTCTAACTCTGGCAGAATCACAAGGTCAGGATATTGTTCATTAATCTTGTGATTGATAATGATTTTGCTCGCATCAATAGCACGCTCCATTTCATCCATTGGGTTATTACGAATGAAACTGGTAATTCGCACATCAATAGAAAGCTTTAAGAAAAGGTTCGATTGAGGTAACCATACCGTGCGAACGGATGAGGTTGGCCATACTGTTTGACCTAAAGCTCCCAGATAGATCACATCTTGGCTGTCTAAATGTTTCTTTAACGATGGATGTTGAAGTAAGAAATTAGCTTGCCAAGGGTGGGTTGGCATGAGCTCATAGTTTGTGAAGTTTTCTTGCAAATGTTCTTTTGCAGCTTCTAAAACTTCATTTTCAATATGGTGAGATGGTTGATCTTCACTTACTAGCTTTTGGATTAAAGACGAATGAACCGCGAAGTAGTGAAGTTGGAAACTAGCGCCTAACTCAGGACTATATTTTTTCATGTCTTCTTTAGAAAAACCTAAGTTGGCTTTAGAGGTTACATGAAAAGGATGCCCATATAACATCCCTTGTTCGGTAGCCTGAAAACCGCTTAATGCTTTAGTTGCTGTTTGGGAAGGCTTATTTTCTAAAAAGAATTTTGTGTTCTCGATACTATTGGCAATATCTGAGTACAGGTTCTTATTTTGGTTTTTATCTTTAAATAGACTATTCAACTCATCTGTAATGAGCTTCACTAACTGTTTAGGGTCGGTGAGCGAGTCAAATGTATGGTCGCTTAAGTTTTGCAGAACAAAACCACGTTGATATCTGTGATAACCCGTAGTTGAAAGATGCTGAACTGCGCCATAAACAGTTGTGTTAGATGCATTAAACTTATAAGCAAAATAGAGGGTATCTGGTTGCTCTGCATATAGGGTGAATAAAGGAGAGTCTTGAGCTGGGATAATGCGTTCTTCAAGATTCACTTTAAGTTCACGAAAGAAAGTATTCAGGTACTGTTCGAAAAGTTTATAAGACCATACATCTGTTGTAATAATTGAGTTCATTCTTGTGCCTCTTCTAAAATTGTATCCATTAAGAATCTGTTCAAAATCACCACTAATCCCGCACCGATAAAAAATAGTGAGGTGCAGATTAATGCAGCGGTAATATTGAAAAATGAGTAGGTGAGCGTGATGGTGATTGGGCCAATAAGTTGTCCTAAGACAAAGGCACTGTTAGAAATGCCAATCACTTTTCCTTGGCTTTGAGTGCCAGCTTTTAGAGAAATTGTGTGTAAGATCGAAGGAATAAGGGCTGCAAAACAAAAGCCTTGTATGAGTCGTAATACAAGAATCAGCCAGAGATTAGACACCCAGATCAATGCGAAAATCGTGATGCCGCAAATTAAAGATGCGTAAATGAAGTTATTAAAAGAATCTCCTTTATCATCATTTCTTTTTCCCCAATAGGTTGCAGCAATAAAAGCGGCTCCCCATGAAAGTGCATGAATGGTTCCTGTTAAGCTTGCAGTAGATAATGATGAGTGAATGCTTTGGCTTATTTCACTAATGTATAAAACGAAACAAGACACTAAACCAAAGCCGCCGGCTTGAACCAAAATGCCAGCGCTTAACCATGAAAAAATCGTTCTATCAAAGAAAGTTGGAAGCTTGGATTTCTCTTTGGTGTTTGTGGTTTCGGTTTTAACGGGATTGGTTAATACAAATGACGCAATCACAATGAGTGTCATCACAACAAATGCTGTTGCGTTGAGTAATACTTCAACCCGCCATTGATCCATAAATATCCCGCCGAGCACGGGACCACATAGGCAAGCTAAGGCAACGCTACTTTGCAGTTGCCCAAAAGCGGCGCCTCGTTGTTGCTCATTGGAAAGATATGAAACATAAGCATTTAAAATGACTGAAAGACCGCAAAAACCGAGTAAAATTCGCGCAAAAATAAATAGGTATAAATGCTGGGCACTGGCCATAAGCAGTATTGAAATACAGAACCCAGCCAGTGAAAGTAACAAGGCTTTTTTATGGCCGAATGTGTCGGATAGATGACCCACAATTGGTGCAGTAAATAAACTGCCAATGGCGGGAGCTGCGAGTGCCAAACCTGCCCAGATAGTAGGAGCACTCATATGCGCCGTCAGTTTTTCCATATAAAGCGGCATGATTGGAATAAGCACCATGAGCCCGAAAGTGGAAAAAAACTGACAGAGCAAAATAATGAAATGATCTAGGCGAGATGAGCGCATGATTTAGATATCCATGGTCTCATAGCTAGAAACAGATAAGCTGTGATAAGGGTTTTGCGTGGTTCCGATTTTACTTGGCATGCCTGTTGAGTCGCTTTCTTGCGCAAGTAAAGGCGTAAGTAGCTGTTTGAATGGCCAAGTCTTATTGTCAAAAAGATAGGTTTGAATTTGCGATTTTGTTTGTTCTGAAATAGGTTGGGTTTCTACAAAATCTTGAATAATGTCTTGAACCATTTCCCAAAAATCGCTTTCTGTACGATCCGTATATTTCAGAGTAGCTAGAGCAATTGGGTAGAGGTTAATTTGAATCCCTAAGGTAATGAAGTAATTAAATAAGTCTTCGTTTTTAGTAAAGATAAGATTGTTTGGCGTGCTGGTATCAATGGTATAAACCGGAGGTATAAAACCATTTTCTTCAATGGCTGTGGTGCATATTCTTAAGGTATCGTGGTCACGCAAAATAAAGCATTTAAACTTATTATTTTCATAACACACCATGGTGTTTTGCCCGTGGCATTCAGGCATGATTCCTTTTGCCCAAAGTGTTAAGAATGTTTGAATAAAATGAACACTTAAGTCTTTTAATAATGTCCATTTGTCACCTTCAACGCTTAACGTTTCCCAAGGGTCAACATACGTACAGCTTAAAGCTGACATGGTGATTGGCGTGACGTTTTTATCTTGGCAGAAAACAGGTAAATGTCTGACTTGGCAACCAATTACCCCTAAATTTTTTACAATCGGCTCTTGCTTACCCAGCACCCACCAGTGCGTTTCATTACTCAAAAAGAGGCGATTTTTTAATAAAGCAGTTTCATTAATGACTTCATTTAAAAAATCATAAGCCGTATGCCCATTCATTAAATAACGACCAGGCATAGAGCGGATTGCACCTAATGTTTTGGCATTGGTCGAGAGTTTTAAATGCAGAGTAGGGTTTGTGTTGTGAATAAGGGTTCTTAAAGAAGAAGTCGGTAAACCAATTGTGGTGACATGGTTTAGGTCAATACCGCCGTACTTATTTTCTTCAAGCTTTAAATAGCGATGTTGAGTCTCTAGCAAAGGCAGGGCTAAGTAGTCATCTGAAAGCTCAGCGATTTTTTCAACAATAAGACTGTCCTCAACTTCTGATAACAGAAGCTCTTTATGAGGAATCGATTCCATATTGTTGATTACGTCATCTTTTTTAAAAGCCCACCAATACACCTCAATTTCTTTTTGAGTTGTGAGTGGTGTAAGTTCACCTTTTGAGTGCGCGAATGGATGAAATGGACGATCAGCTACCAGTGATAGCAATTCACTAGTAATCAAAGGCGAAGAAAATGAAAGGGCTGACTGTAAAATTTGAGGAATTTTTTCAGCCGTTACTAAGTTATCTAGCCAATAATCAATCGCTTTTTGATGGTGTGGTGAAGGCCACCAAGTTGCTTGGGTTAAATAGTTAAAAACTTCAGAAATAGAAATTTTAGACGTCGTATTGTTTAAGACGTTATGAAGCAAAACTTCGGGTTGAGTAATATAGAAAGGATTTACACCATCTACTTTTAAACAGTTGAAATAGAGCTCTAACTCATCATTGAGAGTAATTGCCAGATAAGGCTTTTTATAGGAAATATGATCTTTAAAATCTCCATAATTCTCCATGTAGAGAGCATCTATCGTTTTTTGTAGTTGTGCTGTGTAAATCCGATCTAACATTTTAGTTATTCCTATTCTTATAAAAGCGGTAGAACCGTGCCAACGTTTTGTTCTTGTGCGGCATTGAAGAACCATTTAGCGCAGACAATGTCATCAATCGCCATGCCCATTGGGTTGAGCAAAATGATTTCATCTTCGTGTTCGCGACCATTTTTATGGCCAATAATGATGTCGCCAAGTTCAGCATGTAGTTTTTCACGGCTGAATAGACCATCTTCAACCAGCACGTTGATGACTTTCTTTTCTCGGTTTGATTGGTCCCAGTCATCCACAATGACTTTGTCCACTTTTAAGAAGACTTCAGGCTCAATATCCATAATTGAAATGTTTGAAACAAAGCAGCCTTTTTTAAGCCACTCAAACGGAATGTAAGGCTTATCAGAAACTGTGCAGGTAATGAGGACATCAGCTTGTTGAATTGCAGACTTAGCGCTGTCATGAATTTCAATTTCTAGATGTGGATATTCCGATAAGAACAATGCTTTGAGTTTTTCAGCCGCTTCAGGGTTTACATCAAATAAATGTATTTTTTTCACTTGAGCATATTGTTCAAGTACAGTCTTAATCTGCATTTGAGCAATTGGTCCGCAGCCAATCACAGTAATATCTGAAAAGTCTTTTTTCGCTAAATATTTAATCGAAACACCCGTAATTGCAGCAGTTCGCATTGCACTGATTAAGCTACCTTCCATTACTGCGACTGGATAATTTGTTTCAGAATCATTTAAAACAATCAGTGCGCTAGCACGCGGAATATTGAATTTTTTAGGGTTATGTTGTCTTGAACCAATCCATTTGATTCCAGCAATAGGATCATTGCCGCCTAAATAACAAGGCATAGCAATAATACGGTCAGCAATATGGTCTGCACCTTGCCAGCGGAGATAAGGTTTTAAGGGTTGTACAAACTGTTTATTTGCATGCAGGGTTAAACCTTCAGTAATCGCTTCAATAAATGAATTACTATGATTTGCGCCAAGATTTAATAAATCTGATTGACTTAAATAGCGAAGGGTAGCCAAATTGCTCATGAATATGTCCTAAGGAGAAAGTTAAACAACATTTTGTAAAGTAAGGTTTTCTTGGCGTCGTACGTTTCGATTGAAGTGACGCTTCTTGATCATTTCGAACCATTCATCTTCATAAACCAGATCGAGATAACGGTCACCGCGATCGGGTAATAGTGTTAAGACACACGATCCATCAGGAATGGTTGGAATCAGTTTTTTGATGGCTGAAATAGATGAGCCGCTCGAACCGCCAGCAAAGATTCCTTCATGTTCAAGAAGTTCTCTGCAACCAAGTGCCGATTCATAGTCATCTACATAAATGACATCATCAATTTCATCGGGGGAGAGTAGAGCTGGAACGGTACTTGCCCCAATACCGGGAATTTCACGTGGACCAGATGTACCACCGAACAGCACAGAGCCGACAATATCAACTGCAATCACTTTTAATTCGGGGAACTTTTCTTTAAGGCGACGAGACACGCCCATAATCGTGCCGGAGGTACTTGCTCCAATCACGAGGTAATCAATCTTGCGATCAATTTGATTTAGGATTTCTTCTGCTTCACCAAAATAGTGGCTTTTCCAGTTGTTTGGATTTGCATACTGGTTAATCCAGACTGCATTTGGCAGTTGTTGGCAGAGCCGTTTTACAGTATCAATTCTGGTTTTTAAGTAACCGCCGTTTTGGTCTTTTTCAGAGACCATTTCGATATTGGCTTTGTAGAGCTTCAACATTTGTAAGTTTGCTGAGGCAATTTTCGGGTCAATAACGGCAGTAAATTTTAATCCATATATTTTGCATGCCATTGCAAGTGCAATTGCTAAGTTTCCTGAAGAACTTTCAACAATATGACTATCTTTATTAATTACTCCAGATTTTAGACCTTCCTGTAGCATGAATAATGCTGGACGGTCTTTAATACTTCCTCCTGGGTTTAACAATTCCATTTTCGCAATCACAGAGATCGATTGATGCGTGAACAGCCTTGATAATTGTAATAGTGGCGTTTTACCTATGCATTCGAGAATATTTTCATGGATCATGGTAGATCTTCTCAGGTTTTTATGTAACGTGAATGATAATGATTATTAATTTAATTATTATTACCAATTGTGACATGATTGTTGCGCTTTGTAACGAAAAATAGGGGGGACTTATAGGAATTTTCACTAAATTTTTTTGTGTAATTATTTGAATCGTAATATTTATATTTTATAGAGTGATAAATTAATAAATGTTTTAAATATAACTAGATAGGCAATAAATTACTTTTGACCTATAAAAAATAATTTAATAAGCATACATTTTTGCAAATCAAAACTTGCGGCTGAAATTACTTTAAAACTAAATTGGAATATATGTTCTGACTAACCTATTTTATGCAGCCTACATTTTGTAGAGTTTATGACCATATTTGCCGCCTACAAAAACAGCAATATTAAAAGCCTTGCTTAAAATGTTAAGGATGATTAATTGAAATTGATGATGTGTCAGTTATTGATATGAAAATGTCTGAAAATGATATGTTTAGATAGATATGATCATTTCCATAAGCGCTATATTTTCAATGGATCAGTTGAGTCCAGAAAATATAGTAATGCGTGTTTCGCATTTTGTCTTATGGGTCTTTCAAGCTGTCTTTTTTTATAAAAGACAGCTTTTTTTATGCTGATTTGACTCTTAGATAGCTTATGAAGAATATCGCTGTTTGGCTTGTTCATAAGCCTCAAGATTAATGCATTGAGTTCCCAAGCTTGTGATTTGTGCTTGGTCGATTTGAAGTTCATCCCACTTTTGCATTTGTTCGAGCAGCCAATAAAAGTCTTCTACTTTTGGAAGCGCACTTTCTTTTACTAGATGTCGAACAATATCCTGAATCTTAAAATATTTGTCGACATGCACTTCTTCTGAGCAATGAAAACGAACAATTTCAAACTCAACTAATAACTTTAAAATTGGAGCAAAGTCTTGGAACTCACTCAATTCTTGTTGGGCTTTCATAATTGCCGCAGTGAGAGCAATTAGTGTTTGTGGATGTTTCTCTGCCCATTCCTGTGTTACTGCTAAAACCTTGTCAGCCACAGGAGGAATAATGTTTTGGCTTGAGCAGATCATTTTACTTAAACCAAGAAGCTCACCTTGGGTATTCCAAGGTTCACCCACACAAAAACCATCAATCACATGTTTATCGAGTGCTTCGACCATATAAGGTGGCGGTAATGTTTTGAGCTGAATAGACTGCGCGATTTTTGGATTTGCTAAAGCCAACCATTCTCTTAAACAATAATGATGAATGGAATGCTTAAACACATGCGCTAACGAAATGGAGTGACCTTGTTCAAGATGGCTCACCACTTTTTGCGCCGTTATTTGAGCTGTATCATTTTCTTGAATTACAAGTTGATGAGTAAGCTTTTGACTTAAGCTAATGAAAGCACGGTTTTCACTTAAAACCAGTGATGTTTGCAGTGGCGTGCCAATTTGATCTGTGCCTACAGCCGCTGCAGGTAACATCGCAGATAAGCAGTGCGCTGCATCTAATAACCCAAAAGCAAGGCGGTCGCGCAGACTTGCCCAAGAGGCTTCTTTAACTAAAGTGACGTCTAAACCGACTTCTTCAAAGAAGCCTCTTTGTTTTGCCCAAAGTAATGCAAGACAATCAAGCAAAGGAATATAGCCGAGTTGTAATTGAGTCTTTTCTAGTTTGCTCATTTATTCATCCTTTAGTTCGTTGCCAAGTAATTTTTGAGCGTCAAGTAAACGCCGTGCCATTTCTCCAATTGTAATCCGGTGACTCATCGCATTTTTTCTAAGAAGCTGAAATGCAGTTTCTTCAGGTAGTCCATGCAATTGCATCAGTAAAACTTTGGCTTTTTCAACATCCTTACGGTCGGCAAGTTTGGTTTGAGCTTCTTTTAAATCACCTTCGAGTTTTTTGTGCTTTTTATATTGCTCAATTGAGATTTCTAAAATGGTATGTAAGCGGGCAGGGTCTATGCCATCGACGATATAAGCGGTCACTCCTGCATCTATGGCTTGTTTGATGGTGTCTTTATCTGAATTTTTGGTGAACAGGACAGTCGGTAGATCATAGCTACTGACACAGCTTTCAATAATGTCGCGGTGAGGATGATCCATATCGAGCAAGATTACATCGGCTTGTAAATCTTCAAGACGAAAGATATTCAAGTGATCCAAAGTAAGGCAAGCGACCACTTCAAAGTCATTTTCAAGCAGACTTTTTCTTATATAGTCGGCTCGCGCATGATCATCATCAATAAGGGCTATTTTGAGTTTTGGCATAAGTTCAGAAAATCAGGCTAAGAAAATGCGCCAATTCGACGCGTTTTTGTTATCAATTTTAAAGCAAGATTAGTGCCATCGAAAAATAAAGAAAAAATCGAGCTTTAACGCTAAATTAGCATGCTTAATGGCGCTACTGATCAATCTTGGTGCAAAAATACGGTTCATTTTGTGGCAAAGCTTATTTTTATTTAAACCAAATGAGTGTGCAGTGATAGAGCAAGTAAAATAAGGTTTGATTCTTTATTTACCTATTAAAAATTTCTATCTATATGAAATTAAATATAAAAATATTATTAATCCAAGTTTTTTAAATATTGGCATATAAAGTGCTTACTTAATTACAGGTCGAAGACGACCATGAGTTTTAAAGACGGCCAACGATGTCCGTTCTGATCGAGTTTGTGAGTGCAACCGTACACACAAAGAAGTTACGTTCAGTCGGAGTGAAGGTCATGTCTTTATTTTTATTGCATAAAAAAGTTACATCTGAATTATTTAAATTTTCAGTTCCAGCGATGCGAGCCTTCTCTAAGAGGGGGCTCGCTTTTTTTATTTCTTTTTTTGATTTTGCTGTGCATTGGGTGCCGTCAACGAGTGAAAAAAATTGGTTTCAAGCAACTAGATGCCTTGTGAGCTTGATTCGTTTCTCGATAGAGCACAAAGCAAAAGAACAATGTCTATTTGAGAATGGAATAACGCAGCTTAAAAGCAACGTGATTTGAGGAGAAACACTATGAAATTGGTAATGATTGGTCATGGTATGGTGGGCCACAAATTCATCGAAGCCATTTTAGAAAAAGCAGATGATGAACTAGAAATCACGATTCTCGCGGAAGAACCTCGTATCGCGTATGACCGCGTGCATTTGACAGAATATTTCTCTGGGAAATCGGCAAAAGATTTATCTTTAGCACGTTTTGACTTTGCCGATGCACATGGTATTGATTTACGTCTTAATACAAAAGCAACTGCAATTGATACAGCGGCACAAACAGTCACAACCAACCATGGTGATGTGATTAGCTATGACAAATTGGTGTTGGCAACAGGTTCGTATGCATTCGTTCCCCCAATTTCGGGTAATGACCGTGAAAACTGCTTTGTTTATCGTACTATTGAAGACTTAGATGCCATTCGTGCAGCGAGTCTCAATGCAAAAACAGGTGTGGTTATTGGTGGTGGTTTGCTCGGCCTTGAGGCAGCGAAAGCGTTGTGTGACTTAGAGTTAGAAACACACGTTGTTGAATTTGCACCGCGTTTAATGGCCGTTCAAATTGATGACTTGGGTGGTAAGGTTTTACGTCGCAAAATTGAAGATCTTGGCGTAAAAGTTCATACACAAAAAGCGACTCAATGTATCGAAAGTGGTGACAGCACAACGCATGTGATGAAGTTTGCTGATGGTAGTGAACTTGAAGCAGATATCATTTTATTCTCGGCAGGCATTCGCCCACGTGATGAGCTTGCACGTAACAGTGGACTCGCAATTGGTGAGCGTGGCGGTATTGTGATTAATGATTACTGCCAAACTTCAGATCAAAACATTTATGCCATTGGTGAATGTGCGCTTTGGCAAAACAAGATTTATGGTTTGGTTGCACCGGGCTATGACATGGCGCGTATTGCAGCAAAACACATTTCAGATGAAGAGTGTAACTGCTTTGCTGGCGCGGACATGAGCACCAAGTTGAAATTAATGGGTGTGGATGTTGCTTCTGTTGGTGATGCACATGCCATGACTCCGGGTGCATTAAGCTACTTCTATGCAGATGAGCATGCGCTGGTTTATAAAAAGATTGTGGTAAATGCGGACAAAACCAAATTGCTTGGCGCGGTTTTGGTGGGTGATGCCAAAGAATATAACGACCTTTTACAAATGATGTTGAATGGTTTGGCTTTACCAGAAGTGCCTGAAAGCTTGATCATGCCGGGATTTGAGCAGTCGGCAGGAAAATCTGGTGGTAGCGGTGTCGATTTACTGCCTGACAGTGCAACAATCTGTTCTTGTAACAACGTATCGAAAGCTGATATCTGCCAAGCAATTAGTGATGGTTCGACCTCTTTAGGTGCATTAAAGAAATGCACCAAAGCAGCAACCGCATGTGGTGGTTGTGCACCATTAGTGACTCAAGTTTTAAAGTCAGAGTTACAACGTCAAGGTGTGACTGTAAATAACCACATTTGTGAACATTTTCCGTACTCGCGTCAAGAGTTGCATCACTTGGTTCGTGTCAATGAAATCAAAACTTTTGATGACTTGATTCATCAACACGGCCATGGTTTGGGTTGTGACATCTGTAAGCCGACTGCGGCAAACATCTTGGCTTCTTGCTGGAACGATTTCGTACTTGAGCCAAGTCATGCAGGTCTACAAGACAGTAATGACTACTACTTAGGTAATATCCAAAAAGATGGTTCTTACTCAGTTGTCCCACGTATGGCTGGCGGTGAAGTGACTCCAGATGGTTTGATTGCTATTGGTCAAATCGCGAAGAAATATAACCTATACACCAAAATTACTGGTGGTCAACGTGTTGATATGTTTGGTGCGCAAGTTCATGAGCTTCCATTTATTTGGGAAGAATTGAATGCTGCTGGTTTTGAGTCTGGTCATGCTTACGGTAAATCATTGCGTACCGTGAAATCTTGTGTGGGTAGCACATGGTGTCGTTACGGTGTTGATAACTCGGTTGGTTTAGCGATCGAGCTTGAAAATCGCTACAAGGGTTTGCGGTCACCACATAAATTAAAAATGGCTGTGTCTGGTTGTACCCGTGAGTGTGCGGAAGCACAAAGTAAAGATGTAGGTATTATTGCGACCGAAAAAGGTTGGAATCTTTATGTTTGTGGTAACGGTGGTATGAAACCACGCCATGCTGAGTTACTTGCCTCTGACCTCGATAAAGCAACGCTTATCCGTTATATCGACCGTTTCTATATGTTCTACATTCAAACCGCAGACCGTTTACAACGTACGAGCGTATGGCGCGACAACATGGAAGGTGGACTAGATTACCTGAAATCTGTAGTTGTTGATGATTCTCTTGGTTTGGCTGCCGAGCTTGAACGCCGTATGGAACACATCATTGGAACATACCAAGACGAATGGCGTACTGCGGTAGAAAATCCTGAAGTTCGTAAGCGCTTCCAGACTTATATCAATGCTGGTGCGAGTGAACAGGCCGATCCACACATTCAATTTACAACTGAACGCGGTCAAATCCGCCCATTATCAGACGTTGAACGTTCAGAAGACCGTATTCCAATGGTTGAAGCATAAGCAGGAGAATTTCTATGAATATTGTACAAGACAAAAATATGCTTCCTGATGGTCAATGGATTGATGTGTGTGCACTTGATGACTTAACTCCAAATACTGGCGCAGGTGCGCTAGTGGATGGTCAAGCGGTTGCAATCTTCCGCGTGGGACATGAAAAACGTGTTTATGTGCTCAGCAATAAAGATCCGTTTAGCCAAGCCAATGTCATGAGCCGTGGAATTATTGGCGATTTACAAGGCGAGCGTGTTATTGCATCACCAATCTATAAACAACATTTCAGCTTAGCAACGGGGCGCTGTTTAGAAGATAAAGATCAAAAACTTTCAGTTTATCCAAGCAAAATTGTTGATGGCCGTGTTTGGGTCAATGCAATACCGCAAAAAACTTATATTACCAATACAGGTGTATCTCAAGACAAACTTAAACTGGTACTGATTGGTAATGGTTTAGCAGGAATGCGTTGCCTAGAAGATTTACTTGATATGGCCCCAGACCGTTATGAAGTCACGGTAATTGGTGAAGAACCTTGGGGTAACTATAACCGCATTATGTTATCTCCAGTTTTATCGGGTGAAAAAACCATTGAAGATATTATGTTGCACCCGCCAAAGTGGTATAGCGATAAAGGCATTAAATTTATTGCAGGCGATAAAGCGGTAAAAATTGATCGTCCTCGTAAAGTGGTTTACACCGAAAAAGAGCAAACAGTTGATTATGATCGTTTGATTTTGGCAACAGGTTCGGCTCCGTTTATTCCACCAGTTAAAGGTGTTGACTTAAAAGGCGTTTTAACTTTCCGTGATATTTATGATGTTAACACCATGATTGAGTACTGCGGTTCAAAAACCAATGCAGTCGTGATTGGTGGTGGTTTACTCGGTTTAGAAGCGGCCTACGGTTTAAAACAACGCGGTATGAATGTGACCGTGCTGCATTTGATGGACCGGATTATGGAGCGTCAACTTGACAGCCGTGCGAGCCAGTTACTGCGTCATAGCATTGATCAAAAAGGTATTAACATTATTACCGAAGCTAATACAGAAGCGTTAATTGGTGATGGAAACGGTCATGTGAAGCAAATACGCTTGAAAGATGGCACCGTTTTAGAAGCTGACCTTGTGGTATTTGCAGTGGGTATTCGTCCAAATATTAGCTTGGCACAAAGTGCAGGATTACGTTGTAACCGTGGTGTATTGGTGAATGACACCATGCAAACGTTTGATCCAAGTATTTATGCTGTAGGTGAGTGTATCGAACATCGTGGTCAAACTTTCGGTTTGGTTGAACCACTGTGGGGGCAAGCTTTTATTTGCGCGACCCATTTAGCAGAGCACGGCAGCTTAACCTTTAAAGCACCAACTGTACCGACTCAGTTGAAAGTCAGTGGTGTCGATGTATTCTCGGCGGGCAATTTTGAACCGAAAGATGATTATGAAGACATTATTTTAAACGATGAAAAACGCCAGATTTATAAACGCATTATCATTCAAAGCGATCGAGTAATTGGCGCAGTACTGTTCGGTGATACAGAAGATGGCATGTGGTATGCAGAGTTAATTGCAGACCAAACACCTGTTTCTTCATTCAGAAATAAACTGCTATTTGGTCGAGATTTTGCATTAAAAAATGCAGGCTAAATAGGGAAAGGAGCAGTTATGAACAGTATTCCAAGCGTTGAAGTCGATAGCTCCGATCATGTTGCAAAAACAATCAAAACAACATGTCCATATTGTGGGGTGGGTTGCGGTGTTAGCGTAAACGTCCAACAAAAACCTCAAGGGCCTGTGGTGCAAGTTGAGGGGGATGCTGAGCATCCTTCCAACTTTGGACGCTTATGTATCAAAGGTAGCCGTCTTGCGGATACATTGGGATTAGAAACACGTGTTTTACAACCAATGATGGGGCGCAAAGCTGATCGGGTGGTAACGACATGGGATGCGGCAATCAATAAAATTGCCGATAAATTCCAATCTTGTATCGATCAATATGGTCGTGACAGCATTGCATTTTATGTTTCAGGTCAGCTTTTGACCGAAGACTATTATGTGGTGAACAAGTTTGTAAAAGGTTATTTGGGTACTGCAAATATCGACACCAACTCACGCCTTTGCATGTCATCTGCGGTGGCAGGTCATAAACGTAGTTTCGGTGAAGATATTGTCCCAGCGAGTTATGAAGATTTTGAACATGCAGACATGGTGGTATTGGTTGGTTCTAATACCGCATGGTGCCATCCTGTACTTTATCAGCGGATCATGCAGGCTAAAAGCCAAAATCCGGATATGCTCGTGGTGGTAATTGACCCACGTTTTACCAGTACTTGTGAACAAGCGGATTTACATTTGCCGATTTTACCGGGCCAAGATGTCGCATTGTTCAACGGTCTATTCCAATATTTATATCAAAATGGTCATGCCGATCAGGCCTTTGTGGATGCCTATACTGAAGGTTTGCAAGAGGTTTTGGAAAGCAGCGAGCCAGAAGCTAATGTGGAATATGTGGCAAAGCGTACAGGAATTGCACTCGATAAATTGCAACAGTTCTTTGAGAAATTTGCGCAGACTGAAAAGGTAATCACCTTATTTTCAATGGGTGTGAATCAATCAAGTCAGGGTGTGAATAAGGCCAATAGCATTATTAACTGCCATTTACTAACAGGCAAAATTGGTAAGCTCGGTGCCGCTCCATTTTCAATGACAGGACAACCTAATGCGATGGGTGGACGAGAAGTCGGTGGCTTAGCCAATATGCTGGCTGCGCACATGGACTTAGATAATCAACTACATCAAAAAGTAGTGCAAACCTTTTGGGATAGTCCATTTATTGCGACTCAAGCTGGCTTAAAAGCTGTTGATTTGTTCCGTGCTGTTGAAGCTGGAAAAATTAAAGCCATCTGGATTATGGCAACCAATCCAGTCGTGAGTTTACCCGATGCCGATCAAGTTAAACGTGCATTAGAAAAGTGCGAATTGGTCGTCGTGTCAGATATCTGCGCAGATACGGATACTACAGCTTATGCTGATGTTTTGCTTCCAGCTTTAGGTTGGGGCGAAAAAGATGGGACCGTCACTAACTCTGAGCGTCGTATTTCACGTCAGCGCGCATTTTTACCTGCGCCGGGTGAAGCAAAAGCAGACTGGTGGTCGGTGAGTCAAGTCGCGAAAAAATTAGGCTTCAATGGTTTTGACTTCACTAGTGCTGTTGATATTTTCAATGAGCATGCAGCTTTATCTGCACAAGATAATGCAGACATAGATGCTCGTGCAGAAAGTAATAATTTCCGTTATTTCAATCTAAAAGGTTTAATGAACCTAAGTAATGCTGAGTACGATGCTCTGCAACCAATTCAATGGCCAGTGTGGAATAAAAACCAAGACGCTAAAGCTGTTCAACAACTGTTTGGCAACGGACAGTTTAGTCATAAAAATGCCAAGGCAAAACTGATTCCAACTGTTGCAATTGATCCTGTTCATGCGGTTTCGGAAGACTATCCACTCATTTTGAACACTGGACGTATTCGTGACCAATGGCACACCATGACGCGTACTGGTTTGTCACCAAATTTGACCAGTCACCGCGCTGAACCATTCTGCGAGATTCATCCGAGTGATGCCTTGAAGTTTGGTGTACGTGATCAAGGCTTGTTAGAAGTTCGTTCGAAATGGGGCAGTTGTGTACTACGCGTGACATTCTCCTCGGGTGTACGTCGTGGTCAAATTTTTGCACCCATTCACTGGACTGAACAGGTCGCATCCGACGCCCGTATTGGTAAAGTCGTTAACCCTGAAGTCGATGCGATTTCAGGTGAACCCGAGTTCAAACATACGCCTGTCACCATTCAACCGTTCTATACCACTTGGCAGGGGGTGCTTTATGTACGTGAAGGATACGATTCGTATATTCAAGAATCGCTACATCACTGTGCATGGTGGAGCAAGGTCAAAATGTTGAAAACCAACCGTTACGAACTTGCAGACCGTCAAACTTTTCACGATACTCAAAAGAATCTGAAAAGCTTCTTGCCGTTTGCAGATGAAACTTTTGAATGGCTGAGTATTGAAGATATTTCATCACAATTAAGTCATAGCGTTGTTTTGAAAGATGGCATCGTAATTGCAAGTCTATATATTGCACCGCCAGATTTATTGCCAGATCGTGATTGGGTGGCCAGCCTGTTTAAACGCGAACGTTTAAGTGCCTTGCACCGAAAAGCATTACTGGCTGGCATGCCAATGTCTGCTACAAATAATGACGGACCTTTAGTCTGTAGTTGTTTTAAAGTGGGTAAGAATAAAATTATTGAAACCATTAAAACGCAAAACATTACTCATGAAAAACAGGTCACTGCTTGTTTAAAAGCAGGTGGTAACTGTGGTTCATGTTTACCTGAAATCCGTGGCCTGATTAAAGCTTGCCAACAGGAGGTAGAAGTGTGAATAAGGGATATCCCGTAACTGATCTGGTCATTCTAGCGGGTGGACAAGCCCGCCGTATGAACGGTTTAAATAAGTTGTTGCAGCAATTTGATGGTGAACCCCAACTTCTTAAAATTCATCAGAAATTAAGATCATCTGTGTCTAAAATTTGGGTCAATAGTCATCGTGATTATTCAATTTATCAAAGTATTGTGCCAGATATTAAATGTTTTCAAGATGATGAATCTGGCTTTTTCGGGCCGCTTATGGGAATGAAAAGTGCATGGTCTCATGTAGAAGCAGATTATGTTTTGTTTATTCCCTGTGACGTGACGTATGTCCCAACACAAGTCGTTGCCAAATTACACAGTACACTTCGGAAAAATAAACAGGCTCAGGCAGCTTATGTTTCAATTAATGGAGATTCTTTGTATCCATTTTGCTTATTAAAACGAGAAAGCCTCATTACCATTACAGAGCAAATTGAAAAACAACGATTAAGTTTGAAAGAATGCTTTAAGCTTTTGCATGCACAAGTCGCCATATTTCAAAAACAAAATTTATTTTTTCATAGCATCAATTCTCTAGATGAGCTTCAGCAATACAAACAAATCACAGCATTTAAAGAAATTTTTACAGCAAATTAACTTCGGATATTAGCGGTTTAAAATTTACATTGGTCAAGTGAACCACATTTTTAACCTTTATGCGGTTGACTATTTATTGTTTAAGTTCTATTTTGGAACTCGATATTTCTTTCCATTGAAATGTATAAAAATAAAGGGAGTCAATCAGAATGGTAGAAGCGCTAAAGGAAAACAAAACGGATGTTACCGCATGTATTTTGTGTTCAAGAAACTGCGGATTAAGTGTTGAAGTTAAAGATAATCAATTTGTCAAAATTAAAGGTAATCCAGAGCATCCATTTTCACAAGGCTACATTTGTCAAAAAGCCGCAAGATTACAGCACTATCAGCAGCATGCGGACCGATTAACTACACCTTTGAAGCGTCAACCAGATGGTTCATTTCAAGAAGTTAGTTGGGATGTTGCCATACAAGAAATTGCCGAGCGATTAGTCCAGATTAGAGATAATTTTGGTGGGACCGCTTTTGCTTCTGTTGGGGGCGGTGGTCAAGGTAATCATCTCGGTGCAGCCTATGGTAGACAACTTCTGCTGGCGATGAAAAGTTATTATGCTTACAACTCTCTTGCTCAAGAAAAAACGGGTGATTTCTGGCTTAATGGGCGTTTGTTCGGTAGTCAAGCCTGCCATACGACAGAAGATGTTGAATATGCAGATTATGTTCTTTTTATTGGCACAAATCCTTTTCAGGCACATGGCATTCCCAATGCACGAGACACCCTAAAGCATATTAAAAAAGATCCGAATCGAACTATGGTGGTGTTTGACCCACGTGTTACCGAAACAGCCAAACAAGCAGATATTCATGTGCAATTAAAACCCGGAACTGATGCTTTTTTAATGTCGGCGATGATTGCGATCATTATTAAAGAAAAGCTTTATGATGCAGCGTTTATTGAGCAGCATACACAAGGGTTTGAAGAGGTAAAAACAACTTTTAGCCGTGTCCCGATTGAAGAATATATTGCAAAAGCGGATGTACCAGTCGATTTGATTTACCAAGTGGTTCGAGATTTTGCCAAAGCTAAAAGAGGCTGTGTGCGGATTGATTTAGGTATTCAACATACTTTAAATACGACATTAAATGGATATTTAGAAAAACTACTGTACTTAGTGACTGGAAACTTTGGAAAGCAGGGCACCAATAATTTACATACCATGTTTATTCCAATTTTAAGCGACACAGATGAAAGAAAGCCGAAATATCGACGTAGTGTTTACCATAAAATGTTTCCCATCTCAGGTTTTTTCCCACCCAATATTTTACCTGACGAAATATTAAAAGCAGGCGAAAAACGAATTCGCGCAGTTTTTGTAGATAGCTGTAATCCTTTATTAACCTACCCTGATACACCTGCCTACGAAAAAGCATTTAAAGCATTAGATTTGTTGGTCGTAGTCGATGTTGCTATGACAGAAACCGCTCGGTTTGCAGATTATATTTTGCCTGCACATACGCAATTTGAAAAATGGGAATTTACAGGTTTTAATCTTGAGTTTCCTAAAAACGGTTTTCACCTGAGACATCCGGTATTCACTGCCCAAGGCAATACGTTACCCGAAGCAGAAATTTATACACGATTACTTGAAGCCATGAAGGTCATTCCTAAAAGCTTTCCAGTGTTAGAAAAAATAGCTGCGGTCGACTCGAAAAAAACAGCCTATTTACCTTATCTGTCAGCTTTGGGTTTAACTTTTGCTCGACATAAAAAATACATTCCTTTTGCAGCTTCAATTCTCTATCGCACTTTAGGTAAACATTTAGAAAACTCAGCTGCTTCAGTTGCTTTTTTATTACCTCTGTCTATTCAATATTCTGTTTTACATACTAAAGCTGTGCGCCGTGCAGGTTACAAAGGTAATCCGTTGACGTTAGGTGTTCGGTTGTTTGAGCAAATTTTAAATCAGCGTTCAGGTGTGGTGTTATCACAACATGAATATGATGAAATGTGGAAGCTTGTTGCATACAAAGACAAAAAAATACGTCTGGCTATTCCCGAAATGTTGAGTGAGTTGGCAAATTTAAAAAATCATCAATTTAGTATTGAAGAGTTTCCTTTCATACTTTTGTCAGGGGAGCGCCGTAGCTATAACGCTAATCAGATTTACCGTGACCCTGCATGGCGAAAAGTAGATGCAGAAGGGGCTTTGCGAATTCATCCTGAAGACGCAACAAACTTGAATGTAGCAGTAGGAGATCAACTCAAATGTATCTCACAACACGGAGAAATTCAGGTAACTGTAGATTTTGATGAGGGTATGCGAAAAGGTGTTGTGTCACTTCCACATGGCTATGGCATGCGCTTTCAAGGTGGAGAGCCAATAGGGCCACAATTAAATCTTTTGGTGTCTGGTGAACATTGTGATCCTTTATCGAAAACACCGTACCATAAATATGTACCCATCCGTCTAGAAAAATGCTAGAAATAATGTAGGGCATACAAGAGATTGACGTCGCACTAAATTTGTACAGCTTTAAAATTTAAGACGAAAATTGGACGACGTTAATCTTGCTGATACCCCAAAAAAACTATGGATGATAAATAGAATTGGAACAAATTTTGCTTAAACAGCAGAGCACTATTGAAGAGCAAATTTCTATTTTAATTGCTCAGAAAAAGTGTCAGCAATATTTGAACTGTTCTCGATATGAGTGCAAATGATGAAACAATATCACTCTGAAAATACGCCTTTGGTTCTTCAAGACCAATATGGCCGTATAAAGCGAAAGCTACGTATTTCCGTAACTGATCGCTGTAATTTTAAGTGTGTATATTGCATGCCTGAACATCCTGAATGGTTGAATAAGCAAGATCTGCTTGGTTTTGAGGCACTCTTTCAATTTTGTCATTTTATGGTGCAACATGGTGTTGAAAGTATCCGCATTACAGGTGGTGAACCATTAATGCGTCAAGGCATTGTGCATTTTGTTCGTGAGTTACAAGCTTTGAAAGCGTTAGGCCTAAAACGTATTTCAATGACTACAAATGGGCATTACCTTGCAAAATACGCTAGGCAGTTAAAAGATGCGGGATTAGATGACCTAAATATTAGTTTAGACAGTCTTGATGCTATTCAGTTTAAAGAGCTAACCAAGAAAAAATTAGAACCTGTTCTCGAGGGTATTCAAGCTGCTAAAGATGTCGGATTACCATTCAAAATTAACTGCGTATTGATGAAAAATAAAAACGATGATCAGATCTTACCGATGGTTAAATGGTCAATCGCCAATCATATTCCTTTACGCTTTATTGAGTTTATGCCACTTGATGGCGATGCGCTTTGGTCTAGCAAAGATGTGGTGAGTGAAGCTGAAATTTTACAGGCTTTGCAACCACATTATTCAGTAGAGGTTGTCGAACAACAGCATGAGCCAGCACGCCAATATCTAATCAATAATAGCTACTCTCTTGGAATTATTTCCACAATCACTCATTCATTTTGCCATCAATGCGACCGTATACGGTTAACTGCACAAGGCGAACTCTACAACTGTTTATTTGCACCGCAAGGTCTAAATATTAAACCGCAGCTTCAATCATTATTACGTGCACGTACGACAGCTGATCATGCAATGTATGTTCAACAGTTAACAGATATGGTTATGCCGTATATTTGGCACAAAGCTAAAGGCTTTCATGCCTTACAACATCAACAAACCCGTAAAATCAGTATGCATATGCTTGGGGGATAAATGCAGCAATCTATCCAAATTAAAATAGAAGCGTTTGGCGCAATTGAAAAATTGCTTCCTCAAAACCTTTCGTTGGTTTGTCCCAATCATATTTTGGTTAAAGATGTATTAGATGAAATTGTTTCATTACATCCAGAATCTACACAAGCCATGGAAAAATGTGCATGTGCGATTGGCGATAATGTCATAACGAGACAATCTGCTTTAAGTGAGCCATGTACTTTGGTTTTATTGTCACCAGTTGCAGGAGGGTGAGTCATGCGAGATTTTGCACGTATACAAGAGCAGGCTTTAAGTTTAGATACTTTTGATCCTATCCAATCATTTCCTGAATGTGGAGGAATCGATATTTTTATAGGTACGGTTCGTAATCACCATGAGGGTAAAGCTGTTAAAGCGTTGAAATATACGTCATATAAGCCACTTTCTGAAAAAATGATACGTGAAATTGAACTGGAAATTGAGAAAAAGTATCAGGTATCTTATGTGCGAGTGGTTCATCGAATCGGTCATCTGGATGTAGGTGAAACAGCCATTATTGCGATTGCTTATGCAGCCCATCGCCGTGAAGCTTTTCAAGCATGTGAGGAAGCGGTTGAGCGAGTGAAGCATGAAGTGCCAGTTTTTAAAGAAGAGTTCTTTACAGACGGTACGAGTCATTATGTAGAAGGTTGTTGTATTCGCAAAGATGCGCCACAAGAACACAAGCATCACCACCATCATGCCGGCCATGAACACTCACACTGAAATATGTACGTCTAGGATAAATAATGAAAAACGTAGGAATGAAGCCGGAAAGTTATCGTGTTGCTGAAGCACAAGCGATTTTATATGCGCCTCCACATTGTATTGAGTTATTAAGACAAGGGAACACCGAAAAAGGTGATGCATTAAAAACCGCACGTGTGGCAGGAATCTTGGCAGCCAAACGCACTGATGAGCTGATTCCTTTGTGTCATCCACTGCCGATTTATCGCGCAGATGTTGAATATGAATTAGAACATGATTTTGTAAAGATTATTACCGTGGTCGAAACCATTGGCCCTACTGGGGTAGAAATGGAAGCCCTCACAGCTGCAAGTCTTGCAGGTTTAACCATTTACGACATGTTAAAACCACATTGTGAGCCAGAAGAACTCTGGATGGATCAATGTAAACTGCTTAAGAAAAAGGGTGGGAAATCGCACTTTAAACGTGTTCTTCGTCAACCCGTTTCGGCTGCTGTCATTGTGTTGTCCGATACCGTTGCAGCCGGTAGAAAACCCGATACAGCCGGAAAATCTGTGGTTGAAACTTTAACTGAAGCAGGGTTTGATCCGATCCATTATCAAATTTTGCCTGATGAAGCAGATGTTCTAAAAGATTTAGTGCTTGAGCTGAGTAAGTCATATGCTTGCATTATGACGGTGGGTGGAACTGGAATTGGTAAGCGTGACATTACGGTCGATACATTAGAGCCACTTCTTGAGCGTAAGCTAGACGGCTTAATGGAAGCTGCACGATCTTTTGGACAAAAACGCACGCCATATGCTGCAATGTCTCGCGGAGTAGCTGGTTTTATTGATCGCTCATTGGTGGTGACTTTACCGGGAAGCCGCGGTGGAGCAAGTGAATCAATGGCTGCTATTTTACCAGCCCTCGTTCATATTTTTGATGTGTGCCGTGATTTACCGCATCCGGGAGGATATGAGTAATGTCAGGTTGTGGTACAGAACGTGGATTAATTAGTGTAGATGAAGCACTTGAGCTGATTATTAAGCAGCCAAAAAAGTTGGGTTCGATTAACCAAGTTCTTCAAAACAGTCTAAGTAGATATCTCGCTAAAGAAATTTATTCAGAAATTAATCTTCCAAGCTTTTCTCAAAGTGCTGTAGATGGTTACGCACTTTGTAGCCATGCGGAAGATTTAAATAATCAAGAATTTCAGGTTACTGGTGAGATTCGAGCGGGAAGTGAGAGTCATGACGTACTTAATGAAGGTCAGGCTATCCGCATATTCACAGGCGGTAAAACTCCTGAAGGTACAACACATGTTGCTCGGCAGGAAATCGTATCAGTTCTTTCGACCCAAGAAATTTGCTTAACTGAACATATACGTCCTCAAGCTGATATTCGTTTTACAGGAGAAGAAATCCAGAAAGGTCAATTGCTTGCACAAGCTGGACAGTTTCTAAATATTGGAAGCTTGGCTGCCTTAAGTATGGCAGGTGTGCAAATGGTTGAAGTTTATCGTGCACCGAAAGTTGCTGTTTTAGTGACTGGTGATGAAGTTGCAGAAACTGCAGAAGATCTTGTCGACGGCAAAATCTTTGATGCAAATGGGCCATTATTAAAAGCTTGGTTTGAAGATTATGGCTTGGATGTTGAACTGATTCATGTGGCAGATGAGGCAGAGCAAGTCACACATTACTTTAATCAGTTAAAAGACGGCCATGATGTCATTATAACGACAGGTGGAGTCTCTGTCGGTGATTATGACTTTGTACGACCATGTGCTTTTGAGGTTGGTTTTGAACAAATCTTTTGGAAAGTAAAACAGAAACCTGGCAAACCATTGTTCTTTGCTGAATATTCAAACCCAGAAACAGATCATTGTTGTTATTTGCTCGGTTTGCCGGGTAATCCCGCTGCGGTCTATGTGTCTATGCAGGTGTATGGTAAGGCATTGCTTGACACTTTGCAGGGAAATCAAGCAGGGCCGGAGTGGTTTAGTGCGATTTTAGATCATGATTTAAAAGAAGATGCACGTGAACGTTTTTTACGTATGTATGCTTATTTTGAAAATGGTCAGCTTAAAATAAAAAGTCTGGCAAAACAGCAATCACATATGCTGAGTAACTTAATGCAGGCCAATTGTTTGGTTCGAATTCCAGCGGGCGTAAAACTAGAAGCAGGCAATATATTGAAAGGCGTATTTATTTCAAATTAAGTATAAAGAAGGATAAATATGACTCATTATGAAAAATGAGTGGGTTATATTTATTTAGCAATTTTTAATAATAACTTTCTCTTTTTTCATAATGAAAATTTTTTTATAAAGTGGATAAGAAGTTATTTTTATAATGAATCTTGCATAAATCGTAGTAAGTGGTTTAGGGTATAAACAATAGGGCCGTTGGGCTAGGAAATATCGAGGAACGCATAAAGATGAAATGGGATGACATCGGTGATCAACCTTGTTCGGTTGCTCGTATGCTATCAGTGATTGGCGATCGATGGACGATGCTAATATTACGTAATGCTTTTATGGGAATACGACGTTTTGACGATTTTCAAAAATCATTAGGCGTAACTCGTCATGTCCTTTCAGATCGTTTAAAGCGTTTGGTTGAATATGAAATATTAGCCAAAGCTCCTTATTTTGATCGTCAAGAACGCTTTGAATACAAACTCACTGATAAGGGCTTTGAACTTTATCCAATTATTTTGTCTATGGCGAATTGGGCAGATAAATGGATGGACCAAGGCTTAGGCAAGCCACTAGAATATCGTCATAAAACTTGTGGACATAAGTTCGAACCAGTTATGGTATGTTCGGTTTGCCATGAAGCTTTACATGCAAAACAAGTGCAAGTTTCAGCTGGGCCAGGTTATTTTGCATATATTGAACAAAAACAGAAACAAGCTTAATTTACCCTGCTATAAATTATGAAGACTCTTGTTGAATAGCATCAGCTAGAGTCTTATAAATGTGGTCATGATTTGACTGTGTTACATTAAAACGTATGAATTGACCAGCATTAGGAGCTTGGCTAAAAGCATTGCCTGGCGCAAGAATAACATTATGATTAATACAATATTTCGCAATTTTTGAAGCTTCAATACCCTCTGGCAAATGGCACCAAACAAAAATTCCCGCTTGAGGCTTAATCCATGGCTTTATACCCAGAGGTTCAAGTTTTGTAATCGTATCGTGCATCGCTTTTGCTAAACGAACTTTTAGTAATTCTATATGTTTACGGTAAGAGCCATCTGTTAAAGCGGTAAGCAAAACTTCAGCAGAAACACCATTGTGAGAAAAACTTGTGGCAATTTTTAGGTCGGTGAGCTGATCCATCCATTCAGGTTTGGCAATAATATAGCCACAACGAATAGAAGCAGATAATGTTTTAGAAAAGCTTCCAATAAAGATGACGCGTGAAAGATTATCTAAAGCCGCGAGCCTAGGAGCTGGTGTATATTCAAAATCTGAGAAAATATCGTCTTCAACTACTATTAAGTTAGATTGCTCAATCAATTTTAAGAGTTGGTGCGCCGTAGAAAGAGAAAGCGTTGCTCCAGTTGGATTGTGAATTCCTGAGTTGGTGATATAAAGACGTGGGTTATAATTATCAATTGCTTCTTTAAATGCTTCTAAGTCGGGACCTGTTGGTGTGTAGGGAATACCAATAACCTTGACTTGATGAACTTTAAGCAATGCATGAAAGTTAAAATAACAAGGATCATCAATCAGAACGACGTCATCGGGCTTTAGTAAAAACCGGAAAACTAAATCGATCGATTGAGTACCAGAATCTGTTAAAAGTACTTGATTCAGATTTGCATCTATTCCTTTTGATTGGGCACGCCTTGCTAACAAATCCCGCAAAGCTGGTAATCCTAACGGGGTTGAATAACCCATTAGACAAGCGTCTGAACTCCTTGCAGCCATCCTTAAAGCTTTACGAATACTGTCTAGTGGCATCCAGTCATCTGGTAGCCAACCGCAGCCAGGCTTAAAAACATCTGCTTTCGCTTCCAAAGATTGACGTGAAATCCATAATGGATCAATTGAACGATCTAATTTAGGGCCTAATTCACTTAAAGCTAAGGGTGCGAGCGGACCAACAATATAAAAACCAGATCCAGTTCTTGATTCGATTTTGCCTAAAGCAATTAATCTTTCATACGCTTCTACAACAGTTGATACTGAAAAGCTAAGATCATTTGCTAACTTGCGAACAGAGGGTAAGCGTGCTCCGGGCATTAAAGATCGATTTTTTATTTGTTGCTCAATCTCTGAAATGACAATTTCAATTTTTGTTTTGCTCTGGTTCACGGGCTTACAATCTCAACTGTACTGGTTGTGAGTACATAACAGTTCTTTTAAATTGTACTGCTCTGTATCTGGTTTTATCACCTTAGCACAGCTTAAATTCTTCGTATAGTGACGGAGAAAATTATGAATAGGTTTATGAATGGCTGGGTAAATGGTTTTATTGGCGTGGCTATTTTTGCAGGGTCACTACCCGCAACACGTGTAGCTGTAATGGGGTTTGAACCGGGCTTTCTAACCGCAGCACGTGCGGCAATTGCTGGTATTTTAGGACTTATTCTTATATCGGTTTTAAAACAAAAGAAACCAGCCAAACAAGATTGGTGGCCTCTTGCCATTGTTGCTATAGGGGTGGTGATTGGTTTTCCGTTATTTACCGCCCTCGCTTTGCAATATATGAATGCAGCTCATTCCATTGTCTTTGTTAGTCTTTTGCCGCTTGCAACTGCAATATTTGCTGTGTTGAGAGGTGGAGAAAAACCGAATCAATTTTTCTGGATATTTGCAGTCTTGGGGAGTGGGGTTGTTTTCGCTTATATGTTTTTTATTTCTGGTGATACATCACTTGGAATAGGGGACTTTTATATGTTGATGGCGATTATTTTCTGTGGCTTTGGCTATGCAGAAGGGGGTGTACTTTCAAGAAAAATAGGCGGGTGGCAGGTCATTTGTTGGGCACTCATTTTGTCATTACCCTTCATGCTGTTTCTTACTATTTTTTATATGCCTACTTCATTCCAGAATATATCGGCATCAGCTGTAGTTGGCCTCATTTATGTGTCTTTGTTTAGCATGCTTATTGGTTTCTTTTTTTGGTATAAAGGACTTGCCCAAGGTGGTATTGCTGCGATTAGTCAACTACAACTCTTACAGCCTTTAATGGGGCTAGCCATTGCGGCAGCCTTATTGCATGAACATGTGAGCTGGTCAATGTTAGTGGTTACAGCAGCAACCCTTTTATGCGTCGCTGCTGCTAAAAAGTTTGCTTAGCTTTATAAACAATTTGCTGGTTTAGGAACACCTGCCAAACGACTTAAATGGCGGGCAACTAAACCAGTATTAAATTGTTGCTGTAAAACGGCATTATTAATATCTGGACTTACTGTTTTCATTAAAAATTTGATGAGTGGACGGGTTGCAGGAGAGTGCCCAAACTGTTGATAAAACTGACGCACAGCAGCTAAAACTTCGAAATGCCACTCGGTCAATTCAATATCAAGTGACTTGGCAAGCTCTTGTGCAACTTCAGGATTCCAGATCGTATAATCAACCAAATGACCATCTTGGTCTAATTCTAAATTCATGAAACCAGCCTAAATATATTATTTAAAAGAAATACAGCGATTAAATGTTAAAACAAGATCTGCAAATTGATCATAGTCCAATACATTTATCTGAGCTAAAGTATCCGTATCGATTAAGTCTTTTTCGATACTCAAGCATGAAACAGATGCAAACTGTTGAATCAATTTAGAAGAAAGTCGTGCAACAGAATCACCCATAAAAATAATCTGGTCACCTGCCTGATAAAGATTACCTAATTCATCAATAACATTCGGCGTATTGTGATAAGTAGATTGCACGAGATAAAGTGTTGATGGATTCATTAAATTTACACCTTCATCTACCAATATAAGACATGGTCAAAAGACTGAATGAACTCATTATTTAACTGAATAAATTCGAGCTCTTGTTCTGTTTGTTGAACAAAAGGATTTTGCTGATTTTTGCTTTCGATAAGAATCGGACTTAAATCATAAAATTCAAAGCTTTCGACCATATTTGATGCGACTTTGAAAGCATGATGAAGTTGGCTAAAGCTTAAGTCATTTTGTAAAAGGCTAAGCGCAGCATCTTTCAATAATACTTTGACTGGCGAGCCAAAGGTTGCTAAAACCATAGTAGCGGAAAGGCTTTCATTGATTTGAAGACTGGTTAAGTTGGCTTGGCTTAAAATAACGAGTACAGATTTCACACAATATACCTTTTAAAAGCAACAATCTAAGCAAACAAAGTAACTTAAAATTGAATAAGACGAGATGCTGACTGTACCGCATCAGCAAGTTCACCTAACCCGATGAGTTGAAAGTCTTTGGCAAGGTTGTAATGAGTAAGGTGATGGCGACTGGCATTTTCTGCATCGGTAATACCACGAGCGAGGGCAGCACTCACACATACAGGAAGTCGAATCGCAAGCTTTTGCCATTCATGCGTTAAATTACGCTGGTCGTCAGGAACCCATTGAAAATCATTAGCAACCTGCACGCCGTCTTGGTAAAAGAATACACGAAAGTCTTCATTTTTACTTTTGAGTGCCTGAGCAAGTCCTAAAGCATGCCAAGCATGAATGGAAGTAGGAGCAGAGGTAATTAGTAGTAATGTACTCATTGAGAATTCACTATGGTCATACGTCTAAATGGGCGTAGATGCATTAAGATAAAGGTAAGTATACAATGATTTTAGTGACAGGTGGTTTAGGCTTTATCGGTTCACACATTGCTTTGAGTCTAATGGCTCAGGGGCAAGAAGTGGTAATTGTCGATAATTTGGCTAATTCGACCTTGCAAACGCTGGAACGGCTAGAGTTTATTTCTGGTATGTATGTTCCATTTGTTAAACTTGATGTACGTAATACGCCAGCATTGAATAAGGTCTTCGAGCAATATTCAATTGATGCAGTTATTCATACTGCTGGGTTTAAATCAATTGAAGAATCTAATCTTAAACCTCTTGAATATTATAATGATAATGTCAGTTGCATCATGAGTTTACTACGTGCCATGCAACGCACAGGTGTTCGTCACTTTATTCATCTGTCTAGCCTTGCAGCTTATGGAAAATCTGGACTGCAATTAAGTGAAACAGAAGAATTTAATTATACTTATCCTAATCCCTATATTAAGTCTCAACAGATGATTGAAGAAATTATCCGTGATACTTATAAAATTGATCATGAGTGGAAAATTGCGATCTTGCGCTTATCTAATATTATAGGTGCATTTGAACATGGGGTACTCGGAGAGTATGTCGCACAGCTTCCTAAAAATATTGTACCGCTTGCCATGCAAGTTGCTGCAATGCAACGTGATTTGATTGAATTACAAGATCAAGCTGAAACATCAGATCATACGACTGAACGCAGTTTTCTACACGTTTTAGATGTGTGTGAAGCTGTGACTGCAAGCTTACATTGGCTACGTGATCAAACACATTGTTGTGAGGCATTTAATATTGCCCATGACCAAGTTCACTCTGTTCGTCAATTACTAGATGAAATTTCACAAGTAACCCAAGCTGAAATTCCGACTCAACCCGCAATTTACAAACATGTTGAGTTAGGTCAAGTTGGGGCAGACATAACTAAAGCAAAAACATTATTGAATTGGGTACCTAAACGACCGTTAAAACAAATGATTGAAGATGAATGGCGCTTTTATCAAAATACATTAAATGGAAGATAAGATAATGATTCTTATTTACAATAATGGAATGCTTGAGTACGATACTAAAAATTAACTAGCCAGAGCAAATACTTGCTTCAGCCCGTAAGTTCTTTAACCAGACAACTGAGGTTTCTATGCAAACACGAATTGAACATGACACTATGGGTGAGATTGAAGTTCCAAATGAAGCATTGTGGGGAGCACAGACTCAACGCAGCTTACAGAACTTTAAAATCGGGCAAGAACGATTACCCCGTGCCATGATTCGAGCAATGGGGCTGGTGAAAAAGGCTGCTGCAATAACCAATGCTGAACTTGAACAGTTACCACAAGATTTGAGTCAATATATTGTGGGTGCGGCTGAAGAAGTAATTGATGGTAAGTGGGATTCACAGTTTCCTTTAGTGGTCTGGCAGACGGGTTCTGGTACCCAAAGCAACATGAACTGCAATGAAGTTATTGCAAATATTGCTAACCAAAAATTAGGTCAAGTATTGGGTGCACAAAAACCTGTACATCCAAATGATCATGTCAACCGTGCTCAATCAACGAATGATTCATTTCCAACGGCAATTCATGTAGCAGCAAGTTTGCAAATCAATGAATTACTTATTCCTGCCGTAGAGCAGCTTAAAGCGACTTTGCAAAAAAAATCAGATGAGTTTCAGTCTATTGTTAAAATTGGTCGTACCCATTTACAAGATGCAACTCCATTAACACTAGGTCAAGAATTTAGTGGCTATGTCTCTCAGCTTGAGCATGGATTAGTTCGTTTGCAACAGGCATTGACAGGTTTATATGAATTACCATTAGGTGGTACAGCGGTAGGAACAGGGCTAAATGCACATCCTGACTATGCAGTGAAAGCAGCCGATCAGCTTGCTTTGCTTACAGGCTTACCATTTGTGACTGCTCCAAACAAATTTGAAGCATTGGCAGGACGTGATGCAGCTGTTTTTGCTTCTGGTGCATTAAAAACGCTTGCAGTTAGTTTAAATAAAATTGCGAATGATATTCGTTGGTTGGCGAGTGGTCCACGCTGTGGTTTCGGTGAAATCCGTATTCCAGAAAATGAACCTGGTTCAAGCATTATGCCGGGTAAAGTAAACCCAACACAAAGTGAAGCAATGACCATGGTTGTTGCACAAGTGCTTGGAAATGATACGACCATTAATGTGGCTGGTGCTTCCGGTAACTTTGAATTAAACGTATTTATGCCTGTGATTGCTTATAACTTATTGCAGTCTATTCAATTGCTTGGTGATGCATGTAATAGTTTTAATGACCACTGTGCGGTAGGAATTGAACCTAATCAGGATAAAATTGATCACTTCTTACATAATTCGCTCATGTTGGTCACTGCTTTAAACCCAGTGATTGGCTATGAAAATTCTGCAAAAGTTGCCAAGACTGCCTATAAGGAAAATAAAACTTTGAAGCAGGTTGCTGTTGAGCTTGGTTTAGTTACAGCAGAGCAATTTGATGAAGTGGTTAAACCTGAAAAAATGGTTTCACCAAATAGTAAATAATCTCTTCTAATGGCTTTTTTATTCTTAAATACTTCTGTAATATCCGCGAGTTGCTAAGTACAACAAAAGTCCTGAATGATCAGCGCAAAAAATCATAAGGGGAAGGCCTACTTGAAAAAGTAGGCTTTTTTTATACCTTGAAATATGGATGTCATATCTAGGCTTTATTTTTGCTACGTTATTTTATTTTAAGTTCAAATAAATGGGAAAAACTAAATCAATAGTTGTTTTAGCAGTAATAACTTGTACCTTGTCGGGTTGTCTACAAATGTTTCCACCTACTGTAGCTGAGCTGAATCCTGGGGTTTATCAACTTCATGCTCAAAGTAATGCATTTGGTTCAAGAAAAGCTTTGAGGGCAAAGTTAATCGGTAAAGCAGAAGAAATATGTAAAGATAAGGGTTTTGATGAGTTGGATAGCAATAACAAAATCGTAAATCATCATACTGTCTATAATTCAGGAATGCTTATTCCAGTAAATACCAAAGCAGCCGTTTTGAAAATTAAGTGTAAAGATTAATTTAAATAGAAGTTAAGCCATTAGAAAGTTAATTCTGTCAAACGTATGACGGTATAAGAAAACCAAGCAGGTATCGACTAATGGCGGGGTTTTTTATTATTAAGTATTTCTGTAATATCTGTATATAAATTTAGCGCTAAATGATTGGTGTTAGAAATCAAAAGAAGGGATGGATCTTTTCAAGCTAGCATAAATTTATATGTTTTTTGGTTTTAAATATTTGAATTATTTTATTTTTAATTCGATTTATATTGATGGAGTTTAGGTGTTATCAAATTGGAAAATGACTGTATGCATCTTTCCAATTCTAGTTTTAAACAACTTTTTCGTTAGGCTTATTTCTGGGTGAAAAGAGGAAGCAGCCTTTTTTATTAATTAAGAAAAAACATAATTTTTTAGATGGAATTTAAATATTGATGTACACAATTAGATATGTTCATCGGAACAACACTTACTATATCGCTTCGAATATCGAAGGAAATTTTATTATTCTTGAATCAATGGATTCAGAATTTCGTATGGGTCATCAAATTTCTTATGACGGAGAGAAGGTATTTAACCTTACTTTGAATGATGAAACTGATGCAGTCATTAAATTAGAGAGTAATGAAAAAACAGCATACGAATACTTACTTTCAGTTAAATAAATCAGTTTTTATGATGAATTATTTCTTTAAGAACTAGGTGCGCTTAAAAGATATTTCATACAATAAAAAGTTAAAAAGTTTTAATTTTATTGAAAAAGCTATGGTATGGTTATTTAAGCTTTAATTTTGGGCAGTTAAAACAAATGAACTGTTTATTGAATAAAATCACGACCACCACCACGACCTCTAAAGAAGGCTGCGTGTGATTTTTTATTAAAGTGACTTAATAAGATAACCAAACCCAGCCAATAATGGCTGGGTTAATTTTTCTCTGCTCATTATTGGTTTTACAGAGAAAGATTATGGAAAACCTCAGTAGTAACTCAAAATCGGCTTTACTCGTCATTGATATGCAAAATGGCCTATTTGGTGGCCAGTCTAAGCCGCATAATGCTCAACTTGTACTTTCAAATATTCTTAGCCTTATTGAATATTGCCGCTTGAATGAGACACCGATTATCTTTATTCGGCATGTCGGTGAGAAAGACACGCTATTAGATCCAAATGGACCGAACACTCAGTTGATTAAAGAGTTATCCGTTAATGCAAATACAGATACAGTCATTGAAAAAATGTATCCGAGTAGCTTTAAAAATACTGCTTTAAAAGAAGTATTAGAGAAACTTGATGTTGATGAAATCATCATTACTGGGATGAAGACTGAGTATTGTATTGATACTACTATTAGAGTTGCTTCAGAGTACGGATATAAATTGATGTTAATCTCAGATGCCCATACAACAACTGATTCAGTAGCATTAAATGCTCAGCAAATAATTGACCATCATAACCAAGTTTTAAGTAATGCTTTTGCTAAGTTAAAAACGGCAGAAGAGTTCATTTCTTAAATTTAATTTAGAAGAAAAGCGAACAACCTCATTCAAAAATCTGATTAGTTGTATCTATTAAGGTATAAGAAGCCCTACTAAAGACTAGTTGTTGGTCGGCTTTTAGCATTAACAAAAATTGAACCTGTATCAACAAGAGCTCTTTTCGGAGGGCTTTTTATCAAGACGGAGTAAGTTTCACTAATTAATGGCGAATTAGCGTTGAATAAGCTGTCATAATTGTTAAAATGCCCACCTTGTCCTGTTTTTATATTGTTTTTGTTTTGCATTTATTTTGCAAGATTGAAGATAAAGTAGTTGAAAACAGAAGCTTAGCTAAGGATTTTTGAATGCTCTCTATTTATTTAACAGATACCCAACAACATGTGCAATTTAATGATTATCCCGGTGATCAGCCTGTTAAGTTTCTGTTAAATCTTAAAAAGATTTTCCCAAGTACAGGTGACCTGTTATTGCCAGTTTTACCTGATGATAATGATTTAGAAAATGTAACATGGGAATCAACTTCAGAAGATTTTGATGTCTTTAAAAAGCTATTGGCTGGATGGGGTGTTATTGAACTCCGTTTAAATGCAATTACGGCTTATAAAGATAAAAACTTTGCGAATGAGTTGGTGAAACAAGCTCAAGCGAAACGTAAGAAAACAGCACAAAAAAATCATGAACTTTCTTTGGTTGCACTTGATTATATTTTTATGCATGAAGTTCACGCATTGATTGATGCGGAATTGGTCACTATTGGTGAGAAATTTTATTTACCAACCTTGCGTGAGCAATGGAAGGGCACAGTTTCAGACCCAGTGCTGAATGGAAAATTCTAATTAAACACAAAAGGTGAATTTATAAAAATTCACCTTTTTTATTTCTATAATTAAATTAATAACTTATAAATTGATAATTGCTGGTACAAAAGTTTACAAGAAAAGAATGCGTTTTTTTTAAAGTGGCAGATACATTGCTTATATAAATACAAAATTATTGCGGGAGAGAGGTTCGAAAGAACCCGCCGAAGGAGCAACAAGCCCGGAAACTCTCAGGCAGAAGGACTGTAATAATTAAAAAATCTGGAGAGAAGCTTAGATTTATAAGAATTGAAAATAATAACTTATAAATTATAAACTCACCGAAGGGGAAGATCTAAACGTTAAAAGGTAACGTTGGGGTCGAAACTCTCAGGTACCAATGACAGATGGGCTGTACTGATGAAATGTTTTGCATTTCTGAGGAGTCTGTTATGCCACATGTTATTGTGATAGGTGCGGGAATCACAGGGGTTACCTCTGCCTATGAATTATCACAACTGGGTTATCAAGTCACAGTGATTGATCGACATCTATATCCTGCAATGGAAACATCATTTGCCAATGGAGGGCAATTATCGGCTTGTAATGCCGAAGTATGGAACCAAAAAGCCACTGTAGTTAAAGGCTTTAAATGGATGAGACAAAAAGATGCACCGCTATTGCTGAACCCTTCATTTAGTTTGCATAAGTATAGCTGGCTCGTTGAGTTTTTATCCCATATTAAACACTATGAAGCGAATACGATTGAGACAGTCCGATTGGCATTACTGGCTCGTAAGCGCTTGTTTGAAGTTGCAGAAAAAGAGCAGCTTCAGTTTGATTTGGAAAAACGTGGCATTCTTCATATGTATCATAGTAAGGCTGACTACGAGATCGCTAAACAAGTTAATGATGTCTTGAATAAAGGCAAATTGGAGCGCTATTCGGTTTCACCTGATGAGATGAAAACCATAGAGCCATCATTAACAGGTGAATATTTTGGTGGTTATTACACACCAAGTGATGCAACGGGGGATATTCATAAATATTCAACCTCTTTGGCTGAAAAGACTAAACAATACGGTGTTGAGTATAAATTCGGTCTGGAAGTTACAGATATTAAGTGTCATCCAGACAAAGTGATCGTAAGTTGTCAGCCAAGCTCAGAGCATCCTTATCTTGTTGAATCCGATAGCATTCAGATCGAAGGTGATGTGCTTGTAGTTTGCGGTGGTGTAGGAAGTTATCAGCTCGCCGATATGATTGGGGAGCGAGTAAATGTCTACCCAGTAAAAGGGTATTCAATTACTGTGCAACTAAAAGATGAGCAAAGCGTAAAGAATGCACCGTGGGTCAGCTTGCTAGATGAGAGTGCTAAAATTGTGACTTCTCGTTTAGGTAAGGATCGGTTGCGCGTGGCGGGAACTGCTGAATTTAATGGTTACAACCGCGATATACGGGCTGATCGTATTCAACCACTGGTGAATTGGGTAAACCGTAACTTTGATATTTCAACGGAGCACGTGGTGCCTTGGGCCGGTTTAAGACCTATGATGCCTAATATGCTGCCTGTGGTGAAGCAGTCTAAACAACCTCGTATTTTCTACAATACAGGACATGGGCACTTAGGGTGGACTTTATCAGCGGCTACTGCTGTTTTAGTCGGTCAGGATATTGCTCAAAAATATCCTGCCTAGAAAGTAAAAAGCCAGTGTTCAAACACTGGCTTTTATTTTACGTACTAATCATATAATCGGTAGATTCCGCTAAAACGCTCACAGCCCTTTTGTTGGGTCTTCACATTAAGTAAAGCTTTTTGAAAATTAAACTGATATTTACAGTTGTGTTCATTATCTAAAATTTCACTTTTTTGTTCAGGAGAACTATAGGCCATTAAAGAAATCGTTTGAGTTTCTTTGCGGTTATTTGGATTGCGGTATGCTATTCCTTCAATCTTAATTTTATCCTTTGCGAGCTGATGGACCTGAATGTGAACAGGCTGTGCTGCTAGATGTCCATTTTCAAACTTAAGATAATGTTGGGTAAGCGTTTGCTTAAGTGATGCATAAAAATTTAGGTCGTCATTACGTAAATCAAACTGTTGTTGAATACATGTATTACTCTTGCATTGCTGAGTATGTTTAGACCATAACTTTTGTGTATCCTGTAAAAGCTGTAAGGGGGCATCAGTAACTAAATATGCAGAAAGATATTTATTATTGAGTTCCTTTCTCGATTCACTAAATGTTTTTGAGCAGATTTTAAGCTCAGCTCCAGAATTAGAGCAGTCTGTTGATTCTGCAAAGACAAGAGATGAACATAAACAACTCAATGTCACGGCAAAACTTAATCTTTTCAATTGATTCATATCAGTATTAGACAGCATGATCGCTTATACTTTCAGTCTACGTTGCTAGGTGTACTATAGCGAAACAGAAAGGCTGAATACAAGATTTCTTAAGTTTTTATGGAAGGTAATAGTTATATGGTTGCTCAAATTCGCATTGGACAAGGAATGGATGTGCATGCTTTTGAAGCGGGGGACTTCGTTACATTGGCTGGTATTCAAATTCCCCATACACATGGCTTGAAAGCACACTCTGATGGTGATGTGGTGCTCCATGCCCTATGTGATGCTTTGTTGGGTACTTTGGCACTCGGAGATATTGGACAACATTTTCCTGACACAGACCCAGAATTTAAGGGTGCGGACAGCCGAGTATTGTTAAAGCATGTTTACCAATTAATTTTAGACCGTGGTTATCAGTTAAATAATGCTGATATTACAGTGGCTTGTGAGCGTCCCAAATTAGCTAAGCATAATTTAGAAATGCGACAAAGCATTGCTGATGTTTTAAATGTAGATATTAATCAAATCAGTATTAAAGCAACGACAACCGAAAAACTTGGGTTTACCGGTCGTCAAGAAGGTATTTTAGCTACAGCAACTGTTCTAGTCTCTCATCACACCAAGTGATCGGCTTGTTGCAAAGACTGTTGAAGCTCAAGAGTTGCCTTACGGCCTTGTAGCTGTAAGGTAATACTATGAATAAGCCCTGTCCAAGTTTCATTGGGTTCCCAAATCTCGTGGAGTAAATCTTGAGAAGTGGGCATGTCCATATTCATATAAAACTGTCTATAGACATACATCAGGCAACTAGTACTATCGTTTTTAGTGCAGTGAATCCAGACGATTTCATTCTGAACCAAATGATCAATGAGATCGAGTACCAATAAACATTGCTCGGCAGATGGAGTCTCCCAGTCAATTGGAATATGGATATAATTTAAACCGAGGTCTAAACAAATACGATCTTCATTTTCAATATGGTTTGGTGCATTACTTACAGCGAGGTTAATGACTATACTGCAACCATATTCTTTAATCAGTTTTAGTTGTTCGATTGACGGTTGAGCCGAACTAAATAAGTGCTCATGAATAACGGAAAAAGTAGGGATTTGAGCTAATGATTGTTCAAGAGTGGTCATGATCGTACTCGGCAAGAGTAAGTTTGGCTTATTGTGTTGAATGTTATACACGATTATATCTGAGAGATAAAATACAGCTAGCTTATATATTCATCAGCCTAAACAAGAATACAAAAAAAATTATAGTAAACAAAAGAAGTCATTTAAAAAAATAAAAAAACAGCACGATAAAAGTGCTGTTTTTTAGAAAGAAATTAAGCTTATTTTAGATGTTCATTTAATAAGAATTCCATCAAAGCTTTTTGTGCATGTAAACGGTTTTCCGCTTCATCCCAGACCACAGCATTTTTATGGTCCAGCATGGTTTCAGAAATTTCTTCGCCGCGATGAGCAGGTAAACAGTGCATGAATAAACATTCAGGATGAGCAAGTCCCATTAATTTTTCATTGACTTGAAAAGGAGTAAAGGCTTTTTCACGAAGCTTCTGTTCTTCTTCTTGTCCCATGCTTGCCCATACATCTGTCACAATGAGATCCGCATTTACAGCAGCATCTTCGGCATTGTCAAAAACTTCAACACAATGACCAAACTCTGCTAAAAATTCAGGTTTAGGCTCATATCCTTTCGGCGATGCAATTTTGAGTTTAAAGCCCATCATGTGTGCAGCTTCAATATATGAGTTACACATGTTGTTGCCATCACCAATCCAAGCAACAGTTTTACCTTTAATGCTACCGCGGTGTTCAATATAAGTCTGTAAATCTGCAAGTAACTGGCAAGGATGATGGTCATCTGTCAAACCGTTAATCACAGGAACTTTTGAATAAGATGCAAAACGTTCAACAATGTCATGACCGAAAGTACGAATCATCACAATATCAAGCATACTTGAGATTACACGTGCTGAGTCTTCAATTGGTTCGCCACGGCCTAATTGTGTGTCGCGAGGCGATAAGAAAATCGCGCTACCACCAAATTGGTTAATGCCTGCTTCAAAAGAGATACGTGTACGCGTGCTTGATTTCTCAAAAATCATTCCCAATACTTTACCAACAAAAGGTTGATATACCTTATTGTCATGCTGCATTTTTTTAAGTTCGCTTGCGCGTTCTAAAATGCGATTAAGTTCTAGAGTGGATAGATCACGTAAAGTCAGGAAATGTCTTAGAGCCATGTAGCTACTCCATAATAATTGTTATGAAATACAACAATTATCTGTTGTTGGCTGGGTGGATGTGGAAAAAAAGAAGTCTACTATACTATAAGCATTTTAAAATGCAAAAGAATTAGACTTTATGATGGCCTCTTAAGAAAATATCAACACAATAGTTAATATAATCAATTACTTCTTTCTCATCAGTTGGTAAAGGCATCCCCATAATTACACGCCATTCTATATCACGTAAAATTCCAAAATACATTAACGAAGAATGATCGGGAGATGTGCAAAGAATTTCTTTAGCCTGATGGGAAATTAGCAGTGCCTGAGCAATTGTGTTTTGTATATTTTGAGCGCATTTTTCGTATAGATATTTGCTCAAAGTTGCATTGCATTGTGTTTGTTCAATAATCAAACGTAAAAAAGCGATATGTTCGGGTTGAATAATATGATTATAAAAGCGAATGAGTGTTTGAATTAAATAGTTGCGTAAAGATATTTGGGATGGTTGAAAGGGCATAGAAATATCTTTAAAGAACATTTCACGGCGATAGTCGCAAATTGCGGTAAATAAGCCATCTTTATTACCGAAATATTTATAGATAGACGCTTTTGAACCACCAGCATGATTAACAATGTCATCAAGAGAAACGGCATCATATCCTTTATCCAGAAACAGCTCGGTCGCACTTAGCAATAGAGCTAAGCGACGTTCTATACCTCTGCGTGTTTGGGGTTTTTCACATACTGAAGGATGTGACTCAAGGACTGAATCATGCATAAAATTTCATAACAACGGTTAACTTTGCTTGTTTAGTATAGCAAAACTATCTTTAAGGATGGTCATCACTATTTTTTTAGATCATCTGCTGAACAGTAATTGTCTAATTTAAAAAATAAATGAATAGAAAATATAAGCTTAGAGTGGATTTTAGAAAATTTAATGATGTAACCTGATGTTCATTTTTAAATTTAATAAAAAAATAAAGCGGCCAAGAATGTCTTAGCCGCTTTTAATTTAAGGAATAAGCTTTTTAGGCTTCGGTTTGAGTAACCTTATGTTCATCTTCTTCATCATCGTCAGCAGATTCCATTCCAAGTTCTTTTAACTTGCGAGTCAAAGTATTGCGACCCCAACCCAGTAATTCTGCTGCGTGACGTTTTCGGCCACGCGTTTGTTGTAAAGCTGCATTAATTAAGGTGCGTTCAAACATTGGCGTAGCGATATCTAAAATCTTCATTTCGCCATTCTTAAGTTTTTGAATTGCCCATTGATTTAGTAATTCATCCCAATGGTGTAAAGAAATACGTTCAAATGAAGGAGCAGGTTGCCCAGAGTCGCTATTCTTTTGTAAAGGAACTTGTTTAAGTTCAGAAGGTAAATCTTCTGGATAAACTTCACGTCCAGTAATCATGACGGTTAACCAGCGACACGTGTTCTCAAGTTGTCTAACGTTACCGGGCCATGGCAACTGTTGCATATAGTCAGTTGTTTCAGTACGTAAGATCTTTGGACTTACTCCAAGTTCTTTGCCAGCACGTGCAAGAAAATGCTGAGCTAGCATTGGTATATCTTCACTACGATGAGCAAGTTTAGGAATGTGAATCCGAATTACATTTAAGCGGTGATATAAGTCTTCACGGAAGCGACCTTCATTCACCAGTTTTTCTAAATCCTGATGCGTTGCTGCAACGATTCGAACATCAACTTTAACTGGAATATGCCCACCTACACGATAAAATTCACCGTCGGCAAGCACGCGAAGTAGTCGAGTCTGTGTTTCAAATGGCATATCGCCAATTTCATCAAGGAATAGTGTTCCACCATTTGCTTGTTCAAAGCGGCCCTGATGTTGGGTAGTTGCACCTGTAAATGCGCCTTTTTCATGACCAAATAACTCGGTTTCAATCAAGTCTTTTGGAATAGCTGCCATATTTAAAGCAATAAAAGGCTTAGCGCGGCGTGGAGAATGCTTGTGTAAGGCATGCGCGACTAATTCTTTACCTGTGCCAGATTCACCATTAATTAAAACGGTAATATGAGACTGAGATAAACGACCAATAGCACGGAAAACCTCCTGCATTGCTGGAGATTCACCAATAATTTCTGTTGATTGAAGAGGCGAAGCTGTTTTTGTGGCTTCTTGTTGTTGTAGCTTGTTGATATGCAGGATTGCACGATTGACCAAGGCTAAAGCTTCATCAATATCAAAAGGTTTTGGTAAATATTCAAATGCACCTGTTTGATAGCTTGAAACAGCAGATTCTAAGTCAGAATGTGCTGTCATAATAATGACAGGTAAATCGGGATGAGAGTTTTTGACTTTAGATAAAAAAGTTAAACCATCAATTCCAGGCATTCTAATGTCAGTTAAGATGACATCGGGAGCATCATGATGCAAACGTTCAAGCGCAGTTTGAGCTTCTTCAAAATTGGTAACGTCAAAACCTTCTTCTTTAAAGGTCTTTTCCAATACCCATCGCATGGCGCGATCATCATCAATAACCCATATTTTATTTCGCGACACGGTCTGACTCCCAAGGTAAATATAAGCTAAAAATAGTTTTTCCAGGAACAGATTGGCATTCAATCATTCCGTTATGTTGATGCATAATATTCTGTGCAATACTCAGGCCAAGCCCAGTACCTTTTGCTCGTCCAGTAACCAATGGGTAAAATACGGACTCTAAGATACTCTCAGGTATACCTGGTCCATTGTCCTCAATATCGACCCGCACGGTAGATCGATTCAGCACACCATTAATTGTGACCAGTCGTTGAATGCGGGTACGTAAAATTAGCTCTGGTTCCTGATCGATAAAGAATGTTTTGTTCTCTGTTATGGCTTGAATTGCATTTACACTAATGTTGAGCATGACCTGTATTAACTGATCGCGATCGGCATTAACATCGGGTAAAGACAAATCATAGTCACGTATAATTTTAATTTTCTTCTTTGTCTGGTTTGCAATAAGAGAGCGTACTCGTTCTAAGGGCTCGTGTACGTTCACATTTTCATAGCTTGGTAGTTGTCTGGAACCTAACATGGTGTCAGCCAAATTAGTTAAACGATCTACTTCATTAATGATGACATCGGTGAATTCAGCATAAGTCTTATCATTTAAACTACGGGCGAGTAATTGGGTTGCTCCCCGAATACCTGCAAGTGGGTTTTTAATTTCGTGTGCAACGCCACGCACGAGCTGCCTAGCGACTTGATGTTGTTGAACTAGATTTTCTTCTTTTGAAATTTTTAACATGCGGTCGATTGGATTGAGCTCGATCAACAATAATGGGTGGTAGCTTTTACCTGCATTTAATTGAGAAACTGTGTAATCCACATGAAGGTCTTTAAAGTTAACATTAATGACAGCTTCTCGACGCGTATAATGTTGTCCAGTTTTTATGGTGTTTAATAAAGCTTCATGCGTATTAAAAGTATCATCGGGGGCATGGAGTAGGTTTAAAACAGGCTGTCCTGAAGCACGAAGCAAACTAATATCAAATAGTGCTTCGCAGGCAGAATTTAAATAAAAAATATTCAAGTTACTATCGATTAATAAAATCGCAGTAGTTAAGTTGTCTACCAATAGGCGATAGTCGATAGGGTTGTGTTGATCCATTAGCGAATCGTTCCTGTCTTAAAATAGCGCAATGGCATCTTCATTGATTATCGGATTTTCACCGTTATAGAACATGAACGATGCAAAATATACGCCAACTTTGTTTATGGGTTATTTTAAAGTTTTAAGGTACTTAAAAACGCGCTGAAATCGTTCTTTATATCTTTTGATCAAAACGGATAGCTCAAGTTTAGATAATAACATGATCTAAATTGGTGCAAAGGTGAGTTTTGGTGCAAATGTTGGTTGTATTTTGGTGCATTACACAAAGAGTAGGCTTTCCACCTATGCTTGAGGCAAGAAAAGACATACAATACGCGCATTCAAGTGGAGCGCAGATTCATGAAGACCCCCAAAGTCGGTTTTGTTTCTTTAGGTTGTCCTAAGGCATTGGTAGATTCTGAACGAATTTTAACTCAGTTAAAGACTGAAGGTTATCAAGTTGCATCAGATTATGATGGTGCTGATTTAGTCGTTGTTAATACCTGTGGTTTTATTGAATCTGCGGTACAAGAGTCGCTAGATGCAATTGGCGAGGCCATGAGTGAAAATGGTCGAGTGATCGTTACTGGATGCTTAGGTAAAGATGAAGATAAAATTCGTCAAATGCATCCAAACGTTTTAAAGGTTACTGGTGCAGCAGCTTATCAAGATGTAATGGAAGCTGTGCATGAATATGTACCAGCACCACCTAAACATAATCCGTTTATTGATTTGGTTCCTGAACAAGGAATTCGCTTAACACCAAAGCATTATGCCTACTTAAAAATATCTGAAGGATGTAACCATCGTTGTACCTTCTGTATTATCCCAAGTATGCGTGGTGACTTGGTTTCTCGTCCAGTTGGTAGTGTATTAGAAGAAGCTGCTGCTCTTAAAAGAGCCGGTGTTAAAGAAATCTTGGTTATTTCTCAAGATACATCAGCTTATGGCGTAGACACCAAGTACAAACTAGACTTCTGGAATGGTCAGCCTGTTAAGACAAAATTCTTCGACATGTGTGAAGCACTAGGCCAATTGGGCATCTGGGTGCGTTTACACTATGTATACCCATATCCACATGTTGATGCGGTTATCGATTTGATGGCTCAAGGTAAAATCCTGCCATATCTTGATATTCCTTTCCAACATGCAAGCCCACGCGTTCTTAAATTAATGAAGCGTCCGGCACATAGTGAAAATACACTAGAAAAAATTAAGTTATGGCGTGAAAAATGCCCTGATCTTGTGATCCGTTCTACTTTTGTGGTCGGTTTTCCTGGCGAAACTGAAGAAGACTTCCAGATTTTATTGGATTGGTTAGTTGAAGCTCAACTTGATCGTGTAGGCTGCTTTACCTATTCACCAGTAGAAGGCGCTACGGCAAATGATTTACCCGATCATGTGCCAGAAGAAATTAAGCAAGAGCGTTACGAGCGCTTTATGCAAGTGCAGCAGCAAATATCTGCTGCCAAATTACAAAAACGTATTGGTCAAACGATGACTGTATTAGTCGATGGTTTAGAAGACGAATATCCTGTTGCCGTTGCACGTTCTTATGCCGATGCTCCGGAAATTGACGGTAATGTGTTTGTAGAAGATATCGATAAGAACACTATTAAACCAGGCGATATGTTGGAAGTCGAAATTACCGATGCAGATGAATACGATTTATTTGCAAAGTTAATTAAAATTAAATCGGTTTAATCGAAATATATTTAAAGAGCATTCAGTTTAAGAGGTTTTGGAGCAAAGTCATGGCGGAAACAATTAGCCCTCGTTATTCACGTATTCTATTAAAATTATCTGGTGAGGCATTATCAGGTAATAAAGATATGGGTATTGATGCCCAAGTTTTAGATCATATGTCACTTTCAATTGCACACTTGGTTGGTTTGGGTGTGCAAGTGGGTATCGTTGTGGGTGGCGGTAATTTGTACCGTGGTAGTCAGTTGCAAAAAGATGGTCTAGTTGGCCGTGTAACAGGCGATCAAATGGGTATGCTTGCAACTGTAATGAATGGCTTAGCTATGCGTGATGCTTTAGTTCGTCGTAACATCAGAACTCGTCTTATGTCTGCATTGCCAATTGGTACAGTGGTAGAGTCTTATTCAAGTCGTGATGCGATTCGTCATTTGAGTCAAGGTGAGGTTTGTGTTTTCGTTGCGGGTACAGGAAATCCATTCTTCACAACGGATACAGCAGCATGTTTACGCGGAATTGAAATCGAAGCGAATTTGATTTTAAAAGCGACCAAGGTAGACGGCGTTTATAATAAAGATCCAAGTAAATTTGAAGATGCTGTTAAATACGATCATTTAACTTTTGATCAGGTATTAGATGAAAAACTTGGTGTTATGGATTTGACTGCTATTTGCTTGTGTCGTGACCATAATGTGCCATTGCAAGTTTTTGATATGAATAAATCAGGTGCGTTATTGTCAGTAGTAATGGGTGAAAAAGAAGGAACGCGCGTTACTAAATAATGTACGTGTTACCAAAAGCTCTTTATACTAGCGCTAAATTAAATTTGTTAAATATATCTTTGAATAAATAAGTAAGGTAGATCATATGATTAACGATCTGAAAAAAGACAGCGAACAGCGTATGTTGAAAACTCTAGAGTCTTTGGAACTCGGGTTTGCTAAAGTTCGTACTGGCCGTGCACACCCATCAATCTTAAATGGTGTGATGGTTCCTTACTACGGTTCTGATGTGCCATTAAATCAAGTAGCAAACGTGGGTATCGAAGACTCTCGTACGCTTATTGTTCAGCCATTTGAGCGTACAATGGTTTCAGCTATTGATAAGGCAATCCGTGAAAGTGATCTTGGTTTAAACCCAATTACCGCAGATGCAATTCGTGTACCTTTACCAGCATTAACTGAAGAAACTCGTCGTGATATGCAAAAAGTTGCGCGTAATGAAGCAGAAAATGCAAAAGTTGCGATTCGTAATATTCGTCGTGATGTATTAGGTGATATCAAATCATTGCTCAAAGAAAAAGAAATTTCTGAAGATGATGAGCGCCGTGCAGGTGATGATATTCAGAAAATCACTGACAAATATGTTGCAGAAGTTGACAAGCGTCTTGCAGCGAAAGAAGCAGAATTGATGAAGGTCTAATTTTATGACCGATTCTGAAGAGTATCATCTTCCCAAGCATGTTGCCATCATTATGGATGGCAACAACCGCTTTGCAAAAAAAAATCAAATGCAAAAAGGTGATGGGCATCGGGAAGGTAAAAATGTTCTTGATCCTATCGTTGAACATTGTAAAAAAACTGGTATTCGTGCTCTAACTGTTTTTGCATTCTCAAGTGAAAATTGGAATCGACCGCAGTATGAAGTCGATCTGCTTATGAGACTTCTGGAAGAAAGTATTCATGAGCAAATACCTCGCATGAAGAAATTTAATATTGCTTTGCGTTTTATTGGTGATCGGTCCCGATTATCCTCACACTTAGTTGCCTTAATGGAAGATGCAGAGCAACAAACAGCACACCATGACACTATGACTCTCACTATTGCAATAAGCTATGGTGGAATGTGGGACATTGCTAATGCAGCAAAACAGGTTGCAAAGGCCGTTTCCCGTGGTGAATTTGGTGCTGATCAAATAAATGTTGATTTGTTCGAAAAATATGTCAGTCTAAACGATCTGCCAGCTGTGGACTTGTTAATCCGCACAGGCGGAGATTATCGCATATCTAATTTCTTGTTATGGCAAGCAGCTTATGCGGAACTGTATTTTACTGAAGCTTTATGGCCAGAATTTACAGTACAAGAGTTCGATCATGCATTGAATGTTTTTTCAGGGCGTGAACGTCGTTTTGGTAAAACATCTGAACAAATTCAGCAAGAGAAAATAGAGAATTTATAATGTTAGAGCGGATTGTTACCGCATTGGTACTTGTTGCAGTTGTTTTAGGCTGTATGTTTGCTACGCAATCACATTATCCAATGTTGGTTCTTATGATTGTTGCAGCAGGGGTTGCGGGGTATGAGTGGTATAAATTAATGCCTCGCGAAACTTCAAATGCTGTAAAACCCAAAGCTTGGTGCTACGGTCTGCTTGTTGCATTTGTTTCAGGTGTTGCCTTATTTTTCCACGATATAGCATTACTTTTGTGGTCTGCTTCAATTTTGACTTGGATTGTCAGTGTATATTGGGTTAAGTCATTTCCTGAATTTGATGGCTGGTATAATGCGACCTTGTATGTGATTGGCATAATTTTAGTCTGCGCTGCGGTAACTTCAATTTTTGTAGTATGGCAAAGTTCACCATGGTGGTTAATGTATCTGTTCTTGCTCGTATGGGGCGCAGATAGTGGTGCTTACTTTGTTGGTCGCAAATTTGGAAAAAGAAAGCTAGCTCCAACTGTAAGCCCTAATAAATCAGTAGAAGGTTTGTACGGTGGTATTATTACGACTGTAATAATAATGGTAGTTGTGCAATATCATTATCTAAATTTAACTTTAATTCAGCAAATTCTGTTTCTCATATTGTCATTAATTACAGTATTTGGTTCAGTTTTGGGTGACTTATTTGAATCAATGATTAAACGTCGTGCAGGTATTAAAGATTCTGGACGTGTTCTACCTGGTCATGGTGGTGTGTTAGATCGTATTGATTCTTTACTTGCTGCAGCCCCGATTTTTGCAACGGGAATGTATATATTAAAACTTATTGGTGTAGATTTATAGATGACACAATCTGTTTGCATATTAGGTGTAACCGGTTCCATTGGTCAAAGTACCTTAAAAATTTTAAAACAACATCCTGATAAGTATTCAGTGTTTGCAGTTTCAGCTCATAGCCGAATTTCTGAGTTAGTTGAAATTTGTAAACAGTTCCAACCAAAAGTTGTGGTTGTTCCTGAGCAAAAAGTTGCCGAATTAACAACTCTACTTGCATATAATAAATTACAAAATATTGAAATTTTGGTTGATCAGCAAGGTCTGGTAACTATTGCCTCGCATCCAGATGTTGATGTTGTTATGGCTGCAATTGTTGGCGCTGCAGGTTTGTTGCCCACTCTGGCTGCTGTGAAAGCTGGTAAACGCGTTTTATTAGCGAATAAAGAAGCTTTGGTTATGTCTGGTGAAATCATGATGCAAGCAGCACGTGATCATCAGGCATTGTTATTGCCGGTAGACTCTGAACACAATGCTATTTTTCAGTCATTACCTCATAATTATTTAGAAGCCGAAAGAAATGGGCAACCACAGCAGGGCGTATCTAGAATTTTATTAACAGCCTCTGGCGGACCTTTTTTAAACCATTCCTTAGAGCAATTAAAAGAAGTTACACCTCAGCAAGCCTGTAAACATCCCAATTGGTCTATGGGGCAAAAAATTTCAGTTGACTCGGCTACTTTGATGAACAAAGGATTAGAGTTAATTGAAGCATGCCATTTGTTTTCAATATCTGAACATTTTGTTACAGTTGTTGTCCACCCACAAAGTATCATTCATTCTATGGTGCAATATGTGGATGGTTCAACATTGGCACAAATGGGTAATCCAGATATGTGTACGCCAATTGCACACGCTTTAGCATGGCCTGAGCGTTTACAGACGAGTGTTCCTGCTTTAAATTTATTTGAATATTCTCAGCTTAATTTTCAAGCACCAGATATTCAAAAATTCCCGGCACTTGATTTGGCTCGTCAAGCAATGCGTGCGGGAGGTTTGGCACCTACTATTTTAAATGCTGCAAATGAAGTTGCTGTTGATGCATTTTTAAAGGAACAAATTGGATTTACAAATATCCCACAAGTGGTAGAGCATACTTTGCAAAAATTGGAAAATTCAGTTGCTGAAAATATTGAGTGCATTTTAGCTAAAGATGAAATAGCACGACATGTAGCGCAGCAATATATATCAAGTATAGGAGGCTGAAATGAGTGCATTATTTATGATTGCAGCAGCGGCTCTTTTACTTGGTCCTTTAATTGCAATCCATGAGTTCGGTCATTATTGGGTGGCACGAAGACTAGGTGTTAAAGTTTTAGTGTATTCCATTGGTTTTGGACCTACATTACTCAAGTGGACATCAAAAAAATCTGGCATCAAATATCAACTTTCAGCTTTACCATTAGGCGGCTATGTAAAAATGCTCGATGAGCGTGAAGGTAATGTTGCAGAACAGGATTTACCTTATGCATTTAACCGCCAAAAACCATGGAAACGTATAGCAATTGTTGCAGCTGGTCCTTTAATTAACCTGATTTTTGCTGTCTTGCTTTTCTGGATCTTATTCTTACCCGCACAAGAACAACTGAACACTAGAGTTGGTAAAGTCATACCGAACTCACCAGCAGCAACCGCACAAATGCAAGTCGGTGACAAGATTATTGCTGTTGATGGGGAAGAAACACAAACTTGGGAAAAGCTTAACTTTGCTTTGATTGACCGTGTAGGTGAGACTGGTAGTGTAAATGTTGATATAGATCGTGCAGGTACTGAAAAAAATATTGTTTTACCGATTAAAGATTTCTTAAAAAATCAAAATGAATCAGCTTTAGATGTGTTAGGTTTTTTACCATACCGTCCTGTTATTCCAGCTGTTGTTACTGAGTTGACTCAAGATGGAGCTGCAATTCGTCAAGGAATGAAAGTAGGTGATCGTATTGTTTCAATTAACGGTCAAGCCATGAAAGACTGGTTTGATGTTGTCGAGGTCGTACAACATTCTCCAGAAAAATTACTTAATATTGATGTGTTGCGTAATAGTCAATTAGTCCATTTGCAAGTCATGCCTCAAGGAAAAAAAGATAACATGGGGCAAGTGAGTGGTGTCTTGGGCGTGAAAAGTGATGCGGGAAAAATTACAATTCCTGACGAATATAAGCAAACAATTCAATATACTCCAATACAAGCTTTCGAGATGTCACTAGATAAAACTGGTCAAATCTCTAGCATGATATTGAGTTCAATAGTAAAAATGGTTAAAGGTTTAATTGGTTTAGAAAATCTTTCTGGCCCAATTACAATCGCAAAAGTAGCGGGACAAAGTGCAGAAATGGGATGGCAGACTTTTATCTCATTTATGGCTTTAATGAGTGTAAGTCTTGGAATTTTAAATTTATTACCAATTCCAATGCTAGATGGTGGACATCTGGTTTATTACATTATTGAAGCTATTCGTGGGAAGCCTGTTTCTGAACAAATACAAATGTTTGGTCTAAAAATTGGTATGGTACTGCTCGGTAGTATGATGCTTTTGGCTTTATTTAACGATTTTATGCGTTTGTAAACGTATATGGATTTATAACTTACTGGAAAAAACTGGCATGCGGCACACACATTTTTTAATGCCTTTGGCACTTGTTAGCGCTATGGCAGCGGTACAACAAGCATATGCAGCTGATGATTTCGTTGTTCGAGATATTCGCGTAGATGGCTTAGTCCGTCTTACTCCTGCAAATGTTTCTACCATGTTGCCAATCAACAGTGGCGATCGCGTTAATGAACCGATGATCGCAGAAGCAATTCGAATATTGTATGCCACTGGACTTTTTGACGATATTAAAGCATCAAGAGATAACGATACTTTAGTTTTTAATGTCGTTGAACGACCAATTATTTCAAAACTTGAATTTAAGGGTAACAAACTTATTCCTAAAGAGGCTTTAGAGCAAGGCCTTAAAAAAATGGGTATTGCTGAAGGCGAGGTTTTTAAGAAGTCAGCTTTACAAACAATTGAAACTGAATTAGAGCAGCAATATACTCAGCAAGGCCGTTATGATGCTGATGTATCTGTTGATACAATAGCTCGTCCAAATAACCGTGTTGAACTTAAATTAAACTTTAATGAAGGTACAGCCGCTAAAGTTTTTAATATCAATATTATTGGTAATACTGTTTTTAAAGACAGTGAAATTAAACAAGCCTTTGCAGTTAAAGAAAGCGGTTGGGCTTCAATCGTAACTCGTAATGACCGTTATGCTAGAGAGAAAATGGCAGCGAGCCTTGAAGCTTTGCGTGCGATGTATCTGAATAAGGGTTATATCAATTTTCATATCAATAACTCACAGCTTAATATTAGTGAAGATAAGAAGAACATCTTTATTGAAGTTGCCGTAGAGGAAGGCAGTCAATTTAAATTTGGACAAACCAAGTTTTTAGGTGATGCACTTTATAAACCTGAAGAGTTACAAGCTTTAAAAATCTATAAAGATGGCGATACTTATTCTCAAGAAAAAGTAAATGCTGTTAAGCAATTGTTATTGCGTAAATATGGTAATGCTGGTTATTACTTTGCAGATGTAAATATTGTTCCACAAATTAATAACGATACAGGTGTTGTTGACTTAAATTACTATGTAAATCCAGGTCAGCAAGTTACTGTACGTCGTATTAATTTTACTGGTAACAGTAAAACTGCCGATGAAGTATTACGTCGTGAAATGCGTCAAATGGAAGGCGCTTTAGCGAGTAATGAAAAAATTGATTTGTCTAAGGTTCGTTTAGAGCGTACAGGATTCTTCAAAACTGTTGATATTAAACCAGCTCGTATTCCAAACTCACCAGATCAGGTGGATTTAAACGTAAACGTTGAAGAACAACACTCGGGGACTACCACATTAGCGGTAGGTTACTCACAAAGTGGTGGTATTACATTCCAAGCAGGTTTGAGTCAAACTAACTTTATGGGAACGGGTAATCGTGTTGCGATCGATTTATCTCGTTCTGAAACTCAAGATTACTATAACTTAAGCGTTACTGATCCTTACTTCACAATTGATGGGGTAAGCCGAGGTTATAACGTTTACTATCGTAAGACAAAACTAAATGACGACTATAACGTTAATAATTACGTTACTGATAGTTTTGGTGGTAGTTTAAGTTTTGGTTATCCAATTGATGAAAATCAAAGTTTAAGTGCTTCAGTTGGTATTGATAATACTAAAGTAACCACAGGTGCCTTTGTTTCTACTTATGTCCGTGACTACTTGAAGGCAAATGGTGGTAAAGCAACAGGTACAGAGACCTATTGCCCAATTGATAAACAAGTTCCTATAAAAGATGAAAATGGTGTTATTACCGGTACTGCTCCATGTGATGAGAAGGACCTAAAAACTTATGAAAATGCATTTGAAGGTGAGTTCTTTACCTATAACTTAAACTTAGGTTGGTCATATAACACATTAAACCGCCCAATTTTCCCAACCTCAGGTATGTCTCATCGTGTAGGTCTGGAAATTGGTTTACCAGGTAGTGATGTTGAATACCAAAAAGCAACTTATGATGCTCAGGCATTCTTTCCTATTGGTACTACAGGCTTTGTACTTCGTGGCTATGGTAAGTTGGGCTATGGTAATGATTTACCATTCTATAAAAACTTCTATGCCGGCGGTTATGGCTCTGTCCGTGGTTATGATAACAGTACCTTGGGTCCGAAATATTCAAGTGTAAATTTACAAGAAGAGCAAAAAGATGACTCTTCTCCGGAAGAAGTGGGTGGTAACGCTCTTGTACAATTTGGTACTGAGCTAGCTTTACCATTACCTTTCAAAGGTGATTGGACTCGCCAAGTGAGACCAGTTATTTTTGCTGAAGGTGGTCAGGTATTCGATACTAAGTGTGATGTTGGTTCTTATTCTATGCTTATGAATGGGCAGAAAATAGAAAACGCTAAAAAATACTGTGAAGATAACTATGGCTTCGACTTAGGTAATATGCGTTATAGCGTAGGTGTTGGTTTTACATGGATTACCATGATCGGACCATTATCTCTTAGCTATGCATTCCCACTAAATGATAAGCCTGGTGATGAAACTAAAGAGATCCAGTTTGAAATCGGTCGTACTTTCTAAGTACGACTTGACTAAACACGAAATAAGGACACAAATTTAAATGAAAAAATTAAATATATTGATGTTAGGACTAGGTCTGACAGTTTCTGCTATGACTAATGCAGCAGGTTATGGTGTTATTGATCTTGCTAAAGTTGTTGAAAGCAGTGTTTATTTGAAACAACAAAACGCAAGTTTAAATCAATCAGTTAAACCAACCACAACTCGTCTTGAGCAGTTAGGTAAAGAATTGGAAGGTCTTCAACGTCAAGCCCAAACTCAAGGGCAAAAAATGAAAGAAGATGATATTAAAAAGCTCCAAGCGCAATATCAAACAAAACTCAATGAATTTAATTCTACTCAACAAGGTTTGCAGTCTAAAGTTCAAACTAGTTTGCAAGGAATGAACTCAACTTTTGAGACTCGTGTGAAGCAAGCAGCTGAACAATTACGAAAAGAAAATAATCTTGACTTCATTTTGAATAAAAATTCAACTGTTGCCTATGACGCTAAGTATGATTTAACTGATAAAATGATACAAAAGGTTAATTCAATGAAATAAATTAATGAAAGTGCAACAATATCGTTTAGATGAACTAGCTCACCTAGTAAATGGTGAGTTAGTAGGTACGGGTAGTCTTCAATTTCTAAACTTAGCAAGTTTAGAAAATGCGGAAACTCATCAGATTGCTTTCGTGAATGGCGAAAAGTATATTGATCAAGCAAAGACTAGCCGTGCAGGTGCGTACATTGTTACAAGCCTTATCAAAGAACAGCTTACTGACAAACAAAATTTTATTATTGTTGATAATCCTTATTTAGCTTTTGCCATACTTACGCATGTTTTTGATAAAAAAATTACATCAGTAGGTATAGAAAGTACGGCTCAAATTCATCCTTCTGCGATCGTTTCTGAAACAGCATATATTGGTCACTATGTCGTAATTGGCGAAAATTGTGTGGTCGGCGATAACACGATTATTCAGTCTCACACTCGACTGGACGATAATGTGGAAATCGGAAAAGATTGTTTTATTGATGCCCATGTCACTATTACTGGTGGATCTAAATTATTTGATCGTGTGCGAGTTCATGCAAGTACTGTAATTGGTAGTGAGGGCTTTGGCTTTGCACCATATCAAGGAAAGTGGCATCGCATTGCTCAATTGGGTTCAGTTATTGTGGGTAATGATGTTCGCATTGGTTCAAATTGTAGTATTGATCGAGGTGCACTAGACAACACAATTTTGGAAGATGGGGTAATTATTGATAACCTTGTGCAAATCGCGCATAACGTTCATATTGGTTCAAATACGGCTATCGCTGCTAAGTGTGGAATTGCTGGTAGTGTTAAAATTGGCAAAAACTGTATTCTAGCAGGGGCTTGTGGTGTGTCAGGGCACCTTTCTATTACTGATAATGTGACTTTGACTGGAATGTCAATGGTCACAAAAAATATTTCTGAAGCTGGTACTTACTCTTCAGGAATTGGATTGTTTGAAAATAGTCATTGGAAAAAGACAATTGTACGCTTACGACAATTAGCAGATGTGCCATTGACCCAAATCACTAAACGACTTGATCATATACAAGCTCAAATAGAGTCTCTTGAATCAACCTTTAATTTGCGTAAATAGAATATTATGACCGAGTCAACTACACCTAAATTTGCCATCCCTGAATTACCAATGCAGATTCAAACGATTCGTCAATATTTGCCGCATCGTTACCCATTCTTATTGGTTGATCGTGTGACTGAAGTTACTGACAATAGCATTGTTGGTTATAAAAATGTTTCTATCAATGAAGAGTTCCTACAGGGACATTTCCCAGAATATCCAATTATGCCTGGTGTTCTAATTGTAGAAGCATTAGCCCAAGTTTCAGGTGTTCTAGGGTTTATTATGAACAACGAAACGCCAAAACCAGGTTCTTTATTTCTCTTTGCTGGTGCTGAAAGAGTTAGATTTAAAAAACAAGTAGTTGCTGGTGACCAACTTGTATTAAAATCTGAATTAGTAATGCAAAAACGCGGTATCTACAAATATAATTGTACGGCTACCGTGGATGGTATTGTAGCAACAACCGCTGAAATTATGATTTCACACCAAAAAACAGAGCAGGCATGAGCAATCACGACTTAATTCATTCTACGGCCATTATTGATCCATCTGCAGTGATTGCTCCAGATGTCCAGATAGGACCTTATTGCGTTATCGGTCCAAATGTGACTATTGGTGCAGGTACTAAGCTACATTCACATGTAGTGGTGGGTGGTTTTACCAAAATTGGTCAAAATAATGAGATTTTCCAGTTCGCAAGTGTTGGTGAAGTTTGCCAAGACTTGAAATATCAAGGTGAAGAAACTTGGTTAGAGATTGGTGATCATAATTTAATTCGTGAACATTGCAGTTTACATAGAGGAACTGTGCAGGATAATGCTTTAACTAAAATAGGAAGTCATAACCTATTGATGGTTAATACTCATATTGCACATGACTGTATCGTTGGTGACCATAATATTTTTGCGAATAATGTTGGTGTTGCTGGACATGTACACATAGGCGATCACACCATTATTGGCGGTAATTCTGGTATTCATCAATTCTGTAAAATCGATTCTTACAGTATGGTGGGTGGGGCATCATTAATTTTAAAGGATGTACCTGCTTACGTTATGGCTTCTGGTAACCCAGCCCATGCGTTTGGTATTAATATCGAAGGAATGCGTAGAAAGGGTTGGTCTAAAAATACAATTCAAGGCCTCAGAGAGGCTTATAAGTTAATTTTTAAATCAGGGCTTACTTCTGTTCAAGCTGTTGCACAGATTAAAAGCGATATTCTTCCGAATGTTCCAGAAGCTCAGTTATTAATTGACTCTGTTGAAAAATCAGAGCGTGGTATTGTTCGCTAATAAAATTTATTAAAAAAAGACACTGCATATTGCAGTGTCTTTTTTTTGCTTAAAATTATTACTTATTAAAAAATTTGGCTTCTTCAGATTTTGGATACTGACTTAAAATTTTAGTTTTATATTGATTTGCTGAAGCTGCATTTTTATCGACATCTTTAGCAATACTATAGAGTTGATAAAGAGCACGAGGAGCTTTACTCGAATTTGGATATCGAGTTGCTACTACATTATAGTTCTTTTTCGCCTCATTGTAGTTTACTGGATCAGTTGCTAAATTGAATTCAGCTAACCAAAAATAAGCATTTCCCGTATAAACACTATTCGGGTGGTTTTTGATAAAGTTTTGCATTGGAGCAATCGCTTTTTTGGCTCCACCTTGCTTATAGGCATCTAAAGCTACAGTGTAAGCTGCCTTTTCAAGCTCTACAGGGTTTGATTGGTTTTGTGAGGGCGGCTGCTGAGGTGCTTCTGGTTGTGGTGGTGGAGTAGTGGAAGAGGTGCTTATTGGAGCAGCATTCACTACTTTGTTATCTGCTGTAGAGGCTTCTGTGCTTGCGGTAGCTGGAGTATCACTATTTGCAGGATTATCTGATGATGCACTTTCTGGATCAACCTTCTGATTAAGTAGTTCTAAGCGCTGATCTAAATCGGTATAGCGATTAGATAAATCTTTTTTCAATTGTTCAATATCGTTAGATTGCTCTTCTAATTGCCCACGTAAGGTGCGTACATCATTCTCTAATTGTTGGTTTTTCTGCATTAATTCCCAGTTTAAATTACTAGGTACTGAATCATTATTAGAAGAAGTGTTAGTTGTACTACCACCGCTTTGGCTTAAACCACGAGACTCAATTGGAATGTTGGCATAGAGAGAGGTAGTGCTCATTAAGGCAATAAATAATAAAGAATGCTTCATCAATCGCATGAGTATAGGTCCATAATTTTATGTAAAAGCCAACTTAAAAAAGGAATATGTAAACTATTCACTTAACTATCTAAGATTTTAATTGGTCCATGCAATTAAAACAGCAAACAATATAAATGCAAGAATAGTTTACAATCTTCAAGCATATTTTATCCAAAAGAAGATACAAGAAAGAATATAGGAGAGTGATGTATAGAAATTAATGGGTTTTTGCTGATGAATTAATCAATTGAAACATAAACTTGCTTAAAACGGTGAAGAAGGCTTGCAACTATTTTAAAAATCTCTATACTCTGTTTTGCAATGGTAGCCCCGCTGGTGGCTTCGCAATTGTACTCTGTGAACCCCGCCAGGACCGGAAGGTAGCAACGGTAGCAGATCTATGATGTGCCGAAGTTTTGCTAGTGGGGCTGCCACCATTTCTTTCAGTCCACTCTCCGTTGGACAGCTTTTATAATTACATCTAAATCAAATCCTCTATATTGTAAAAATCTAATCTGTTTTGCTTTAAGCTTTGGATCTTTTTCAACTTCTTCGCCAAATTTTTTCACTTTCAGTTGATATGCTTGTTCTATCCAGTCAATATTGTGTATATCCTCTGCGATTAAATCATTTTCGATCTGTTTTGTTTTTAAAGCTTGTTTAATACGTTTCGGCCCTTTGCCTTTGCGAATCTGGCTAGCAAGCATTTGTTCAGCAACACGTTGATCACTTTGATAATTCTTTTCAGATAATTCCTCAACAAGTTGCTGGACCTCTTCAGGATTTTGCGCATAACGAGTTAATTTTTCAATAAGCTCTGCTTTGGAATAATCTCGACGGGTCAATAAAGCAAAAGCATAAGATCGTAAACGCTGACCTGTAAGCAAAGCTCGTTGTTGAGACTGTTCTTCAGTTCTTTTGAACATAGTATTAGATTTCCCTTGTAAAAAAACGCCCCGAAGGGCGTTTTAAAGCGCATGAATAATTAAGATTCTAATAAAAGATCAGCTTCTTCTTCAGCTTCAACTTGATCAGTAGTAGTACCAGTTGTTAACAGTTGTTCACGGATATTACGTTCAATCTCTCCAGCCATTTGAGGGTTCTCTTCAAAGTGACGAATAACATTGTTCTTACCTTGACCAATTTTACTACCTTGATATGAGTACCAAGCACCTGCTTTTTGTACGATATCTTGCTGTACAGCTAAATCTACAAGTTCGCCTAGCTGGTTTGTGCCTTTACCATATAGGATTTGGAAAAGAGCTTCTCTGAAAGGAGGCGCCATTTTGTTTTTAACAACTTTAACGCGAGTTTCAGAGCCGACGATTTCATCGCCTTCTTTTACTTGACCAATACGGCGGATATCTAAACGTACAGAAGCGTAGAACTTCAATGCGTTACCACCAGTTGTGGTCTCAGGGCTACCAAACATTACCCCAATCTTCATACGGATTTGGTTAATGAAAATAACCATACAGTTTGAGCGCTTAGCATTACCTGTAATTTTACGAAGTGCCTGACTCATTAGACGAGCTTGCAAGCCCATATGAGAGTCACCCATCTCACCTTCGATTTCTGCTTTAGGGGTAAGTGCCGCGACTGAATCGACAACAATCATATCAATTGCGCCAGAGCGAACCAACATATCTGCAATTTCGAGTGCTTGTTCACCGTTATCAGGCTGTGATACAAGCAGGTTATCAATGTCTACACCAAGCTTGCGTGCATATTGTGGATCTAATGCGTGCTCTGCATCGATAAATGCACAAGTACCGCCAGTTTTTTGACATTGTGCAATCGCTTGTAGAGTCATTGTGGTTTTACCAGAAGATTCTGGACCATAAATCTCGACAATACGACCTTTTGGTAAACCACCAATCCCCAATGCAATATCTAAAGTCAAAGAGCCTGTAGACACAGCTTCAACAGCTTGAACAGTGTTGTCACCGAGACGCATCACCGTATTTTTGCCAAATTGTTTCTCAATTTGACTTAGCGCGGCTTGTAATGCTTTGCTTTTATTCTCATCCATCTCAAAAACCTCAATACTCTATGTTCATCACGTTTAACCCAAGTGGATGCATTGAATCTCAACTTGTTTCACTGGGGTAATAGTGACAGATTTTTTCTATAGCTTCTATGTGTTGTATGTGTGTGTGCGACACAACTCGACGTTTTTATTCATCACCATATGACCAATTCTGATCATTTTCCTGTTTAAACCGAATAATTTGTCGACGATCCTTTTTGCCCGGTCTATGGTCAGGTCGAGCTAGATTATGCAATTTTCGTTGGGATGCAATCAACTCCCGTCTAGCAATACTTACTTCGGTTTCTTCATAAAGTTGCTGTGCGACCGGAGCTGGACCACGTGTGTTCGAAAGAGCTTTTATCACAACAGTTTTTTTATTAAAACCTTGCTGAATAATAAGTTCCATTCCAACTCGAATTTCCTTGGAAACTTTTACACGCTCATTATTGTGATGTACTTTACCTCCTTCAATCGCTGCTTTAGCAATTGAACGAGTTTTAAAAAAACGAGCAACCCATAACCATTTATCGACACGCATGGTCTCTACAGCATCGTTTTCATGCAATTTTGACATCATTATCCTTTCTATCAATTTGATTCAATATAGACAGCAAGTCTGTAAGCCGATCTAGTGCTTTAAACTCTAAATCTTGATGCTGTTTTATATCTTTTAGACTTGAGGGCTGTGAGATAGTAAACAAGTGTTGAATACCAAATTTCTCTGCTGTTTTTAATACAGGAGCCGTATCGTCAATAAAAATCGTTTCATCTGGATTGAAGGGGTGTAATCGTTGAAGCTCTTGCCAAAAATTAATATCTTCTTTGGCATAACCTACTTGTTCACTTGATATGATGACATCGAAGAAATGTTCAATTGCAATATTATCGAGTTTTAAGCGTAAGCTTGCGCAGTCAGCATTAGTCACTAGCCAACACGTATATCCCTGTTCTTTAAGTTGTTGCAAAAGTTCAATACAGCCAGAACGAGCTTGGATTTTAGATTGAAATTCTTGTTGTAGTTTGAGTACATCAACACCTACAGTTTTACTCCAATAGGTTGATGAATACCAAACAAGAGTGTGCCGATGTGATTGATAGAATTGATATAGCTTTTCTTTGCTCTCGGAAAGGGGAAGTTGATGAGTTTTAGCATGTCTTTCAGGAAGACATTCATTCCAAATGAAATCATCAAAAGCGAGATCTAAGAGTGTACCATCCATATCAAACATTATGATTTTAGACATATTTTTAGATATCTCCAAAATCATTCAAAGTAAAATTTTTAAGACACATCTACCATATATCCTTTTAAAATCATAAATTAAACACTCAAACTAATTTAAAGCTTCATCCATTAATTTTTCTAAAATTTGTACAAATTAATATGATGGATTGGGAAGATAAATGGTTTGAAATTATAACGTGGAAATTTGCAAAACAAAAAATAATAATGAGACAGTTTTAGTAGAAAATTCTTCCTTTAAATTAAAAATATTTAAAATTTATTTACGGTTTTTAGCCCCTAGGATTAAGTTTGCTTACATAGGATACGTATTGACAAACATTTTATAAATTGAAGGATACTTATTAACGTTATATTTAAAACTATTCCTATAAGAACTTAGAGAAAGCAATGAAAATTGGATTTATTGGTGGAACCAATGACGGTATCGTAATCAATGCTGCTGATGGCCTTGATACTTATAAACTTGAATGGCACTACAAAGCAGAAAAGCATTGTGAATCACAACTTACCTTAGGGCTGAATGGACCTGAGTATGATTATTACAACTTATTAATTCTAAGAAAAAATAAAGAGGCTAAACTTTTTTATGTGCTCACCACTCTGGAGAAAGAGGAAATCGCGGATAAACTCCATGAATATTGGGAATGTTCAACCTCCGTTGGCTATGATTTTGATGAGTAAGTGTTCGTGATTTCATATAGCACATGTGCTCTTAATTCATGATGAAGAGGAACTTTAGGATGTTCGAAGTTTTTAAATTTTTGCATTCCCAGTTTTTCCATGACAGCTTGAGAGGGGGTATTAATCGTTGCGGTAAATGAAACGATTTTATCTAAATTCAGTATATTAAAACCATAATCTAAAACTGCTTTTGCTCCTTCGGTTGCATAACCTTGTTTCCAAAATTCTTTTGCAAGTCGCCACCCAATTTCCACACATGGAGAGAAGTCAAATTGTTCAGGTTGGCTGTGCAAACCAATAAACCCAATAAATTGATGACTCTCTTTTAATTCTACTGCCCAAAAGCCCCAACTTTTTTCGTGAATAAGAGATGAAATTTTTTGGATTAAATTAAGGCTTTCTTGGGGTGTTAAGAGATTTGGGAAAAATTGCATAACATCTTGATCTAAGCCCATTATTATAAATGGTTCAAAATCACTTTCTTTCCACTGTCTTAAAATTAAACGCTTTGTTTCGATCATGAGATGGCTCTTTAATTAAAAATGAGAGGTTAAAGTGGTTTTTGCACAATCTTCTGTAAAATGATCTTGGAATTAATGCTGACTACACCTTTTATTTTATTTAAGGTGTTAATTACAAAATGAGAAAAAGAACTCAAATCCTTGGTCGCAACGTGTAAAACATAATTAGATTCGCCAGTAATAATATATGCATTAATGACTTCATCAAAATTTTTGATCTGACTTAAAAAAAAGTTGTGATCATTGCTAGAGCTATAGTCAATGAACATGAGATATTGGCAGAATTTCAACGAAAAAGTTTACTTAGCTACCAAGAATATACTCATAGTAGAAATATCCAATATGGCAAACATCCAAGGTCAACCTTAGATTTATTTCCTTTAAACTATGCTCTCAATCTTTCAAGCGAAGATATCTTAAAATATAGTCCTATTCATCAGTTAAATCGAGTCACTATTCCATGTTCAATTTTCTGTGGTGAACTTGAGCTCGAAGAATTGAAATGGCAAAGCCAAAATTATTTTGAAATTAAAAAAGAGCAAGATCAGGATTTTATTTCTTTTAGCCTTATTCCTAAAAATAATCAGTATTCTATTTTAGAATACTATTTTAAGTCGATATTATTTTAAGCAGTCGAATTACAATATATACAATGTGATTGTATGAGTAATTAATTTTATAGAAAGATAAAGTGTGAGGTGAATCACATCTTAACCTATTTTTTATAGAAATTATTTATTGTTGTTGACCTAACAGTGGAACTTAATTAGATTAAAAAGATAGTGCTTTCTCACTAAACAATAAATTGTTTAGCTGTTGTTTAGTTGAGTTTTAAGTCCGTAGCTTCCCAAGATGCGGACTTTTTTATTTTAATTTTAAAAACAATAAGATCAGGGGTTATTTTTGATATGGCTGTAATTATCTATCCAATGATTAATATGAATGAATAAGATAGACCTGTCATAAATAAGAAATAAACTAGGATTTTTTTCATGATTTAACTTGAATTATCATTTAATAAGTAGATTAATTAAAATATAAGCTGACTTCTCATTCATGAATTTGTCATATAGGCTTGATAAATTATAAGAAAATAAAAAGCTATAAAAAATAATTAAATAATATATATAGCATTTGAAAGTAATTGATTTAGTCGGCTCTCATGAGTTGGTTTTTTTATTTATAAAGGAGCCTTTATGAAAGTACAATATTTTGAAGGCGGCATGTATAAACATATGTGTCCAGGTTGCGGTTATCTTCACTATATTCCTGTACATTATCCTTTTTCTAATGGTAACCAATGGAATTTTAATAATAATTTGGAAAACCCAACTTTTGATCAACTCATAAGTATGTATGGGCATTGTAGTTACTTTATTAAAGGTGGCTTTATTGAGTATAGCGTTAATTGTAGACATCATTTAGCAGGATGTACGGTTGAATTGCCAGAACTAAAATTAAAAAATTATAGGTTTTATTAATTTTACTACTTTTCTTATATATTTAAGATCATTTAAAAACTTATAAACTCGGTAAGTAGTAGAGGCTTTAGTAATATATATTTACATATTCTATACTGAATATGTATAGTTAAAGAAATTGTAAATTTATTTTGGTTGAAGCTAGTATTGAAATTTGAAAAAATTTATATAACTCACTGTTTTATATTTTATTTATGGATATCTGGAAATTTTTAAGAAGTTTTAACACCATATGGAACATATCTCATTATTTCTACATTTATATTGTTTTTAATGATTATATATTTTTACATTATACATCCTAGCTAATCTAAATTATCAATAGAGTAAAATAATCTTCCATTTTTTAATTTATTTGAATTGTTTCTCACTTTTAATAGAAAAGGATAAGAGTGTTGTATAGATCCAAGTTTTATGAAAATATGACTTGGTTATAATACATGGAGAATGTAATAAAAATTCCTTTCTAAAAGATTTTAGGCTCTCAATATAAAGACTGTACTGATCATAACAACGATATCTGAAGCAAAAAATATGGAGATTTTTTTATGAAATTTTGCCAAATATCGGCTGCTTTCTTATCAATGGCCGCCGTCAACCTAGTCCATGCAGCACCAGCTACAACAAATTCTGTATTAAGTACCTCTGAAGCAAAAGGAATTATTAAAAACCAATATATTGTTATTCTCAATAAGGATGTTGGTCCTTCTAATGATTTTGCACAAAGTATTGCTAAACAACATGGGGGAAAGATATTACAGACTTATGATACTGTACTTAAAGGATTTGCAATTTATTTACCCGATGTTGCGGGTACTGCTTTTGTTGAAGCTATGAAAAAAAATCCCAAAGTTCTTTCAGTAGAAAATGACACAGTCATGAAAATTGATGCAACTACACAAAGCAATCCAGATTGGGGCTTAGATCGTATTGATCAGAAAACTTTACCTTTAAATTCCGCTTATTCATATTTGCAAACAGGCTCGGGCACAATAGCTTATATTGTTGATACCGGAATATTATCTACACATCAACAGTTCTCTGGACGGGTATTAAGTGGCTATACCGTGATATCTGATGGAAATGGTACAACGGATTGTAATGGACATGGTACTCATGTAGCAGGAACAGTGGGTGGCAGTACTTATGGTGTGGCTAAAAATGTAAATTTGGTACCAATACGAATTTTAGGATGTGATGGGTCTGGTGCTTCGAGTAACGTGATTGCGGGATTAGATTGGATATTAAAAAATGGTAAAAAGCCAGCTGTGGTGAATATGTCTTTAGGCGGCGATGCGAACACATCCTTAGATAGCGCAGTAGAAAATTTATTTAATAATGGTTATGTGATGGTTGTCGCTGCAGGAAATTCTAATGCAGATGCATGTAGTTCTTCTCCAGCAAGAGTGGGTAAAGCAATTACTGTAGCTGCTACAGATAATACTGATACACGAGCGAGTTATTCTAATTATGGAAGCTGCGTTGATATTTTTGCGCCAGGAAGCCAGATTAATTCTTCATGGATTGGAAGTAATACGGCAACTAAAGTTTTGAATGGAACGTCAATGGCTACTCCACATGTTGTTGGTGTCGTAGCTGAAATGTTGCAAAGTACACCTACAGCAACACCTCAGACAATCTCAACTAATCTTTTAAATCAAGCAAGTAGTAATGTGGTAAAAAATCCTTCTGGTAGCCCAAATCGATTGCTCTATAAATCTTCTCAATAAAAAGTAATTCTTTAAATTAGGAAAAGGTCCCGAAGGACCTTTCTTTAGATTTTTGCATGAGTACCATATTTATCAATCATGATTGAGCTGGCTTCATTTAAGCCTCGTACAGTAACCTGAATACCATTCTTTTGAAATTTATTTACTACTGAATCTAGCATTGCAACTGAAGTCACATCCCAAATATGAGAGTGGGTAAGATCAATAATAACTTCTTTAATTTCTTCTTTAAAATTAAAACGTTGCATAAATTTTTCAGATGAACTAAAAAATATTTGACCTCTTAATTCATATAGACGAGCTTGATCTTCGAATGAAGTTTCTATATGAATATCATTTTCAAGTTTATTTGCTAAGAACAGTGCCGAAAGTAATACGCCAGTTAATACACCTAGCGCTAAGTTATGGGTAGCAACCACTACAATAACGGTAGCGATCATAACGACATTACTACTTTTAGGATTGGCTTTAAAGTGGATAACTGACTTCCATTCAAAAGTACTGATTGATACCATAATCATGACGGCAACCAGAGCAGCCATAGGAATCACTTTTAACCAATCACTTAAAAATACAACTAGAATAAGTAAGAATATGCCTGCGCAGAAAGTTGATAAGCGTGTACGACCACCCGATTTTACATTAATCATTGATTGACCAATCATGGCACAACCAGCCATGCCGCCCATAAAACCTGAAGCAATATTTGCTATACCTTGACCTTTACACTCTTGAAATTTGTCACTAGGCGTATCTGTCATTTCATCAACAATTGTTGCTGTCATCATTGACTCAAGTAAGCCAACTGCGGCAAGGGCTAATGAGTATGGAAGAATAATAAGAAGAGTTTCTAAATTCAAAGGAATATTCGGAATTAGAAATATCGGTAAAGTGTCTGGTAATGACCCCATATCACCAACCGTTCGAACGTCAAAACCTAAAAAAATAGCGAGTAATGTGACTACTACAATACAAATAAGAGGTGAAGGAAAGAACTTTCCAATTTTGGGAATATAGGGGAATAGATAGATAATTCCTAAGCCGATTGCTACTAATAAGTAGACATGCCACGTCACACTTACCAATTCTGGTAATTGAGCCATAAAGATGAGTATGGCGAGAGCGTTAACGAATCCAATAACCACCGATTTGGAAACAAAACGCATGAGTTTGGCGAGTTTGAAATATCCTGCCAAAATCTGTATGGCGCCAGTTAATACTGTTGCTGCAAATAAGTATTGAAGCCCATGGTCCTTTACGAGCGTTGTCATAACTAAAGCCATTGCGCCTGTAGCCGCCGAAATCATAGCGGGACGACCACCTACGAAAGAAATAATAACGGCAATACAAAAGGATGCATATAAACCGACTTTGGGATCTACACCCGCAATAATTGAAAATGCAATTGCTTCTGGAATTAAAGCAAGACCCACAACAAGACCGGAAAGAATATCTGCGCGGACATTAGAGAACCATTGTTCTCGGACATTCGATAACATGAGAAATAGCCTAAGTTCTAAATTTTGAAAAGGCTAGTGATGTGATATATCAACACAAGCGACTACACCACATCACTAAACAATGATGAGTTATTTACAATGATAAGGGTAAATAAACTTAAGGTGGCGTAAGTGTCATGATGATAGGGAGTTTGAGGCTTTTAAAAGTGGCCGAAGAATAGCATAAGTTTTTAAGGTTGACTAACCTAAGTCGACTAAACCGTTTTAATCATCATTTTTCATTTCAGCTTTCGGCATTGAGGCAAATTCATTGGCAGGCATATTTAAGAAAAAGTCTTTTGCTTCAGAATGAGTGCAGTTGAGCCAATCAATTCTGAGATGATCTGGTATCACAATAACCGAGCGCTTTTCATCATCCGGTTTATGAAATTGTTTCATAAAAGGGTGATGATCAGCATTGATTGTTAATAGCGACATTGATCTAACTTTCTGTTCATCAATAAGTGTTTCCTCAAAGATCGCAGCCAGTGTAAAAGGTTGCCCATCTTTCCGGAAAATACCATACCAATGTGCTTTACCATTGATATATTTAGGTTCATAAATAGCTTCAACAGGAATTAGAGCAAATTGGTTATTTAACCAAGCATGTTTAAAAGAGCGCTTTTGTTGAACGGTCTCTGTTCTTGTATTATAGGTTGCATACTTGAATGAGATTTCTTTGGCATAAGGAGGCAGCATTCCAAATTTAGCTTTTCTCCACTCAAGCTTATTTTCGTTCGATAAAATGATTGGACAATCATCGCTTGGGAAAATATCCATCTTATATTCAAAAGTGGGTTCAAATAACTCTAATTGATTGGCATGTGATTTCTTAAGAGGTTTAAAGTTTGCACACATAAGACACCTTCATTGTAAAAATAGCTCTCAATTACAGCTTCTAACTTTTAGTCTTTAGTGATGTATATTTTTATAATTAGAATTGTCTCTTTGAGTATTAATTTTTAACTATCAATTACTTCGTTAATAAGTGTTTATTTTTAAAAATGCACATTTCAAAAAATATTAAGATATAAATTAATAGATAAAGTATAAAAAATAGATCAATCTTACGTTTAAGTTATTCATCTTAAAGATGACTTTATGCGAGTGTTCATCCATTTTGGATAGCTACTTTTATGCAACAGAGCCTTTCAGAAATTTAGATTTTAATAGATTCGTTATTCATCATAATACAAATCATATAGAGAACTCGTACAAACCCTTTATTAGAGGTTTAAAAATTCTCGGAAAATTTTGACAATTTATAAGGTGGACACATGAATAAACATTTATTGGCTAAAATTACGTTACTAGGCGCTGCTCAGCTACTTACGCTCAACTCTGCATTTGCTGATGTTCCTCTCACTCCATCTCAATTTGCTAAAGCAAAAACAGAAAATTTTGACAAGAAAGTTATTCTATCCAATTTAAATAAGCCACATGCTTTGTTGTGGGGGCCTGATAATCAAATTTGGTTAACAGAGCGGGCAACGGGCAAGATTTTAAGAGTGAATCCAGAGTCGGGCAGTGTAAAAACAGTTTTTCAGGTGCCTGAGATTGTAAATGATGCTGATGGACAAAATGGTTTATTAGGCTTTGCCTTCCATCCTGATTTTAAAAATAATCCTTATATCTACATTTCAGGTACATTTAAAAATCCGAAATCTACAGATAAAGAATTACCGAATCAAACGATTATCCGTCGATATACCTATAACAAAGCAACAGATACGCTTGAGAAGCCAATAGATTTATTAGCGGGATTACCTTCATCGAAAGACCATCAGTCAGGTCGTCTTGTCATTGGTCCAGACCAAAAGATTTACTATACGATTGGTGACCAAGGGCGTAACCAGCTTGCTTATTTGTTCTTGCCAAATCAAGCACAGCATACGCCGACTCAACAAGAAGTGAGTGGCAAAGATTATCATACCTACATGGGTAAAGTACTACGCTTAAATCTAGATGGAAGTATTCCAAAAGATAACCCAAGCTTTAATGGGGTAGTTAGTCATATCTATACGCTCGGTCATCGTAACCCACAGGGCTTAGCATTCACTCCAAATGGTAAGCTGTTGCAATCTGAACAAGGTCCAAACTCTGACGATGAAATTAATCTCATAGTTAAAGGTGGTAACTATGGTTGGCCAAATGTAGCGGGTTATAAAGATGACAGCGGTTATGCTTATGCAAATTATTCAGCAGCAACCAATAAAGCACAGATTAAAGATTTAGGTCAAAATGGTTTAAAAGTAGCAGCAGGGGTACCAGTAACTAAAGAGTCTGAATGGACTGGTAAAAACTTTGTACCGCCGTTAAAAACTTTATATACCGTCCAAGATACCTACAACTATAATGACCCGACTTGTGGGGATATGACCTACATTTGCTGGCCAACGGTTGCGCCGTCATCTGCTTATATCTATAAGGGCGGCAAAAAAGCAATTTCTGGTTGGGAAAATACATTATTGGTTCCATCTTTAAAACGCGGAGTTATTTTCCGTATTAAATTAGATCCAACGTATAGTGCGACTTATGATGATGCTGTGCCGATGTTTAAAAGTAACAACCGTTATCGTGACGTGATTGCAAGTCCAGATGGGAATGTTTTATACGTGTTGACTGATACTGCCGGAAATGTCCAAAAAGATGATGGCTCTGTAACGAACACATTAGAAAACCCAGGGTCTCTGATTAAATTTACATATAAAGCTCAGTAACACAGGCACTTAAAAAACCGATCTACATAAGATCGGTTTTTTTAGATTAAGAAAAAACTATTCAGTTACGACTAATACCGGTAAATGAATTTCTCCTAAAAGAGCTTGAGTCACACTTCCTAAGAAGAACTTTTTAAACCCTTTTCGACCATGAGAACCAATAACTAACAGGTCTGCTTTGAGTTCAGTCGCTGCTTTAATAATTTCTGTATGAATTGTTTGACCCTCAACAATTTTTGTTTCAACAGAAATTCCATGTTGGCTAAATTGTTCTTTCGCTTGGTCTAAAATACCCTGAATAGATGCTCTAGCTTTATTAAAATAATCCTGAGCTAATTCTGTACTATCAATGAATTCTACAGAAATAAAAGGATCTATAGTAAGCGCATATACTAGAGTCACTTTACTACCAAAGGCCTTAGCAAGTGTTGCTGCATGATTGACAGCAATGAGTGAAGTAGGAGAACCATCGACTGGAACCAAGATATGGTGATAACTCATATATTGCTCCTTATTGCCCTATGACAATGTAGGGTGCCAAAACACCGATTTATTATCTTTATGCTTATATTATGAACAACTTTTTAAGAGTTATTGTTTATTTTTAGTATGAATAGCGGCGAAAAAGTGATTAAAGATTTTATCTTAAAGCATGATAATGACTTTCTAAGTAAGGTTGATTCTGTTTAAGTATTGAAATGACTTGATTGGCATCTATAGCAGATTCAAACAAGAATCCTTGGCCTATACTATATCCAAATTGTCGAAGTAATTCTTCTTGTTCAGGAGTTTCAATTCCTTCTGCAATGAGTCCCAGTGATAAATTTGGAGCAAGTAATCCGATTGCTTGGACAATCGCATATATTGATGGGTCATGTTGCATCTTTTGTATAAAACTACAATCTACTTTTAAACTGTCAATTGGATAGTCACGAATATGGGTAAGTGATGAGAAACCTGTACCAAAGTCATCTAACGCAATATGTACGCCATGTTGTTTTAATTTATTAAGTGCACGGATCACATATTCTGAACCTCGGTCGCCCAGCATATGCTCGGTGACTTCTACTTCAATATAATGTGTTGGAATTTGAAATTGATTGATCTTTTTCAAGAGCCGCTCAGCATAGTTGTCTCTTAAAAACTCAACAGGTGCGGCATTGAGCGAAACAGGAAGAGGTTTAATGCCAAGATCTATCCATTTTGCGATATCACGTAAAACTTGATGTTGCATCGTTTCACCGATTTTACTCGCTAAATTATAATCTTTAAAAGCTTCTGCAATTTGTGATGGATAGCCTCTTTGAGCTGAAGTTGTATGCCATCGTAATAAAGCTTCAAAACCTACAACACGATGAGTTCTTAGATCTACTTTAGGTTGATAGTAGGGCTGAATAGTATGATGACGAATAAGCTGACGTGCTAAATTAAGCTGAGAAGCCACAGTCTCGGTCATTTGCATCATGCATGGATCATACATGCGAATGCCACCGCGACCACGCGCTTTTAAGTCATGCAATGCCATATCTGCACAACTAAGTAAACCTGATTGATCTACGGCATCTTGAGGATAGATTGAACAACCAATACTCATTCCACCATTTAAAACATTACCTAAATAGGTAATAGGTTGATTTAGCTGTTGAAGTAAGATTGCGGCTAGCTCGCGCACATCATTTTCAGATTTAAGGTTATTAATAATAACCGCAAACTCATCTCCACCTAGTCGTGCAACAAAGCATTTTTCATCATCAACACAATGACTAAACCGTTTGGATAAGACTTTTAAAAGATGGTCGCCTGCGCTATGCCCTAATGTGTCATTAATATGCTTAAAATGATCAAGATCAATTAATAGTAACCCCACACTTGTTTGGCTATCTTTTGAAGATGCAAGTGTACGTTTAAGTTGAAATTTAAATGAACGCCGATTACATAATCCGGTTAGTTCATCTCGTTCACTCATATTTCTAAGCTGATTTTCTGTCAAATGCTGTTGAGTAACGTTACGTGATACACAAAGTATTTGTATGATTTCACCATTTTCCCGATGAATCGGAGTCAACATATTATCCCAATATTCGGGGTCCTGATCTGGTAAACAGCTCATTCCAGCGAATCTGGCAACTTTACCTTGAAGGGCTTTTTTTAAAGCGACGCGTCCACGTTTACGAATATGAGGTGGCAAAAGCTCAAGCCATTTCATCCCAAATTTTGTTTCATCGACAGGAACCCCTAAAGCGAGGCATCCTGATTTATTCATATGAGAAACTGTGCCATCTACATTTAATACCTTAATGCAATCTACACTGATGTCTAACATTTGATTTTGTATTTCAATATTCTTTTGCAAGTTTTGTTGCTCTTGAATATCGTGATCAATATCTAAAAAGCTGACATACCATTCACTCGCTAGAGAAGAGCCGCGATATTTGGAGGCTTGAATGGAAAGTTTGCACCATCTATATTGATTGCCACTTTGTAAAAGTCGGCATTTTAATTCTATTCTTTTTTGCAGGCGAATTGCTTCGAGCCATCTATTTTTGACTTCGTCTAAATCGACAGGAGATATAAAATCTAACCATTGCTGAGGTAATGGAGAAAAAGTATCCTGCCAATATTCTGTACACTCTACATTGCAATATAATATCAAGCCATTTTCATCACTGACCCAAGTCGGTAGTGGAATCTGCTCAACAATAAAATGCTTTTGAGTGTTGTTCGACATTGAAGTCATAACATACCTAGAAAGATTGTATGGGCGGGTAATCTATTTATCAGTCGTTATTGTAATCTTTCTGTAGTACCCAAAACAGCAATAAATAAATTTCACCTGTCTTTTTTTTGAACTAAAATTGAAGTCTTAAATAAATTATATACTTAATATTTAATTTATGTTTTTGTTATTTATTAATTTTTATCTGTGTTAAGTTAAAAAAAGATTTATGCTTATTTTTGTAAAAAACTTATTAAAACAGAAGCTTATAGTTGTCTTTAGAAACCTATCTTAATAGAGTGAATGAAAATAAATTATAAAAATGATACGAAGTAAATGACGATGCTTAAAATTTTAATAAAACAAAATTTAACCAAAATATATAAAGAGGGAAAGGTTTTAAAAAGTTTGAATAAATACAATAACCACCATTAAGTTTACAAAAGTAATATGAAATAAAGGCTTATATTATCGTAAAATTCTTTTTATCAAGAAGGATATATATTTCCTTTTTGTGCATTTTATAGCCTACATTTTCCCCAAGATGTAGGTTTTTTTTATTCCTAATTTTTGATTTTATAATTTCAAACGATTAAAAATAAAAAAAAGCCAAATGGCTTTTTTATACAGTTTCAGGTTTTTGCAACTCTTGTTGAATATAAAGATTCATATAATATTGTTCAATATAATCATCAGCATAGTTGTTTGCTAAAGTTTTTGTTGCCACTTGTTCATGTTTTAAATAGCAGTTTGATTCGAGATCTTTTTCAAGTACCCACCATTGACGGTTAATACGACGCACTTGAAACTTGTCACTTTTGTATTTTCTTTTAGCCATTTTCAAAAATTTGCTATTCAGTTGTTGAAAGAGAATTTCTACTGGAGTTAAGGACTCAAGTCAACAGATGAGAAGTTAATTGCTTATTTTATGTGAAGTGTTGTTTCTCTCAATACCTAAATAAGGCATTAAAATAGAAAAGCTCTCCTAAGAGAGCTTAATAAGATATCTATTTCATATTAACGAGAAAGATTCTTTAAAAGTAATTTTAAACTTTCCATCATTTTTTCTAATTGCAAAGGGGTGATACCTTCGAAAGATTGTTCGAGTACTACGCTGGTTAGATCATTAATCTTATTGATCATTTCAGTACCTTTGTCTGTAAGTACTACGCGGGTGATTCGACCATCGGTCTGGCAAGAATAAGTTTCAACCAAACCTTCATCTTTTAAACGATAAACAATCTTGGTGGTCGTCGACATTTTTGAAATAATCATATCTGAAAGTTCAGATACACTCGCATGGGGCTTACTACTTAAAGCCAACATAATGCGTCGACGTGAGTTATCTAAGCCATATTTTTTTAAAGCATTATCAATGTTTTGTACATACTGAGCATGTACTTGAGTAATCCAATAATATGGAAAATCTTCAAGAGTAAAAGATTCTGTTGTAGGTAAAAAACGCGCATACTTCTTTGTCATTGACTTTTCCCCATACCTTGGTGGATCGCATTTCTGGTGAACTATCTTTAATAGTTGAAAAATATAGTTTCATCAAGCAAGTTATATCAGGACTTTCCTTGGTGAGCAAAATTTATATAGCTAAATTTAACAATGACATGGTTTAGAGGTCCTTATCTTGATAAACATCTCTATACTTTGCATAAACTACAAATACTCTTCTTCTATAGTCAAAAGTTTGTTGAAAATTAATGTGGCCTGATAAGTCAGCACCATTAATTCCTTAAAATCTTTAAACAGATATACAAGATTGCATTTAGGCTTGCTTGATCGTTAATTGAACGATATTTGCTTACCAGCGCATCGTAGAAAAAAAATTATGATTTGAACGTGGCATTGAACGAGATAGTTTTTGTCTCTAAAGTCATAATTATGAAAAATCAAGATATTTAAATAATAAATATTTATAAATATCATATGTTTAATTTGTTTTGAGGTCAGTGAAATTTACCATACATTTAACATGAATCATCTCTTATTTAGTGAAATAAATTTGATTTATTTATTAAATTATTGATTTTTATATATAAAATTAAATGGCTAGAGGAATGATTAACCATATATTTTTAGCTTTTTTGTCTATAAATTAAATTTTTAATAGCTCTTACTTTAGATGATTGCTTAATTGTTACTCTAATAAATTGTATTTTAATTGTTATTTTTTGTTTCATTTACTATAGTGCGCATTCCAATAAATACTGATAAAACTTTTGGCTTAATCATGAAAAAATTATTACTTACTTCGTTGATTGCTTTAACTTTGGGAATTAATGGTTGTGCAACTATTGTTTCTGGTTCTTCACAAACAGTCACTTTCACTAGTGTTCCAGAGTCTGCAACAATTGAGATTAAAAATCGTAAAGGAGTAAAAATCCATACTGGTCAAACTCCAGCTACTGTAAGCTTGAAAAAAGGAGCTGGTTATTTTAAACCTGAAAGCTATCAGGTGAGTTTTAGTAAAGCAGGTTATCAAAGTAAAACTGTAGAGGTTACTGGGACATTAAGTGGTTGGTATTTTGGTAATATTCTTTTTGGCGGTTTAATTGGAATTTTGATTGTAGATCCTGTAACGGGTGCAATGTTTAAATTAGCTCCAAAAGATGTAAATACAGTTTTAGATTCTCAGAATTTATCTTCTAAATCGCAAAAAGAGCCTACTTTAACTGTAATGTTGGCAGAGGACGTGCCAACACAGATTATGGCAAGAGCTATTCAAATTAAGTGATATGAATAATATAAAATTGATTGTTGAATACTCTTCAATTTAAGCTTTTTTAATTAAGCATATAAAACTTATAAAAAAGGGAGAATTTATATTCTCCCTTTTTTAATTATGCAGTGGTCACAATTTTTTCTTAACAATCGCATAGCTTATACCTGTAACGATACTACCTGCTGCAATGGCAGCGAGATATAGCCAAGCATGGTTAATTGCATTTGGAATCAAAAGAACAAATACGCCGCCGTGAGGAGTAACTAATTCACAATGGAATAAGGCAACAAGTGCTCCAGTCACAGCGCCACCTAAAATACACGTAGGGATTACACGCATTGGGTCTTTAGCTGCAAAGGGAATAGCACCCTCTGAAATAAAACATAAACCTAATACGAAAGCAGCTTTTCCGGCATCTTTCTCTCCTGTACTAAATTTATTTTTAGCTATGAAAGTCGCAATGGCCATACCAATAGCAGGGACCATACCACCCGCCATTGTTGCTGCCATTGGCATATAGGTATTTGTTGTCAATAATCCCACAGTAAAAGCGTAGGCTGCCTTATTGATTGGACCACCTAAATCGATACACATCATGCTTGCTAATATAATTCCCATTAACACAGCATTTGTTGTACCCATATTATTTAGGAAGTCTTTCATTAGCTCGAAAATATGTGCTACAGGTTGTCCAACCACGTAGAACATAATTAGACCAACAAATAATGTACCTAATAAAGGAATAATTAAAATCGGTTTAAGTGCTTCTAAACTTGTTGGAAGTTTAAGTTTTTTAGCAATAAATAGTGCGATATAACCCGCAAGAAAACCTGAAACAATACCGCCTAAAAAACCTGCTTGTAGCTGAGAGGCAAGTAAACCACCAATTAAGCCTGGTGCAAGACCTGGGCGATCAGCAATTGAGTAGGCAATATAACCCGATAACATCGGAACCATAAGCATAAATGCGGCAGCGCCAATTTGTTTTAATATGGAGGGTAAGCTACCTGCTTGTTCAGCAGCATTTAGACCAAAGCATAAGGAGAGAGCAATTAACAGACCTCCAGCCACCACCATAGGCAACATAAAAGAAACACCAGTTAAGAGATGTTTATATACGCCAACTTTTTCGGTTTTATCTTTATTTTCAGTCGATGCTTGTTGCTTACCTTGTTCTAAAACTTGTGCATTGCTGATTGCTTCAGCAAAAGCTTTATCTGTTTGTTTTAGAGCAAAGCCAGTACCACACCGATAAACACGCTTACCTACAAAACGGTCTGTGTTAACTTCAATGTCAGTCGCAAGAATCACAATGTCCGCTTCAGCAATAGCTTGAGCTGATAAAATATTTTTTGCACCAACAGAACCTTGTGTTTCTACTTCAATCTCATACCCAAGCTTTTCTGCACCTTGTTGTAAAGCTTCGGCAGCCATAAAAGTATGTGCAACACCCGTAGGACACGCAGTGATTGCTACAAACTTTTTAGTAGTAGTTACTGCCAAGTTATTATCGCTTAGCCAATCTTGAGCTGGCTTAAAATGATCTAAGGCATTTTTAAAAGCTGTGTGAGCATCATTTTTTATCTCTTCAATGCTAATAAAAGATAATGGATGTGTACCAAAACTATTAAGATTTTTCGGGCGTTGTCCAACAACAATGACTTGATCAAAGTTTTCATTCGCATCGAATTCATCAAGCGAAATAATGTTATTTGGATAACCCTGTTGGGATGCAACCTGTGAAAGTTTCCGAGCTAAAATCAAGGCATTGACTTGCTGTTGCGGACTATTAATGACAAATAATAAATGTTTAGCAGTTAGCATCAGATTCACTCAATGAATTGATTATAGTTTGGGCTTTTAACTGTTTTAGCGTTTCGACATTGGGAGTACGAAAGCCAATTTGTGTGACAGCATGGCTTGCGATTGCAGTAGCAGTTTTTAATGTTTCTTCAGCAGAGAAGCCATTTATTAAGCCATGAATCATGCCTGCTAAAAGAGAGTCACCCGCACCAACGGTACTTTTAACGATCACTTTAGGGGCTTTGGCATGAAACGGGTGAGTGTCGTGTAGCCAGTTTACACCGTCTTCGCCCATCGAAATAACGACATGCTCAATTTTAGCTAAGTTTTCAAAAAGTTTTTTTTGTTCAGCATAAGTCGCGGCAGGAAGCTGATAACTTTCTACTAACTCATCTGTATTTGGTTTAATCATCCAAGGCTGGCACTCAATTGCAGCGACCAATGCTTTACCACTTGTATCAAGTGCAACTTTTTTCCCTTGCTGTTGAATGAGCTTAATAAGTTGCTGTAATTCATCAACACTAAAACCTTGTGGAAGGCTCCCAGCAATGGCAACTACATCTACCTGTGGCAAAATCATTTCAATTTTTTGAAAGAGGTTCTTTTTATCTAGTTCAGAAACTAAGAAACCTTTTCCATTTAAATCGGTCATACGCCCAGAATGTTCAGCAATTTTTATATTTTGACGAGTCTCGCCTTCAATATAAATAAACTCAGGTTGGAATTGAGCGTCTTTAAAATGATCATCAAAAATTTGTTTGTTCGTCGTTCCCAGAAAGCCAGAAACGATAACTTCATGCCCCAAATCTTTTAAAACCTGTGCAATATTTAATCCTTTGCCTGCTGCATGGATTTCTACAGATTCTTGGCGATTTACCTCGCCAATCTGTAACTCATTGAGTTGTATCGTTACATCAATTGCAGGATTTAAAGTAATTGTTAAAATTTTAGCCATTACTGTTCCTAATCTTTAGAATTCTTGTTCGGATAACTGACGTACAGCAGTAGCGCTCTCACATTCTAGTGCGCGTTTTGCAAGCGATTGAGCTTGGCTGTAGTTAAGTGTACGAATTTGGGCTTTTACTAAAGGAATACTATTTGGAGACATGCTGAGCTCATCTACGCCTAATCCCATAAGAATCGGTACAGCTTTTGGATCAGCTGCGAGTTCTCCGCATATACCCACCCATTTGCCATGTTTGTTCGCAGCTTTTACAGTGTGATCAATCAATTGCAAAATACTTGGGTGGAGGCCGTCTGCTTCAGCCGAGAGGATAGGGTGACCACGGTCAATAGCTAAAGTATATTGGGTTAAGTCATTTGTTCCTATACTGAAAAAGTCTACCTCTTGAGCAAGAATAGGCGCAAGTAAAGCAGCTGAAGGAACTTCTATCATAATACCAACTTGTAAGTTGGCGCATGGATGTACAGCTTTAACCTCGTCAAGAATAGCCTTCGCGGTACGCCATTCTTCCACACGGCCAATCATTGGAAACATGATTCGTAAAGGGCGGTCATCAGCAGCTTTAAGCAAAGCGGTAAGTTGTTGACGTAACAGCTCTGGCTGTCTTAGTGTCAAACGAATACCTCTTAGGCCTAAAAATGGATTTTCTTCTTCAGCAATTGGAAGGTAAGGAAGTGGTTTGTCACCACCTACATCAAGAGTACGTACTACAAGTGGGCGACCAGCAAGGGCATCTAGCACAACACGATAATCTGCTTCTTGGGTCGCTTCACTTGGAGCACTGCTATGAGCCATAAAAACAAGCTCTGTTCTAAGTAAGCCAATTGCTTCGGCCCCACATTCTACTGCGTGGGCTGTAGCTTGAACTTTTCCTAAATTGGCAGCAACTTCGATTTGATGTTGATCTAGGGTAATCGCAGGTTCTTGGCTGTGACGCTCAGCTTCTTCACGAATTTTTTGTTGAAGCTCTCGTTCTTGTTTTGCTTGTACGATTTGCTGAGTGTTAGGGTTTAATACAAAAGTTCCTGTATCTCCATTAATTAAAAGAGAACTCTTTTGTTCAATATCTAGTACTTGATCACCAGCACCAACAATTGCAGGAATACCTAAAGCACGAGCAACAATAGCGCTATGTGCACTTGCACCACCAACAGCTGTCAAAATACCTGCAACTCGATCTTTATTAAGGCGAGCCACATCACTTGGGCCAACATCATACATGATCAAAATATAAGGCTCTTTAGGCTCTTCGATGATAACTTCGCCACAGAGTTGAGCTAAAACCCGATCGCCAATATCACGTAAGTCTGTAGCACGCTCAGCCAGTAAACGATCTGGTAAAGCTGCTTGCTCTTTAGCTGCTGCTTCAATATGTTCATGCCAAGCAGCAGGAGCAGAAAGGTTTAAGTTAATCTTTTGATAAACACCATTAATAAGATCTGGGTCGTCTAGCATTTCCAAATGTGCTTGGAAAATTTGCTTAATTTCAGCTACTTCAGATTTTGCAATAACTTGGTGAATATTGTTTTTAACTGCGTGAAGAGCAATATCAAGTTTTTCTTTTTCTGCTTTAACACTTAAGCCCATACGTTCATATTGGTAAACCTTAGGTTTGATGACATGTACGGGGCCAAAAGCTAGACCACTAGAAGCCGGAATACCTGTATTTGTACTCAATGTTTTCGGCAATGACTTTACTGTTTGAAGCGATTGAGCTTCTTGGGTATCTGAAGATTGAATTGGTTCAACCTCTTCTCCTAAACCTTGTTGCACAGCCTGAATAACTTTATCTAAAGCTTCAACAGCATCTGTTTCTGGCTCGGCAATAAAACGTAGGGTCTGGCCACGTTTACATCCTAGAGCTAATAAACGAGTCAAGCTTTTAGCTGAAACAAAATTACCATCGTCCACCGCGACCTGAATATCACCTTGAAAACTTTTAGTTAAGTTCACCAAATGAGTCGCTGGTCGAGCATGTAATCCATGGGCATTGGCTAATACAACTGAACGATGAGGCCAATCTGGAATAACATCTGCACCAATAATTTTAGCAATCTCATTTGGTGCTTGTGTTTGATCTAGCTGTGCGACTTGTTCTGGATTAAATAAAATATCAATCAGTCGGTTAAATCTTTGACTATCTAACTGCTCATTGGCAGCAATGCAGACGAGTGTATTTAGTTTTTTTCCACCAACATCTAAAGCATGGCGTGGCTTTACGATACTGATTGCTGGCTGTTGAACAAACTTACTGCTAGAAATAGACCAGATCTGGTCTTGTAACTGGATAACTTGATCTGGCTCAAGTGAGCTTAGAAAACCACATTTTACGAAATTATGTTTTTTTAGAATTTGAGAGGCTGACCACAACAAGTCTTCGATATCTTGAGATTCAATTTCAGTTTGAATTAAATTTTCGTGTAGAGTTAAAGATAAGGGTTGAGCTTGTAATAGTTCAATAATTTGCTCAGGTTGAGTCGCATTTTTTACCTGTTCACTTACATCCTGCATTAACGCTCTAGTTAATATTTGTAGTACTTGTAAATGCTCATCAGATTTTGCTGCAATAACAACAGCTAAATAAATCGTGTTTTCCCCATCCCATATTATTCCTTCAGGGAAGTGAGCTAACCGAATACCTGTTTCTAAAATAAATTCACGAGATTGAGGTGTGCCATGTGGAATAGCAATTCCTTGGCCCAAATAGGTAGCGCTTTGTTGTTCGCGATTGATGAGTCCTGTTACATATTCAGGTGTAACTAACCCATCTTTTACTAAAATATCTACTAGACACTGTAATGCATGCTTTTTATCAACAGCATGTTGATTCATATGAATATGTCGAGGCTCTAGTGCTAGCATACTTATCCTTGAACAATTTCTTAGGTTTTAACTAAAACAGAAAAAAAGAAGCTGTTTGTATTAAAATAGGTTGGTTTACCTGTTTTTAAACAACAGCTTCAGACAAATTACCATAGCAGAACTTTAAGTTTATATCGACGTATTTACGTAAATAATGCTTATTAAAAATACAAAGGAATCACGTCTTAATATATTTTAGTTTCTTATGGTAACTATAAATTTAATAAAGTTATTTTATAAAAAGGGGACTGCTAATAATAAAAAAAACCTCTACACCGGATTACGGGCATAGAGGCAAAAACTAAATGATAGAATTTAAATTACTATTGAATTTCTTGCTCTAAGAGTGACCACAGCTTTTGATGTGATTTTTTAAACATTAACATGTGCCCAATTGATTTATAGCCGAGTTTTGTCGGGTTCAGTTCTAGCATTTTAGTAGACGCATTCGGATATAAACTTAATAAATCTGCAACATTGTGTTGAGTGGCAATTTCATCATCACTTGCCCAAATAGAAGTAATAGGGCAGATAATTTCACTATGAAAGTCATGAAAGATAGTTTTACCAATCGCATTTTTCACATAGCCTGGATGACTGCAAAATTCTCTCCATTGTTGTGCGACTTTTTTTGGTAAGTTTTCACCCATTCCAATAAATTGAGTAGCACCATAACCTTTTAACGTACTAGAAATTGGGAAGATAACGTTAAACATAACAGGGGCCAGAAACTTGGTTTTACCTTTGAGTCCTTTTACATGGCCTGTAGAACCTGCCACCGCAACAACTTTTGCTACTTTATGAAAATTTGGCACAATTCCTAATAGTTGCCCACCCGCACTATGGCCAAGAAGAGTAACTTTTTCTGCTTGGGTTTTTTTCAATAAAGTTTCAATTGCGCAAGGGATATCAAGCGTTCCCCAATCATTAATACTTGCATCGCTTTGCTTTAACGGCCCATGCAATGAATCGCCAATGCCACGGAAATCAAAGCTTAATACTTCATAACCTTGTTGGCTTAACCATGTAGCAAAAGGATGATAAAAGTTTTTAGTAATACCTGTAGCTGGACAAATCAAAACGGGATTTGCCGACTTTTTTGATTGAGTTGGATAAAATTGTGCAGCAAGTTGATAACCGTCTTCGCAGGTCATCCAAAATGATTCAAAAGTGTTATCCATAATATTACTTAATGATTGCTTATTAATGACTTTAATTTACATGAGTTCCAAAACGATACTTGATTAAAGTGTGACTATAAAGTCAAGATTTATGCTATACAGCTCATTAAATTTTAATAAAACGAATAATTGGGAAAAAGATGGATTTACCGAAAGCTGTACAGTTAGCGATTGTGTTTAGTGGCATATTTTTATGGATAGGAATGTTCACTGGGGTGTGGAAATATTGGCAAATACGCCGTTCAGAGTTACATCGTGCCCACTATTATGTTGATATCGCTCATCGCAGCAGTTTACTTTATGCGGCTGCCAGCCTAATTCTTGCTGTACTGAGCTATTTTACTGTTTTAAATGAAAATATTGCTTTGAGGTGTGTACTAGCAAACGTCTTGTTTTTTAGCTTTTCGATATTGATTTATATAGTACACGGTTATTTACAGGACACGACAAATCAATTCAAAACTCCACATCGGTTAGGCAAATTTAACTTACCTTCGTGGTTAATGTCTTTAATGATGGTGGGATTGATTGTGACTGAGTTATTGGCTACAGCTATTTTAGTTATTGGAACAATTTTTTTATTTTTGGGTATATAAAATGGATGATGGCTCATCCATTTTTTAAATCTTACAATTATTGTTGACTAAGACGTCGCTTGGCTAATTTTCGCATCTTATGATCGACAAAGGCCCACAGACAAAATATGAAAGAAACCACCATCGCATACATAAAGTATTCGGGTTTTAGATTTCCTTTAATCATACCTTGAAACAGTAAAGTCAGCATAAGAGCAAGCGGTGTCACTCCATAAACAACTGAATCTTTGCTGTTCAGAGTGTTAATGAAGACTTGTTTGTTGAAATGTATTGATAACATCTCCATCCCTCCTTGTGGTTGCGCTAAAACCTAATGTTTTAGTCAAGAATAAGTTTTAAGCTTAATGTTGTACTGCTATTTTTAATTCAATTCAATAGCGAATAGAAAATTTTTTAAGCAGTTTTATAAAAACCTCTGTATTTATAAAAGCTTAAGGTATTAAAAAAGTAAATATTAAATATTTTTGTAGGAAATACTTATTTCTTTTGGAAAGAGAAACTATTTAAGTGAAAAGTAGATTAATTTCTCTTTCCTATCAATTTATCTTAGCTATTTTGCTTTTTAAAAAAGGTATCAATTGCATGTTGAGCAATTTCTGCATCTTCAAAAGATTGAACACCCGATACACCAATAGCACCTAAAATTTCACCTTCGTGAATAATTGGTTTTCCACCTTCTAACATGCCTTGAGCGCTAGGCATACTTAAGAAACCAAGACGGCCACTTTGCAGAAGTTCTTCATAAAATTTTGACGGTCTACCTGATATTGAAGAGCATTTTGCTTTTTCTAAACATAAGTGTGAACTTAAAGGAGAGGCGCCATCTAAACGTTTCATGAGTAATAAGGAGCTTGTTTCATCAACAATAGCAATGCTTACTTTAAAGTTGTGTTCAATTGCATATTTTTGAGCTTCTTCCATTAAAAACTCTGCATCTGCTAATGTTAAGTAATATTTAGTTTTCATTGTTGCTCTTCTTTCCTGAGTAAGCTAAAAATTATTTTAGTGTAATTTTACAGTAAAAATTGATTATTTCTATTGTTGATTTGTCATTAAAAACTAGTGTGGAAATAAAATGCTGGTTGGGTAAACACAGCATTCTATTCAATATATAAAATCATGTTTGGATAAAACTCGATTTCAAAAAAGCCACTAGATTAAATATTTTTGAATTTAACTTTGTCGATAATTACGGTAATTGCAAGAACAACTAAAGATGGGATCAACCAAGCTAAGTTTTGTTCATTTAATGGTAAATGTTGAAGAAATTCAGGTAAATAATCACCGAAACCTGCAACTTTAAGACCATCAATAATACCGAAAATTAAAGCAATACTCGTTACTGAACCGACAATAAAAGAAGGTTTATGCCAAAATTTCCAGAAGAAGCTCAGCATAATCACCACAATTGCTGGTGGATAGATTGCACTTAAGACAGGTACTGAAATAGCAATCAGTTTAGTTAATCCAAGATTCGAAATAATGAAAGAGAAACCAACTAAAATAAATACTAAAAGCTTGTATGGTAATTTCGTTAACTGAGCAAAGTACTCACCACACGCACAAGTTAAGCCAATTGCTGTAACCATACACGCTAGAAAAATTAGTCCAGTTAAGAATAATGAACCCATATTTCCAAAAGCATGCTGAACATATGCATGTAAAATTACCGCACCATTTGCTGCATTTGGTGCTACTTCGTGGCTACCTAGACCTAATTTGAACAAGCTCAAATAGACTAAAGTAAGACCGGCACCTGAAATGAGGCTGGCAATAATTGCATATTTGGTCACTAACTTTTTATCAGTTACACCACGTGAGTAGATCGCTTGAATAATAACGATACCAAATACTAGTGCGCCTAACGTGTCCATAGTGAGATAACCATTTACGAAACCTTCAGAAACTGGAGATGTAACGTAATGGTTAATTGGAGCAGGTACGTAACCAGAAGGTATCATGACTGCTGCAATGCCTAAAATTGCTAAAGCAATAATTTTTAGCGGGGCAAGCACATGTCCAACTGTGTCCAATAACTTGTTTGGATAAAGTGAAACTATAGTTACAAATGAAAAATAAATTGCGCTATAGATTAAAAGACTGCTACTTGAGGTTCCAAAATAAGAAGAAAAACCAATCTCATAAGAAACAGTAGCTGTACGTGGGGTAGCAAATAAAGGGCCGACTGATAAATAACAAACCACAGTTAAAATCAGACTCGCTACTCGACCTAAGGGGGAGCTAATAATTTCAATGGAACCCTGCATACGAGAGAGTGCCATAATAGTAATTACGGGTAAACCAACAGCAGTAATCAAAAAGCCCATTGCAGCTAGCCATACATGATCACCAGCTTGTTGAGCGACGATGGGAGGAAAGATAATATTGCCAGCCCCAATAAAAAGGGCGAAGGTCATAAAACCTAAGGCAATAATATCTCCAGTGCGAAGATGTTGCATAAATTGAATTTAATAAAAAAGAAGGAATTTTAGAGCAAAAGTAATCATGATCAAGCGCTAATTTATGTGAAAAAGCTTTTTTTCGGGTGGTTAAAACGATATATAGAGTTATAAACGTTTGTTTGGTTAAAGTATGTACTTGAAAAGCCATTAAAAGGCTAAAAGAACTTCTTTTTAAGTTCTGACTTTTCATAAAAAATATGTAAGAATAAAAACATAAATTTTTATTGTGAATGCTGAATATTTAAGCATTTTAGGCTTTTGGTCTGACTTATATTCATCCTAAAATATTTTGAATTACCTTAGGTTTTTGTAGGGAAGGGCATGTTTCTTGTCTGCGAGGATAGAATTGAATGAGAGCTTCTACTGTTACGATTAAAACTGAACAAGATCTGGAAAAATTAAGAGTTTCTGGGCGCTTGGCTGCGCAAGTTTTAGAAATGATAGGGGCCTATATTAAACCGGGCGTATCTACTGAATATTTAGATAACCTTTGTAATGACTATATTGTAAATAATTTAAAAGTTATTCCCGCTAATGTGGGATATCACGGTTTTACAAAAACGATATGCACTTCAGTCAATGAAGTTGTTTGCCATGGGATACCATCGCCGAATAAAATTTTAAAAGATGGCGATATTATTAATATTGATGTCGCAATTATTAAAGATGGTTATTTTGGTGATACGAGCCGCATGTATTTTGTGGGTAATGTAAATCCACAAGCGAAAAAATTAGTTGATACAACTTATGAGGCGATGGTTGCAGGTATTCACACTGTTAAGCCAGGAGCGACATTGGGTGATATTGGTTATGCTATTCAGTCGGTTGCTCACCGAGAAGGCTATAGTATTGTTCGAGAATATTGTGGACATGGGATTGGTAAGGTCTATCATGAACAACCTAATGTTTTACACTATGGACAGCGCGGGCAAGGCTTGGTCTTAAAGAAAGGAATGGTTTTTACCATTGAGCCAATGGTGAATGCAGGTAGACCGCAAGTGAAAGAGTTAAATGATGGATGGACCGTCATTACTCAAGATCATTCATTATCTGCTCAATGGGAACATATGGTTGCAGTAACAGATACTGGCTTCGAACTATTAACCCCATGGCCTGAAGGTGTGGGTAATTATCCTGCAATTTAAAAATATAAAAAAGTTCGATAAATTATCGAACTTTTTTGTTTTAACGCTCAGAAAGATGTTCTACTAAATAATCAATAAATACTCGAACAGCAGGTAGCAATCCTCGGCGTGATGGATATACGGCATGTAATATTCCATGAGGCGCTTTCCATTCAGGTAAGATTTGTATAAGTTGCCCAGATTTCAGGAAGTCTTCAGCTGCACTTTCTGGCAGTAATGCGATACCACAGTTCTGACTCGCCAATTGCGCCAACATATGTATGTTTGTGCCCATTACAATAGGGCTAACTTTGACTTTCTTCTGTTGATTGTCAGGTCCATGCAAAATGAATTGTTGATCAAGGTGATCTTCAGACAAGCTTAAAATACGATGTTCACTGAGTTGCTCTGGATTTTTGATATCTCCAAACTCATTTAAATAGGCTTGGCTTGCGAATAGGCTTTGTTCTATAAGCGCAAACTGTCGAAGAACTAAACTTGGATCATCATCAAGTTTTGAGCGAACTCGTAATGCGATATCAATTCCTTCATTAATAACATCTACTCGGCGATTACTGACCATTAGTTGCAAACGAATTTCTGGATATTTTTTTAAGAAAGCAGGTAGGATTTTTGGAAGTTGATTCTGAGCAATATCAACGGGCACACTAACCTTTACTACACCCCTAGGTTGAATACTTAAATGATCAACTAAGTCATGGGCAGCTTGCGCCGCATTCATCATGACTTGAGCATGTCTATAAATATCCATCCCAATATCTGTAACAGCAAAATGACGAGAACTACGCTGGATTAAGCGAACCCCCAAGTTTTCCTCTAAGCTGTAAACGCGGCGACTTAATTTTGATTTTGGTATATCCGTTACGCGCTCAGCGGCACTAAAACCCCCATGCTCAACAACAAGAGCAAAACAATAAAAATCATCAAGATCAGTGAGCATTAAAATATCCTATTTCTGCAACAACCATGATTTTACATCATTATTTTTGCAACGATAATTCTTATGCTAAGTTTTTTGTAAGTAGGAGATAAATTCATTATTTAATTGATAGAAAGAGTTTTGAAATTATATTGTAATTACCTTGTAATTCGAATGTAGGTATTTGAAAAGGCTTTATAGGTTGTCTATAGAACTATTTAACAATTTCTTCTACACTATATTTTTCTCTACTTTTCAAATCTAATGCCTTATCAATTGATAGAACTTAACGATGCCTCTTCAAATATTGAGTGTCCATTTTGCAAACAAGCGATAATTGACTGGGCACAAGAACAGTATGTTCAGCCATGTGAGCACACTTTATTTATTGCTATGGATTTAGGATTCGAATTTGTTGCAGATCGATTTGAAGAGTGCATGAGTCAGAGCGTGGATGAGTTACACGAAGATCCAAATATGAATATTTTTGAAGCTCTAACGACAACATCTTATGAAAATTTGATTGTTTTAAAATCTGATTTAGGTGTGGAAGGTTTATTTCGCTATGTTGGGGTAAGCGATCTTTAAAATTGAGAGTATAAAAAAGCCAATCTATTGATTGGCTTTTTTATTATTTACGCTTCTGGTGCAGCGCTATATTGTTCAACTAATGGTTTTAATTCGCCATTTTGGAACATTTCAAGCATGATATCGCTACCGCCAATAAGTTCGCCATTTACCCAAAGTTGCGGGAATGTAGGCCAATTCGCAATTGCTGGTAAGATTGCACGAATATCAGGATTTTCCAGAATATTTACATATGCAAATGGACGACCAATTTGACTGAGCGCCTCTACAGCACGTGCAGAGAAACCACATTGTGGAAACTGTGGAGTGCCTTTCATGTAAAGTAAAACGGGATGCTTCGCAATTTGATCGCGGATTAACGCTTCAGTATCACGTGCTTGTTCAGTCATAAATAGATCCTCAACTAATCTAGCAGCATTATAGGGGGTGTTTATGTTGCTTTGCAAACCACCTGAATACTTAAAGTTGCATTGAATATTCAATATTTTATTGTATAAACCGAAGTGATAGCGAAAAGCGGACGAAATTTTAGATAAATGATTGATGAGACTTTTCATCAGAGCCAGTTTTTGTTTATATAAACCCTTCTTAAAACCTCATGCAGACAGAGTTCGTTATGACTGATATTACCCTAGCTCCAATACAACCTGATCAACCATCACACTTAATGGCTACTTATGGTCGCCAAGCGATCAGTTTTGTACGAGGCCGAGGGGCATATCTATATACTGAAGATGGCACAGAATATCTAGATGCCTTAACTGGTATTGCTGTATGTGGTTTAGGTCATGCTCACCCAGTTATTGCAGAAGCAATTGCTGAACAAGCTGCAACACTTGTGCATACCAGTAATCTATTTGAAATTCCTTGGCAAACTGCCGCGGCTCAGAAGCTTGCTGAAGTTTCTGGTATGGAAGAAATCTTCTTTTCAAATAGTGGTGCTGAGTCAAATGAAGGTGCAATTAAGATTGCTCGTAAATTTGGTACCCAACAAGGTGTGCGTTTGCCAAAAATTATTGTGGCTGAACAATCATTTCATGGCCGTACTTTGGCAACACTTTCAGCAACGGGCAATAAAAAAGTACAAGACGGATTTGCTCCTTTGTTGAATGATTTTATTCGTGTGCCATTTGGTGATGTGCATGCAATTCAAGAAGCCGCTTTGCAGCATCCAGATATCGTTGCAATTTTGATTGAGCCAATTCAAGGTGAGGGTGGTATTAATACTGCTCCTCAAGGCTTTAGCTATCTTGAAGAAGTGCGCAATATTTGTAATCAGCATAATTGGTTAATGATGCTAGATGAAATTCAAACAGGTAATGGACGTACTGGTAAATATTTTGCATATCAGCACACCAATATTGTGCCTGATGTCTTGACGACTGCGAAAGGACTTGGGAATGGTTTTCCAGTTGGAGCAGTAATGACACAGGGTAAAGCTGTGGGTTTATTAGGACCTGGCAGTCATGGTTCTACGTACGGTGGTACTGTATTAGGTTCTCGTGTGGTTTATACGGTAATCGATACAATCCAAAAAGAGAATGCTGTAGAAAATGCGGCAGTAGTAGGACGCTATATTGTTGATCAACTTCGCGCACAGTTAGCAGACAAGAATGTTCAAGTGCGTGGTTTTGGGATGATGATTGGTATTCAATTACCTAAAGACTGTGCTGAACTCGTTGCGATTGCTCGTGATCAACACAAGCTTATTATCAACGTTACAGCAGGTTCTGTGGTTCGCCTTTTACCGCCTATTAATATGACTCAAGCACAGGCAGATGACTTATTAGAGCATTTAGTCGCTTTGATTAATAATTATCTTTAAATTTTAGTATGAAAAAAATGGGCTCTTATAGAGGCCCATTTTTTATTTCAAATCATTAACCAGAGATATACTGTTTTAACTGTTCAATTAAGTTTTTCTGATCTTCCATTGCTGCTTTTACCAAGTCACCAATAGAGATAAAACCAACTAATTTTTCATTGTCTAATACAGGTAAGTGACGTAAGTGGCGATCTGTCATGAGCTGTAAACACTCTTCAACTGTGTTGTTTAGGCTTACTGTAAGCACTTTAGATGTCATAATTTCAGCAACTGTGGTGCTATATGAAGAACGTTCCATCAGCGTCACTTTTCGCATGTAGTCACGTTCAGATAAAATTCCAACAACTTTTTCACCTTCGGCTACGACTAACGCACCAATTCCTTTATCAGCCATGATCTTAATTGCTTCAAGGACAGTGGCTTCTGGAGAAATTGTAAAAATATCTTGCTCTGATTTGTTTTTGATTACTTGTGCAACGATTGTCATTTCTTCTGTCCCGTGTTTTATCATTTTGTTTTAAATTAGCCTGATTTTATAAAAATGCAAAGACTTGATAGTCATTCAAATACAAGTTTTACAATCAAACGTTCAAAAAGCATTCTAATAATTATGGTTAAGAACCTAAAGAAAACTTTAGGTTCTTAACCAGTGCGGATGTTTGAAAAAGAAATGATGCATTTGCTGTGTAGATAACTTCAACTTACGATGAGAAGAATTAAACAAAGCTGGTGTAACATTGAGTCGAGTTAAGGTTGGTAATAAAGACTCGTGAAAATCCTTAGGGGTAATTCTTCTCGGCTTGTAATGTGGCCAGTGTTCTTTGGCATAGCGGTGAGCTTGCAATCCATTGAGCCAGAAAGGAAAAATAAAGTCTTCCTGGTCTGATTTAATTGCCCAGCCTTCATGAAATAACCCCCAAAGAACTCCGCAGTACATCATGGTTCTTAAAATATAAATCTTAATCATCAAGTCTTTTGAAACCGGTTGTAGATTGCTTAAACTATTCATTGTCAATTTAATGGTTCGTAACTTGTCTTGCTTATTATAGAAAAAATAGATGACATTTCAGTTTAAACAGGTATCAAATCGTAAACAAATATTCCCAGTTAAGAAAAATTCGTCTTGAGCCACGATTCAATTGGTGAAGTAAAGCTTTAGATAAATTGATAATTTGGGGCTTTTATGGGTATAAAAAATGCCATCTGAGCAAAACAAAGCGATTAAAGCGTTGGTGAAGCGCAAGAAGAGATAAGGGGTGAATTGGTTTATATCAAATTTTTACAGACATAAAAAAACGCCACCTGAGCCATGACTGAAGTGGCGAAGTAAGGCTTTAGATAAATTGATAACTTTTGATTTTTACGGGTATAAAAAAACGCCACCTAAGTGACGTCTCTTTATGCTTGCATTGTGGCTAACTTTTGCCAATATTGTGCTTTAAGTGAGTCACGTTCAACACGGAAACCTTGATAATACAATTCTGCTAAGAATAGAGCAGCTTTACCGTGCCCAGCGCGAGCAACTTCTTCTAACTGTGTAACTGCATCTTGAAAGTTCATTTGAGAATGAATAGTGTTTACTGCAGTTGCGTATACATGTTCTAAATCATGATGAGAGATACGTTGAATCATATAAAACTCCTTATTGTAATTATGATTACTTTTTTCTAAAGGCTGCTGCCTTTAAATTAATTTAACTTAGAATTATTAAACTAATATTACAAATTGATGGATTTGTCAACTATTTGCGCATTTCGCTTAGTTCACTATTAGGATACATGATTAAACATTATTCACAAATAATTTTGATTAAAATCAATATGAGAATAAAAGACAAGGAGAATAAAATATGACAAATACAATCGACGGCTTTGTTTTTGACACTCCTCCTAAAGAGGAACAAATCATAGAACTGGCCCATTATCACCGTAAATTATTAGATGAAGCTATCTTTCATGAGGAAATCCATTTAGGGGATTATTGCCTTGCACAGCGCAAAAGGGTGTTTGATTTTGCTGGGCATTTGGAACCCACCCAAAAAAGCTGGTTTTATCAAGTTTATGATGGGGAGCTTCGAAAAATTGCTGATGAAGACGAGTTGCATCCAGCAGATGCAGAAGAAGGGTTAAGTATTTTTGCTATGTTTTTAGTCTTAGTGATTATTGCAGCAATTTTATACTTTTCCGTCATTCGTTCACTAATAAGTTAAGCATACTCATACTATCCAGTAAGGTACGATTATTAACCTTACTGGATGTTTGATCTTGTACTTATGAGTATTGACCCCTACACTACACTAATTCGAGGTAGGTCATGCTCATATTCAAACAAAATTTTCTTAAATTAAAGTCTGAGTTAAAAGTTGATCAATGTTTTAACCTATTTGTGGTTATTGTCATTGGCTGTATTTTTGTGCTGTCATATTTAGCATTACTTCGGCCTATTAGTCCGGATCAATATCAACGAATTATACAACTTTCTCATCAGGCGACTTATCCAAGAACTCAAGACATGGCTGAGTTACTTATAGCTCAGTCGGAAATTCATCGGGCAGAGTATTTAAAGTTAATGCATGCTTACCAATTTGAAGGTGCTCATATTAAGCAATATCCGGCACTCGCTCAGGAAGATACTCAGTAAATGAGTGAATCAGGCTAAATCTTGGTTTACAAAGCTTTTTGAGCACTATTGTGGCAGGCAATTTTTTGAATTTATGCTAAACTTTATCTTTTTAAACGCGCTGCTTTTCAAGGAATCCGCATGGAGCAACAATCGAATATGCAAAATAAATTCTTGATAGATGCTGAGATCGGTGATGACGATGTCACATTACCTAATTTACCTGCTATCGATGTTCCCATCGTTGAATCTCCTGTTAAATCACAAGAAAATATTGAAGTTGCCAAAGTTGAATTGGCTTCTACAGATACCGAAGTTGAACAACCAAAATCTGGTTTTTTTGGCCGGATGAAAGAAGGTTTAACCAAAACTCGTCGTAATTTCGCTGATGGTATGGTCAATATCTTGATCGGCGGAAAGGAAATTGACGATGAGTTACTCGAAGAAGTCGAAGAGCAATTATTGGTTGCAGACATTGGTGTCGAAGCAACTAGAACGATCATTACCAATTTGACAGAGCGTACAGCTCGTGGTGATTTGATCTATTCCCACTCTCTATATAAAGCATTACAAGAAGAGTTGGTTGCTTTGTTGGCTCCACGTGTTAAACCTTTGCATATTGACCCTAATAAATCGCCTTTTGTGATTCTAATGGTTGGGGTAAATGGCGTTGGTAAAACCACAACAATTGGTAAATTAGCAAAGCGTTTGCAAGGTGAAGGTAAAAAAGTAATGTTGGCTGCTGGGGATACATTCCGTGCTGCAGCGACAGAACAATTACAGATCTGGGGTGAGCGTAATGATATTGCTGTTGTAGCCCAAGGTCACGGAGCTGATAGTGCCTCTGTTATTTTTGATGCCTTTGAGAGTGCTCGTGCTAAAGGAATTGATGTATTAATCGCAGATACAGCAGGTCGGTTACATAATAAAAGCAACCTGATGGAAGAACTTAAAAAAGTTAAACGCGTAATGCAAAAAATTGATGCAACTGCACCTCATGAAATTATGTTGGTGGTAGATGCGGGTACAGGTCAAAACGCGATTAACCAAGTGCAAGAGTTTGACCAGACTGTAGGTTTAACTGGTATTACAATTACCAAGTTAGATGGAACTGCAAAAGGCGGCGTGCTATTTAATATTGCAAGTCGTACTCATGTACCAATTCGTTTTATTGGCGTTGGTGAAAAAATTGATGATTTAAGACCATTCTCGGCGAAATCATTTGTTGCTGCACTATTTGAAACTGATAAATAACTGGTTATCAGTAGTAAAAAGCTTCACTAAATGGTGGAGCTTTTTTATATGTATATCTTTTTTTATTGTTGCGAAAATAAAACGAACTGTCATATTTTTAATGCTGATTATAAAAAATGAGTTCAATACACTGTATTCATTCCCAAACAACGACCCATGGTCAATCAATAGGTAGGAAATAACAAAATGTCTACTTTCTTAGATAAAATTAAAAATCGTCGTACAATTTATGCAATTGGTAAAAATGTTGCATTAGATCGCACTAAAATCGAAGAAACTATCCGTGAAGCGGTTAAACATAGTCCATCATCATTCAACTCGCAATCTTCACGTGTGGTGACACTTTATGGTGAATCACATGCTAAATTTTGGAACTTAGTTCGTGAAGCATTACGTAAAATTGTTCCTGCAGATTCTTTTGCTGGTACAAATGCAAAAATTGATAGCTTTGTAGCTGGTGTTGGAACTGTATTATTTTATGAAGACCAAGCTGTTATTAAAAGCTTACAAGAGCAATTTGAATTATATGCAGACAACTTCCCAGTTTGGTCTGAGCATTCAACTGCAATTGCTCAGTTTGCGACTTGGACAGCACTTTCTGAGCTAGGCTTAGGTGCTTCTTTACAGCATTACAACCCGATTGTTGACGCTGATGCTGCTGAAGCATTTGATGTACCTGCAACTTGGAAATTACGTGCTCAATTAGTATTTGGTTCAGTTGAAGCACCAGCAGGCGAAAAAGCATTTATTAATGATGCTGATCGTTTTAAAACTTTCAATTAATTGAAAGATAAAATAGGGCACCTATTGGGGTGCTCTTTTTTTATGGGCTTAGAATTAATAAAAAGCTTAAATCAAACAGAAATTGATAAAATTCAAATGTATATTTAATAATAATAAAACAGAAAATTAGCCGAAAAATACTCTGTCATAAAATAGTCACAATCATATTGCATATTGCTCATGATTTCATAGCTTATCAAATATAGAGAAAGAGACAGATGACTTTAAGATTAAGTGTTGCTGCAATTGGTTTATTACTCAGCGGTTCAGTATTTTCAGCAGTTGCGATTACAGCACCAGAGGAAATTGTAATCCTTGCTGTGAATGGTCAAGAAGTCAATTCTGGGTTATTTCGTTCATCTAAAAATAATTATAAAGTCGATGCGGGTGAAACCAGCTTAAGTGTGCGCTACCAAGAATATTTTGAACATTTAAATGGTGAGCATGACATTGTTAAATCTGGCGTAGTTACAATTCAAACGCCTACATTGCAAGACGGGAAAACTTATAAGCTTTCGATGGTAGATGTACCTAAAGATTATGAAAATGCGAAAAAATATGCTGAGCAGCCAACAGTTGCTTTGTACAGTGCAAATAATGAATTAATTGTGAAACAAACGGGTGCAAACAATGAAGCAAAACCATGGTTTGCAACTGGCTTACTAGGTAAGGTAAGTGATTTTACGACTAAATCATCTAAACCACAGCCTGAGGCCGTGTATGCATCGGCTAAACCTACTTACTCTCAGGTTGTACCAGCTCCAACGTCTATGCCGGTAACGGGTGTAGCACAAACGAATGATCAACGTTTAGTGGAAACTTGGCAGAAAGCCTCTAAAGCCGAGCGTCAAAAATTTATGGCATGGTTAGCTGAACAATCAAATTAATAAATTGCTATTTTAAATAAAGCCGATTTAATATCGGCTTTATTTTTAGAATTTTTATAAATAGCCTAAGTATACTTTATGACTAATTTAAATTTCCGTTTAGCTCAATTTGCCGATATTCCACAACTCGTAGATTTAATTAACAAGTCTTATCGAGAACAACAAGGTCGAAGTTGGACAACAGAGCTTGAGTGGGTAAAAGGACAACGTATTACAGAGCATCAATTAGAAGAACAGCTACAATTAGTGAATTCGACATTATTGGTAGCGGAAACTAATCCTTCTAAAATTGTTGCATGTATTGGTCTCACATTTGAAAATAATCAGGTTGAGGTTGGGACGTTTTGTACGGATCCTCATGTTCAAAATATGAGAATAGGCCGATCTGTTTTGGAATATGCAGAGCAATATGCATTGAAAGAAGATCCTCATCTGGTCAATGCTGTCATGTATGTGTTGGATGTTCGTTCAGAATTGATAGCTTATTATGAACGACGTGGATATATGAAGACGGGTAATGAACAGCCGTATCCAGTTGACGCAGATGTAGGGGTGCCAATGGTACTTATTAAATTAATTGAAATGAAAAAAGACCTCAAATGAGGTCTTTTTTTGTTTAGGTTAGAAACCAGATGTAATAGCCTAAAAGCATGAGAGGCCATGCTATCCATGGGCTAAATAGCCATTTCCATAACCAGAAGTTAGGTACGAAACCTACTCCGTAAATAAACCCACCAGAAATACCGATCATTACCAACATGAGTTGACTATGATTGTAGTGTCCGTTGGCATCTAACATCAGTGAAGGGTAAACCAACAAAATTGCAGCAAGAGGCAATGCCAACAGAAAAGAAAGGGCCATCGCAAATGCTTGAGCTTTTCGATGATTTGATGCTGTCATTGCTTTTGCCATCATTTATTCCTCATCTAGATTTTGATGATGTTCGATATAAAGTGCACTGAGTACACCTGCAAAACATGCCATCAAAATGCCAAGGATCCATGCGAAATACCACATTTGCTTCTCCTTAATACAAGCTATGCGAGTTTGACTCGATGTGTTTGTTGGTAATGACGCCCCACATTTTGTAATAAGACCAACTGGTATAGATCAAAATGAGTGGTACAAAAATGCCAGCAGCGACTGTCATCACGCCTAAAGTAAGGTGGCTTGAAACAGCATCCCACATCGTCAAGCTAGAATTAGGATTAATGCTAGATGGAAGTAAGAATGGGAATAGTGCAAAGCCTGCTGTTAAAATTGCTCCGACAATCATTAAACTTGTGCCAGTGAAACTTAAACCTGCTTTTGCTTTTGATGAGGCAAAAATTGCGATGATTGCGCCTAAGATTGCCAGAACTGGAGCAACTTTAGTCACTGGATAGATGCTGTAGTTGTTCATCCAGCCAGGGTTGCTATTGGTAACCACTTCTTTAGCTAAAGGGTTGAGTGCAGCATTTGGATTAATAGCAACTGCATAGCTATAACCGGGTACTTGCCCAAAATACAGCCATGCCCCCATAACAAGAAAACAGATTAAAAATATAGCTGCCATGATCTGCGTTGCTTTGGCAGAGCGCTGTTTTAAAGCGTCGTCTGTACGCAACATGAGCCATGCACCACCATGCGCACAGAGCATAGATAGACTGACAACACCACAAATTAAAGCAAATGGGTTGAGAAGGGCAAAAAAGCTGCCTGTATATTCAGAGCGTAGCGTGTCATCTAAACTAAATGGTAAGCCCAGAAATAAATTACCGAAGGCAACACCAAACACAAGGGCTGGAACAGCACCACCAATGCACAGGCCCCAGTCCCAAGAATTACGCCATTTTGTGTTTGCAAGTTTTGAACGGTAATCAAAACCTACTGGTCGCAAGAAAAGGGCGAATAAAACCAGCAGTAAAGCCCAATACATACCTGAGAAGGCTACCGCATATACCATTGGCCATGCGGCAAATAGTGCACCACCCGCCGTAATAAACCAGACTTGATTCCCATCCCAGTGCGGTGCAATCGTATTGATCGCAGCACGGCGTTCGCTATCGGTTTTTCCAACAAAAGGCATGAGAGCCATGGAACCCATATCGAAGCCATCGGTCAGAGCGAAGCCGATCAGTAGTACGCCAACTAACACCCACCAAATGATTTTTAATAGTTCATATTCAATCATGATAAGGCCTCCCCATTAACTGCGGTTTTCGGTTCTTGCTTTTCAAAATGATATTTACCAGTGTGCAAAGAGCTTGGTCCTAGACGAGCAAATTTAATCATTAAGTACATTTCAATAATTAAAAGTGCGGTATAGAACGCTGCTAGCGCAAGAATCGAACCCCATACATCACCAGTACTTAAACTAGAAGTAGATAGGTGGGTTGGTAAAATTTCACCAATAGACCATGGTTGACGGCCGCCTTCAGCTACATACCAACCAGTTTGTGCAGCAATCCAAGGAAGTGGCAGACCAAACAATGCATATTTAAGTAGCCAAGGTTTATTTTCAGCATTTCTTTTTGCTACAGCCCAAGTTGCTAAAATGAAAAGTAATAGCATTAAGAAGCCAGAGGCAACCATTGCACGGAAAGAGAAAAATAGCGCTGTAACATTTGGAACAGTATCTTTTACAGCAGCTTTAATATTTTGCTCGCTTGCATCAACTACATTTGGTGCATATTTTTTAAGAAGTAGGCCATAACCTAGATCTTTTTGATTTTTTTCAAATGAAGCCAATAACTCTGGTGAGCGATCACCTGCACGTAACTTTTCAAGTTCAGCATAGGCAAGCATACCGTTGCGAATACGGACTTCATGCTGTTGCATGAGGTCTTTAAGACCAGTAACTTCTTTGGTTGTTGAACGAGTTGCAATTAAACCTAATGCGTAGGGAATTTTAACTGCATAATCTGTCCGCATTTCTTCATGATTTGGTACACCAAACAAAGTAAACGGAGCAGGAGCAGGGTGGGTATCCCATTCAGCTTCAATCGCAGCGAGTTTAGTTTTTTGAACATCACCTAGCTCATAGCCAGATTCATCACCTAACAAAATCACTGAAAGTGTAGATGCAAGACCGAAAATTGCCGCAATTGCAAATGAACGACGTGCGAAAGGAAGGTCACGTTTTTTAAGCAAGTAGTAGCTTGAGATGGCAAGTACAAAAATTGCACCAGTTACATAACCTGCAGATACAGTGTGTACAAATTTAACCTGAGCTACAGGGTTAAAGATAAGTGCGCCGAAATCAACTAATTCCATGCGCATCGTTTCAAAGTTGAATGCAGCACCTACTGGGTTTTGCATCCAACCATTAGCCACTAAAATCCAGAGCGCTGACATGTTAGAACCTAGTGCAACTAACCATGTTACGCCTAGATGCTGAACCTTAGTTAACCGGTCCCATCCAAAGAAAAATAGACCAATAAATGTCGACTCAAGGAAGAATGCCATCAGGCCTTCGATTGCTAATGGAGCACCGAAAATATCACCAACATAATGTGAGTAATAAGCCCAGTTTGTTCCAAATTGGAACTCCATTGTTAAGCCAGTCGTAACCCCTAAAGCAAAGTTAATACCAAATAATTTTCCCCAAAATTTAGTCATATCTTTGTAAATTTCTTTACCAGAAATGACATAAGTGGTTTCCATGATGGCAAGGATAAATGCCAAACCTAAAGTTAAAGGGACGAAAAGAAAGTGATACATTGCGGTCATCGCAAATTGAAACCGCGAAAGATCAACCACGCTTTCAGAAATCATCAACGTGTCTCCTTAATGTTGGAAATGTTATCGCCAGCAATATGCTCAGCGACCTGATTGTCGAAATTTTTGGGGATGGTGGGAGCATCAAACCAAATATGTTTAATCATTAAAAGAAGCACTATTTTTATTATTAGAATAATAGTGATTTCTTTAATTAAACGACTATTAAGATTTTTAAAATAAAGGCTCATAAATTAAACCTCATTTGATAATAATTTTATTATTAATCAAAATATAATAAAAATAAACATTAAATATATTTAAAATGAATATTTAAATAATTAGTTTATATAAAACAAGTACTTGTTATTTTAAAATAAATATCATACTAAAATGGTTTGAATTGATTGTTAATTCCAACTAAAACACTTGTAAATAAAAAATATAAAGTTTATTAAAATAGTTTGTTTTAATTTAATACCAACTAAAATGGTTGTATATAATATTTATTAACTTTATTTCCAACTAAGGTGCTCGGAATAATAATTAATTAATTAAATAAATAAGAAAATAAGGGCGCAATAAAGCCTGCAAAAAGCAATAATGGACTACAACAATTATTAAGAATTAATCGGGTGCAAAAAGATCGTTGGATACAGAGATTTTTTTGGCCACATAATGGCTTTTATGCACTCTGACAAGAATGACTTGGGAGTGTAATTCGAGTTCGCCATATTCTGGTTCTACTTGAACATAGTGAAGTTGGCCAAATTCATCACGTACGCGTGCTTGAGCAGAAAAACCAGGTCTGGCATTACCACTTGAAATAGTAGCTAATCGACCTAAGAGGTTATAGTTAGTATGAGTAAGCTTTGGCTTAATTACTTGGTCAAGGCAGTGAATCATGAACACAGTAAAAAAGATTGCGATGACTAGTGCGGGGACGATTAAATAAAATGGTGAAATAAAGTAATGCTGTATTGCGAAGAAAGAGAGTTGTAAAAAGTAACCTGCATAACTGAAATTGATGAGTAAAAAAACGAAAATTAAAGCTTTAGAAAATTTAACATTAAGTAGCGGTGAGTTAGAAAGCCAATCCGGTGCAATTTTTTTGAGTAACTGACTTGGACGGAGTCCAATATACATACCAATGGTTTCTACCACGCTGAGCAATATCAAAGCCACTACACTTAAGTGAAATGGCATAAGATAATAATTGAAAAAGAAATCAGCCATGGCAGAAACTCTAATGTTTATAGCTTCAGTCTACGATATAGATACCGCCATCTGAATGTACTTTAAGCTCAACTTTATTTAAAAAATCACCTAAACAAGGACCTGAAATACATTCGCCAGTTTCCACAGAAAATAAAGCACCGTGGGTAGAGCATTGGATATATTCTTTGTCTTGATCTAGAAATTGATTTTCTAAATATTCAAGCTCAGTTTGTAGGTGAGGGCATAAATTCTGATAAGCATAGAATGCGCCGTCACGTTGCGTAACGAAAATAGTAGTTCCTTGTAAAGTGTCAAAAGCCCTAGCTTCGCGCTCAGGAACTTCTTCCGTCATACAGATCCTTTCCATTTCAAGCACATTCCTTCTGAAAATTTTCAAGAAGTTTAGCATAATCATTAACAGCTAAACGTGGACCAAATTGAGAGACTACTTCACTCGAAATTAAGATAGCTAACTGAGCTGCCGCATTCAAATCTTGATGGTAATTTAGGGCATATAGGAATGCGCCTGCAAATGCATCGCCTGCACCATTTGTGTCAACGGCTTCAACATGACGTCCAGCAACATGGAAATGTTGAGCTGGGTTAGAAACTAAAGCACCTTTAGCACTTTGTGTAATGACTACTGTATGATTTTTAAAACGTAATTGAGCCAGAGCATCTTCTACGGATGTTGTATTTGTATACATTAAGGCTTCTTGTTCATTACAAAATAGTAAATCTACGCCATCATCCATAAGTTCTTCCAAGCCTTCGCGAGCGTATTGCACCATCGCAGGATCTGAAAGAGATAGGGCGATTTTAACGCCATTTGCTTTTGCAATTTCTCTTGCTTGTTTTACAGCTTTACGAGCCGTTTCACTTGTAGAAAGATAACCTTCAATATAAAGCCATTTTGCTGTTTTTAATGGTTCAAAATCGATTTGATCTTGAGAGAGTTCAGCTGTAATACCCAAATAGGTGTGCATTGTGCGTTCAGAGTCTGGGCTAATGAGTACCATACAGGTACCAGTTACGCCTTCGCTAATCGATTTTGGTGTGGTCTGGATGTTAGCTTCATTTAGACCTTGCAGATAAATTGCACCTAAATCATCGTTACCAACGCGGCAACCGTAAAAAGCGCTTCCACCTAATGCACTGAAAGCTACAGTCGTATTTGCCGCTGAACCACCACTTGCTTGACCTTTGTAGTCTTGGTGCTGTTTTAACTCTGCATAAAGAGCAGATTGAGTGTCACCATCGGACAACTGCATTGTGCCTTTTTGCAGGCCTTGTTGATTCAGAAAATCATCAGACACTTTAAATTCTTGGTCGATTAATGCATTACCAATTGCAAAAAGATCTACAGTTGCCATATGTGTTGTCACAAATAAAAAAATCAGATTGCTAAGTTTACACCATTGCTTGGATTTGCTGTAGTTTGTTGAATAAAATTCAGTTAATTCAAAAATTAGAAGGGAAAATATTGTTGTTTAAATACTATTAAGATCATAAGTAGGTCAGCTCAGGCATTTTATGAGCATCTTCATTATCAACTTTAAGGAATTTAAAGATGGCTATGGAGAGAGGTCCGTTACTTTATTAAAAAATGGGGGGCTAGCGGAATAAATACACCTCATAGTAATTCTTTTTTTAATAAGATGATTTTTAAAGTTAGGGCTGATTTAACAAGGCCATTGAACTCATAGTTTTAATAAATATTATCAATTAATAATGATTCTTGCTAATATTTACAAATACAGTGTATTTCATTGAAACTTCGCATGAAATTTTTCGTAGCGAACTTACATGAAGCGTTCTATTTTATTTATTTCATCAGTTGGGGTTATGACAAGCCATGTATATGCCGTAGAGGCAGACCAACAGGCTGTAACGAATCTTCCAACAATTTCAGTAAAAGCTGAAAAGGGACAAAGCTTAAAACAAGAAGTGGGACAAGCATCAACTGCAACTAAAGGACTTATGCAATTAAAAGATGTTCCTCAAATCGTAAATGTGGTGCCTAAACAAGTTTTAAGAGAACAGACTGTAACCTCCATGCAAGGTGCCTTGCAAAACGTTGCTGGTCTGAGCTTTAGTGTAGGTGATGGGCAACGTGATCAGGTCATGATTCGTGGTTTCTCTGCAATCACAGATAACTATGTAGATGGTATTCGTGATGATGCATTGTATTTTCGCGATATGTCGAATGTTGAGCGTATTGAAGTATTAAAAGGGCCTGCTTCTGTATTATATGGACGTGGTTCTGCTGGTGGATTAGTTAATAAAATTAATAAGAAACCAACGGATGAATCTTTGCGTGAAGTGAGTCTGATTGGTGGTATAACAGGGCAACGCCGTGCAGAAGTCGATGTGAATGAAAAAGTAGCAGAGAATGTTAAGGTTCGTTTAACTGGCGCAGTTGAAGATTCAGATGGTTATCGTGATCAGGCCTTTTTAAAACGCCAAGCGATTGCTCCATCTTTACAATGGGATATTTCAGACAAGACAAAGCTTTTAATTCAGGCTGACTATTTGCATGATGACCGTTTAGCAGATCAAGGTTTCCCGACCGATCCAATTACAGGTAAACCAGTTAAAACAAACCCTAAAACTTTTTATGGTGCATTAAACGGTAAAGAAGTTGGTGATGTTGATACTGAAATTTCAAGCCAAACCATAAGCTTAGATCATGAGTTTAATGATAATCTAAAATATCATGGTGCAGTTCGTCATTATAATTATTCATTAGACCGTCAATATAGTGTTGATTCACATCCCGCTGATAAGTCACAAATTACTTTGACTCAAAATAAGCGCTTACGTAATGAAGATGGCGTGTATGTTCAGCAAGAATTAAGTAGTTTATTTAATACAGGATTTTTAAAGCACAATACTTTGATTGGTGCGGAGTATAGTAAGCAGCACAAAGATGAAATACTTTGGCAAGGAGCTAAAACCACAACTGATTTGTATAATCCTGAATTAGAGTATTGGGCTCCTATTAATACAGGCTCAACAGCTGCTCGTAATAACAACAGTAATACCTTTGAAAACTACGGTATCTATTTACAAGATTTAATGACAGTTACAGATCAGCTGAAAGTTTTAGTTGGCCTACGCTATGATAATTTGTCACAAGATCGTAATGATAAAGTGAAGTCTCAAATATTAAATAGAACTGATAACACCTATTCTCCAAGAATCGGATTCGTTTATCAGCCAGTAAGCAATATTTCCTTCTACACTTCTTATAACCGATCTTTCCAGCCTTTGGCTGATTCATTTGTTTTATATAAAAACAGTGATGATTTGAGCCCAACAAAAACTGAAAATATTGAGGTTGGTGCGAAGTGGGATGTAAATGATCAATTGAATGTGACATTGGCTTTGTTTGAAATGAGTCAGACAAATATTCAAAATCAAGACCCTACAGATTCAACACTAGCAGTATTAGCAGGTGAGCAAAAAACCAAGGGTGTTGAATTATCGGTAGCTGGTCAATTAACTGATCAATTATCAGTATTAGCTGGCTATTCTTATATGGATGGTAAGATTGAAAAATCGGCTATTGGATTGACAGGCAATCATTCTGCGCTTACGCCAAACAACACTGCTAACCTGTGGTTAAAATATCAAATTAATGATCATTGGTATGCGGCGGTAGGCGGACGTGGTGAATCATCACGCTTTAGTGCGCCAGATAACAAGAATGTTTTACCAGGCTATGCTGTTGTAAATGCAGCATTAGGTTATCAAAGTGAGCGTTACGATGTGAACTTCAACTTAAACAACCTGTTTGATCGCGATTACTTTGTTTCTGGACATAGCGGAGCCAATGATTCAAATATGATGGGCGATCCACTGAATGCTCAAATTGCACTTCGTTATCGTTTTTAAGTAAAAGTTTTTCTAAAAGCTCATCAACTTGATGGGCTTTTTTATTTATTGGGTAATATATAAATAGAATTAAAAGCTTTTGTTCTGGTAGGATAAAACGTTCATGGCTATGTGCTTGATATCAAAGCCGTGCCAATGAAAACTAATACTCAACAAAAACATAGTATTTTACTTGGCTTTTGTTCGCCAATCTCAAGCTGACTCAGGCTATAATGAGACTTATTCACTTATCCGATATGTTAGGAGATCACATGACTGTAGATGTCACTGAAACCATTTCTCAAACTGTTCACCCTGCGTTTCAGTTGCTACGTCAGCACCATGTAGAAGCATTAGATATTTTAGTGTCTGAATATAAGCATAAAGTCACAGGTGCGGTGCATTATCACTTGGCAACTGACTATGATGAGAATGTATTTCTTGTTGCTTTTAGAACACAACCTATGGACTCTAAAGGCACGGCACATATTTTAGAACATACCGCTTTGTGTGGATCTGAAAAGTTTCCGGTACGTGATCCGTTCTTTTTAATGATTCGCCGTTCTTTAAATACGTTCATGAACGCATTTACAGCAGCAGATTGGACTGCATATCCATTTGCTACTCAAAACAAAAAAGATTTCCAAAACTTACTCTCTGTTTATCTTGATGCGGCATTTGCTGCTAATTTGAATCCGCTTGATTTTGCTCAAGAAGGTATTCGTATTGAACTAGAAAATGGGCAACCTGTTTATAAAGGTGTTGTTTTTAATGAAATGAAGGGTGCGATGAGTGCACCGTCTGACCAACTTTATCATCAGTTGGCTCATCATTTATTTCCTGAAACGACCTATCATTACAACTCAGGCGGTGACCCGAAAGATATTCCTGATTTAACGTATGAGCAGCTAGTCGATTTTTACAAGGTACATTACCATCCAAGTAATGCTGTATTCATGACCTTTGGTAATCAAACAGCCTATGAGTTGCAAGAGCAATTTGAAAAACTGGCTCTACATAAATTTTCTGCTGGAACAACTCTATATTCTAAGCCCGAAAAGCGTTTAGCTGCGCCAATTGAAGTAACAGAAAACTATGGTGTTGATAGTGATGATTTAAAAGATAAAACTTATCATGTTCTATCTTGGTTATTACCAGAAGCAAATGAAGTGAAATTGCGTTTGGGAATGCGTTTGGTTGAAGGAATTTTGTTAGAAAATTCAGCTTCACCACTACGTCATTACCTAGAAACATGTGGTTATGCTCAATCAACAGGTCCATTAATGGGCGTAGATGACAGTAATTTTGAAATGACTTTCTACTGTGGTGTTCAAGGTTCAAACCCAGAGCATGCGCAAAGCTTTAAAGATGGTGTTTTAAATATTCTACGTGATGTTGCTGCAAAACCAATTGATAGTAATTTAGTCGATGCAATTTTGCATCAGATTGAGTTGCATCAACGTGAAATTAATGGTGATGGTACACCTTATGGCTTAAGTTTAATTTTAAATGGCTTAAGCGGTGCGATCCACCACAATGACCCAATTCAAATTTGGGATGTTGACAGCGCAATTGCACAAGTTAAAGAAGAATTGAAAGACCCAATGTGGTTATCAAATCTGATTCAAACGCATTTGCTTGACAACCCACATCGTGTTCAGATGACTCTAGTTCCAGACCCAACTAAGTCTGTAAAAGAGCAGGAAGCAGAAAAAGCACGTTTAGCCGCTATTGGTGAAAAGTTAACTGACGCTGATAAGGCTGAAATTGTCGCTAATACCAAGGCTCTAGAGGAGCGTCAAGATACTCCAGACAACCTTGAACTATTACCAAAAGTAGGTTTGGAAGATGTGCCTGCTGACTTGCATATTGTACAGGGTCAATTACGCGAAATTCTTTGTAATCGTATGGATACGCCGTTGAATTTGTACCATGCTGGTACGAACGGTATTTACTATCAACAAGTACTTATTCAAATTCCTGAAGATATTGTGAAGTCACCTTATTTCAATTTGCTTTCTATCTTGATGGGCGAAGTGGGTGCAGGTGAATATGACTATCTTGAACTACAAAACTTACAAACAGCTGTAAGTGGTGGTTTAGGAATGGGCGCTTCATTGCGTAGTAAGGTTGATGACAAAGATAAAATTAGTGCTTGGTTAACGTTAACGACTAAATCGTTGACTCAGAAGTTTGATGCCATTCATTTATTAAAATTAGCATTTGAACAGCTTCGATTTGATGAGAAAGAACGAATTATTGAGTTATTGCAACAACGTAAAACACGTTGGCAATCTCGCTTATCTGGAGCGGGCCATAGTTATGCAATGCAAATTGCGTCACGTAATATGAGTGCATTGGCTCAACGCGACTATCAAAACACTGGTTTAGGTGCATTAAACTGGTTAGGCGAACTTGTTACTAAGATTACTCAAGACTCTGCTGCATATGATGATTTGATCGCAGAATTAAAATGTATTCATCGTAAATTATTGCAAGCGCCTAAACAGTTCTTGCTTGTATGTGAAGAACATCAGTCTGAACGTTTGGTTGAAGAAATCCAAAATGTTTGGGATAAACTAAACGTTGATGCAACTGAAACAAAATTAACTCACGTAGAACAGGCAAATGACAATAATCATGAAGCATGGTTAATTCAGGCAAATGTTCAGTTCTGTGCTTCAGCTTATCAGGCGGTAGATGTGTCGCATCCAGATGCAGCTCCGTTAATGGTATTGGCAGCTTATTTACGTAATGGGTTCTTACACAGCGCCATTCGTGAGAAAGGCGGTGCGTATGGTGGCGGAGCAAGTTATGATGGGAATGCATGTTCATTCCGTTTCTATAGTTACCGTGACCCACGTTTAGCAGAAACTTTTAAAGACTTTGAAGCAAGTGTGCAATGGTTATTAAATACGGAACAACAGCCTCATCAGCTTGAAGAAGCGATTCTTGGCCTAGTTGCAAGTATGGATAAACCAGGTTCACCAGCGGGTGAGGCGATTACTGCATGTTATGCATTGTTGCATGCAAGAACACCAACTTTCCGCCGTATCTTACGTGAGAGATTGTTGCATGTAACATTAGATGATTTACAACGTGTTGCTCGTCAATATTTAGTTGAGCAAACTCCTGTAAAAGCTGTAGTTGCACCATTTGCTAAACGCGATGAATTGCAGCAATTAGGCTTTACCATTCAACAAGTGAATTAAAATAAAGATTGGAGATGAACATGGCGTTCAGACAATTTGAACGCACATCTTTACAGCTAAGCATGGGAATCGTGCTTAGCTGTTTGTGTGCGTCTGTGACATATGCTGACACCTTGGCACCTGTAACCCCCGCGACAGTAGATGCATGTGTTGCTCTTGCTTCGAATGCCGATCGTCTGGCTTGTTATGACTCTGTATTTAAACCGTCAGCTTTACCAGTTATTCAAGCTGCGGCTGTACCAGAGCCTGTTAAAAAAATTGATGCACCTGCTGTTCCACCTGAAACTTTTAAAGAGAAGGTTGTAGATACAGTGAGTAATATCAAAATAATTGGTAAAGCGCCGAAACTTGAACCTACTACATCTTTGTTAGATCAACGTTGGGAGTTGTCTGAAAAAAGTAAATTAGGGGTCTGGAATATTCGTGCTTATCAGCCAGTCTATTTACTACCTGTATTCTGGACCAGTGACAAAAATGAGTTGCCACATAGTCCAAACCCAAATAATACGGTGACAGAAGATCAAAATCTGAAATCAACAGAAAGTAAATTTCAGATTTCTTTAAAGACCAAAGCTTGGGAAAATATTTTTGGCAATAATGGTGATTTGTGGGTGGGTTATACCCAGTCTTCACGTTGGCAAACATTTAATGCTGAAGAGTCTCGTCCTTTCCGTGAAACGAATTATGAACCTGAAGCAAGTTTAATCTTTAGAACAAACTATGAATTGCTTGGTTTAGATGGGCGTCTGCTTGGGGTTACCTTAAACCACCAATCAAATGGTCGTTCAGATCCATTATCTCGTAGCTGGAACCGTGTGATTTTTAACGTTGGATTAGAGCGCGGTAACTTTGCTGTAATGCTTCGTCCATGGATTCGTCTTGAAGAAGACAGCAAAGATGATAATAACCCAGATATTGAAGATTACGTTGGTCGTGGTGATTTAACAGCATTTTATAAGTGGAAGGAAAATGACTTCTCTTTAATGCTGCGTCATTCACTGAAAGGCGGTGATGATTCTCATGGCGCTGTTCAATTTGATTGGGCTTTTCCAATCAGTGGCAAACTGCGTGGACACTTCCAGTTGTTTAATGGTTACGGTGAAAGTTTAATTGACTATAATCATCGAGCAACCTACGCAGGCTTGGGTGTTTCACTCATGAACTGGTACTAAGTTTTTACTTGTAAAAATGCCGCTTTAAAAGCGGCTTTTTTATTATCCAATTTGAATGTTGGCTTGAGCGTGTTTGAGCCGACTTTTTTTCGGTGTGGCGATTAAATAAGCCAGTGTTAATGGGCCGAGTCGTCCAGCAAACATCAACAAGCTTAAAATGAATAAACTACCATTATGCAGATCTGGCGTGATTCCACGAGAAAGCCCTACAGTACAAGCCGCGGAAACAACCTCAAAAAGCAAATTCATAAAATCTGCTTTAGGTTCTAAAAGCAAAATAATAAAGAATCCCATGAAAATGAGTATGCTCGTAATTGCAGTTACAGCTAAAGCTTTATACGTCGTTTCGTGTGCGACTGAATGATTAAATATTCGAATTTCATCTGTACGACGTAAAAAAGAAATAACACTGAGCACTAAAATGACAAAGGTTCCAACTTTGATTCCACCAGCTGTACTGAGTGAACCACCTCCAATAAACATAAGCAACATCATGAGTAAAGAGCTGCTGTTGGTCATTGCACCTGTATCAATAGTATTAAATCCTGATGAGCGCGGAACAGTGGCTTGAAACCAAGCATTTAAGGCTTGATCACCTACACTGAGCATTCCTAAAGTATGGGGGTTTTGAGCTTCTAAAGCCCAAATTAAAATAAAGGCAATCAGGTTAATCACTGTAATAGTTGTAAGAATCAGCTTGCTATTTGGGGTAAGTTTTTTCCATTTTTTATTTTGCTTAATGTCCATGAGAACTAGAAAGCCAAGGCCACCTAAGGTGTAAAGTATGCTAACAGTTATACAAATAATATAGTTGCTTTGAAAACTGATTAAGCTATTAGAAAATAATGAAAAACCCGCATTGTTAAATGAGGAAATACTGTAAAAAATCGCATAGTACAATCCACGTGCAAAACCGTAAGTTGGTGTAAAAGCAGTCGTGAGAATAATTGTACCGATAAGCTCAAAAATAAGAGTGTAAGTAACAACTCCTTTAGCAACAAACGTCACCTTTGAGAGGCTTGTCTGACCGAGACTATCTTGAGCCATCATTTGTTGTTTAAGACCAACTTTGGGTGACAAACTTAATGCAGCTAAGATGGCAAAAGTCATAAAACCCAAACCACCAGATTGAATCAACAACAAAATAATGGTTTGTCCGAACAGGGTAAAAGACTCATGAATATTTAAAACAGATAGACCAGTAATTGTGACTGCTGAGGTGGCTGTAAAAAGCGCGTCCATCCAGCTCACATGACCCGTATTGGCAAATGGCAGTTTTAGTAATAAAGTGCCAAAAATAATAAAGCCCAGAAACCCTAGTGCCAAGAGTGAAGGAGGGCTTAAATTTAATGTTTTATGGGGCTTGGGATATATAGACATATTCTAGATTTCGCCTCTTATAGGAAGCAATTAGAAAGTTTCTTTAACTGCGGTAAATGACCTTCTAAAATAAGAATATCATGCGTTTGCAAGGTGAAATTTTCTTCGGTCTCAAACAAAATTTGTTGCTGTCTTTTTACGAGCAATGTTTTAACCTGTGGTGCTTGCTGCATAATGCCATATAAGTTAATGCCATTAAGCTTTTCGGGAATTTCAATTTTTATAATGTAGTGGTCATCTTCTAAAGACATATAGCGACTCACCATTGGATAGTTCAGCGCTTGGGCAACTCGTACCCCCATATCTTCTTCAGGATGAATAATTTTATTAATATTGAGGTGCGACAAAATGGTGTGATGGGCTTTGGTTTTTGCTTTTACCCAAACTTTGTCCATGCCTAAATTTTTTAAATTCAGTACACATAAGATACTTGCTTCAATATCCTCACCAATTGCGACCACAACTGCATCACAATTTTGAATATTGAGTTCATCAAGTACATGTTCGTCGGTCGCATCGGCAATGACGGCATGAGTTAAAACGTTGGCAAGATTTTCAACATTCTTTTTTACCGTATCAATGCCAATAACATCATGATTTAATTTTGTGAGCTCTTGAGCAACAGTTGCTCCGAAACTCCCTAAGCCAATGACTGCAAACTGTGCCATATTGGTCCTTGTTTCCTGATTAGATGTTTATTTTTAAGGATATTTTCTTTGAGATAAAGAGAGGCAATGTAAATATGATGGGAATATTAAAAGAATTATATGAATAAGCCGACAAATTTGTCGGCTTATTCATCAAAATTGAAGATTATTTCAAGAAACGTTTGTAGCCGACATTATTCGTAATTTCTGCATACGGATAACTAATCTGCTCAAGAGTTTCAATTAGACCATCAGGGTTCTGTTTCGCATCAGTTGCTTGTAAACCGACTAAAACACGTCCTTCTGCTGCGCCATGATTACGGTAATGGAACAACGTAATATTATGGGTTGGGCCTAAACGAGTTAAGAAGGTTAAAAGGGCACCTGGACGTTCTGGGAATTCAACGCGGAACAATCTTTCATCATCTATATTTGCATGACCGCCAATTAAATAACGAATATGTAGTTTGGCAACCTCATCATCAGACAAGTCATCCACCACATAATTTTGTTGCTTTAATTGTTCCAAAATTTCATGACGCTCTGCATCACCACCTTTTAAGCTAATACCGACGAACACTTGCGCTTCATCTGTATTGTTTGCTCGGTAGTTAAACTCAGTAATATTACGACCTTGTAAAGCACGGCAGAAGCCTAGGAATGCGCCTTTTTCTTCAGATAAAGTAACAGCATAGATCGCTTCACGTTGCTCACCTAACTCAGTACGTTCAGCAATATAACGTAGACGGTCAAAGTTCATATTGGCACCGCATACAATCGATACCATATTTTTATTGCTGATTTTATGTTCGGTAATATATTTCTTGATACCAGCAAGGGCCATTGCACCAGATGGTTCAACAATGCTGCGGTTTTCGTCAAAAGTATCTTTAATGGCAGCACAGATTTCATCTGTGTTTACTGTCACAATATCAGGTTCAACAATTGGGCCTGAGTTATCAGATTTGCGCAGACGAATAATGTCAAATGGTAAAGCACCAATTTGAGCAACGGCAGTACCGTCTGCAAACAAGCCTACATGTGGCAAAATTACGCGCTCATTGGCTTCCAAGGCTGCTTTTAAACATGCAGACTCTTCATATTCAACACCAATAATTTTTACATGGGGTGCAACTTCACCCAGGTAAGCTGCTACGCCTGAAATTAGGCCGCCACCACCTACAGCAACAAACACATATTCTACATCACGCCATTGACGTAAGATTTCATTTGCAATTGTGCCTTGGCCAGCTATCACAAGTTCATCGTCATAGGGTGGAATGAATACAAGGCCTTCAACTTCGGCACGTTGTTGTGCATATTTATTTGCTACATCAAAACTATCGCCATGTAACACAACTTGACCACCCAAGCGTTTAACTGCTTGAACTTTAATGTCAGGAGTCGTGCTTGGCATAACAATGATTGCTGGAACTCCTAAACGTTGACCTGATAATGCTACACCTTGAGCATGGTTACCAGCAGATGCACAAATTACCCCACGTTCGAGTTGTTCTTTAGGTAATTGGCTAATACGGTTATAGGCACCACGTAATTTAAAAGAAAAAACAGGCTGTAAATCTTCCCGCTTAAAACGAATTGTATTATTTAATTTTTGACTAATTCGTGGAGCTGCTTCGAGAGGCGTTTCAATTGCAACATCATAAACCGTTGCTTGTAAAATTTGTCGTACCACACGAGACAGCATGTTCATCTTCCCTATAACAGTTTAAAATAGGAAATTATTGTAGCAAACCCTTGTGCATTTGCGCCGATTATTGGTGCATAAATGTCAAAAAATAGTTGAGTGATGTCATGAGTCTATATGCAACCCAAGATGAAAAGAAACAAGCTGCTGCGAAAGCTGCTTTAAAACACTTGCCCAAAGGTGGCATTTTGGGGGTTGGGACTGGAAGTACCGTAAACTTTCTCATTGATTTATTGCCTGAATTACAATTAGAAGCAGCTGTGGCAAGTTCTCAAGCAACTGCTGATCGTCTTAAAAAACTAGGCATCGAAGTTGTAGATATGAACCATGTAGGTGGTTTAGATGCCTATGTTGATGGTGCAGATGAAATTGACCGTCATATGCATATGATTAAAGGTGGCGGTGCTGCATTAACACGTGAAAAAATTGTAGCTTCAATTGCTAAGAAATTTGTTTGTATCGTTGATGATTCAAAATGGGTTGATCAACTCGGACATGACTTTCCACTTCCAGTAGAAGTTATTCCAATGGCTCGTTCTGCTGTGGCTCGTAAATTGGTGAGTTTAGGTGGTGACCCAGTTTATCGTGAAGGTGTAGTAACAGATAACGGTAATGTGATTTTAGACGTATTTAATCTTAATATTTTAAATGCACTTGATTTAGAAAAAACCATTAACAATATTCCGGGTGTTGTGACTAATGGTATTTTTGCTTTAAACCCAGCAACGATTGCAATTGTTGCAACCAATAATGGTATTGAAGAGCGTACTGCACAGTAATGTCTGTGGAAATGCCAGAAATTAAAATTGTTCGTCACGTAAGGGCAAGAAAATTGCGCTTACGTGTTGAACCTGCTTCAATCCGCCTGACGGTTCCTGGGTTTTGTAGTAAAAAACAAATTCAGCTTTTTTTAGCGCAATCTGAACAATGGTTGATCGAGACGTGGAATAAACAACAAAACGTTCAATCGGCTTCCATTGATATTCCTTCAGAAATTTATTTTTTTAATAAAGAGCAACCGTTTCAGGTCATCGTTCAAAAGCAGCATCGAGTTTTTCAATTCGATTGGGAAAGAAGTTGTTTATTTATTAAAGATACGCAGCCATATTTGGCATTACAAAGTGCAGTGATTGCTTTTGCAAAACAAGAATTACCCGAGCTTTTAAAAGAATTAAGTGAACACACTCATTTGGTTTATCGGGAATGTACAATTCGCCGTCCGAAAACTCGGTGGGGAAGTTGTAGTAGTCAGCATAATATTATGCTACATGCAGGCTTAGTGCTCATGCCTCACGAAATTACTCGCTATGTCGCTATTCATGAGTTAGCTCACACTAAACATTTTGATCATAGTCCTGCATTTTGGGCAGAAGTTGAAAAATACGATCCTTATTTTCAAAAACATCGCAGACAACTTAAATCAAATCCGTTGCCTGCATGGTGGTATGTCTCAAATTAACTAAAACTACATTCTAGTTGTGGTGTTTGTAAGTTATCTGGTGCTTTTCGGCTATCTAGACCTGCTTTTGCACTCAAGATTTTATTTGCTTTAATTGATAATTGTATAAAGTTGTATTGCTGCGTTGCGTTGTTTGGTTCGGCTGAACTTGAGTTGAGTAAATAACTTGAGCTTGCAGCATCTATTTGCAATAAATTATCTGTACTATCGGCGCTTAAAGCAGAGCGATAAGTCTGTGATCCTTTAATAAGTTCGATTTGACCATTCGCACGGAAATTAAGCTGGCAACCTGTTGCAGTATCTTCGTAATGACCAACTAAATAGTCTGTAGCTGGTAGTTTTGGGTCAGACAGATTAATGCTAGTCAAACCTTGTTTACAAGGATATGCAGAGCCGTTACAGGTCGCTGTAATACCGCTAAAACCAACTGCACGTCGATAATCACCAGCACCATCTATGCGGAAAAAGTCAGTCGTATTTCCGATAGGTACGACCCCTGAATATAGTTTCTTTTGTAGTAGATCATAACCTGTCTGATCTAAACTCTGGCTATTTGCCAATTTTAAAGTGGCGGTTCTTAAATTGGTTGCAAAATTATCGCGTGTAGCTTTTTGATTAGCGGCGATATCTAACAGTGTATTTTTGACTGGATCAATATTATCTGGAGCAGAATTGAAAATAGGGGTGAAGGATGTTTGATCTCCATGAAGTTTTTTCCCATCTAAAAAGCCATCTTTTAAATCGGTTGCCAAACTTTTGATGAGCTCTTGGTATGTGGTTGTTCCACTATGAATCGTTGACCAGTGTTGTAAGTAGCCAAAGCTAAGATAACTATCCACATATGTACTAGGTTTTTTAGTTGAGTACTGCAATAAAGTTAAAACTGTAAGGGAATTGGCTGGAGTTAAACTTGGAATATCGGCATCTTTGAATGCATTAAGAAGTGATCTATAAACATCTTGAGAAGCTAAATCTACATGCAATTGCTCAATGCGGGTTGGGTCAATCGTTTCTTGAGGGAGTTGTCCTGAGCGTATAGCAGCTCGTTGGTAAATCGCTTCACTACTTGGGCTGATGAATAGGGTTCTGCCACTTACACTGTTTGGTGTAATAAACGCATGATAAACACCAGAGAAATTTTGGTATGTTGAAGTAATGGGATCAAATACTTGAGATGAATTTTGAGTCGTAATTTCTACGCGATATAAACGACTTAATTTAGCGGTAGGAATTTTGACATTAAAGCTGTTTAAACTTGCAATTGAAGTATCTGCTAAAACAGAGTTGGTAGTGTTGTCATATACTTTGAGTTGGATATTACGCATTTCTACAGGGGATTTAACAGTAACATCAGTTGTTGTCTCTGGAGTAGGGTCAACAGGTGTTGGAGTGCTTGGTGAGTTACCACTACTACTGCCTCCACCTCCGCAACCAACAAGTGCAGCACTTAAAATTAATGTGCTTAAGCCAAGGTAAGTGCGTAATTTTGTTTCTTTTGATTGATGAAGCATCCTAGCTCTCCAAAATTAAATCTGATATTTATTTGCTGATATTTGTTTAGTTCTGACAGTTGAATAAGTGCTATCTAATTGTCGCTAAAATTAAAAAAATTAAAATTACCAAGCATGAAATGGTTTTGTAAGCTTGGACATCCTGTCATACTACAGCACAAGTATAGATTCAAAAATTGAGGTAATGCACGTGATTTCTGTCGGAATTGTTGGTGGAACGGGTTATACAGGCGTTGAACTATTACGTATTTTATTACGACATCCTAAAGCGCAGGTTCGAGTTCTTACTTCACGTACAGAAGCGGGCAAACCAGTTGCAGATATGTTCCCTAATTTACGTGGACATACTGATCTTCAATTTTCTGATTTAAATATTGATGATTTAAAAAAGTGTGATGTTGTATTTTTTGCTACACCTCATGGTGTTGCAATGCAGCATGCAAAAGAATTGATTGCAGCAGGTACTAAAGTAATTGATTTGGCAGCTGATTTTCGTTTGCAAAATCTTGAGCAGTTTGAGAAGTGGTATGGCATGGAGCATGCCTGCCCAGACGTTTTAGAAAACTCAGTATATGGTTTGGCTGAATTAAACCGCGAAAAAATTAAACAGGCGCAAGTTATTGGCAACCCTGGTTGCTATCCAACTACTGTTCAATTGGGTTTAGCACCACTTTTAAAATCAGCACAAGCATTGATTGAAACAAAAAACATTATTATTGATGCAAAGTCTGGTGTTTCTGGTGCTGGTCGTAAAGCAAGCTTAGGCATGATCTATAGTGAAAATGCTGATAACTTCAAGGCCTATGGTGTTGCGGGTCACCGTCACCATCCGGAAATTGTTGAAGCATTAGAGAATATTTCTGGGCAAAAAGGTAGTTTTGAAGGGCTCTTATTTGTTCCTCATTTAGTTCCAATGATTCGCGGTATGCTCAGCACAATTTATGTCGATTTGACAGAAACTGGAAAACAAACTGATATTCAGGCATTGTATGAGCAATTTTACGCAAATGAAAAATTTGTTGATGTGATGCCTGCTAACAGTTCGCCTGAAACACGTAGTGTGCGCGGTGCGAATGAGCTTCGTATTGCTTTATATAAGCCGCAGCCGAATAAACTTATTATTCTTGCGGTACAAGATAACCTTGTGAAGGGTGCATCTGGTCAAGCTGTACAAAATATGAACCTTATGTTCGGCTTTGATGAAGATGAAGGCTTACAAGGGATTGGTTTATTACCATAAAAAACTCTTTTTTGCTTCACACACATTTAAATTTCGATTTAAATGTGTGTCTTGACTCTGATCTTAAACACTGAGATGACGATGCAAAACTCTGGACAGACGACTTCAGCAGAAAGTTCGTTGCAAAAGAAAAATTTTTTAAATACCAATAAACCTTTGTTTATTGGCGCGGCTATTTTAATGAGTGGTTGTCTTGCGCTCGGCTATACAATTGGGCACCGTCAAGGTTTAACTGTTGTAGGTTACGATGCAGATGCAGAGCAATTGGTTGAAGTGGTGCAAAAGCAAAAAACAGCTTTAGATGCGGTTAATAAAAGCCTGAACGCTGCGGTACAAGAGCGTGATGTTGCTGTAACAAATGCAAATGATCTGTTTGAAGCTCTTAATCAGGCCAATGCTGATAAAACGCAGCAAGAAGGTATGAGTAATATTTACCGAGATATCTTGAGGCAGCGTGGTGGTTTAAGCTTGACCATTCAAAATTTGGCGATCAAACCTCTGCCTGAAAATGCTTATGAATATCAGTTGGATCTCGTGCAGGTGAGCCCAAGTAAGCGCCGTGCTTCAGGATCAATTGAGATAAGACTCATTAAAGATACTGAAGTTTTGGTTGTACCACTTGAAGCTAAAAGCTTTAACTTTACTGACTTTGAGCGCTTAACAGGTCGTTGGACAATGCCTAAAGGTTTTACACCTCAATTTATTGAGGTACGTTTAACAGGCGGTTCCGATACACCAGTTATTAAACGTTTTAGTTGGCAGCGCGGTAAACCTGTCGAAACATCTTCTGCTTTCGTGGCAGAAATTCCTCAAGCTGAAGCAAATTCACAATAGTAACATCCTATGCGAACAAATAAGCGTCAAACAAACTTAAAAGATATCAAGGCTTCTTTTCAGCAGTCTGGTTATGTCGATTGGCACTTCCATCCACGCTTAAGTGATTCGCAAAACGAAGATCATGACGGAGAGGTTGTTGTACAAACAGCACCTCCTGAACTCAAGCGTCCGCCGTTATATGCAGTCTTATTAATGAATGACGATTACACGCCAATGGACTTTGTAATTGAAATTTTACAACAATACTTTGCAATGAATCTTGACCAAGCGACTCAAGTAATGCTAACAGTACACTATGAAGGTAAAGGTATTGCTGGGGTATATCCAAGAGACATCGCGGAAACCAAAGCAAACCTTGTTAATAATTACGCTCGATCGCAAGGTCATCCATTACTTTGCCAGATTGAGCCTAAAGCATAAGGGGGTTACATGCTCAGTCGTCAATTAGAAGTATCATTACGTTTGGCTGTTAGCATGGCTCGTCAAAAGAGACATGAGTTTCTTACAGTTGAACATTTATTATTAGCACTACTCGACAACGATTCGGCTGTGAATGCTTTAAAAGCATGTGGGGCTGATATAGTTTCTTTACGTAAAGAATTAGAAGAATATGTAGAACAACATACTCCTAAGCTTGGCGAAAATAGCGAGCAAGCGCCTCATCCAACAGAAAGTTTCGACCGCATTTTGCAACGTGCTATTTTCCACGTGCAATCAAGTGGCGGCGATCGTACTGTTGAAGGTGCGGATGTTTTGGTCGCAATGTATTCAGAGCGTGATTCTTTTGCTGTGTATTTGCTTAAACGTCATCAAATCAATCGATTGACATTGACTCAATACTTGTCTCATGGGACACGTAAAGATGAAGTGCAAGTTGAAGAAGAAGTCGAAGATATTGAAGGTGAAACGAGTACGGGCAATGCAGGACCATTAGAGCTTTATACGCTGAACTTAAATGTTGAAGCGCAAAAAGGCAAAACTGATCCACTTATTGGTCGTGAAAAAGAAATTGAGCGTACAGCACAAATTCTTTGCCGCCGCCGCAAAAACAACCCATTACTGGTAGGTGATCCGGGCGTTGGTAAAACCTCGATTGCTGAAGGTTTGGCATGGTTAATTGTGAATGGTAAGGCACCTAAGCCTTTAAGTCAGGCTGAAGTCTATAGTTTAGATATTGGTGCACTAGTTGCTGGGACTAAATATCGTGGTGACTTTGAAAAACGTTTAAAACAATTGCTTAATGCTTTGAAGAAAAATCCAAATGCGATTTTATTCATTGATGAAATTCATATGATCATTGGTGCAGGCTCAAGTATGGGCAGCACAATGGATGCTTCGAATTTGATTAAACCTGCTTTGGCTAATGGTACTTTACGTTGTATCGGTTCAACGACGTTCCAAGAATATCGTCAGGTTTTTGAAAAAGACCATGCGTTATCACGTCGTTTCCAGAAAGTTGATGTTAATGAGCCAAGTATTTCTGAAACAATTGATATTTTGCGTGGCTTAAAATCTAAATTTGAAGATTTCCACCACGTGCAATATGACGATAAGGCACTGGTATCAGCTGTAGAACTTTCTGCCAAATTCATTAATGATCGTTTCTTGCCAGACAAGGCAATTGATGTGATTGACGAAGCTGGTGCTCAGCGTCGTTTGAAAGCTGAAAGCGATGATAGTTTGATTACGGTAGAGAATATCGAAGATATCGTTTCTAAGATTGCTCGTATTCCGCCTAAAACTGTCTCTAAAGATGATAAATCAGTGCTTGAAAATCTTGAGCGTGATTTAAAACGCGTTGTGTTTGGTCAAGATGAGGCGATTACCGCGTTAGGTTCAGCGATCAAGTTATCTCGTGCTGGGTTGAAATCACCAGATAAGCCAGTAGGTAGTTTTGTTTTTGCTGGCCCAACAGGTGTGGGTAAAACCGAAGTGACTAAGCAACTTGCGAAGTTGTTAGGTGTTGAGCTTGTGCGTTTCGATATGTCTGAATATATGGAACGTCATGCAGTTTCACGTTTGATTGGTGCACCTCCAGGTTATGTGGGTTATGACCAAGGCGGGCTGTTAACTGATGCGATTCATAAGAACCCGCACTGTGTTTTATTGCTAGATGAAATTGAGAAAGCACATCCAGATGTGTTTAATCTATTACTACAAATCATGGATCATGGTGCTTTAACGGATAACAACGGACGTAAGTCAGACTTTAGAAACGTTATTATTGTTCTGACTACGAATATTGGAGCAGAAAGTATTTCTCGTGCGAGTATTGGTTTTACTGAGCAAGATCATAGTTCTGATAACCAAGAAGCAATGAAACGTGCATTTTCGCCAGAGTTCCGTAACCGTCTAGATAGTGTTATTCAATTCAAGTCATTACCAACAACTGTGATTGAGTCTGTGGTTGATAAATTCTTAACAGAATTACAAGCACAACTAGATGACAAACAAGTTGTGCTTGATGTCGATCAAAGTGCTCGTGATTGGTTGGCAACAAATGGTTATGACCGCTTGATGGGCGCACGTCCAATGCAACGTCTCATTCAAGAACACTTAAAGAAACCACTAGCTGAAATGATTCTGTTTGGCGAACTTGCAGATCATGGTGGTAATGTGGCTGTATCAGTGAAAAATGAAGATGGCAAAGCTGTAGGATTAAAACTTGAAGTTTTTGAAGATCATCATACGGCAGAACCAGCGTAACTTATGTTAATTGATAGTCTTGCGATAACCCGAATACTGAGTGTATTCGGGTTATTTATTATCACAGCAATTGCTGAAATTCTTGGTTGTTATTTCCCTTATTTGATTTTAAGAGAAGGCAAGTCTGCTTGGCTGTGGCTACCTACAGCTTTAAGTTTGGCTGTCTTTGTCTGGTTGTTGACTTTACATCCAGCGGCTTCTGGGCGCATTTATGCTGCATATGGCGGTATTTATATTTTTACTGCTCTCATGTGGTTGCGCTTTGTGGATCAGGTTGGATTAACAAGATGGGATATAGTGGGTGGTCTAATCGTGCTTTGTGGAGCTGGCTTAATTATTTTACAGCCTCAAGGGCTGATTCGTTAAGACAATGAGTGAATCAAATCTTAAACGTGAAAATAAAAAGTTTTTTAAAAAAAAGACTTGTCAAAGCCCTCAACAATGCGTATTTTAGATTTAAGGAACATTTTTTTTATATTTGAGATAAAGATGTTAAATCTATCTGTGAACACTAACGCATATTATTATTTTTGGCAATTTAGATAGTTGCCTGAGCGTATTCGGGCATGAGAAAGTTGCCCATCACAGTTAATACCTGATCGGCAACCCCGATCAGGTTTTTTTATGCTTTATCTTTTTTGAATCGAGGAACTTAAAATGAACAACATGACTTATTCATACTTTAGCAACTTTTATTGGTTTTACTTTTGCTTACCTTTACCAACGAATAGATCCAAAACGCTCAAATAAATGATCGGACTGAATAGATTGCAGTCCCAAGGAAAGACCAATGAATGCCCTAAATACTTTATTGACACAAAGCAATACAAAAGAAACACCAGTTAGTTTACCTCTCCAGTTAAAAGCAAAATATCCGCTTGCACACTCTTTCGTGCGTCAAATTGCCGAACATCGCCAAACTATTCAAAATATTCTTATCGGCAAAGATCCTCGGTTAATGGTAATTACAGGGCCTTGTTCAATTCATGATCCGGTTGCAGTACTTGAATACGCTGAAAGATTGCAAAAATTACAAGAAAAAGTAAAAGATCAGATTTTTATCGTGATGCGTGCATACATTGAAAAACCTCGTACAACCGTGGGTTGGAAAGGTTTCATGTACGATCCAAATTTAGATGGTTCATCAAATTTACAACTTGGTTTAGAAAAGTCTCGTGAACTTTACCTGCAAATTATTCAAAAGGGTTTACCAATCGCGAGTGAAATTTTAAGTCCAATGGCGACTGGTTATTTTGATGATTTATTGGCTTGGGGCGCAATTGGTGCTCGTACAAGTGAGTCTCAGATTCACCGTGAAATCTCAAGCCACATGCCATACAGCATTGGTTTTAAGAATGGTACAGATGGTTCAATTCAGATTGCATTAGATGCAATCCAGTCAGCACAAAATGAGCATCAATTTTTAGGAATGAATCAACAAGGTTTGCCTTCAGTGATTCAGAGCGCTGGCAATCCATTACCACATTTGATTTTGCGCGGAGCAAATCATGGGCCAAATTACGATTTAGCTTCAATTCAGGCTATACGAGAAAAGCACAAACAAAATCTTCCGGCATTAGTTATTGACTGTAGTCATGGCAATAGCAGTAAAGATCCGTTGCGTCAGCCAGAAGTTTTACAGCAAATCGTTGCTGAACGTTTAAAAACCCAAGTAAAGGGTGTCATGATTGAAAGTCATTTGGTTGATGGTAGCCAAAAGATTTCTTGTGATATGACTTACGGGCAGTCAGTAACTGATGGTTGTTTAGGATGGGAAAAAACAGAGCAACTTTTATTAAGTGTTTCTGAGCAATTAAAAGTGAAAGAGTTAGCTCATTCTGCTTAATCATTTGTCGGTTAAAAAAGGGATCTACGAATAGATCCCTTTTTTTAAGACGCATGTTTTATTTCTGATAAGAATGTAGTGATTTCGTGCCCAAATTTTTTCGGCTCGGTTAATAACGGTGTATGGCCTGAGCGTTCAAAATATATAGCTTTTGCATGTTTAATACTATGTGCAATGAGTGTCTGTCCAGTTTCTGGATAAAGCGTCGAGTTGCGACCAATAAAGAAGGTTGTTGGGCATTGTAATTGTTGAATGGCTTCACGATAATCTTCATTGTGATAAAGATAATTTTCGACATACCAAAATAAATAATCTAAACGTTGAATTGGTAATAAATATTTTTGTAGAAAAGGCTGTTTGAGCGCTGTTTTAAAAACTAAAGGACTAAAGGGATTGCTGCTTTGTAACTCAATAAAATCTACCCAAAGACGAACCAGTTCTTGTCGATCTGGAAGCGCTAATTCATAAAGATATTTAGCATTTTTATGCTGTGATAATAATTGATAGATATCATTTAATAATTGTTTGAACTGGGGATGTAGAGGGCCAAATAGACCATATTCCCATGTTGAATCGACAGATATTTTTGGTGTTTGATCGATATGCAAATAGGCTTTTAACTGCTGAGCCAAATGAGCATGTTTCATACCATGCATGGCTGTCGTGGCACCCATTGAATAACCCATCAAGATAAAGTTATCGAGTTTTAATTGTTCTATTAAATGGGCGACATCTTGCCAGTGGCTAGAAATTGCATCTTGTTCAGGGATTGCACAGTTCTTTGAACCCCCAAAACCACGCCAGTCAGGAATAATAAACTCATATTCTTTACGGTTTGCATAAATAAAAGGGAGCCATTGCCAGCTTTGCATGCCAAGACCAGATAAAACCAAAACTGGTTCACCACGACCAACACGACGTACAAATAAATTTTCCCGATCGGGCATGGTGTAATATGGCATGACTATTCTCCGACTACGCTATCTTGAGCAAAGCGTTTTAATTGAGGGATGACTTGTTCCAACCATTTAATCCATTCACTTTCCATCGTAATCCCAAGTTCTAAGATCATTTTGTGAATGTATAACACACGGTTATCTAGATCATCGTTGTCTTTAAAATCCTTATCATAAATACTTTGATAAAGTTTCAGTTTCTCTTGATGTAAACCAAGATGTCTTAACAGCTCAGGTAATATCTGATTATTGCTCAATTGTGCTTCAGCACGCAATCTAACCATTAAATCATCACGAAGCTGTGCAGGTTCACTTTGTTGAGTCATCCATGAAGCTAGCTCGATACGCCCCAGTTGTTCAACTTGATAAGTCTTTTTTCGACTATTTTCCATTTCATTTTCTAACGTTGAGACCCAACCTTTTTTGAGCATGTGGTTGAGTTCACGATAAATTTGCTGATGGGTAGCATTCCAGAAAAAACCGATTGAACGATCAAACCGGCGGGCAAGTTCGAACCCTGTACTTGGTCGTTCAAGCAAACTGGTTAATAAAACGTGAGGAAGTGACATGGCAATCCGGTTTGTAAGCAAAAGTAAAGTGTGACTGATGAGATTATGCAACATGTTGCATAAAAGTCAAAATTTGATTATAAATTAATGCAACAAGTTGCATTAGCAAGCTTATTGCTAGCCAAAGGAGAAAATATGTCAGCTTATCCGCATTTATTGAAGCCACTTGATTTAGGCTTTACTACTTTAAAAAACCGTGTGCTTATGGGGTCTATGCATATTGGTTTAGAAGAAGCACCACAGGGATATGAACGCATGGCTGCGTTTTATGCTGAGCGTGCAAAAGGTGATGTGGGTTTAATTGTAACTGGCGGTGTTTCTCCGAATGATGATGGTGTTGTATTTAGCCATGGTACGAAGTTGGATACAGTTGAAGAAGCTGAAAAACATAAAGTGATTACCCAAGCTGTTCATGAAGCTGGGGGTAAAATTGCAATGCAGATTTTACATACTGGGCGTTATTCTTATCAGGCAAATAACGTTGCTCCTTCAGCAATTCAAGCACCGATTAACCCAATTAAGCCAAAAGCTCTAAGTTCTGCTGAAGTGCAGCAGACCATTGATGACTTTGCAAACTGCGCCAAACTTGCTCAGTATGCAGGTTATGATGGTGTGGAAATCATGGGTTCTGAAGGTTATTTAATTAATGAGTTCATTGCCGCGCGTACGAATCATCGTGATGATGAATGGGGCGGTAGCTATGAAAACCGTATTCGTTTTCCTATCGAAATTGTAAAACGTACACGTGCTTTAGTAGGTGAAAACTTTATCATTATTTATCGTCTATCGATGCTTGATTTAGTTGAAGGTGGTTCAAGTATTGAAGAAGTGATTCAGCTTGCAAAAGAAATTGAAAAAGCAGGTGCAACTATTATTAATACAGGGATTGGCTGGCATGAAGCTCGTATCCCAACAATTGCGACCAAAGTTCCTCGTGCTGCGTTTACGTGGGTTACTGAAAAACTTAAAGGTGAAGTCTCTATTCCTTTAGTTACTTCTAACCGAATTAATACACCAGAAATGGCTGAACATGTGTTGGCATCAGGTCATGCTGATATGGTGTCTATGGCACGCCCAATGCTTGCTGATGCTGAGTTTGTTTTAAAAGCAAGTGAAGGCCGTAGTGATGAAATTAATACATGTATTGGTTGTAACCAAGCTTGTTTAGATCACATTTTCTCAATGAAAATTGCAACTTGTTTAGTGAACCCGCGTGCATGTTATGAAACTGAACTTATTTTTAAAGATGCACAAGTTCAAAAGAATATTGCTGTTATTGGTGCAGGACCTGCGGGTTTAAGTTTTGCTGTATATGCAGCTGACCGTGGGCATCAAGTTAAAATTTTTGAAGCAAGTCATCAAATTGGTGGTCAATTTAATATTGCAAAGACTGTTCCTGGAAAAGAAGAGTTCTATGAAACCTTACGCTACTTCGCTCGCCAAATTGAGTTACGACCAAACATTGAATTAATTCTGAATCATAAAGCAACTTATGAAGAGTTGAGCCAAGCAAATTTTGATGAAATTGTGGTCGCAACTGGTGTAACGCCTCGTCAATTACAATTTGAAGGTATTGATCATCCTAAAGTACTTAGCTACTTACAAGTCTTAAAAGAACGTGTACCAGTGGGACAGCGTGTAGCCATTATTGGGGCGGGTGGTATTGGTTTTGATACGGCTGAATATCTCACTCACGAAGGTGAAAGTGGCAGTTTAAATCCAGAAAAGTTTTATGAAGAATGGGGAATTGACACTCAATATGAGCATGTAGGTGGTTTAAAACAGCCAAAAGTTGAGACTTCTGAACGAGAAATCTATTTACTGCAACGTAAGACTGCTGTTGTAGGTGCTGGTTTAGGTAAAACTACAGGATGGATTCACCGTGCGGGCCTTAAAAATCGCCAAGTTAAAATGCTTGCAGGCGTTCAATATGACAAAGTAGATGATCGGGGCTTACATATCACTATAGATGGGCAACCAAGTGTGCTTGAAGTTGATCATGTTGTGATTTGTGCGGGTCAAGAATCTTTCACTGCAATGTATGAGCAATTAAAAACAGATGGAAAAAATGTTCATTTAATTGGTGGTGCTAAAGAGGCAGGAGAGCTAGATGCAAAACGTGCAATACGTCAAGGTGCTGAACTAGCAGCGGTTCTATAAATTTTGTGGGGCATTTCTTGATATGGAATGCCCCTTACTTCATTGATTAAATTACAGGATAAAATAACAATGACACTTGAAACAACAAAACAGTCTTTAGAAAAATGGCATCACATGATTCAGGCAGGTAACTTGTCTGATCTAAATGATTTACTGGCAGATGACGTAGTTTTTCGTTCACCAGTTGCCTATAAACCGTATGAAGGAAAGCAGGTCGTTTTCTTCATTCTTACCAATGTCATTCAAGTGTTCGAAAACTTTACTTATCATCGTGAGTTTTATACTGAAGATGGCGAGAATGTAGTGCTTGAGTTCAGCGCTAATGTCAGTGGCAAGTCATTAAAAGGTATTGATATGATTCGTTTTAATGAACAAGGCAAAATTATTGATTTTGAAGTAATGATTCGTCCTATGAGTGGCTTAGCAGCATTGGCTGAACAAATGGGTATAAGAATTGCCAAGTTTCAACCACAATAATTTTAGTAAATAGCCTAAGTAAGATAGAGACTAATAGAATGTGGTTAAAACTTTCAACTTTAGCATTGTTACCTGTACTTTTTGTGCAGGGAACAAAGGTTCGTAAGAATATACCACGCTTGCTAGAAGCCAGTGGTGAAAGAGAAGGCATGGTTGGCAAGGGCAGACCATTGTCTCTGCTTATTTTAGGAGACTCTGCTGCAGCGGGAGTTGGTGTTGAAACACAACAAGATGCTTTATCTGGCGCAATTATTGCTGAGTTACAAGATCAATATTTGATAAGTTGGAAGCTTCACGCAAAAACAGGTGATACTACTAAGCAGGTTTTTCAAGCTTTACAGCATTTAGAACGGCAAAATTATGATGTTGTTGTTACGTCTATTGGCGTTAATGATGTGACAAAATTAACGTCAGCAAATTCATGGATAAAACAACAAAAGCAATTATTTGAATATATACAAGCACGTTTTCAGCCTAAACTCATTATTGTTTCAGGTGTTCCGCCCATGCAACATTTTCCAGCTTTACCCAATCCATTGGCTTGGTTGTTTGGAAAATATGCGGAGCAAATGAATCAAGTATTATATAAATGGGTAGAAGCACAAAACCAATTTAGATTCATTCAATATGATATTGAAAGTTTTCAAGCGTTGAATCTGCCTATGGCAAGTGATGGCTTTCATCCGAGCAAAGAAATTTATGCAATTTGGGGACAGCAGGTTGCAGCATTAGTGCGGCAATCATTTAACTCATAATCAGAGGTCGTGATTGGATATGGGCATATCTACTTTAAATAAAATTAAAGCTTTCGGTTCGGAATTGTTTGACTCAGTACTCGGTGCTGAACAGCCAAAAGTCTATTATGACCCACAAGGGAAAATTAAAGATGTTTTGGATAAGTTGCCCCAACTTAAGCAGAAATATCGTCCTACGCCATGGTTAACTAACAATCATGTTCATCTTTTATATTTCGATATTATTAGAAAAAAAACCATCAAGCTTGAATATGACCGTATTGACCAGCTCAGCATGAAAGATGGTGGCGTAACTGCAATTGCATGGTATGGCTCTAATCTTCCGGAAGATACTCCTACAGTTGTTATCATGCACACCATTACAGGGACACCTGAAAGTATGCGTGAATTAGTGAGAGATATTCATCAATATACGGGATGGAGAATAGCACTATGCTTACGCCGTGGGCATGCGGGCTTACCTATGCCTGTACCACAGATTTCTCTTTTTGGGTCAACCAGTGATCTTAAAGAACAGCTCACACATATTCAAAGTTTGTTTCCTGAATCAGATTTGTACGCTGTCGGTTCCTCTGCTGGCACAGGATTATTAGTTCGTTATTTGGGTGAGCAAGGCACTGATACACCATTTAAAGCTGCTTTTGCAATGTGTCCAGGCTACAACACAGAGATTGGGTTTAAAAATGTTCACCCGTTTTATAGCAAAATGATGACTAAAAAGTTGTTCAAATATTTTATTCATCCTTATCAAAGTACATGGAAGCAGGTTGCTTCTTTAGAAAAAGTTCTTGCAACGACGAGTCTTGAAGAGTTTGAAAAAGAATACTTTGAAATGGCAGGCTTTCAGGACTATCAAAGTTATTGTCAGGCAATTAATCCAATTTATGTATTTGAAAATGTCAAAATTCCATTAATGATTCTTAATGCTGAAGATGATCCAGTATGTTCTATTAAAAATTTAGAGCCGTATAAAGAAACTATTCAGCAAATGAGTAATATTGCAGTGGTAACCACTAAAAAGGGAAGTCATTGTGGTTTTTATGAAGGTTGGAAAAGTACTTCATGGGCAGCCAAATTAATATCGAATTATTTTATGGTTGACCATAAAAAGTAATGGTATTGCCGTAATTGATTAAATAAAGCCCATTCAATAGATGGGCTTTATGACTTGATTAGGTCAGGATAAAAGTAATTTTGAATTTTTTAGTCCAATTTTGATTTTAGTGCTGGCAACGAGGTCTTTTTCGTCAGTTTGGTTGGGATGAAAATCAAAGCGATAATAGTCAAAAAATTTCGGAGTTAAGACTCTATATTGTGTTGCTGCAAAACCAAGAAACTTACGCCAAGATTTAAAATTAAGAAGTTGGCGATCCCGTTTCATAAGAACGAATTGATAAGATGTTGAAAAGCCGGTAATTAAAAATAAACTTAAAGTGAAAACAGTGATACGTGGGAGATATGCACTCAGTCCATTTCCATATAAGTGTTCATAGAGATCAAAGGCCACAGCTTTATGTTCAGTTTCTTCAATACTGTGCCATAACCATAAATTACGAATAGTTGAGTCAGTCATTAGTTCATTAATAGACTGCATCATGCTAACCACAAGTACTGCTGTGTAGTGTTCAAGACCGACCGTTACAAGCAGGTTCCATTTTTTACTAAAAACTTTTTCAATACTCTTTAAAACAAGACCCGTTACTTTTTCTAAAGATTCGGGATCTAAGCCATGTTGTTGGGCACTCACATGAAAAGCATGATGTTCTTTAGAATGCATTGCTTCTTGGCCAATAAAAGCACTGATTTCGCGATCTAGAAGTTCATTTGACTTTGCTTTGGCACGTAATGCTCGAACTGAACGAACAAAATATGATTCACCTTCAGGAAACAATGTAGATAAACCTGTAAAATAATGTGTAAAAGTGGGTTCGTTATTACACCAATAGCGAGGTACATTTTCAAAATTATAGTCCATACGACGGACTGGAAATGAGGCAGGTACTCGATTTGATACAGTATTCATTTTAAGCTCCAATCTTCTTTTAATTAAAGTTCCAAAAAGGAACTTGATAAAAAATTACATCTCAGAATATGGAACGTCAATGCTTTTCTAGATGAGAGAAGGAGATTGTCCTAAATTGATATCTAGGAAAACTTTAAAGACAAATTGGAATAAGAAAAGTAAGACTGATTATTGAATTGATAGTTTTAATAATATTTGAAAAGCCCAAATCAACTGTTCAATTTGGGCATATTCGTACGAGAACTTAGTTTTTAAGCGCTGGTGTAGCAGCAGCAATTGCAGCGGCAACAGCATCATCTTCAGTTTGAGATGGTTCTGCTGGCTTAGCTGGTTTTGACTGAGCTTTTTCAGGCTTAGGTTCTGCTTTTGGCTCAGCTTTAGGTTCTGGCTTAGGCTTCGGCTCTGCTTTAGGTTGTTCAGAAACAGTTGTTTGTGAATTTTGCTCAGAATGGGCAGGGCGAGTTTCACTACGAATTACAGTTGTAGTATTCGCAGTTTCCTCATGATGAACTTCAACTTGCGTTGGTTCCTGAGTTTGAGCTTCTTCAGTTTTAACACTTTCTAAAGACTCAAATTTTGCAGGTTCAGCAGGCTTAGGTTCTGAAACAGCAGTTTCAACCTTTTCTTGCTCTTCTTCAGGTGTTTCTTTTTTGACGCATGCGGTTAACAATAGTCCAGCCGCAATTGCAGCGCAGATTAAAAGTTTTTTATTTGCCATTGCCCTAAACAACATTTAATTGAGGAGCTCGCATTATAACAGCAAAAGAGAATGAAAAAATCATGTGAGATTGACCTAATTTTTTATTAAAAATGCTGATAGAATAGCCAGTTGTTTAATGATCTTTGAATTGGTGCGGTTTGACTTTGCTTTATAGGGGCAGAGTACAGTAAAATTGCCCAACATTGTAGGCCGATTTCGGCTTGATTGTACGAGAAACTTAATGACCCATTTTATTTTTGTTACTGGTGGTGTGGTTTCATCGCTAGGTAAAGGTATTTCTGCTGCTTCAGTTGCTGCACTTTTGGAAGCCCGTGGCTTAAAAGTCACAATGGTTAAAATGGATCCTTACATTAATGTCGATCCGGGGACAATGAGTCCTTTCCAACATGGTGAAGTTTTTGTCACAGAGGATGGTGCCGAAACTGATCTAGACTTGGGTTATTACGAACGTTTCTTACGTCGTGCTAAAATGACCAAACTGAATAACTTTACCAGTGGCCGTGTTTATCAAGATGTTCTAAATAAAGAACGTCGTGGTGATTACTTAGGTGGTACGGTTCAAGTTATTCCACATATTACAGACAACATTAAAGAACGTGTACTTCGCGCAGGTGAAGGTTACGACGTTGCAATCGTTGAGATTGGTGGTACGGTTGGTGATATCGAATCACTTCCATTTATGGAATCAGTTCGTCAGTTAATGGTAGAGCTTGGTCATAAACGTACCATGTTAATGCATTTAACATTGTTGCCTTATATCAAATCTGCGGCTGAGTTAAAAACCAAGCCAACTCAACATTCAGTGAAAGAGCTTCTTTCAATTGGTATTCAGCCAGATATTTTAATCTGCCGTACTGAATATGATGTAGATGTTGATACTAAACGTAAAATTGCATTGTTCACTAACGTGGAAGCGCGTGCCGTTGTGGTATGTAAAGATGCGAAAACGATTTATCAAATTCCACGTACATTCTACGAACAAAACGTTGATGACTTGATCTGTGAACGTTTTGGGTTTAATGATCTTCCAGAAGCTGACTTAACCGATTGGGATAATGTAGTCGAAGCATTATTAAATCCTGAATACACGGTACGTGTTGCGATGGTTGGTAAATATGTAGAACTTCCCGATGCTTATAAATCTGTGAATGAAGCACTTTTACATGCTGGTATCCAAAACCTTGTGAAAGTACAGATTGACTATGTCAATGCTGAAGAACTTGAAACTCAAGACGTTTCTATTTTGCAAACAGCTGACGCAATTTTAGTCCCAGGTGGCTTTGGTGAGCGTGGTACTGAAGGCAAAATGAAAGCTATTCAATATGCACGTGAAAACAAAGTTCCATTCTTGGGTATTTGTTTAGGCATGCAATTGGCTGTAATCGAATATGCACGTCATGTTGCAGCAATGCCAGAAGCATCTTCTACAGAATTTAACCGTTCTACAAAGTATCCATTGATTGGTTTAATTACCGAATGGTTAGATGAGCGTGGCGAGTTACAACAACGCAGCGTAGAATCTGACTTGGGTGGAACTATGCGTTTAGGTGCACAAAAATCTGAATTGGTTGAAGGCACAAAAACTCGTGAAGTTTATGGTAAAGCAGAAATCACTGAGCGTCATCGTCACCGTTATGAAATGAATAATCGTTTCATTGAGTCGATTGAACAAGCTGGTATGAAAATTTCTGGTTACTCTACGGCACAACATTTGGTTGAAACTGTAGAAATTCCTGAACATCCTTGGTTTATTGCTGTACAATTCCACCCGGAATTTACAAGTTCACCACGTGATGGACATCCATTATTTGCTAGTTTTATTGGCGCTGCGAAAACTCAGCATCAAAAAAGTAAATAATGCGATTTTAAATAAACTGGGAAAGTTTAAATGTCACAATTAAAACCACAAGAAGTTGTACGTTTAGGCGATATACAAATGGCAAATCATTTGCCATTTGTATTATTTGGCGGAATGAACGTACTTGAATCAAAAGATTTAGCTTTCGAAATTGCAGAAACTTATGTTGATATTTGCAAACGCTTAGATATTCCTTATGTATTTAAAGCAAGTTTCGATAAAGCAAATCGTTCTAGTCTGCATTCATTCCGTGGTCCTGGACTTGAAAAAGGTATTGAATGGTTAGGCGATATTAAAAAGCATTTTAATGTGCCTATCATTACTGATGTTCATGAACCTCATCAAGCTGAAGCAGTGGCAGAAGTAGCTGATATTATTCAGTTACCGGCTTTCTTAAGTCGCCAAACTGATCTTGTTGAAGCGATGGCAAAAACACAGGCTATTATTAACATTAAGAAAGCTCAGTTTTTGGCACCTCATGAAATGCGTCATATCCTGAATAAATGTTTAGAAGCAGGAAACGATAAACTTATTCTTTGTGAGCGTGGTTCAGCATTTGGCTATAACAACCTTGTTGTAGATATGCTTGGCTTTGACATCATGAAAGAAATGAATGTTCCTGTTTTCTTCGATGTAACACATGCGTTGCAAACTCCTGGTGGTCGTGCTGACTCGGCAGGTGGTCGTCGTGCTCAAATTACAACTTTAGCACGCGCTGGAATGGCAACAGGCTTGGCTGGATTGTTCTTGGAAGCTCATCCTGACCCAGAACATGCAAAATGCGATGGACCTTGTGCATTACGCATGTCGCAGCTTGAGCCGTTCTTGGCACAAATAAAAGAATTGGATACTTTGGTTAAAGGATTCAAAAAGTTAGACACCCATTGAGTTTTTACTCATTTACGCTGCTTTAATCGCAGCTCATATTCATTCAACAGAGGAATTGTTCATGAGCCAAATCGTTGACATCCGTGCACGTGAAATTTTGGACTCTCGTGGTAACCCAACCATCGAAGCAGACGTAATTTTAGAATCTGGGGTTGTTGGTCGTGCATGTGCACCATCTGGTGCTTCAACTGGTTCTCGTGAAGCTTTAGAACTACGTGACGGTGATAAATCACGTTACTTAGGTAAAGGCGTTAAAACTGCGGTTAACAACGTAAACACGATTATCCGTGACGCTTTAGTGGGCAAATCAGTATTTGAACAAAAAGACATCGACACTACGATGATCGAACTTGATGGTACTGAAAACAAAGAAAAATTGGGTGCGAATGCAACTTTAGCTGTGTCATTAGCTGCTGCGCGTGCTGCTGCTGATGAAAAGAAAATTCCTCTTTTCCAATACATCGCTGACTTACGTGGTCAAACGATTTTGACTATGCCTGTACCAATGATGAACATCATCAATGGTGGTTCGCATGCAGACAACAACGTTGATATTCAAGAGTTTATGATTGAGCCAGTAGGCTTCACTTCATTTGCTGAAGCATTACGTGCTGGTGCTGAAATTTTCCATTCACTAAAATCAGTTTTAAACAAAAAAGGTTTAAACACTGCTGTAGGTGATGAAGGTGGTTTTGCACCAAACTTGCGTTCAAACGAAGAAGCAATCACTGTTATTCTTGAAGCTATCGGTCAAACTGGTTACAAAGCTGGTTCTGACATTATGTTGGCGCTTGACTGTGCATCTTCAGAATTCTATAAAAATGGTCAATATGTTCTTGCGGGTGAAGGCAATAAAGCATTCACAAGAAACCAATTCTCTGACTATTTAGCTGGCCTTGTAAACCAATATCCAATTATTTCAATTGAAGATGGTTTAGATGAATCAGATTGGGAAGGTTGGTCTTACTTGACATCTATCCTTGGTGACAAAATCCAATTGGTTGGTGATGACCTATTCGTTACAAACCCTAAGATTTTACAACGTGGTATTAATGAGAAAGTAGGTAACTCTATCTTAATCAAATACAACCAAATTGGTACGTTGACTGAAACTCTTGATGCAATTTACCTTGCTAAAGAAAATGGTTATACAACTGTAATTTCTCACCGTTCTGGCGAAACTGAAGATTCAACTATTGCTGACTTAGCAGTAGGTACAGCGGCTGGTCAAATTAAGACTGGTTCACTTTGCCGTTCTGACCGTGTTTCTAAGTACAACCAATTACTTCGTATTGAAGAATTGACTAAAGCTGCTTACCGCGGTAAAGCTGAGTTTAAAGGTTTAAACTAATCTTTAAATAAAAAGTTAAAATTAGTTTTTTAACATTTTAAGGTGCTATTTCTCTCTTTTAATGGGAAATAGCACCTTTTTTAATTTATAAAAATAAGTTGGTTTTTCATTTTCTATTACTTCTTTTATTAAATCTCAAAAATGCAAAATTCTATCTGTTACAGTTTTTTGCAAAAAGCTAATATCTGATATTTATAATACTCAATTGTTTTTATTATCCTAGACGACGGGTTTTTAACGACTTAGCCCAACTATGGTGTTTGCAACGAGAACACTCTTGATCGAGTGTATTTAGAATTTTAGTTTCGCCACATTTCATACATGAATAAAAAGTATTGATTTTAAGTACGTCAGCTTTGCAATAAGCATCAGGGAATAGGGGGAGTCCCCATTGTACCTCTTCATCTTCATAGTACAATAAACTGAGGATGCCATCAGACTCTAATAAAGCTGTTCTCACTTGGCCCAAATGTTCAACATTTTGTTGGCGCATCTCTGAGAAAAACTCATCATGTGAATAGGATTGTTTTTGGAAATCTTTGTAGACTAAAAGTCCATCTTTAACCACGCAGAGAGCCTTTCCTTCTAATAGATCTTCAATTTTTTTATGCTTCACCATCGCCCAAGTTACAAGACGATAGAGAAAAAGAATAACAATAAAAGCGACTAAAGCATGCGCGATAGGTAAGTCCTTGGTAAACATGGGGTCACCAGCAGCAGAACCTAAACATAAAATAATTGCGAGTTCAAAAAGGGAAAGTTGGCGAATACCTCGTTTACCTGATAGTCTTAAAAAACTAATAATAATGATAAACATGACGAAACATCGAACCAAAATTTCTAGAACGAAGGTCCAGGTCGTGTCACCTATGAAAATATTAAAAAAATCCATTTTTTCTCCTTTTAATAGGCGGAAGAAGTCTTTATAAAATTCTTAGCAAATTAAAAATATAAAAAATATACTTTTTAAGTAGTTATTGGTTAAAAATATAAGAATTTTGTGGTGTTATATGTTTGTATTTCTGATTTATTTAAGCTGTATTTTTATGATTTAAACTTTAATTAAATATATATTATTTAGTTAAACACGATATAAGTGAATTTTACTTTAAAATAACTAGGTTAATTATAATGCATCCAATAAATATTCTATTTGTGGCAGGTTATGGTCCTATAACTTGTGATGATAATACGAGTAAGCAATTATATTTAAATACTTTAGGTTTGCCGCTCAAGAAAATGGAAGGTAATGAATCTTATATGTTAGTTGATGAAGGTAGTCTAGAAGGTGTAAAACACTTTGCTTTATGGCCTTTATCTCAAGCAGCTGATTCTTGTTTTGGCCAAAATATTTGGCCCACTCATTTGAATATTCCTCAAAGTTGGATCGAATTTGAGGTTGAAAATTTGAAATTGGCATCAAATGAAATGATCTCAAAAGGTTATGAACTTCTTGTAAATAATAGACTGGAGCCTTGGGGACAAGCTGTTACACGATTCTTAAGTCCTGAAGGAATTTTAATTGGTTTGACCGTAACCCCATGGTTAAGGTAAATACTTTTGGTTTGTAGGATAGCTAAAAATTATGGGGTGAGATTGATTTATAAGCAATTGTACTTATAAATATTATTTCCCTTTCAAATTCCATTCTTTTTTGACAAAATGAAACATGTCACAATGGTCAATTAAAGTAATATGCCCATTAATAATTTTGCTTAAATTTTTGCAGGAATTGCGCATGCTACTTGTTAATTACTATACAATACAAACTCTTAACGAAAGTTTTTAATTAAAAATCTTAATGATATGTTAGAAGTATTTCGATCCACTTCAAGCAAACTGATATTGCTACTTGTTATTGTTTTAGTAGCTATACTGCAATATCAATTTTGGTTAGGTGAGGGTGGCTATATCCCTCATCAAGCTCTCATGCAACAAATTCAGCAACAAGCTGAGGTAAATGAAGAGCTTAAAGAACGAAACCGTATTTTGGCGGCAGAGGTTTTTGACCTGAAAAATGGTACAGAAGCAATAGAAGAACATGCCCGTCTTGATCTTGGTTTGGTTAAACCTCACGAGACATTTGTTCAAATGAGTACAATCAGTACCCATTACAAACCTATTTATATTGACCCGAACGCTAAAGTTGATTTGGAAACGAATGAGACACCTGCATCCCCAGATATCCCAGACTAAATTATGGGCAGTGATTCCAGCTGCAGGATCGGGAAGTCGTTTTTCTAAAACTGAATTGAAGCAGTATCAATATATTCAGAATAGGACTGTTTTAGAACATACGATTGGCCGTATAAGCCAACTTCCGTTAAATGGTTATGTTTTGGCAATTGGTACACAAGATACCTTTGCTCAGACTCTCGCATTTCAAAATATAGATAAGGCGCATTTTTGCATTGGTGGAGCTGAGCGAGTTCATTCAGTGTTAAATGCGTTAAATCATCTTTTAAATTTTGCCGATGAAAATGACTGGGTTCTTGTGCATGATGCGGCTCGCCCTTGTGTAACCATTGATTGTTTAAGTGCACTTGTGGCAAATGCAATTGAATCAAATGAGAGTGCTATTTTAGCAATTCCTGTTCGTGATACTTTAAAGCAGGTTAAGTCAGGCAATCAAATTGATAAAACAGTCAGCCGAGATTTATTATGGCAAGCTCAAACTCCTCAAATTACTAAAATCGGTAAACTCAAAAAAGCAATTGAATATGCTTTAGAAAATAACGTCACTATTACCGATGAAGCAAGTGCTCTCGAGTATATGGGTGAGACTGTACAGGTCGTAATGGGGCGTTCGGATAACATAAAAATTACCTATCCTGATGATTTAGAACTTGCACGTTTGATTCTGCAATCTCAGTCTTAATTCTATTATTTTTAACTTGCTTGGATGATTCGCTCGCCTAAGCAAGTTTTCTACATATCTATTTATAACCACTCATATTCTTTTACATTGATAAGTTTTAGGATTTATCAAGATCGTACAACTACCTTAGATAATGTTCGATCATCGAACAAAAATTATTTATACCGAACAAAACCATGGTTTGATAACTAGATCAAATTATAAAAATTATCAAGAATGTCTAAAAGGGAAATCTAAGGGAAACACTCAGGATTGAGTGAAATATTTATCTGTTCATTCTACCTCAGTGTGCCTAAATCTCTTATCTATTTCTTCCTGAATGAGCACAATGGAGTTGTCTAATGATTGACAAAAGTAAGTCCTCTCTTAGCGAGGTACTATCGCAGATTAAAGATGGTGCAACCATTCTGATTGGTGGTTTTGGTACCGCAGGACAACCCGCTGAACTCATTGATGGACTAATTGAACTGGGTATTAAAGACCTGACCATTGTGAGTAACAATGCCGGTAATGGCGATTATGGTCTGGCTAAACTGCTTAAAGCTGGTTCTGTTAAAAAAGTAATCTGTTCTTTCCCACGTCAGTCAGACTCTTATGTGTTTGATGAATTGTACCGTGCCGGAAAGGTAGAGCTTGAAGTAGTACCACAAGGTAATCTGGCATGTCGTATTCAGGCAGCAGGTATGGGACTTGGCGCTGTGTTTACCCCAACCGGCTTTGGAACACTTTTAGCTGAAGGCAAAGAAACTCGCCAGATTGATGGTAAAGATTACGTACTCGAATATCCGATCAAGGCTGATTTTGCCCTGATTAAAGCTTATAAGGGCGATCGTTGGGGCAATCTGGTTTACCGTAAATCTGCCCGTAACTTTGGCCCGATTATGGCCATGGCTGCCGATGTCACCATTGTTCAGGTTTCTGAAGTAGTTGAGCTAGGTGGACTAGATCCAGAGCACATCATCACCCCAGGTATCTTTGTACAGCACGTTGTACAAGTACAGCCCGCACAGTAAGCAATAAGGAGAAATAACATGAGCTACCAGAAACTCAGCCGTGACCAGATTGCAAAACGTGTGGCACAAGATATTCCAGATGGTGCCTATGTAAACCTAGGTATTGGCTTACCAACCAAGATTGCAAGCTATTTACCTAACGACAAAGATATTTTTCTTCATTCTGAAAATGGCCTGTTGGCTTTTGGCCCGCCACCAGCAGCAGGTGAAGAAGACCCTGAACTGATTAATGCAGGTAAAGAGTTTGTGACCATGCTTGAAGGCGGCAGCTTTTTCCACCATGGCGACTCATTTGCAATGATGCGTGGTGGTCACCTTGATATTGCCGTGCTGGGCGCATTTCAGGTTGCTGCGAATGGTGACTTGGCGAATTGGCACACGGGTGCACCGGATGCGATTCCTGCGGTAGGTGGTGCGATGGATTTAGCTGTAGGTGCTAAAAAAGTATTTATCACCACAGATCACGTGACCAAGCAAGGTGAGCCGAAGATTGTGGCTGAGCTGAGCTATCCGGTAACTGGAAAAAACTGTGTAGACCGTATTTATACCGATCTTTGTGTGATTGACGTGACCCAAGATGGTTTAAAGGTGCTTGAAAAAATTGAAGGTCTTAGCTTTGATGAGTTACAGGCTTTAACTGGTGCAACTTTGATTGATGCGACTCAAGGGTAAGGAAGTAGGGAAATGACATTAAAAAACGCTTATATCATCGATGCCATCCGTACTCCATTCGGCCGTTATGCCGGTGGTCTTGCACCTGTCCGTGCCGATGACCTTGGTGCTGTGCCGATTAAAGCTCTCATGCAGCGCAACCCAAATGTAGATTGGGAACAGGTCGATGATGTGATCTATGGCTGTGCCAACCAAGCTGGTGAAGATAACCGTAATATCGGTCGTATGTCAGCACTACTTGCTGGTTTACCGTATCAAGTACCAGCAACCACCATTAACCGTCTCTGTGGTTCTTCACTCGATGCCATTGCCATTGCTGCCCGTGCCATTAAAGCCGGTGAAGCAAACTTGGTGATTGCAGGTGGTGTGGAAAGCATGAGCCGTGCACCTTATGTGATGGGTAAGTCTGACAGTGCTTTTGGCCGTAGCCAGAAGATTGAAGACACCACCATGGGCTGGCGTTTCGTTAACCCAAAACTCAAAGAATTGTATGGTGTAGACACCATGCCCCAGACTGCCGAAAACGTGGCTGAACAGTTCAACGTGAATCGTGCAGATCAGGACCAGTTTGCCTTGGTGAGCCAACAACGCACCGCAAGCGCGCAAGCCAAAGGCTTTTTTTCTAAAGAAATCATGGCAGTTGAAATCCCTCAGCGTAAGGGTGATGCTGTTGTGATTGATACCGATGAACACCCACGTGCATCAACCACGCTTGAAGCTTTAAGTAAACTTAAACCTGTTGTCAAAGCAGAGGGCACGGTCACTGCGGGTAATGCTTCAGGTATTAACGATGGTGCTGCTGCACTGCTGATTGCTTCTGATGAGGCAGTTCAAGCTTACAACCTCAAACCACGTGCGAAGATCATTGCTTCAACAGCAGTGGGTGTAGAACCACGCATTATGGGTTTTGCTCCAGCACCAGCGATTAAGAAATTACTTAAACAAGCCAACCTGACTTTAGATCAGATGGATGTGATTGAGCTGAATGAAGCCTTTGCTGCACAGGCTTTGGCCGTGACCCGTGATTTAGGCTTGCCAGACGATAGCAACAAGGTAAATCCAAACGGTGGTGCCATTGCATTAGGCCATCCACTTGGTGCATCAGGTGCACGGCTCGTGACCACAGCCTTAAACCAGCTTGAACAAACAGGCGGTCGTTATGCCTTATGTTCAATGTGTATTGGTGTAGGTCAAGGCATCGCTTTGATTATTGAGAGAGTCTAATCATGAGCCAGTTATATGCCAGCTTGTTTTATCAAAAAGACGTCACTGACATCTTTAGTGACTCATCTTTAATCACATATATGATTCAGGTTGAAGTTGCGTTAGCTCAAGCACAGGCAAAAGTTGGCGTGATTCCTCAAAATGCGGCTAATACCATTGCCCAAGTAGCTGAGCAGGCACTAGAAAAGTTTGATTTTCCAGCGCTGGCTTTAGCAACTGGCTTAGCTGGAAATATCGCAATTCCATTTGTAAAACAACTTACGGCAATTGTTAAAGATGTAGATGAAGATGCTTCACGTTATGTGCATTGGGGCGCAACAAGTCAGGATATTTTAGACACAGCTTGTATTTTGCAATGCCGCGATGCGTTAAACATTGTGGAAGCACAACTTCAACTCTGCTACACCACTGCATTACAACAAGCTAAGCAATATCGCCATCAAGTCATGATTGGACGTACATGGTTACAGCAAGCTTTGCCAATCACTTTAGGGCATAAACTCGCTCGTTGGGCTTCTGCATTTAAACGTGATTTAGATCGTATCCAAGCCATGAAATCACGCGTATTCACTGCTCAGTTAGGTGGGGCTGTGGGTTCGCTAGCTTCTTTGCAAGATCAAGGTTCAGTTGTGGTCAGTGCATTTGCTCAAGAGCTGAATCTGACTGTACCGACAAGTACATGGCATGGTGAGCGCGACCGTATTGTAGAAATCGCAAGTGTGCTTGGCATCATTGTCGGGAATACCGGCAAGATGGCACGTGATTGGTCGCTCATGATGCAAACAGAAATTGCAGAATTGTTTGAACCAACTGCAAAGGGTCGTGGTGGTTCATCGACTATGCCGCATAAGCGTAATCCAGTCGCAGCAGCCTCAGTACTTGCAGCAGCAAATCGTGTACCAGCACTTATGTCTAGCATCTATCAAAGCATGGTGCAGGAACATGAGCGTAGTTTAGGCGCGTGGCATGCAGAATGGTTAGCAATCCCTGAAATTTTTCAGCTTTGTGCTGGAGCATTAACTCGTACTGGTGAAGTTTTACAAGGTTTCGAAGTTAATGCTGAGCATATGCAGCAGAACCTTGACTGTACCAACGGGTTGATTATGGCAGAAGCTGTCATGATGGCACTTGCTCCAAAAATTGGACGTTTAAATGCTCATCATGTTGTTGAAGCAGCTTGTAAAACAGCCGTGGCTCAAAAGCAGCATTTATCTGAGGTTGTTAGTCAGTTAGATGAAGTAAAAGAACATTTTACTCAAACAGAAATTTTGGAAATATTTAAGGCAGAAAACTATTTGGGCAACATTCAAGCTCAAATTGATGCTGTTCTGCAAGAAGCACAAGGAGGAGATATAAAGTGAAACAGCTTATAACTAATCGACAAGGTAAACAGCTCGCTGTATATACCGATGGATTAAAAGATGCTCCAGCACTTGTGTTATCTAACTCGTTAGGAACAGATCATGGAATGTGGCAGCCGCAAGTAAATGAGCTTAAAAGTCATTTCAATGTCATTACATACGACACACGTGGTCATGGCGAAAGTGATGTGATCGCCGAATCATCTTTACAAAATTTAGGTGAAGATGTTGCTGATATTTTAGATGCCTTAGATATTGAAAAAGCTCATTTTTGTGGAATTTCTATGGGCGGAATTACAGGGCTTTGGTTAGCTATCCATTATCCAGAGCGCTTTCTAAGCATTACTGTCGCAAATTCGGCGGCAAAAATTGGACAGGCTGAGGCGTGGTTGAGTCGAGCAGAATCAGTAGAACAAAATGGACTGGCTGAATTGGTTAAAACTACGCATACACGTTGGTTTAGCGAAAAATTCGACTATCAACATAATGTGGTTGCACAAACGACGATTCAAAGTCTGGCAAACACACCAGCACAAGGTTATGCCAATGCGTGTCGGGCTTTAGCACATGCTGATTTAAGAGATGAAATTACGCAAATCCAAGTTCCGGTATTGCTTATTGTAGGAACGGCAGATCCTGTGACCACAGTAGCAGATGCTGAGTTTATGCAGAATGCTATCAAGAACAGTCAAATTGCTAAATTGGAAGCATCTCATCTTTCTAATATTGAGCAACCGCAAAGATTTACTCAGGAATTAACTAGGTTTATTCAGCAACTCTAATAGCTTAGTCGTTTAAAAGGAATTGGCCTTAAGGAGGCAAATATGGCGTCTCAGGATTACGCTGCACCAAATAAAAGTATCGATGCTCAGGTACTCATTAATGATGCTCCACTCAGTAAGTATCAATGGATGATCGCAATCATCTGTTTCTTAATTATTTTTACTGACGGTATCGATACTGCTGCAATGGGTTTTATCGCTCCAGCATTGGCTCAAGACTGGGGCGTTGATCGCTCTCAGTTAGGCCCAGTGATGAGTGCTGCACTTGGTGGAATGATTATTGGAGCTTTGGTTTCTGGCCCAACAGCTGACCGTATTGGTCGCAAAATTGTTTTAGCCGTATCAATGCTGATTTTTGGCGGTTTTACCTTGGCATCTGCTTATGCAACTAACCTAGATAGCCTTGTCGTTTTACGCTTTTTGACAGGTATTGGTCTGGGGGCAGCGATGCCAAATGCTACCACATTATTCTCTGAATATTGTCCAACACGCATTCGTTCACTACTGGTGACATGTATGTTCTGTGGCTACAACTTAGGTATGGCAACAGGTGGCTTTATTAGTAGCTGGCTCATTCCAACCTATGGTTGGCACAGTCTATTTTTGCTTGGTGGTTGGTCACCTTTAATCTTAATGATTTTAGTGATTGTGTTTTTACCTGAGTCATATCGCTTTTTAATTGTTAAAGGTAAAGACCCTGAAAAAGTACGCAAAATTTTAAATCATATTGCGCCAACTCAAGTTCAAGACGTAAGCACTTTTTATGTTCCTGAAGAGAAAACTGAAACAGCTCAAAAGAAAAATGTCTTTGGAATTATGTTTTCTAAACCATATGCGAAAGGAACACTTTTGCTTTGGTTGACTTATTTCATGGGCTTAGTGGTTGTTTACTTGCTTACAAGCTGGTTACCAACACTCATGCGTGAAACTGGTGCTTCAATGGAGCGTGCTGCATTTATTGGTGGTTTGTTCCAGTTTGGTGGTGTGGTGAGTGCATTGTTTATTGGTTGGGCGATGGACAAATTTAACCCGAACCGAGTCATTGCCATTTTCTACTTTGCCGCAGGTCTATTTGCGATTGCTGTTGGTCAAAGCTTAGGAAATTCAACATTACTTGCTGTATTGGTTCTTTGCGCAGGTATCGCGATTAATGGTGCGCAATCTTCAATGCCAGCATTAAGTGCTCGTTTCTATCCAACGCAGTGCCGTGCAACGGGTGTCTCTTGGATGACAGGTATTGGACGTTTCGGTGCGGTATTTGGTGCTTGGATTGGTGCCGTACTACTTGGTAATGATTGGTCGTTTACTGCCATTCTCAGTTTATTACTAATTCCAGCGACTGCTGCGGCTGTTGCTGTATTTGTTAAATCACTTGTTGCGCATACCGATGCAACTTAATAGAGGTCTATCACAATGAATGATGAACAACGCTACAAACAAGGCATTGAAGTGCGGACTGAAGTTTTGGGTGAAAAGCATGTTGGTCGGTCTTTGCAAAACTTAAATGACTTTAATCAAGATTTTCAAAATTTTATTAGCCGTTATGCATGGGGTGAGGTGTGGTCTCGTCCGGGCCTACCGCGTCATACACGTAGTTTAGTGACGATCGCAATTTTATTGGCGCTTGGCCGCGAAGATGAACTACGCATGCATTTACGTGCTTGTTTCAACAATGGTGTAACCAAAGAAGATTTAAAAGAGTTGATCTTACATAGCTCGCTCTATGCAGGTTTACCTGCTGCAAATGCTGCAATGCATATGGCCGAAGAAGTCTTTAAAGAGTTGGGAATAGAAGTCAACTCAGTTGCAGCAAAAGAACAGGATTAAGGAGATAAAGATGTCACAACATAGCTGGGGTGCTTACGCCCAACGTAATACAGAAGACCATCCACCTGCATATGCAGAAGGTTATAAGACAAGTGTTTTACGTTCGCCAAAAAATGCATTGATTTCTATTAATGAGACTTTAACTGAAGTTACTTCACCGCATTTTTCTTCAAATTTGTTTGGCCCAAAAGATAACGATTTGATTTTGAACTATGCCAAAGATGGTTTACCAATTGGTGAGCGTGTCATTGTTCATGGTTATGTCCGTGACCAGTTTGGTCGTCCTGTAAAAAATGCACTTTTAGAAGTATGGCAAGCCAATGCTTCTGGTCGTTATCGCCATCCAAACGATAAGTTTATTGGTGCAATGGACCCTAACTTCGGTGGTTGTGGCCGTACATTAACTGACGAAAATGGTTTTTATATTTTCCGTACCATTAAACCAGGTCCATATCCGTGGCGTAACCGTATCAATGAATGGCGTCCAGCTCATATCCATTTCTCTTTAATTGCTGATGGTTGGGCTCAGCGCCTAATTTCGCAGTTTTATTTTGAAGGCGATACATTAATTGACACTTGCCCGATTTTAAAAACGATTCCTTCTGAAGATCAACGTCGTGCATTGATTGCACTAGAAGATAAAAACAACTTTATCGAAGCTGATAGCCGTTGTTACCGTTTTGACATCACTTTACGTGGACGTCGAGCGACTTACTTCGAAAATGATTTGACTTAATCGGGAGCACGAGCATGAATAACTGGAATTTTCAGGAATTAAAAGAAACTCCATCTCAAACAGGTGGTCCTTACGTTCACATTGGTTTGTTGCCACAACAAGCAAATATTGAAGTGTTTGAAAACAACTTTAATAACCAGTTAGTACAAGACCAAACAAAAGGCGAGCGTATTCGTCTTGAAGGTCAGGTATTTGACGGATTAGGTTTACCGTTGCGTGACGTGCTGATCGAAATTTGGCAAGCTGATGCAAATGGTATTTACCCAAGTCAGGCAGATACGCGTGAGCAAAAAGCTGATCCTGCATTTCAGGGTTGGGGCCGTACTGGTGCTGACTTTGAAACAGGTATCTGGAGCTTTAATACAATTAAGCCAGGTGCTTCAGCAGGCCGTAAAGGTTCAACTCAAGCACCGCATATTGCATTAGTCATTTTCGCTCGCGGTATTAACTTAGGTCTTCATACACGTGTTTATTTTGAAGATGAAGCCGAAGCAAATGGCAATGACCCAATTTTAAATAGCATTGAGTGGGCACCGCGTCGCCAAACGCTTATTGCAAAACGTTTTGAAGAAAATGGTGAAATTGTTTACCGCTTTGATATTCGTATTCAAGGCGATAACGAAACAGTATTTTTTGATATTTAAGAAACACCTAAGGCTACACATGATTGTCCATGGATGCGTGTAGCCTTTTTAAAGGATGGTATGAAAGAGATGAAAATGAAAACATTATTAAGCTTAAGTTTGCTTGCACTCCCTTTTTTTACAGCACAGGTAAATGCTGAACCTGTTGCTTTAGCTACTCAAACACAACCTGCGACTACAGCAGTTAAAACAATTGTTCCAATTACAGCAAAAACCAAAAAACAAGCTTTAGCGCAAGCACAAGTCATTGCAAATACAGCAGATGCTGATTTGGCAGAGTTTCGTATCGATTTACTCAGTTTTGCGAGTGATACAAAACAAGTGATTGCTTTGGGGCATGAATTGAAAAAGATATTAGGCAATAAACCAATGATTGCCACAATTCGTACCAAAAACGAAGGTGGTCAGCTTGAAATTAGCGATGTGGATTATGGCAAGACTTATCAGGCCTATTTAAAAAATCCGTTCATGGATTGGTTAGATGTTGAAATGTTCCGTGATCAAAAAGTAGTTTCAGAAATTGTTCAAAAAGCACATCAAAAGAAAGTGTTGATTGTGATGTCTAATCATGACTTCCAAAAAACGCCAAGCCAAGATGAAATTGAAAAACGCTTGTTAAAACAAGATCAAATGGGGGCAGATATTCTAAAAATTGCCGTAATGCCAAAATCTAAACAAGACGTTTTCACTTTAATGAACGCAACTTTAAAAGTAAGCCAGCAAACCACTAAACCATTGTTAACGATGTCGATGGGACAACTTGGTACGATTTCTCGTGTTGCGACTGCCAATATGGGTGGAAGTTATAGCTTTGGCATGATTGGTGAGGCTTCTGCACCAGGTCAAATTGATGTGACTAAGCTCAAACAGATTTTAAAAACCGTTCAGCCAACAAACCCATAAATCATAAGGATATGATGAAATGAATACATTACGTTTAACTACTCTTGCATTAGGTTTGATGGTTTCAGGAATAACTGCGGCACAAACTTATGTTGTTGACCGTTATCAAGACGATAGCAATAAAGGCTCTTTACGCTGGGCAATTGAACAAGCCAATGCAAATTCAAGCGAAGCGAGCGAGATCTTGATTCAGGCTGTAGGTAAAGCACCTTATGCGATTAAATTAAATAGCGCACTTCCTGAAATTAAAGCACCTGTCAAAATTATTGGTACAGAGTGGGATAAAACTGGTGAATACATCGCAATTGATGGATCAAATTACATTAAAGGCGAAGGTGCAAAAGCTTGTCCTGGTGCAAACCCTGAACAATACGGAACAAATGTCCGTACCATGACTTTACCGGGATTGGTACTACGTGACGTCAACAATGTCACTTTAAAAGGTCTAGACATTCATCGTTTCTGTATTGGTGTTTTGGTTAACCGTTCAAGCAATAACCTTATTCAACATAACCGTATTAGTAATAATTATGGTGGTGCAGGTGTCATGCTTACTGGTGATGATGGGCAAGGTAACCCAACTGCAACAACGACCAATAACAACAAAGTTTTAGACAATATCTTCCAAGACAATGGTGATGGTTTAGAACTGACACGTGGCGCTGCGTTTAACTTAATTGCGAATAACCATTTTGTTTCAACGAAAGCAAACCCAGAGCCATCACAAGGAATTGAAATTTTGTGGGGTAATGACAATGCCGTAGTCGGTAATAAATTCGAAAACTACTCGGATGGTTTACAGATTAACTGGGGCAAGCGTAACTATATCGCCTACAACGAAATGACCAATAACTCGATTGGTTTCAATATGACAGGTGATGGCAACATTCTTGACAGCAATAGAGTGCATGGTAACCGTATTGGTGTTGCTATTCGTTCGGAAAAAGATGCAAATGCAAAAATTACATTGACTAAAAACCTGATTTGGGACAATGGTAAAGATATTAAACGCTGTGAAGCAGGTGGTTCATGTGTACCAAATCAGCGTTTAGGTGCGATTGTATTTGGTGTACCTGCACTTGAACACGAGGGTTTTGTCGGTTCTCGTGGTGGTGGCGTAGTTGTTGATCCATCTAAGCAACAAAAAACATGTACTCAGCCAAATCAACAAAACTGTAATGCTCAGCCGAATCAGGGCATTAAAGCACCTAAGTTAACTGCTAATAAAGGTTCAGTTGCTGTAGAAATTAATGGTTTACCAAACCAACGCTATCAAGTTGAGTTCTTTGGAAATCAAAATGCAGCATCAAAAGAAGCTGAGCAATATCTAGGAGCGGTTACCGTTGCTACAGATGTCGAAGGCAATGCAAAAGCGAATTGGAAGCCAACTCTCAAAGTTGCTTCAATTACAGCGAATGTAACTGATCGTTTTGGAGCGACGTCTGAACTTAGTTCGGCCGTACAAACTAAATAATAACAATAAGGGAAGCGCCTCAAACCGAGGCGCAGCATAGAAATATAGAAATGATAAAAGGGACTTGAAATGCCAAATATAATGAAACTGAGTGTGTTAACAATCGCTGTATTAGGCAGTCAACTTGCGCTTGCTAATGAGCCTTGGTCACAAGATCGTCAATGGTTGCTAGGCGACTGGAATGGTGAACGCCAGCAGCTAGAACAACAGGGCTATAAATTTACAGCTTCTATTATGAGCCAAAGTGCCACAAATTTAGATGGTGGTTACAACGACAGCAATACTTTTGAAAATGCCGCTCAGCTTTCCTTAGGTGCAAACTTCGATTTAGAAAAGATTGCTGGGTGGAAAGATACAACAGCCAGTTTAGTCGTGACTAAACGTGACGGAAATGCGCTTACTTTGGAGCGTATTAAAGACCCGCGTTCTAGCCAATTAGGTAATGCTCAAGAGATTTATGGCCGCGGTAAAATCTGGCGTCTGTCTCAAGCATGGGTAAAGAAAGGCTTTGTTGATAATACCGTACAGGTCAAAGTTGGCCGTATGGGCATGTCAGAAGACTTTAATGGTTCTCAATGTGAGTTTCAGAACTTATTGCTTTGCGGTGGGCAGCTAGGAAAATCAATTGGTTCAATATGGTACAACTCACCAGTCGGTGTTTGGGCAGCAAACGTTAAATATCAGTTTGCGCCTGAGTGGACTTTGGGTGTCGGTGTTTATGAAGTAAATCCAGACAACATTAAAACCGAATCAAATAGTGATGGTTTTAATCTGGATATGAACAACGTAAAGGGCGCAACCATACCAGTTGAGCTCGCATGGAAACCAAAACTTGCTGCTTTTAATGGTTTACCGGGTGAATATAGAGTAGGTGCGCTGTACTCAACTGCAGAAGCGAATGATATTAAAACCGCGGGTAAGGTTCATGACGGAAAACAAAGTTTCTGGGTTAATGCTCAGCAACAACTTACCCATAAAGGTGAAGATCCGAAACGCGGTTTATATGTAAGTTTGAACGGTGTTGTAAATGATAAAGCAACGACTTTTGTTCAAAGTACACAACAAATCGCTCTTTGGTATAAAGGGCCATTTGATAGCCGTCCAAATGATTCGATTGGTTTTGGTATTGCCAATTATGTGGTCAATGATCGTGCTAAAGATAAGCAGATCGCGACGAACGAAAGTCGTGGATATTATAGCTATGATGCGATTGCATCTGACTATATTCCAATCCAAGACGATGAACTAAATGTTGAGTTGAATTATACCTATCAATGGTCTCCGGCCGTTATGTTACGTCCAAACATTCAATATATCCATCAACCTGCTGGTGTAAAAGCAATCGATGATGCTTGGGTGGCGGGCTTAAGCGTGAAAGTCAATTTTTAACAATGTTGATGGCTGGTTAGACATAGTTTAACTGGCCCAAATGCTTGAACTATTGTGTTCAGTATATGTGGAGTAGGATCTATGTCTGAGTCAGATTCTAAGTTTCATATCTTATTCAAAATATGGTGTTTTCTATTAGGCCTAGTTTTATTGGCTACTGGTGTTTTTTACATCGTAGGCGGTGGCAAGCTAGTTTCATTAGGTGGATCTTGGTATTTCCTAGTCGCAGGACTGTTGATCACCATTTCTGCATTTAGTATTTTTCGTAAAAAGGCACTTGGTGTCTGGATTTTTGCGGCTGTTTTTGTTGGCACCGTAATTTGGTCATTTGTTGATGCAGGCTGGGAATTTTGGCCGTTATTTTCGCGGTTAATGTTTCCTGCTGGTCTTTTTGCCGCATTGTTATTTACCTTGCCTTCAATTCGACGTTACCAATTTCAAAGTAGCTTGGCATCTTCATCCTATGCAGTGGGTGGATTAGTTGTAGTCGGTATGTTGATTGCGTTCTATCAAATGTTCCAACCGCATCCAACAGTAGCAAGTTCAGGTGAAAAGCTACCCTTAGTACCAGTTGACCCTGCTAAAAAACAGGTGAATTGGGAAAATTATGGAAATGATGCAGGTGGTAGTCGCTTTGTTGCTCTCGATCAAATTAACCGAGATAACGTTCATAAACTAAAAGAAGCTTGGCGTTTTAGAACAGGTGATTTTACAACGGGTAGTGGTAATGGTGCTGAAGACCAAATGACCCCGCTACAAGTTGGAAATAAAGTTTTTTTATGTACGCCACATAACAACATTTTTGCGATAGATGCTGACTCGGGTAAACAACTCTGGAAAGCTGAAGTGAACTCTAAAGCCGATGCTTGGGAGCGTTGCCGTGGGGTCGCATACTTTGATTCGACTAAACCACTTGTACAACCAACTTTGGCTGGTGCAAATGCAGTAACCACAGTTGCAGCAAATACGGCTTGTCCGCGCCGTTTATATACAAATACACCTGATGGTCGTTTAATTGCAGTCAATGCGGATAACGGTCAGCGCTGTGCTGATTTTGGTGTAAATGGAACAGTTGATCTGTTAGAAGGTATGGGAGCTGGAACCAAAGCTCCGCGTTTTGAAGTAACTTCTGCACCGACTATTGCTGGAACAACCATTGTAGTGGGTAGCCGTATTGCCGATAACGTAGCAGCAGATATGCCGGGTGGTGTTATCCGTGGTTACGACGTCATTACTGGTAAACTTCGCTGGGCATTTGACGCACGTAATCCAGATCCTAACTATGTTCTAAAACCGGGTGAAACTTATAAACGTAGTTCGGCAAACTCTTGGGCTGCAATGTCATATGACCCGCAAATGAATACGGTGTTCTTACCTATGGGTAGCTCATCTGTCGACATTTGGGGGGGTAACCGTAATCCGTTAGATCATAAATACAATACTTCTGTTTTGGCACTTGATGCGACAACAGGTAAAGAAAAGTGGGTATATCAAACTGTTCATAACGATTTATGGGACTTCGACTTACCAATGCAACCAAGTCTAGTCGACTTCCCATTAAAAGATGGTACGACTAAACCTGCTGTTGTGATTGGAACCAAATCAGGTCAATTCTTTGTGCTTGACCGTGTAACTGGTAAACCACTGACTAAAGTGATTGAACAGCCAGTTAAGCCTGCCAATATTCCGGGTGAGCAATACAGTGCAACTCAACCACGTTCAGTTGAAATGCCTCAAATTGGTAATCAGACTTTAACTGAATCAGATATGTGGGGTGCAACGCCGTTTGATCAGCTCATGTGCCGTATTAACTTCAAGTCAATGCGTTACGAAGGTCTATTTACTGCACCGGGTACTGACGTTTCATTAAGCTTCCCAGGTTCTTTGGGTGGCATGAACTGGGGTAGTATTGCTTTTGATCCGACTCATCGTTATATGTTCGTGAACGATATGCGCCTTGGCTTATGGGTTCAACTCATGGAACAGACTCCTGAAGATCTTAAGATTCAGGCCAGTGGCGGAGAAAAAGTAAATACGGGTATGGGTGCTGTACCAATGAAAGGTACACCATATAAAGTGAATAAAAACCGCTTTATGTCTGCCTTAAGTATTCCTTGTCAGAAACCACCATTTGGTACCATGACTGCAATTGACATGAAAACTCGTCAAGTCGCATGGCAAGTCCCACTGGGTACGGTTGAAGACACAGGACCTATGGGTATCAAAATGGGCTTAAAAGCACCAATCGGTATGCCAACAATTGGTGGACCAATGGCAACACAAGGCGGTTTGGTTTTCTTTGCAGCAACACAAGATTACTACTTACGTGCATTTGATTCATCTACAGGTAAAGAACTGTGGAAATCACGCATGCCAGTAGGTAGCCAAGGAACTCCAATAAGCTATGTTTCACCAAAAACAGGTAAGCAATACGTAGTTGTTACGGCAGGCGGAGCTCGCCAGTCACCTGATCATGGTGATTATGTAGTCGCTTATAGCTTAGAAAAATAATTAAATAAGGCAAAAGGGAGCAATTCTCTTTTGCCTTTAACTTTAATATTTTTTTTGTATTAAAGTCTGATAGTAAATTCTATTATTTTAACTAGATAGCTTTACCAAATAGTAAAAAAGTGCTTTAACTTATTGCAAAACCTAAAATATTCCTAAGATTGATAACACTTGAACACTAGATGTAGTCGAACGATTAGACATTTTTCACAATGTTTTACCTATAAATAAAACCTATTTGTTTATTAAGTTTTGTTTAACTTAAAGTTGTGAATTTTAATTAGAAATAAACATTATCGTCTTTTTCATCCTTAAAAGTCGGATTTTTTTGCTGCAAAAACAAGCGTAAATATATATTTATATTATATTTATATAATTTATAGCATTACGTTAGAATGGTCATCGCAGGTTATTACTACCCAGTAATAATTTGTATTTCAGGAATTTAAGCTTTTATTGGCTTAAGGCTCATCGCAAGATGGGCCTTTTTTTATGCGCTTTAGATCATAATATTTAATTACTGTAAAAATAGCCTAAGCATTAAGACGTATGAATTAATGAAAACAATCACAAAAAATAGTCTTTAATGACAAGAAGTGTATGATTTGATAAATTAAAGCCACTTGATAATAATAGGTGATACGATGAGATCTTTGGTTCTTGCAACTTTATCTGGTTTAGCTTTGATGGGTTGTGCATCTGTTCAGCAAGCGCCGAATACACAAGAAACTATTCGTTATGCTTCTAGTCCATGCTTTGGCGCATGCCCAATCTATTCTGTAGAAGTAACACCTACGGGTTTAATTCGTTTTGAAGGCAAGCAATACACTAAAGCTATCGGTGTTAAAGAAATTCAAGGTAGCGTAAAAGATTATAAAAAACTTGCAGATGATCTAAAAGCTTATCGTCCTGAAACAGGTACACAATCTAAAACTGCGGGTTGTCAGCAAACGGCAACTGATATGTCTAGCTATTACATTTCATGGATTCAACCAAATGGTACAGAAACGAAATTAAGCCATTACACAGGTTGTATGTCTCCTGCAAATAATAGATTGAATAAAGTCATGGAAAAACTGCCTGAACAATTAGGCATTAAAGATCTAATTTAATGACAAAAGCCCCAAAACCTTGGGGCTTTTTCTTGTTAAGAAGAATTATAAACTCAAAAGTTTTATATTAAGTATTACTAAAAGAATCAGCGTATAATACAGATTATAAAAACATATATTGTTAAGAGTGGTGATATGTCAAATATTGTCTATGCCTTTTTTGGTGGTTTATTACTCGGCATCGCAACAGTTGGATATTTATATATAAATGGTCGCATCGCTGGAATTAGTGGATTGCTTGCTCAAATCATTAATCCAACCAAAGAGACTTTTAAAAGTTCTGCATTCTGGTTTATTGCAGGACTCGTGATTACGCCTTTCATTTATGGCTATTTTTATCAGCCTGAAATTGAAATTAAAGCCAATACATTTGCACTTGTTTTAGCTGGTGTACTTGTTGGCTTTGGAACACGGCTAGGCTCTGGATGTACAAGCGGCCATGGCATTTGTGGTATGAGCAGGCTATCAAAACGCTCAATGATAGCGACAGCAGTTTTTATGTTTGCTGGCATGTTAACCGTTTATATCATTCGTCATGTGTTGGGGTAATCCTATGAAAAACATTTTTGCTTTTATATTTGGTAGTTTGTTTTCATTAGGCTTAATGATTTCGGGTATGTCTAATCCTGAAAAGGTATTAGGTTTTTTAGATATCTTTGGGCAGTGGGATATCAGCTTAATGTTTGTGATGTTAGGCGCGATTGCTATGGCATTTATTCCATTTCAAAAGGCTATAAAAAGTCCTAAAACGCTTTTTAATGAGAAAATTCAATTACCAATGAATACACAGATTGACCAAAGATTAATTGTTGGTGCTTTTATTTTCGGTATAGGCTGGGGAATAGCAGGGATATGTCCAGCGCCCGCTTTAACACTGATTGGATTAGGACATTTTGAAGCGCTCTATTTTATTGTGGCAATGTTATTAGGAATGTTTATTTACAGAGTCTTAAATAAAGGAAATTAAATCAATGCAACAACCTCTAGTAAAAGATTTTTTTGATGAAAACACCAATACTTTTAGCTATGTTGTTACGGATTTAGCGACTCATCAATGCGCTATTATTGATAGTGTGCTTGACTACGACGCAGCTTCAGCAATTACAAAAACAACCAATGCTGATCTGATTGTCGATTATGTCTTGGCTCAAAACTTTAAAGTACAATGGATTTTAGAAACCCACGTCCACGCTGACCATATGACTGCTGCCCAATATTTAAAATCTAAATTGGGCGGTGACATTGCAATTAGTCAAAAGATTTCAATCGTACAAGAAACATTTTCAGCTATTTATAATTTTGATTTTAAGAAATTTAATGAAAATCAACCTTTTGATTATTTATTTGAAGATCATGAACATTTCAAAATAGGGGATATAGAAGCCTATAACATTCCTACACCAGGGCATACACCCGCTTGCTTGAGCTATGTGATTGCCGATGCTGTTTTTGTAGGTGATACTTTATTTATGCCCGATTATGGCTCAGCGAGATGCGATTTTCCTAAAGGAAGTGCGGCTGCACTTTATGATTCGGTACAAAAGCTTTATACACTTCCTGACAACATACGCATGTTTTTATGCCATGACTATAAGCCCGAAGGTCGTGATGAATATATCTGTCAAACAGATATTAGAACCCAAAAGCAAAGCAATATTCATTTAAATCGACGCGTTTCCAAAGAATCATTCATAAAAATGCGCCAAGAACGAGATGCAACTTTGGCAATGCCAAAATTAATTCTGCCTTCAATTCAAATTAATATGAACGGTGGAAACTTTCCGGAACCAGAATCAAACGGCATTCGTTATTTGAAAATTCCTTTCAACTACTTCTAGAAATAGCCTAAGCATTTATGTTGGATCGTTTTTATTCTTTAAATAGCCTAAGCAAGATTTAAAGAACTTGCCTTAAATCCCGCGAAGTCTCTTGCAATAAAGGCAAAATGTGTTGAATTAAATATTCTTCAGTTGTTTTCATGGTAGGAGAGACAATATTTAAAGCTGCAACGACTTTAAAGTCTTGGCCATAAATGGGTACAGCGAGTGCATGAACGCCTAATTCGTGTTCTTCACGTGAATAACACCAATCTTGTTCTCTAATTTCGTTGAGTAACTCTAAAAATTTATCATTTTCGATATGCGTATATTTAGTTAACCGCTGGAGAGGATATTTTTGGAGCCAATCTAATTGTTCTTGTTGGCTTAAATGTGCCAGTAAAATTTTTCCCGCAGATGTCGCATGAGCCGGTAAGCGGTTACCCAAATGTAAGCCGTATGGATTTACACGGTCAGTTTGTTGGTGGGCAGCACTACGGGCAATGGTAATGGCTTCATAACCATCAAGTACCATCACTGAATAAATGAGAGAGGTTTGGTTAGTTAACAGATTTAATAAAGGCTGAGAGACTTTTGGAAGCTGAGCTGCACCTAAATAAGCTCCTGAAAATTTAAGAACTTTTGGGGTTAAATAGTAATAGTGGCCATCTGACTCAAGATAACCTAAATATTCTAAAGTTAATAAATGACGTCTTGCTGCCGCTCGAGTAAGTCCGGTTTTTTCAGCCGCCATAGAAATGTTTAAACGATGTTGATTACTGCTAAAGCTATCTAAAATCGCCATGCCTTTACCGATGCCAGCAATGTAATCTTCATGACGAATCGTTTTTTTGTTGTCCTGATTCTGGATTATCCGTTCATCTTTACTCATTACTGGTCCTTGTACGATAGAAGCTTAGTAGATCAATTTGCTTTACTGAAAAAGTTTAATAATTTCATGTCGCAAAAATTGATGTCTTAAATTATCCCTTAAATCTTCGTGCCAAAACATACCCATTTTAATATTGGTTATCTCAAAAGGCAGAGAATGTAAGCAAATTTCAGGACTATAAGATAAATGCTGCAAAATCATACGAGGCATGGTCAATATTGCGTTGGCTTGAGCCGCCAGAACTTGTAACGCCGTTGAGTAGTTTTGACAGCGCATAAATACATTTCTTGAAATTTTTTGATGTTGGTTTAAATAAATATCTTCAAGTAAGGCACCCGTACGGCGTGATGAAACACCAATGTGTCGTCCATTAATATAACGAGATAAATCAACTTCTTTAAGTTGACTGCAAATGACGAATTCATCTGTTACCAAATGATCAAAGGTAATTTTTGGAGATAAGTATTGTTCTAGGTCAATCACGAAATCGAGCTGCTGCGTCGCTAAGTCCGCCATAATATGTTTTCGATCTAGCTTCATACTGACAAACTGTAAATCTAAATTAAGATTTTGAAAATGTTGAGCAAGCCTTGGAAGAATAATCGGCTCAATTTCATCATGAACGGCGATTTTTAGGTTTTTTAAACTGGTTGGATCAAAAACATGTTTTTGCTGGCTAATATTTTGAATCGTTAAAAGTGCTTGCTTAACAGTTGGATAAATCTGTTCTGCAAAAGGCGTTGCAGACATTTTATTACCTACTCGTATAAATACATCATCTTCAAGTTGCTGGCGTAATCGTTGTAAAGCATGACTTGCTGCTGACTGTGTAATATTGAGACTACTTGCCGCGTTTGAAATACTTTTTTGCTCATAAATCGCGATAAATAGCGGATATAAGTTGATATCAATTCGATGAAAAAAACTTAAGTCTAGGCCATATAGGTTATGAATATTATTCATGAGGTGTTATTTAATAAAATCATTTCATTCATATTAAGTTTCAAGTTATGTTGATGTAAAGACCAGATAATGATGTAAAGGAAAAAGAATGTTTGAACTCTCAAAGAAAGCTCAAGATTTGGTTGAGCGAACAAGAAAATTTATTTTAGAAGAAATAGAACCTGTCGAAGCAAAATTTTGGGAAGAAGTTCACGAGTTAAATCCAGATGGAAACTGGAAAAAATGGCAATGGCCTGAGCTTTTAGAAACTCTAAAATATAAAGCCAAACAGGCAGGTCTTTGGAATATGTTTTTGCCCGATGACAAGTTAGGTGCTGGGCTAAGTGTTCAAGAATATGCGCACATAGCTGAATTAACTGGCCGTAGCTTATTGGCACCTACCGTTTTTAACTGTAATGCACCAGACACAGGAAATATGGAATTGTTATGGCGCTATGGTAGTGAACAGCAAAAACAACAATGGTTAGAACCTTTATTGGACGGAAAAATTCGCTCGGTTTTTTGTATGACTGAACCCGAGGTTGCATCAAGCGATGCAACGAACATGCAAGCAACTGCACTCATAGACGGGAATGAAATTGTTTTAAATGGCAAAAAGTGGTGGTCATCAGGCTTAGGTGACCCAAATGCTAAAGTCATTATTTTTATGGCACATACTCCAGATGAAACCAAAGACCGCCATCATCAACACTCTATGGTTTTAGTACCGATTGATACGGCGGGTGTCGAAATTCAACGGATGTTACCTGTGTTTGGCGACTACGATGCGCCACATGGACACGGTGAGGTTCACTTTAATAATGTTCGAGTGCCTCTTGAAAACTTTATTGGTGGTGCGGGCCAAGGTTTTGAAATTGCACAAGGGCGTTTAGGGCCAGGGCGTATTCATCATTGCATGCGCTGTATTGGAGCTGCAGAAAAAGCTCTAGAATTGATGATTGATAGAGGCATGTCTAGAACGGCGTTTGGCAAAGAAATTTTAAAACTCGGTGGAAACCTTGAACGTGTAGCCGATGCGCGAGTAGCCATAGATCAAGCTAGACTTTTAACCTTGTATGCTGCTTATAAAATGGATACTTTAGGAAATATGGCCGCTTTAACAGAAATATCTGCAATTAAAGTAGTGGCTCCGAGTGTTTTAGAAAAAGTAGTCGACATGGCGATTCAGCTACATGGCGGTGCGGGCCTTTCGAGAGATACACCATTAACGGGTTTCTTTGCTCAAGCACGCAGTTTACGTTTAGCTGATGGTCCAGATGAAGTACATAAAGGCATGATTGCCAAATTAGAGTTGGCCAAACGTGGTTATTTCGGTCGTCATAAGAAAGTATAAGTTTAAGGAAATAAAGATGTCGGTAATTGATATAGGCGGTGAAGTACGTGAAGGTGAAGAGCTGGATATTGAGTCAGTTGAAAACTGGTTAAAAAAACAAGATGTTGATTTGATTGGTCCAGCAGTCGTTACTCAATATACAGGTGGGGCGTCGAATTGGACTTACCGTTTAAAGTATGAAAATACCGATTTAATTTTACGTCGTCCTCCAAAAGGAACAAAAGCGAAGTCGGCCCACGATATGGCCCGTGAATATATGGTGCAGAAAAATCTTGCGCCTTATTATCCGGTGCTTCCTAAAATGGTGACACTTTGTCAGGATGAATCGGTCATTGGCTGTGATTTTTATGTCATGGAACGCATTGAAGGCATTATTCCTCGTGCAAAATTACCGCCTGAGCTTGGTTTTAATGAAGAAGATGTTCATCAACTTTGTGTGAATGTTATTGATAAGCTGATTGAGCTACATCAAGTTCATTATGAGAACACACCTTTAGCTGAACTAGGCAAAGGTACTGGCTATTGTCGTAGACAAGTTGAGGGTTGGGATAAGCGTTATGAAAAAGTCCGCACAATCAACGTTCCTTCTTTTAAATATGTCCGAAAATGGCTAAACGATAATATCCCTCAAGATTCTACGACTTGTATTATTCACAATGATTGGCGTTTTGATAATGTGATTTTAGATCCAGAACATCCAACAGAAGTGATTGGCGTGCTTGATTGGGAAATGGCGACCTTGGGTGATCCATTAATGGATTTAGGTAGCGCTTTGGCCTATTGGGTTGAGCCTACGGATAACATGATTTTTAGATCAACACGCCGTCAGCCGACTCACTTAAAGGGAATGTTTTCTCGAAAAGAAGTCGTTGACTATTATTTGCAAAAAACAGGATTAGAGCCAGAAAACTGGGCTTTTTATGAAGTCTTTGGTGTATTTCGTTTAGCAGTGATTGCTCAGCAAATCTATTACCGTTATTACCATAAACAAACCCGAAATCCTGCATTTAAAGATTTCTGGATAGTGATTCATGCGCTACATATCCGAGCTTTAAAACTTATCGCACAGCAAAAATTGCAAAAATCTGAATTTGCTCAGCAATCTCTACAGAAAATACAGGGTATTTTAAGAAGATGACCACAATTTATCTGGTAAGACACGGACAGGCCTCGTTTGGTAAAAGTAACTATGATGAGCTGTCTGAAAATGGTGAGGCTCAGGCGACTTTGTTAGGTCGTTATTTTAAGCAAATATTGAAAGAACAACCTTATGTGGTTGCAGGAACTATGCAGCGTCATGAGCAGACTGCAAAGCTCGCACTTGATGAATGCTTTCCAGATGCGATAATTCATCATAATAATTTATGGAATGAGTTTAACCACCAACAAGTTTTTGCCCGTTATGAACCGCGTTTTGAACAGCCTGAACTTTTAAAAGCTGATGTAGCACAAGAACAGAACCCACGTGCATATCTTGCCAAAATATTTGAAGGCGCAATTGGACGATGGACCGATGGCGATTTTCATCATGAATATGATGAGTCTTGGCCACATTTTAAAGAAAGAGTCGAAACAGCATTGCAGCAACTTTGTGATGAGTTAGCAAAAACCAAACCTCGCTATGCAGTCGTTTTTACCTCTGGTGGTGTAATTTCTGTAGCAATTGGAAAATTGCTTGAACTCAGTCCTAATCGAACTTTTGCCTTAAATTGGGCAATTGCGAATACAAGCCTTACGACTTTGCGTTTGGTGGGAAATGAAGCTCAGGTTTTAAGTTTAAATGAACATCATTTTATAAAAGCTGAGCGTCCAGATTTACTGACATGGATTTAAAATAAGGATAAAAGCATGGCGAAGACAATTTTAATTACAGGCGCAAGTTCTGGATTAGGCGCGGGTATGGCGCATGAATTTGCAGCCAAAGGCTATAACTTAGCGATTTGTGCACGCCGTTTAGACAGATTGGAAGATCTAAAAACTGAACTTGAAAATGAGTACGGTATTAAAGTAATTGCAAAAAGTCTGGACGTCACCAATTACGATCAGGTTTTTGAAGTATTTCGCGCCTTTAAACAACAATTTGGCTATTTAGACCGAATTATTGTAAATGCCGGAGTCGGAAATGGCCGTCGTATTGGTAAAGGTAATTTTGAAATTAACAGAGCCACAGCTGAAACAAACTTTATTTCTGCTTTAGCGCAGTGTGAGGCAGCAATTGAAATTTTTAGAGAGCAAAACGCCGGTCATTTGGTGGTGATGTCATCTATGAGTGCTATGCGCGGATTACCAAAACATTTATCGACTTATGCTGCAAGTAAAGCCGCGGTCGCTCACTTGGCTGAAGGTATTCGTGCTGAATTATTAGATACCCCAATTAAAGTCTCAACCATTTTCCCGGGTTACATTCGTACTGAAATAAATGAGGGTGCTAAACATTTACCTTTTGAGGTAGATGCCAAAACAGGATGTAAAGCTTTGGTCAAAGCTATCGAAAAACAACCTGTAAAGGCTTATGTGCCGCAGTGGCCATGGTTACCCATGAGTATTGCCATGAAGGTTTTGCCTTTAAGATTGGTCAATAAACTAGGATAAAAAATCCCCCTAAATTTTAGGGGGATTTTTTAATTAAAACTTTTTGGTGTAATTGACGAATAAACGATCTTCACCAAAGTCATTGCCGTGTTTTACGTTGTAATCAATACGAATATATTGCAGGGCAACGCCTTTTAAGAACGGCTGTTGAAATGCATAGTTTAAAATCACATTCGACTCGGTTTCATGGTTCTTTTCACCATTTGCTGCTTTAAAGTCATGACCGTAAACATATTTCACCATCGCATTTAAACCGGGTACATAATCTTTAAAATCGTAGCCATACATCACATGGTAAGACTTTTCATCTTCTTTAAAGAAGCCCGTAGCATTCCAGTTAATGAAATAAGTTTCTGGTAAGAAGCCATCTGGTAATGGGTAAGCCGATTCACCGATAATTTGTTGGTAACCCAAACCAAAGGTATGGTTTTTTACTTTAACGGTTTCAAGTAATCCAATGTTCTGCGCATCAATATCAAAAGTATTGCCATCATCTTTTGCATTAAAGTACTTAAACTTAGACGTAAGAGCGAAAGTTGGCTGTTTCCAAGTATGTTCAAGCCCAACATAATGCTTGTTATACAAATCTTCTAAATTACCAAAATAATATTCACCCTTTAAAGACGGCGTGAATTGATAGCGCAGGTCAATGTAGTTAAGACCATCCGACTCTTTTGTGATTCCATTTGCCGTGAATGAAAACTTTTTAAAGTCTTCTTCATTTCGTGGAGACACTTTTTCAACTCGGCCAATTTCGGCATAAAGCTGATCTGAAAGTTGTGACTTTAAGTTGGTTCCCCAATACGAAGTGAGTAGCTGACGACTAGCATCTACAGCTGTTACAGGTAAATCGAGCCAGAGTTCACCGACACTTAAAAGGGTTTTGTCATAGCCGAGTTTTAAGGTCGCGCCGTATTTTAGATAGTCTGATGCTTGAGATTGCGTTTCTTTATTAAAGGGCAAAACTGTATCTGCGACGTGTTTGTCAGAACTTAAACGCACGGCGTATTGAACAGAAGCATCAGCCCCAATCGTAATCGGCTTGTCTGCTATAACTAGTTGGGTATCATGCATTTTCGACTTATAAAATAATGATGCTGCTTGAGACCAACTGCCCGTATCTTTTAAGGCATCATTATCAAAATCACGGTTGATATAAGCATTTTTTAAAGTGAATTTCCATTCATCTTCAGTTTGCTGATTTGGATTTGCGGCCCATGAGTTGCTGCACATCAGTAATAAAGTGGCAACAGCTAAAGTGTGTGGTTTAAAACGGTGAAATAATTCCATAATCCATTTCCCAGATGTATGCCAGTCCTCGGCATTACGTAATTTTGAATATTTCGGTACTCTCTAAGCGTTTAGTTAGAGAGTACATTTTTGCAATTGGTGAGACCTATTAATTTAATTTTTCAAGCTTCATACTTTCACTAAAGAATTTGCAGCCTTTAAAAAGCAGAATTAAAGCCAGTACACACGACAGACCACCCACAATAGATAAAGAAGAACCCACCATTAATGGACTACCAAAAACTTTATCTGTGATAATTGCCACCAATGTTGTACCAATACCGAGTCCAATTAAGTTACTGACCAAAAGAAAGAGGGCAGAAAGACGTGCTCTAAATTGGTTTGGGGCTAACATCTGCAAAGCAGTTGCTGAAATCACTAAAGGGAAAGAAGCAAAGAACATTGCAGGAATTAATAAGCTAACCGACAACCAAAGCTGATCTGTTTGGGTAAAAAATGAAATTGGAATAATCAGGCCAACAATCCCAATCACACCTGTGAACATCGGTGCATCTTGCCGACCTTTTTTAATAAACCAGTCATTTAGCCAGCCTGCACAAAAAACGCCTAATGTATTTGCAATTAACAGAATCGTGCCGAGCATATAACCTGTTTCAGTCGGTGCAAGTTGAAACTTTCGAATATAAAATGCAGGTGTCCAACTGGTAAGGCTGTATAGCGCCATTGCATAAAAGGTAAAACCTAAATAATGACAAACAAATGTTTTCGAATGTTTTTTAATAAACTGAAGACATTGTGAGAATTTAACTTGATCAACTTGTCCATTTTGGTTGAGCTGTTGGCCTTTACGTGCAGGGTCTTTAACGGTCAGAATAAATAGCAGACCAATAATGATGCCCGGTAAACCAACTACAAAAAAGGCAATTTGCCATGCTTTAAGTGCACCTAATAGTGGAACTTCAATGAGTGTCACGCCTTTAAGCAAGTTAATCACATAACCGCCAACCAAAAAGGCAATACCACCACCTAAGAAAGCGCCAATTGAATAAATCCCGACAGCACGTCCCAGTTTGTCCTTACTAAACATGTCGCTAAACATTGAATAAGCAGCTGGAGATAAAGCCGCTTCACCCACACCTACGGACATACGGCTCAAGAACAGTTGAATAAAGTTTTTACTTAAACCACAAGTTGCGGTTGCTAAACTCCAAACAATAATCCCGATTGAAATCAGTTTTGGTCGTGAAAAACGATCGGCAATATAGGCTAGCGGTAAACCCATTACAGCGTAAAAAAGTGAGAAGGCAAGGCCATGTAACAAGCTAAATTGTGTATCTGAAAGTTGAAGATCTGCTTTGATTGGCTCGATCATCAACGCCAGAATTTGGCGGTCAATAAATGAAAATATATATGCCAACATACAAAGTGTGACGACATACCATGCATAAGCATTGCTTTTCTTTTGTGTCCTTTCAACAGCGATATTACTTTGGTTCATACACTTAATCCTTATGTATAAAACGCTTAAAAAAATTGATATCTAACTTTTATTATTCCTCTGAAGTTTTCGATATTTCCCCTTTTAGATAAGAATAATAAATAGGCTAGAAATGAGTAATTTGGTCTCGTACAGACCAGAAGAGTGTGTCTAAACCCGATTAGGAATTAATGGGATTCTAAATATCATGGAATTATTATTTTCTTTTTATATGTAAAATTCCATTACTTATTGAGTATGTTAGAATACCTAAAAAGTATGTTAAGTAAACAGATAGTAATAATTTATTGAATTAAGAAACTGATTTTTATTTATTTTTTAATATTAAAACTTGTTTTATAAAGAGCAGCGAGAAAAGAAGAACTGTTTCATACTGCTCTTGAGCGTATCTAACCCGATATCAAGTCAAATAATTAACTTGATGGCATGAGATCAAATAATTTTTTTAACTGATGATTTAAATTATGGAGCTCATCTTCTGAAAAAGCATTCAGGATGCCTGCCAAGGTGACCACACTAATCTGATTAATCTGTTCAACCAGCTCGACACCTTTGGCAGTTAATTTGACCATCGAAATTCGTTCATCGGTAGTAGAAGAGTAGACCTCAACAATTCCATCTTCTACTAAGCGATATACGGCTTTTGTTGCAGTCGTTAACTTTAAGGTAGAAAGATTAGCAATATCGGTAATACTGGCTTCACCCAAGGCATTGGTACTTAAAATGATTTTACGGCGTGTATTATCAATACCTAGTTTTTTTATTGATTTTTCAATGAGTTGTGAATATTTTCCATTGACTTGGGAAATCCAAAAAAAAGGGAAATTTTGAATACTCGACGGTTCTTTATTAGGAAGAAATTGTTCTAAATGATCAAACATAGCTAAGCAATAACTTAGTGAAAAAAGGGTAATCCTATTATAAACAAAATTTTGGATATTTCCTTGAGAACAAATTATAAAAAATACTTGACAATTCCATTAAATTTTCCGATATTTTAATGGAGATATAAAAATACATGGAAAAGTGAATGAATATTGTTAGCCAAAGCGTGCACAAAGGAAGTGGCAAGCTCAAGGTGATGGTCAAGGACACAATTGATATTCAAGGTCTAAAAACTATTGCTGGTAGTCGAGCTTTATTAAATGTTGAACCTGCTCACGATGATGCTGAGGTGGTTAAAAACATTTTAAAAGCTGACTGTGAAATTATTGCGAAAACAAATTTGCACGAATTGGCTTTTGGAATTACGGGCATTAACCATGCTTTTGGTACACCTGTTAATCCAAAATATCCTGAACTTATTCCAGGCGGCTCTTCGAGTGGTTCGGCTGCGGCAGTTGCTGCTAAACAAGCTGACTTTACTTTAGGTACAGACACGGGCGGCTCTATCCGTATGCCCGCTGCGTGCTGCGGAGTTTTTGGATTAAAGCCAACTTTTGGCCGAGTGAGCAGAAAAGGCGTATATCCGCCGTCAAGTTCTTTAGATTGTGTTGGTCCTTTTGCAAATTCAATCGAGATGATTGAAAAGGCTATGCAAATTATTGATCCAACTTTCAAACCTACTGAATTTACTAGCGCTCCAAAAATTGCTGTTCTGGATGTAAAAGCAGATGAGGTTGTTTGGAACTGTATTTATCAAGCACTTCAAAAAGCCAATTTACAGACCACTTCAGAAAAAGTTGAACATTTTGAAGCAGCTTATGACGCAGGCATGCAAATTATTAATTATGAAAACTGGCAAGCGTACGGCGAGTTAACTCAAACCGGCTTAATTGGTTCTGATGTAAATGGTCGTTTATTAAAAGCGGCACACACCACTTTAGAGCAAGTGCAACAAGCGGAAGCTGTGAAAGAGCAGCTCATCCAAGAACTCGATGCTTTACTAGAAAAATATGATGCATTGGTTTTACCGACACTTCCACAAATTCCACCGAAAGTTTCTGAAGCTGAAAACACAGTCGCTTTTTTGAATCTTACCAGTTTAGTTCGACCATTTAATTTATCAGGTCATCCAGCTATTTCAGTGCCACTTGAAACCAGTGAAGGTTTACCAGTGGGCTTACAGATCGTATCGAAGCATCAAAAAGATGAGCAATTATGCGCTATGGCTAAATTTTGTGTTGATGCAATGCAATAAATTACAAGGAGTTAGATGATGAATAAGTTGTCTAAAATGGAGTTTGTTTCTCAAGATAAAGCAATTGACTTAGATGCTTTGTGCCAAGAAATTCGTGAGCGTGCCTGTACAGGTGAATTTGATAATCAGGCTTATGTGAGCCAAGACGTTATCGAAAAGCTAAAGCAAATCGGTGTTTACCGTGCACTGGTTCCTAAACGTTTTGGCGGTGACGAATGTTCACCAAGACAGTTTTGTGAATTGATCGAGACTTTATCTAAAGCTGATGGTTCAGTGGGTTGGGTAGCAAGTTTCGGTATGAGCCCTGCGTATTTAGGAAGTTTGCCGGAAGAAACACTGAAAGAATTGTACCAAAACGGACCAGATGTGGTGTTTGCTGGAGGTATTTTTCCGCCGCAACCTGCTGAAATTACCGATGAAGGTGTAGTGGTTCGTGGACGTTGGAAATTTTCCAGCGGCTGCATGGGAGCTGACATTGTCGGCGTGGGAATTTCACCGCTTAAAAACAACGAAATGCAAGGTCTACCTCGTATGGCAGTGATGCCTGCAAAAAAAGCCCAAATTGAAATGACTTGGGACACCGTTGGCCTAAAAGGTACGGGAAGCCATGACTTAGTCGTCGAAGATGTATTGGTCGAAAAGAAATGGACCTTTGTCCGTGGTGAACCTTCAAAACTAAGTGAACCATTTTTTAAATATCCGTCACTTTCTTTAGCGACTCAAGTATTAACCGTGGTGGGTATTGGAGTTGCCGCTGCTGCATTAGAAGAATTTGAAAAATTGGCGCCGGGTAAAGCATCCATTACTGGCGGGTCAGAAATTGCCAACCGCCCAGTGACTCAATATGAGTTCGCTCAAGCAGATGCAGAATTTCAGGCTGCAAAATCTTGGTTTTATCAAACCATGGATATTGTCTGGAATGAAATTATTGCTGGGCGTGAAGCGACTGCCGAACAAATTAGCGATATGCGTCTGGCATGTACCCATGCAGCGCGAGTTTGCGCCAAAGTGACCCGAAAAATGCAAATGCTCGCGGGCATGACAGCAATTTATACCAACAATCCATTTAGCCGTTTTGTGAATGACACCAACGTGGTGACTCAGCATGCCTTTATGGGTGATGCGACTTTACAAAATGCAGGCTCAATCAGTTTCGGGTTAAAGCCAACCCCAGGTTATTTATAAGTTTAATTTTTAAAAGGATATTGAGATGGAAGCTAAAAAATCATTACGCGTTTTGTTCTGCATGGGTATTAACCAAAACTTTTTTGATGCAGAACCTGCTGAAGCAAAAGCAGTTTGGGCAGCGTTTGGTGAAATGTGGAATGGCATTCATGACTTACCGGGCGTACATGTTTTTGGAAATCTTGATGATGACCAAAGCATGGTTGGCCCAAGTGCTGGCTGGCCTTGGACAACTTACTTGCTTGCAGATGTTCCGGATATTGAAACAGTACATGCGGCTTGTAATTTGTTTAGAACGACGGTGGTGGGTGAAGGTCCATACAAGCTTTGGAAATATTGCAAAGTTGAAGCTCGTGTTGGACGCGAATTAATTATCCAACGTTAAGGCGATGGCAATGAATGACAAAGTGAATATTGCAGAAATCATAGAACGGCTAGAACAGTTAGAAGCGCACAATGCCATTCGTAATTGTCTGAACCGTTATATGGAAATCTGCGACGAGCTTAATGCAAATACAGACCTTGATGAGCTGATGAGTCTTTTTGATCGAGACTGTATTTGGGAAGGTGTGGGCGAGAAATATGCCAAATCCTTTGGCCGTTATGATTCTTGGCAGTCGATTTACGACATGTTTAAAAGTTATACCCAAAAAGAATCTCACTTTGTTATGAATGCACACTTTGTAAATTCAGAACAAATTTATGTAAATCAAAATGATGCAAATGCTTCATGGCTTATGTTGCAAACTTCAACGTTTAAAGATGGCCGTAGTCATCTGACTACAGCAAAGCTCAACGTGAAGTTTCAAAAGCAAGCAGATGGAACATGGAAAATTAGACATTTCCAAACACAGAATATTTTCAGTCGTCCCGTATCGCATTGGCACAGTGAAGCCGAATTGCCGGTACCTTCCCAGGAATGACCCAGGACATATTTAAAAGGACTATTGATATGAACAGTATTATCCCGACACATAACATTGGCACTGATTACGATACTTTGGTTCAAAGTGACCGTGCCCATACTTCTCTTTATAAAGATGAACGCATTTTTGATGAAGAAATGGAAAAAATCTTTTATAGCACTTGGGTGTGGGTTGCACATGCCAGCGAAATTCCGGAAGGTGGAAGCTATAAAACCATTAATATCGGTAAACAACCAGTTGTTGCGGTGCGTGACCGTAAAAAGAAAGTCCATGTACTTTTAAACCGTTGTCGTCACCGTGCAGCAACCGTATGCGAGCATAAAAAAGGAAAAACCAATAGTTTTGTATGTCCGTACCACGGTTGGAGTTATGCACTTGACGGTAGTTTACGTGGTGTGCCATCTCCAGAAAGCTACGGTGATTGTTTAGATAAGTCAGAACTACCGTTGGTGAGTCTACGTGTAGAAGAATATAACGGCATGATCTTCGCTTCATTTAAAGAAGACATTCAACCGCTTGAAGAGTTCCTTGGGCCAGCAAAAAAATGGATTGACCTGTTTATGAAACAAGGTGCGGGTTATCCAATTAAAGTGTTGGGTGAACACCGCTTCCGTTTCCCGGGTAACTGGAAAATCCAGCTTGAAAATACCACCGATGCATATCACTTCCCGTTGGTACACAAGTCATTCTTAAGTTCTGTCGATGAAAAAACCGAAGAACTCTTTAACTTCGAAAACCAGCCGGGCTTTGTTGAAGATTTAGGTAATGGTCACAGTGTGATGGTGATGATTCCTGATCTGATCGATTTAGACGAAGAGCTCATGGAACGTCCAATACAAGAACGTTTTGAAGACTTGGCTCAAGCTTTGCGTGATGAAGGCCATGAAGAATTAGAAGTGCGCCGTATTGTGCGTGCAGTCGGTGGTTCTGGCTTTAACTTAAATTTATTTCCGAATATTGCATGTTCGATGGCCTTCTTCCGTGTATTACAGCCAATTTCAGTGGCTGAAACAGAAATTCATCACTCGGTAATTACCATGGACGGTGGTCCGCAAATTGCCAACCAATATCGCTTACGTTTGCATGAACATTTCCAAGGTCCATTTGGTTTTGGTACGCCAGATGACTCTGAGGCATGGGAGCGCGTACAACACGGCGCCAATGCGGGTAATGATTTATGGATCATGCTTAACCGTGGTTTACCGGGCGAAGTCAAAACCGAAGATGGCTTAAAAAGTGATGTCAGTGCTGAAACAGGTATGCGTGCAGCATATCAGCAGTGGAAAAAGATGATGACGGCTTAAGGAGAGAGCAATGAATATGAATCTGCAATTATTAAATGAAGTCACTGCTTTCATCTGGGCTGAAGCAGATATGTTAGACCACAGTGAGTATCGTGAATGGCTCAATTTATGGAATGAAAAAGGTGTTTATATCATTCCGATTGACCCAAATCTTACTGACTACGAAAACAACTTAAATTATGCCTATGACGATAATCATATGCGTACTTTACGTGTAGAGCGTCTTGAAAATGGTGAAGCGATTTCTACAGCACCTAAAGCCAATACCGTGCGTAGTGTTTCTCGTGTACGTGTTATTCAAGACCAAGACAATGAAATCGTTTTACGCTGTGCTCAAAACTTACGTGAGTTTCGTAAAGAAAACCTCAAGCATTACACCGCAGATATTACTTATCATTTGGTCCGTGATGCTGCTACAGGTTTTAAGATTAACCGTAAAATCATTAATTTGGTTAACTCAACAGATACCTTAGCCGGTATTAGCTACATTCTTTAGGAGCAGTAACATGAAACAGGTTGTTTTAGTGACAGGTGCTGCTTCGGGACTCGGCAATGTCATTGCTGAATATTTTGCGAGCCAAGGCCATCAAGTGATTTTGTCAGCAAGTACGCTTGAAAAAGCCGAAAATGCTAAGGCGCAAAGTCAATATGCACAAAATATGTTTCCCTTGAAATTAGATATTTCTGTCGAAGCAGATTTTCATGCTGCCGTGCAATGGATTGAAGAGAAATTTTCTAAACTTGATGTGTTGATTAACAATGCCACCGTCACCAAAGCAACGCCCGTATTAGAAATTACCGCAGCCGATTTTGATTGGGTGACCCAAGTTAACCAACGCGGCACCTTTCAATCATGTCAAATTATTGGTCAATATATGGCTAAAAAAGGCTATGGACGCATCATTAATATGGCGTCTTTAGCGGGACAAAACGGCGGTACGGCAACAGGTGCACACTATGCGGCAACCAAAGGTGCGATTGTGACGTTAACCAAAATTTTTGCCAAAGAGTTTGCGGCAAAAGGGGTAACGGTTAATGCAGTTGCACCGGGTCCAATGGAATCACCAATCGTTCATAGCGTAGTGTCTGACGAAAAAATTGAACAGTTCATCCAGAATATTCCAGTTAAAGCCTTAGGAAGTATGCATTTTATTGCTGAAACTTGTGGGTTGCTTGCGAGTCCAAATGCGGGGTTTGTGACTGGTGCAACATGGGATATTAACGGTGGTTTATTCATGCGTTAAGCCAATAGCTTAGCCATGAAAAGGGAGTTAAATCATGACTACACTTTATGATGTTGTCGTTAAAAATCGGCATGTGGAAGGTGGAAATATTGCAGTCATGGAATTTGAATCTGCAACTTCTGCAACATTGCCAAAAGTTGAAGCGGGTGCGCATATTGATGTGCACTTACCAAATGGCATGGTACGCCAGTATTCACTTTGCCAAAACCCAAATGACGAAGGTAAGTTCCGCCTTGGGATTTTACGTGACCCTGAATCACGTGGTGGATCCGTATCGGCTTTTGATGAAATTAAAGATGGCATGCAAATTCAGGTCAGTGAACCAAAAAATTTATTTCCACTTTTAAACGCCAAACACAGTGTATTGATTGGTGGTGGAATTGGGATTACGCCGTTAATCACGATGGCTTATCAACTTGCACACGAAGGTGCATCGTTTGAGCTTCACTACTGTGGTGCTAGCCCTGAAAACTGTGCGTTTGTTGATGAAATTAAAAATGGTGAGTTAGCAGCTTTTACCACATTTCATTTTAAGTCCGAAGGTGCAAGCCACAGAGCATTTTTTGAATCTGCCATTAAAGATATTGACTCGGAAAGCCATATTTACACGTGTGGGCCTGTCGGTTTCATGGACTGGGTAATTAACCTTGCCACGACTCACGATTTTCCTGAGCAGCAAATCCACAAAGAATATTTCCAAGTCGAAACTGACACCTCTGGAGATTCATTTGAGGTGGTGGCTGAGCGTAGCGGAAAAATCATTACGGTCGAAGCTGGCGAAACCATTTTGCAGGCTTTGGCTAAAGAAGGCATCGAGATTGAAATGTCTTGCGAGCAAGGCGTATGCGGAACTTGCATGTGCGATGTGATTGAAGGTGAGCCTGATCATCGAGATGTTTATTTTACTGATGAAGAAAAAGCCAGCAATGAACAAATATTGGTGTGTTGTTCGCGCTCTAAAACACCGAGACTAGTTTTAGATATCTAATGCTCTCGCGATTTATATGGATGTAAGAGAAGGTTTAGGAGAAAGATGATGAATGTATTACAACAAATAGATGAGTTTACGGTCGATCCACTACAGTTCCGACGGGCATTAGGAAATTTTGCAACAGGCGTTACTATTATTACCGCACAAAATGCACAAGGTGAGAAAGTCGGTGTAACTGCCAATAGTTTTAACTCAGTGTCACTCGACCCACCACTTATTTTGTGGAGTATTGATAAAAAATCTTCAAGTTTTTCAGTATTTGAAGAAGCAACACATTTTGCAGTTAATATTTTATCAGGCACGCAAATTGAGCTGTCTAATAAGTTTTCGAGACGTAATATTGATAAATTTGCAGACACCAATTTTCAACTTGGTGCAGGAAGCTCACCCATTTTAGAAAATTGTTCTGCGGTGTTTGAGTGCGAACGCTATCAAGTGATCGAAGGTGGTGACCACTGGATTATTGTTGGTAAAGTGGTTCGTTTCCATGACCAAGGTAGAAGTCCATTGGTTTACCATCAAGGTGCATATTCTTGTGTCATGCCACATCCAAGCCTTCAAGTTAAACAAACAGAACAGAACGGCGTAGACCAAACACATTATGGGCACTTATATAATAATGTATGTTATTTAATGAGCCGTGCTTTTAAAGCTTATCAAACCGACTATATTCCTAAGCAAATGGCTTCTGGGTTCCGTACCAGTGAATCACGTCTTTTACTCGTTTTGGCCAGCGGTACTGCTTCAAGTAAGGAAGATTTACCGCGTGATATTGCTATGCCAATGCAGGAAGTTGAAAGATCGGCTGAAATTCTAAAATTTGAAGGATTATTAGTTGATCACGATAATTTGTATGCATTGACCGAGAAAGGTAAACAAACAGCGCAGTATTTATTTGATATTGCTGATAGCCACCAAAATGAGGTATTTAAAAAGTATTCTGAGGAACAAAAGGATATTTTTATTACCATGCTGCGAGATTTTGCAGGAGTAGCATAAGTCCCATTAAGCTGATAAATTGAATTGATTTATCAGCTTCTTTACATCTAGCTGACTATCATCAAAAATTAAAAGAATTCTATATGTTTAATTATGATTTGCTAAAGATTATATGAGATATAAAAAATGGCCTATAAAGGCCATTTTTTTAGTCATTAAAATTAACCTAATAAAAAATCTTTTAGGATTTTATTAAAAGCTTCTGGCTGCTCTACATTGGAAATATGAGAGGCATCTATTTCCACAAGTTTTGATTGTGGAATGCGTTGCTGCATAAATTGACCATCTGCAACAGTCGTTACTGGGTCTTGAGTTCCAGCAATCACTAATACAGAAATTTTAATGTCTTTTAACTGCTCACGGACATCCGCTTTAGCCAAAGCCTCACAACAATTGGCATAACCCATTGCGCTGCCAGCACTTAAGTCGTTACACAGGTTGTTGACGATTGAAGCATGACTTTGGATAAAGGGATCTGTAAACCATCGCGAAGCTGCTGTAGCTGCGATTGGTTTTAAACCTTGTTCACATACTAGTTTTGCACGGTCAAGCCATGCCTGTTCTTGTCCAATTTTAGCGGCAGTATTTGCCACAACCACATGACTAAAACGGTCAGGGTAGTGAATCGCAAGCCATTGACCGGTTAAACCACCCATAGAAATACCACAAAAAGCAGATTTGCTAATATTTAGATGGTCGAGTAAACGGACAACATCTTCACCTAATTGCTCTACAGTATATGGGCCGTCAGGCGTAGATGATGAACCGTGACCACGAGTGTCATAGCAGATCACAAAAAATTGATCTTTTAACTCATTAAACTGTTTTTGCCACATGCCATAATTGGTGCCCAAAGAGTTGGAAAACACCAGAGCAGGGGAAGATGGCTCGCCAAAGGTTTGATAGTTAATTTGTGCATCGGCAGATTGAAAAGATGGCATTTGTTTCTCCTTAAAGTGCTTCAACACGTTCAATAATCAATGCGATGCCTTGACCTACACCAATACACATTGAACACAAGGCGTAACGGCCGCCTGTTTGCTCAAGCTGGTTTAAGGCTGTGGTCACGAGCCGTGCACCTGATGCACCAAGTGGATGGCCCAAAGCAATTGCACCACCGTTTGGATTTACTTTGTTGCTATCGTCTGGTAAACCTAAATCACGGGTCACTGCTAAAGCCTGTGCAGCAAAGGCTTCATTCAGCTCAATCACATCCATCTGATCTAAAGTCAGGTTGGCTTGTTTAAGTAATTTTTTAATCGCTGGTGCTGGTGCGAAGCCCATAATGCGGGGTTCTACACCCACTGCTGTTGAAGCAATGATCTTGGCACGTGGTTTGAGGTTGTAGGCCTGAACTGCCTCATCAGAAGCAATCAGTAGAGCTGCTGCACCATCATTAATACCTGAAGCATTCCCCGCAGTGACAGAACCATCTGCTTTGACAACAGGTTTAAGTTTGCTTAAAGCTTCAAGTGTGGTTGATGCACGTGGATGTTCATCGGTATCAATCACAACAGCATCACCCTTACGCTGAGGGATTTCAACTGCCACGATTTCTTTAGAAAAAAAGCCTTTGGCTTGCGCGCTTGCGGTGCGTTGTTGGCTTACCAAGGCAAACTGGTCCTGATCTGCACGATTAACGTTGAACTGTTCAGCGACGTTTTCGGCAGTCTGGGGCATGGTGTCTACACCATACAATTCTTTAAGTTTAGGGTTAATGAAGCGCCAGCCCATGGTGGTGTCTTCAATCTTCTGGCTACGGCCAAAAGCACTGTCAGACTTACCCATCACATAAGGTGCACGGCTCATGCTTTCCACACCACCAGCAATGATCAGATTGGCTTCACCTGCTTTAATGGCACGGGCAGCAATGGCAATTGCATCGAGTGAAGAACCACACAAACGGTTAATAGTGGTTGCTGGTACTTGATACGGTAAACCAGCAAGCAATGCTGACATACGACCGACGTTACGGTTATCTTCACCGGCTTGGTTAGCACAGCCATAGATCACATCATCAACCTGTTCCCAATCTACATTCGGGTTGCGTTGGATGAGAGCTTTAATCGGCACCGCACCAAGGTCATCGGCACGGACAGGTGCAAGACCACCGGCATAACGGCCAAATGGGGTACGGATGGCATCGATGATATAAGCGTTTTTCATTCTTACATTTCCATTTTGAAATCTGTTGCTGTCATTGCCACAAATGATGGGTTTATCCATTCTTCCTTTGCATAGGCAATGCCTCACTTTTGACAGGGCAAAAGTGACAAAACCCTTTGTTGCTCAGACACAACATCCCTGTTGTGCTGAGCAACGAGGCGACATCCATGTCGCCGCCTCGTATCCAATAGCACTTTGCTATCGTGACAGGTGACATGGATGTCACCCGTTGGACAGGGAGGCAAGGAAGCCTCCTCTGTTCAACATAGATTTTTGTTACTTTTCATCTTTGAAAAGTAAGGTATTGCCTATACAAAAGGCTTTTGAATATCAATGTAATTCAAGGCCGTGATGCTATTTATTAACTGTATCGGCTACATAACTTAGAAGTTTAATTCGTTGCATCAATCAAAATTGCACCAGTTAAAGCCTGTAACTCATCAAAGCTAAGACCGTCTACTTTCTCAATCACCTTTAAACCATCTTTAGTCACATCAATCACACAAAGATCGGTGTAAATACGGTCAACACAGTTTTTCCCAGTTACTGGATAGCCCAACTCAGCCACAATCTTCGGTTCACCTTGTTTGGTTACATGGTCGGTGGTGATAAATACTTTTTTAGCACCTACAGCTAAATCCATCGCACCACCCACCGCAGGAATCGCATCTGGTGCTCCCGTGTGCCAGTTCGCCAAGTCACCATTCGCTGCAACCTGAAAGGCTCCAAGTACCGCAATATCAAGGTGACCACCACGCATCATCGCAAATGAATCGCCATGGTGGAAAAAGCTGCCGCCTTCAAGCATGGTCACAAACTCTTTACCTGCATTAATCAGTTCAGGGTCTTCTTCACCTTCAGCTGGTGGTGGGCCAAAAGCCAAAAGGCCATTTTCAGAATGAAGGAAAATATCTTTGTCGTTAGGTAAGTAGCTCGCGATCTTGGTTGGTAAACCAATACCCAAGTTCACATAGGCACCATCGGGAATATCTTGTGCCACACGTTTTGCAATCTGGTCACGGCTGAGTTTCTGGTAGCTCATGTTATTTCTCCTTATTGCTTACTGTGCTGGCGCTACTTGTACAACGTGCTGTACAAAGATACCTGGGGTGATGATGTGTTCTGGATCTAATCCACCTAGCTCAACCACTTCAGAAACCTGAACAATGGTGACATCGGCTGCCATGGCCATAATCGGACCAAAGTTACGTGCTGATTTACGGTAAACCAGATTGCCCCAGCGATCGCCCTTGTAAGCTTTAATCAAGGCAAAGTCAGCCTTAATTGGATATTCAAGTACGTAGTCTTTACCATCAATCTGGCGAGTTTCTTTGCCTTCAGCTAAAAGTGTTCCAAAGCCAGTTGGGGTAAACACAGCACCTAATCCCATACCTGCTGCCTGAATACGACACGCCAGATTACCTTGCGGGACCACTTCAAGCTCGACCTTTCCGGCACGGTAAAGTTCATCAAACACATAAGAGTCTGACTGACGTGGGAAAGAGCAAATCACCTTTTTAACAGAACCAGCTTTAAGCAGTTTAGCCAGACCGTAATCGCCATTACCGGCGTTATTACTCACAATAGTCAGGTCTTTAATACCCAGTTCAATCAGTCCGTCAATGAGTTCAGCGGGTTGTCCTGCGGTACCAAAACCACCAATCAGAATGGTTGCACCATCTTTAATCTGCGATAGTACCTCGCTTAGAGAGGACTTACTTTTGTCAATCATGTGAGAAACCTTAGAGCATGAGGTAACGTGATGTTATTACTACCGCTAAAAATTTATTTAAATTCTTAATGGTAGTAATAAATGGAATAAATTTTGTGAGTCAAAAGCGAACTTTTAACTCACATACACTTTCAATTAAGCACTAGCGCGACGACGTTCAACTTCAGTTGACGGAGCGGCAGCGGCATCTTTAACAAGTTCGATGTTAAATGTGATGTGTTTGAAAGCGTGATCTAAACCACGGCGTTGGATTTCAGCTGGGTCAGTTACATCAACTGCTGTTGCCACTAAGCCATCACGAGTTGCGAAGGCAAAGTCATCCCATAAGTACTCATCACCCTCAATGTTGAATTGAGTAGTAAGCTTGCGGAAACCTGGTGCAGAAACGAAGTAGTGAACGTGAGATGGGCGGTTACCATGACGGCCTAACTTGTTAAGAAGGGCCTGAGTTGTACCTTCTGGCGGGCAACCATAACCCACTGGCATTGTGGTTAATGCAACATATTTGCCATCAGCATCAGTTAAAATACTACGGCGTAAATTGAAATCAGATTGAGACTTATCAAAGAATGAGTAGTTACCCAAACTATTAGCATGCCATACTTCAACTTTAGCATTTTCAATGATATTGCCATCAGTATCGGTTACCGTACCTTCAATAATTAAGGTATCGATTTTGCCAGATTCTGTACCATCATCCATACGTGCAAAACCAACAGTTTCAGGCGCGCCAGCTACATAAAGTGGGCCTTCAATGGTACGAGGTGTGCCACCACTAACGCCAGCTTTTGCATCGGCCTCATCTGCACGTAAATCAAGATAGTGCTCTAAACCTAAGCCAGCTGCTAAAAGTCCAAGTTCGTTTGCTTGGCCTGCATCTGTGAAATATTCCAGACCTTTCCATACTTCTGAAGGTTGGATGTCTAAGTCTTCGATGGCTTGAAATAAATCCCCGAGAAGGCGTACTACAATTTGCTGAACACGTGCATCGACTTCGCCTTTAGCTGTGTCGACATTCATTTGTTTTACAAGCGCATCAATTTGTTGACGGTTCATACTAAAACTCCTTAAGTATGCAATACGGTTTTGGGTGGCAGTGTTGCGGGCATTTTGTTTTGCTAGCGAATATTGCTGCCACGTTCCTTGTTACCTTCTGAATAAATATATTTAGTTTTTGAATGTGCTTCAGACCACACACTCAAACTATTTTCTTAGATTACGAATCATCATCACGGACAGAAGAAGGGTGGCGATTAAGTGCCATCACTTCGATGTTCATGTAAGGATAGAGAGGTAATCCCTGTAAAATATTGTGCAACTCTTCATTGCTTTCGACATCAAAAATACTGATGTTTGAATACTGGCCTGTAACTCGCCAGATGTGACGCCATTTACCTTGACGTTGCAGATCTTGCGAATACGCTTTTTCAACGGCCTTAATTTCATTTGCTTTGTCGGCTGGCATATCAAGTGGAATATGCACATCCATACGTACATGAAATAACATGGGAAACTCCTTATCCTGTTGCCTTAACGACGTAACTTCTCAACTTTATCTTCATCAATTTCAATGCCTAAGCCCGGAGCTGTTGGCAAGTGCAATTCAAAGTTTTCGTAACGTAGTGGTTCTTTCAAAATTTCTTCGGTAAGTAATAACGGACCAAATAATTCAGTACCAAAAGCTAATGTTTCAAAGGTTGCAAATGCATGAGCAGAAGCGATGCTACCTACAGGGCCTTCAAGCATAGTGCCGCCATAAAGGTCGATTCCCGCTAAACCTGCGATTTTTGCAACTTCACAAGCTTCGATCAGACCACCTGATTGTTCAATTTTCACGGCAAATACATCTGCGCCATGACTTTTTGCAATACGATATGCGCTGTCAGGACCAGTTAAAGCTTCATCTGCCATAATTGCGACATCAAAACGATGCGTTAAACGAGCAAGTGCTTCAGTATTTTGAATAGCACAAGGCTGTTCAATTAAATCAATCCCGCCATCTTGTAGCTGTTGAATACCTTGAATACATTCCTGCTCTGACCATGCACGATTTACATCGACACGTACACTAATATCTGCACCCAGTGCTTTTTTAATTGCAATCACATGATCAACATCGTGTTGCAAAGAGCGTGCGCCGATTTTGAGTTTGAACGTGTTATGACGTTTCAACTCAATCATTTTTCGAGCTTCAGCAATATCTTTTTCTGTGTCGCCAGACGCGAGCGTCCAAAGTACAGGTAAACTATTACGCAGACGGCCACCTAAAACTTCACTTAACGGCACGCCTAAACGTTTTGCCTGAATATCAAGTAGAGCGGTCTGAATGGCACATTTCGCGAAACGGTTACCATTAATATTCTTACGAATCAGTTTTAGTGTTTGAGCCACATTTAAATCTTTAACTGATGCGAGTAATGGTGCAAAGTAAGTATCAATATTGGCTTTGACACTTTCAGGACTTTCTTCACCATAGTTCAGTCCACCAATGGTGGTCGCTTCACCCCAACCTACAATACCATCCGTGGTCGTAATTTTAACGAGCACCAAAGTCTGAGTACGCATTGTAGTCACAGACAGCTGGTGAGGACGGATAGTTGGAATATCCACAAGTATGGTTTCTATGGTTCTATACATGAAGTTTCAACTATTTCAAACTTGTTTACATACCATAGAAGAATGTAATAGCCTAAAATAGATATAGAACGGTATTTTAAGATACTAAAAAGGTATATTAATGGAATTAAGACATCTACGTTATTTTGTTACCGTTGTGGAAGAACAAAGTCTGACAAAAGCGGCTGAGAAGCTTTTTATTGCCCAGCCACCACTCACGCGTCAAATCAAAAAACTAGAAGAAGAATTAGGCATTGATTTGTTTGTGAAAGGGTCACGTCCATTAAAAGCTACAGAAGCAGGGCTGTTTTTTTACCAACATGCCGTTCAAATTTTAACGCATACGGCTCAAGCTGCTTCGATGGCTAAAAAAATGAAGCTGGTAGAGAACATTGTGAAAGTTGGTTATGTCAGTTCACTTCTTTACGGACGATTACCACAAGTCATTTATCTATTTAGGCAGAAAAATCCTGACATTCATGTCGAGCTTATTGAATGTGGCACGAGAGATCAGGTGGAGGCTTTAAAGTTAGGCAAAATCGATTTAGGTTTTGGCCGATTACCAATTAGCGATCCAGCGATTAAAAGACTTTTACTTCGCAAAGAAAAATTAAAACTCGCGATTCATAAAAAGCATCCATTAAGTGAATTTCAAGATGCAGGAATTTACTTATCTCAAATTATCAATGAGACGATTTTTTCTTATCCAACGACACCTAAGCCTAATTTTTCGACCACTATTCAAGCTTTATTTACCAAGTTAGGCTTAATCCCAGCCAAGCTGACAGAAGTACGAGAAATTCACATGGCGCTTGGTTTAGTGGCGTCTGGAGAGGGGATTTGTATTATTCCAGAAAGTGCCTGTGATATTGGAATGAAGAATCTAACTTATTTAAATATCTTAGATTTAGAAGCTTATAGTCCCATTTCTCTATCCATGCGAAACATGGACCAAAGTTCCTACATTCCAAAAATTTTAGATTGTATTGAAGAGATCTATAGTCAAGAAGAAGTGTCTAGAAATCTAAATTTATAACTTTTTAATACGTTTTAAATTGAATTATCATGTTATTTTAAAACTTTAAGATTATAGGTAATATTTAAAAGGAATTAATAGATGAGAAAAATTTTAGGCGCAGCTTCTCTCATTATGTCTACCTGTGTTGTACATGCTGAACAATTAAAAGAACAACAACAAACTTCTCCATATAGTGCGAATGTTACTTTTGCTAGCCAATATATTTCACGTGGGTTTCAACAGACTTGGGGTAAACCTGCATTACAGGGTGGGCTGGATTATGCTAATCCGAATGGTTTTTTTGTCGGAACTTGGGCATCAAGTGTGAGCTCAAATTACCTTCGGGATGCTTCAGTTGAATGGGATTTTTATACAGGTTATTTAAAAACAATTGATAAGTTTTCAATTGGGATGTCGGTTTTTTATTACTACTATCCAGGCGCGAAAAGTACACCAGAAACGGGGAGTAGCAGTTATAACTATGGCGAGATCATACCTCAAATTGGCTATGGACCTTTAAGCCTCAAATACTTTGTTACCTATACACCAGATTATGCTGGCTATAACTCCAAAACCATGGGCGGATCTGCTGGTAAAAGGTCGAGAGGATCAAGTTATCTAGACCTGAACTTTACACAGCCGATTAATGATACTTGGACCTTTGGTGCCCACTATGGCTATGAAAGAATCAAAAACTTTTCAGAATCGAATTTTCAGGATGTTAAAGCTGAACTCATTAAAGATTTAGGGGATGGCTGGACTACAGGATTAGCGTATACAAAAGCATGGGATAAAAATAGCTACTATAAAAAGTATAGTAATGGTGAGCCGGGTGCACCTATTTCAAATCCAATTGATTCCACTTTTACAGTCTCTGTAAAAAAGGTGTTCTAAGTTAAATTTAAGAGTATTGATTAACTACGTTTGAAAGGTGCCTTTAAACCCAAACTTTCAAATGTAGTTAAGGGCGATTCAGTCTAACTACACTGTATCAACGAATAAATGTTTAATTTTAAAATAAGACATAAATCATTTAAGATTGTGACTTTAGTTTTTAAGCACATCTTTAATTAGATTTAATAAAATAGATAAGGGGTCAGTAGTGCCAGAAATTGATAATAAACAACAACCTAATCCTGAGTATTCATTAAAAGTTGATTGTGCATCAGCTTTGAACTTTGTTTTACAGCAAAATTCAGTGCCCCTTATTCGACAAATTCTAATCTCTTCAACTGAAACAATTTCTGGTTCTCGAATCGTTATTCGCTCTAACCCTGAATATTTCAAAGAACACACCATCAATATTGCGAGTTTGGAAGGCAACCAAGTCTTGGCTCTTGATAAACCAAAATTAGTTTTTGATATTAAATTATTGCAAGAGATACCCGAGAATATTAAAGGGAATATTGAAGTAGTTTGGATAAGTGAAAATGAAGAACTGCTAGCAGAACAGCAGATAGAAATCGATGTATTGACTGTTGATACTTGGGGTGGAGAACGTCAGCCAATTGAATTATTAGCAAGTTTTTCACAGCCTAATGCTTCAGCTCTTAGTCCAATTCTTGTTAAAGCGAGTGAAATTTTAAAAACAAAAGTATTAGGTTCATTAAATGGTTATCAAGACCGAGATCGAGATTCTGTTTTATCTCAGCTGAATGCGGTATGGGAATCTTTATTACAACAAGATATTCATTATATTGTTAACCCAGCAAGCTTTGTTAAATCGGGCCAAAGAATCCGTTTGGCAAAGCAGATTTTTGAAGAAAAGTTAGCATGTTGTTTAGACACGACAATACTTTTAAGTGCCTTGGCAGAACAAATAGGCTTAGATACTTTACTTATTATTGAAGAAGGACATTCGTATCTTGGTGTTTGGTTAAATGAGACGCCAAATGTTGACTTGATCATTGATGATATTCAAGCTTTAAGAAAACGTTATGATTTAGGTGAGATAGTCTTTATCGAAACCACGTTGCTTACACAGCAAGGCAAATTTACAACTGCGCTAGAAACTGCAAAACAATATATAAAGGATGAATCTCGTCAGAATAAGTTTTATCTTGCGATAGATGTTCGTCAATCCCGATTACGTGGTATTAAGCCGATTTCTGCAAATCTGGAAAAGAAAAATCATTTGGATGATACAGAGATTGAATGGGCGACGGCATCTATTCCTGTTTACGATAATGAGCGCCCTCTTGAAAATAAAGCCACACGTGTTGATCGTTGGTTACGCCGTTTATTAGATTTAAGCCTTCGTAACAAACTCTTAAATTTTAAAGATAATCGTTACAGCATCCCATTACAGTGTTCTGAGTTAACACTTAGCAAACTTGAAGATGCGCTAGCAAATCAGGAAGGCTTCTTATTTAAAAGTGTTGATAGTATTTCTTTAAAAGATGTTCAGCGCGACAACGAAAGTCAGCATATTAATCAATACGTTGATGAAAACCTTTCTAGAAAATTATTATTTAGTCCTTTAGATGCATCTTTATTAGAAAAACGCTTGATTGAAGTCTATCGTGCTTCACGTACTGCTTTAGAGGAAGGTGGGGCTAATACATTATTTCTTGCGGTTGGTTTTCTTGAGTGGAGAGAGTCCGAACGCTCGAAACGTACATTTAAAGCACCTTTACTCCTCATTCCTGTACAGATTACGCGTGAGACAGCTAAAACAGGTTATCGTCTATTTATGTATGATGATGAACCACGTTTTAACTCTACTTTATTACAACTATTAAGACAGGATTTTGAACTTGATATTGCTGGCCTAAATCCTCTGCCAACAGATGATTCTGGTATAGATGTCGATCAAGTTTTACATATTGTAAGAAAGGCAATTGTAAATATAGCAGGATGGGAAGTAAAAGCTGAAGCTGCAATTGGTCAATTCTCATTCTCAAAATATTTAATGTGGCTTGATTTGTCTTCAAGGATGGATCAACTAAAAAACCAATCTGTGGTAAATCATCTGATTGAATCTCCACGGGAACCTTTTATTAAACAAGACGAATTCCCGCAACCCGCTCAATTAGATCAACAATATAAGCCACAACAATTATTTACTCCATTATCGTCTGATTCTTCGCAGTTGGCAGCAGTCATGTCCGCAGCGTTGGGGCGTACTTTTGTGTTGTCAGGCCCTCCTGGTACAGGAAAGTCGCAGACTATTACAAATATGATCTCTCAATGTTTGGCAGATGGTAAGTCTGTATTATTCGTGTCTGAAAAAATGGCTGCTTTAGAAGTCGTTTATCGCCGTCTGACACAAATTGGCTTAAGTGAATTGTGCTTGCAGTTACACTCATCAAAATCTCAAAAAATGGAAGTACTTGATCAACTGAGAGAAAGAGCGCAGAAAAATAATGATCCTTACTTCCTAAGTATTCAACCCAAAATAACAGAATGGCAGAAGCTTTCAGATAGATTAATTCAAACCCGTGATGAACTGAATCAACATGTAAAAAATCTCCATACATCACATGCGATTGGCTGGAGTTTATATGCAGCAATGAGTGATGAACTTCGTTATCGGGATACACCCCATTTACGGTTTCCTGATATCAGTATTGCGACTTTGACAGCAGAAAAGCGTGAGCTAATGAGTGAGACAGTGACACAAGCTGTAAGTTTGCGTCAGCTGGTCAACGAAAATGCGAAAGATGTATTGAATGGTTTTGCTGAGGGATTGGCTGAGCCAATTTGGAGTTTGGTATGGCAAGAACAGTATCAAATATTACAAGATCAACTTGTAGACCAAATACAACGTTTGCAAAATTCAGTGTCTATTTGGCAAGAGGTCTTTGGGTTTGAAGAAAAGCAAAATCTGAGTCAGGTTAAACATGATGTTTCTATTTTTAATGCGTTATCTGATCTCGTTCAACAAACCGATTTAAAATTATTAAGTATTATTAAAGATTTAAATTTAGCAACAATCACACAAGCGAAACAAATAGTCCAAGATTTGAAACAGCAGCGTTCGTCGTTAGCTGAACAATACCAATCTCAAATTTATCAAGCAGATTTAAGTCAAATTGGTTTTAAATGGCGTGAAGCAGAATCAAAAATTTTTCCATTCTCATGGTTCGCTAAGTTTCAGTTGAGAAATTTGCTCAAAACTTATCAAAGCTCAACTCAACGTCCTACAGCTTTGGCGGTTGCACATGACTTACCAATTTTGCAACATATCCAAAGTCAACAAAGACAGTTCACTGAATGTGAAAATCAGTTGGCGAGTAAGTTTGACTCTTACTGGCAGAGTGAAGAGAGTGCGTGGGAAAGTTTTGAAACTATTCATAATCAGTGGCAAGAAATTAAGCAGATAGTTGCTTCAAAAATTACTGATCAAGCAACTTTATTAAAAGCCGTGGAATTTAGTAAAAATAATAGTTTGGATGAAATCAAACAAAACATAGCTCAAGTGGAAAATACATTCAGTCAATTGCTGAATGATCACGGACTAAAAAATGATGTTCAACTTACTCCATATCTAGATATTAATTTTAATGAAATCCTCGCAAGACAGCATCAATTACAACAACACAGTTCATCTTGGAGACATTGGTTAAATTGGCAAGCTATAAAAAGCCAGTTGATTCAACATGGGTTAAAACCGTTGGCCTTTGAACTCTTAGATACTCCATTGGAGTTGGATGCTGCTTTAAAGCGTTTGAATATTAATTTAGCGAGACACTGGATTACTCATCAATTTAGTCAACATCCAGAATTAAATCAGTTCAATAGTCAACAACATGAACAGAAGATCCAAACTTTTGCACAGCAAGACAGAGATCACCAGCTTGCTGCGAGTCATGAGATTATTCATCGTTGGAATGCTATTTTTAGTGAACAAGATAAACATAAGGCTCAGTGGACTGTTCTCAATAAAGAATTAGGTAAAAAGCGCCGTCATATTCCTGTACGCGAATTAATGCGTCAGATTCCTGATGTGTTAGTTGGGTTAAAACCATGTTTATTAATGAGTCCGTTATCAGTTGCTCAATATCTGGATACAGAAGCAAAATTTGATGTGGTGATTTTCGATGAAGCATCACAGATTCCCGTATGGGATGCGATTGGTGCATTAGCGAGAGGTAAACAGTCAATTGTGGTGGGTGATAATAAACAAATGCCGCCAACAAGTTTCTTTGGTAAAGGAGATTCTGAGGAAGAGGTCGATGAGGAAGTAACCGAAGATCTAGAAAGTATTCTAGATGAATGCCTTGCTGCTCAGCTACCAGAATTGGCCTTGAACTGGCATTACCGTAGCCGTTATGAAAGCCTCATTCAATTTAGTAATCAGAAATACTACAAAGGTGGTTTATTTACTTTCCCTGCACCTGTTGCCAAAGATACGGCTGTAAAACTACATGTGGTTGATGGTGTATATGACAAAGGTGATACACGTACCAATAGTAATGAAGCAAAGGCGATTGTGGAATTTATTATTCAACATTTACAGTCACAGTTAGGGCAAGAGAATCCTGTGACTCTCGGTGTTGTAACCTTCAATATGACTCAACAAAAGTTAATTGAGGATTTGCTAGATAATGAATTGGCAAACCATCCTGAGTTAGAGACATTGAGTAAGTCGGGCATTGAACCTTTATTTGTCAAGAATTTAGAAAATGTGCAAGGAGATGAACGCGATATTATCGTTTTCTCAATTACCTATGCAAAAGATCAGGATGGTCGCCTATCAATGAATTTTGGTGCGCTAAACCGTCAAGGTGGCCAGCGCCGTCTAAATGTAGCTATTACTCGCGCTCGTCAAGGGTTACATGTTTTCTCTGCTTTGAGTCCGGAAGAAATTAATTTGGCACGTACCAACAGCGAAGGTGTAAGAGATCTAAAAGACTTCCTTATTTTTGCTCGAAGTGGTCAGCTACATTTAAATTATGTTGATCAAAGTAAACAGCAGACTAAAAAAGAATTTGTAGAGTACTTACAAAATAAACTGCAAGAACATGGTTGGAGCGTGGACCTCGGAATAGGTCAGGGGGATAGCTGTGTAGATTTAGCCATTAAGGATAATTTGAACCCGGGCAGTTATATTGCAGGTATTATCGTAGATGGTGAAAACTATGCTAAGGCAGCTACTGCACGAGACCGAGATCAGCTAAGACCAACTGTTTTAAATGGATTAGGCTGGGAAGTTTTATCAGTTTGGACAGTAGATTGGTGGTTAGATCCAGAGCAAAACTTAACTAAATTAATGAATGAATTGGAAGAGATAAAATCGAAGGAAGATGTTGCTTAAATTGTATAAAACAGATAGGGGCTGACCTTATCTGTTTCTATTTAGCAATTTTGTAGTTACTCAACTTGATGAATCATTCTCTATTAGATTAGTAAAAAAATCTTATTAAATAATAGTGTATCCGCCATCAATCGTAATACATGATCCATTCATAAAACGTGCTTCATCAGAAGCGAGGAAAATAGCTAACTCGGCAACTTCTGAGGCTTCACCAAAACGGTCCAGTGGAATTTTATCAGTAGGGCGAGTTTCTAGCATTTTGGCCGTCATAGGCGTACGAATAGTACCTGGGCAAATAGCATTAATTTTGATGCCATGTTTGGAATATACTGCGGCTAAATGTTTTGTATAACCAATTACAGCATGTTTTGAGGCTGTATAAGATGCGCCTCCCATTTGAGCAACTAAGCCCGCAATAGATGCAATATTGATAATTGCACCAGAACCATGTTCAATCATTTTGGGTAGAACCAAATTACTTAAATTGAATACAGCTTTTACATTTATGGCAAATATTCTGTCCCAAAGCTCTTCGGTCGTATCTAGACTATTGGTATATTTGTCAAAAATTCCTGCATTATTCAGTAGTACATCAATTCGCCCAAACTTCTCAAGTGTAAATTCAACCAGCTGCTGGAGCTGATCAAATAGAGTAACATCAACTTGAAAGGCAAAGGCTTCTCCACCTGCGTTGATGATCTTCTCGGCAACTTGCTTAGCCTGTTCTAAATTTAGGTCGGCAATAATTAATTTTGCTCCTTGCTTTGCAAAAGCAATTGCTTCCGACTCTCCCATACCAGAGGCTGCACCTGTGATAATACAGACTTTATTTTTTAGTCTAGACATAATACATTTCCTAAATCCTAAGTTTTGATCTAAGCTCTATGTGTGAAATAGATGCTTAAATGTTTAAGTTCTCCTGTAAGAATTAAAATACGTATTTAGACAAACGAGCTCTAGATACAATCTGGGAATAAAGACGATATTCAGACATACTGAGCGAATATCGGACAGGGAATTAAAAAAGGGAAATAATGAGGGATCAGATTATTCAACATCCGCTCTCAGAAGAGACGATCAAATATGATGACTATATTGCAGGTTTAGCAAAGGGCCTAAATATTCTCGAAGCTTTTGGGACAGATCGACAGCGGTTAAATGTTACTCAGGTTGCAGAGCGAACCAATATTACCCGTACAGCAGCACGAAGATATTTAAAGACACTCAAATTTTTAGGTTATCTTGACACTGATGAATATTATTACTGGTTGACACATAAAGTACTTAAGTTTTCCGGGGCTTTTTTAAGTACAGCACATTTGCCAAAAATATCGCAGTCTGTGTTAAATCATTTATCTGAAAAAACGACGTTGGTTTTCTCAGTGGTGGTTCAAGATAATTATGAGGTCGTTCCGATTGCAAGAAGTGTGGCGCAAAATGATCATTTCCGAGTAAGTCCTTTTGGTATTCATCTAGGTAACCGAATTCCTGCTCATGCTTCATCTACGGGTAAAGTTTTATTAGCGCATAAATCTTTAGAAGAGCAGAAAAACTGGATTAAGTTATATGGTCTTAAGCGATTTACTGCATACACTTATACAGAAGAAGAAAATTTTCTAGCTGCGCTACAAACCATTAAGGATAATGGTTATTGTATTTCAGCCGAAGAATATGAGTTGGGTGTAACGGCAATTGCAATTCCGATTATTAATCAGACTGGCGATATTATTGCAGGGTTAAATGCTGTTGCTCCAATTTCTAAAGTAAACGATGCATATCTAATTAATACCGTTTTGCCATTACTAAGAGAGGCAGCCAAGGAAATTAGAGATATGGTTTAGTTTATTATTACTTTGGTTTCAACAAAACGCCTTAATTGGGCGTTTTTTTATATTTAAAATAATTTTATCAATATTTTAAGACTATTTATTTTGTCTTATATAACCGTTGGAAGAGATGATTTTATAAACAGTGAACGATATAAGATGTGTTTGCGCGATGATCGTTCAATTTAAAAGAAAGTGATCTAGTCGGAATTATTATAGCCCCGTAGTTTAATAAAAAGAAAAGCGTTCGGTAGCACTATCAGGATTGTGTAGCCAAGTGTCTTAGGCAAGTGAACGCATGGATCTGTCGCAAGGAGTGACAACAATGAATACAAAATTACCCCAACAACTTGAATGTGATTTGGTTGTGGTGGGCGCTGGTGCAGGCGGTTTGTCGACTGCGATTACTGCTAAGAAAAAAGGCTTAAATGTTATTGTACTTGAAAAGGACCATGTGTTCGGAGGTACAACTGCTTTTTCTGGTGGAGTCCTATGGGTTCCAGGAAACCATCATGCAAAACAAAATGGTATACAAGATAGTCGTGAAGCAGCGTTGACCTATTTAAAGCATGAAACCAAAGAGTTTTTTAATGCTGAGGCTGTAAATGCATTTCTGGATTATGCACCTGAAATGCTCCAGTATTTTGAACAAAATACCTCAGTCAAATTTATCCCGACACTTTATCCAGACTATCATCCGGATGCTCCGGGTGGGGTTGATATTGGTCGCTCTGTGCTAGCTGCGCCGTACGATATTCGTGGTTTGGGCGAGAATATGAAACGCTTACGTCCCCCCCTTAAAACAATTACCTTTATTGGTATGATGTTTAATTCATCTAATGCAGATTTAAAGCACTTTTTTAATGCCACTAAATCTTTTACTTCATTTATGTATGTCGCGAAGCGATTAGCTATTCATTTAAAAGAACTGGCTGTCTATGGTCGCGGTACCAATGTCACAAGCGGTAATGCATTAGCTGCACGTTTAGCTAAATCTGCCTTTGACTTGGATATTCCCATTTATACAGAAGCTGAAGTTAAGCAGTTAAATTTTGAAAATGACAAAGTTGTTGGTGTACAAGTTCAACAACAAGATCAGCACTGCCAGATTAAATTTAAAAATGGAGTCGTGCTGGCATGTGGAGGTTTTTCACATGATATTGCAAGACTCAAACAAGTTTACGCGCACCTGAAACGTGGGGGTGAACATATCTCACCTGTACCAAAGACCAATACAGGGGATGGATGTCGCCTTGCAGAGTCAGTTGGCGGTGTGGTGGATATTCACTATGCGGATTCTGCTGCATGGATGCCAGTTTCAAAAGTTCCTTACACAGATGGTTACGGTGTATTTCCACATTTATTAGACCGCTATAAGCCTGGAATTATTGGTGTGCTTAAAAATGGTAAGCGTTTTACCAATGAATCAAACTCTTATCATGACGTGGGTGCGGATTTATTTAGAGCTTGCGAGAATTTTGATGAAACCGCTATGTGGTTGATTTGCGACCATAAAACGATTAGCAAATATGGTTTAGGTTATGCTAAACCCGCGCCTATGCCACTTTCACCTTTAATTAAAAAAGGATATCTCTTAAAAGGTAATAGTTTAAAAGAATTGGCACAACAAACAGGAATTAATGCCGAACAGTTGGTCAAGACAGTACAGCATTATAACGAGGGTGCTGTGAAGGGTGAAGATCCAGAATTCCATCGAGGCTCTACTTCATTCAACCGATATTTGGCCGATCCAGATCACAAACCAAATCCGTGTGTAGCACCTATTGAGCAAGGTCCATTTTATGCTGTGAAAGTGTTTATGGGGGATTTAGGAACATTTGATGGAATTAGAACAGCAGTAACTGGTGAAGTGTTAAATCAGTTTCATCAACCCATTCAAGGTTTATATGCAGTGGGTAATGATCGTGCGAGCATTATGGGAGGGAACTACCCTGGTGCAGGAATAACTTTAGGGCCAATCATGACTTTTGGTTATATCACTGGATCGCATATTGCTGATTTAGCTAAAGGAGGGGGCGGTTTTATTTCATCTAAAAATTCTAAATCTGCCAACTCTCAATCTGTTAAGGAGACTTTTCATGTTTCATAAACCGATTGTTGATCACCGTATTTACAATATTACACCAAGATGTATGCCTAGATTTCTTGAGGTATTCGATCAGCTGGCGATGCCTATTTTGAAAAAACATTTGGGTGAACCACTTGGTTTTTATATTAGTAATATCGGTACATTGAATCAGGTCGTACATTTGTGGGGCTATGACAGTCTGGATGACTATGAAAAGCGCAGTCATGCCCGAGATACAGATCCAGACTTCCAAATTTATCTGAAAGCATCTGAGGGGTTGGTGGTATCACAGGTGAATCAAATTTTAAGGCCAGTGAACTTAGCTTCATTAATTAAGCCCTAAACAACTGATTATTTAAAAATTCCCTTAAGGAACGGTGTTTTGAAAAAAACACCGAGGGAAACTTCGTGCTTTTATAAGGAGAAACTCATGAGCACAAGTCAAATACAAAGGAAAGATGTAAAAAGCATATTAAATGAAAATAAGATGGGTGGATTACAAAAGCTCATTCTATTTTTTTGTTTTGCTATTATTGCCCTAGATGGTCTAGATGTAGTGGTCATGGGGTTGATTGCTCCTCAGATTATTCAGGAGTGGGGCATTAGTGCAAAAGAATTAGCACCAGTTTTAAGTGCAGCATTAGTTGGATTAGCAATAGGTGCCTTAGTTTCCGGACCATTATCAGATAAATTTGGCCGAAAACCAGTACTAATTTTAAGTGTACTTGGCTTTGGTATTTTTACCTTGCTGACGGCTTTCTCCACTGATATTACGCATCTCTTAATTTATCGCTTTCTTACTGGATTAGGTGCAGGTGCTGCTGCTCCCAATGCAGCAACTTTAGTTTCAGAATACGCAGCAGATCATCGCCGTTCATTTTCAGTTACTGTTGCCTACTGTGGCTTTTCTTTAGGCGCTGCCGCAGGCGGTTTTTTGGCGGCATGGATGATTCCTGAGTTTGGCTGGCGTAGTATGTTGATATTAGGGGGCGTGTTGCCTTTGATTTTGGCCCCATTTTTATATTGGAAAATGCCTGAATCCATTACCTATCTAGTCAAGCAATCGTACTCACAAGATAAAATCAAAGCGATTTTAAAACGCTTATTTCCACAATCCTCTTTTTTAAACCAAGAAATTTATTTGAATGAAGTAAAGACCGAGAAATCAGGTATAAGTCTGATTTTATCTAGTAAATATCGCTATGGTACGGTCATGCTCTGGATCAGTTATTTCATGGCATTATTTTTAATCTATCTATGCAGTAGCTGGTTGCCAACCTTAATTAAGTCGAATCAATTTACCATTTCTCAAGCTGCCATTGTGACTTCGTTCTTTCAAATTGGTGGTCCTGTTGGGAGTATCACTCTTGGTTGGTGTATGGATCATTATCGTCCGCGTTTGGTTCTTTTTATTGCCATGTTGATTGGTGCACTTGCAACCTTTGGGTTAGGGCATTTTGGTCATGATATGGTGCTTATGTGTGTTTTTGCATGGATTCTTGGTTTTACCTTTAATGGTGGGGCCGTTGGTTTGAGTGCTTTAGCGACTGGATATTATCCGACTTCTGCTCGTGCAACCGGAGCAAGCTGGATGAATGGTATTGGGCGCTTTGGTGCAATATTAAGTGCATTTGCTGGAGCTGCGATGATCAGTTCAGGTATGCCATTTTCTATGATGTTCTCATTGTTAATGATTCCTGCTGTACTTTCTGGTTTTGCTGTTTTAATTCAGGGTGTTAAAACGAAACAGTCTGTTGTGCAAACCAAAACCCAGTTGAGTTAAATCAGTAATAAAGCAAGTTATTAACAATTTTAAAATCTATCTTTGCTTCTTAAATATTTTCTATGGCTTTGAATTAGCTTGATCAGCATGCTGGTCAGGTAAGGATAAATACACTTAAAAAATGTATAGCAGTTGATTCAGCTGAAATAATTCAAGGCTTTATGTTCATAATAAACAATGTGCTAAGGAATAGCATTAATGAAATTTTCTATGACTTCGCTTGCGATGATTTCAACTTTTACATTAGCAAGTAGTGCGGTATTCGCCTTGGATCCTTTAGCTCAGGATCAAAAATGGATATTGGGCGATTGGAACGGAAAACGGACTCAACTCGAACAGCAAGGTTATCAATTTACCACCGCTTTTCAAAATGAAAGTGCTGTTAATTTGAGTGGGGGATATGATGATTCATCACGACTATTTAATGCAAACCAATGGACATTTGGTACACGTCTAGATTTAGAAAAAATCGCAGGTTGGAAAGATACTCAAGCACAGTTGAGCATAACGAAACGAGATGGACAACCACTTTCTACTGATCGGATTAGTGATCCTAGAGCGCCGCAATTTAGTAGTGCTCAAGAGATTTATGGTCGTGGACAATGGTGGCGTTTAACCAGTGCATGGGTTAAAAAAGGATTTTTGAATAATGATCTACAAATTAAGGTAGGTCGTATGGGGCTTTCAGATGATTTTAATGCATCGCATTGTGAGTTTCAGAACTTAATATTATGCGGAGGTCAGTTAGGTAAAACAGTAGGAGATATTTGGTTCAATAGTCCTGTAAGCCAATGGGGAATTAACGCCAAATATCAATTTTTACCATCGCTCTGGTTTGGAACAGGAATTTATGAGGTCAATCCTGAAAATGCTTTAGAGCAACATGGTTTTAATTTGGATATGGATCAACGTAAAGGTATTTTAATTCCTGCGGAACTATCGTGGAAACCAAATCTAGCATTTTTCGATGGCTTAAGTGGTGAATATAAAGTCGGTGCATTTTTGTCAACGGCAGATGCACGTAATGTTAGTACAGATGAAAAAGGTAATATTGAGCCAAATGCAGCAGATCGGAAATGGGAAAACAATAAGCATAGTGTTTGGCTTAATGCGCAACAACAGGTTTTTGCGCCTGCGGACGACCCTAAGCGTGGTTTATTTATTTCAGCAAACTTTACTTTTAATGATAAATCTACAACTGTTGTTGAAAGCACACAGCAACTAGCGCTTTGGTATAAGGGCATATTCGAGCATCGACCAAATGATACTATTGGTTTAGGTCTGGCACGTTTTGATGTGAATGATCGTGTCCGAGAACGCCAAAATGTATCTAATCAATTGCTGGGATTAACCGAAGCTGACTATGCGAATCCGAAATATACACCGATTCAGCATGACGAATTGAATATTGAATTGAACTATAACTTTCAATGGTCACCTAGTATTGCTTTACGACCAAATATTCAATATGTGTATCAACCTGGTGGTGTAAAACAAGTGGATGATGCTTGGGTCGCAGGTATGGCCATGAAACTTAATTTTTAAATATGTATGAATAAAAAGGCAAACAGAGGTTTGCCTTTTTATTTTCCAAACAAGATTCTTAGATTTTCTTGGAAAAGCGTTTCAAGTGATAAAACTTCATTTGGATTGAGGATGCCATTGTGAATCATACCCATCCACATAGGGCTCACAATAAGCAATGCAAATTGCTGTGGGGAAATAGTGGCTGATAATTCTCCACGTTGAATCGCTAGACTGGTTAATTGCTCAAGCTCATACTGAATAGGTAAAAAAATCTTATTTACGTAAGTTTGACGAATATGCGGAAAATTATTTCCTTCACGTAAAATTAAGAGAGCCATATCCGCACGACCAGTCGTTTCAAGCGTTAACACACTGGGAATAATCTTTTTACAAATAAAGTCGTAGACGGTCTCATTCTGCGTGATTTCAGAGGCGCGAATAGGACGAAATGAATCGTTGATGAGAGCATCAATTACTGCTTCAAATAGCTGATCTTTCGTTTCAAAATAAGAATAAATCGTACCTTTGCCTAATTCAGCATGTTTAGCTATATCTGAAATTTTTGCTCTTGCAAAACCCACTTCAATAAAATGTTGTAGAGCAGAGTCAATAATTTTCTTTTTAGTTTCTTGCGTCTTTTCTAAGCTTGGGCCGCGTGTTTTAGATTTTGTCATGTTGAACTATATTTTGTTACTACAAGATTATTCTAACATAAATTGACCTGCGGGTCATATTTGAATTAAAATCGACTTAAAAGTCACTTTTGGTCGAATTATGCAGACACCAAAGTCCAGTGTTCAATATTGTATTATTAGTTTTGCACTGTGCCTTGCTGCTTTAAGCACAGCTTTAGCAAGTCCCCTATATGCAATCTATGAACAAGAGTGGGGCGTTTCAACATCTCAAATAGGCTATATCTTTATTTCCTATATGTTAGGTGTAGTCGCTTCGCTTCTGTTTTTGAATAAATTAAACGCAATTTATCACTATAAAAATGTGATTTTGGTCAGTCTGGCTTTAAGCATTTTAGGTTTAGTGTTGTCTGCATTGGCAAGTTCTGTCTGGTTACTTGGCTTTTCAAGATTTCTGATCGGAATTGCATCTGGGTTGATTACCACAGCAGCTATGGTGGGGCTCAAAGACCAATATCCATTTCGTAATAAGGCATTAGCTGAAAAGCTTACATCTATGATTACTGTGCTGGGTTTTGGTTTGGGACCTTTGCTCGGTGGTGTATTAGCTGATCATACCGCGCGGCCATTGGCTGATCCTTATTGGATTATTATCTTTTTTTCAATTCTCATATTTATCAGTGTTTTCTGGGTCAAACCCAGATTTAAAATTGAGAAAAAATATCAGTTAAATGAGTTATTAAAACTACAAGGTTTAGCATTGCCGCAGGTAGCTTCACGCAAAGTTTTCTGGGTCTGTAGTGTGGCTGCACTTTGTAGTTTCGGGGCCTTCAGCTTATATGCAGCTTTGGCTGGAACTTTTATTAAAGAATTACCGATCACATCATCAGCCACCTTAACAGGTGTATCAATTTCAATCATTTTATTTGTATCAGTGTTGAGTCAATTATTTTGTAAATCGTTTAAAGAATTGCATGTGTTGTATGCAGGACTATTCGCTTTATTGCTTGGAACGATTAGTTTGGTGATGGCAGAAGTCGAACACATAGTTTGGTTTTTGTTGATCAGTATTTTACTGACGGGTATGGGACATGGTTTTACGCTAAGTGCTGTCTACCACTTTATTGGCAATATGATGGATCGGGAAAAAAATCCGCTGATCTTTTCTAGTTATTTGTTTATTGCTTATCAAGGTACGATCTGGCCTGTCATCCTTTCCAGTTATTTTATTGAATATTTCGGGGTGGTCATCACATTAGGGCTGATTGCAGCATTATTAATGGTAACTATCGTTTGGTTGATGCATCAACTTAAATTTAAGGTGGGGCCCATATTAGCTAGTTATAAATAACGATGCTCAGTTTTTGGAACTTAAAAATATGTTTAAAAGGAATTTAGGCAATCGAAATATGATTTTGATTGCCTTGTAGGATAGCAAATTAGATATGGATCAAATTGATGATGGAAGCAATTTTCTCTGAAGTCACCATGAGTGCTGGTGCTAATTCTTCAATACGTTTGGGGCTTAAACGTACAGAAGGCCCTGCAATACTGACTGTGCCAAAAGGCTCACCTGTCTGTGGATTGAGAATGATTTTAGCCATAGCAGACATGCCTAGCTCATAGGTGTCACTAATCACACCATAACCTCGCTCTCTAGAAGCCTTAATCATGTGCTCTAGTTCTGTAAGGTCTTTTGGTGAGTTTGGTCCAAAGTTCTTGGCTTTATCGAAACCTTCACGTTCCACAATTCGTGAAAAGTCATTTTGATCAAGGGTAGATAAATACGCTAAACCACAAGCTGAAGCTGGTAAATAGGCCACGTTGCCAGAGTCGGGATCGTATTTTAGACCTGATTTGGCTCCTTGAGCTTTACCAATCCAGATAATTTTTTCGTCTTCGATTAAGCCGAGGCGAACCAGTTCAGAAGAGGTTTCTGCTAGTTCGTCTAGATAAGGCTGAAATGTTTCGGTAATCGAGCGCGAGGACAGAAAACTCAAACCCATTGAGGCAATTTTAAGAGTGAGCTTGTAGTGTTGGGTGATTTCATCTTGATAGATATATCCCATGTCTTTCATCGCAGTCAGGATGCGATGCATTGCAGATTTTGGGATATCGAGATCAACAGAAAGCTGACTAAGGGCACATCCATCTACTTCTTTTAACAGTGCTTCAAGGATGAGCAAAGAACGATCGGTATTGCTGAGCATAAAAATCCTAATATTATTTTCTGGAACAGTGTTCCAAAAAAATTAAAAACAGATTATAGTTGTTTTAGATTCTATCTCAAATGCCGTACAGATGAATCATTCAGATACGGAGTTTCCTAATTATTGAGCTTTTAAGAGTAAGTAGGGAGCAAAACTGAATAAGCGATGGAAAACGCATATTTGCTGATACACACTAATGGAGTAAGTGTATGACTCAACAGGTAAATTTAAGGGAATTTATTGATGAAAATCGTATATCCCCAATACAAAAACTAGTCATCTTTTTATGTTTAATGATCGTAGTTGTTGATGGTATCGATATATCAATCATGGGATTTGTAGCTCCGGTCATTAAGCAGCAATGGGGAATTACTACAACCGATCTTGCACCCGTAATGAGTGCAGCTTTAATTGGTTTAGCTGTAGGCGCTGTAATTTCAGGACCGTTGGCAGACAAGTTTGGACGTAAAAAACTACTCGTTATTAATTTAATTGGTTTTGGCGTATTTACTTTATGTGCGGCAATTTCTTCCAATGTGACTGAGCTAATGATGTTCCGTTTTATTGCCGGTTTATTTATGGGAGGAGTAATGCCACAAGCTGTTACGTTGGTAACGGATTACTCACCCATGAAAATGAATGGTCGTATGGTTACCATCATTCTAAGTGGATTTACAATTGGTGCTGCTATTGGAGGCTTTTTGGCTGCTTGGGTGATTCCACATTTTAACTGGCATGCCATGATGATTATTGGTGGAGTCCTGCCGCTTATTTTAGCCGTTATCGCAGCATTTAAATTACCTGAATCTATTGGCTATAAAGTCCTTAAAGAACATCCAAAAGCAGAGATTGATACCATTATTCATAAAATGGCACCAGATTTTGATACGGCTAACACTGTTTTTGTTTTACCTAAAGCAAAAACCAACACGGTTGATAATCCAGTAAAAGCAGTGCTCAGTCCTTTCTATTTCTTAGGCAGCTTTTTGCTTTGGTGGAGCTACGCATCTGGTTTGTTTGTGGTGTATTTACTTGGAAGTTGGTTACCAATGATGAGCCATGAATTTGGTTTTAGCATCAGTGAGGCTTCAATTATTACAGCGATTTACCAGTTAGGCGGCCCAATAGGTTGTATCGCATGCGGTTATTTGATGGATAAATTTAATCCACATCTAGGTTTAGTGATTGCATATCTATTAGCAATTGGCTTCATGTTCTTTCTAGGTGCGGTGGGTCATAACTTTGTAATGTATAGCATGATGTGTTTCTTCATCGGTATGTGGATGAATGGTGCAAACGCAGGTCTCAACAGTGTTTCAAGTTCATTCTATCCAGTTTTTGCTCGTGCAACAGGAAACAGTTGGATGCATGGTATAGGTCGATTAGGCGCGGTAGGTAGTGCATTTGCCGGAGCATATTTTTTAAGCCTAGGCTGGGAGACCAGCAAAATTTTCCTTGTGCTTTGCTTGCCAACTGCCGGTATGGTCGTAGCATTAATTATTATGAAACTGGTTTATTCACCAACAAAGATACGTCAGCACGAACTTAAAAAAGTTCAAATCTAAAATTCACTAACCCATAGATTTTTAAGGAGATTGAATAATGGATATTCAATTGAATGGATCAACTCGTCTTTATTTTGTGGTCGGACATCCGATTGTACAGGTCAAATCACCTGAGGGTGTAACCATGGAGCTAGTTAAAAAAGATCTAAATGCGATTGTTGTACCTGCTGATGTAGCACCAGAACACTTCCCAAATTTTGTTCAGCAAAATTTGTATTTAAATAATAGTGACGGCTTGATTGTCACAGTACCCCATAAAATTTCGGCTTTGAATTGCTGCCAAAAATTAACTTCACGCGCACAGTTCATTGGGGCTGTAAATACGATTCGTCGCTGTAAAGAAGGGTGGGAAGGAGACATGCTGGATGGAAAAGGCATGGTACAAGCGATACGAAATAGGTTAATCGAGTTAAAAGATAAACGTGCCATTTTGGCTGGAGCTGGTGGAGCAGGTAAAGCGATTGCTTATGAATTACTTCTTGCTGGAGTAGCTGAGTTAGCAATTTTTGATGTAGATCAAACACGTCAACAACAACTCGTTGAACAGCTTCAACAACTAGGTAAAGGCAAAGTAGTTGCACATAACAATGATCCAACAGGATTCGACGTTGTAGTCAATGCGACGCCTATGGGAATGAATGGTGATCCTTCTGCTGCTTTTCAACTTGAAAAAATAACTGCACAAATGTCGGTTGCAGATGTCGTGACTAGTCCTGAAAACACACCATTTATTCAGCATGCGTCAACTCTAGGATGTAACGCAGTCAAAGGAACGGATATGTTCATTCAGGTTCGTGACTTAATGGTTGCTTATTTACTTGAGAAAGAGCAGGAGCAACAAGATGTCGCGTGAATATTCACTTTCATTTTTGACAGTTGCAGATGTGAGTCCTGTAGAAGCAGTCAAAATTGCAGCAAATTGTGGTTATGCAGCAGTGGGCTTACGCCTGCTGCCAGCAGCACCTAATGAAGTAGATTATCCAATTTTAAATGATAGCAAACTAATTAAGGAAACAAGGGCTGCTTTGGATGACACAGGTATTCGTATTGCTGATGTTGAAATTGTACGAATTACTTCCGACTTTGAGCCAAATAAATATTTGCAGTTTTTAAGTACCGCTGAGCAGCTCGGTGCTAGGCATATTCTAGTTGCAGGAAATGACCCTGAGCAATCAAGACTAATACATCACTTCGCACAATTTTGTGAATTAAGTAAACAGTTTAGCTTGAGCTGTGACCTAGAGTTCATGCCATGGACCAATGTGAAAAACTTGGCGCAGGCTGAATATATCGTGAATCAATCAGGGCAAGAAAATGCTGCCATTTTAATTGATGCATTACATTTTGACCGATCAGATTCGACAATTGAGCAAGTCAAAGCACTTGATCTGAAGCAATTGAACTATGTTCAGCTTTGCGATGGTTTTGCTGAATATGATCCGAGTGATGAAGGCTTAATTAAGATTGCACGTTCTAATCGATTAGTGCCAGGGCAAGGCGAAATTGATCTTGTAGGATTAATTCGTGCTTTACCCAAAGAAATTATGTTAGCTGCAGAAGTCCCAAATTTGGTACTAGCTGAACGTCCAGCTCTTGAGCGCGCTGAAATTAATTTGCAAGCAATGAAGCAGCTCGTTGCACTCGCTCAATTGGGCACTGTTACGGGGTAAGAAGTATGAACGCAAAAACCCAACAACCATTTCAGATGATTTCAATACCAATTCGTGAATGCTACGAATGTGATGTTTTAGTCATTGGTTCAGGTGCCGGAGGGCTTTCAAGCGCCGTGACCGCAGCACATGAAGGATTAAAGGTTATTGTCGCAGAGAAAGCATCAGTATTTGGTGGAACAACTGCTGTATCGGGAGGATGGTTATGGATTCCTAATACACCTCATGCTGAACGAGAAGGTCAAGCCGAACCGATTGAGATGCCAAAGCAATATTTAAAAAATATTTTGGGTGAAAAGTATGATGAAACCAAAATTCATACCTATTTAACTCAAGCACCGAAAATGGTGGAATTTTTCGAAGCCAAAACTGAAGTCAAATTTAATATCGGTGCGGCGGTGCCTGACTTTTTTAATATTGAAGGTACTAGGGTTGGGTGGCGTTCGATTGTTGCGGCACCTTACGATGGCCGTTTACTTGGTCAGAAACTAAATATCCTACGTCCGCCAATTCCTGAAACTACTCTTTGGGGAATGGGTATCGCGTCTGGCGTAGATATGAAGCATTTCATTAATACTTTTAATGCAATTCCATCCTTTATCTATGCGACCAAAAGAGTATTACGACATTTTTTTGATCTAATTTTTACTAAGCGCTCAACTCAGATTGTGAATGGTAATGCTTTGGCGGCTCGCTTACTCAAATCTGCACTTGATTACAAAGTAAAGCTATTGGCAAATCATGCCATGACTGAATTAGTTGAAGAAAATGGTCGAGTGATTGGAGCATTATTTAAAACACCAGCTGGCCTCATCAAAATAATAGCAAAACATGGCGTGATACTAGCGACTGGCGGTTTCCCTCATGATGAAAAACGTAAACAGGCTTTATTCAAACATGTGAGTGACGGGACTCCTCATCATTCAGCTGCTCCTGAAACAAATATAGGTGATGGCTTAATTGCGGCAGAAGCAATTGGCGCAACTGTTGATGAAACCTTGCCTTGGTCTGGCGCATGGGCCCCTGTTTCATTAATTCCACGTTTAGATGGAACTTTAGGTCGTTTTCCACATTTGGTTGAGCGAGGCAAACCTGGATTAATTGCAGTTTTAAAAAATGGATACCGCTTTACCAATGAAGGTGAATCCTATCCTTTATTTATTAAAGATCTATTCAAACATACACCGCAAGGCGAACAAGCACATTGCTGGTTGATTTGTGATCACAAGTTCGTTCGCCGTTATGGCTTAGGCGCTGTTAAACCTTTTCCAATTTCTCTAAAACCTTGGCTAGACAATGGTTACTTAAAACAAGGGCACACTATTCAAGAGCTGGCTGTGACGTGCGGTATAGATCCAGTTCAGTTTTTAAAAACAGTTGAGCAGTACAACCAATATGCCTATTTAGGCCAAGACCCCGAGTTTCAACGTGGTACTACTCCTTATCAAAAAGCACAGGGTGATGCTGATCATCATCCGAACCCATGTATTGCCCCGATTGAAAATGGACCATTTTATGCAGTTGAGGTGGTACCAGGAAGTTTAGGGACATTTGCAGGACTGGTTACAGATGAATATGCCCAAGTTCTAAATAAAGCAGGGCAACCGATTAATGGATTATTTGCGGCTGGAAATGATCTCAATAGCATCATGGGAGGCCAATATCCAAGTGGTGGAATTACCTTAGGCCCAGCCATGACATTTGGTTATCTTGCTGCAAAAAAAATTGCTGAACAAGCTAGAACTGAAACAGTAGCGTTCACGCCACATAAGCAAGATTAAGGAGAATTGAACATGGATAAAGAAGTTGATTTATTGGTTATTGGCGGTGGGGCAGCAGGGATGTCCGCAGCACTTTTTGCCAAGCTTAATGGATTAGATGTCTTACTTTGTGAAAAGGCTTCACAGGTAGGTGGTACTTCAGCGACATCAGGTGGAACGATTTGGGCACCAGGATCACATTTGAGTGTTCAAGCAGGTGTTCCCGATGATATTGAGCAAGCTCGAATTTTTCTTAAATCTGTAGTGGGTGAACGTGGTGGTGAAGAACTTCGCGAAGCATTTCTAGCCTCATGTGCGGATATGGTTCGTGATTTAGATGAGAAAACTACAGTTAAGCTTAATGCTTGTTTAGCACATCCCGACTATGTCAAAAACCAACCAGGTGAAGCATTCGGTGGTCGTGCACTTGCGCCAGCTGAATTTGATGCAAGTGTTTTAGGTGCTGACTTTAAATATGTACGTCCTCCACGAGCGGAATTTATGGGCTTAGGCGGCATGATGGTCAATCGAACTGAATTAAATGCCCTGTTAAATCCTATACACAGTTTTCAGAACTTTATGGCCACCTTGAAAGTTGTGGTGCCTTATTTTCTGTCACGTCTACGCTTTAATCGGGGTACACGGCTTGTTATGGGTAATGCTTTGGTGGGCAGCTTATTTTATAATCTTAAACAAAAGCATGTTCCTGTTTGGTTCAATGCACCACTGCAAGAGTTGTTAGTCGAAAAAGGCAAAGTGGTGGGAGCCAAAATTGAAACTGAACAAGGCATAAAAGTCATTCGAGCCCGAAAAGGGATAGTTTTAGCCACAGGTGGTGTGGGGTGGAATATAAAGCTACGTCAACAATTGTTCCCAAAAGGTTTAATCGCAGACTCATTATCACCTTACTCAAACACGGGTGATGGGCTTAGTAAAGCTATGGAAAAAGGTGCAAAACTTGATCCCTCTGTGGACAGTAGTGTGCTGTATTTCCCATGTTCTATTCATGTTCATGCCAACGGTTATAAAGCTATTTGGCCACACATTATTTTAGATCGGGCCAAACCAGGCGTGATAGCAGTCAATGACGATGGCAAACGCTTTGTCAATGAGTCAGATTCGTACCACGACTTTTGTATGGCGCAGCTTAAAACAAATCAGGGTAAATCCCAAATTCAGTCTTACCTGATTTGTGACCAAACTGCGATTCAAAAATATGGTTTAGGTTTTATTTTACCAGGTGCAAAAAAACTCGATTACTACCTTAAAGCAAAGTATTTATTCTCTGCAAACTCACTAGAAGAGCTTGCCCAAAAGGTTGGGATTAACGCTCAAGGATTAGTGAATACCGTTCAACGTTTTAATCACCTCGTTGAACAAGGTGTAGACACCGATTTTGGTAAAGGCAGTGGTGTGATGAATCGTTTTAACGGAGATCCAGAAGTCAAACCTAATCCATGCTTGGGCAAACTTGAGCAAGGTCCATTTTATGCTTTACCTGTTATTCCAATGGACTGTGCGAGTAGCGGCGGGTTAGCTGGTGACATTTATGGTCGAGTGCTTGATCAGAACAATCAGGTTATCACTGGGCTATTTGCCTGTGGTAATGACTTATCTTCAATTTTTAAAGGAACATATCCAGGTCCAGGAACAACACTCGGACCAGGGATGGTATTTGCTTGGCGAATTGCTCAATTTGCCGCAGGAAAACTAAATAAACAAGTGACTGAACAACCTATACAAATGACACAACCACGGAGAACCGCATGAAGCTTTATCAACTGATTAACATCACTATCAAAATGGGTACAACTGCAACTGTTGCAGCTGGTATTCAAAATTTTTACCAAGATACGACAGCTAAGGGTAAGTTACTTGGAGTATTTTTCTCTGATATAGGCGAGCTCAACCAAGTTGTTGTATTACGCAGCTATGCTTCACAACAAGAGCTAGACGATGAAAATACACGGTTAGCAGCACAAGAAAACTTGTTTAGTGCATCTGAAAATATCATCAGATATTCAGTTGAAAATTTTGCTGGTTTCGACTTCTTACCTGAGGTTGAGTTGGGTGAGTTTGGTCCTGTATATGAAATTCGTACTTATGAGTTGAAACATGGTGGTGTTCCTCATGTTCTCGATGCGTGGAAAAATGCAGTGCCAACTCGTACTCAATACTCAAAACTCACAGTAGCTATGTATGCTCTTGATGGCACACCACGTATTGTAAGTATTTGGCCATACGCATCATTGAATGAGCGTTCGGAAGTTCGTGCCAAATCGGTTGCAGACGGCATTTGGCCACCAAAAGGCGGTCCACAGTGGTTGACCCATGAAATGAAGTCAATGATTGCGCTACCAACTTCAGTATCTCCATTGAAATAAAATTCGAGAATGATATGTTAAAAATTAGCCTGCTAAATTAGTGGGCTTTTTAATTTATAAAATATATTTATATATCTTTATTAAGATGTGTTAATTAATAGCGAATGTGGACACTATAAGATTAAAATCAAGCGTTTAATTTTTAGCTATAAAGTCTTTGACATTTGAAAGAAATAAAATAAAAACAATTAAAGATTAAAAAGATACAAAGTACGGTGGAGTCTTGATATAAATTTTATTTCAATATTAATTGATAGTATTGACCCTAAAATCAACTTTAACTTTAGTATAAATTTTAGACCTTGATAACGAATCTATAAGCAGATTTTCAACAGGAGAACAAAGATGGGTTATGTAACCACAAAAGATGGCGTAGAAATTTTCTATAAAGATTGGGGACCACGCGATGCCCAAGTTTTATTTTTTCATCACGGTTGGCCTTTAAGTTCAGATGATTGGGACACACAGTTGCTTTTCTTTTTAGGACAAGGCTACCGTGTTGTGGCTCATGACAGACGTGGTCATGGTCGTTCTAGTCAAGTGTGGGATGGTCACGATATGGACCATTATGCAGATGATGTTGCAGAGGTGGTTAAACATCTGAACATTAAAAACGCAATTCATATTGGCCACTCAACAGGTGGCGGTGAAGTGGCTCACTATATCGCCCGTCATGGTCAAGAGAACGTTGCAAAAGCAGTGCTTGTCAGTGCAGTTCCTCCACTGATGGTTAAAACTGAAAATAATCCTGAAGGGTTACCAAAAGAAGTTTTTGATGACCTACAAAATCAAGTTCTCACAAACCGTGCACAATTCTATCGTGACCTTCCATCTGGCCCGTTTTATGGTTTTAACCGACCTGATGCGAAGCCATCAGAAGGTGTCATTTCTAACTGGTGGCGTCAGGGCATGACCGGTAGTGCAAAAGCACATTACGATGGTATTGTGGCATTTTCACAAACTGACTTCACCGAAGATTTAAAGAAAATCACAGTTCCTGTTTTGGTATTGCATGGTGACGATGATCAAATTGTGCCTTATAAAACTTCTGGCGTGAAATCTGCTGAATTGCTCCCAAATAGCCAACTTAAAATCTATCCAGGTTTTTCTCATGGCATGTTAACGGTGAACCATGAAGTGATTAATGCTGACTTACTGGCGTTTATTCGTGAGTAATTAAAAGCATAAAATTTAAAAAAGTGGAGAAATAAAAACAGCTCGCGTCCAAACAGAAAAGGCTTATAGCCCTATGGTCAATGGTTCACTAACTATCGTGAATTATTTACTCAAAATACAGTTAAAGGTGACACATATACACCTGCAAAGCTGATGGGTTATAAGCTTGTAACCGAGCTGTCAGGTTCTAGTCCACTAGTCATAAATTAATAAAGCTATTATTAAAACAGCATAGTTGTAATAGCCCCGAACAAGAAGTCATTCTTGTTCGGGGAATTTATAAATATTTCAAATAAATATAGTGCTACATAGGTACAAGGAAAATCAGAAAACAAAACACTCCATAAGAAATAATTCAAATTGAATATACTAAAAAGTAGTACATATTTTTTATGAACAAAGGAATGTAAATCATGAGAAAACTAATACTGTTTCTACATGCATCGCTTGATAGTTTTGTCGAAGGTCCAAATGGGGCAATGGACATTGGATGGATTGCCTACGATGCCGATTTGGCAAATCATGCAAAAGAAATTTTAAGCACTGTCGATATGGTGATTTGGGGACGTGCGACTTATCAGATGATGCATAATTACTGGCCAACTATGCTTTCAAACCCAGAAGCTTCGGAGCACGAACGGAATCATGCTAAATGGATTGAAAAGACTGAAAAAATTGTTTTTTCTACTACATTAGACAAAGTTGAATGGAATAACTCCAGACTGGTAAAAGATCATGTCAAAGAAGAAATTAATAAGCTGAAACAGCAAGCAGGCAAGGATATGGTTATTTTAGGTAGCCCGCGTTTCGCACACTATTTGATGCAACTTGATTTAATTGATGAATATAAAATTACAGTTTCACCTGTGTTGATTGGTAATGGATTACCACTATTTCAAGGTATTCAAGAAAAGACAAATCTTAAACTCATCGAAAATAAAACTTTTGCTTCTGGTGCGATAGCTCTTCATTACCAAAAGATAAGCTGACCTTTTCACTAGTAAGGTTCATAACTTTACTAAGCACCGACTTTCAGTAACAGTTTTCTATGCTTTGATGAGGTGATGAATACAATTATAAGTATGAAAAATGAGGTGAGAAAATGTCTAAACGCATATTACATGTCGTGACAAATATTTCACGCTATAAAGATATAGATGAACCGACAGGCCTCTGGTTAGGTGAACTGACCCATGCCTATGATGAGTTTGAGAAACAAAACTACGTACAAGATATTGTCAGTCCAAATGGTGGTAAGACACCGATTGAACCCAAATCACTGGGAGTCTTAGTAGCTGATAAATCAGTAAAAGCGAGAGAAGATGATCAGGCATTTATGACTTTACTCGCTAACACCCATAAACCGTCAGATATTAATTGGCAAGATTATGACGTGATTTACTACACAGGTGGTCACGGTGTGATGTGGGATTTCTTAGACAATCCTGAGCTGCAAGAAATCACCAAAAACATTTATGAAAAGGGCGGTATTGTTTCAAGTGTTTGTCATGGCTATTGTGGCTTGCTCAATGTACGACTTTCAAACGGTGAGAGACTGATAAAAGATAAAAAGTTAACGGGCTTTGCTTGGAGTGAAGAAGTTCTAGCGGGTGTTGCGAAAAAAGTGCCGTACAATGCCGAAGAGTTAGCGAAAGAATATGGCGCTCACTATGAAAAAGCTTTTATTCCATTTGCCTCTCATGTCGTTCAGGATGGAAACCTAATTACGGGTCAAAATCCGTTTTCAGCTACAAAAACTGCTTTAGCGATAATAGAAGAGCTAGAAAAGTCTTAATTGTTAATGATTCAAATATAAACCCGAAAAGCAAAACCAATGACGGCTTTGCTTTTCGGGTGTTTAAATAAAGTGATTTGATCTAGCAACGCTAACTTTAAGGAACAATCACAAAATCAGGGTTGGCTATTGCGAAAGCTGCTTCGCGGTCTGCGGCTGGTGGATAAATCCAGACGGTATTAATCTCGCGTTTAATTTTTTTAGCTTCATCACGCACAAATTGAACCTGACGACCCCAACCTTCGCTATAGAGTGCGCCCCAAGGACCTAAATCAACACAAGTCACATACTTCGGTTGACTGTATGCATGAAGTGGTAGATCAACTAGTTCTGCCGCAGCGTTGTAACCCGCTACACGACCTAGGCTCATGGCGTGCTGACACGACATCACGTTAAAGTTACCTAAATCATCGGTTGGAACTTTTACAGTATCGCCCGTGACAAAAACATTTTTTGCTTCAGGTGCATGTAAATAAGCATCACCTAAAATACGTCCTAAATTATCTTTTTCACCAGTAACTTGAGAGGTGAGTGAGTTGGCTCGCATGCCGGCAGTCCAAATCACGGTTTCTGTTTCAATTCTTTCGCCATTAGAAAGCGTTACACCAGCGGCATCTAGCGCCGTAACCCGTAGTCCAGCTTTACCTTCCACACCAAGCTCGCTAAGAGCTTCTCGAATAACGGTAGCAGCTTGGTCACCCATCGCCGCGCCAATTTCTGTTGAGGAATCAACTAAAACTACACGGACATTAGTTTCACCTAAAATGCTACGCAGACGTTCAGGCATTTCGGTAACGGTTTCTAACCCAGTAAGACCACCACCGGCAACGACCACCGTATTACGCGCTGCATTTGCAGGTTTATTGGCTAAGTTTTTAAGGTGCTGATCTAGTTTCTCAGCATCTTCTAGTGTGCTTACGCTAAAGCCATATTCGGTAAGACCTGATATAGGCGGCATAAACGTCGTACTTCCGGTTGCCAGAATAAAACGGTCATAGGTTAAAGTTTGTTTGCTGCCATCGGTGGTTGAAACTTCAATTGCCTGTTGGTCGACATCAATTTTATTTACCCAACCTGCTAGAAATTTAACCCCAACCACACTTAATAACTCTGAAATATCAGGGTTCATATTTTCAAGCACAGCTTCATAAAGACGAGGACGAATACCAACATTCGGGCTAGGGGAAACCATCACCACTTCAATGTTTTGTTCTTGCGACGCTAAGTGAATTGCTCTTTGTGCTGCGAGTGCAGCCCATAAACCAGCAAAGCCAGAACCAGCAATAATAATACGCTTACTCATTTGATTATCCTTTTGATAGATTTTCGGACAACAAATTCCTGCTCATCACCAAATTTAGGGTGAGCGAATCCTTTCTCTGATTGTCCGAAAAATCTGAGAAGGCATTTAAAACGATTAGGGGATGTTATTGCTCTAGGGGTTGAGACCCTTTCAGCTCATTAGTCGGGGGTATCCCGTGAGATTTTGTTTTTCCGCATTTTTGCTGTTCTTCCTTCGATGCGTTCATTGATCCAGCCATTTACATCACTAAAAAATACGTCGGGTGCATAACGGCCAAAACGGTCAGCAATATCACCAAGTGTATGAGCACCTAAAGCATCTCGCATAGCTTTTTCTGCTTGTAGCATGACTGCATGCACTGCACATACACCACTGGTTGCCCAATCTGGTGGAGTATGATTAAAGACCGCGCATTTACCACGAACTTCTTGGCATTCAAAGAGCGGTTTTTCACCTTCGATAGCATTCACAATATCTAAAAAACTGATTTCATGAGCGGATCGAGCGAGTAAATATCCACCACGAACACCTTCTTGAGCAATAACGAGACCTGCCTTTTCAAGTTTAGGAAAAATCTTTGCCATAAAACTTGGAGAGACTCCTTGTAATTCAGCAAGATCCTTACTACTCAAAGGTTTGTCTTCATTGTTCACGAGAAAAAGAAGACAGTGAATCGCATACTCGACGCTACTAGTGATATAAGCCATTTAATTTCATAATTGATCAATTACAAACACAGACTAATGTAGTCTGTGTTTTAAGTCAATAATAAAACTAAGACAAAGTTAGTCCTAGTTTTTAAAAGGCTCTTTTAAAGCGTTAATAATTAATATATCTAATTGAATAATTTAAATTTTATTAAATAATAAATTTATAAAAATTTATTTAGTTCTCTTGAGTGTAAAAAAATCTAGTAGATGTTTAATGAGGTGGTTCACAACTTATAAGTAAGATAGATGAAAGGGGATAGGCACTTATCATTTATTTATAGAGTCTTTTAAATTATATTTGTGTAGATTGTTTCAATTAAAATATTGAATAGCTTTATCTGAATAAAAATATTTTTTATATAGCATGATGAATGAATAAGAGAGTTGTTTTGAAAACTGAATTTATTATTAGATGTATTTATGCACTTTGTCTTATCAGTGCAGGGTTCAACCATTTACAAACTGTTCTAATGCATGGTTTGTTTTGGGACTATAACAATGCACCACTATTTACCTGTATTTATTGGACATCTTTAACATTTATCGATCCACTTGCAGCAATTCTTCTATTTTATAGACCCCGTATAGGCTTAATTCTAACTTTTCTCATTATATTTAGTGATGTCATTCACAACACTTGGATTACATTAAAAGTGGGCCGAGACTTGCTCAACTATATGTATATTTCCCAATTTTTATTTCTGGTTTTTGTTTTGTGCACAATTAAGTTTCCTTGGAAGGCATATAAGACAAGTTAAAATTTAAAGATAGGAGAGTAAAAGCATCCTTTTACTCTCCAAATAATTTCTTCAAACTTACGAACGCCACCAATAATTTTCAACATTTGGCTCATTTAGGTTCAGTACTTCTCCCATTTGCGGTGTGCTAATCGCTAACGCATTTTCTTTAGCTAAACCGACAATACGTTCAAACGGGTCATCCCAAGCATGAAGTGCCAAGTCAAAAGTACCGTTGTGCACAGGCAATAAATGACGACCTTTTAAATCGATATGTGCTTGCAAAGTTTGCTCTGGTTGCATGTGAACATCAGGCCATTCAGGGTCATAAGCACCAGTTTCTAACATGGTTAAATCAAATGGGCCATAACGATGTCCAATCTCTTTAAACCCATCAAAATAGCCTGTGTCACCGCTGAAAAATACCCGTAGATCATTATCAATAATCACCCACGAAGCCCAAAGCGTCGCATTGCTATCACCCATACCACGGCCTGAAAAATGATGAGCAGGGGTAGCCACCAATTTTAGTCCATCCACATGGGTCGTATCCCACCAATCAAGTTGTTGAACTTTTTCTGCTGGAATTCCCCATTTAATGAGTGTGTCACCGACACCAAGCGGTGTTAAGAAATGCTCAACTTCATCGTTAAGCTGCATGACCGCATGGTAGTCGAGGTGGTCGTAGTGGTTATGTGACAAAATCACGCCTTTAATGGGTGGCAACTCTGCAATGCTAATCGGTGGCTGATGGAAACGTTTTGGTCCAAGCCATTGAAAAGGTGATGCACGCTCTGAAAAAACTGGGTCAGTTAACCAAAATTCATTTTGCAGTTTTAACAAGATGGTTGAGTGACCCAAACGAAATAGAGAGCGATCGGGTGCACTTAATAACTGTTCTTTCGACAAACTTAAAACAGTAATTTCTCTGTTTGGAACGGTGTCTTTTGGTTTGTTAAATAGAAACTTCCACATAAGCTGAAGCGTTTTGCCAAAAGAAGGCTTGTGTTGGTTGGGACGCGTATTTCTAAATTTGCCATTGTGCTGTTGAGATGGCATTAAGGGAGAAGGCAAGTCTGTTGTGTTTGAAATAGTCATCTTGTTTTTCCTTATTGGAACAAACCTATATGTGCAAATAAGAACTTGGGCTAAGTGCTTATTTTGATTTATTTAAATGAGTATTTGCTCACTCATTAATTGGTTTAAAAATAAGGACGCCGTGCATCCTTAACTTTTATCTAAATTGAAACTGCATGCCAAAACGCTTCAAAACCAGATTTACGATAAAGCTCGGTTTGAGAAGGGTCTTGGGCAATAAAATTGAGTGTAACTTCGGCAAGTGCACCTAAAATTGAAGCAATAAATAACGGTGGATAATCTCTTAATTTGCCATCGTTAATACGTTCTTGAATGTTTTGGGTGAGGTCACAAAAGGTTTGCATGCCAATTTGTTTGCTTTGCTCAGTAATTTGTTCCGAAGTCGAAAGCTGTGCCATGACTTTTCGTTTAAGAGGAGCTTCTAAACTCCAGTCCAAATAGCTTTGCCAGATATGTGACATTTGTGTTTGTAAATCAGAATCAGCAGGGTAACCAAGCATCATGACCTGACGTAGTTCAGCCTTTAGTGAAAGATATAACTGGTTCAGCAGTTCTTCTTTATTGCTAAAATAGGTAAATAAAGTACCTTCCGCTACACCAGCGACTTTTGCAATTTTTGAGGTAGACGCACGCTCGCCAAGCTCTGCTAATGTTTCAATAGCAGCACTTAAAATTGCATTACGTTTATCTTCACTGCGTGGACGAGCCATATACAAATACATTAATTGAGTGATTACTCAATCATACATAAAAATAATGAGAGAGCAATCTGTATTTTGTGTGAGAACGTAAAAAATTAGATAAAGCTATAGATTCAAACCTATAGAATTAGCGATTTCTATAAGAGTGAATTATAAAAAAAGACCATGAGTTGATCTTTTTTATAGTTTAGAACAAGCCTTTAGGCGACCGAAAAGTATTTAAACTATTCATCTGACGAGACAAATTGCAAAACCACTTTTCCTTTTGTTCGTCCCGAATTTACGTACTGAAGGGCTTCTTTAATTTGCACAAACTCATATATTTGGTCAACTACGGGTTTAATTTTTCCAGCGTCGACCAATTCGGAAATTTTTGAGAGCTGCTGCCCGTTCGGTTGCATAAATAGAAATGAATAGGTAACGCCACGTTTTTTTGCTTTATGTCGGATTGACCAGCTTAGAAGCGGGATAACACATTTTAGAAAACGGTTCAGATTAAATGCTTCTGTAGTAGCTTGATCGGGTGGACCCGCAAGACTGATAAGTCGCCCACCACGTTTAAGCACATTGACTGATTTCTCTAAGGTTTTTCCACCTTGCGTATCTAAAACTACATCATAGTCTTTAAGTTCTTGCTCAAAATCTGTGGTTTTATAGTCAACAATGATGTCGGCACCCAACTCTCTAACCCACTGAGTGTTTTTACCACTTGTTGTCGTTGCAACAATAGCCCCTAAGGATTTGGCAAGTTGAATTGCGATTGAACCAACACCACCTGAACCAGCGTGAATCAGTACTTTTTGTCCTGCCTGAACTTTTGCCATTTCAACCAGAGCTTGCCATGCTGTTAATGTCACTAAAGGTAAAGAGGCCGCCTGCTCCATAGAAAGATTTTGAGGTTTAAGTGCAAGTGAAGACTGTTGGACCACTGTATATTCTGCAAAAGCACCATGCAGGTCGGTCTTGGCATAGACTTCATCTCCAGCTTTAAACTGGCTCACATTTGACCCAACTTCTACGACTGTACCTGCAAAATCATTGCCTAATATGAAAGGAAACTTCAGTGGCAGAATTGCTTTAAGTTCGCCCTCTAAAACTTTTAAGTCGAGAGGGTTAATACTTGCAGCATGAACTTTAACAAGCACGCCATCTTCGGTTAGATTAGGCCTAGTCTGTTCATCGAACTGTACATCATCAATATTGCCATAACGGCTAATGTAGGCTGCTTTCATTTGAAACCTCTATTTCTCGAAATTATTTTTAAAGTTTTATAGGCTTGGGTTTGTTCTAAACTTTCAAGCTGCGGTGAATTAATTTGTCAAAGATCTTTGCAGGTGCAAATCGTCTTAACGCTTTTAAGTTTTTTGCAGTTTTTCCTGCTGTGTAGCGTGGTACGACCTGTTGGCTTTGAATGACGGTTAAAATTGTATTGGCAACCACACTCGGGTCATCTGACTTATTAATTGAATTAATCATTTGTTTATGTAGCTTTTCACGAGTTTGATCGTAAAAAGAAATTTTATTGTCTGCTTCGAGTAAGTTTACTCCCAAAGACGTATTGGTGTAAGCAGGTTCAATAAGTGACACACGAATGCCTTGAGATCTTAATTCGTGATCTAAAGATTCAGAGTAACCTTCAAGTGCATGTTTTGAAGCAGAGTAAAGTGCACCAAAAGGCATTGGTAAAAGCCCAAGAATTGAACTGATATTTATGATCAATCCTGATTTTTTCTGACGCATGTATGGAATTACCGCACGAGTCATGCGAACTGCACCAAAAAAGTTGGTATCAAAAATAGCCTGTGCTTGCTGCATTGAACTTTCTTCGGCACCAGCAGGTGCAATTGCAAATCCTGCATTGTTAATTAAAACATCAATTTTGCCTTCGTTTGCGATGACTTTTTCAATAGCTTGAGCAACTGAATTCTCTTGATTTACATCTAACTCAATAAGATGAAACTTATGTTTTGATGGATTTTTTGCTCGTCGACTTGTGCCATAAACAATAAATCCTGCCTCATGTAAAAGCTCTGCGGTTGCTAAGCCAATACCCGAAGATGCGCCTGTAATCAGAACCACTTTGCCAGCCATATGATGTTCCTCACTCAAATTTTGTAGCCAATTCACGAATGAATTTTGGCTTGATTTTTTCATCATAATCTAAAAATAAAATAGTTACTACTAAAAAGATAGTGACAATACATTTTTGCCTGTGTATAGTTAGTATTAAATCGATACTAACTCTGTTTTTTATCTTTTCTCCCTTTGAAAGATCACTCATAAAAAACAGATGAATCAGATCAATGAATTAAATTTGAGGATCAGAGAAATGAATTTTTTATTAAATACAGTGGCTATGAGTTTGACGGCGTTATCTGTTTTTAGCGCTCCCTTTACTCAGGCAGAGGTTGTGCCATCGGTTTCTTTTAATGAACCATCAATTCAGGCCCATAAAGTGTCATCAAGTGCTGTTAGCAATCCGCAAGAAGGGCAACACGCCGAGCAACATACAAATTGGAAAAATGTACCAACTCAATTTATTCGTGCGGGTGACGTTAACTTTGCTTATAGAGAATATGGTCAACAAAACGGTGGGACACCTGTCATTTTTTTAAACCATTTAGCTGCTGTTCTAGATAACTGGGACCCACGGATTATTGATGGAATTGCGGCTAAACATCATGTTGTGGTGTTTGATAATCGTGGTGTTGGTGCTTCTACGGGTAAACCAGCCCAGTCGATTGAGCAGATGGCAGATGATGCGATTGCTTTTATTCAAGCTAAAGGATTTAAAAAGGTTGATTTATTTGGCTTCTCGATGGGTGGCATGATTTCACAAGAGATTGCTCTTAAACAGCCGAATTTAATTCGAAAAATGATTTTGTCGGGAACTGGCCCTGCTGGTGGTACAGGCATTAGTACCGTGGGGCGAATTTCTAATTGGGATTTAGTCCGTGGAATGGTGACTGGTCAAGACCCTAAAGTTTATCTTTTCTTCACACGTACAGAAAATGGTAAAGCTGCTGCAAAACAGTTTATTCAACGTATTAATGAACGTACTGAAAATCGCGATAAAGAAATCACTATTTCTGCCTATCGTGCCCAGCTTAAAGCACTCAAAAAATGGGGCAGTAAAAAACCTGCTGACCTTTCTGTGATTCAACAACCTGTGTTAGTTGCCAATGGTGATCATGACCGAATGGTTCCAACCGTGAACACCTATGATTTGGCAAAACGTTTACCGAATAACTCTCTGGTTATCTATCCAGATGCAGGCCATGGTGGCATTTTTCAGTTTCATGATGATTTTGTAAAACAATCACTTACATTCTTAGCTAAATAAGAACTCAAATTTAGGACAATGACGATGACAACAATTACACACCAAACAGCGGAGACTCAATTTATTGAAGTAGATGGAGCAAATTTTGCCTATCGTCGATGGGGTAACTCAAACGCAGGGCAACCACCGCTATTTTTTCTTCAACACTTCCGAGGCGGTTTAGACAATTGGGACCCAATCATTACCAATGGTTTAGCACAAGGGCGTGAAGTCATTTTGTTTAATGGTCGAGGCATTGCTTCATCTACAGGTCAGCCTCGTACCCGTATTGAAGATATGGCAGACGACGCAGCAGCAGTCATTCGCGGATTGGGCCTAAAACAAGTTGATTTATTAGGCTTTTCACTCGGCGGGTTTCAGGCACAAGATTTAGTACGCCGTCATCCTGAACTAGTAAGAAAACTTATGCTTTTAGGTACTGGCCCACGAGGGGGCAAACCACGTGGAGATGATCCAGACGTGGCTGCCTTGGTATTAAAGCATGCAACGACTGCTGTGCCATCTGAAGAAGACTTTCTCTTTTTATTTTTTGGCCGATCTGAAGCTGCTATTCAAGCGGGTCATAAATTTTGGAAACGTCGACATGAACGCAAAGATCAAGACACGCCAAGCTCAGTTGAAGTTATGCAGGCACAGATAGAAGCCAATATGCATTTTTTACCTAAACTTGATGAACAAGATCCATTTGCGCATTTACGTGAGATTAAACAACCTACTTTCATTTTAAATGGTGTAGATGATGTGATGATTCCAACCATCAATGCATACCACATGGCACGTAACATTCCAAATGCTCAGCTATTTATCTATCCAGACGCAGGACATGGTGCCCAATTTCAGTACCCTGAACGCTTTGTAAAACATGCAATCCAGTTTTTAGATGAATAATACTCATGAGTTCGGTCCATTCAATTTGATGAATCAAGAAGATAAAAAATGATGAAATTTAGATTATTGCTGTGGATGCTGACCAAGCTCATGCAGCGTGCTGTAAAAAAGAATCCGAAATGTGCAGCTTTTGTGAAGGATAAAAATGTCATCTTTCAGATTCAGACCGCAAGTGGTGAAGGGCGCTATTTTGAAGTGAAAAATGGCAAGATTAACTCTTACTCTGGGCTAACCAAGTCACCAAGTTTTACCTGTACGTTTAAAACGGGTAGCAAAGGGTTTGCAGTATTGTCAGCGAAAGACAGTGTAAACACTTTTTTAACTGCACTTAAAACACAAGACCTTGTCATTAACGGAAATTTTGTAGATGTCATGTGGTTTCAAAGTTTAGTGGACTTTATTCAACCTCATTCAAAATCTTCTTTAACCGTGTGAGATAAGGCCATGACTCATCTGCAATTAAAAATGAATCTTTTGAATCAGCCTTTAACTTTGCCGAATGGAATCATTATTCCAAATCGCTTAGCAAAGGCTGCAACTAGTGAAACCTTAGCCACCTATTCAAATAATCCAACCGAAAAGCATATTCGGCTATATCAGCGTTGGGCTGCCTCAGGTATTGGAATGATCATAACGGGTAATATTATGATTGACCGCAAAGCCTTAGGTGAGGCTGGTAATGTAGTGGTTGAGGATGAACGTGATTTTGCAATTTTACAGAAATGGGCAAAATCCGTGACTGGACAAGGTTCTCAATTGTGGGCACAGTTGAATCATCCGGGGAAACAATCACCGAAAGGATTAAATGTACGTAACATTTCTGCATCTGCAGCGCCATTTGGTGCAGAAATGCAGGCTTTATTTGCGACGCCTGATGAAGCTACAGAAGCAGAGATTTTAGAAATTATTCAACGCTTTGGTCGTAGCGCAGCGATTTGTAAAAAGGCTGGATTTAGTGGAGTCGAGATTCATGCTGCTCATGGTTATCTCATAAATCAGTTTTTATCACCTTTACATAATTTAAGAAATGATGAATGGGGTGGCACATCTGAAAAACGTCGCCGTTTTTTAATGGAAGTTTATGCCGAAATCCGTAAACAAGTAGGTAAAGAGTTTCCGATTGCGATTAAGCTTAACTCGGCAGACTTTCAAAAAGGTGGTTTTACCGAGCAAGACTCTTTAAAAACCATTCAGGCTTTAGCAGATGCAGGCATTGATCTTATAGAAATATCAGGCGGCACCTATGAGTCTGGCGTAGCCAAAGCGCCACAAAAAGCATCGACAATTGTACGAGAAGCTTTCTTTATTGATTTCGCAGAAAAAGTAAGAAAACTCGTAAAAACACCTTTAATGGTGACAGGTGGTTTTCGAACTGTAGAAGGTATGAATCAAGCTTTGCAGTCTCAAGCATGTGATGTTATTGGGATTGCAAGAATTATGGCCATTGAACCTGATGTACCCAAATCTTTACTGGCAGGTAAAAATGGTCTTCAGTCGGTGCATCATATTAAAACAGGTATTAAGAAGATCGATAGCCTGGGTATTATGGAAGTACTTTGGTACACCCAACAACTAAAACGCATTGGAAAAGGTAAAGAACCGAAACCTAAAGAAAGTGGTTTATGGGCATTTATTAAATCAGTTTTACGCAGTGGTTGGGGAACGTATGCCACTCAACGCACACGGGCAAAATAACCCATTTACTTTACCTTAGGCCAATAAAAAGCACTCTTATTGAGTGCTTTTATATATTTATATTATTCGCCTTTTTGACTAATCGGACGGGTACCAATTTCAGCACCAGTCATCTGATCAATCACAATAGGCTTAATTTCAGTGCCTTGTTCTGCATCAATGAAAGTCACCATCTTTTCGGGGTGTTCAAAGGGTTTATATTTTCGCCCCCATGCACCGATAACAAATAAAGCTGGTAAAAAATCTTTACCCGCTTGAGTTAACACATATTCTTCACGTGGTGGATGTTCAGAGTATTGTCTTTTTTCAAGTAAGCCTTCGTCGACTAAAACCGATAACCGCTTTGTTAGCATGGTTGGCGCAATACCTAAGCTTTTGCGGAACTGATCAAAACGTGTAAAACCTGCATGAGCATCTCGTAATATCAACATGCTCCACGCATCACCTAAAACTGAAAGTGTTCTGGCGATTGGGCAGACTTCAAGATTGCTATTTTTACTCATATCAAATTAATAAACTTAGTGGTAACTACTAAAAAAATACTAACATAGTTCTATTTGATAAGCTATTAAGCGCTTGTATCAGGCAAGTAAAAGGGATGTATCTCTAAGAGAGATTTTAGCTTAAGTACCAAACTTAGGAGTTTTACAGACGCTGTATTCTTATTGATTCTTTCTAAATGTAATGGGTGTTTGACCTGTCCATTTCTTAAAAGCTCGCGTGAAATTTGTAGGTTGTATATAGCCGAGATAAAGTGCAATTTCTTGTATATCCATATCACTCGTAAGTAACAAGTGTTCAGCTTCTTTTTGTTGAGCCTCTTCAAGTAATTGAATATATGAAGAACCCACTTGGTTCAAATGGCGCCGTAATGTTCGGCTGGACATATTTAAGCGATTGGCAATTTCATCAAATGAAGGATAACCAATCTGTGGTTTGAGGTTTAGTTCAGCTTTTACGGTCAGGCATATATCTTTAATTTGCTCGGAAAAACGAATTTGTTCAGCTTCACACTGTGCCAGAGCTTGTTTAAAAGCAATCGGATCTGCCATTTTAATGGGTAAATCTAGAAGCTTTTTAGTATATCGAATTTGATTAGTCGCTTGGTTAAAGCGAATAGATGGCAGTAAGTGTTGATACGCTGGGTGATAGGTGGGTTCAGGCCAATCTACCCATAACTCGATTTCAGCAGAATCATGTTCTATCAAGAATTGGCCAGTTTGAATCACACCAATCATTAAACATTCATAAAAAAAGCGTCTAAGCGTTTCCGCTTGTTCGGGTTGATTGCTGACAATTGGGTGAGTTTCATTAATTTCAATAATAGAAAACTCATTATTTTCAAGCAAAGCAATACGATAATCTTTTAATCGCATATTAAAGAATTGCGTTGAAACCTCAATGGCCTGTCGCAGGTTTGGACTACTCATAAGGGCGTATCCCATCGGACCATGAGCAGTTAAACGCAGTTTTAATCCATATTCATATCCTAAACCTGAATCTTTCGACAATAACAGGCTTTCCCACGCCAGTTTAGACCACTGTACGGGAGTAATTCGCGCATCTAGTTGATCTAAAAGGTTTAAGGGAATTTTACTTTTCTTCAAAATTTCAAGGGCTGAAAACCCTTTGTCGACCATGATTTCTAACAATAAATGCGCATAAGAAATAGGAATACTGGCTTTGGAAAGCCCATAAGGATCTTTCATATTGTTTTTTATTGTGGCCGAAAATGATTATCAGTATGTCTGATCCACATCTCACGCTCAAGTTAAAAATTCGGAATAATCAAATTATTGTATTTTGAGCATCAATTATGAGCTTACCTATTCCACAAGCTTCCTCTCGAGTTGTGATTACTGGTGCTTCATCAGGCATTGGTGAACAGCTAGCAAAACAGTTTGCTATGCGCGGTTATTCATTAGTTTTAGTGGCACGTCGTGTAGACAAACTCGAGGCACTCGCAGAAAAACTAAAAGCCGAATATCAAATATCTATAGATTTATATCCATGTGATTTGGGAGATCGGACGGCGCGAGCTAAATTTCGCCATTATTTAGAAAATATTGAAGTAGCCATTCTTTGTAATAACGCTGGATTTGCGACTTTTGGTTGTTTGCAAGATTTAGATGCAGACCGAGAGCGTGAAGAAGTTGAAGTTAATTCGGTGGCAATTCATGACCTGACTTTAGCCGTGTTGCCACAAATGATTAAAAGAAAAGCTGGGGCAATACTGATTGTAGGGTCAACTTCTGGTCATCAGCCAACTCCAGCAAATGCAACTTATGCAGCAAGTAAAGCCTTTGCCAACTCTTTTGCCGAATCATTACATAGCGAACTTAAAGGGACTTGTGTGAGTTGTACGTTGCTGGCACCGGGGCCAACCAAAACTGGTTTTAATGAAGTTGCAGGCATTACAAAAATTGATGGTGTTGGTGGCGGGCTTGTTTGGGTAACCGCAGAACGCGTTGCCAAAGAAGCCATTCAGGGTATGGATCGAAATTGTAGAATTGTGATTCCGGGGTTTGTGGCACAGGCCCAAACCCTTGGGGGACGCTACACACCGCGCATTATTTTGCTGCCCATTCTTAAACAAGTATTTTCGAGATTAAGCCCATGAAACAGTTGATTAATGACTTACGTGTGCCTGTGGCTTTAGCCAATCTTGGCAATAAGCTTTATCACAATGCTCAATATTTGACTGCTGTCGTTGAAGTCGATGAAAAAGCGATGGCGCGCTGGTTACCGTCTGGAATGACACTGGTTAAACCTGCCAGAGCCGATCTGTTTTGTGCGTATTTCCCTGAAAATGTCTATACGGGCGCTTACCATGAAGCGGGTTTATTTGTTCATATTAAAGTTGGCAACAAAACTGGAATCTTTTGTCCTTGGATGATTTTGGATGATGACCGCGCCATGATTATTGGTCGTGAATTGCTCGGCTATCCTAAAAAGATGGGTGAAATTAGCTGGGAAAATGATGGAAAACGCATTTTAAGCAAAGCTTCACGCCGAGGCACAACACTTATTGAAATGGAAGCCAAGCTGGGTGAAGTCATTCATGATGCACCTCCAATTTTAGGATTACCACATCGGAATATTACGGGTGGACTAGGAATTGGTTTACCACGTGAAGTTCGATTTACGCCGAAAGAGCACCCAGTTGAAGTGCGTCAGGTTGAAATGAAGTTGCGTTTTACAGGCACAGCAAATGATCCTTTACATGATATGGGGTTAGGCAAGGTTGTTGAGGCCAGATTACATCGAGTTGATTTATCGGGTGGGTTAATTCCACCGATTCAAATACCTCGTTTACGCACGCCGTTATTTTTATTACGTCAGTTTAATCCACGCGTTTTATAACTGGAGAATAAACATGAATGCATTCTTTCAGTCAAAAACCATCCAAGATTTTTCTAAAATTTCCGCATCGATCGATATTACAGTGCGCCAATTAGATTTGTCTTTTCCAGATGAAATACCAGAGTTTTGGTTTAAAGATAATCCTTTGTTGACCATGTTATTTACTGCCTTATCAAGTGCATTTCCAGATGGTGAACGGCAGTTTATTTATAGTGTGCGTAATTATCAGGACAAAATTAGCGATCCTGTTTTGCTTAAACAAGTCCGAGCTTTTATTGGTCAAGAAGCACATCACGGTAAAGAGCACGATGCGCTTAATGCTGTCATGCTAAATAAAGGCTACCCAGTTGAACGCATTTATAAGCGTTTTAAAAAGATGAATCGTATGTTACAGCAACGGTTTTCTTTAGAACATCAGTTGGCTTGCACGGTATGTATGGAGCATTTAACGGCAATTTTAGCGGACTATTTTATTAGTATCGCGCCTCAAGACTTAGAGTTGTTTGATGTTCATTTGCGAAAAATTTGGGCTTGGCACGCGATTGAAGAAACAGAGCATAAAGCTGTGGCGTTTGATGTCTATCAATCTTTAGTGAATAGACCTTATTTCTTACGACTAGTGATGTTAGAAACCACGCTTTCTTTTCTCATAATTACCACCAGAGGAACAAAAGAGCTTCTAAAGGCTTCTGGCAAAAATAAAGATTTTAAAAGCCTATATGCGGGTTTGAAGTATTTGTTTGGAGGCCAAGGCGTTATCCGAAAAATTAGCCGCAGTTACTTAGATTTTTATTCTAAAGATTTCCATCCTTGGCAACACGACAACCGTGAGCAAATGATGAAATTAAAAGACATATATCTCAATAAATGATTTTCAAATTTAGGAAGAAAGAAAATGACAAAACCTAATCCAAAGCCCACATTAGCAAGCTCTTTAACGTTAGCTTGTGGCATTACTATTCCAAACCGAATTGCTAAATCTGCCATGAGTGAGCAACTTGCAGATCGGCATGGTTCACCGACCACTGACTTACAACAGTTATATGCAGTTTGGGCTAGAGGTGGAGCAGGATTGTTAATCACGGGCAATGTCATGACGGACAGTCGAGCTTTTGTTGAACCAAGAAATGTGGTTTTAGAGTCAGCAGAATTTCTACAAGCAAACAAGTTATGGGCTCAGGCTGCTCAAGCCAATGGCAGCAAAATTATTATGCAGATTAACCACCCTGGTCGTGTTGCAGTTTTACCACTTTTGAAAAAGCCAATAGCTCCTTCAGCCGTTGGGCTTGATTTACCTGCCATGAATATTATTCGTATTCCGCATGCAATGACCGAAGCGGAAATATATGAGCAGATTAATCGATTTGCTCAAACTGCGAAGCTGGCTATTGAAGCCGGTTTTGATGGAGTACAAGTCCATGCAGCACATGGCTATTTACTCTCACAGTTTTTATCGCCTTTGGCTAACGTTCGGACAGACAAGTGGGGCGGTAGTCCTGAAAATCGACGCCGTATGTTGATTGAAACCGTTCAGGCTGTACGAGTTGCAATAGGCAAAGACAAAATATTAAGTGTAAAACTCAACTCTGCTGACTTTCAAAAAGGTGGATTAAGCTCTGAAGAATCGATAGATATTGCTTTAGCGCTCGAAAAAGAAGGAATCGATTTACTCGAAATTTCGGGTGGAAATTATGAGTCTCCAGCTCAGCTTGGATATACACCAGAACGGCAGGTAGAACGTGATGCTTATTTTATAAATTATGCAGAAAGTTTAAGACAAAAAAGCAAATTACCAATCATGTTAACTGGTGGCTTACGTAAAGCCAGTTTTATGAACCAGATTTTGTCTGATGGAGTAGTTGACCTTGTAGGAATGGCACGACCATTTGCAACACAACCAGATTTGGCAAAGCAACTTTTGGCTGGGAAATCAATAATAGAACCTGCTCATGTACCTTCAATTGGCTATAAACCTGTAGATGCCTATTTACAACTGGCATGGCACGCTACCCAATTCCGCCGTATTAGCCGTGGGCAACAGCCTAAAGCAATAAAAGGATTAATTAAAACATTTGTTGCTTTTGGCCCCCGTATGGGATGCAACATTTTGACTCAGAAATAAATCTCAAGGATATATGAATGGAGTTGAAATATGGCTTATTCGATTAAAGAACAACATACGATCATACCGCGACGTCTTGCATTTGATTTTGCTAAAACGCCCTGTCACTGGATTTTTGATGATCCTATGGCATCGCAAATACTGAATATGATTAATCCCATAACACCCGCACCTGAACGTTGGTTTTGTCAAACGTTCAGAGATGCCTTACCTTTCATTAAAGATGAAAAGTTAAAAGAAGCTGTGATCGCTTTTATTAAACAGGAAGGTTCACATAGTTATGGGCATACGTTAGGTACCCGACAAATAGAAGCGCAAGGGATTGATCTTAGCCGCTATAACAAACTGATGAATTGGATATTTAATGACATGATTGGCTCCAAACCATTGGGTTATGAATTGAATAATCCACGATTAAAGTCAACATGGTTGAATACCAGATTAGCTATGGTTGCAGCGGCAGAGCATGTGACAGGAGTATTAGGGCACTGGGTATTAAATGCAAAGGGATTACAACAAGCACCTGTAGATAAAGAAATGTTGCGTTTATTACTTTGGCATGGTGCAGAGGAGGTCGAACACCGTGAAGTAGCAGATGCTATGTTTAGATACTTTAGCAACAACATTTTACTTCGTAGCGGAGCAGCAGTTTTTACCTTTCCTTTGTTTTTAATATTAGCTTACATTGGAGTCGAAAGTTTAGTTAGCCAAGATTCACAATTGCCTCATCGTTTTCGCTTTAAAGATTATTTTCGAGCGGCTAGACAGGACCGTGTTCCACGAGTAGGTTATATGATGAGTGCTTGCTTAAGATACTTTAATCCAAAGCACAGCCCTTTAAATGAAGGATCAACTTCGCAAGCGTTGGCAGTTTTATCTAATATGAACAAACTTAATTAAATAAAAGCCTAACGTGCAGGATGTTTTTTCTTTATAAATCATAATTAAAAGAAAAATTAATCCTGCCAATAAGGTGTTTCACCGTAGACTTCAGCAAAATAATCAATCACTACCCGAATATTTAAAGGCGGATGGCGCACATTAGGGTAAATTGCTGCGATGTGCTGTGGTTGAGATTTAATAGATGCTTCATATTGAGGTAAAAGTTTTATTAATTTACCGTGCTTTAATGCCTCACCAATGAGCCAGTCAGGAAATAAAACAATTCCCATACCATTGAGTGCAGCCGTCATTAAGCTCTCGGCATTATTCGAAGCAAGTAAGGGCACAATTGGATAATGTACCCATTCCTCATTTGGCTTTCTCACTAACCAACGGTTAGGTCCTTCAAACCCTTTATAGACTAAACATTTATGGTCATTGAGTTCTTTTGGATGATCAAGCGCACCGCATTTAGCAATGTAAGCAGGAGAGGCTGCCAAATGATATTTTTGTGTGCCGAAAATACGTGCATGAAAAGATGAATCTGTCAGAATTCCAATGCGAAAAATTAAATCAGTACTATCCCGAAGAGGATCTATAAATTCGTCTGTCTGAATCAGTTCTATTAAAAGTCTTGGATAACGTTCTGATAACCCTGCTAACCAAGGCGCAATATGCCTTTGACCAAAAAATACGGGAGCATTAATTCTAACCAATCCAGAGGGTTCTACAGTTTTATCCTGCAATGCCTTTTGAGCTTCATCAAATTGCTCTGTAATTCTTTTGGCATATTCAAAAAATAATTTACCTGATTCGGTCGGTGTGATTGCTCGTGTATTTCGATAAAAAAGTTGCTGCCCCAACGCATCTTCTAACTGTTGAATGGTCCGAGAAATCATCGATGCAGAAACATCTTCTTTTCTCGCCACAACAGAGAAGTTTTGAGCCTTATATACACTGATAAAAAAGCGAAGGGTACGAATATCAATCGAATTTGATAAATTCATCTGTGCAATTTCTGCAAAAGTGATTCATGGATTATGCTGTTTTTCTGCTGAATTGGCTACTCTATGATTCGTTGCCTAAATACCATGAGGCAATGTTCATGCAAATCCTATTACTGTTCCTCACCATTTTAGGTGGGATGGGGCTATCTGTAGAAGCTGGTCTTTTAGGGCCATTAGGTACACAAGTTGGAGAATTGTGGGCCACTTTTAGTATTTTTGGAGTAGGGGCCGCACTTACCTTTCTACTTATGTTGTTTTTTAGTCCTCGCAATAGTCCCTCATTTTTTACTCTTCCATCATGGCAGTTATTGGGTGGGGTAATTGGCCCGATCTACGTCATTATTCTCACCATTACAGCGCCGATTATTGGTATTGCCATGACCATGATTGGGATTTTGGCTGGTCAAGTTTTTAAGAGCCTGATTATTGATCATTATGGGTTACTCGGAACCCCGCATAGAAAAGTAGATCGAAAACGTGTGCTTGCACTTGTTTTTATTGTGGTTGCACTTTCTTTAGTCGCAAAAGCATAAGGGGGAAATATGACTATATTTATGATTTTATTGGCAGTTATCGGCGGTGCTTTACTCAGTGTACAAGCGGCAATTAATGGACAGCTTGGCAGTAAAGTTGGGGTATTCCGTAGTGCATTTTTAACGTTTTCTGTAGGCGCTTTAATTACCGCATTACTGATTTTCTATTTTGAACCCAAGCAAACTTTAACCCTCTTAGATGTTCCTAAATGGCAATTACTGGGTGCAATGTGTGGCGTTCCTTATATTGTGATTATGGTATTAGCTGTGCAAAGAATTGGGGCGGCTGTTGCAACTGTTGCGGTTATTTTTGGGCAACTCCTTATGAGTATGTTAATTGATAACTTTGGTTGGTTTGGCAATGAAATTCTGCCTTTTTCAACTTATAGATTGGGCGCACTCATGTGTTTAGCAATTGCGCTTTATTTTATATATTCAAGTAGTAAAACGACTCTAGTTGAACCTAACAGCTAATATATTTATAAAACAGGAGGGTTTTATTAAGTTAATATTTATTGTTTCCACTTAATTAATTAACTGAAAACAATAAATTAATAGCTGAAAAGTTATAAAATGAATGTCAAATATATTGTTAATCGTTAAAAGAAAACTAGGTAAAAGATATGTCTTTATTTGAAGAATGCAAAAATGCACTCAAAAATGATTTTCAAATTATTAGTGATATAGATGTAGAAGATATTTATACGAAGTTGAATATGTATCCTATAAAACAAAACTGTATTTTATGGATGAATATAGATTTTAAAGATTTTGATGATATGGACGAGTTGTTAGAAAGCATGCAAACAATTCAGGATGAAAATGTCTATGTTGTTGCAGATGATCAGGATATTCCAGTCTTTACTTCTAAGCTGAAATCAATAATCGAAAATATATACGATGTTATGGCTTTATGCCCTAAAGTTTTTATTTTCAATGAAACTATCTTATTAGAACCACTTTTTCCAACTTATACAGTTAGGGTGGCTTTTAAGTCTAACTTAAATAAATCTCATATTTAAGCATGTTCTTAATTGTGTAATTAAATGAAAAACAATAATTAATTAAATAATTTCTAGCCAATATCACATTGACACCTTAAATATTGCAGATTACCATTTGCGGGCTGGCCTACATTGCCAGTCGGTTTTGACGGACCGATGATCGACCACATCAGATTATTCCTTTCTGAGGGATAGTTTTATGTGTGCACACCTGTTCCCTCCCGTAGCGGTAGGACGGGAGTGGGACACTTTCGAGTGTGCTGGATGTCGAAACCAGTCCGTCAACCTGCTTCCGTTCTGCCACCATAATTTATAATGTTTCGGCAGAACTCCCAAAAGAAGGAGTTGGCCCATGCACATTCATAAATTATTGGCAGTCACTGTCCAAATCTATCTCGACACAACTTAAATCACTTTAAAGCAGTTTGATGAGCTATAGGCTTTTCAGGCTTTAATTCGTCACGACTAAAAAACTTAATCATCAATAAAACTTGAGATGTGCCAAGCACAGTCTTTACGGCTTTGCTGTGCCTTTTTTTTCTCCCAGAGAAGGCACAGGCTTTTTATCTCTTTTGAAACAACAAGAATTTATAACGGTAAAACTATGCCAACTTTAGAAACATCTTCCAAAAAATTACAGGTTATTCATACTGCAATAGAGCTGTTTAATCTCTATGGATTTCACAATGCGGGTGTGGACTTAATTGCCAAAGAATCCAAAATTCCTAAGGCCACTTTTTATAACTACTTTCATTCAAAAGAGCGGCTTGTTGAAAGGTGCATATCTTTTCAAAAAAGCCGATTGAAAGAAGAAGTGCTGGCAATTATTTATTCAAGCCATTACCGAACCTCAAGCGATAAACTCAAAGAGATTATTGTTTTACATGTCAATTTTAATAGTCTGTATTATCTATTACTTAAAGTTATTTTTGAAATTAAACAGATTTACTCTCATGCCTACCAAATGGCAATTGAGTATAGAAAATGGCTGCTTCGAGAGCTTTTTGATCTGGTTTTTAGTTTAGAAAACAGCACGCTAAAACCCGATGCCCATATGGTTTTAAACTTAATTGATGGTTTGATGTTTCAGATTTTAAGCTCAAATCGTTTGGATGAAAGGGATGTGGTGGTGGAGAGGTTTTTTGGGAGAGTTAAATAAGTAATTCCACAAAGATAAATTATAGTTTATAAAGCTAATTTTAAAGTAAAGTTAAAAGTATCAAATCTTTTATAACTATTTTGAATGGATAGAAAGCCAATAAGGTTATTTTATGAAAGCAATAAGAGAATTAAATAAATTATTAAAATGTTATAAAACATATACTATTGAAAGTTTGATTCATTCATTAAAATTTTATCAAAAACATATACTAGCTACCTTAGATGGAAAAGATATACTTTTCCCCTATCATACAGTAGGCATGTCTATACCTTATGCCCAGTTGGCATTCTTAAAAATTGAAAATAATAATGTAGATATAGATGCTTTAAATAGTTTAAATCTTGCCTTGATGTATGCAGAAGTGGGAAGGGAATTACAATTAAAAGATTTTAAAATAAAACCTTTAGATAAAATGAATATACATGACTTAAAGAAGTATTTTTCAGAATTTTCTGCACTACTTTTTTGGGCGATTCTATTAAATAATAAAAATTTAGCAAAGAAATTGGCACGCCAAGTAGAGTTTTGCTTACAACAAAATTTTCTATCTGATTTTCCTTTAAGTTATGACTATTTTTCATTATGGGCTTATTACAAATGGATTAATGAAGAATTTACATTAGCATCAAAAATAGATGGAAAATTTAAAGATTTGATAAATAATTGGTCATGTGACTCAGTATTTTTAGAACCATTACTCATAGATATAGCAAATTTACACTGCGAAGAATTAATAGATAATGATTTACGTGAGTATCCCCCAAAATTTATTAGACCTCCGTTTACTTTATTGCCACTTGAAATTCATGTGATTAATAAATTACGTGCATTGGATGAATTAGATGAAATATCTTTAAATCATCCTTTAATGAACACTCATTCAGCAAAAATTAAAGAATTTGAAGTAATAAGTGATGATTTGCTTGAAACGATACAGATAACTTTTTTGTAGCTGAATCAACCTACTCAAAAGTGTGGTTGCAAACAGCTGGGGTACAGGAGAGTACAATGGTATGAATTTATATATCTACCGAATATATTGATAAATTTGAATTAATTATAGTCATTACTTAGAAATGGCTATGTATAGATGGGATATACCGCAGTGCAAATTATAATTGAGCCATCAGTTCTTAGAACCAAATCTCCATTTTTTATTATTGCTAAAAATTTCTTTATTTTTGGATTGCTTTGGATTTTATCTTCATTCTTGTATGGTGTTTTTGACTATGAGTCATATTATTCCATATTTATTTATCTAATTAGTTTCTATGCTACTTATTTTTTTGGATATTTAATATCTAAACCTATTGTTTTAGACCTTGACTCTAACACTCTTAATCGAGTTAAGTTTTTAAGTCTTATATTTTTTGCTCTTTATTATGTAATAATACTTCTACGGTTCTTTTTATTTGATATTAATAATGATTTATATGGTTTTAGACTTGGATTTGGGTTCGTTTTTCCATTCTGGACACTAACTCCAATTTTTATCACTAATCTGAAGAATAAGTTTTATATTTATTTATGTGTCTTGCTATGTGTTCTAGAAGTAATTTTTTGGATATTATTTTTTAAAATGAGTGGCTCTGAATTTTACAAGAGACCTCTATCTGTTGGTATGTTCGTAGGTTCTCTTATATTCGCATTAACTTTTCCTTGGTATTTATCTTGGCTGAGAGAAATAGACATCAATAAATGGGTTTTACCATTCTTTTTTAAGGAAGATAGATTTATATCTAAACTAATATCATGGGTGGCAATAGGACTCGGTTGTTTCTTTATGTTTTTATTCTATCTTTTCTTCTAAAAACGAATGCTAAAAAAAGGAGCTCCAAATAAATTAGAACAAGACTCCTATATGTTTTTGTTTGTGATTAATGGGGCAATGGTTTAGCTTCTAGACCCGAGTAAACCAGATGAAAGGGAGAGGCTGCTTGAGTATTTTTTAGTGGTGCTTTAAAGCTCCCATCTGCTATTTTCTTTATATAAATATTCGTAAAAGGTCATCTATGTGTAGCCATTCTTCCAATTCGTATGACGTAATTATAGCTGGTGCGGGTCCTGTTGGCTTATTTCTGGCCTCTGAACTGCGCCTTGCAAATATTTCAGTCTTGGTATTGGAACAAAATGAAAGTCCCAGTGCACCTTTAAAACAGCTTCCATTTGGAATGCGTGGTCTTTCTGTCCCTACGGTCGAAGCGCTTTATCGTCGTGGATTATTGAAGGAAATTACACCAGTACAATTTAATAAAGAGAATGGCCCTGCTGCAAATACAGCCGTAAATAAACAACAAGGCCTCCCGGGTGGACACTTTGCAGGGATCCAATTTTTTCAGGAAAAGATTGATACCTCAAAATGGACATATCGTTTACCAAACCCTGCCAGTGCAGGCATGGCTGTCGAGATGGAGCATTTCGAATCAGTTTTGACTGCGCGGGCGCTATCATTGGGAGTCATTATTAAGCGTGGGTTTTGCATCGAAAGTTTCAAGCAATCTGAAGAGGATGTGATTGTTCATGCCTCAAATGAAGAGTTCTCTGCACGCTGGCTTATTGGATGTGATGGTGGACGTAGCATAGTAAGAAAAAAGGGTGGTTTTGAATTTATTGGTACGGATGCTGAGTTCACGGGTTATACAATTCAAGCTGAACTCGTCGATCCAGATATACTGATCTCTGGCCGTCATTACACACCTATGGGTATGTTTACTTATAAAAAACCAGATTTTATTACAATGGTTGATTTTGACGGCGGGGCTTCCCATCGTATGCAACAGTTGAGCCAAGAGCATGTGCAAACTGTATTGCAAAAAGTTACCGAAACCGATGTTAAAATTAAAAAACTTAATCTTGTAGCAACGTGGACAGATCGTGCCTATCAAGCTGCCTCTTATCGTAATGGGCGGGTTTTACTAGCTGGTGATGCCGCACATATTCATTCCCCGCTAGGCGGTCAAGGTCTTAACCTCGGATTGGGTGATGCAATGAATCTTGGATGGAAGCTAGCATCGATCATCCGAGATAAAACATCAGATGATTTGCTCGACAGTTATTTTACTGAACGACATCCAGTGGGCGCACAAATTCTGGATTGGTCAAGGGCTCAGGTGGCACTAATGCGTCCAGAGCCGGCTTCACGTGCACTTGAAAAAATTATTCGTAGTTTGATTGATACATCTGATGGGGCAACGTATTTTGCGGAGCAAGCATGGGGCGTTTCTCTTCGCTATGATCTGGGTGATCAGCATCCGCTTGTTGGACGAAGTGCCCCTGACGTTGAGTTCACTGATGGAACAACGTTAGGTGAGCGATTAAGCGATGGTAAGGCATTACTTTTAGATTTTAATGGGTCGACTTTACTTCAAACAGCAGTAAAGCCTTGGAGTAATCGAGTTTCCTATATTGCTAGTGAGGCTAAAGACCAACTCGGTTTAAGTGCTGTATTTGTTCGTCCTGATGGCTTTGTTGCATGGGTAAGCGATAGCGAAGAACCTAATGCTAAGCTATTGGTTCAAATACTAAAGCAATCGTTTGGGTAATCTAATAGAGGACTCTTTTATTACACATTGCTTAAAATATATACAGAAACCTCGCTAAAACGAGTTGGAACGCTACAAACGTGAATGATACTTTAAATTTCACTCTTCCCAATAAGTGAGGTGAGCAATGAAATTGTTAGCTTTGTTCAGTATGGGAGTTGCAGCGAGTTATTGGTATAAAACTATAAAAAATAGCGAGCAAGCTCTTCTGAAACCAACTTTTGATGAAATAGTAAAAAACTTTGTATTAGCAGAATTTAACGCCTAATACATACCGTTAATTTTAATTAAATAAAAAGCTCATCGGAAGGTGGGCTTTTTTTATTATAGTAGTGTTTATTGAGACTGAGACTAGAGCTTTTGATTTATAATTTAAATCCAAAGAATTTTTACGTCCAATAAAAATGAAACTATCTTCAATTATCTTTGTCTTATTTTATTTAAGCTCTACTTACTTACATGCTGAAAAATTAGAAAAAGAGAAAATCGAAGCTTATGTAAAGTCGATAGAAAATTATCGAACTGCTGAACAAAACTTAGAAAATTATTTAAGCGGAATTCATTCGGTAGGACAAGTTAGCTTTAAACATCAAATGAGAATAGCAGACCTTTTATGTGATGTTGGGAAAGCGCAAAAACCAATGATTGAATTTATGGAGTTAAATAAAGAAAGATTTGGATTGAAACAACAGGATGTTATGAATATTTTTCCAAATGATCGACAAAAATTACAAGAGGAATTGGAAGAATTAAAAGATACACCATATGAGTGTGGTAAGCAGAGTTATAAACATTTGTTGTGATGATCTTGTCACGGCAGTAACTGTTCTAAAACAAAAAAATAATAGCTAGTAAGTTTGTTTTATTAATGAGCCAGTCTCAAAATAATATTTTTAGAACCAGATACCCTTAAGAATTATGGCATAAGGTAGCTCCAAGGTATTGATTATTTATTAAATAACTTTTGATACTTACATCAAGTTAAGCAAAAGATTATTTAAAAAATAAACAAAAAATAACGGTTAATAATATTTTGTTTTATAAATTGTAATTTTCCATTTTTTCCTTAGAAATATTATATTTAATGGTGAAGTATTAGGTGAATACTTGAGGTTATGCAGCTCCTGTTTAAATTTTTCTTGGTTTTTATATAAACAAGATATCGTTATATTTAAGTCTTATTTTGACCAGAAGGGAAATATGAGAACAATATTAGCACTAACAATTTTAATTTCATCATCTTGTACATTTGCTGCCTCAAATGAGGGAATTGAGCAGGACATCTATAGTTATTCTTTATTGCATGACGTAAGTACAGCAGAAGCAAATAAAGCATTATTTTTAGAAGCTAACCGAGACTCTGCGTTAGATGCTATTGAAAAAGAATTTAAAGGGAGTATCGCTGGTATTTATATTGAAAGCTCGCCTACATATAAAATTGTTGTCAGAGTTAAGGGTTATGGTCAGAATGAAAAGCGAAATATAGTAGTAGGAAATGCAATTTCTAAAGGTGATTTGCCTATTGATATTCAATACGGAGCTAAAGAAACTAGAGAAGAGGCTAGAAGTCAGATAAATAAAGCACAACAATTAGTTAAAAATTATTTTAATACTATTCAAACTGTTAGCTACAATGAAAAAAATGGGAATATTGTGGTTGAAGTTAAAGGTAAAAGTAATGTTGAAAATTTAAAGAAGGTTGACCGAGTACAATCTCTTTGGAAAAATCCAAATCTACCAATTGAAATTAAATTTGTTAATTGGACTATCAAACCTTTAGCCGATGCTCATGGTGAAACTTCTGTTGCTAGACAAATAGATCCGACAAGATATGGAGACTGTACTACTGCTTTTGGTATTAAAAACGCTAGTGATACAAAGTATATGATTACAGCTGCTCATTGTCCGAATAACTTCAAAAGTAAACAGGATGGAACACATATACATTTGTAGGTGAGATTTCATTTGCGCAGATCTAATGATCTTCAGTGGAAGGGTATTCTTTCACTTAGAGCCCTGCTAAATATCAATTATTGCCGGGGCTTTTTACTTTGTGTGTTAAGCTGATCTTCATAAATTTATGGATTATTAGAATGTTTATTTGTATTGGCGGTGATTTGGACGGCGAAGTTGTTAATAACCGTGATGGAACGTTCTTTAAGGCTAGCGAAATAGATACAAGTAAGGAATCAACATACAACCGCCAGAGCTATATTATTGGTAAAAATACCTATCGATTTTGGCTTTGTGCGGAATTGACCTATGCTGAGACAACAAAAATAGCGAATGATTACTTGGCGCAAAAACATGCATATCTTTCATAATTCAGACGTTAAAAAATAAGCCCGCCAATTTTGGTGGGTTTAATCTATAAGAGATTATTTGTTATTACGATCAGATTATTCATTATTTTCAGGCAGATCTTTTACTGTGCCTGAAACTTGTGAAGGTTGAGTTTTAGTAGGGGCTGTTGCAGAATGCTTGTTCATTTGAGGTTTGATGATATTGGAGGAATAAAGTTTTAAAAATTAATACAATCTCGTTGTCTACAAAATATTGATAGTATAAAAATATCGTTAGGCATAATATGTATGATTAAATTGGAGCATATTAATGCTAAAAGACATTACAATTATTGATTTCCAAGGTAAAGAAAAAAAAGCGCAGGCAAACTATACAGAAGTAAATACTAATAAAATCAATCATTCATCTAGAGTTCAGACACCCAAAGTTGAATATATTTTGGTAAAAGGCGAATGTATTTACCCTACTTTAAATTTGGTTTTCAACAGTTCCGATGGCAACAGTTATTATATAGAGTAAATATGACTCACTTCAAAGCTCCGAAACACGGGGCTTTTTCTTTTGATGGGATGAAAAATTAAACTGACTTAAAGGTCGTCGTGATATGGTATAAAAACACCTCCATTAATAAGGATTATATATGTCAGACAATTCAACAAAATGGCTTTGTGTGGGTGGTGTTCTAAGTGGTGAGTGGAGAGAGCAGCAATTAGAAGCTTTTGATGTTGATCCCAATGATTTAAATACTCATAGTTATGAAGCAATGAAACTTATTAATCCTGCCACCAAGGCAGAACAGCATTTCTATGTATATACTGAGTTACAAGAACACGCATATGACAGGGCAATAAATTTTGCCTTATCCAAAAATCAATAAGTACGAGAGAGCACTTAGGTGCTCTTTTTTAAGAGAAGTGACAATTAATTAGAAATTAAAGAGATATACCTAGCAGTTAGATGTGCCTGTCTATAGGCAAAGCTGTGTGGTGATCTGCTTGTTAAGTTAAAAACATACGATAATTTTTATAATAAACATCTGAAAGAACTAAGCTTTATATGATTGGGTAAAGAAAAAGCGAAGGTCATTTGAGAGATAGAATCAAAATATAAGAAATATGGTAAAGTTAAAAACCTAATTCAATACATTTAAAATTGATATCAAGATATTGTAGGAAAAACATGGTTAAAATTAAACCTCACCCAGCAACAAGCGGAAATGCATCGGCTGATCGCCTTTTAACTTTGTTAACTGCTTTTAGAATAGGTGATAAATCTTTAACCCTAGCAGAACTCGCTGAACGAACAGAATTAAATAAAGCAACCATCATGCGCTTAATCGTTTCGCTAGAAGATTTTGGTTTTGTTAACCGTCTTTCAGATGGCAGATATACGCTTGCCAGCGAAGTCATGCGTTTAAATACAATTTATCAAGATGCTTTAGATTTAGAACGACATGTTGTGCCTTGTTTACAGCAACTTGTAGATGAAATTGGTGAGACCGCTTCTTTTTACGTTAAGCATGGAGCATATCGTCTTTGCCAATATCGAATAAACTCTACCCATCGATTACGTGTTCACATTCAACCGGGCGAAGTGCGACCAATGGATGGGGCGGCGGGTGCTCAAGCATTGCGATCAACACATGAACAAGTTTTATTAAGAACCGATCCTTTTTATTCAACTGGCGTAACTGAACCACATGCAGCTTCAATGGCATTGCCTGTGTTTGATGCTCAAAATGATGTGGTTGGCGCATTGGTTGTTTCAGGTCCATCAAGCCGTTTTACTTCGGAAATTGCAAAATCTGTGGGTGATTTCTTCTTCAAAATTGCGGATGACTTGACCAAAAGTTTGGGTGGTAAGAGTATTCGTAATTAATTTTAATATTTTAAATATAAAGAAGGGGCTAATGATTTAGCCCCTTTCTTATTTATGATATTTACGAAGTACTTTGTGGTTGGTTAAACAAAACGGCTTTCTTTCTAGACATAATGAAAACCATGATAGCCGACACCAGATTTAATGCAGCAAGTGGAAGTAAGGCTAAAGCATGGCTTCCTGTTGCATCATGGATTGCGCCATAGATATTCACCATCATGCCGCCACCAATCAGGTTGGCGCATGCACCAATGGCTGCTAGGCCTGCCGCCGTTGTAGTCGGTGACATCCATGAGGATGCTAAAGCCCAGAAAGGGCCTTTCATAGAATAAGCACCAATTAAAACGATACTGAGTAAAAAGATTGTGCCAATAAGTGAAGAGGTGAACAAAGCAATTAATAAACCAATTGAGATCATCAATAGAGTGATTGCTGTATGCCAACGGCGTTCATTTTTACGATCTGAGCTACGGCCCCAAAAAATCATAGCAATAGAAGCTAAGCCGTAAGGAATTGCATTTACTAGACCAATTTCTAAATTGCTTAAACCGAATGATTTAATTAATTGTGGCGCCCAGACACTCATTGTACTGCCGGCAGCAGAAGCACCAGAATAGATAATGATCATAGCCCAAATATATTTATTCTTTAAAAGTTGCCATAGAGAAATATGACCAATCGGAGTTTTTTGTTGGCGTTCAAATTGTAGTCTTTCAACTAACCAAGCTTTTTGTTCGCTATTGAGCCATTTTGCTTGTTCTGGTCGATCTGTGAGTACAAATAGGCAGGCGATACCCAGTAAAATCGCAGGAATACCTTCTAAAATAAATAGCCAATGCCATCCACGCATGCCCATCCAGCCATCTAGGGATAATAAAAGCCCAGATAATGGTGAACCTATAAAGTTTGCGCCTGGAATTGCAACCATAAATATTGCAATCATTCGGCCTCTATAGTTGGCAGGCAACCAATAGGTTAGATATAAAATCACGCCAGGGAAAAAACCAGCTTCAGCAGCACCTAACAAAAAACGCATAACATATAGCGATGTAGAGCTTTCAACGAATGCTGTTGCAGCTGAAATTACGCCCCAAGTCACCATAATTCGGGCAATCCATACTTTTGCTCCAAATTTTTGCATGGCGAGGTTGCTGGGTACTTCAAATAGAAAATATGCAAAGAAAAATAAGCTACTGGCAAAACCAAAGGCAGTAGCTGTTAATCCAAGGTCTTCATTCATTTGTAATGAAGCCATACCAATATTGCCACGGTCAATAATAGCAATCACATAACAAAGCGTTAAAAAAGGTAGTAACCGCCACGCTACCTTGCGCATTGTTTCACGTTCAATCGCACTCGGTTGAGAATATTCTGTAGACATAAAAAAATCCTTTTTTATATTCAATATTTTAATTGTTCTCGCATCTAAAAGCTTAGAAACAATTGAGTTCCATTTAGCTATTGAGTAACTTCCAGTTAGCGATAGCTCTTGGGTTTAGTGATTGACCATTCCAAATACTAACGATCTGTTCGAGTGCTAAAAGACCGACACGATTACGCGAGTCACTGGTATTTGCGCCGATATGAGGTGTGACAACTAAATTAGGTAATTCCCATAATGGATTATCTTTTTCAGGCGGTTCTGAAGAAAAGGTATCTAAACCTGCACCAGCAATTTTATTATTTTTTAATGCTTCAACTAATGCAACCTGATCAATTAATTCACCACGAGCTGTATTGATTAAGATGCTTGAGCTTTTCATCTTTTCAAATTGAGCATGAGAAAATAAGTGTCTATTCTCTGCGGTGAGTGGACAATGTAGGCTAATAATGTCACTAGTTTCTAGAAGTTTTTCAAAGTCGTGTTCCTGCTCTACGTAGTCCAGTTCTGGCAAATTTTGTAGAAACGGATCATATACTTTGACTTTCATGTTTAAGGGAGCCACTAACTTCATGAGTAGACTACCGATTGATCCTAGACCAATTAAGCCCAGCGTTTTTCCATATAACTCCACACCATTGGCACTTGCTTTGTCCCAATGACCATCTCGAATACGTTGGTCTAGCCACGTAACTTGTCGAGCAACATTAAACATGAGTGCAAAAGCATGTTCGGCAACAGATTGAGCATTGGCCCCAACTGCAATAGTGACCGGAATTTGTCGCTCAGCAGCAGCTTGAGTGTCGATTGTGTCAAACCCAACGCCATGTTTTGCAATCACTTTTAAATTATTAGAAGCAAAAATCATATCCCTAGAAAGTTTGCCTGTTCGAACAATGATTGCATCAGGTTGTTCATCATGGATGAGTTTTTCCATTTCATCTTTTGCCATGTAGGGTTCAGTTGGGATCAACTGAATATCATGGGCTGTAGCATACATTAATGCATCTGAAGTTAATGTTGGCCCCGTGATAAGAACTTTACGTTTCATTTTGACTTGCACTCCATTTAAGTATTTTGAGCAAAATACGTCCTTAATAATCCATATTATTAAAACGTCATTTCAAAAAAATAGTCAATAGCAAAAATTAAATTTAAAATCGAACAAATTTTAATTTAATTTTAATTAAAAATGAAATGACATTTCAAAAAAATGCTGTCATATTAATTTGCACAAGAAAACTGATGTAAGGGAAAAGTTATGGCAATTGGTTTTAGAGTGCTAAAAAACGACAGAAAAGTTGAGCAGAAATGGATTGAGCAATATCGAGATCTACCAGTCGCTAATGTCAGTGACTCGATGAATCGAATGACTTCAGGCGGGGCTCAATTAAGACCAATGCATAAAAAGGGATATCTTTGTGGACCTGCTATTACAGTTAAGGCGCGTCCGGGTGACAACTTGATGTTGCATTACGCAATTGATATCGCCCAAGCGGGAGATGTCATTGTGGTTGATGCGGGTGGCGATCTAACCAATGCATTAATTGGAGAGATGATGGTTGCTTATGCCATTAAAAAAGGTGTGGCAGGCATTGTTATTAATGGTGCTATTCGTGATTCGGTTGTAATTGGAGAGGGCGATTTTCCACTTTTTGCAGCGGGAATTTCACATCGAGGGCCTTATAAAGACGGACCGGGGGAAATTAATGTTCCTATCGCGATTAATGGAATGGTGATTGAACCTGGCGATTTGATTTTAGGTGATGAAGATGGGCTGTTAAGTGTGCCATATGCGGAAGTAGAAGAAGTTTATCTGAAGGCAAGCGCCAAACATGCTGCTGAACAAAAGCAATTAGAGCAAATCGCCGTAGGTGAAAATGACCGTAGCTGGGTGATCAACAGCTTAAAACAAAAAGGATGTGAATTACCCGAATAAGGTCATTCAAAAATATTCGAGTAGGAATGGAACTAGCGAAGTCAATGGTTGAGCTTCGTTAGCCTCTCAAAAGTTAACTCAATAATTATTAGGTCGCTAATTGAAAAATAGGAAATTTCAATTTGGTCTAGATAATTTCGTCTAAAGGAAAAGGACATGAAATATAAAGGGATTATTTATTTATCGTTATTAATGAGTATTACATTGCAGCAAGCTAAAGCTGAAAGCGAAGATAACTCAGCGTTAAATGAAAAAATAAGTAAATTACAACAGCAAATAGATTATTTGATGGAGCAGCAAAATTTAAATAAAAATAATGGATTAAACACAGCACCTGACTTAATTCAAAACAAAACATCAAACACCGAAACGCCCGTTACGGCTGATCAAACTAAAATTAAATTTTATGGAAATATACGAGTTGATGCTGCATATGATTTTGAAGGTTCAACACATTCTATTGCGAATAAAACAGGGTCAATACCATTAGACAATTCAAACTCAACAAGTAAATCATTAAATGTTTCTGCTGCGACTTCACGTGTAGGAGTGGATATCGTCAAGCCGACCTCGAAAGGAGATTTGGTTGGAAAGCTAGAGGCCGATTTTATGGGAAGTGGTGGAGATAACGGTAATGGTTCGGTTCGAGTTAGACATGCTTATATTTCACTAGGAAATTGGTTGATTGGCCAAACCACTTCACCTTTTGTGAATAGTGATACTGCTCCAAGTTTGGTTGACTTTACAGGCGCGATGGGTACGGGAACTCAGCGTAATATCCAAATCCGTTATCAGCACGTTGTTGATGCCAAACAAAAATTATTAGTCGCGTTGGAAGGCGGCGATGTTGAAAATAAAAATGTAGAAGGCGGAAGTCGTTTTCCTGCATTAACCATGCGATATGAATTTAAGAATCCAGATTTCTTGGTTCAATTGCACGGAATGGTACATGAAAATCGAGCAATCTCTGATACGAATGAAGAGCAAACTAAACTTGCTTGGGGTGCAGGATTAGGCACAAAGTACAAGCTTTCTGAAAACGACTCACTTGTGTTTAATTACTATCACATAGCGGGTGATAACCGTTACATGCTGTATTCAAAAGATAATGATGCGTTCTACTTTGATCAAAATCGAATGTATTTAAGTGAATTCGATTCTGTCGAGTTGGGGTATATGCGCAAATGGAATGAAAATTTACGCTCTTCTTTGTCTGCTGGTAGCCTTGTCTATAAAGATTCAAATTTTTCAGAAAATAACTCTGATCAAAATAAAAGGCTAATCAATGCAAGCGTCAATTTATTTTGGACGCCTGTTGAAAAAGTCGATCTTGGTGTTGAATACACCTATGGTAAGAGAGAAACTTTTTCAGATTTAGAAGGGAAGTTATCTCGAATCAACTTATTAGGTCGATACAATTTTTAATGTAATCACAGCCACTTTAATATCAAAAGTGGCTTTCTTTTATCTGATTAGGACTAATATTGTGGAACAAATTAATTATGCAAATGCAAGATCACAATTTTCAAAAGTCATGGAAAGAGTGCTGTTAGGTTACGCCGTAAAAATTACACGAAAAGAGAAAGACTCTGTGGTTCTAATCAGTGAAAAGGCATATCTTGAATATAAAAATGCGATGTTTGAGCTTAATAAATTAAAAAACAAAGATTTTTAACTTTCAACAATCCGCTTCACAAGCATCTCTATAAAAGTTTTTAAAATAATGTTGTGGTTTTTGCCTTTCTTCTATCATCATTTACTTTTGTTTTAAGCTATGAAAGCTAGTGTAACTTTAGAAATTATTAAAATTAATATCAAATTATTGTGTTTATTAACTATAGACTTAGTAAGTTAAATTATATCAATAAAATAAAATTATTATTATGAATTTATATATTTTATGTGGTAAATTTTTTTTGCGTTACAAATGGGTTTTACAAAAAATTAAGAACATATTTACTTTTACTAAAATTGACCAAAAACTATTCTGCAGAAGATTTGCTTAAATGCATAGTTTAAGAGCTGCGGCAGCTAAAAATTGGAAAATATTTCTTACGAAGATGATGACTTAATAACGCTAAATACCACAGATACTAAAGAGATTAAAACATGACTCTATTAAATACACTTGATGCTATGGCACCTATATTAACTAATTTATTTAGTTATGATGTGAGCACAGATAAAATTATTTTTAATGCACCTAGTGATAGTTACATTGTTGAAAAAAAGGTTAATAACACTTGGGTTCAAATAAATCTTGAGGAAAAGTTTGATTGGTTGAATACCGAGTTCCGGGTAACTGCTACAGATCAAGCTGGAAATATTTCTCAACCACTGACCACTATAATTAATACTGCATCAGGGACTTACAAACTAACAGATACTACCTCCAATCAAATGGTTAAAGGATCTACAGGAAATGATTATCTATATGGTGGTGATGGAAACGACACGTTAATTTCTAATTCAGGTTCGGACTATCTTTATGCTGGGGCTGGTAATGACACATTGATTTATGGTGGTAATTCAAATGCATATACAGCTTTACTAGGTCAG
>NZ_KB976986.1:964239-1492492 GCF_000399665.1 Acinetobacter calcoaceticus ANC 3811
TTTCTAGTGATATTTTACTTAAGCAATCGGATTCACTAATCATAATATCATTCAATGATTCAGCATCAACAATACGTTTTGGTGAGGGACAATTGTCCTCCATTGTATTTGATGATGGAACGGTTTGGGATAAAGCTCAAATTGAGCAACATATTGCCAAAACTGTATTGGGTACAACTAGCGATGATGTAATTGAGACAGTTACAGCAGATCAAACTTATTCTTATATTCTAGGAGATGGTGCCGATACTGTGGTTTTTAATATTCTCGATAATACTGATAATTTAGGTGGAAATGCTAGGAGTGAATGGACAGATTTCAATCTTGCAGAGAATGATAAAATTGATTTGTCTCAACTGCTTATAAATGAAAATGGAAATCTTCAAGATTATATTTCTGTAAAAGATACTGAGGCGGGGTTAATTATTTCAATTGATAGAGATGGGGCTAGTCAATCTACGTATCATTCGCAAGAATTAATTTTGCTTACTGGTAAGCATGATACCTTAGATAACTTAATAGCTTCTAATACCTTTATTCATTAAGTTATTTAATAAGAGACTTAAAAAGAGACCAGTTAATGGTCTCTTTTTTAACTCCCAACGATCCGCTTCTCAAGCATTTCCATAAAAGTTTTTAAAATAATATTGTGGTTTTTTCCTTTATGAGTAATTAAGCAAATGGGCGTGCTGTAATGCATTTTCTCCTTTGAAACAGCTTGCATAAAACCATCTTCAACCCATTTCTTTGCGTAGTGATCGGGTAAAAAACCTAAGAATTTTCCTGTTAAAATTAGAAATGCAATTCCTTCACGGTCACTTGCTGTCGCTTTACAGTCTAAAAGCTGGTGCAACTTTGCCGCTTCAGGTGTGATTGCATAATTAGGAAGTACAGCTTGCCATTTTTTTAATTCATCTAAATCCATCTTGCTACATTTGCCAAACAAGGGATGGTTTTTACCGCAATATAAAAATGAACTTTCGCTATATAAGTCGAAATAGTCTAGGCCAGACAGTGGAGTAACAAGGGGAATTGCTCCGGCATGTAAACGGTTGTCTAACACACGACACTCAATATCTGAAAGTGTGCTCATGCTAATGTTAATGATCACTTCAGAATGTTCTTCGGCGAGTTGTGCTAGCGTATTGGTAATGTAGCCACTTGGCATGGTCACGAGGTTATTAATAATACCTATATTAAATTCGCCCTTTAGACGGTTGTGCATTTGATTGACTTTAGAGCGGAAGTCTTCGATAGAAGCGGTGAGCACTTCTATGTATTCTAAAATTTCACGACCTTCATCAGTTAATGCAAACCCTGCGCGGCCACGTTGGCATAGCCGAATGCCTAAACGATTCTCTAAATCGCTCATATGCAAACTAATCGCAGAGCGGCTAATACCAAGAATACTTTCGGCAGACGTAAAGCTGTGACAGTCACAAACCGTTTTAAATATTTTAAGTAATTTGATATCAAAATCAGTGACTTGATTTAATTTTTTAGGTTTCATTTAGTTTTGTTTTTTTAAATCTAAACTCAAGATAATTTGAATTTATCAAAACTATAGTGCTATGTACACTCAAAAAATAGCCTCAAAACAAGAAGAGTATTATGTTTGATATCGACAAATTAACTGATGACGATGCAGCATCGGAAACCGTTCAATCAAATTCTCAGATGAGCTTAAATTATCAAGCGCATTGGATGCCATTTTCCGCAAATCGTAATTTCCATAAAGATCCACGCATGATTGTGGGTGCTAAAGGATCATATTTAATTGATAGCACTGGCCGTGAAGTCTACGACTCATTATCAGGTCTGTGGACTTGTGGTGCTGGACATACGCTTCCTGAAATTCAGCAAGCCGTAAGTACTCAGTTGTCAAAGCTAGATTACTCACCAGCATTTCAGTTTGGTCATCCATTGTCGTTTCAATTGGCTGAACGAATTATTCAACATATGCCTGAAAAATTGCAGCATGTGTTCTTTACCGACTCAGGTTCAGAGTCTGCCGACACCGCAATTAAAATGGTGCGTGCCTATTGGCGAATTAAAGGCAAACCAAGCAAAACCAAGTTGATTGGGCGTGCACGTGGCTATCATGGTGTAAACGTTGCGGGGACAAGTCTTGGTGGTATCGGTGGTAACCGTAAAATGTTTGGTCAGCTTATGGATGTAGACCATTTACCGCATACCTTGCAGCCCGATTTAAGTTTTACTAAAGGCTGTGCTGAAACTGGTGGCGTAGAGCTTGCCAATGAAATGCTTAAGTTAATTGAGCTACATGATGCTTCGAATATTGCTGCCGTTATTGTAGAGCCTGTTTCTGGCTCGGCAGGATGTATTGTGCCGCCGACTGGTTATTTAAAACGCTTAAGAGAAATCTGCGATCAACACGATATCTTACTTATTTTTGATGAAGTCATTACTGGTTTTGGGCGAATGGGGAAATGGACGGCTTCAGAATATTTTGATGTCACGCCAGATATTTTAAATTTTGCCAAACAAATTACAAATGGTGCTATTCCCCTTGGTGGCGTGGTGGCAAGCCATGAAATTTATGATGCCTTTATGCAGCAAGATTTACCTGAACATGCGGTTGAATTTACCCATGGCTATACCTATTCGGCGCATCCTGTTGCCTGTGCGGCTGCGTTAGCGACGCTCGATGTTTTAGAGAAGAAAAATTTAATTCATCAATCGGCTGATTTAGCTCCAAGCTTTGAAAAACTTTTACATGAATTAAAAGGCGCTCCAAACATTATTGATATACGCAACTGCGGGCTGATTGGTGCTGTGCAATTGGCACCGCGTGATGGCGATGCGACGATTCGTGGTTTTGAAATTGGTATGCAACTTTGGAAAGCAGGTTTTTACGTCCGTTTTGGCGGAGATACGCTTCAGTTTGGTCCAATGTTTAATAGTACAGAGGCAGAGCTGCAACGACTCATGAATGCCGTGGGTGAGGCAATTTATCAAGTGAAATAACACTGATCGACTTAGAACTTAATTGGAAAAGATGAATAGACACAAGGAATAAAGATGAACACTTTAGAGAATTTTGATAGCAACACAGACACAGATTCAAGTCAGCAAACTGTTAAAGTGCTAGGGCATTTTATTGATGGTGGACTCGTCACTAAAACCACCAAGAAACAACCGGTTTATAACCCAGCGACTGGCGAGAGTGAAAAAAAAGTTGCACTTGCAGATGCCGAGTTGGTCAATCAAGTGGTTCAAATAGCAGAGCAGGCTTTTCCAGCATGGCGTGATACACCAGTGATTAAACGTGCGCGTGTGATGTTTAAATTTAAGCAATTACTTGAAGAAAATGCTGACAAGCTTTGCCAACTCATTGGAGAAGAACACGGAAAAATTTGCCACGATGCTAAAGGTGAATTACAACGTGGGATTGAAAATGTTGAATATGCATGTGGTGCGCCTGAGTTTTTAAAAGGTGAATATTCAAAAAATGTAGGTCCAGATATTGATTCGTGGAGTGAGTTCCAGCCGCTAGGTGTGGTTGCAGGTATTACGCCGTTTAACTTTCCAGCAATGGTTCCGTTGTGGATGTTCCCAATGGCAATAGTTTGCGGTAACTGTTTTATTTTAAAACCTTCGGAAAAGGCGCCTTCTGCCGCTTTATTTTTAGCGGAGCTTTTAAAACAAGCTGGCTTGCCTGATGGTGTTTTTAGTGTTGTAAATGGTGATAAAGAGGCGGTTGATACGTTGCTACACCATCCTAAAATTCAAGCGGTTAGTTTTGTCGGCTCAACGCCTATTGCAGAGTACATATACCGTACGGCAACGGCGAGTGGTAAGCGCTGCCAAGCTTTAGGCGGAGCAAAAAATCATGCGATTATTATGCCTGATGCCGATATTGATAATGTCGTGACTTCTTTATTAGGTGCTGCATTTGGCTCATCTGGCGAACGTTGTATGGCATTATCAGTCGCAGTTGCTATTGGTGATGAAGTTGCTGATGTTGTGATTGAAAAATTAAAACAAGAAATGAAGCAGTTGAAGTTTGGGCACTATGCAGATGAGCGTAATGACTTCGGACCGCTCATTACGCAAGCACATAAAGACAAAGTACAAGCTTTTATTCAAAGTGCAGAGCAACAAGGTGCTAAAATTGTTGTAGATGGTCGTGATGCAAAACCGGCAGGTTATGAAAACGGTTTTTTTGTTGGGCCGACTTTAATTGACCAAGTTTCACCAGACATGACAAGTTACCAGCAAGAAATATTTGGTCCTGTTTTACAGGTCATTCGTGTACAAACCATGCAAGATGCAATGCAACTCATTAACGACCATGAATATGGTAATGGAACGTGTATTTACACTCGTGATGGTGAGGCTGCACGTTATTTTACTAGCAATATTCAAGTTGGTATGGTTGGGGTCAATGTGCCATTACCTGTACCAGTTGCATATCATAGCTTTGGTGGTTGGAAGCGTTCATTGTTCGGTGATTTATATGCGTATGGCCCAGATGGTGTACGTTTTTATACACGCCGTAAAACCATTACCCAACGTTGGCCTTCAACTCAGCTTCGTGAAGCCAAACAATTTGCGATGCCTACATTAAATTAATCAATAAAAGGGAAAACTCTGATTTTCCCTTTTTTGTTTCGTACAAGTTGGAGAAGTACATTTTTAAGACGGTTTTAAAATCAGTTTGTCAATTTGAAGGAATCGAATATGAACAATGATAAAACAATAAAATTAAGTGAAGGACTTTCTAATCGACATGTCACCATGATTAGTATTGGTGGTGTTATTGGCGCAGGTTTATTTGTAGGCTCTTCTGCGGCAATTGCAAAAGCAGGGCCTGCTGCCGTACTCGCTTATATAATTACAAGTATTTTAGTTTTTCTGGTCATGCGCATGCTGGGTGAAATGGCGGTCGCGCAACCTGACACAGGTTCATTTTCTACATATGCCCGTAAAGCCATTGGCCCTTGGGCTGGGTTTACCATTGGATGGTTATATTGGTGGTTTTGGGTACTGGTGATTCCAATTGAAGCCATTGCTGGAGCTGAAATTTTACATGCTTGGTTCCCGCAAATTTCTAGTGCCGTTTATGCGTTTGCCTTTATTATTTTACTCAGTCTAGCTAACTTTTTTAGTACCAAAAGCTTTGGTGAATTTGAGTTTTGGTTTGCACTCATTAAAGTTATTGCGATTGTAGTGTTCATTATCATTGGAGCAATGGCTGTCTTTGGAATGTGGCCTTTAGCAACAAATGTCAGTGGTGTTGGCAACCTATTTTCAAATGGCGGTTTTATGCCACATGGAATGGGCGGTGTTTTATCAGCCATTTTAATCTCAGCATTTTCATTTTTTGGAATAGAAATTCTTTCTATTGCAGCGGCAGAATCTAAAAATCCAGAAGAAAAAATTAAACGTGCAACGAATTTAGTACTTTATCGAATTATTTTATTCTTTGTTGTGTCGATTTTTCTTGCAGTTGCTTTGGTCGATTGGCGTTCGCCAGACCTACAAAAATTTGGCACCTTTCAGTTTGTATTAATGAGTTTAAATGTACCTGAAACTAAACTAATTATGGACGCCGTGGTTTTTATTGCGGTTGCAAGCTGTATGAATGCTGCGGTTTATACCTCGTCTCGAATGTTATTTGCTTTAGGTACGCGCCACGAAGCACCGAGTGTTGTGACAAAAATTAATAGAGCAGGTGTGCCGACTTCAGCCGTATTTTTATCGACTTTGGTTGGTGTGATTTGCTGTGCGGTGAACTATATGTTTCCAGGCCAAGTCTTTGGGTTCTTGCTCTCTACCACAGGCTCAATTGCTCTACTTGTTTACCTTGTGATCGCATTTTCACAATTGCGTTTAAGACATAAATGGGAAAAAGAGGGCGCAGCTATATCTTTTAAAATGTGGATGTTCCCATGGTTAACTTGGTTTGTAATTTTAGTGATTATGACTGTTTTAGGTTATATGTTCTTATCACCAACCTATAGTTATGAAACCACTTTATCTTTAGGTGTAACTTTATTGGTGGTTGTTTGCGGGTTGTTTGTCACGCGAAAGCGTAAAGCAACAAGATCGGTTGCCATGAACTTAGATTAATTATTTAATAAAATTAGATTCCCCATCATTAAAAAAGAGACCGTAGATGGTCTCTTTTTCTCTCATATTTTGAAATCTAGACTATCTACTTATTCGTATCTATTGATACTAAAACCGATAAACCAGGACGTAATAATTTAACATCTTTTTGATTTTCAATGAGCTTGATCCGTAAAGGAAGACGCTGAACAATCTTGGTAAAGTTACCAGTCGCATTGGTCGCAGAAATTGGTGAGAAAAATGCGCCAGTAGAGGGAGAGAAGCTGTCTACTACGCCTTTTAGTTCAACGTTATAAGCATCTACATAGACATTAACAGGTTGTCCAATTTTTATTTGTTTTAACTCAATTTCACGGAAGTTTGCTTCTACATAGACTTGGTCTAAAGGCACAACCACCATGAGTGGATTACCCGCACTCACAAAGTTACCTACGTTAGCTGACTTTTGACCAATCATGCCATCAATAGGCGCACGAACTTCTGTATAACTCAAATTCAGTTTTGCTTTATCAAGTGCCGCTTGTGCTTGTTTAAGAGCAGCTTGTTTAGCTTGTACCTGAATCTTGTATTGGTTGAGCTGATACTGTGCATCAATCACTTTTTCTTTACTACTGTCTAAGTCAGCATATTGTTCAGTCAAAGTAGTCTTAGATTGCTGTGTAATTAATCTAGACTCGGCCCCAAGTGCCTGTAGTTGCTCATAACGCGCCGTATTATCTTTTGTGAGCTTGATTCCAGCTTCTACTTTTCTCAGCTGTGCTTCAGTTTCTCGAATAACAGTCGGCTGTCTATCAACTGCGAGCATTGCTTCACTCACGTCAGCTTGTGCTTTTGCATAATTCGATTCAGCCTCAGCCAAAGCAGCTTGATAATCACGTGCATCAATCCTTGCTAAAAGTTGGCCTTTTTTTACGGTCTGATGATCTTTAATATAAATCTCTTCAATATTACCAGATACTTTAGGGGCAATGGTTGAGTACTCTACATCCACACGTGCATCGTCTGTTTCAATAGTCGAAGATGGTAAAAATATAAGTTTTAAAACCCACAAAATAGATGCTAAGACAATAATGAACGCAATAACCATAACCCAATGCTTTTTGAGATATTGCACCTTTGTTAACTTAGGTGGTTCGGTGTGGGTAGTATCTTGGGATTCGAGAGTACTCATAAAGATTTTCCTGAGTTATGACTATTCATTAACTTAATGAGAGCAATGCGTGGTGGATAAGTTCGAACTGGCAAAATCAACATCACAATGAACAAAATAGCGGCAAGACCAGCTAAAATCAGATATTGATCGCTAATAACTAAAACAGATTGTTGGGCTTGGATCGCAGAATTTAGGGCAGATAAACCACCTGAAACACGATCTGCGCCATTTGCTGTGAGCACAGGGGGAGTAAGTGGGTTAATAACAGGGCCTTGAATATTTTGGAAAACATGTTGGGCGGTATTTTCAATCAGCCGTGTTGAATGGTATTCACCGCGTACTCGATTGATCCAATCTAAAATACAAAAACCGAGTACACCGCTAATAGCACGCGGGGTGTTAATCATTGGTGATGCATAAATTGCCATGGTTGGGTGAACGCTGTTAGTTCCCATCATTAAGAGCGAGAGCACGACACAAGTTTGTCCTAAACATGAGATTGCATGCCAAAAATAAAACTGATCTTGATTCCATGTGGTATCAAGTTGGCTTGCACCTAGGCAACCCGCGATGACCAGAAGTAAACCAAACCCATGCACATATCGGCTATCCACCCAAGCTTGATTTAAAAGCTTCACAACAATAGGAATATAGATAAATTGCAATGCCGCAATTTGTAAGCCAATCCACATGGTCTGAGTGGGTTTATAGCCATGCACAGCACTAAGGTAATTCAGTGGTAATGTGCTGGTAGACATACCAATAATGACAAAGCAAAAGAGAGCAAAAACAGCATAAGCAAAATTCCGGATTTCGAGCATTTGCGGTTTAATTAATGGTGATGGATAACGCCATTCATGTATGAAAAACCAAGGTAAAGTAATTGCGCTAATTAAGGCTAATACACAAATTAATTGAGAATGGAACCAGTCTAAATGATTGCCATGCAACAACATGGTGCTCAGGCTGGCTAAGCTAATAGTCGCTAAAATGGCACCCATCCAATCGTAAGTTTTTATTCTTGAGTAATTCAAAGGATCTTGTGGAATACCAAAATACACCAGTGCAGCGCTTAGCGCACAAAAAGGAATGGTTTGGAAAAATATCATTTTCCAGCCAATTACATCTAAATAAAAAGCAGAGAGTGCAGCACTTAAGTTGGGAAAGAATGTTGCAGTTAATGCGTAGCAGGCGAGACCCCATAGCCGAATGTCAGGCCCTAAAAATCTAAGCGCACAGGCCATCAGTAAAGGAATAGTTAAACCATTGGCAAGACCTTGTAGGGCACGTAATAAGTAAAATATTTCGATGTTGGGGCTAAAAGGAATTAAAACGCTAGAAAAGAGGCAAAGTCCTATGGCAAAAAGCAGAACTCTACGCATAGAAAAAATAACTGCCCAACTGGTGGACAGGATCATGCCAATAATCATGGCACTCGCATAAATACTGTTGACCCAATAACCAGAGTCAACACTAATTCCCATCGCACCACGAATGTCGACTAAGGTAATGCTGGTTATTCGGTTGTTAAATTCAACAGTCATTGCAGCAAATATTGCACCTGCTAAACCGATGAGTGGCTTTGTATTCATTTTTTACCTTAAATCTTAAACATCAATTCATTGCAAGGAGCAGATATTTACCATACTGTACCGATCGGTACTGTACTCTCTAATTAAATTTAGGTCAATTCTCGATTTTGAACTTTTCGATGAGTTACACTTAGAACGAAATCGCTAAAATTTTTATAAGGTCACTATGTCTGTTACAACTAAAGCCAATGAAAAAGATCAAAAAATTCTGGATGCAGCAACCAAGTTTTTTTTGACTCATGGTTTTAGTGGCACAACAACAGACATGATTCAAAAGGAAGCGGGTGTTTCGAAAGCAACCATGTATGGCTGTTATAAAAATAAAGAAGTAATGTTCGCTGCGGTCATTGAGCGCCAGTGCAGGAACATGCAAGAACAAATTATTTTAGTCGAGACAAAAGCTGAAAACTTACGGTCAGCTTTAACAGAAATAGGAAAAACCTATCTGTGTTTTATATTGTCGCATTCAGGATTGGCATTTTTTAGAGTTTGTATTGCAGAAGCAGTTAGATTTCCCGAGTTATCTGAAAAGTTCTTTGAAGTAGGCCCGCAAAAGCTTGCAAATATTATTGCGGGTTATCTTGAAAAATCTCAAAAAAATAAAGAAATTGAGTTAAATTCCTCGGCTGATATAGCAGCAAATATATTCTTGGCATTATTACGAAGTGACGCTCATCTAAAATGTCTGACACATCCTAATTATACAATTCCTGATAGTGAAATTAATTCTTGGGTTGAGTATGTAGTTGATTTGTTTATGAAAAATATAGATATTAAAAATAGGGTATGAATTGGTCTCTTGTTTAGTTTGAGCAGACAGTAAAAGAGAAATGTTATGGAGGAGTAAAGATATTTATCTTTACTAAGTAGGTGATGTATCTCTCTTTATTATAAAAAAATAAATATTACATACGAAAATCTTGAATTAATGTGGGTTTCATGTATGCTTAACTTAACTAGAAAAAAGACTTGCAGTAAATCTTCTTTAAGTATCGTAGTTTTAGTCATAATCCTTCGTTTTTTCAGATATTAAGCTCAATTCGTTACCATTTTTTCAAGTTATATTTGTCATTTTTAAATGACTCAATTGATTAAGATTCAAGGATATATTATGTCTAATACAAATGCTGGTACAGTAAAGTGGTTTAACGAAACTAAAGGTTTCGGTTTTATTCAACAAGAATCTGGTCCAGATGTATTTGCTCATTTCAAAGAAATCGCGTCTTCTGGCTTCAAAACTTTACATGAAGGTCAGAAAGTAACTTTTAATATCACTCAAGGACAAAAAGGTCCAAGTGCTGTGAATATTATTCCTGAGTAATAAGCGATAAATAAAAAAGCCCTGAATATTCAGGGCTTTTTTATTTATATAGTTTTTATATCCACTGACGGTGGTGCTCCAAAAAAACGCTTATATTCTCTGGAAAATTGCGACAAACTTTCGTAACCAACCTGAATACTGGTGGTTGAAATATCACATTCTTCGGTCATCAATAAACGCCGTGCTTCAGTCAGCCTCATTCTCTTTTGATACTGTAAGGGACTCATCGAGGTTATATCCCTAAAATGTTGATGAAAACTAGAAGCACTCATACCCATTGTGCTTGCCAGCTCTTCAACACTAAAGGATTTTGCAAAATTTGTTTTCAGCCATTCAATCGCTTTTACAATTCGATGTCCTGTAGTTCCTGCCGCTACAATGCGTTTAAGTCGATCGCCTTGTGGACTCATCAATAAACGATAAAAAATTTCCTTAATAATAAGAGGAGATAAGATGGGAATGTCTTGTGGCGTATCTAGTAGTTTTATTAACCGTATAAAAGCATCATTCAGTTCTGAATTAACCACTCCAACAGCCATTCCTTTTTTTTCAGTATTTACGTCTTTAAAAGGAATATGGGCTTCAAGCATGATTTGGGCAAGTACATACGGGTCTAGTCGTAGCACTATTGAAAGATAAGGTCGTTCAACTGAAGCTTCAAGTACTTGAGCAATGACAGGCAGGTCAATTGCCGTAAAAAGGAAATGGTTAGAGTCATAGGTGTAGGTTTCTTCACTAAGAATCACCTGTTTTTTTCCTTGAGCAATCATACATAGACTGGCATCCATCATGCTGCTACTTGGTTGGGTCAATGTTTCTGCACGATATAAAGTCAGCCCCATAATAGATGTTTCGAATGTACCTTTCTCACGTGTCCATTGATCGACAAGTTGAGCTAATTCTTGATTATGGTTTAGAGACCTATTCGCCATTCAGATTCAACCGATTACCGTTTGTGTTTTTATTGTAGGCATTTCAAATCAGAAAAATAGAGAGAAGTGCAACAATTCGGAGGATTGGGCAAATCTGTGAGAGGAATAGAACAACAGCTTACAACTTTCATTTTTATACTGATGAACATGGCAAAAAGTCGATTGCTTAAAGTCTGCTGGGTCATCGTTTTCAAAAACGTATTCATGTGCTTTCAAAACTAATCGCCATCAATGAATGTCCAGCCAAGAAGTCGTCTTTCTTTAAACATTAAACATGAGAGAAAAAATATGACAATTGAAGTTTTAGGTTATGCCGCGCTGTCATCAGAAACTCCTTTAGTTCCGTTTAAGTTTGAACGTAGAACCCCACGTGAAGATGATGTTGTCATTCAAATCGAATATTGTGGTGTTTGCCATTCAGATTTACATCAAGCTAAAAACGATTGGGGATTTAGTACTTATCCATTAGTTCCGGGCCATGAAATTGTCGGGCGTGTCACCTCAATCGGTCCTAAAGTCACAAAATATAAGGTCGGTGATTTAGTAGGTATTGGCTGTATGGTCGATTCATGCCGTACTTGTTCGGCTTGTCATTCAGGACTAGAGCAATATTGTGAAGAAGGCAACATCCAGACTTATGGTGGCGTAGATCGTCATGATCAACGACCAACGTATGGTGGATATTCTGAAACAATTACTTGTAGCCAAGATTTCGTATTAAAAGTGCCTGAAAATCTGGATGCTCAAGCTGTACCGCCGTTACTTTGTGCTGGCATTACCACTTGGTCGCCGCTTCGCCATTGGAATATTGGAAAGGGCAGTAAAGTCGCGGTTGTCGGTTTAGGTGGTCTGGGACACATGGCGATTAAACTTGCCAATGCTCTAGGCGCTGAAGTGACATTATTTACCCGTTCAGCAAACAAAGAACAGGATGCAAAACAACTCGGAGCGCATCATGTTGTGTTATCAACCAATGAAGCTCAAATGCAGTCAGTCACAAATCAATTTGATTTAATTATTGATACTGTGCCTTATAACCATGACTTGAAGCCTTATATTCCAACACTAGCTTTAAATGGAACAATTGTGCTGGTTGGATATTTAGGTGAAATTAGCGCAAATTCAGTGCCGATGATTTTGGGGAGAAAATCAATTGCTGGTTCGGTGATTGGTGGAATTAAAGAAACACAAGAGTTACTTGATTTCTGTGGTGAACATAACATCGTTTCTGAAGTAGAGATGATTGATATGAAAAATATCAATGAAGCTTTTGAGCGTATGTTAAAGAGTGATGTGAAATATCGTTTTGTGATTGATATGAAAACTTTATCTGATCAGTAATCTTGTTTGAACTTTGCTGTGCATTCTGTCATTAGGGTGCACAGCTCAAAAACTCTCTAAACAAGACAATATTATTAAGCTGATATTTAAGAATTTTCTTAATTATGTAATTAAATGAAAAACAATAATTATTTAAATATTTTCTAGCCAATATCACATTGACACCTTAAATATTCAAGATTACCATTTGCGGGCTGGCCTACATTGCCAGTCGGTCGTCGCAGACCGTCTAGTAAAGTGCATCAGATTATTCCTTCTGAGGAGTATTCTTGTGTATATCGATCGTCCCTCGCTTGTTGCGGTAGGACGAGTGAGGGACACCTTCGGGTGTGCTGATTCTTTACTATCAGTCTGCGAACCCTTGCTCGTTCTGCCACCATAATTCTAATGTCTTGGCAGAACTCCATATATAAGGAGTTGGCTTTGCATATCCATTATTTCTTGGCAACCGTTGCCAAAAGCTATAACAACACAGCTTAAAACATTTAACGCAGCTTGATGGCCTATAGGCTTTTCAGGCTTTAAATCGTCACGACTAAAACTTAATCAACAATAAAACTTGAGATGTGCTGGGCACAGTCTTTATGGCTTTGCTATGCCTTTTGTTTCTCCCTAAAAAGGCAGCAGTTTTTATATCTCATTTATATACAACAATAATTTTTTTATAACGGTAAAACTATGCCATATTCAGATCTTCCAATACGTGCTTTAAGTGTATTACATACCTCACGCTATCTTTTTAATAACTTTGGCTTTCATAATGTCGGTGTAGACCGAATTATTGACTCGGCAAAAATCCCAAAAGCGACTTTTTATAACTATTTTCACTCAAAAGAACGTCTTATTAAAATGAGTCTAACTTTTCAGAGAGATGGCCTTAAACAAGAAGTCATCTCAATTATCTATGTCCAAAAAGACTTAAGCTTAACTGAAAAGCTTCGTAAGATTTACTTTCTACATGCAGACTTAGATGGGCTTTACCACTTACCGTTTAAAGCCATATTTGAAATTGCGAAAACACATCCACAGGCTTATCAGCTCGTAATTGATTATAGAAATTGGTTGATCAATGAAATTTATAAACTGCTTTTAACAACCAACACGAATGCTTCAAAACAAGATGCGCACATGTTTTTATTTGTGATTGATGGCGCAATGGTTCAGCTTTTAGATTCAAATAGTGTGGATGACAGAGAAAAATTGCTGAATTATTTTTTGGTGCAGACTATGTAATTCTTTGATTATATTGCTGTAGTGATATTGCTTTTTTCTTGCTTTAGTGAGGATTCAAATAAAAAAACGCTAATTCTCTAAGCTGAATTATGTTATTTTTCACTCGACATTGATGAGAATGATTTTTCATGTATCGGTTTGGGACCATAATCGGCTTGCTAGCAATATTGCTACAGAACCTTGTGTTCTGGCAAAGCCTATTACCCAATGAAATGCATCAGCAAGCGGTATGTGCACAAATTGTAGAAGTGATGAATCATTCAAAAATGAATTCTGAGCAACATTCATCTCATCATCTTGAAAACGATTCTAATAAAAAGCTTCTAGAAAAAAGCACTCAGCACGATTCAAACACAGGTTGTCATTTTTGTTATCTATATAGCCATATTGCAACAATTGATGGCTTCAAATTATCTTTATTTGAAGTGGGTGTGATTGTTCGCTTAATTATGTTGGCAACAATCAGCTATATATTATTTTATTTACGGCGCTTATTCCTCTCACCGCAAGGACGAGCCCCACCTCAACAACTTTGTTTTGCTTAATTTGTTACTAGGTCCGTATCTGTTCCTATTTCATTACTAAACAGAGTTTGTCATGTCTAAATTTTTACTTAATCCACTGGCGTGGAGTATCTTGTTTGCTCAATTTTCTATGTCTGCAATGGCACAAAGCCAAACTGATCAACAGGTTGCGGAGTTAGAAAAAATTACGATCAAAGCGGAAGATGCTACCGAGACTTCTAATTCTTCAACAGCTTTAACTCAATTCGAACATGGCTTATTGACTGTTCCATTTACCAAGTCACATGTGTCAGCTCAAGATATCCAAAATAATAATATTCAGCGTGTGAGTGATGCATTGTCGCTGGTGAATGGTGTGGTTTATCAGGACAGCTACGGTGGAGGTTTTTGGGATAACTACTCGTTTCGTGGTTTTAGTACAGATCCTAATATGGGCACAAGCTATTTGCGTAATGGTTTGAGCGCTTTAAGTGGGATTCACACCCCAAGGGATATGGCAAATATTCAGGCAATTGATTTCTTAAAAGGGCCAATGGCGGCTATGTATGGGCAGGGTGCTATTGGTGGCATTATGAACATTACAACGAAACAACCCGAGTGGACGCAAAAAAATCAGGTGAGTTTAGCCGGTAGTACATTAGAAGAATATCGCGCTTCTCTAGATAGTACAGGTGCATTAAACGATGCGGTGGCTTATAGACTTGGGTTGGCTTATGAAAATAACCAGAGTTTTAGAGACCATGTCGATAGTCAGCATTACTTTATTGCTCCTCAGCTTGCATGGAAAATCTCGGATCAAACACAGCTCAATCTGGATAGTGAATTTTCAGAACATCAAGGTGTATTTGACCGTGGTATTCCGATGGTTAATGGGCAGTTTGTTGTCAATAAAAAGACCTTTTTAGGTGAGCCATCGGATGGTGACATTAAGGTCAAAGACCAGATGTATCAATTACGATTGAATCACCAATTTAATGAAAACTGGAATAACACTACAGCTTTAAGTTATGGTCACGGGGAGCGAGCAGGAACCTCCACTGAAATTTCGAGTATTGCTGCTGATGGTCAAACAGCAAACCGTTTTAGGCGCTACCGTCAATTTGAAACAGAGACAATTCAGCTCCAATCGATTCTTCGGGGCAAATTTAATACAGGATTGCTAAAGCACGAACTCGTTGCAAATGTTGAAGCTGGACACTATACAATCGATCAAATTCAGCTTCGTAATGCAGTGGGCACATCAAGCCCGATTAATATTTATCATCCCGTATATGGTCAAAATATTTTAGCGCTGGCTAGAACAACAAAAAATACGAAAGAAACTCAAAATATGCTGGGAGTGAACTTACAAGACCAGATTTTCTTGAATAATCAATGGAATGTATTAATAGGTGGGCGTTTTAATCGTCTGGATCAACAAATTGATGATTATAAGACAGGCCTATCGGCTCAACAGGAATTTACCCCGTTTAGTCCACGCGTTGGAGTGAATTATCAACCAACGACAAAGCTTGCTTTGTATAGCAATTGGGGTAAATCTTTTGAGTTAAATACAGGACTCAATAAAGAGAATCAACTTTACGACCCAGAGAAAACTCAAAGTTGGGAAATTGGAGCAAAATACGAATATCTACCGAAAAGCTGGTTTGGACTCACCTATTTTGATTTAGATAAACAACATCTACTGACCGAAGGTATAACAGACACCTATGTCGATAGTGGGCGTGTACAGAGTCATGGGCTAGAGGTCGAATTAAAACATCAATTCAATGATCATCTTCGTGTAGGAGCAAATTATACTTTTACAAAAGCATCGGTGATTGAAAGTGAAGTTGATACAAAAGGTGCTCGTCTGAAAAATATTCCGAAGCATACGGCAAACTTAAATGCGGACTACCAGTTTGAGTTATTAGGAAGAGCGGCTGGCTTGGTCGGCATAATCAACTATTTTGGCAAGCGTAGTGCTAACTACATAGACAATGGAACCAGTTTACCGGAATTTACGGTGGTGAATGTTGGGGGCTATGTACAAGTTCGTCCTGATTTACGGGCACAATTGAATATTGATAATGTGTTCGATAAGGACTATTACGTTTCGAGTTATACAGATGAATGGGTGCAACCCGGAGAGCCGTTGAAGGCAACTTTATCTTTGACTTGGAACTTCTGATGAAAAAGGAGTTAGGCAAATTTTGAGCCTAGCTCCTTTTTTAAGGTTTATGGATTTACGATTTAGAAGGTATGTATTTACGCATAGCAAAGATAAATAGCGTAAATAAAATACTAAAACCAAAAACAGGTAGGCTTAGCCCTAACACGAGGCTCACCAATGTTAACGATACTTTTTGTGGGCCAGTTGCACGACTCCAAACTAATAAACTTTGCCCAACAAAGTGAGTTGTCATGAGTTTTAAATTCGAGTTCTTAAACGCAGCTTTATATGCATAAATAATCATCATACAAAGAGCAAACGCATAAAGTGCGAGAACTAATTGATTAATCCAGCCAAATAAAATCCCAATATGGGCATCTACTCCCCAACGAGTGAGCTTTGCCACCAGCGAGTAATCTTTAAACGCAAGTTGATCGATGACTTTGTGGTGTTCCATATCAATTGCGATACTGTCTGCTTGAGTTGGCCATTTACGCTGAATTTCGGCGACTTCCCAAGCTTGATTTCCGCTGGTGGGTGGTTTGATTTGTATTTGTGCCGCATCAATACCGTGTGATCTGGCTATTGAAAGAACGCTATCAAATTCACTTGGAAAAATATTTAAATTAAGGTTTTCACTGTGTGGCATGTCGTGATGTTCATGGTGCATCACTGTAGGTAAATTATCTTCTTGAAGGGAAGTTGCCAATGTTGGAGTTTGCCAGCTGAGCCATTGACGAGCAACCCGAATATTATCTCCGGCCCACTCAGACCATGTAAGACCAGTAATAGCGATTATTAATAAGAGAGGGAATAACGCTAAACCCAACTTGCTATGCCATTTCAATAATCTATTTTTTGGTGTTTGCCTTATTTTAAGATTTTGACGGCGTTTCCACCAATTATACAGTCCAGTTAAAGTCAAAATGGCTAACCAGCTTGCTGCCAGTTCACTATAAAAACGGCCCCATTTTCCTAGTAATAAATTGCTATGTAGCTGGTCGAGTGTAGTCCGAAACGGCAGAACCCCACTGGTACCATAGACAGCGAGATGACCTTTGGCCTGAAGCGTAAAAGGATCAATAAAAACGGCTTCGCTGGTAAAATGATGTAGAGGATCTGAAAAAATTACACGTGTTGTCTGGTCAGCGCTTGGGGCTGGTCTAACTTCAATGACCTGAGCAGACTTCGGCATCACTTGTTTTGCGACTTCAATTTGTTGACTGAGCTTATGCGGCGCTTGATTCAGTGGTTTAACGTATAGAACATCTTTATAAATCGCCTTTTCAAGTTGAGGCGTAATTGCATAGAGTAAGCCAGTGATTGCAGCAACCAATATCAAGGGTGCAATAAAAATACCAGCATAAATATGAATTAAACGGAAAAGACTACGCCAGAAGGATGAATGGGTCAGCATCAGAAGAGAATGTCTATCAGGTGTTGGGCGGATTATAACGACTTATTTATCTTGATGTTGATTGAGCTGTAACCAGTATTAAATTATTTGAGTAGCTCTTAGGCATATTGTTTGGTTTGATAATTAGATAGTTTTTATTACTTGGTAAATTATATATTTTTTATATGCTCCTTAAGATCTTATTTACATAGCATATTTAATAATTGCATAACTTATTATTTAAAATAATCTTGATTCATATAGTGTGTTTCTCTAAAAGAATGGATGGTATCCAAATATCAGAATTAATATTTAAAAAACCGCTTATTTTAGGATAAGCGGTTTTATTAGAATAAAATTTTATGACAGTCCCAAATTAATGATGGCCTTGGGAAATACCACCATTTCCATCTGAAAGACTTATTCGAATATTTTGCATCATGCCTTGATCTTCATGATCTAAAATATGGCAGTGCAATACAAAGTCACCGATGTAGCGTTCATACTTGGTTCTAACAATAACTTTATAACTGGCCCCTTGTACGTTTTTAACCCAAATTGTATCTTTCCATGTCCCTTTTAGACCGCGATATTGTGGGTCAGGGGCAGCTGTTTTGTCATAGTCATCCACGGCGTTTATATCACTGACATCTTTACCGTTAGGGTCATACACTGCCACGACTTGAAATGGGTTTACATGAATATGAAAAGGGTGGCTAGCTAATTTAGAAGTAAGTATCCATTCATCGGTTTTACCTAACTCGAGCGTACGGTCAATTCGGTCCGGTTTATATGGTTTTCCATTCACCTGAAACTGAGTTGGATTAGCCTTAGTATCAATATTAAATTCTAAAAATTGTTTGTACGGTGTAGCGGGTAAGTCCTGATGAGGAATAAAATGACTGAGTTTCAGATTTTGTTGTAAATCTTGAAGTACAGCAGGACGCATATCTGGGGCAATATTGCGTGCTGCATTATTGCTTAATGCCGTTGTTAAAGACTGAGGTGTTGAAGTGGCTTTATTAACTTGAATGATACCCAGCAAGCGTCTTTGTGAAAATGTACGGTCTACGTTAGCCGAAGCTGACGCCGCTTCATCAATTAGACAATAACGGCCTTCTTGCGGGAATTGCATTAATGCATCATAACGGTAACCCGGTTGAAAAACCGTAACTGTTTTATCCATAACCTGTTTAAAGGTTAGGCCATCGGCTGCAATAAGATGCTGACTTACAATTGGTCCTGTACAGCTCTCACTTAATAATTTCTTTTCACCCATTGGGGTTAAATCGAGTTTGGAAGGAATATTTTGCATTTGACGAACGCTTAAGTTGATACTGTCGCGGACACCTGCATGTACCATTCGCCAACGCTCAACTTGTCCTGCAACCGCTTGGGTAATGAAAGGTTGTATTTCACCATTAATACTCGTATATCGGCCTGATTTCCCCCAATCACCAGGACCAAACCCCTGATAATCTCTAATTTCACCAATTTGATTGTTTTGGCAAATATAGTTGCCATTATTATCGGTTTCAATATTTCCGTTAGCATCATAACAAGCATATTGGATTTGCTGAAAAACTAACGTTCTTTCTTTAAAACCATAAGTGAGTAAATCTAAATCACCTGTCTTATTTGGGGTAGGTTGACGATATCCACGAATAATTAAAGCACCGGCCATACCACTTGCAACTTGAATAGCAGTTGAACCATGTCGATGCGGGTGATACCAAAATGTTCCTGCTGGATGATCGGGTGGAATGTTGTATTCATATTGGAAATTAACACCCGGATTAATCGAAATTAAAACGTTATCACTATTTCCTGCTGGATTAATCCATAAACCGTGAGTGTGCATATTAGTGCCATCAAAACAATGGGGTTTATTCACATCAAAATGATCGCCAGTACAACTTGGGTCTTTAGGAAGTTTTTTGTGAGTAATCGGGTCTATATCAAGTTGATTATCTAAGTTTGCTCGTACAGTTTCTCCCGGAAATACTTCAATCGTCGGAGCAATATAAGGCGTATTGGGCTGCGTATTTGTGCCTTGATAACTACGTAAAACAACTTCGTCATAACGATTTGTCGCTGGGTTCCATAGTTTGTTCCTCGTTTTTTTAACCTCCCATGTAAATAATGCTTCATTTGAGGATTGCATTTGCGGCGCATTTGTTGATGACACTGTTGGGTTCGGTGCAGCAAGTAATGCGACATGATTACGAGCCACAGTCATATCGGGAGGGTCTTCTAATATACGTTCAGAAGAATCATTTGCTGATACACACCAACTCACTAAAGTTAGAGGCGTGCATAATATTAAATGAGCTATTTTCATAATGAATATAGGCCTGAAAAAATCAGGCCTCTCCCTTAATTATTATTTTGAAGTTTCTAAGCGAACCTGAGAAATACTTAAGCCTTGAGAGCTTACTTTTTCCTTCACTTGATCAAGCGTTAAATCAGTTGCAACAAACTGAACTTCTAAGTCTTCAGCAGCCATGCCTAATTGCTTAACTTGATCACTGACTTGATAGACCAATTGACCAATATGACCGGGGTGTCCGCCGTGGTCATGATCTAACACACCGAAGTAGTTAATTGTGGCAACATAAATTTTTTGGTCAGGTTTATTTTTTGGAGATAGATAAATCTTATAGGTTAGATTTGGATTACCAATCATTTGAACATTATCTAATATTAAATAGGTTTGTCCTGATGAGAGCTTTGTTTGAGTAAGTTGACTTGAGTTCTCTAGGAAACTTGCAGTTTGAGGGGCTAAAGCTACTTTTTGAGTTACACCCATAAGCTTAATGCTTTTATTACTGCTGACTGGTTTATGATTCATTTTAAATAGATTTACTTTTTCAGCACCTTTACTGCTCATGACAGTAGCTTCAACTTTACAAGCATTTTCATTGGTATATCGCACTGGGATTTTACCGGGGGTGAATACATCAGCAATGGTCATGGTGACTTTGTTGCCGTTTTCATCTGCAAAAGTATATCGGGTGTCATACCAACTATCTGGCATACCTAAATTTTTCTTGGCCCATTCAAGCGTAATGGGTTGCCCATTTGCTTTTTTATTTAACCAGCATTGCCACAAACGGTCGATATTTGCGTGGTGCATATAAAATACGGGGTCTAAGCCTGCAATAGGTACAAATCCCATATCTGGTAGTACACAGTTTTTACCAACTGCACAGTGCATGACACCATGGGGTTGAGACTGTAATTGGTTAGAGAAGTTCGTGAAGTTATCCCATTTAAATGCTTGAGCAGCGCTGGCATTATCTGGATCTATGGCACTGATATTTGCATTTAAACCCGGTGTACGGAACTGATCATATAAAGTACCAGCCTGTTTACCACGAACCAATTGAGGGAGTGCTAAGCCTTTACCATTAGCAGCTTTTTCTTGGTAGTAGTCCCAATAAGGAAGAGAGTAATCCTGCCCAACATATTTACGTACTGTTTGCTCATAAAAATAAAGCATCATACGGTGCCAAGGTAAGAAATTTAGATTGCCATGTTGGCATGTACCCCAAACGTCATCTGTAAAACCATCGTTTGGAACTGTGGAATTTTGAATGTGTTTATAGTAACTATCACATAAGGCCTGACTATTTTCTTCTAAACAACCTGACATACGACCTTTAAGATATGTGTCTTTATTGGTTGCGTGTGTACCTGTACCAAAATAGCCATGTGTATTGGCCCAGTAATTAAAGCTTGTACGAAACTCCGGTGATAAAGGGGGAGCGTTATTATTTGCTCGCATTTTCTCCAAACCCTTTTGTAAGGCGCTTACTTTGGCTGGATCTTTTGCAAACTCCGTGGCACTTATTCGTAGTGAGTCAGCATGAGTCGTTAAGCTCATACCAAACAATAGACTTCCTAAAATATAATAATTTCTCTTCATGATTTTAAATCCTTGTCATGTTTAATATTCTTATATTTGATTATTTGTAATGTATGAATTTACCCTTGGTTTGGGTAATTCTTAATCTAATCTAGCATATAAAGAAGTTTTTATTAAAGGTTTATATTTAATATTAATAATGAAAAAATTTAATTTTAAATCCTGTAATTTTTTAGAAAAACTTAATTATTTGGTATGTTGTTTTTAATGTGTTTTTATTAATAATTAAAATATTTTTAAAATAAAAATAATTATATTTTTGCTTAATGTGTTTTGTTTTTTTAAATTTATGGGTTTAAAGTCTCATTGTTAAATGAAATGTTAGATATGAAGCTTTTTGATTCAAGTTAAATATTAAAAAAATTATTTTATTTGAATGGTTAGCATGCATGCTCTAAAGGTTTTGTATAGGGCTATCTATATTTTGACTTTTAAAATACAAATTACAATTGCATGATTATTAAGTTTATTTTGTAATTTTGGCATTTTTATTGCTTAATTACTCTTATCTCTAGTACAACATTTGATTTACTAACTTATAAATGATGATTCAAACCGTCTTGCTCTCTTATGGTGTCTTTTTCATATGAAAAATGCACCAAATAGACACGTCTTTTTATTTTGCACTGTATTTGTGCGTTGGATGCTGTAATGAAGTCATTGGTTTCAATACTCACTTTACTCATTCTATGTGGATGTTCTTCATCTGAACAAAGTAGAAAAACTAAAAAAAACTTGGTAGCCCATTCGATATGTGTTTTTGATAGTACAAATACAAAAGTCTGTGTAGTCAAACCAGCGCAAAGAATAGTTTCTCTATTTGAATCGGGTTTAGATGGCTTATATATGCTAGGGCAAGGTCACAAAGTGATTGGTATACCAGCCGAAGTATACATCCAGCCTTTATTATTTAATGCCTACTCAAAAATAGATCAACGTATTGCCAATAAACAGCTTGCGACACCTTCACAAGGGGCAAATGCAACCAATATTGAAAGTCTCGTATTGTTAAAACCTGATCTGGTGATTGTAGGGAGCGGGCAGACTCAAACGATTGACCTGTTGCGGCAGTTTGGCATTGCTGTATATGTGATGGAGTCCGGTACTTACCAGCAAGTAAAAGAAGAGTTATCTGAAATTGCTATTCTGAGTGGTGCCTCAAAGCGAGCTCAAGAAATTTTAAATTTCTCTGATGAAATTGTGGCGGAGGTCGCAGCCAAAACTGCACGTCAGCCAAATAAGCAATCGATTTATTATGCGTGGTCAGGAGGACGTATTTTTTCTACCTCTGGACGTCAGTCGATTACCAATGACTTTATTGAACTCGCTGGTGCTTATAACATTGTTCAGACCAATGCCAATCAACCTAATGTAAACCCCGAGACTTTAATTGAATGGAATCCTGACAATATTGTGCTTTGGAATACAAACCCAAAACTGATTTATGAACGAAAAGAATTACAAGGCTTAAGTGCCGTACAAAATCGAAAGGTTTTTAATTTGAGCCCTGCATTTATATATAACCCACATACCATCAAAATCATTATTACGGCGATTTATTTGAACCACAGCATTTATCCTGAACAGTCTGATTTACCTGTAAGTGCTTTACAACAGCGTATTTTAACCAAGTTGTATGGTGAGCAACTTGCCAAAGCGTTGGTGCAATGAATATGGAAAAGCTGAAATATTATTGGTTTTATCCGTTACCTGTCGTCATGATTTTTATCTCGTTGCTCATAGGGCCAACGCAGACATTGAGTGCATGGGACTATTTGCGGTGGAGTGTGCAAGCGGTGTTTGGTACGCCATATTTTGATGCTGAGCAATTTGGACTGATGCAAAACATTTTGGTCAATGTCAGATTACCCAGAATTTTACTGACTTTTATGGTGGGAGCTGCGTTAGCAACTGCGGGAAATGGTTTACAGGCATTGTTTCGTAATCCTTTAGTTGACTCATATGTGCTCGGTATTTCATCTGGTGCGGCGTTCGGTGCAGCTTTGGCACTTTCTTTAAGTTGGCTTTCGCCAAATCTATCAGCCTTTATTTTTGGTGTGTGCGCTGTTGGCTTAACGTATTTATTCGCGCATCAAAAACATGAAAGTCAGGTGTCTTTAGTGATGGTAATTTTATCGGGCATGATTGTTTCGGGCCTGTTTTTGGCAGGACTTACTGTTATTCAATACCTAAGTGATCCATTTAAACTGCAAGCTATTGTGCAATGGACGATGGGTAACTTACATCAGGCGTCTTGGCAAAAAGTTCAATATGCTTTGCTACCGATTTGTATTGGTCTTGCTGGATTATTTGCGATGCGTTGGCGCTTAAACTTAATGGCCCTTGGTGCCGAAGAAGCGCAGGCGGTTGGTGTTAACCCACGCTGGGAACAGCTTCTTTTAATTGTTCTGGTGACTGTATGTACATCAACTTCTGTGGCAGCGGCGGGCATTATTAGTTTATATGGGCTGTTTATGCCGCATATTGTGAGAATGTTGGTTGGGCCAGATCACCGCTACAGTATTCCTGCCAATATGGTGTTGGGCGGCAGTTTTCTACTGATGATTGATAACTTTTCTCGGGTTTTACTAACCTTTGAAATACCGATTGGTATTTTTACCATGCTACTTGGCGCGCCATTTTTCTTATTATTAATGAAAACACAGAGGACTCATTGGGCATGATTCAAATTGATCAGTTAAATTATGCCTATGGGCACAAACAAGTACTTAAAAATATTCATCTGGAATTTCCTGAAAATCAGTTTTCAGTGATTTTAGGGCGTAATGGCTGTGGGAAATCGACACTTTTTAAATTGATGGCGGGCCTCGAACCTGTAAAAGATGGCTTGATTCGTTACTCAGGAAAACCACTATCGGATTTTAAAGGAAAAGATCGGGCAGCCTTACTCGGCTTTTTACCGCAGTTTCATAAAACCGTATTTCCATTTTTAGTTAAAGATGTGGTGATTACAGGACGTGCCGCTTTTAGCAGATATAGACCTTCAAAATCAGACTGGGAACGTGTAGACCAAGCTTTGCTTGATTTAGACATCGAGCATTTGCGTGAACGTCCGTATACCGAGCTATCGGGAGGTGAAAGGCAATTGGTTATGATTGCCCGCATTTTAGTACAAGCACCGAAAGTCATTTTGCTTGATGAGCCAACCAACCATCTCGATGTTTATTACCAGTCTTATTTAATGAAAAAGTTGCGTCAGTTGTCGCGGCAAAATTTTACGGTAATTGCGATTATGCATGATCCCAATTTGGCCTTTTTATTTGCCGATCAGCTGTTTTTCATGCGCCAACATGAGGTGGTTAAGCCTGATTCAAAAACACGAATAACCGATCCGAAGTTTTTAAAAAGTGTCTACGATGTTGAGTTCCATGAAGCCATGATTCAAGACAAAACGATTGTGATACCTGATCATTCTTGGCTATGAATATGTTGAATTATCAGCTAGTGGGTAAAACTGATTATGGGCCTGCGGTAGAGTTTGCACTTTATACAAGACAGCTCTTATTCCCAGAAATTTATCATGGGCAAGTCCCCAAAGATTTACAAAATTTTGAGCAATATTATGTCCATGACCCATTGGGCTGTTTCATTACAGTAAAAGACCAAAACCGCATTATTGGCACCATTGCATATCGGGCGTATGACCATCGTTTTGATTTAAATTTACCGCTTAATACGGTTGAGGTCGTTAAATTATTTGTATTGCCTGAATACCGCCGTAATGGCATCGCAACCATGCTATGTAAAATGTTGTTTAGCCATGCACAAAAGAATGAAATTACCACTTTGTATTTGCATACCCATCCATTTTTACCTGCGGCTGAAGAGTTTTGGTGGCTTCAAGGCTTTGATGTTATTCAAAGAGAGTGGATTGATACCTATGACACTATTCACATGAGTAAATCTTTATAGCGCTTTATCATGCGTATGAAATCTTTTTTGAAAATGGGTAGGCGGATAACCCATAATTTTACTGAACATTGCGCTAAAAGCTGCCGAGTGTTCATAGCCCAAACTAAAAGCAATTTCCGTAATTGAGGTATTTTCTTTTAAGGCATTTAAAGCATAGATGATGCAGACCCGGTTACGCCAAGCCTGAAAGGACATGCCTGTTTCTGACTTAAACCAGCGATGAAAAGTTCGCTCACTTTTATTGTGGTCATGTGCCCAAGCTTTAGGGCTGCTATGAATATCAGGATGCTGCATAAACTCAGCGCATTGTTGAGATAGTAATGTGTTGTGAGGCAATGGAATAAATAGAGGCAGGGCTGGTGCAGCTTCTAATTCATATAACAATAAATCGATAAGAGCGCCGTCACGGTCTGAACGTTGATAGTCAACAGGTAGCTGATTTGCCTGAATGAGCAGTTGATGTAGCAAAGGTGAGACTTGGATAACCTCGCAATATGTTGCCTGTCTTGGTGTATGGTCCGCTTCTATATACAAACTATAAGTACTGACTTTAGATAGCCATACCTGATGTGGTTTGTCTGCGGGTATCCATACACCGCTGTACGGTAACACGAGCCATTGTCCATCTTCAGTTTCAACTTTCATGAGACCTTCGGGTGCATATAAGAACTGAGCACGGCGATGGCTATGCGTATCTAACAAAGTATCAGCAGGATAATCTGATCCTAACGCTAGAACCGCTTGCGGTAGATGGTCTACATCGTTAATTGGAATATTACGCATATTTTTTTGGCTTAAACAAATAAAAAGATGGCTTTTCTACGTTAGTTTGCCATAGAGCTATTTTATATCATGCCTCTATAAACGTGAGGAAGATGATGATGCTATATGAGCTATTTTTATTTGGACTACTTTCGGGAGTCACCACTTGGTTATTTGGTTTTGGCGGCGGATTTGTTGCTGTGCCTTTGCTTTATAGTGTCATTATTCAAAAGTGGAGCAGTGAAAGTACTGTCGGCATACATGCTATGCAAATCGCCGTAGCCACATCCGCCTTTGTTATGCTCTGCTCGGCAAGTTTTGCAACCTTTCGGCACTATCGGTCTGGACAGATAGATTGGCAAAAGATCCGCTTTTTATGGAGTGGTATCGCATTGGGTGGAGTTGTCGGTGCGGTAATGGCCTCATTGTTTAATGGAAATTGGCTTCGCTGGATATTTATGGGCTATGTGTTCATAACGATTATTGATTGTTATTACAGACCAGGGTTTATGGTGACATCAAGGCAAAAGCAAAATTATGGGCAGAATAGCGAACTCATTAAAGGGGGAGTTATTAGTTGGGTTGCAGCACTTTTAGGGGTTGGAGGAAGCGTAATGACAGTTCCTTTATTACGGCGGCGGGGTAGTTCTATGGCAGAGGCTGCGGCTATCGCAAACATTCTCACGCTGCCTTTGTCTTTAACTGCAACGCTGACCTATTGTGTATTGTCACTTTGGCAATCTACATGGGCACCCAAAGGATTTATTGGTCTAATCTGGTTTGAAGCTGCTTTATTCTTGGTTGCTGGAACATGGGTCGGACTATATTTTTCAGAAAAATTTATTTCAAAACTACCTGATTTATGGCGGGCAAAGTTGTATCCATTACTTTTAATAATAGTTCTACTCATCATGTTTTTTGTAAATTAATTCTTTATTTCAATTGGTTAAAGGATATTTTTCCTTAAATGTCGAATCTCTAAATGCTCTAAAACCCCAAATTTTTATGTCTTAAAGGGCTTTGAAAAAAGTTTGAAAAATAGACTTGAAATATATAGTGGCTTTATGACACTATATATTCATCGAAGGTCATCAGACAAAAAGAGGATGATATGGCTATCCAGCTTTTAGATGCGGCAAGAAACGAAATTCCAGTGAAATTCACGCAGTTTTCTGGTGGAGAGCGTCATATTCAAATTGATGAGACAACGTTAGGTTCACTATCTGGCAAGGTATTGGTCCGCGCGCAAATGACCTCAAGTCACGATGTGATGGACTATTTACTACTTGAAAATATATTGCTGAATCAGGGTCTAACCGTTGACCTAGAAATTCCGTATTTTCCATATGCGCGTCAGGATCGTATTTGTGCAGTAGGCCAAGCATTCTCACTTGATGTGATGACCAAGCTACTTAACATCAACGCAGACAAAAAAGCGGGTAAACAAGGCAAGGTAACTGTTTGGGACTGCCATAGCGAAGTGACAACAGCATTACTCGCTGCCAATACTTCTTTTAAAGAAGTTGTAAATGTCAGTTCAGTCGACATCATCGCAAAGAGTGAAGCGCTGAGCACATTGTTAAAAGATGAAAAAACAGTACTGATTTGCCCAGACAAAGGTGCGAAAGCACGTACACAAATGGTTGCAGATGCTTTTAATCTTGAGCGTAAACAACCAATCACTATTGTTCAGTGTGATAAAAAACGCGACCCAGTGACTGGCAAAATTTTAGGTACGCATGTGCATGCAACTGATTTATCAGGCCTAACAGCGGTCATTACCGATGACATTTGTGACGGTGGTGCAACCTTTATTGGTATTGCCAAAGAACTTCGTCGCCTTAATTGTCATAAGGTCATTCTATATGTGACCCACGGTATTTTTAGTAAAGGAATAGCGGTTTTTGATGGACTGCTAGATCAACTGTTTACCTCGGACAGCTTTCCACAACAACCATCAGACAAAATTTCAGTAATTGCTTTTGCCGCAAAATAAAGAGAATAAAGATGACTATTAAACTTAATCCACTAAACGCTATCGATTTTTATAAAGCTGATCACAGACGTCAGTATCCGGCAGGTACAGAGTACGTGTACGCAAACTTTACGCCGCGTTCATCTCGACTCGCTAAAATGTTGCCTGACTTTGACGATAAAGTTGTGTTCTTTGGACTTCAGGGTTTTATCAAACACTTTTTAATTGATACTTGGAATGAAGGCTTTTTCAAACAACCTAAAGACAAAGTAGTGGCTGCTTATAAACGCCGTATGGATAGTTCACTGGGTGAAGGTGCTGTACCGGTCGATCACATTGAAGCGTTACACGACTTGGGCTATTTACCTTTACGCATTAAAGCATTGCCTGAAGGTAGCCGCGTCAATATGCGTGTACCCGTGCTTACCGTAATTAATACCGACCCACGTTTCTTTTGGCTAACGAACTATATTGAAACCGTGTTAAGTGCTGAGCTTTGGAAAAGCTGCACAACCGCCACTATTGCCTACGAGTACAAACGCTTATTAACGCAATATGCCGTAAAAACTGGTGCACCACTCGATTTTGTATCTGTGCAAGGACACGATTTTAGTAGCCGTGGCATGAGCGGAATTTACGATGCGGCGCAATCTGGTGTGGGGCACTTAACCAGTTTTATTGGAACTGACTCGGTTGCTTCAATTGACTACGCAGAAGAATATTACAATGCCACAGGTGTGATTGGTGTATCTGTACCAGCAACCGAACACAGTGTGATGTGTATGGGTACAGAAAACAGTGAGCTAGAAACATTTAAGCGTTTAATCTGTGAGCTTTATCCGTCTGGTGTTGTTAGTGTCGTGTCTGATACTTGGGACTTTTGGCGAGTGATTACTGAGTTTACGGTGGCTTTAAAACCTGAAATTTTAGCAAGACAACCTAATGCTTTAGGCTTGGCCAAATTGGTTTTCCGTCCAGACTCTGGCGATCCTGTCAAAATTATTTGTGGTGACCCAGATGCCGAAGTTGGCAGCCCTGCCTACAAAGGTGCGGTTGAATGTTTATGGGACGTGTTTGGCGGTATAACAACTGAACAAGGCTATAAAGTACTTAATGAACGTGTCGGTTTAATTTACGGCGACTCAATTACCCTAGATCGCGCACAGCGTATTTTAGAAGGACTTGAAGCCAAAGGCTTTGCTTCAAACAACTTGGTGTTTGGTATAGGCAGTTTTACCTATAACTATTTAACTCGCGATACTTTTGGGTTTGCTGTAAAAGCGACTTGGGGGCAGGTAAATGGTGTAGGCCGTGAGTTGTTTAAAGACCCAATTACTGACTCAGGTGTGAAAAAATCTGCGAAAGGTCTTTTACGCATCGAAGAAAATGAAAATGGTTTTACCTTGTTTGATGAACAAACAGCCCAACAAGAACAAGGCGGAGCACTTAAAACAGTCTTTGAAAATGGTAAACTTCAATATGAGTGTACTTTGGATCAAATACGTGAGCGTTTATCCATCGCATAACTGAGTTTAGATGAGTCGTTGCATGTGTATCGGCTCATCATTTTTATTGAGAGGCTGAACGTGACTATTCAAACTGAACAAGAATTCCTTGCCAGTTATGATCGCCGAGATTATGACGCACCTTTACTCACGGTCGATATGGCTATTTTCTCGGTATTTAATGGTCAGTTGCAGGTACTACTCATTAAGCGACCAAACTTTCCAGCCAAAGACCAATGGGCTTTACCGGGTGGTTTTGCCGATTTAAAGCATGATCAAGACTTGATGGCCACGGCATATCGTAAGCTGGTCGAAAAAACAGGAATCGCTTCGCCTTATTTGGAACAAGTTGCCTCTGTGGGTAATGCAAAACGTGACCCGCGTGGTTGGGCCGTGACCATTTTATATTTTGCTTTAATCGATTTTAATGCCTATCAACATCAAGCGCTGGCTGAATACAGCGAATGGGTGCCAGTGACAAAAGCACAAGATTTAGCATTGGCGTTTGATCACAGCGAATTACTGACTTTGGCATTAGAGCGTTTAACCAATAAAACCCGCTATACCGCATTGCCAGCTAGTCTTATGCCTGAATTATTTACGCTGACCGAGCTACAAACCATTTATGAAATTATTCTTGGGCAATCCTTAGAAAAAAAAGCGTTTAGACGCCGTATGATAGAAGCTGGCGCAGTTGAAGAAACCAACCACAGTAAAATTGTAGGGAAACGACCAGCTCAGCTCTACCGCTATGCACTCGATTCTTTCGATTTTATCTTTCCTCGCTCTCTCGAATTACCCAGAAATAAAGAGGGCGAAGATAAGTAAAACAATGAGCTTTCTGACTAGTGGATGTTCAGTACCCATGACTTTTGGAAGAAGATTATGGGTTTGGTCATTGGTGGAATTAAAGAAACACAAGAATTAGCAGTTCATAAATTTAGTATTCTGGTTTGTATTTATTAATTATATTTTTCTTATAAGAATAAGATATTTGTATTTACTATTTTCTTAGTTGTTAAAAATCAACTTGGCTAAATACTATGCTTAATTAATTAATAAGAGAATATTTGTGAATAAAAGCAATGGTTATTTGAAAATTGGTCTATTTCTGTTTTTTGCTACATCTGTAGTGGGGTGTAAAAATAACAATGACAAAATAATAGAAGAGAAACGTGATCAGCGTCCTAATATTTTATTTATTATGGCTGATGATTTAGGGTTCTCTGATTTAGGTGCGTTTGGTAGTGAAATTAGTACGCCTAATCTTGATACCTTAGCTCAGGAGGGTAGAATTTTAACGAACTTTCATTCTGCTGCAGCATGTTCTCCAACACGTGCAGAACTTCTATCTGGTGCTGATCATCATCCAGTAGGTTTAGGAGAAATGTCAGAGACTTTAGCTGCACTTCCAGTTTTGCAAGGTAAACCTGGCTATGACGGTTATTTAAACGATAAGTCATTATTTCTACCAGAAATTCTCAAAGATCATGGTTATCATACTTATATGGCTGGTAAATGGCATTTAGGTTTAACAGCACAAACTAGTCCTCAAGCTCGTGGCTTTGAAAGATCATTTGCTTTACTTGAAGGTATGGACTTACATTTTAAAGCTTCAACTCCAGAGTTAGCCAGAGGCAGCACATATAAAGAGGATAGTGTTTCTGTAACGTTGCCGGCAAATTTTTATTCGACAAATTTTTATACTGATAAATTAATTGAATATATTGAACATAATAAAAAGGATGAAAAGCCTTTTTTTGCCTATGCTGCATACACTGCTCCTCACTGGCCAATACAAGCTCCAAATGAATTTATTGCCCGTAATCAGGGAAAATATGATAGTGGATATGAAATTATTCGTAAGAATCGTTTTGAACAACAAAAAAAATTAGGAATAATTCCACAAGATTTCGAAATACCTGATTTTCTTCCTGCTAATCAACTCACAGATAAAGCGCCTCTTTGGTCAGAATTAACTGCTGAGCAAAGAAAAATAGAAGCTCGAAAAATGGAAGTATATGCTGGGATGGTTGAAAATCTTGACTACAATATTGGCCGTTTAATCAGTTATTTAAAACAAAATAATTTATATGACAATACCTTAATATTTTTTGTTTCCGATAATGGACCACAAGCAATTGAGATAGATCAAAGGCCTCAATATAATAATAGTTATGAGAATATTGGACATGCTGACTCTTATGTCCAAATCGGTTCCAGATGGGCAGAGGTAAGTGCCACCCCATTTCAATTGTTTAAACATACTGCTGGAGAGGGAGCAAGTTCAGTACCTGCTATTGTGAGACTTCCTCATCAATATAAAAAAGTGCAGCAAAGCAGTGAATTTGTATCGATAAGAGATATTTTACCTACAGTTTTGGACTTTGCAGATATACAACGTCCCACTACAGAATATAAAAATAGACAGGTTATTCCTATTTCTGGATTATCGTGGAAAGAATTTTTAGCGGGAAAACAGTCCAGTGTACGAGGAAATACTTTCTTTTTTGGAGATGAACTACATGGTAATAAATATATACGGAACAAAGAGTGGAAACTTCGATATCAAGTCTATCCACTGTCCATGGGAACAGGCGCTTGGGAATTATTTGATTTAAACACGGATCGTAGTGAACGAAAAAATGTTGTAAGTCAAAATCCTGAAATAGTTAAACAACTAATTGATGAATATAATGTGTATGCTCAAAAAAATGGAGTTGTTGATTTAACAGCAATATATTCATCTGATAAATAAAAGTAATGAATAAATAAAGGTCATAGCCCCACTGACTTGTGTGGGCTCGGCCGATAGGCTAAATCGAGTAATGATCTGATCGAAACAAAGTGCCTAAAGATAAGCAAAACATTGAGCTTTCTGACTAGCGCAACTTGATGCACTTTGATTTATAATGCCGCGCTTATGATTAATGTCATGTTTTGATCAGCACTTTGCCTATGTCACACGTTTCTCCCTGCTTCCAACAAAACCAGTTTTTTGTATTGGTGGAATACCTCACTTCATTACACGAGATTTATCCTGTGAAATATGAGTTTGCAGGATATCCGGCTGCAATGACATTGGCAGATCGCGTACATTCAGATCACGATATCACGCCGCTTGAAGCCAGCAAAAGTTACCCTGACTCAATTGATAAAGTCTTACACTTTTCGGGTAAAGCCCGAGACATACAAGATTTTGAGCATTTTTTAGAAGAAGCCCAAGCAGCCAATATTCAAAACTTGTTATTGCTTACAGGTGATAAACTTAAAGAGCATCATAATGGACGAGATGGGCAGCCTCGTAGTCGATACCTAGAGTCGGTAAACGCTGTAATGGCTGCTAAGCAACATGGCGGGTTTCGTATTGGTGTTGCTTTTAACCCATTTAAATATGTCGAAGCTGAGCGTGATGCCCAGTACTTAAAACTGCATAAGAAGATTAAAGCAGGTGCTGACTTTATTATTACCCAATTGGGCTATGACATTGAAGCATTAAAGCAAGCCAAATCATTTTTAACGAAGCATATTTATTCACAGCAAATACTGGCTTGTGTCATGCCACTGACTTTAGGTCGTGCCAATTTTATGGTGAAGCATAAAGTGGCAGGTATTGTGATTACTGCACACATGCTAAAAGTCTTGGCAGATGAAAAACTGGCAGGGCATACAGACCGTGTTTATTTACGCTGTGCTTTACAGATTTTAATATGTAAACATTTAGGATTTGCTGGAATTCACTTATCTGCCTGCCATAAGCCAGAAGAGCAAATGCTGCTTGAAAGCTATATCGAGCAATACAGACATTTGAAACTTGAAGCCTTAGAAGAGCTTTGGAATTCACTTTGGCAAGTCACTACAGGCAAAGAGTTTGCGCCTGAAATTGCTCGTTTTTCTCGCCAGCCAACATCTAAACAATTAATTAAATATCGCCAATTGCATGTTATGCATGAGGCGCTGTTTGAATCAAAAATTGCTAAAGGCGTTGGACGCTTTATTTTTAAAGCATTTTTTTGGGAAAATGCTTTAGTCGCCAAAGTATTACTTAAAACAGAAGTCCTGAGTAAACATAGCCTAGTGGGCTGTGAAAGCTGTGGTCAGTGCCGTTTAGGTGACACTTTATATATTTGCCCTGAAACCTGTCCAAAAGGTTTAGCCAACGGGCCTTGTGGCGGAACAACTTTAGACCGCTGTGAATTTGGTGACCGTGAATGTATTCATTCCGTTAAAGCAAGGCTTGCTAAAGCCCTTAAACAAACTGAAATATTAAAAGAAAAACTTATTCCAACAGTGCCTCTTGAAACCAGAGGAACCAGTTCTTGGAAAAATTGGTATTTAGCGACTGAGGCTTAAGTTTTGTATTAACTGGATACGTTTACGACCCTGTTAATTACGACAAAATACACGACCAAGAGTTCCAAGACCACCACAGGCAAAACGGTTAGTAATAAAAAAGCAATGCTACATCGAAATCTGTGTACGTAAGTAATCCTATTCATGAGTAACTCTTTAATGGTTGGATCGCTAACCGCGTTTCACTATAAAGGTTCTGGTTTTGCTGTGAGTCATATTATCAGGATGCACAGCTCAAACGATCAATAATAATGTGAGTTTAGGGAGTTGTGTGAAAGCCCTCTGATGAGGGCTTTTAATTCTATAAATATCAATTTTTAGGTTTCAGTTCATTCAGTGTTTTAATTATTTCTGAAAACATAGATATTTGATTTGTATTTTCAGAATTTGTATCAATATTTTCATGTCCTTTGAAATACTTTTCAGATAAGTGAATTCTAAGAGTCTGCCTTTGTTCTTCAGTTAATTCAGCCATATAGGGTGAAAGAGCTGATAGTTCCATATAGTTTTTACGGCAGTAAGTTTCTAGGTTGTAAATACGTGAACGTTCTTTAATGAAATAAGCTAAAAAGGCAGATAGTGAAGTTATAAGGGCTATAAAAATTATTGACTTATTTAATTCGAAATGTTGGGAAGATAAAATTAGTTTTAAAAATATCGAACATATAATGATACAAAATATAAAGATAATCGCATAGGTATATGATTGTATTTTCTTTTCATATTTATTCGCTTCATCATTAAATAAAGTTATTAATCCAATATTTTGGCTTAGATTTAGCTGTCTAACTGTCTGTTCTGTTGTTTCATTAACCTTTTCTGCTTTTTGTAGTAGTTTATCTTCCTCGTACTCAAGTTGAATAGATTTGATTATATTAAATATTTTTTTAATATATGATTTTACTTCAAAAGTTCTATTTCTAAAAAAGCAATTAAGTGCATCTATTATTGTTTCAGCTAGCTCATTAAAATTAGAAGATATAGATTTTTCCTCAAGAGTTCTTCCTGATTCTAAAATTAAATTCGGTAAATTTACTGCATTATTATCACAAAAAAAATCTAATATTTTGAGTAATTCATTTACTTCATTAATACTATAAGTATGACTAAAGTCATACTCATAAAAACTGATAACATCATTAAGTATATATTCTATATATCCTTTTATTTGTTTAAAATAAATATCATCTTTACCCTCAGTTGGAGGATTTTTAATAATTTCTTGTAGTGAAGTTGTAAGCTCTTTTAAAACCTCTGAAAGTTTTGTTTGATTGCTGGTAGATATATATTTGTAATTTAAAGATATATATTTTATTAATTTTCTAATATTAAAATCAATTTCTTTTTTTAATTCATTAAAATCTTTAGTATTATTGTCGTTCAAACTATTAATAACGGGAATTGTAAAATTATTTAATAAATTATCTAAATATTCTGCAATTATCTTAATGTTGTCTTCCCTCAAACTCATAATGATCTCATAATTTAAAGTGTTGTTAATTATAATTACCTTAACGTTTTTAGTATCTTATCGTCAATAACTCATCCGACCTAAATAGATTTCTACTAAATTTATCCCACCACATAGACCAATTACGTTCAAGTACAAAGCGGAATTCAAAAATTTTTCTTAATTTAGTAAGAGTAAAAAGTACCCTAAGATACTTTCCAAATTTGTCTTGTTTCTTATAAAAGTATATTTAGTTGACAAATTTTAATTTTAGCAATAAAAGTTGGTTGACATATCTAAAAAATAGCAATAAATTAAATCTAACCCAACATTTCACCATTTATTGCGGATAATTTTTATGGAATGTCGTCATCCTTCTGATTTTGAACCACAGTTAACTGATGAGGTTATCAGTTTCTTCGCTCAACATATGTTGAATATCTATAGAGATATTCTCTATCTACTTAGCACTGAAGATGATTCAAATTATGGGCGTGGAACAAGTATTTTTGATCGTACTCGTAATCGGTTTTTAAATTTGATCATGACAAGACAGTGCCCAGTAGATGTACATTTGGTAAATGGGTCTTTAAAGTTTATTTTCCAAATCGGAAGCGCGACAATCAGATTTTTAAAAGATGACTTCGAGAATCCAAAGAAAAAGAAATACTTTATGCAGCAGTTGCATAGTATGAGTTTATTTCCTCTTGATGATCAGCAGCCTCACTATTGGCGTTTTATCTTAAATGAACCAAAAACATTAGATGATGAACCATTGGTGATATTTGTAGGTTATAACTTGGCAAATGAGGTTGTGGCATATTGGGATTCTAGTAGCATTGCTGGCTTGAATCATATTCATTTAATTGAGCCTGAGACACCTAAACCAGTAGAATTAGGTTCACCATTAGTTGAAGATCCTGATATGGATAATGAAAAAGAAGATGACGATGATTCCGAAGCTGTAAACAACTAATTGTAAGATGAATAGCCATGAACACACAGTTTAATGGTTTGGAGCTAAAGCTTCTTAGACAATTCAATGAATTATCTTTAGAAGAATTAGGTAGCAAGCTAGACTATACACGTCAATATCTTCATAAAGTTGAAACTGGGCAAACTCAACCAAACAATCACTTTATTGATAAGATGGCGCATTTTTTTAATGTACCACAGTCGTTTTTTATGCAACTAAAACCTGTTTTACAGGAAGAGCAGATTCATTTTAGAAGTAACCGTACAGCAAAAATTTCTTATAAACAGATCGTTATTGCTAGAGGAGAGCACATAAAGCGATTAACTGAATATTTGGATTCAAAGCTACGATTACCAAAATATGATATCCATAATTCAGATGATGAACCTGTTTCTCAAGATATGGTTATTGAGTCTATTGCTGAAAAATGTCGTGAAAAGTGGGGACTAGGGTTAGGGCCGATAAGTAATATGGTCCGTCTTTGCGAATTACATGGCATTATCGTAACTACATTTCCTTCGGTATCAAATGAAGTAGATGCTTTATCATTAGCTACAAAGCGTCCAATTTTTGTACGCAATGAAGCAAAAGAAAGTGTCTGTCGTCAGCGTTTCGACTTGGCTCATGAGCTTGGCCACCTTGTACTTCACGATGGTATTGTTACTGGAGACCGATTAACAGAATCTCAGGCCAATCATTTTGCTTCTGCTTTGTTAATTCCTCAAGTCATGATGCGTACGCACTTTCCAACTTGGTACAAAAATGGTCGTTATAACTGGACTAAGTTGAGTGAGTTTAAACAAACTTGGAAGGTAAGTAAGGCAGCCATTTTATATCGTGCTAAACAATTGGGTTTATTGACGCAAGAGCAATACACTAGTGGAGTGATCTACCTGAAGAAAACAGGTGAGGCAATTACGGAGAAAGAAGATCATTTAATTTCTAAGGAGAAGCCTGAACTCCTTCAAGCTTGCTTTGTTATGCTCGCAAAAAAGAAAATCTTTGCTGAAGATATTGCTACTGAATTGAATGTAAATGCAAATTTTCTTGAAAATTTAGTTGGATTAGATATTCCAAGAAAACCTAAGTTGAGAATTGTAGAAGAAAGCGCCTAATGGCGCTTTTCTCTTATGGGGTCGATATGCAATCTTTAATACAATCAAACACAATTTTTATATATTCATTTTGATGTATATTCTGATAATTAGTATCGAAAATTCCTGGCTGGATATTATTTCTGTAACTTCCCATGACATCAGTACGCATTGTTTTAATGGAATTTTCATCACAGCCTTTACTGGCTAATTCTGACTCTAAAAGTGATTGATGATCATTTTTTATTGCTTTGATATAGCTATTTGCAATACCTTTTAGAATTTCAGCTACATCATGTCCACGTAAGAAATAAAATAAATTTGAGTCATTTATAGAAAAACTCTCTATATTTTTGATTAATATCTCAATATTTTCATTAGCTTCTGAGTGTTGAGAAATCAAAGTAGAGTGTAAAATTTCAATTTTTTCTTTGAAAGAAATGAATATTGGAGACTCTACGAAACTATTTACATCCTCAAAATAAGAAATTGGAATTTGCTTAATTATTGATATTTCTTCTAATAAAGATTTAAGAATTTTGTTTCTTTCATCTAAAGTAATTTTATTTTCATTGTGGATCTTTAGAATAAAAATAAAATAAAACTTTATAGTTTTGGAGATTTCTGACAGAATTTCAGAAAAGCAAATTTTTATTTCATCAATATTCGACACACATATACACTTTCTTATTTCTTCTCGAATAAATCTTTCAATATAAAAAGCACATTCTTTTGAATGAATAAGTGTTCTAAAAACAAAATTTTTTGAATAATCAGTTATAATATCAATTGCTGTATGGAATTGGGTAGAGTGGTCAAAAGAACTATTCATTAATTTTGATATACAATAATAGTCACTATCAATACATACAATTGAATTTTTGCCTAACTCAATATTACCTTTACTTACTAAATAAAGGATTCTTGAACAACCAGTTCCAACTTTTCCATCCTCAACAAAAGTTTCAGTAGATTGAATATTGAATTCAGTATTGCTTATTTTTCCTTCTAAGATAGAATTCCAGAAATTAAAATCTCTTTGAGTTTCAATCCATACTTGTACTTTTTTAATATTTGGTTCACAGAATTGGTTTTGAAACTCGTAGTAAGAGTTTGGTATATTAAACCCAATATCTGAATCAGTATTTTCTAATGCATTCATATTTAAACAATATATTTATTCAAGTTAACAAATTTAATTTTGGTTTCTTTGGAAATTAAAGAAGGTGAATGACTAGCAATGATAAAAGTACTATTAGGTGATACTTTTTTTAAACTTGACAAAAGAATTTGTTGCCATTCTATATGTAAAAAGGCATCAGGTTCATCAAATAAAAAAATACAGTTATCATTTCTAAAATTATATGCAAGTAGGAGTTGCAATAATAAAAACTTTTCACCTTTTGAGAAATCATACCATTTAATAATTTTTTCATTTTTTTCATAATAAAATGAATCTAAACGATTAAATTTAAGTTCTCTTTTAGTTAAGTTAAAGAAATTATTGAGTTCATTCATAAAGAATGAATGATTATCTATATTGTTTTCTGAAAGATTTTTGTTAAATTCATCATTAAATTTTTGTATAGAATCTTTTCTAATTAAATTTTTCAAATTTGAGTAAATATCTTCATTTAAAATTGAATTTACATTTTTACTTTTATAAATATCTATTTGTCTAAATAAAGTTTTATCAATATTATTTTTTTGAGAAAAAACATCTAGACGTTCTAGGGCACTATCATCTTTTAAGTCATTTTTGAAAGATAAGCTTATTTGCTCATCATAGAGTAAAATACTATTTATTATATTTTTTTCATCGGTATTTTTAGAAGAATTAACAAAACCGATTGTCATTAGTGTCTGACACTCATCTGTTTCTGTTCTTTTTTCATTGTTCTTTAGATACTTAAAATCTTTAAATTTAATACCAAGATTTTCAGATTTTACTTTATCTTGAACATTCTGGTAAGTATCAAAAAATTTAACTAAATTTTCACCGCTAATATCATCCATATGCTTTTGGAAAAAATCATGTGTATCCATACCTTCTTTGTTTGGAGGAAAACAAATATTAATTATTTTATTGCCATCTTCAAACTCAATTTCTATCCCCCATTTTTTTCTTACGATAGGAAAATTATAGTTTGAAAACTCACAAATAGTTTTATGTATTGCTTGTAATATACTTGTTTTACATGTTCCATTATAACCAGTTAAAAAGGTTATAGCTTCTTGATTGATATTTAGATCTAAGAGATATTTCTCTTTAACCAGATTATATATATCAATTTTTACAATCTTCATATCAATAGATATCCATTTAATACTTTTAAATTATCGCATTTTAATTTCAAGAATAGAACAACGCTTAGCTAGTTCTTTCATCAATTGTTCAGTTGGGACACTATCTAAATCCCCTAAATTTTTTTCAAAACTTTGTTCAAGACGTCGAACCACTTCAGCATTTATAGATCGGCTATTTTCTATAGCAATTAATTCAATTTTTTTTTTAGATCAGTTGGAACTCTAAGATTGATTTGTGGATCTGTTCTAGCCATAAGTTATTTACTTAAAGAGAGTTTTAGTTAAGTATATCATAAATGTATTACCGTGCTTGGCTCAATAGTATCACAGTTGTATATTTGTATCACTGTGATATGTTTTTACTTTGTAACTTTCTCAAAAACATAAGTAGTTAAATGCTTGCATGCCGCATCACTTATACAGAAGAAGATAGATAGTCTTTAATAGTGTAACCGAATTGTATTATTGAAAGTTGGTTAAAATATCAAGCTAAAATCAATAAGTAGCAAAAAAATGAAGCCTCTGAATCTTGGTGGACTAGAGGCTTTTATCCAACACGGTTAGGGGATCAGACATGACAAGTCTAATTTTCTAGATAGGTTTTAGACATTTTAGATCGGAAAGTACAACCAAAGCATAAAACTCTTAAATCTGGATGTGTATCACTCAACAATGCTATTCACTTGCTAGTGGCTAAAGCTAAAAATTTGAACTTGTCTGATGCCTACAAACTAGTCAACCAACGTTTCGGTGTACAAGGTATAGATGAGATTCCTTTTGACCAAATTCTTGGAGATGTTGAATAAGTTCATCACCTAATTGCCCTAATGAGCAATAAAAATGGGAACACTTAAGGCTATGGTGATTAGCTAGCTTGGTTGCGCGGCCGATGGAGAAATCTGAATCCGCTATGAAAGGAAGCAATCCGCACATGGCTGTAGCAATGCATGACTATTTTAATGATGTAGGTTTTATTGCCTAGTCATTCATTGAAAAAGATAAGAGAGCCGAGCTACATAAACGTATTGATAACCATCCTTGGCATTTATCACCAATAGGTCGTTTATCATTTATAAAATAGAAATTAATGTTTAGTAGAGATGGAGGGAGTTGAACCTGCGTCTTTAAATGCTCTCTAAGGAGGGCTTTTTTATATAATGAGCATATGAAAAGCTAGAAAAATAATCTTTCTATGCTTTTGTAATTCTTATCAAACATCAGTACAAACAAGACTTCAATAGATGTAATGTCTAGATAGTTATTTACATGAAAATTACAACATCCAATTACTACTAAAGAACAAAATGGATATGTTATAGAAAAGGAAGCGCTTAACCGATCCTCTCAAAATTCGATGGATTTCGTTATATAGGTAAACGATGACCGCACTTTTAGAAAAGGATTTTAGTCCATCTGAGTTTACATTGTTCTCCGAAATATTATGGAAACTTGGCTCAGGAAAAGGGCAATATAATTTACGTGAAAATATCATTGGCGATATTGCCATCTTATTACGGGCTGATTTTGCCGCATCTTATATTTGGGATTCAACGCATAATTTATCGACAAAAGGCCTGATATGGAAAATCGACCCCAAAGCGATGGAGGACTATGAGTGTGTTTGGCAATTTGATGATCCAATTACTGCACAACTTCGCAAACGTCAAAAACCAACCTTTGTAAATGAGGTTATGCCTCTCGCAGACCTGAAAAAAACACCGTATTACAATGAGTTTTTGCGAGCCTATGGTTTATATCACGGCATAAATATTTATTTTGTCCGAAATGGTATAGATATTGGTGATTTACGTATTTGGCGTGCAAAAGACGCTGACATGTTTAATGAACGTGAAAAAAGAATATTAAATCTGCTTGAACCTTATTTTACTCAAGCCTTACCACTAGATTTATCAACACAATATGGTCTGACTCCACGTGAACAAGAAGTGGTTCATTTGGTCTCTAAAGGTTTAAGTGACAAACATGTGGCAAATTTACTTGGCATTAGCTTTACCACATTAAGAACTCATCTCAATAACTCTATGAGAAAAATAGACTGTAATAATCGCACTGAAATGGCTTTACTCATTCAACATTAAAACAAAGCAATCCTCAATTTTGAGGATACGAATGAATGAGCAATTTGTACTAAGTTCTTAAGATCACAACTTAAATGGATTTTAAGTCATCATGTCAAATGCAGTTGAAAAAAATAATTGGATTGAATCACTCGATTTAGCAAATGCTTCAGTAGATGTCATCACTCAATTGATTCAAGAGAGAAAAGTATCTTGTGAAGAACTTGTTCATCATTACTTCGCCTCTATTGAAAAACAGCAGTCTTTAAATGCATTTATTAGCACAGATAAAGCTTCAGCAATTCAACAAGCTCAATATTGGGATAAATATCTGCTTAGTGGAAAACCATGTCCAGCTTTGATGGGCATTTTAATTGCGGTTAAAGATAATATTCATGTAGAAGGTTTTCCTAATAGTGCAGGCACACCAGCTTTAGCCAACTTTAAGCCTCAAAGCTCCGCACTGATTATTCAAAAGCTCATTGATCACGGTGCGGTCATTGTGGGTAAAACCAATATGCACGAATTGGCCTTTGGGGTAACGGGTTATAATACTGCCATGCATATTGAAGGTGTTGTGGGTACACGAAATGCGGTAAACCCATTGCATATTGCTGGCGGGTCTTCTTCAGGTAGTGCTGTGGCTGTTGCCGCGGGAATGGTTCCGATTGCGATTGGTACAGATACTGGTGCTTCGGTTAGATTACCGAGTGCTTTAAATGGTTGTGTCGGCTTTCGTCCAACGGTAGGAAGATATTCACAAGACAGTATTACCCCAATTTCACATACGCGGGATACTGCTGGCCCTATAGCACATACAGTATCTGACATTATCTTAATTGATCAGCTGATTACTCAAGAGCCAAGAAAAAAACTATTACAACCTCATCAAATTAGGCTCGGTATCAATCCATATTTTTGGAATCATTTAGATGAAGACGTTCATCAACAAGCTCATATTGCACTTGGTCTTTTAAAAGATGTGGGAGTCGAAATTATTAATGTCGATATGCCGAATTTAGAACAACTCAATCACGCTATTTCATTTCCCGTGGTTGTCTATGAAGGCAAATATGATCTTATTCAATATTTAAAACATCACTGTATAGACCTGACCTTAGAGTCGGTGATCGATCAGATCTCAAGCCCAGATGTACAGGCACTTTTTAAACAGAATATTCTTCCCCAATTAATTCAAGATCAGACTGGTCAATTTGTTCCTGTTTTACCTTTGTATGAAAAAGCCATCAGTGAAGCTCGTCCACAATTGCTGGAACTCTATCAAAACACTTTTAGAGCGCATAACTTACATGCTTTATTGTTCCCAACATCAGCCATCGTTGCACCACTAGTAAACGAGCAAGTCAGTTCAATTGAAAATTTCCAGGCACTGATTCGAAATACAGACCCCGGCAGTAATATCGGATTACCTGGACTGAGTTTACCCATTGGAAAGGGGGCGAAATCGCAACTACCAATTGGGTTGGAGATTGATGGTTTACCTCATCAGGATAGTGAAATACTTGCGGTTGGAGTGACTTTAGAAGAAATTTTTAGGGTTTTAAATAAGTAAAAAAATAAACTTATAATTCTCTATTTTCTAAATAAAAAAGAGTTAAAAGTAACTCTTTTTTATGATTAATTTTATTTGTTAATAATGCTTAGTTTCTTGAAAGGATGTTGGCTTGAGCTTAGAATTTCTCTGCTATTCCACTTAATATAGTTAATCGTAAATTTATTAAAGTACGTCTTTAATAAGTTTTGTTTAACTATTTTGATAAATAAGAATATTTATATTTTATGTTTCTATAAATATTATAAAACTTATCTATAACTCTTTTTAAAATTACACATTACCTTAATTAATTCTACATAAGTACTACAAATTGGAGGCTGATTTTTAATATTGGTACAATGAATTTTTCTGTCAATTAATCACTTTAATAAGAAAAATAACCACATTAAGTTATTGATTAAAATTAATAAAATAAATTTTTAGATAATGGATTATAAATAGAAATTTCAAAAAATATAAAATTACATAATTTTTAAACATATTTTTTATAGCATGCAATCTATTGGCGTAAATAGAAAAAATATATGTCAAAACGGTCAATGATATTTAATCGATTTAAGAATCATAATTTGCACCAAATTTTACGCTGTCACGATTCATTGAATAAACCAAGTGAAAAGTTACGTAAAAAAGACGCTAATAGTTTATTGGTGTAAATAAAAAATCGAATATTACAAATAAACGGAATGAATATGGATAACGTAGCTCAGCTAGAAACTGATACTAATTTCCAAAGTCGAAAAAAGATAACTCGGGGTGTTTTTAGTGTCCTGCTGTTATTTTTAGTCGCGGGCATTATATATTATTTTTTTGTATACCGATTTTATCAATCTACTGATAACGCTTATGTGCAAGCTGATGTTACTTGGGTGATGCCAAAGATTTCAGGCGAAGTGATGGAGTTATTAATTAACGATAATCAGTTTGTAAAGAAAGGGGAAACTTTAGCGGTCTTAGACCATCGTGATTACCAAGCTCGTTATGATCAGGCTAGCTCTGTTGTGAGCTTAAAAGAAGCAGCGCTAGGCGTACAACAACAAAATGAAAAGTCTGCCAAGTCTTCCATTACTGAAGCAAATAGTGGCGTTGTTGCGGCACAAGCAGACTTATCTCGTTTAAGAAAAGATTTTGAACGTTATCAAGATTTATTAAAAGATGGGGTAATTACCCGTCAAAACTTTGAAGGGGTTCAGTCTCAGTATTTAACTGCTCAGGCACAGCTTAGCAAGGCACAAGCCGCCGTAAATGCCGCAGAAGCTCAGTTGGGTAGTTTACAGGCCAGTAGAGCGCAGCTTCTGGCAGATATTCAAAGTGCCAATGCAAACTTAAATCTTTATCAAATTGATTTGGCTTCATCAAAAGTGGTGAGCCCAGTCGTAGGGAAAATAGGAAGCCTTGCAATCCAGAAAGGTTCGCGTGTTTCTCCGCAAACCCGCTTAATGGCGATCATTCCTGAAAATAGTTTGTATGTACAAGCGAACTTCAAAGAAACCCAAATTGAAAAAATGCATATTGGTCAGAAAGTTAAATTAAAACTTGATGCTTATCCAAGCCTGACTTACAGCGGAACAATTGAAAGCTTTTCTCCAGCTTCAGGTGCAACTTTCTCACTTATGCCACCAGACAATGCCACAGGCAACTTTAACAAGGTTGTTCAACGTATTCCTGTACGTATTGCCATAGATTCAAGCCCGCATATTGATCTTATAAAACCCGGAATGTCGGTTAGCGCTACGGTTGACCTAAGAACTTAATAATAAAATTTTTAGGTAATAAGAAATGAATAAGCATATTGACGCTGAGTGGAAGTTTCCCGCAAAGACGGCTTGGGCAATTTTTGCTGCCATGATTTTTGGCAACTTTATGGCGATTCTTGATATTCAGATTGTGGCGAGTTCTCTAAACGAAGTTCAAGCCGGCATGAGTGCAAGCCGCTATGAAGTGACTTGGGTGCAAACTGTTTATTTGATTGCCGAAATTATTGCAATTCCAATGTCGAGTATTGTCTCGCGAGTGCTTTCAACACGGGTCTATTACACGATCTGTGCAATTGGCTTCACCATCAGTTCTTTACTTTGTGCGTTGGCATGGAACTTAGAGAGTTTACTGGTTTTCCGTGGCATTCAAGGCTTTATGGGCGGTGGGATGATTCCAACCTCTATGACGGCATTGTACTTACTTTTCCCTGAACCAAAACGCTCATTGCCTTTGGTCATGTTTGGAATGATCAGTACCTTAGGCCCAGCCATTGGCCCAACCATTGGCGGCTGGTTAACCAATAACTTCTCATGGCACTGGATGTTCCTGATTAATATCATTCCGGGCATTATCATTGCCACGGTGATCTATTCGGGTCCAAATATTGACCGTGCGAATCATTCACTCATCAAAAGCATGGACTGGTTTAGCCTCATTGGCATGGCGATGTTTTTGGGTGGGCTTGAATATTTCCTTGATGAAGGTGCACGGCACGACTGGCTTGCAGACACAGGTGTTCGGATCGCTTTCATGGTCTGTGTTGTGGGCGGCATGATCTTCTTCTCTAGAAGCTTTACCCAGCCTAAGCCATTGCTCGATTTATCAGTATTTAAGAATAAAAACTTCACCTTAAGTGCCATCACGACTTTTGTGATTGGTATGGCGCTCTATGGTTTGGGTTACATGATTCCCGTGTTTCTGGGGCAAGTCCGTGAAATGAACAGTAGCCAAATTGGTCACGTCATGATGGTGACAGGTATTGTCATGTTCTGCTTTGCGCCGTTTCTTGCGTGGCTCATTCCCAATTTTGATACCCGCAAAACTGTATTTATTGGAATGATTCTGGCTGGTTTTGGTGTGTGGCTCAATTCGCACCTCAGCATTCACAGCGATTATGACTTTATGTTCTGGCCGCAAATTTACCGTGGTATTGGTCTCATGATCTGCTTGATTGTGGTTTCGCATTTAGCCATGAGCACTTTGCCACTGAGTAAAGTTGCCGATGCCAGCGGTATTTATAACCTGATGCGCAATATTGGCGGAGCGGTTGGACTAGCGCTGATTAACTCCTCATTAGACTGGCTGACTGCGCTTCATGTTACCCAGATTAATCAGTCGATGACCCCGCAGAACTGGATCTTTACAGAAAGACTCGATCAGCTCACGGCGCAATATCAGGAAGTCGGCTCAAATGCACAGCAAATTGCGCTCAGCGTGATCTATCGTGACATTCATTTTCAAGCACTTACATCTAGTTTTAATGATTTATTACGCATGCTCGCAATCATCATGTTTGTGACCGCCTTTTTAACCATCTTTATGGATCGGGGGAAGAAAATGAATATGTAGCTATTTAGAAATAAAGGGCAGCTTTCAAAGAATGAAAAACAATAGGGCATATCAAAACGTATCCCTTCATAGAAAAAGAACATTTTTATGAGTTTTCTTATATCGGTAGATGAGATCGGAAAACTCGCAAATTAGAGGTGGAAGGTTAAAGGATTATGATTAATACAACGTATAAATTGATTTCAAAATTGAACCTGAAAAGCACGACTTATGGTCAATATTTTGAAAAAGAGCAAATCGATACAGAGCGATTAAAAGTGATGTATTCCATTTACGAACAGTATTATGAAAATACGAGATTTTCTATTTTCGTAGATGATTTTAAAAATAAAAGTGGTGCGATCTTAATTTTTGACTCGGAGACAGATGAGATTGTGGGGTTCTCAACCGTTGTTGTGCAGCACTTCTATTTAAACGGTAAAGACTACACAGTGTTATTTAGCGGTGATACGGTCATTTTGAAGAAGTTTTGGGGCACGCGTAGTCTGCAAAGTACCATGCTCAAACTCATGATCAAGCTTCGAATCAAATATCCATTTAACGAACTCTATTGGCTACTCATTTCTAAAGGCTATAAGACCTACTTATTACTCGCCAATAACTATTATGTGTACTACCCAAACATTAAAGATGAAAATCAGCATCTCTCGGAAGTGGTTGAGCACTACTGTGAGAAATTCTTTGGCGAATATTATGATAAAGATGCGGGCCTCTTAAATTTTGGAGATGACTATCAACCATTAAAAGGTGAAGTCGCACCGATTACTGCCGAAATGAGACAAAAGAACCCAAATATTCATTTTTTTGAGCAGATGAATCCAACATGGAGTGCGGGAACAGAATTACCGTGTATTGGTCGATTAGGCTGGAAAGATCTTGCGCGTTTCCCAGTAAAGCTCATCACCAAACCCACGAGTAAGGGAAAGTTTGAAGCCTGTGTAACACATAAAACCAAACGTAGAGAGGCCATCCAATGAAATCTAATGAATGGCTAACTCTTGGCTCACATCTTATTTTAAAAAAATGGTGTGATGCATCCGATCGTAATTTTCAAAAACAGTTTAATGCGTTAGAAGCGACACAACGTCAAATCCTGCATTCGATTTTACAGACCTCTACGTTTGCTAAAGATAAGAAAGTTCAAAACTATGAGCAGTTTGTAAAATCCTTTCCTGCGACACGTTATGGCGCATGGCGAGAAGACATTCAACGTTATCGCGAACAGAAACTTTCATTGTCTAGTAGTAAACTGGTTCGTTTTCAGCCGACCAGTGGGTCGAGTGAACAAATCAAGTTTATTCCATATACCAAACTGTTTTTAGATGAGCTTGACCATGCAATTGCGCCGTGGATGGCAAGTCTATACCGTAAATGCCCACAGCTTAGTTCGGGTACGCATTACTGGTCGGTGTCATGGTTACCTGAAAGTCAGCGTGAAGTTTTAAAAGATAAAAACCTAAATGATGATAGTGCGCTACTGGGTGTAGGTAAGCGAATTTTATCTAAATTTACCCAAGCCGTTCCAAGTAATGTTGCTTTTGCAGCCAATGCCGATGATGCACTCTTTGCCACGATTTGCTATTTGGTGGCAAACCGTAACTTAGCCATGATCTCGGTGTGGAGTCCAACTTTTGCGTTGCAATTGCTTGAGCGTTTGGAGTTACTACAACAAGATGTGATTGAAGTTTTACAAAGTGGTTCATGGAGCAATCGTCAGGCTTCATTAAAAGAAGTGACTGCACCGCATAGTCCTGAAAGCGCTCAAGCCTTAATTGCAAGTTCAAACGGTGAACAGATTGACTTTAAAAAGCTCTGGCCAAAGTTAAGTTTAGTGTCGAGTTGGGATACCGCAGGTTCAAAAGCTTGGGCAGAAAAATTACAAGAGAAATTACCCAGTGTTCAGTTTGAAGGAAAAGGTCTATGGGCGACGGAAGGTGTAGTCACGATTCCCTATAACGATCAATACCCGCTGGCGTATCAAAGTCACTTCTATGAATTTGAATATTTAGAGGGTGAAAAACAAGGTCAAATCATTCCGTCGTGGCAGCTTAAACAAGGTGATGTGGTTAGCCCACTCATTACATCGGGTAATGGCTTGCTTCGTTACTGTATGGATGATTGTTTACGAGTCACTGGCTTTATAGAACAAATCCCGTGTTTTGAGTTCCAAGGCCGCCGTTTTGGTGTAGATCTGGTCGGTGAGAAACTCGCACCTGAAACTGCCCAGCAATTATTGTCACAGTTAAATGAAACCGAATCTAAAGCGATTTCTTTACTGGCGATTGATACCGAGCAACACGTTAAACCATTTTATTGCGTGCTTTTTGAAGGCGAAATCCATCACAGCATTAACAATGAATATATCGACAGTATCTTGCGTCAAAACTTCCATTACGAACTTGCGCGGAACTTGGGACAGCTCGACCAACCTCAAATTCGTCAAGCCAATAATGGGTGGAATGCCTACAAAAAACTGGTCATGTTTGACGGCATTATCGAAGGCAATATCAAGCCTGAGCCACTCAAGAAAGTTACCCTAAATAGTTTGGAACAACTATGAAAGGGATGAAGCAATTTAATACTCGGTTTTTAACACTTCGACACGCCTTGTATCTTGGCGTGTTGCTTGTGTCGAATACACATGCCATGACTCTAGACGAGGCTTTGTCAGCCAGTTTAAGACATGAAAGTCAGCTTGAGGTCAGCCGTTTAAGTGTGAACCAGTCGACTGCTATGCTTGAACAGGCCAAACAGCGTGATGGGCTTAAAGTCAATTTAGTCGGGCAACTTGACTATGAAAGAATAGATACGCCTTCACAAGTCCTGTTTCCAACTGAAGGAAACCGTAAAGGTCGAAGTTTACAATTGCAGGCAGATTATCCGATTTATACCTCTGGACGACACCGTTTAGGAATAGATGTTGCCGAAAGCCAGCTCTCTGCACAAAACCAAGGACTATCTGACCAAAGATCGGAAACTATTTTAAATACTGTCATGGTCTATACCGACGTATTAAAAAAGAAAGCCATTTTAGAACTTAGACAAAAGACTATGGCTAACTTACAACGGTCTTTATATGAATCGAAGCGCCGTTTTGATGTGGGTATGATTACCCGTGCGGACTTAGCACAGGTTTTGGCACAAGTTGCCCAAGGTCAAGCCGATATTACACAGGCTCAGTCTAATTTGACCGTAAGCGAAGCACAGTTTTATCAAGTAACGGGTGTAACGCCTGACAACCTTGTCGCGATTAAACAACTGCCAGTTATTCCCGCGAGCTTGGATGAAATTTTGGCGCAAACCAAAAACCATCCAGCTTTAATGCGTAGCAAATACGAAAAACAGGCTGCCGAGAAACAATATGCTTTAACTAAACGCGAACTCTGGCCTACGGTCATGCTCACTAGCCGTGCCGGAAAGCAAGATGAAGCAAGCTATATTGGTTCTGAAAGTAATAACTATATGGTTGGGGTGCAGCTCAATGTACCGCTATACGACGATGGTTTAAATCGGGCCAATGTCAAAAAAGCACAGGCCGATATCGATTTGGCGAACCAAAAAACGCGAAGTCTTGAACTAGATTTGAATAAGCGTACACGCACGAGCTACGCGCAGCTTCAAACCATTCGACAAAATAAAGAGGCATTGGCAAATGCCATAGAGGCTGCATCGATTGCCTTTGTTTACACACGTAAAGAGTTTGATGTTGGCACTAAAACCACATTTGATTTGCTGAATACCGAGCAGAAGTTACTTGATGTACAAACCCAGAAAACAGTGAATGACCAAGACGAAGTCGTGTTTGTCTATCAGTTACTCGACCAAATGGGGCGTTTAAATAATTTGGTGCCCGTACAGACCGCACAACAGGTGAATAATGAATGAAAACAAATCCACCACTTGCTGACAATACCCTGATTACCCGAGAAGCAACTTTGGCAGACGATCAGGCTTTAAGAGATTTGATTGCCGTACCTATGACCACCAAAGGCATTCAAATTAGCTTTCAGCGTGAACCCAGTTATTTTCAAGCTTCCGACATTGTGTATCGGCATAAATTACATGTCGTGATTGAAGACACCGAGAGTCAGAAGCATGTTGCTTGTTATAGCAATGGTCATCGCCCATGTTATGTCGATCGGAACGTTCAAAACTTACGATACGCGGGTGATTTACGTGTTGATCACAACTATCGTGGCAAATCACTGGTTAAGGTTTTAGCAAAGCATGTAAAACAAACCATGCATGAACCGAACTATAGTCAAATGATTATTTTTGATGATAACCACGCCGCGCGCGCTGCCATTCAAACGGGCAAAACAGGAATGCCCGATTATTATGATGAAGGACTCATTGAAACCTTAAGTCTGACCAACACAGGCATAAAACGAAAAATCACGACTTTCTTAAAGCAAGCTAATCAGAGTGATCTTCAAGAGATTCGCACATGTGTTGCCGAAGCTCAGCATGTGGAAGCCATGAATCATTTTATTAGCGACATGGCCGAGTTTTATAACTTTATTCCTGCCTATAACTTTGAAGAACTGGCCCAAGGTCATCAGTATTTTTCAGGAATAAAACTCTCAGACTTTTCACTTTACTTTAAGGGTGAAAAACTGGTGGGCATGTTTGGCTTATGGGATCAGCATAGTATTAAGCAAACTAAAATTTTGCATTACAGCTCAGTCATTGGAATTTTTAGACCCGTTTATAACTTGTTGACTCCACTAACCAAAGGCATGCGCTTGCCTAAACTGGGTGACTCGATTAAGTACCATGTGTTACATACGCTTATGTGCCATCCACAAGATTTAGCTTTGCATCATAAAATGCTTGAAGATGCCTATAACAAGTCAAAACAGCAGGGCGTTGGTGTGGTGAGCTTTACGCTTTCACATAAAGACCCGCGCTATCAGTTAAACCAGTTTTATAAAGGTGAGCGTTTAACAGGAATGCATGGCTTTATTAGTTATGAAGGCGACCCACGACCACATTTTGATAAAAACTTGATTCCATATTTAGAAGTTGGACGTATCTAACTTCGAGATAGGTTCGCCGTAGATCATAAATGCGCAAAAAATTGCTCAATTCTTAAGTCAGTTAAATAGGGTTGAGCAAAAATCTTTTTTTTACATGATAAATCTTGATTGCGTTACAAAATCAAATTGATCGTCTTATATTTTATAATACCTAGCTAATTCGACCTTTTCATTCCAACCTATCTTGCGCTGTTGAAACAATTAACATGGTTTGAAGGTAATAATCTACACGCGGGTGATTATTGTCCTTATGTGAGTTATGCGCGTTAAAGGCTGCATCATGAAGTTTTACGACTCGAGCGATCGGATTCGAACTACAACGAATTAAATATTCTTCGCGTGTTTCAGTTTCCCGTTTAGTTAATGCATCTACTGCATCACGGACTTCTTTTCCGAATAAGCTTTCGATTTTATCTAGCGTAAGAGGCGTGTCTTCAACACTATCGTGTAGAAGGGCGGTAATAATATAGACTTGTGAAAATCGATGCTTAATTAATGAATTGACCACACCTTTAATATGGTACTCAAAGTAATCATGAGAACCATACTTTTGACCTTTATGAGATTCTTTTGACAATTTCTCTGCTAATTCAACTTCATTTTGAGTCATTTTTTGCTCTTATCACTTTAAGTATATGACACGGCCTAATGTGTGAGATTGGTCGCTTAAGTAATAAGTTTATACTGAATAGCCACTCATAAAAACACTTCTTAATAAGAGTAATCACTCATTTTTATTTATTCATTCTTCGTTGATATGAGCCAATCTAGACCTTAAGTTTTTGAAATTTTAAACTTTAACTTAATGATATAAGGGTAGATTAGAAATATTACTTAAGAATTTCCTTAATTATGTAATTAAATGAAAAATAATAACTATTTAAGTATTTTCTAGCCAATTTCACATTGACACTTCAAATATTGGAGATTACCATTTGCGGGCTGGCCTACATCGCCAGTCGGTTTTAGCAGACCGTTTTTTCGACCGCATCAGGATTATTTCTTCTGAGGAATAGTTTTGTGTGAGCATCTCCTCGTTCCCTCCCGTTGCGGTAGGATGATCTGACCCCATAAAGTTGGACAGTTAATTAAGCAGTTTTTAAAAACTGCTTTCTATATTGTACAGGGGATAAACCCTGTAACTTCACCTTGATTCTCTCATGATTATAATAATGAATGTACTCTTGTATCGTTTTCTCTAATTCATCAATTGTTTGAAATTTTTCACCATGAAAGCACTCCGATTTTAATATTCCAAAGAAGCTTTCTATTACAGCATTATCTAAACAATTTCCCTTACGAGACATACTCTGAATTAAGCCATGTTGCTTTAATTGCTGTTGGTAATGAGCCATTTGATATTGCCAACCTTGATCCGAGTGAAGTATTGGTTTCTCATGTCGCTTAAGTTTAGCCAAAGCATGAATGAGCATCTCTTTGACTAACTCATAATTGAGTTTGCGCTGGATTCTGAATGTAATAATTTCCCCATTAAATAAATCTATAATTGGGGATAGATAAAGTTTTTCCCCATTCACATTAAATTCCGTTACATCAGTTGCCCATTTCTGGTTGGGACGATTTGCTTTAAATTGCCGTTGTAAAATGTTATTAGCCACCATCCCGACACAACCACTCTTATATGAGCGATATTTTAATGCTCTAATACGCGATTTAAGCCCCATCGTTTTCATGAGGCGATATACACACTTATGGTTGATGATTATTCCTGTACTTTTCAGGGCAAGAGTAATTCTACGATAGCCATAGCATCCTTTATGCTTGTGATATATAGACTTAATCTTCTGTTTTAACTCAGTATATTTATCATTGGAGCGTAGAGCTTTGATGTGGTAGAAATAAGTACTACGGGCTATCTTGGCAATACTAAGTAATAGCTTTAATGGATAAATTTGCCTTAATTCTGAAATAACTTGAACACTGTCTGCGGTAGAAATTGAACTTAAGTACGCTGCTTCAGTTTTAAGGCTTTTAGCTTTTTTAAAAAAGCGACCTCTGCGCGTAAAGCTGTAAGTTCATCAATGAGCTCCTGTTGAGACTTTTCTTTATCATCTCTTGTTGGTTTCACTGTTTTAGTTTTATCTTGTTTAGTCATATTGGTATAAGTCCGTTTAGTATTAAACCCAGCAATCCCTTCTTTATGATACTGGGCTAGCCATCTTCTTAGAATTGACGTCCCACTCAGATTTAACCGCCTTCTGACTTCTCTTACAGGTACCTTATCAAGAAGCATTTGTATCGCATTGATTTTAAATTCTGGAGAATAATAAGTTTTTTTAATTTTAACATTAAGTCCATCAGCACCATGTGCCTTATAGTTTTCAATCCATAACCGGATGGTTTGGAGATCTACATTAAACTCTTTGGAAAGGATTTTATAGCCTTTACTCCCATCTAAATAGGCCTGAATTACTTTTAGTTTTAACTCTTTTGAATGCTTTGGAACTGGCATTGGATATACACCTTATAAGTTTAAAAAGTCTAACTTATGGGGTACAGTTCAGGACGGGAGAGGGACACCCTCGGGTGTGCTGGAGTCGAAACCAGTCTGCTAACCCTCTTTCGTTCTGCCACCATAAATCTAATGTTTTGGCAGAACTCCATATATAAGGAGTTGGCTTTGCACATTCATCATTTCTTGGCAGCCATTGCCAAAAGCTATAACAACACAGCTTAAAACATTTAACGCAGCTTGATCGCCGTAAGGCTTTTTCAGGCTTTAGCTCGTTATTACTTAAAACTTAGCAACAATTAAAACTTGAGATGTGCTGCGCACAGTCTTTATGGCTTTGCTATGCCTTTTTTTCTCTCCTAAAAAGGCAGCGGTTTCTATATCTCATTTATATACAACAATAATTTTTATAACGGTAAAAATATGCCACATATAGATCTTCCATTTCGTGCTTTAAGCGTACTTCATTCAGCAAGATATTTATTTAACAAATACGGCTTTCATAATGTCGGCGTAGACCGAATTATTGAGGTGGCAAAAATCCCTAAAGCAACGTTTTATAATTATTTTCACTCAAAAGAACGTCTCATTGAAATGAGTCTAACCTTTCAAAAAGACGGCCTTAAACATGAGGTCATGTCGATTATTAAAGTTCAAAAAGAATTAACCTTAGTTGAAAAACTCCGCAAAATTTATTACTTACACGCCGACTTAGATGGGCTTTACCATTTGCCATTTAAAGCGATTTTTGAAATTGCTAAAACACATCCCAAGGCTTATCAGAGCGTAGTTGATTATCGAAATTGGTTGATTAATGAAATCTATAATTTGCTTTTAAAAAGCAATGAAAATGCCTCAAAACAAGATGCACACATGTTTTTGTTTGTGATTGATGGGGCAATGGTTCAGCTTTTAGATCCGAACAAACCAGATGAACGGAAGAGATTGCTTGAGTATTTTTTGTTGGGGTTTGGGTGAGGTGCAAATAATTTTGCGTAATTGAGCAGATGATTAAGTTCGGAATAACCATGAATACATATTTGAATTCTTATTTTTCATATTGAACAATACAGACAGATCTGTATAATTCCATCTCACATAATATAAATTAATAATATTTGAATGGGTAAAATATGGAAAACTTAGCATACTCAAACACAATAAATTCACAAGAGCTTTTAGATGGTAACTATCAAGATTCTTTTTTAGCTTTAAAAAGTTCGTTTGAAAAAAATGGCTTTTTACAATATAAGGCTGCTGAGGTGGATCCTGATTCAAAAAGAGTAATATTTGAAGAGTTTCAAATGTTAGAAAAAGATCAATTTGCCCCCTCAGATACCCAACGCTTTCGTCGCTATGGAAATGCTTTAATTTTGCCATGGGAAAAAGAGATAAAACCAATTTGGTTGCCTCCTGTAGCGAATGATAATGGCGAATATTTGTCAGGATATGACCAAGGAACTAACAACCCAGAACATAGCTCTATAAGATACTTTAATGCTTTAAGTGAAGAAGTAAAAAAGACTAAGTATTTAAATCAACTCGTTATTGATGATTACAAGTTAACATTTGGGCTAAATGATCATTATCTTCCTATTTATATTGGGGTACATTTTGTTAAATTAACGTCTAATTCAAGTGATATTTTAGGAATTAGTTCACCAGATTGTTTTCATCAGGATGGGGAGCCTTTTACTTTTGCTCACTTAATTAATCGTAGTAATAATATTATTGGAGGAGTTAATTATATAGCTCATCCAAGTGAGAGAAATAAGAGTTTAAAAGAAGTTAATGTTGAAAATATTTATAGTCATTTTACATTAAAAAATATTTCTGATAGTTTCGCTGTCCATGATTCCTCTGTATGCCACTATGTATCTCCAATTAAAAAAATTGAATCACAACAAGATGATTTAATTGGAGAAAGATGGATGATTTTAATTGATTATTCTCTAACGAAACAAAACATATGATAAATAGTCTTATATTTTCATTACTCCCTATCTTATTAGCTCTGCTTTCAGGATGGGGGGTGGGACAAGCCGCAAATAGCAATACTAGAGATAAATTAGTCAGCTATATCTCTATTCTAGTTTGGTTGCTTTTAATATCTATAGGTTTTCAATTTGGTAGTATTCTATTTGATAAGCAATTAGGTACTAAAGTAATTTTAGAATCTTTTGCTTATTCTACAATAATCACTTTGGTTACTTTTATCTTTTTATTTAAAAAGGTTAAAAATGTAAATGAACATAAAAAATCTTTATCTGAGATTTTTAAACCCATAAGAGAATGCCTGATCGCCATTTCTATGGTTGTTATTGGTATGGTCTTATATCTCTTATTGCCTAGCGGTTGGAGTAGCGAGGTTATAAGTAGTATTTTACTTTATATTTTAATTTTTTTAGTGGGAATTGATTTATCAACTATTAGAATTCAATCTTTAACTATTAATCACTTTAAGGTACCTCTAGTTACAATCCTCTCATTATTTGTCGCTGCTTATATAGCAAAATTTATTTTAGGCAAATCTTTTTTTGAACTTGTAGTTTTAGGTAGTGGGTTTGGATGGTTCTCTCTATCAGGACCATTAATAGGAAAGATATTGGGACCAGAACAGGGTACATTTGCTTTACTTACTGACTTAATCAGAGAGTTTTATGCCATAGGATTATTATATCTTCTTGGAAGAAATTACCCTAACCCCGTGATTGGGGTGTGTGGTGCTACAGCTATGGATTCAACACTGCCATTTGTAAAAAATAATTGTTCACAATTAGATGTTCAAATTGCTATTTTTAGTGGTTTTATCTTAACAGTACTAGCACCATTTTTTATCATATTCTTTTCAGTATTTATTTAAAAATATGATAAAAATTAGTTAGATATTTACTAGATTTTAATTAGTTTATAAATAAAATTTAGCCAGTAGTTAGACGATTGATATTGTCTCTGCTGGCTAAATTTTTTGAACCAATTTTACTTAATTTCCATATTCAAAGCATTTTCCAAAAATGAATCACTTTTGGTTTTCCATACATTAGCAGGCACAGGATGTTTGGCATCTTGTATAAGTTCTAATGTGTTTGGAATACCTCATAAGAGTAGGTGGATACTGAGACGAAATCGGTAATGATGATCTAGCTGCGGATGCAGTTTCTGTGTTTTTTTCAGCACTAATAGATTCATTTATTTCATTCATTACGTTTGACGGTAGCGTTCTAGTGTTAGAACTCCACTGAGCATACATACCTTTAAAATCATAAAACCCAGATACAAGAATCAAAGCGTTTATCTTGCCTGAGTTAGCTACAACATTTGCTATGGAAGCACCACAACTAATTCCAACCACTGCAACTTTGTTTGGGTCAACATGTGGTTGTGATCGAGCAAAATTAATGGCTTGTATAAGATTATTTTGTGATGCTTTACCACAAAAATCTGATTTTCCAGAGGACTCACCATATCCACTCATAGATACAGCAACACTGAAAAAGTTCTTTTTACTATATTCATTTAACAAGCCTGAGCGTACAAAGGCTTTTGAACCTTGTTTGTCTTTCTGAATGCCGTGTAAAAAGATAATTGCTGGATACTTTTTATCGGCTAAGAGGTCTGGTTCTTTCCAATAAATCTCAGTTGTTTGATTATTTGCGGTTAAAAGTTGATGCTGTGCTTGTTTGGTATAAATATATGGAAGAATAGATACACGAAAAAAGGCATAGAAGCCAATAACGAAAACTAAAGGAAGAATGTAGGAAAGGGCTATATTCTTTTTCTTGTTAGGAAGCATATAGAACTCTATTGTAGTTATTTATGATTGCGAGTGATTTTCTATCTGTTGAAATTTAAAATCAATATATAAATTTCTTAATTAAATAAACACGGATATCTCAACAACATCCGTGTCGGAAAATTGATTTAGATTAAAGATAAAAGAAGAAGTTTGCTTTATTTATTCATCGTTCAACGAACATTCAAAGTTACTTGGGTTTTCTTTACATCTTACTTTTTTCAAAAAATTCATCATTTTAGGGTCATAGATACCAGCCTTGGTTAGCTGTATGCGTGCCTCGCGCATCATTTTCATATAGTTTAATTGTTCATTTTTAGGAATATCCATCCAATATTTTGAAGGAATATCACTTTCATATTTGGCAATAATGCCAAACGTTCTATTTAATTGGCTGGCTACCCAAGTCCGCGACTTTTGCCCAAAACCTGCTGGAAACTGGTCTTTACGAATAATGAAGTTTGCTGAAATTTGAGTTAAAGGAAAACGAATGATTGCTCCTTTCTCACCTAAACCTTTGTGTAGTTCAAAAGGTTTAAATGCAACAATAGGAGCGGGAACAATATCAATTTCATGGTTGTTAAATTTTGCACCAGCATTGGTGACATCTACAGATACAGCCTGACCTCCAACATGTTGCACAAGCTTGGGTTGCGCTTCATCATATTTAAATACCCCAATTTTTTTACCCGCAGCCTTTGCGAGTGTATTTATGCTTCTATCATTTACAAATAAATAAGCAGGGCCAATTGTGCCTAAACCTGCAATTTCGTAAGGACCTACCACCATGTTTTTTGCGGCCATAGGTGAAGACAACAGCTTATAGGCACTAATCGCTGTTTTCATATTTGTTAGTGCGCCAACCGCATCCAAAGATCCTGTATATTTATTAAATTGACGGCCACGTAAACCGCTAATAATAGCGCCATCACATTTGCCGACTTTTAAATCTTCAGCCGCAACTCGTTCATCAACATATGCTTTTAAAGATATATCAGCTCCCCAATTTTTGGCTTCAAGTGCATAGTCTTTGGCTAAAGCGAAAGCGTCTCCTGATTTACCAATTGGGTCAAAAACACAGACGTCTTGTTGCTTGGCGTAAATAGTTGTTGTTAAACATGTGCTTGCAATAAATAAAATAGTTTTAAAACGATCCATATTTAATTATCCATTATTTAAATTATAAAAATTATTTTATAAATCTTGGTTAGATTAGATATGGCATTTCAATAAAAATTTTAAGTGAAAAAGTCAAAAGACAGCCTGGGTTCATGAAGTCATTTAATGATTTATTAGAATGTTTATTGTCCGATTTGCGGACAAAAATCTCATAAATCGGTATTTTCTCTATTCTTTTTATATCCTTAAATAAACTTAAAAATTAGTTTATCCATTCCACAATGGAGATTAATTTATGGAAATCTTAAAAACAAAAATTGCAATTATAAGCTCAGGGCTAACGAGCTTACCCAACACTGAAATAAAGATTTTTGCGAGTAGCGCAAGGTATCGTATAGACCTGTCTAAGTGTATCAAGAGTAACAAAACTGTAGGCAATGGATAGACCGCGGTACTCAAAGACTTGATGCAAACAGATCAACAAGAAGATTAGAAAACGATTATTAGAATTTAAATGTTTTTTTGGAGTTAACAATGAGATTTAAAAAAGGATTTTTAGCACTTAGCCTAGGTTTACTCTTTATAAACTTAGGATGTGCAAACAATGATAGTGATGACAATAATGCTGCTGCAAGTATTTATATTAATGGAAAAATTTATACGGCTAAAGATAAAGATTCCCTTCAACAAGCCATCGCAATTGCTCAGGATGGAACTATTATAAAAGTAGGTAGTAACGAAGAAATCAAAAAAATTGCAGATAGTAATACACAAGTTATCGATCTTGATAATAAAGTCTTAATGCCAGGTTTAATCGATAGCCATATTCATGCCTTGGCTTCTGGTGTAGAGGCGATATTAGCCACTATGGATAGCGGTGATACCACCATAGATATTTCTAAAGTTGAAGCAAAACTTAAACAATCTAGTTTGGATGGTACGGGAGTTGCTGGAGATGTCCTATTTTTAAATGGTTTGTCATCAGAATATTGGGAATTGGCTGACCAACTCTCAAATGTATTTAATAATAATGAATGGAAAGATCGTCCTATTGCTTTAGTGGGTAGTGACCATCATACGGCATGGGCAAACCAAGCACTCTTAAAAAAAGCAGGTATAGATGCAAACTTCATTCAGCAATTAAGCCCAGATGACCAGCAAAATGTTGCACACAATGAAAACTTTGAACCCACTGGATTTGTGATTGATTCTGGCTGGGATATGGTGAGTGATAAAATTCCATCTGTATCACATGATCTGCTTTATAAAGGCTCTAAAGAAGCAGTCAAATACTATAACAGTTTGGGTCTCACCGCGTGGATGGACATCGCTGCAAACGCCAGTCCAAATAAGGGAATTACCAATATTAAAAATACAGAGGAAACCCTAGGGATGATTCCAATGTATAAAGAATTATCTCAAAAAGGAGAGTTAACAGCACGAGTTTCTGGGTTACATGTCATTAACTCAAAAAGTACGCCGCAAGTTTTTAACATCATTGAGTCAATCAATAGTAAATATAAAAACATAGATAACTTTAATTTAGTGGGTGTGAAAGTATTCGCTGATGGCGTATTAGAGATTCCAGCCCAATCGGCTGCATTACTTGGTCGGTACTCTAATAGTAACAAACAAGGCACTTTGTTATTTGACCCAAATACTTTTAAGTTAGTTGTTGATGAAGCAGATAAGCGAAATATGATTGTTCATATTCACGCTGTTGGAGATAGAGCTGTACAGGAATCTTTAAACGCCTTTGAGTATGCTCGCTCAAAACGTCAGAGCAAGGTCCCTCATAGTATTACCCATCTACAGCTCGTAGACCCTAAAGACTACAAGCGCTTTAAACAAAACAATGTGATTGCATCGATGCAATTGGCATGGGCCTATGAAGACAGTTTTAACAAAGAACTGGTAAAACCTTATATCGATGCAACTTCTTATAAGGGCATGTACCCAGCCCACTCGCTGTTAGTAAACGGTGCAACCATTGCTGGCGCAAGTGATGCTCCTGTTTCAACAGCCAATCCTTTTGTTGCCATGGCGACTGCAATCACCAGAAAAGGAAGTGAAGGCGAGGTTTTAAACCCAGCAGAAGCCATTGATCGAGATACAGTCTTTAAGGCCTATACGATTAATTCGGCTAAAGCACTTTATTTAGATAAAAGCATCGGCACGCTCGAACCGGGCAAAAAAGCCGATATGATTTTAGTGGATAGAGACATTTTTAATGTTTCGCCTGAACAGTTGGCTGAAACCAAAGTGGTGTGGACCATTTTTAATGGGAAGAAAGTTTATCAGCAATAATCTAGTTTAGGCTTCGGGTGGGCTGAAGAAAAATCAGCTCACTTTATACAGCAGGATTGCTAAAATTCGATTTATTTTATAAAGATCACAATGAGCAAAATTTTGCTCAATAGTAATATGGATTAAAGTATATTGAGCAAATATATTCACAAAAATTCTTTTTTGTAGTATTTTTGAGAAAATAATTGCTCATTTATCTCAATGAAAAAATTAACGATACAAGCACTACTTGATGCGAGCTGGTTAGATATAGCAGAACTAAAACTGTTAGAGTCTAAACAGGGTTCGGCTAGTGCAAGTGAATTAGAATATGAATTGGAATATGCAATTCAACATTTAGACAAGCGTGATGAGCACGCCTGTAGTTTATCACTTCCTGTACAAATACTTATAAAACATGAATCGAGCACATGGTTTGGTTTTTTAGATGATATCGTTCCTTCTGGTGCTGCACGACGTTATTGGGTGAGTTATCTAGACTTACAACGTTTAACTCATGCAGAGCAAGATAGTATCTTATTAGAAAAAGGGGGTATTGCTCCTGTTGGTAATTTACGGATTAAAGAAGCACTTCCACCTATAAATCCTGACTCAACCTTACACTTACGTTATTTCAGTAAGGAAGATGTGGCTGATCGTAATGTTGATTTCCTTGAGTACGCTCAGCAAATGGGTGCGATTAGCGGTGGTGCAACTGGTGCCGGTGGAGAAGCGCCCAAATTACTTATTCGTGTTTCGCCCGATCAAAAAGTCTGGATTGATACATACCAAGAAAATTTCGATCAACCAGATCAACATTATTTAGTTAAATTCCCAAGAAATAAACGCAGTGAAATTGATTGCGACATTGTCAGAGCTGAATATTATTACTATCAAATACTCAACGAATTAGGTTTTGATACGATTGAGACAACTCAAATGAAGCTCATTGAAGGTACAAAGTATCCTTCTTTGTGGCTTCCAAGATTTGACACAGAATGGCGTAATCAACAGTGGCACCGTCATGGTTTGGAATCTGTTTATTCGGTACTAAATAAGTCTTCAGGTAGCCATCTTAATCATTTTGAAGTTATAGAGAATCTATGTAATTTACTGACTCACATCAATTCAGATTTTGATGCTTCACAATTCATCTGTGAGTGGTTACAAAGAGATTTGCTTAATATTATTTTCGGTAATTCAGACAATCATGGTCGTAACACATCTTTTCTAAAAAAATCAGGAAAAATTTCTCTTTCTCCTATTTATGATTTTGCACCCATGAAAGCCGATCCAGAAGTAGTGATTAGATCGACTACGTGGGGAAGTCCTTATGAAGAAGGTGGTGAGTATCGTTGGGCTCAAATTACCCAAAAACTTGCACCTTGGTGTGATCCTGATTTGTCTATAGGTGCATTAAAATCATTGGCCACTAATCTGGTTGGACTAAAACAACGCTTAATCGATAAAGGTGTACCTAAACAGATTATTGAAATGCCAGCACTTTCATTTGACTATATAGAAGCTAAATTGAAAAGATGGGAGCTGTTATGAATATGAAAAATCAGACTCAAGATCGTCAGCAAGTTCTCATCGATTTATATAAACAATATTTATTTAATGAAATTACGCTTGGGCAATTGTTGACGTATTTGCGAAAGAACGTATTGAATTTATCCCAAGAACAATATGCTGCTTTGGTTGGAATAAGTCGTCGGACTTTAACTGATATTGAGCAGGATAAAGGTAAACTTACTCAATCTGTGTTAGATAAAGTATTTAAGCCGCTTGGTTTAAAAGCAGGGCTTGTACCGACACATGAACATATTGTTGGTAAAATTATAAAACCATCTGAGTAGTTAACTATATCTTTCTATAAATTATTTTAAATATAGAGAACTCTTAAAAACTTTTACTCAGTAAAGAAAAAAATGAGTAACATGAAACCTTAGAAGATTTATCACACATAACATCTATGAAGAAAAACTCAAAGCTTGACCAAGATAAACTCTTTATTAAATTGTTATTTAAGTCTAACTCTGAAGTGACGGAGGATGAAATTGAGTACTATCGAAAATATCCTGATCAGATCGATCAAGTCACAGCTCCCCTAAACATTCATAAAATATTCTTGTGGGCTGGTGCTTTATTGGGCGTTATCGTGGTGGCCATAGCTAAATTTCTTAAATTTTCTGGCACCTTAGATTTCCTATCTGAAGGCGTATTAGAGTTTGTTATAGATATTATTTATGAAACGGGCATTGCTTTAATTGGAGCCGCAGCTACAGCCTTTATGCTGGGTGTTTTATTGAATAAGCAACAAGAAAATGCTACAAAATGGCGTGAAGAAATTCGTAGAAGAGTAAAAGAGAGTGAAGAATAAATTTATAACTCAGCGTTTTACTTATCCATTAAAATTTTTATAGTGAAAGTGCTTTTTGAGCCATGATTGCTATAGTGAATAGAACCTTTAAGCGCAATCACAATCGCATGTACAACAGCTAATCCCAAACCTGTGCCACCAAACTCTTTATTTCTTGACTCTTCTAATCTAAAAAAGGGTTTAAACAGATCATCTTGGAACTCAGTTGCAATACCGGGGCCTTCATCTTCAATTTTTAATATCCAGTTGTCTGCAACCACTTCTGAAGAGATTTTAAGTTTTCCTGCATTTGAATAACGAATTGAGTTATCAATTAAGGCAATTAAGACTTGCTCAATACGGCGACGATCACAAAATACAGGAGTTGTGGTTAAATCAAGTTCTGGCTTTAAGTTTGCTTGCTCTAAGCGGTCTTCAAAGGCCTTGAGAACTTTTTCAATCACAGACTTAAAGTCTAATAATTCATAATTTAATCTTAACTGTTGATTCTCAACTAAACTTATTGTTCGTAAGTCTTCTACTAAGTGAGATAAACCTTCAACTTGATTTAAGAGGCTTTTAAATAGAATTTCATCAGGCTTAAAAACGCCGTCGATTATACCTTGTAGGCGGCCTTGTAAAATTGTGATTGGAGTTCTTAATTCATGAGCGATGGCAGCATTCCAAACCTGTGCGTTTTCCACAGAGACTTCTAGTTTTTGAGCCATGTCATTAAAATTGTGTAAAAGCTCGGACATTTCAGCTGAGTGAATTCTGTTGTCATAAGCTCTAGCAGAGAGATCGCCCTGACTAATTTTTTTGGCTGCTTCGGCTAAGAAATTAATGGGTAGAATAAAGCGTTTTGCGAGATGCATGCCAATCACAAGTGAAATCAGACAGCCACAGAAAATGACGGCAGACATCCAAATCCAATCTATGAAATGAAATTCTGTCCAATCCTCTTGTAGGGTATCTAAAGTCAGCCAACCTTTTTCGATGGCAAAGTTATAAATGAAATAACCTAATAAAACTGAAAACAGGGTAACGCTTAAATTAACAATACTGAAAGCAATAAAAAGCTGCTTACTGATTCCTAACTTACTTTTCATAAAATATTTCCTAGCCATATTTTTAATATTATTTAGACGTCATCTTTTACAGCTAGTGGATTATCGAGTCGATATCCTACGCCACGCACATTAACTAACATGTGGAGTATTCCTTGTTCTTCTAGTTTTTTTCTAAGCTTACTCACATGGCTATCTACAGTTCGTTCTAGAGCATCACTATCGTTCATGCAATGATTCATAAGTTCACCACGGGTAAAGACTTTGTGGGGCTGATCGATCATGAAGGAAATAATTTTATATTCAGTCAGAGTGAGATTAAGCAATATTTTCTTATTTTGAGAATGCAGATAAACACTATGCGTATCTGTATCAATTTCAATATCTTTGTAGACCTTATTTTTATGAGATGTCTTATTTGTTAATTGAGTGCGTCTTAAGACTGCCTGAACTCTAGCGATCACTTCATTAGGGTTAAATGGTTTTACAACAAAGTCATCTGCACCAATTCGTAATGCCATGACCTTATCAATATCTTGATCTAGTGCTGTTAGCATAATCACGGGCGTTTGAGCTTTTTGGCGTATTTTATTTAACACTTCCCAGCCGTTAAGCTCAGGTAATTTAATATCCAGTAAAATTAAATCAATGGGTTGGCTAGAGTGCAATTCAATCGCTTGCTTCCCATTCATAGCACGAATAACCGTCATTCCTTCACGTTTCAAGTAATTTTCAATAATGTCACCAATATCGTAATCGTCCTCGACAACGAGGATAACTTTATCGTGACAATCAAAAGAAAAAGAACGATCAAACATAGAAATTTGGCTAGATAAAATATTTCAAATCATCATACGCTAAATTATCAGTATTTCTCCACAGTTACTCCACACTTTAGTGACGATCGCTACACACTCATCAAAAATAATGTCAGCATCGAAAACTCACTTGGTTTGGACAGTATGCAAAAGCATCTTTTACTTCCTTTATTTTTATCTATTGGGCTGATATTACAGGGGTGTGGTTCAAAAGAAGCGGCTCAAGCTGAGCCAGCACCAGCGAAAGTAAGTGTATTAAGCATTCAATCGCAATCAGTTAATTTTAGTGAAAATCTTCCTGCACGTGTGCATGCATTCCGTACTGCTGAAATACGGCCACAAGTCGGAGGAATTATTGAAAGAGTTTTATTTAAACAAGGTAGTGAAGTTAGAGCAGGGCAAGCTTTATATAAAATTAATTCAGAAACTTTTGAAGCAGATGTAAATAGCAATAGAGCTTCACTCAATAAAGCTGAGGCAGAGGTTACGAGACTAAAAGTTCAGTTAGATCGTTACGAACAACTCTTACCAAGTAATGCAATTAGTAAGCAAGAAGTGAGTAATGCTCAAGCTCAATATCGTCAGGCGCTTGCTGATGTCGCGCAAATGAAAGCTTTGCTCACCAGACAAAATTTGAATCTGCAATATGCAACTGTTCGAGCGCCGATCTCGGGTCGTATCGGGCAATCTTTTGTCACTGAAGGCGCATTGGTTGGTCAAGGCGATACGAACACCATGGCCACAATCCAACAGATTGATAAAGTCTACGTCGATGTAAAGCAATCAATTAGTGAATATGAGCGTCTACAAGCAGCTTTAAAAACTGGTGAGTTGTCTGCAAACAGTGAAAAAACTGTGCGTATTTCTAATAGCCAAGGACAACAATATAACGTCACAGCAAAAATGCTGTTTGAAGATATTAATGTTGACCCTGAAACGGGTGATGTGACTTTCCGTATTGAAGTAAATAATACCGAGAGAGAATTACTTCCTGGTATGTATGTGCGAGTCAATATTGACCGAGCTTCTATTCCACAAGCCTTATTAGTTCCAGCTCAAGCGATTCAACGCAATATCAATGGTGAACCTCAGGTATATGTGATTAATCCAAAAGGATTGGCTGAAGTTCGTCCTATTGAAATTGGACAGCAATATGAACAGTACTATATCGCCAACAAAGGCTTAAAAGTCGGTGACAAAATCGTTGTTGAAGGCGTTGAACGTATCAAGCCAAATCAAAAACTAGCAATGACGATCTGGAAAAAGCCTGCATCAGAAAATAATGCTTCAAATGTAGAAACAAAACCGTCTACAAATCAAGGAGCTCAACCATGATGTCTCAATTTTTTATTCGACGTCCTGTTTTTGCATGGGTCATCGCAATTTTCATTATATTGTTTGGATTACTTAGTATTCCAAAACTGCCAATTGCTCGTTTCCCTAGTGTAGCTCCGCCTCAAGTCAACATTAGTGCGACTTATCCGGGAGCAACTGCCAAAACGATTAACGATAGTGTTGTTACCTTAATTGAGCGAGAGCTATCGGGTGTAAAAAATCTACTTTATTATAGTGCGACAACGGATACTTCGGGCACAGCAGAAATTTCTGCAACCTTCAAACCGGGTACAGATATCGAAATGGCTCAGGTTGATGTCCAGAATAAAATCAAGAGTATTGAATCACGGTTACCACAGGTTGTACGTCAGCAAGGTTTACAGGTTGAAGCCTCATCTTCAGGTTTCTTGATGCTGGTCGGTATTAACTCGCCTAATGGACAATATTCAGAAGTAGATTTAAGTGATTATCTGGTTCGAAATGTCGTAGAAGAACTAAAGCGTGTTGAAGGCGTTGGTAAAGTCCAATCTTTCGGGGCAGAGAAAGCTTTACGCATTTGGGTCGATCCAAATAAATTGGTTTCCTATGGTTTATCAATTAGCGATGTAAACAATGCAATTCGTGAAAATAATGTTGAAATTGCACCGGGGCGCCTAGGCGATTTACCTGCAAATAAAGGTCAACTGATTACGATTCCATTGTCAGCGCAAGGTCAGCTATCAAGTGTTGAGCAATTTAGAAATATCAGCTTAAAAAGCAAAACCAACGGAAGTATAATTCGTCTATCCGATGTCGCAAATGTTGAAATTGGATCACAAGCCTACAACTTTGCTATTTTAGAAAATGGTAAACCCGCTACCGCTGCTGCAATCCAGTTAAGCCCGGGTGCTAACGCCGTAAAAACAGCGGAAGGTATTAAAGCAAAAATTGAAGAATTAAAGTTGAACTTACCAGAGGGTATGCAGTTTAGTATTCCTTACGACACCGCGCCGTTTGTTAAAATTTCAATTGAAAAGGTAATTCATACATTACTTGAAGCGATGGTTCTGGTTTTTATTGTGATGTATTTATTCTTACACAATGTACGCTATACGCTTATTCCTGCGATTGTTGCACCTATTGCATTACTCGGTACTTTTACCGTGATGTTGCTTGCTGGCTTTTCGATTAACGTGCTCACCATGTTCGGTATGGTGCTTGCCATCGGGATTATTGTCGACGATGCGATTGTCGTCGTTGAAAACGTCGAAAGGATTATGGCGACCGAGGGATTAAATCCTAAAGAAGCGACCTTTAAGGCAATGAAAGAGATTACCAGTCCTATTATTGGTATTACCTTGGTATTGTCTGCTGTATTTTTACCAATGGCTTTTACGAGTGGTTCAGTCGGAATCATTTATAAACAATTTACACTGACCATGTCCGTGTCTATTTTATTCTCGGCTTTGTTGGCACTCATTTTAACACCTGCACTTTGTGCAACCATTTTAAAACCTATTGATGGCCATCATCAGAAGAAAGGCTTCTTTGCATGGTTTGATCGTAGCTTTGATAAAGTGACGAAAAAGTATGAACTGATGCTACTTAAAATCATCAAGCATACTGTTCCAGTGATGATGATCTTTGTGGTGATTACAGGCATTACTTTTGCTGGAATGAAGTATTGGCCAACAGCATTTATGCCAGAGGAAGATCAAGGCTGGTTTATGACATCTTTCCAGTTACCATCAGATGCAACGGCAGCGCGTACACGAAATGTAGTGAGTGAATTTGAAAACTCCCTTAAAAATAATCCAGATGTCAAAAGTAATACGACGATTATGGGATGGGGTTTTAGTGGTGCAGGACAAAACGTAGGTGTTGCTTTCACGACCTTAAAAGATTTCAACGAGCGAACTTCTTCGGCAACTGAAATGACAAATGCAGTCAATGCATCAATGGCGAACAGTTCGGAAGGTGAAACAATGGCGGTTCTTCCACCTGCTATTGATGAACTGGGTACATTCTCAGGCTTTAGTTTACGTTTACAAGATCGTGCGAACTTAGGTATGCCTGCATTATTGGCTGCTCAAGACCAACTTATGCAGATGGCTGCCAAGAACAAAAAGTTCTATATGGTGTGGAATGAAGGTTTACCACAAGGCGACAATATTTCTTTAAAAATTGACCGTGAAAAGCTTAATACCCTTGGTGTTAAATTCTCAGACGTTTCAGACATCATTTCAACCTCAATGGGTTCAATGTATATCAATGACTTCCCAAATCAGGGTCGTATGCAACAAGTGATTGTACAGGTTGAAGCTAAATCACGTATGCAACTCAAAGATATCTTGAACTTGAAAGTGATGGGTTCAAGCGGCCAATTGGTTTCTTTGTCTGAAGTAGTAACACCTCAATGGAACAAAGCGCCGCAACAATATAACCGTTACAACGGACGACCATCTTTAAGTATTGCCGGTATTCCTAGCTTCGATACATCTTCAGGCGTGGCAATGCGTGAAATGGAACAGTTGATTGCTAAGTTGCCTAAAGGTATTGGCTATGAATGGACTGGTATTTCTCTACAAGAAAAGCAGTCTGAATCTCAAATGGCCTTTTTACTTGGTTTATCAATGTTAGTGGTGTTTCTTGTGTTGGCTGCACTCTATGAAAGCTGGGCGATTCCACTATCTGTGATGTTGGTTGTTCCACTTGGTATTTTTGGTGCAATCATTGCCATTATGTCGAGAGGTCTAATGAATGATGTGTTCTTCAAAATTGGACTCATTACGATTATTGGTCTATCCGCAAAGAACGCCATCTTGATTGTTGAGTTTGCAAAAATGCTTAAAGAGGAAGGCATGAGTTTGATTGAAGCCACAGTTGCAGCAGCTAAACTTCGTTTACGACCAATCTTGATGACTTCTCTTGCTTTTACATGCGGTGTAATTCCTCTTGTGATTGCAACAGGTGCGAGTTCTGAGACTCAACATGCATTAGGTACTGGTGTATTTGGGGGCATGATCTCGGCAACGATTCTGGCTATTTTCTTTGTTCCCGTGTTCTTTATCTTCATTTTGGGCGCCGTGGAAAAGCTAACTTCTAAGAAAAAAATCTCATCTTAAGTTAAATGCGTCAGGGGAAATACTTAATTTCCTCTGATGCATCCTATGCTCAACTCATTTTATTATTTGGAGAATACTATGTCGAAAGCGGCAATCGTATCTCGTGGAATCGTTGTTTCGGCACTTTCTGTTGCACTCGTCGCATGTGTAAATATGCAAGCACCACAGCCGACAGCGATTTCTCATATTCCTCAAAATTTTGCTCAGAATTCTTTAGGAACCACCATTGCGGAGAAAAGTTATAAAGAGTTTATTTCTGACCCTAAATTATTACAGGTCATTGAAATCGGCCTAAACAATAATCGGGATTTACGGACTGCTACGCTTAATATTGAGCGCGTACAGCAACAATACCAAATCACAAAAAATAGTCAGCTCCCGACCATTGGCGTAACGGGAAATGCAGTACGACAGGTTAGCCCATCTATTAACCCCAACAACCCAGTTTCTACATTTCAAGTGGGCTTAGGAATGACGGCCTATGAACTAGACTTTTGGGGCCGTGTTCAAAATTTAAAAGATGCTGCATTAAATAACTATCTTGCAACTCAAAGCGCCAAAGAAGCTGTGCAAATTGGTTTAATCAGTAACATCACGCAGGTCTGGTTAAATTATGCTTTTGCACAAGCAAATTTAAACCTTGCCGAGCAGACTTTAAAAGCACAAGTCGATGCTTATGAGCTTAACAAGAAGCGCTTTGATGTCGGAATTGATAGTGAAGTACCATTAAAACAAGCACAAATTTCGGTAGAGACTGCTAGAAACGATGTTGCAACTTATAAGACCCAAATTCTACAGGCAAAAAATCTACTAGATTTGTTAGCAGGTTCTCCTGTTCCTCAAAACTTACTTCCAAATGATTCAATTAAAAATATTACCCTTGAGAAAAATTTTGCAGCGGGTTTACCAAGTGATTTGTTAAATCATCGTCCTGATCTTAAAGCGGCTGAATATAGCTTACGAGCGGCAGGAGCAAATATTGGTGCTGCGAAGGCGCGAATGTTCCCAACCATAAGCCTTACTGGTTCTACAGGTTATGCATCGACTGAACTTAAAGATTTATTTAAGTCGGGGAATTTTGCATGGTCAATTGGCCCAAGCGTTGATCTACCAATTTTTGATTGGGGAGCAAGAAAGGCGGGTATCAAAATTGCTGAAATAGACCAAAAAGTTGCTTTATCAGAATATGAAAAGTCTATTCAAACAGCCTTTAAAGAAGTGAATGATGCTCTTGCTACACATGCACATATTGAAGAACGTCTAGATGCACAGCGCCGTTTAGTCTCTGCCACCTCCGCAACATATAAACTTTCAATGGCGCGTTATAAAGCTGGAGTTGATAGTTATTTTACGGTTTTGGATGCACAACGTTCTGCGTATGCAGCACAGCAAGGCTTACTGGCACTTGAACAGGTAAAATTAAATAACCAGATTGAAATTTATAAAGTTTTAGGAGGGGGATTATCTAAAGAATCATAATAATTGTAATTCATATTTCTAGTTGAAGCTTGTTCCAATCTCTTAAATCAGCGCAAATGAAAAAAGAGTGTCTTCAACTAGAAAACTTAAAAAAACAAAATGATTATTCAATTTTACTTAAGACTTTCCTTAATTATGTAATTAAATGAAAAACAATAATTAATTAAATAATTTCTAGCCAATTTCACATTGACACCTTAATTTTTGAAGATTACCATTTGCCTGCTGGCCACATTGCCAGTCGGTCGTCGCAGACCGCATAATAACTCCCGCATCAGAGCCATTCCTTCTGAGGAACAGCCTTGTGTGGTGAACTACTCGTTCCCTCCCGTAGCGGTAGGACGGGAGAGGGACACCTTCGGGTGTGCTAGTTTGAGTTATTACTAGTCTGCGAACCCTCTTCCGTTCTGCCACCATATTTAAAATGTCTGGCAGAACTCCCTATAGAAGGAGTTGGCTTTGCACATTCATTATTTCTTGGCAGTCCTTGCCAAAAGCTATAACGACACAACTTAAAAATTTAAATTAGCTTGATCACCCAAAGGTTTTCAGGCTTTAAGTCATTACGGCTCAAAAAACTTGCATCAACAATAAAACTTGAGATGTGCCAAGCACAGTCTTACGGCTTTGCTATGCCTTTTTTTCTCCCAGAAAAGTATCTCTTTTAGAAACAACAAGAATTTATAATGGTAAAACTATGTCAAATTTAGAAATCTCTTCCAAAAAATTACAGGTTATTCGTACGGCGATACGCTTATTTACCAGCCATGGTTTTCACACAGCGGGAATAGACCTGATTGTGAAAGACTCTGAAATAACCAAAACCACTTTTTATAACTACTTTCAATCAAAAGAGCGCCTGATTGAAATGTGTATCGCCTTTCAAAAGAGAGTCCTTAAAGAAGAAGTACTGTCAATTATTTACTCAAACCGTTACTACACTTCAAGCGACAAACTCAAAGAAATTGTGCGCTTACATGTCTGTACTAATAGCCTGTATCACTTATTACTCAAAGCCATATTTGAAATTAAACTCATTTATTCGCAAGGTTATCGCATGGCGATTGAATATTGAAAATGGTTACTTCATGAGATTTTTGATCTGGTTTTTAGTCTAGAAATTTGTGCAATAAAACCCGATGCCAACATGGTGTTAAACCTAATGGATGGCTTAATGATGCAGTTTCTAAGTTCCAATAGTTTGCAAGAAAGAGATGTCATGCTAGAGCTGTTTTTTAAAACAAACATTTGAATATAAAAGAATATTTTAAAAATATGGTGTGATGAGTAGACCATACGTGCTATGCGATAAATCAAAAAATAATCTTTTGACTTTGTGGGGATAATATTGTTATTTTGTTTTACGTTATTCGTAAATTAATTATGAGTGGCGTAATTAAAATGAGAATAATTGAAAGCGCAACATGGAGAAAGGATGACCATGAAAGAAGTTGCATTAAGTGATTTGATCAATCAGCAGAAAGTTGGGCGTTATCAGAAATTTATTTTGTTCACCTGTTTATTGCTGATGATTATGGATGGATATGACATTCAATCTATGGCTTACGCAGCCCCAATGATTATTGAAGAATGGGGCGTTCATAAAACCATGTTAGGCGTGGTGTTTAGCGCCAGCTTATTTGGTTTGTTTGTTGGATCATTTTTATTAAGTTCACTTTCCGATCGTTTTGGCCGCCGCCCAATCCTACTGATCTCAACCTTTATGTTCTCCATATTGATGCTGGTCACACCACATGTCGGCAATATTGAGCAATTGACGGCAATCCGCTTTGTTACAGGAATTTTTTTAGGAGGTATCATGCCAAATGTCATGGCTTATAGCTCCGAAATTGTTCCATATAAATCTCGTATTTTCACCATGATGGTCATTTCTTGTGGTTATACGGTCGGGGCAATGTTGGGAGGAGGCATATCCGCCTTATTAGTTCCTTGGGGAGGATGGCAGGCGATTTTCTATTTTGGTGGTATTGTTCCTTTAATTATTTTCTTTATCACGTTCTTTAAGCTGCCAGAGTCTTTATACTTTTTAAGTGAAAATAGCAAAAATACGCCCAAAATTTTATTTTGGTTAAAGAAATTTTATCCTGCATTAACCTTCAATTCAGAGATAAAAATCATCAATACTAATGAACTTCAGGTAAAGAAGTCACCGCTTGAGTTATTTAAAAATAAGCGTGCGTTTTTTACCTATTCCATCTGGATAATCAGTATTTTAAATATGATCAGTCTCTATTTTCTGGCGAACTGGCTACCGACTTTGTCTAAAGAGTCTGGGCTGTCATTAAATCAGGCATTGATGATCGGCTCTACTCTACAATTAGGCGGTACGATTGGTAGTATCGTGATGGGCCTTAAAATCGATAAGACTGGATTTTATAAAGTATTAATTCCTGTTTTTTTAGTTGCAGTGATTAGTGTTGCTTTAATTGGCTATGCTGTTAGCCATATCGTTTTATTATTTGTCATCATTTTTATTGCTGGCTTTGCAATTGTTGGTGGGCAACCTGCCATTAATGCGCTGTCTGCGAGTTATTACCCAGTTTCACTTCGTACCACTGGGGTGGGCTGGAGTATTGGGATTGCCCGTTTGGGTTCGGTCATTGGTCCGTTATTTGGTGGTTATCTTTCTCAATTTTTGGTCATTACCCATTTATTTGTGATTGCTGCAATCCCTTCGTTGTTCGTTATTATCATGCTGATGATTCAGGCTAAGTATCGGTCATAACGCTATTTATAAGTGAATGAGCGGGAGAATTTGCTTGAGCATTTCTTACTGCTATTGGTGGTGTGAGAGTCTAGAGGACTCTCAAATCTAAAAACTTGATGTGCCAAGCTAGTCGATCAGATTGTTACATCTCTAGATATTTTTTCAAATAGTGGCGTGATCAATAATCTAATCTGCTTGGCTAATGATGTCTAGATTATGTTCAATAACGATTTACTTAGAGTACTAAAATAATAACTTATAAAATATTTGGTTTATGAACTTAGCTATGAATACATATTTTTCTACTAAAAAGGTCTTAAGAATAGACTAAATTTGTCTAGAAAAGTGGTGGCAGCCCACCACTAATTAAAATGCTGAGGCTAGATTTTTTGATAGCTACGATTTCTGTTTGGCTTTTTGCCGTAAGACATACAAATATAAGCTTTCTACTTTTTCACGTGCCCATGGTGTGGTACGTAAGAATCGCAATGATGATTTAACACTTGGATCTATGGAAAAGCATCTAATTTCAATTTTACGATTTAAGCCTTCAAATCCACCGTAGTAATCCAATAATTCATCCAAAATGTCAGCAAGTTTTTTGCCGTGTAAAGGGTCATTGGAGGCATTCATAATAGATCAACAATATTTTGGGAGTCCATTATTATAACCTGAGCTAGTTGGAATCCAAAGAATAGCTGTACACACGTACTATATCAGTTTTTCTAAGCCTGTAAAGGGTGTTTTGAAAATTTAATTATAAATTTCAATAAGATATAAAATATTCTGCGTATTGCAATTTAGCCTAAGCAAATTAATAACTTTAGTAGCCAGAAGGTGATTTAGCAAAAGAAATCTTTATGGCAGCCAGTAAAATTGGTAAATAGCTTAAGCATTCTAGCTAGGGAAAACATAAAGGTGTAATGACATTTTTAAAAGCTGCCTAGAGAATTATTCTGGCTAAGATTAGAAATAGGGTTAGCCAATTTAAGTCGTTAAGCGCGCTAAGGGCTAGTAAGTTGCTTGAGCAACAGATACCACGCTGCGAATTTACTGTATTAAAGAATCAACGGCGTAGCAGCAACGTAGAAAAGAATCAACGGCGTAGCAGCAACGTAGAGTAGCCAGAGCTTTATACATGGTAGGTTTTTACATATCTTATTTAACATAATATACATTATACGAAGTGTTATATTAGTAAGACTTTGATACTATTAAGCTTTTAGCTCTGGTGCTTTCTTTTCTTCTAGCTGTAACGCCTTACCATCACCACTAGTACGATAAAAAATATTGCTGTCGATTGATGACAACGTCACTGGAATAAAGATTTCTTTATGCAGATAACATTTATAAAACTCAACTAAATGATGATGTTGCTCATCAAGTTTTACTGCCTGTGAACAGGAAATAATTTCCTCAAGTCCAAGGTCAAATTTCTGTGCCTCTAGAATTAGACGAATATCCATTGTGCCTTTGTTCCCACCACGTGCATCTACCTTGAGTAATTTGCCTTTAATGAAAGACGTTATCTTTGAATACTACTTACTAGCCTTTTCTCTAGCTTATATTTCAACTCAATATAGTAGTTTGATTTTGAAAAATCGTCTGTATTTATATTCCAAGAAGAATTTCAAAAAAAGTCTCAAAAATTAAAATCGCAAACCATGTCTCAATATTTTAAAATACTGTGATTGGTTTTAATTTATTTATTGTGCATTAATTATATTTGATAAATAAATGTGATTCATTTTTATTGTGAAAATAAAATGTAAAATTAATCACATTTTAAATAAAATTGGTATCTTTATTCTCTGTAATTATTTTGAAATATTGGTACTAAAATCATAGAAAATAAATTACATATTTATTAAATATTTAACTGTATATTATTTGATCTTTTAAATTTTATTATATTTTGCATTACAGATTAACCTTTAAATTTAAATAAATATCAATAACTTAATTTAATTTTAATGGTTTTATAGGCATTGTGATTATTATATTAAATTATAATATTTTAAGAGTTTTAACTATTAGGTTATTTAAATTGATTAATGTGATTTACATCACGCGGAAATTAATAATTTTTATTGGTTTAAACTTAATGATTGTTTTTGAATTAAAAATAATGTATCAAATATATATAAACTATTTTATAAATAGGTATATAAAATGAAAAATAATATTTTTAAACTTCTTGTTTTGATGGTCATTTCCACTTCCCCACTATTTTGTTATGCAAATAACACAATAGTGCTAAGAGGAAATATTGTTGAAGATACATGTTCAACAGAACATAGCGAGATTGAATGTGTTGAGGTAAATAATTTAAATATTAAACTTGATAGTGAATATTTAAACAAAAATAGTCTTTCTAACTTAGCTCAACATACTGAGAAAATGGACACTAGTATTGAAAATATAGGTTCTAACCGTAAAGTTGTGGTTATTAACTATCATTAACTTAATTTAGGCACAGCATATGAGGCTGTTCCTACAATAAGCATGATTAAAGAGTGATTTGTCGAACTCATCGCACTTTTTGATGAGTTAAAGGATGAGTCACTCTTTTTTTATAAAAAATGACTATTTGTAGGTTTTCTCTATATACATGTACATAATTTATTCTATATAATTGTATTCAAAGAATTTAAGCTTATTTCTCACATAAATTGTTTAATTCTTTTCTATTTACATCGTGTTCTTATGTAACTTGCTTATTTCTGCGGTTCCGCATTTTGAAAAATAAAAAAACTTTTATAAACAGCTATATAGCCTGTAAAAGGCAGTCTTGAAGCATTTATTTCAAGTGTGATTTAATTTTTATTATGAAAAAATAATGTGATCTAGTTTGCATTTTGTTTAAGAAGTGTTAAGATCGCCGCATTACTTTTCAAGACGTCAAACACTGGAAAAGTAAGAAAATAAACTTTTATCCAGACTTTTGAGAAAACACTATGAAAAAACTTGCTTTGATTGCTGCTCTTTCGGTTGTAGGAATTGCGAATGCTCAAGCTGCTGATGGTACAATTACAATTAATGGTTTAGTTACTGACAAAACTTGTGACATCGTTACTCCAGCTGGTAAAGACTTCACAGTTACTCTTCCAACTGTTTCTAAGCAAACTTTAGCTGTTGCTGGGGATGTTGCTGGTCGTACTCCTTTCCAAATTAAATTAGCTAACTGTTCTGAAGGTAAAGTAGCTACTTACTTCGAACCAGGTGCTAATGTTGACTTTAATACTGGTCGTTTACTTAACAAAGACGCTACTGGTGCTAAAAACGTTAACGTTCAACTTTTAGGTAGCAACAACAACTTCATCCCAGTTCTTGCTGCTGGTGCAAATGGTGCTCAATCTAACTCTCAATGGGTTGACGTAGCTGCAGCTGGTAGCGCAGACCTTAACTACTATGCTGAATACTATGCAACTGGCGCTTCTACTGCTGGTAAAGTAAACACTTCTGTTCAATACACAATTATTTATCAATAATTGATGGATGAGAGGGTTTCTATGTAAACATAGGAGCCCTCTTTTTGTGGCGCTTTCCCGAATCTTTCTTGGTTGAGAATTCTGAAATGAAATTGAACAGTTATAATTTTTTGTTAGGTTTGGCATTTGCTTCAGCAGTTGTTGCACCTGCTACTCAAGCAGAAATTGTAATTCATGGCACTCGTGTGATTTATCCCTCGGATGCTCGCGAAGTTACACTACAGGTTAGTAATAACGGTTCAAAACCAGCACTCGTCCAAGCATGGCTTGATGAAGGCGACACAAAAAGTACTCCGGATCAGTCTAAAGTACCTTTTATGATTGCTCCTCCTATTTCTCGTGTTGAAGCTACAAAAAGTCAGACCCTTCGTATTACTGCTTTACCAACTGCTTCTCAGCTAAATCAAAAGCAAGAAACAGTTTTGTGGTTAAATGTTTTGGATATTCCTCCACGACCAACTTCAAAAACTGAAAATACGACGCCTGATAACTTTCTGCAATTAGCAATTCGCTCACGTATTAAATTCTTCTATCGTCCAGCTTCGATTAAAGAGGACGTGAATTTAGCAGCTGATAAGCTTCAATGGGTTAAATCTGGTCAAAATTTAACGGTAAAAAATCCAACTCCTTTTCATATCACGATGACCTCTGTTTACCAAAAGGCAGGTGATAAAAAAGTTGATTTATTACCTCAAGGGTTAATGATTAAACCTTTTTCTGAAGAGTCTGTTCAGCTTAAGAACGGCAATCTTCAAGATATGAGTTTTATGAATGTCAATGACTATGGTGGTCGAGTCGAACACCAAATAAAACTTCAGTAATCAGATTTATCTTTTTAATAAATTTAAGCACCTATTATGTGAGTAGGCGGACTTAGCTATGCCAAAAAAAAGGCAAGAATCTTATAAATTATTAAAACGCCATATTTGTTACTACTTGGCTTCTGGTGTTGTCACAATGACAATGCCTGTATTCGTGCACGCTGAAGAAGCCGCCGCGAGTGCTCCTGTAGAAGCTGAATTTGATTCTGCTTTTTTAATTGGTGATGCTCAAAAAGTTGATATTTCTCGTTTTAAATACGGTAACCCTGTTTTACCAGGTGAATATAATGTTGACGTTTATGTAAACGGCCAATGGTTTGGCAAACGTCGTATGTTTTTTAAAGCATTAGAATCAAATAAAAATGCTGTAACCTGCTTTACGGGAAATACACTTGCTGAATATGGTGTAAAACAAGAGATTTTAGCGCAGCATGCTCCTCTTCAAAAAGAAAATAGTAGTTGTTATAAAATTGAAGAGTGGGTTGAAAATGCATTTTATGAGTTCGATAACTCTCGTTTACGTGTAGATATCTCGATTCCACAAGTTGCTTTGCAAAAAAATGCGCAAGGCTATGTTGACCCAAGTCTATGGGATCGCGGGATTAATGCTGCTTTTCTATCGTATAACGGTAGTGCATACAAAACATTTACTCAGTCAAATGATCAAAGCGAAACAACAAACGCATTTATGGGCGTGACTGCTGGACTAAATTTAGGTGGTTGGCAATTACGTCATAATGGTCAATGGCAATGGCAAGATACTCCTGCTGAAAATCAATCTAAATCAAGTTACGAAGAAACAAGTACTTACTTGCAACGTGCATTCCCGAAATATCGTGGTGTTTTAACACTTGGGGATAGCTTTACAAACGGCGAAGTATTTGACTCTTATGGCTATCGTGGTATTGACTTCTCAAGCGATGATCGAATGCTGCCGAATAGTATGCTTGGTTATGCTCCGCGTATTCGTGGTAATGCTAAAACCAATGCGAAAATTGAAGTTCGTCAACAAGGCCAACTTATCTATCAAACCACTGTAGCGCCAGGTAACTTTGAAATTAATGACCTTTACCCTACTGGTTTTGGTGGTGAAATTGAAGTTACTGTTATTGAAGCGAATGGTGAAATACAGAAATTTGCTGTGCCTTATGCATCTGTTGTGCAGATGTTACGCCCTGGTATGAATCGTTATTCTTTAACTGTAGGTCAGTTCCGTGATCCAGACATTGATCTTGATCCTTGGATTGTTCAAGGTAAATACCAACAAGGTATTAACAACTACCTAACAGGCTATACAGGCATACAAGCAACGGAAAATTATGCCGCTGTATTGTTGGGTGCTGCTTTTGCTACACCAATTGGTGCGATTGCATTTGACGTTACACATTCTGAAGCTGAATTTGAAAAACAGTCATCACAGTCAGGTCAGAGTTTCCGTTTAAGTTATAGTAAGTTAATTACTCCAACCAACACAAACTTAACACTAGCAGCTTATCGTTACTCAACAGAGAATTTCTACAAATTACGTGATGCTCTACTGATCCGTGACTTTGAAGAAAAAGGCATTAATACCTACTCTGCTGGTCGCCAACGTAGTGAATTCCAAATTACCTTAAACCAAGGGTTACCTGAAGGTTGGGGTAACTTCTACGTAGTGGGTTCGTGGGTTGACTATTGGAACCGTAGCGAAAGTACTAAACAATATCAGCTTGGCTATAGTAATAATTTCCATGGCTTAACTTATGGTGTATCGGCCATTAACCGTAAAGTTGAGTATGGCTCAACGAATCAAACACACGATACTGAATATTTAATGACATTATCGTTCCCGATTGATTTCAAAAAGAATTCAGTTAACGTCAACGTTACTGCTTCTGAAGACAGCCGTACTGTTGGTGCAAGTGGAATGGTTGGAGATCGCTTTAGTTACGGCGCTTCAATGTCGCATCAGGATTATGCGAATCCATCATTTAACGTAAATGGTCGTTATCGTACTAACTATACAACTGTTGGTGGTTCTTATAGTGTGGCTGATTCTTACCAACAAGCAATGGTTAGCTTAACTGGTAGTGTGGTTGCACACTCAGAAGGTATTTTATTTGGACCTGAACAAGGCCAAACGATGGTACTTGTGCATGCGCCAGAAGCTGCCGGTGCAAAAGTTAATAATGCCGTTGGTTTAAGCGTGAATAAAGCGGGTTATGCCGTAGTACCTTATGTTACTCCGTACCGTCTTAATGACATTACTCTTGACCCACAAGAAATGTCGAGCGAAGTAGAACTTGAAGAAACAAGTCAACGAATTGCACCTTTTGCTGGCGCAATTGCTAAAGTAGATTTTGCAACTAAAACTGGTTATGCGGTTTATATTAATAGTAAAACTGTAGATGGCAACAGCTTACCGTTTGCAGCTCAAGTCTTTAATCAGAAAGATGAAGCTGTTGGTATTGTTGCACAAGGTAGTATGATTTACTTACGTACTCCACTTGCTCAAGATCGTCTCTATGTGAAATGGGGTGATGAAAGCAATGAACGTTGTTCTGTTGAGTACAACATTAGTAATCAGTTGCAAAATAAGCAACAAAGCATGGTAATGACTGAGGCTGTCTGCAAATGAAAAGAATATTATTAACAGGTTTCTTATTTACGGCTGGCCTTGGTGTATATGGTGAAGCTAATGCTGCATGTCGTATCTATGATTATCAAGCGAATGATGTCCTTATGTCTGTAGGGCGTGTTGTTGTGCGCCCTAGTGATCAAGTCGGTGCAGTTTTAAGAAAAGCGACTTTTCCTATTAACCGTACTAACACTGAAGCACGCCTTTGCGATAATTACGATACAGTAATTGCTGAATTAACCCAAGCTTACCCTTTAAGTTCTTTAGGCAATAGCATCTATACCACGAACATTCCCGGCATTGGTATTCGCCTCTATCGTGAAGCAGACAATAATACGAATTTCTCGGGTTATTATCCTTATGTACGTGGTGGAATATCTGGTACTCGTTATTTAGGATCTGGTTATTTTGTGGTGGAAATTATTAAAATTGCCCCACAAACTGGCTCTGGAACGTTAGTACCAGGTAGATATAGTAGCTATTATGTCCGCGGTTTTCCAAATCAACCTTTCTTAACAAGTACTGTCAATGCTAATGCGATTACGATTGCATCATCTTCATGTGAAATCCAAGGTAATATTAATAAAGTTGTACAACTTCCAACTGTTACAAAGGCTGGCTTCAAAGGTGTTGGTTCTACTCAAGGTGAACAAACCTTTGATATGAATATCCTATGTAATGGTGGTGTCAACCCTACTGGCTACGAAGAGAAAAACCTTATTAGTTTAACTTACGACTTTACACAAGACGGCACAAACAATCAGGTTTTAACAAATACAGCTGCTGCTTCTGAAAAAGCTAATGGTGTGGGCGTACAATTACTCTGGAATTACCAAAATAAAAATCAAGTCATTAAAAAAGGTGACAAATTAGCCTTAGGTACATTGTCTTCTAACCAGACACTTCAATATAACGTACCGATGACTGCTCGCTACTATCAAACAGCAGCAAAAGTGACTGCTGGTAAAGTACGTGCAATGGCTACTGTAACTATTGAATATGATTAATCATATTCAATAGTTTATAAAACTAATAATTTCAAATAGTTAAAAATTAATAATAAGTTTTACTTTATCGCTACTTTCTAAAAATTTAATACTTAACCCGATAGGAATATTTATGAAAAAAATAGGTTTAGTGGCTGTTAGTGCAATTACATTATGTTGGGCAATGTATGAAGTATCTTCTGATAATACGAGTATCAGACCGCGTGATGAATCTAGCCAAAAAGTAGCATCTAAAAACTTTTCATCAACTTCAAAGAATGAGAAATTAGCACCTCAAATGCTCTTGGCCCACACTAACTCCCTTAATTCTTCTGCCCCAGTCTGCAAATATAATTTTGACTCGACTCAAGAAGATTATGAACTTTGGAATAAAGAATACCCTGATTTTCCTAAAAAAATATTCCCATCGATAAATGGTCAAAAATTTAGTTTTACAGTGGAACCTAGGCTAGAAAGTGAGTATGGCTACGTAGATTATGTAGCTAAAAGTAAAGCTAGTGTTAATTCGACTAATGAAATTGGTGATTTAACGATACCTCACACAGGTATTATCGCATTAGAAATGGAGCTTAAAGTGCCAACATCAGCTCTTGGCAACTCATCATTTGGTAACTCTTCTTATATTTCTAATATTGGTTTTATAGGTGTAACAAATAATGGTTACACAGTTAGATCCAACTATTGGTTTGATATGGGGACTTATGATCCAGATTTTGGTGAGAATCCCCCTAGATTAAGCTATTCTGTAGATTACCGACTTAGTGATAATAGCGGACCTGATAATCCCTACTTCAAAAGTCAGAATATGACAAATAATATAAAGGAATATCAACGTTTAGGTATCTATATTAACCAGAATACTGGGCAGGTCGGTTTCATTTTTAATGGGGTTGATCAAGGTTATAAAACTACATTACCTGCTCCACTTGAAAATATAAGTTTTTCTGTTTTAAGTGGTATATCAATTTATTCTCAACAATTATTTGGGAAAGATTTTTCTAATGAACTCATTACTGACCGTAATGCGCTACAATTTAGCTATCCTCAGGGTACAACTGACATGTGCGGCAATGCCATTTAAGATATAAAACTATAAGTCGTAAAAAGGGCTGAATCACAGCCCTTTTTCTTTTTTTAGAAATGAATGACGGTACGAATTGATTTACCTTCATGCATTAAATCAAAAGCAGTGTTAATGTCTTGTAGTGGCATGGTATGCGTTACAAATGGTTCAAGTTGAATCTCACCTTTCATAGCATCTTCGACCATTTTTGGAAGTTGTGAGCGGCCTTTTACCCCACCAAAAGCGGTACCTAACCATTTACGGCCTGTAACTAGCTGGAATGGACGAGTCGAAATTTCTTGACCTGCACCAGCAACACCAATAATAACGGATTGTCCCCAACCACGATGTGCACATTCTAGAGCCGAGCGCATAACATTGACGTTACCAATACATTCAAATGAGTGATCTACGCCCCAGCCTGTCATTTCTACAATGACTTGTTGAATTGGTTTATCGTAATCTTTAGGGTTTAAGAAATCTGTAGCACCAAATTGCTTAGCAAGTTCAAATTTATCTGGGTTTGTGTCTACCACAATAATTTGTCCAGCCTTTGCTTGACGTGCACCTTGTACAACAGCCAAACCAATACCACCTAAGCCAAATACAGCAACAGAATCACCTTCTTGTACTTTAGCCGTGTTATGCACGGCGCCAATACCCGTAGTCACACCACATCCAAGTAAACATACTTGTTCATGATTCGCTTCAGGATTGATTTTTGCTAAAGATACTTCTGCAACTACCGTATATTCACTAAAAGTTGAACAACCCATGTAATGGTAAATTGGTTCACCATTATAAGAAAAACGTGTGGTTCCATCCGGCATTACACCTTTACCTTGAGTAGCGCGTACTGCAACACACAAGTTGGTTTTCCCAGATTTACAGAATAAGCATTCTTTACATTCAGCTGTATAAAGTGGAATCACATGATCCCCTGGCCGAACGCTTGTTACGCCCTCACCCACTTCAACTACCACACCTGCTCCTTCATGACCTAAAATTGCAGGGAAAACACCTTCTGGATCATCACCAGATAATGTAAAAGCATCGGTATGACATACCCCTGTATGGGTAATTTTTATTAAAACTTCACCTGCTTGAGGTGGTGCAACATCAACTTCAACAATTTCTAAAGGTTTTCCTGGAGCAAAGGCGACAGCTGCACGAGATTTCATCTTTGGGTTTCCTTTAAATCATTCGGTATTTATAGTCGAGCAAAATAGATTATGTAACAGTAATACAAGGGCTTAATTTTGCTTAAATTAAAATTGGCTTTCATGACAATCCATCACAGCATAGCCAGTCAGGTACGTCTAAGCAAGCTTCAGTTTCAAAAAGAAGAAAACCTCTTACTTGAAGAGGTTTCTTATCAAATCACTTATCTTATAAAGGGTTTATATTTACTTATAGGTAAATATCTGGTGGATATGGTGTGTTATCGCTAATTGGCGAATAAAGCGTATTTTCAACAAAGAAGCCATTTGGAGCTTGAGTCGTATCGATCGTAATTGAATCAAACATAACTTGTGGATAGGCCCAAATAAATTGCTTCATTAAACCCAAAGAAACATTGTTTTTCATGTCACCAAAAATTCGTTGCCAAATGGGTGTTCGATAAGGTTTGGTCTTATCAAATCCATAAATGTAAGCAATAGATGCATCAGGGACGAAACCTGATAGGTAAACGACTTTATTTGCAGGATAGCCTAGCCCTTGTATTGGTATTTGGGAAACTGCCTGATGTGCCAAGTCTAAACGAGCTTCCAATAGCCAGTCATAAGCTTCTGTCATCATGTAATCAAAATTAGGATATGAGTAATGTTGGCTTGGATAGTTAATATAAGTGGCTAAAGTCTGAATTGGAGATTGAATAGAAGGAAAGAAAATAAGTGGGCTAACTTTGGCAGTGGAGTATTTTGCTTTGATAACAGTGCGAATATCTTGGCAGGTTTGACCTAATTTATTTCGGAGCCATGTTTTAAACTCATCATACGGCGTTCCTGTTTTATTCATTGCTTCATAAATTGTACCCAAATCTGGTGCATATAGACCTGTATCTGCATTAAAGGCTAGTTTTGTTGGATAGTCATATACACAAGGTAGATTCGTATCGGTGTTATACCACCACCAAGGTTCACCAATCTGCATGTTTACATCACATCCTCCAACAACCATTGCATCTGCAAACTCAATAAAGACTTTATGTAGATATGCCAAAGCATTTTGATGACTTAAACTAAAAAAATAACTCGGTGGTTGGTAGCCTGTTTTACCCAAATTACTGTTCCAGTCACGCTGTGCCCAAAACTCGTTGGCTCCTAAGGAATACATTTCAAAACTTACCCCAAAGATGGGTTGCAGACTGGCGCTATGTAAAGCCTGAGCATATTTCTCATGCCATTTACGCGTACATGAGTTAACGACCGATTCACCTGTTACTAACGTATCTGGTATTTGCCATTTATTAATATCACTTTTCCATGTCATTTCAGGATAATGCGACATGCCACAATAGTGATTAACCAAACCTTGATATCCCAAAGCGACCATATTATTGACTAAGCGCTGGGGGTTTAAATCATAGTGGTCATCATAGCTTGTACAGATGCCATAGCTATGCTGAGGTACAACCACACGGCTCAAATTTAACTTTGCATTTGCGCCAGTTACAACTGAATTGGTCAGACGAATGTAGCCATCTTCGGGCTGGCTTAAAGGTAGGGCTGATTGGCTATTATAATGGCTCGTGAAACCGGAAAATGAAATCCGTTGAATGTTAGTCACCGGAAAGCTATCTGTAGCAGAAAAGCCAGCTTTTACTGTATCCCAGTTAATATGAATATGTGCTGTACGAGATGAAGGATTATTTGCGTATCTAAATAAGACAACATATGCAACTTTATCTACACCATTTTCATTATAGTACACCGTTAAAGTGGGCGTTAAAGTTGGATTGTTAAGCACTGGCATCGTGGCAGATAACTCAATATCGAAGTCCCAAACCACTCCTGCATAGCTATATTTGGTTTGATACGCTAAAAATTTATGGTCTTTAGTATCATTAGAATCCCAACTAATTCCTACCAGATCATTTGCCATCCGTGCTCTAAAAGATGCTTCAAAACCATTTCCATAATTCGTAATAGCAAAAGACATCGTTTGTGGGCCGTCTATTCTCCAATAGATAGGACTAAACCGATCAATAAGTGTATTTTGAGTGATTGGATGTGGTGATGTATTAGAATTATTTTGTACATTTTGTGAGTTAGTTATCATGTCGTCATTCTCTTAATGTATTAAGAGGTTTTATATTAAATAATAATTTTTATTTTATTGTTCAGATAAGTAACAATGAGGTTTAAATTATTTACAGTTAATATTTTTTATAAAGCTCAAAATAAAGTTAAACAAGTAAACTTAATATTATCCTAAAATATTTGTGCACTCAGGAGATAATAAATGTCAAATTTTATACAGCCTATACATTTTAGGGTGTTGTTTGTATTTACTCCTCTTGTGTTTGCAATCACAGGTTGTAGTGAAACTTTACATTCCCAAAGAACCATACCAATAAAGACATCTTCAGAAAGTATCGCCTATCCAGAAGCTGATACAGTTTTAGGGGAAAATTTACAGCCTAATGAGGAAGCGTTAGCGCAGAACATAGCTCAAGTCATTGAAAAGTCAATTCGTGAAAACTATACGGCGGGAAATGCTTTACGTGATGCACATCCTAAAGCACATGGGTGTGTGCGAGCCGAGTTTCATGTCTCAAAAAATATACCTGCTCAATTTGCTAAAGGCGTTTTTGTCCCTGACCAAACTTATCAAGCATGGATTCGTTTTTCAAATGCCTCAAATGATGCCACTAGTGCCGACATTGACAAAGATGCACGAGGAATCGCCATAAAATTTTTAGGTGTATCTGGAGATAAAATTTTAGAAAGTGAAAAACAAGCAACTACTCAAGATTTTATTATGATTAATCACCCTGTCTTTTTTGCCAATGATGCAAAAAGATATCTTTCTTTTATGAATGATGTGAATAGCCACAATATGATCAGAAAACTTCATATTCCTTTTGCCTTAGGTTTTAAGGGAACCATGAATGCACTGGGAGCACGTAACTCACAAATTGCAAACCCACTCTATGCACGTTACTGGTCTATGGTTCCGTATCAATTAGGACTGGGCAAAGATCGGCAAGCAGTTAAATATTCAGTACGTGCTTGTTCGGTAACATCAAATAATCTACCTAAAAACCCGAGTCATGATTTTTTAAGAGAAGCTTTAAAAAATACTTTGCAAAATAATGACGCCTGTATGGAGTTCCTTATTCAGCCGAGAACTTCAAGTAAAATGCTAGTAGAAGATGCGATGACAGAATGGGATGAAAAAGCAGCTCCCTTTTATCAAGTAGCAACTATTCACATTCCAAAGCAAAACTTTGATAGACCTGAACAAAACCAGTTCTGTGAAAACCTTTCTTTTACGCCGTGGCATGCTTTACTTGAACATAAGCCATTAGGTGCAGTAAACAGAATGCGTAAGGTCATTTATGAAAATATAAGCAGAGTTCGACATGATATGAATTCAGCCCCTAGACAAGAACCTTAAATACGTTATTAAGTGATCGTGTCTTACTAGGAGCAACTTTCTTATTTGACGACTTGTTTGCTAGTATCTATGGTGATTCGATCAATGAAATCTGCTAACCACAAAATAAAGTCATCTTCATTTTTGTGTTTGGGAATCAAACTCATATCTACTTTAATGGGTAATTCACTTTGCACGCTAACAACGGCACCATTGAAGTTCACAAAGTTATATAAAAATTTCAATTCTGTGCCAGAAATGGCTTTTTCAATTTCTATAATTAGACTATTTAAGTCTTTAAAGTAATTATTTGAATGTTTGTTTTTAATGTTTTTATTAATTTTTTCGGCTAATAATAAGTATTTTGGCATTTTTATCTCCTTATTAGTTATTTATTAAATAGAAGTATAAAGCTGAAGTTATAAAAATAAAATTATAATTTTTATTAAATTGTTGCTATTTCTTAGATTTTAATTGACAAGTTGTTTTCCAACAATCAACCATTTTTTTAGAATGTGATTTGGTTTGATTTATATTCTGATTAAATTGCTAGGTATTTTAATGACAGCTAAAAGTTATATTTAAGAATTTTTATATTTCTAAAATATTAAATACTTTAAAAATCACCATTAAATCACCATTAAATCACCATTAAAAAACCGCCCCAGAAGGCGGTTGCTGAATTTACAGCGACATATAGAAGTGTAGTGGACGATCACTTCTATATTTTTTGAACTTATTTTTCTTCTTTTATAATTTTAGTAAAGGCATCTGATTTGAAATAATTAATAATCATCTCCCCATCATCACTTGTCGATGATGACACTTTAGTAGGTTCGTCATAGTTAAACTTAAAGTCAGGGGGAATAAATTTTGAGATCGGTGGAAGCTTGGCCTCTCCTCCTGTTGTAATTCTTTCAATAAAGCCCGCGAGCCAAAGTATATATTCATCTTTATTTTTATGGTTGGGCATGAGGCTCATATCCAACTTAATTGCACACTCTTCTAATGGCTTGGTTAAGCACTCTTCAAAATCTATAAAATTATATTTAAGTTTAAACTTGGTTCCTTTAATTTCTTTGCGGATTACGCCAACCAACTGATTTAAGTTCTCTGCTGAGCTTTCTGAAAATAAATTTTTGTCCTCAATCTTTTTATACACATTCTCAGCAATGATTAAATATTGTGGCATTTTATTTTCTCCCTTTTATTGTCAGGTTACTCACTCAGTCCTTTAAGGAAGTATGATAGATATCATGTTTTCTAATGTAATTATTGTGCTGCCAATTGTAATTAGTGTTTTTTTGTGAAACCTGTAAGCATAACCATCCGAAAAAATTAAAATTAATGCAAACTGAGTCTCGTTTTTAGATAAAAATTTATTCTAATCAAAAAATATTTTTAGCTCATCTAAAGTTGGAAGCTGATTATAAGATTGATCTGCAATTATGGTATTTGCCCAGTTTGTCTTTGAAACTATACAAAAATTAAGCTTCTTTAGAACCTGAATGTCTTTGTCTAATAGACCTAATGGTATCCACATAAAATGAGTAGTTCCTACCAAATTAGGTACAGGCGATCCACATTTACTACAAAATGAAGATGTGAAACCTGTTTCTTTTTTATAAGTACGAACAAATTCTAAACCTGATAACCATTCAAATTTATCCTGACTCACTAAAGTTGCTGCATTGGCTCCTGTTCCGGTTTGTTTACGGCATAGACTACAGTGGCAATGGTAGATGGTATTTATTTCGCTAATGACAGAAAATTTAACTTCACTGCATAAGCAAGAACCTACATGGCTCATCTCGAGCATCCTTAGAAAATAATATTGAATATAGCACTAGCCTTAAAAAGGTTAAATTTAACTTTATATGCTTAAATGAATATGCTCTCTTAGAAGTGCCTATGAATATAAGAAATTGCTAAAGTTGAGGCTTGGCAGAATGCATTTATACCGTTTAATATGAATTTTGACATATAAATTGAATATAAAAATGCTGTGATGTGCTTATCTTGGATGCGACTTAAAAGCTTACATGATTAATCAACTCTATCAGCAGTACAGTAGTATGGCATTAAATGCCTGGGGCTTTACAAATACACCTTCGTATAACGATACATACGACCCTGATGAGAATGATACAGTGACAAATAGCTTTAATTGGTTAAATGATGAACAAGCTACAGAAAAAACTAAACAAGGATTAACTGCTTTTGTAGCATTAGATGATGCTTTTATCAGTATCGCTTCTCGTATGTATTTGATTAGAAATGCAAAAGAAAAAATCGATTTACAATATTATATTTGGACAAATGATTTTGTTGGAAACTTAATGCTGCACGAGTTATTAACGGCGGCAGATCGTGGGGTAAAAGTTCGGTTGCTCATTGACGATCAAAATGGAGTAAAACTTGATGGTGTTCTAAGAAGCCTTCTACACCATCCTAACTTTGAAATTCGTTTATTTAATCCATACAAATTTAGATATGTAAGAATTTTGGACTATATTTTCCGGTTCAAGAAAGTAAACCATCGTATGCATAATAAATTAATTATTGCAGATGGCGTGATTGCTGTAACTGGCGGTCGTAACATCAGTAGTGAATATTTTGATGCAAGCAGTAAGTTTCAGTTTACAGATCTAGATATCCTATTTTATGGGCATACAGTCCAGCATGCTCAAGAAGTTTTTAATGATTTCTGGCAAAGTGAGTTAAGCCAAGATGCGACCAATCTGGTCGGGACTTGCGCTGTCCACCACTTGCAATCTTTACGACAGCATTATCATGATTTGCTTCATGAAAGTGAAAATCATACTCAAACCGAAGATAAACTTTACGATGCTCAAACTTATTTAAAAGAACTTCTAGAGCATTATCCAATTCAATGGTCAAAAGCATATTTTGTTGCAGACTCACCGAAAAAGATATTAGGAATAGCCTCTAAAGAAGAGATGCTGTATGGGCAAGTTATGGCCATTATGGGTGAACCAAAGCAGCACATCGAATTGGCTTCAGCTTATTTTGTTCCTACCCAACAAGGCGCTTATTATTTAAAACAGTTAAAAGTGCAAGGCGTTAAAGTTAGGGTTTTAACGAACTCTTTTGCTGCAAATGATGTGGCTATTGTGCATGCTTTTTATAGTCAATATCGGGTTGAAATGCTGAAAAGTGGTGTAGAACTATTTGAGTTTAAGCCATTTTTAGAACGCAGACGTAGAACATGGTATGAAGTGGTAACTGGGAGTGTGATTCCAGCAAAAGGTAAAAATAAATCGAGCTTACATGCCAAATTTTTTGATGTAGACGGTAAAGTGTTTATTGGTTCTTTTAACTTTGATCCACGTTCAACTTACTTAAATACTGAGGTTGGTCTTGTTATTGAATCGAGTCAATTACAAGCACAAATTTCGGTCATGCTCGATCAGCATTTACCTCAAGTCGCTTACCAGCTTAAGTTAAACAGTGAAGGTAAAATTATTTGGTTAGATTATCAGTCAAATGGACAAGTTGTTGAATATGAAAAAGACCCAGATACGAGTCTTTTCCAACGTACAATGATTAAAGCCGTTTCATATTTGCCAGTTGAATGGATGATGTAAGAGACTTCAACTCTGATTATAAAATCCCAATCTCTTTAAAGAATTTTTGATAAGCCTCAGCTTTTTTCTCTAGCGCCAATGGATAAGCTCTAGAAGAAGATGGTAAGCGATATAAATGAATATCCCTTCCTGCAAAGTAAGTCGATGTAGATGTCCCTATAAGTGGTTTTTCAGTGTTCTCGGGTAAAACTGAAATTAAGGTGTCAGTTGCTTTATCACCAGTGGTCATGATGGTCTGACATAGAGGAATCTGCTGAAGCAAAACAGTGAGATCTGTTGGCGTTACGATTTCCAGAAATTTATCTGCGGCATTCCCCTTTAGCCGTTTAATTTGGTAAGCCGTGTCAAAGATTGCAATACCTGTTTCAATTAAGAAATTTCGGATACGTTCTTCATTAAAATTTTTTTGGTTCTCACTTAAAAAGTAAGTTTTATCTTGGAAAAAAATTAAACCAAAAATTCGCCACATGTCATTTTGAAAATTTGGATAGTAAAAATCCATCTTCCATTTATTACGCGGTGGTGGAAAGCTACCTAACATGAGTAAACGCGCATTTTCAGGTAAAAAGGGTTCTAGTGGATGTGTTTCTATCTCAATTATCATAAAAAATCAGTGTTTACTTAAAAACTTTATACATAAATTAACCTATTTTTTAGTTAATCACGAGTCATGAAATGCAATTCTCTTAATTAAAGCGTTAATGGAAGAAAACCAGCTCTGGGTAAAAGACATTGAGGCAATACCTCTGTAGGAATCACCTCAATCATTTATAACCTGTAAGTGAGCTAATGAACTCAAACTTATTAAGAGTTCAAAACTTTGAAGACCTTACCTGTTCTTGGGTGAGCAAAACTGTTATCTGGATCTAAATTAATGACTTTATCCGAAATCACAATTTTAGAAAGTGGTAACCAGCTTTGCTCTTGTTCAGCTTGGACAAAGTTTTTTTCATAAATATTTTCATAAATTTGTTCAACTACAATTTCCATACCACACATACTTTTGGCATTTACTTCTTTTAAAATATGGCGCTTTGACATTCTAGTCTCCTTTTTTATTATCCGCATCGCTAATAATAAAGATTCCACTGATACAATATGTAAATTTTAATAATGAAAGTGTTTTTTTTGTTTTAATCATACTTTTGTAATAATTAAATGAATAGTTGAGTAATTATTTAATTTAAATATTATCTTTAAGTTAATCTATTCAAAATAATAATGAGTTTTAATAAAAATTAAAGGGTTCATTATCTGAACCCTTTTTTATTTAATTTTAAACTTGTACAGCGTTATCAAGTGAGCCATCATCTTGATTTTGGGCTCTGTCTTTACTAGTCACTGAGTCACTATCGCTATCTGTGTTAAAACTCTTACTGTTCTTTTGCTTCTTCTTGTACACACACATTCCAATCGCAATACCTGTTCCTATCACTAAAATTGACTTTAACATTTTGCACCTCTTCGATTGACGGAGTTAACTTTTTAGAAATCAGCTTAAATTAATAGCACATAATTTGTTATTTAACGGCTTTCATTTGCTCCGCTTTTGTAAGGTATTTAATTTTTATGTTAATTGAATAGTGTAATAGTTAAAAAATAAATTTTGATACAAAGCAAAAAGCCTATTCCATATTTTGAATAGGCTTTTTACTGTATTTCAGGATTAAGCAGTATTATGAATTGCTTTTAAGCAATCTTATTATCTTTAATACACTACAAATGTATTTAATGCTGAAGTTTTAGTCAAGATGGAGTTGAGTGGTTATACCAATAATTAGTGATTCTTGTGACGGATATCACATTTATTTGTTTGAGATAAGAAAAAACCCATTTCTACTTCTCATGAAGAAATGGGTAATGTGAAAACCACAAAAGACCTGAAATACCAAATGTTATTACATTCAGTAAGGTTGAGTGTAGTGAATATACCGAATGGTTGACAATTAAACTATTTGTGTTTTTTTTAGTCATTTCGGCCAATAAAAAAACAGTTATGATTCTGTAGATTAACTCTGTTTAGTCATTCATTATTGACCAAAAATTCTATTAAGCACCCTCACCCAATTATTCATACATATATTTTCAATCAAGGTATGAGAGTAACCACGCTGTTGCATACGCTCAATTAAGCGATGTAGGCCCGTTACATCTTCAAGCTCAGTGCCAATGAGGGCGCCGTCAAAGTCGGAACCAAAACCGACATGTTCCTCGCCCAAATGATCCATTAAATATTCTAAATGTTCTAAAATTACATCGATGGGCGTATCTGCATTGCGTTGTCCATCAGATCGTATAAACGCGACATCGAAATTTACTCCCACCATACCTTTACTTTCCCGTATTGCTTTGAGCTGCGAGTCAGTTAAGTTGCGTGCTTGAGCACATAAAGCGTGCGCATTTGAGTGCGTTGCTACAATAGGCTGCTGCAATATATCTACTGTATTCCAAAAAGCTTGTTCATTCATGTGTGAAACATCAATTACCATCTTTTTATCGGCACAGCGTTTTATAAAGTTTTTGCCATCACTGGTAAGACCTGCTCCGGTGTCGGGTGAATGAGGAAACTTGGCATTTAAACCATGTCCAAAACGACTCGGTCTATTCCAGAGTGGGCCAATACTACGCAGGCCTCTTTCATAAAATACATCGAGTAAATCTGAGTTGTGTTGTAAAGCTTCAGCACCTTCCATATGCAACACAATTGCTAACTTTTGCTCTGCTCGGCAATCCTGAATATTTTGAACCGATGTGCAAATTTTAATATTTTTAGAATGCTGAGCGAGTTGATGTGCTAAATCGAGTTGTTCCAAGCAAATTTGTTCAATTTGCTGTTGGGTAAAATCAGAAGCATTTTGATCAAATAGCTTATTAGGATGATGCTGTTGCACATAGCTGTATGGAGGTAAAAAAATCGCAAACATTCCTCCCATAAAACCAGCTTCTTGACAGCGTTTTAGATCAAGATGACCAGCTAAGCGTTCATGAATAAAACCATGTACAGGATCTGGATGGTCACTTAGCCATAAGCGTGTTAAAGCATCATTATGCCCATCAAAGACTTGAATATGGCTAGGCTTCATGAGCATTCCTATTACTTGCTATATGTCTGTAAGCGTGTGGACTGGAATATTTTGTGTGGCGCTTAAAGATTTAGAGTTTCTACTATTACGGAATACTAAATTTTGCAGTGGTGCAGCCAACTGACTTTCTGTACGTGCTTGTTCAATCATTTGATGATACGACGATTTCCCACATACAGGATCGGCGTTAGCCGCGTCTCCAGTCAACATATAGGCCTGACACCGACATCCACCAAAGTCACGATCTTTATCTGGGCAACTACGACACCCTTCTGGCATCCATGCATCACCACGGAAATGATTAAAACCAGTTGATTTGTACCAAATATCTGACAATTTATGTTCGCGGACATTTGGAAATGAAATTGGCAATTGTCGTGCTGCATGGCAAGGCAGTGCCATACCATCTGGAGCAACTGTAAAGAAGATTTTACCCCAGCCATTCATACAGGCTTTCGGTCGCTCTTCATAATAATCAGGCACTACAAAAATGAGTTTGCAAGGATGATTTTGCGCTTTTAATTTTTCTCGATATTCATTGGTAATTCGTTCTGCACGTATCAGTTGCTCTTGTGTGGGTAATAAACCTTGGCGATTTAAAAAAGCCCAACCGTAAAACTGACAAATTGCTAGCTCGACTGTATCGGCATTCAGTTCAAGGCAAAGTTCAATAATTTGTTCAATCTGGTCAATGTTATGTCGATGAATAACAAAGTTAAGCACCATTGGGTAATCATATTTCTTAACCAGCCGGCACATTTCATACTTTTGTTCAAAAGCATGCTTTGAACCTGCCAAAGCATCATTTACTACAGGGTCACTCGCTTGGAAGCTCACTTGAATGTGGTCTAAACCCGCTTGTTTTAAATCAGCAATACGTTGTTCAGTAAGCCCCATGCCGGAGGTAATCAAGTTGGTATAAAACCCTTGTTGATGAGCATGTGCAACGAGTTGTTCTAAATCCTGACGTACCAATGGTTCACCGCCAGAGAAACCGAGTTGAACAGCACCCATCTGACGGGCCTGATCAAAAACATCAAACCACTCTTGGGTGGTCAGCTCATTTTTATGCTGAGCATAGTCCAATGGGTTTGAGCAATATGGGCATTGTAGCGGACATCGATAAGTCAGTTCCGCTAATAACCATAAAGGTAGGCCAACACCTTCTGTCATATTAAATCAATCCAGTGTTGTTGCTTTGCGACGAGCATGTAATCCACTACATCTTGATCAATCTCAGCAATATCACCAAATTTTTGCTTTAACTGGGCAATAATTGCTGAAACATTTTGCTGCCCATCAATATATTGCCCGATTGCACCTGCACTTTCATTTAACTTGATCATGCCTTCAGGATACAAAATCACAAAACTATTTTGAGCTGGCTCGAACTGAAAACGGTAACCTTGTCGCCATGTTGGCACAAGGTTTAAATCAAACTGCTCTTTATTCATTTAAATAGTCCTTTGTGCCAAGCTCGTTTGCTTGTCACAGTGTGATATGGTGCTTCATTGTGAACATGTGCAAGTGTTAAAGCATCTAAAATGCTCCATAAAATATCCAGTTTAAACTGTAATATTTCAAGCATTCGTTCTTGTTGTTCATGAGTCGTAAATGAATCAAGCGTAATCGTTAAACCATGTTCAACATCACGGCGTGCCTGACTTAAACGAGAACGGAAATACTCATAGCCTTTATCATCAATCCATGGGTAATGCTGCGGCCATGAATCAAGTCGTGATTGATGAATTTGTGGAGCAAAAAGTTCAGTTAAAGAACTGCTTGCTGCTTCACGCCACGAAGCACGGCGTGCAAAGTTCACATAGGCATCTACTGCAAAGCGAACACCTGGTAATACTAGTTCTTCAGAAATAACTTGTTCACGACTTAAGCCTACAGCTTCGGCTAAGCGCAACCATGCTTCTCGGCCACCGCCATCTGGATATTCACCATCTTGATCGATCATGCGTTGAATCCATTCTTGACGGACTCGCTGGTCGGGGCAATTTGCCATAATGGCCGCATCTTTAAGCGGAATATTAATTTGATAGTAATATCGGTTTGCAACCCAAGCCTGAATTTGTTGCTGGGTGGCTTTACCTTCATACATCATCACGTGAAATGGATGATAGATATGATAATACTGGCCTTTATCGATAATGGCTTGTTTGAATTGTTCAGTCGTTAAAGCTTCAGGTGTTTGAGTCATGTTTCACCTTAGAGTTCAATCTGCATGCCGTCATAGGCAACCTCTACACCATTTGCTTTAAGCTCAGCAAACTGGCTAGAGTTTTCATTTAAAATTGGATTGGTATTGTTAATATGAATCAGCACTTTTTTAGGTGTACTCAGCTGATTTAAATAAGACAGTGAACCACCTTCACCACTAATATATAAATGCCCCATTTCACGGCCAGTTTTAGTTCCAACCCCTGTTTGTTGCATTTCATCGTCTGTCCAAAGCGTACCATCAATCATGACGCAGTCTGAACTCTGCATAATCTGCATGATTTGATCGTCAATTTTTCCAAGACCCGGTGCATAGAATAACTGCTTTTGTGTCTTATGATCTTTGATAATTAAAGCAATATTGTCGCCGTCATGTGGGTCATGTCGATGTGGTGAATATGGTGGTGCAGCACTTTTAATAATTAAAGGCAAAAATTCTAAATTTTCGAAACCATCAATTTTAAAGGCTTGTTTAGGATTAATTTCATTGTATTGAAGACCACCATTCCAGTGTTTAAGCATATTAAATACTGGAAAGCCGCTCGTTAAATCTTGGTGGACCATTTCTGTACACCATACATTCATTGGACAACCTTCACGTAAGGTTAAAAGCCCAGTCGTATGGTCTAACTGACTGTCCATTAAAATAACGCTTGTTATTCCGGTATCACGCAATTTACGCGCGGGTTGTGCTGCTTTAAATTCGAAAAGTTGCTGGCGGATATCAGGTGATGCGTTTAATAAAACCCAGTCTGTTCCATTTTCAGAAACAGCAATTGATGATTGAGTACGAGCTTTGGCTTGGATTGAACCTGTGCGTACACCATGACAATTCGGGCAATTACAATTCCACTGCGGGAATCCGCCTCCGGCAGCTGAACCTAAAACATAAATATACATAAAATTAATATCTTATTAGAAAGAGATAAGCCCTAGAACAAGACTAGGGCTTATGACATATTTGGATGAAACTGAATTAACGTGCTTCGAAGTACATAGTAACTTCAAAACCAATGCGTAAATCAGTAAAAGCTGGTTTAGTCCATTGCATAAATTATCTCCGGTTCATATTAATCTCGTGAAATGAATCACTTGATTAAATCTTATAAGGTCATTAAAAATTTATTCTAAATAAAAAATTTGGGTTTGTAGACCACCCCTAGCCAAGATATTGTTCGATAATTGTGTTTTTTGTCCAAATTTTAATATTTCGAACATATTTGCTCATTGAAGTTTTCATCAAACATTCATACTAAAAGCGTATTTTTTATCCGTCTTAATTGATCAAATGATAAAAAAATGAAAAATTTAACAACACTTTTTAAAGTAACAACACTTTCTCTGGCAGTAACGTTATTGGCTGGATGTAATGACGATGATAATGACACCGCACCACCTGCTCAAAGAAGCAATCAAACCGTAAATATTTTAGCTTTTAATGACTTTCACGGAAATCTTGAGCCACCTAAGCGTTACGTCGAAGCACCAAATCCAAATGATGCTGCTCAATCTGTTCGTATTCCTGTGGGTGGAGTGAGTTACTTTGCCGATGCGATTAAAAAACTTAAAGCAGAAAATCCAAATAATGCTGTGGTTTCGGCGGGTGATTTAATTAGCGCCTCTCCGCTCACTTCTTCTTTATTTTTAGATGAACCGACCATTGAAGTCATGAATGATATTCAAATTGACTTTAATGCTGTGGGTAACCATGAATTTGACCGTGGTACAGATGAATTACGCCGTTTAAAGAACGGTGGATGTCAGCAATACACAAGTACGGCGCCTTGCCAAATTAATAAAAACTTTAGTGGTGCAAAATTTGATTTCCTTGCTGCTAACGTAGCAATGAAGAATGATGCGAGCAAAACGATCTTTCCTGCATATAAAGTCAAAACTTATGGTGGAATTCCAGTTGCATTTATTGGTTTAACCCTTAAAGCAACGCCAAGTATTGTTTCTGCTGCCGGCATTAAAGACGTTGAGTTTCGTGATGAAGCCGATACGGTAAATGCATTGATTCCTGAGTTACAAAAACAAGGAATTGAAGCAATTGTAGTGGTGGTACATGAAGGCGCAGCGCCAAGTACGAAGTTTAATGAAAAAACATGTGATGGCTTAAGCGGCCCGATTTTAGGAATTTTGGATAAGCTTAATCCAGCAGTTGATATTGTTGTTTCAGGCCACACACACCAATCTTATATTTGTGACTATGCAACCAAAAATCCGGCAAAACCGTTCTTACTTACCTCAGCTGGACAATATGGCACGCTCATTACCGACATCAAGGTTGAGCTAGATGGTAAAACTGGTGATGTGATTAAGAAGGACGCTAAACAAGTTCCTATACAAAGTGAGGCCTATACGTCTGGTACAACCACTGTAAGCCTTACCGATCTCTATCAAAAATTTAGTAAAACCCCAAGCATTGAAGCCATTTTAGATAAATATCGCCAAGCTGTGACCACCATTTCAAGCCGTGTGGTCGGAACTGCAACAGCAGTAGTAAATCGTACTCAAGTCGAAAGTGGTGAAAGTCCGCTCGGTATTATGATTGCAGATGCTCAGCAAGCAGCTGCGTTAAAAGCAAGTAATCAAGGCTCTGACTTTACCTTAATGAACCCAGGTGGTGTCCGTGCCGATCTACTCATTAACAGTAGTAATCAGATTACCTTTGGTGATGTTTTTGCGGTGCAACCTTTTGGTAACTCTATTGTGACTTTGAGCTTAACTGGCAAACAAATTAGAGATGTAATTGAACAGCAATGGTCTGGTGCAAATGCAAACTCACCTAGAATTTTACAGCCGTCTAAAGAATTAACTTATCAATATGCGGCAAATGCATCTGTTTCACCACGAGCAAGTAACATCATGGTCTCTGGTTCACCATTGGTTGACAGTAAAATATACCGCGTGACGGTAAATAGCTTCTTGGCAGATGGTGGTGACAACTTTACGGTATTAAAAGAAGGTCAAAACCGTGTAGGTGGTGGTCAGGATATTGATGCCCTTGAAAGCTATGTAGCTAAGAATTCACCTTTAATTATTCCAGCGACTACTCGAATTAAAGTTATCAAATAGCAAATTTAATAAAAAAGGACAGTTTAGGCTGTCCTTTTTTCTATTTAAACTTTTTATTCTGTATAGAGATTAAGTTCAATACTGCTAATGTCTGATCCAGTATTGGCAAAAATAATGTCCATGACTTCATGAAGTAATTCCTTAACTTTCTCATGTTCAAAGCTAGAGGCTTCCGAAGTTTTAAGACAAATTAGATTACAGCTCATTTTATCTTTTCTGATCTTATAAATACTTTTACTTTTTCCTAAGAAAACCCTTTTGATGAGCTTACGATTTTCAAATTCAGATAAGATTCGATAAATTGTTCCAAGCGTAATTTTATGTTCATTTTTAATTTGCGCATAAATACTCACAGCGCTTAAGCCTTGTGGATTTTGATTTAAAATTTCGAAAACCTGTATTCTTGATTTTTTTATGGGTAGTCCATTTAATAATGATTTTGAAGTTGCCGTCATGATTAATTAGCCTTAATGTTGAAAGTATAGAAATTCTTAAAATTATTTTGTCTATACTGGTTTGAAAATTATGGATATTTGTTTAATAAAACACAAAGCCTATTCCCCTACGAATAGGCTTTGTGCTTAGTTTTAACTTAGAAACTATAAGTCGCTTTTACAAAGTAATTGCGACCATAGAGTTTAGTATTAAAGGTTTTGTTTTTATCTTCCAGATCAACATCGGTTAGGTTTTTTACACCATAGTCCAATGTTAAACGTGGCGAAAGTGGTGAAGTAAATGTCACATCATAAGTGGTATAGGCTGGTAACTCTTTAGTTGCAGAGTACATTTGTTTACCAACGTAGCTTACGCCTGCATTTACACGGAAGTCTTCAACTGGTGCCCAAGAAACTGAACCATTAGCCAGCCATTCTGGTCGTTCAGTTAAGTCTTTACCTGTGGTTTTATTTTTTGCATCGAGGTAAGTGGCATTTGCCTTAACACCTAGATTATCCGTGAAGTCGTAACCACCTGTAAGCTCAACTCCTTTAAGTTCTGCACGGCTTACATTAGTCCAGATTTTTCTAAAATCACCCACTAAACGCGGGTCTCCATCACTTAAGGTAATGGCTTCAATGAGATTTTTCACATCGTTTTGGAAAACTGTAACTCCAGCATTCCAGTTTGGACGGGTTACAATTAAAGATGCTTCGTAGTTGGTACTTTCTTCTGGTTCTAGGTCTGGATTACCTCGAATGTGACAACTACCGCCACATGAAATCATTGAGTAATTGATATCTAACTGTGCTGGAGACGGAACTTTATAAGCTTGACCAACACCACCTTTTAAGACAACACCTTCAGCAAGTTCATAAGATAAATAGGCTTTACCGGTCGATTTACCATCAAAGTCATCAAAGTCGTCGTAACGGCCACCTAGAGTTAAGGTCAGTGCATCATTAATATGGGTATCATTTTGAACAAATACACCGTAACTTTTTTGCTGGTTTTTCCCTGTACCGATATAACTCACAACGTCTGTAATTTTTTGATCTTTATAATCAAAACCAGCTGTGGTGTTATTCATTACCCAGTCAAAGTTCGCGAAAGCACGACCAATTAAGTTTTCTTGCTTATAATTACGACTTTGTGGTGCATCATATTCGCTGTCGTAGTCATAAATTTTGGCTGTTTCTTTTCCAATATAAGCCTCTGTTTTCCCCCAACCCCATTTTCCGCGGTGAGCAATTCCTACATTGGTACGCTTCATTTCCGACTCTTGAATTGAGGTCGCAGCATCTTGAGTAAGTGGGCGTTTATCGTTGTTATAGCCCAAATCTAGGTCTAAAGTTTGTTGGTCATTAATATTCCAACTTAAAGTACCATTTACATTTTTGGTGTCTTTTTCTACAAAGTAAGCGCTATCTGGATCTGGTTTGCCATTTCGATACCATGCATCGCGATTATAAGCATCTCCGGCCAAAGTAAAACTTACATTGTCGGTTAGACCGCCATATAAGTTAAATCCGTAACGGAATTGATCTTTACCATTCCCACGGTCAGCTCGGTTATATTGTCCAAAGACCGAACCATGAAGCTGCCCGTCTTCGGCTTTCTTGGTAATAATATTGATTACGCCACCCATAGCATCTGCTCCATAGAGAGATGACATTGGTCCTCGAATAACCTCAACACGTTCAATACTATTTAAAGGAATTGCACTCCAGTCAAAGTCATTACCACGCCACATGGCACCATTAGATGACATGCGTTTGCCATTAAGTAGAATGAGTGTGTAATTGCCTGATGTATTTAGCATTCCCCGTATAACGATTTTATCTTGACCGCTATTATAGTTATAAACCCCAGCCTGTTTTTGTAAAACATCAGCAAGGCTCAGTGCTGCACTGCGTTCAATCTCCTCACTCGTGATCACACTAATGGATGCAGGTGCTTTATCTACGTCTTGTTCTTTTAATGCAGCAGAAACCACAATAGTTTTAAGTTTTTGAACTGGTTCACTATTACCCTGCTGTTCAATATCTGTATTTGCTTGAACGGCGAAAGGAAGCAGTGTTGAGATGGCGACCACCAGCGCCTTTTTCGTTAACGTCATTTCTCAGCCCTTATTCTGGATAATGATTACCACATGATAATTATTATCATTTATGATGTGCCGAGCATCATATACGCATGACTTTTCTTGATCAAGATAAAAATAATTATTAGTTATATAATGATAATCATTATTGTTTGTGCTGTAAAAAAGCGTTACCATTACACTTTCGTGTGCCTAAAAACCTATTTAAAACAATCTTAAAGTAGACATAACAATGCTCTCTCGATTTTTTATCTATCACCCTATTTTTGTTTCTGTCATTGCAATCACTATTCTTATCTTTGGTTTTCTTGCCACTTTAGCAATGCCTGTCGAACGTTACCCTAACCTTGCTCCACCGGGTGTTACGGTTGTTGCGAACTATCGTGGTGCAGCTGCTGACACAGTCGAAGAAAGTGTGACCCAAATTTTAGAACAACAAATAAAAGGTCTGGATAATTTGCTTTACTTTACGTCCTATAGTGAATCATCAGGAACGAGTAGCATTGATATTCATTTTAAAATTGGTACAGATATTGATAAAGCACAGCTCCAAGTACAAAACCGAATTAATGGCGCATTAAACCGTTTACCTGAGGAAGTTCAAAGACAAGGCGTAAACATATGGAAAACCACCGGCGATATGCTACTTATTGTGGGGCTATATGATGAAACAGGTAAAACCAGCAATATTGATTTGTCTGATTATATGGTGAATCACTTTGAACAACCTTTAAGTCAGTTGCAAGGCATTGGTGAAGTTAATGTTTTTGGTTCAAGCTATGCCATGCGCATTTGGTTAAATCCAAATCAGCTTAGAAATTATCAACTTGTACCGAGTGATATTGAAAAGGCTCTCGAAGATTATAACACCCAGATTGCTGCGGGTTCGATTGGTGCAATGCCCTCTGCTTCTGACCAAAATATTTATGCAAAAGTAAAAGCAGGTTCACGTTTAAAAACAATAGATGACTTTAAATCGGTAGTCGTTAAAGCAAATGTTGACGGTAGCCTTGTTTATTTAAAAGATGTCGCGAGAGTCGAATTAGGGGCAGAAAATTACGAAAGTATTAATACGCTTAATGGCTATCCATCGGCAGGTTTAGGGATTTCTCTAAGCCCAGATGCCAATGCAATCGAGACTTCTGCTCTTATTAAAGAAAAAATGGCTCAGCTTAGCCAGCATTTACCAGCTGGATATAAAGTCGTTTATCCGCGAGACAATACACCATTTATTGAAGAATCAATTAAGCAGGTCATGATCACTTTGCTTGAAGCAATCGTTCTTGTTGTTATTGTGATGTATCTCTTTTTACAAAATTGGCGTGCAACTCTTATTCCAACCATTACAGTTCCCATCGTCATTAGTGGCACATTTGTGGTGTTGTATTTATTTGGGATGAGCATTAATACGCTTACGCTATTTGCCCTAGTTTTAGCGATTGGATTATTAGTTGATGACACGATTGTAGTCGTGGAAAATGTGGAACGGCTTATGCACGAACAACAGCTGAGTGTACGTGAAGCTTGCTTAATGTCGATGCAAGAGATTAGCGGTGCATTGGTGGGTATTACGCTGGTCTTAACCGCGGTATTTATACCAATGGCATTTTTTAGTGGTTCGACGGGTATGATTTACCGACAGTTTTCTATTACATTAGCAGCAGCCATGTTGTTATCGCTATTTGTAGCCATGACCATCACACCAGCGATGTGTGCAGTTCTATTAAAAAAACATAATAAAAAACCCAAATGGGGACAAGCACTTGAAGTTGCTCTTCAAAAAGTCAGATCAGCTTTTAGTTTTTTATCTGTTCGTTTAATCCAGTTTAAAGTATTTTCCAGTCTGTTGGTTGTGGTCATCGCGGTTATTTTATTTATGATTTACCGCAGTTTGCCTACAAGCTTTATTCCTAACGAAGATCAAGGATTACTTGTTGTTCCCTATAGTTTGCATAACAGTGCTTCAATGAGCCAGACCGAAGAAATTGGAAGAATCGTCAATAATTATTTCTTTGAACATGAAGGCAAAAATATTAATACCGTACTGGTCGTGAATGGACAAAACTTTTCAGGGAGCGGTCCAAATTTAGGTATGGCCTTTGTTTCTCTTAAACATTGGAATGAGCGTAAAGGTGAAGCCAATACGGCGAGTGCTATTCGTGAACGTGCCCAAGCATATTTACAAAAAAACTTGCCAGCTAAAGTCATGGTAGGAATGCCACCAAGTGTATCTGGTTTAGGTCAATCTGATGCTTTAGAACTCTGGCTTAGAGATGTAAATGGTCGAGGGCGCGATGAATTAATTAAACAATATAAAGCCTTAGAAAAAGAATCTCGAAATTATTCGGCCTTTGAAAATCTAAGTCCTCTTGTAAGTGAAGATAAAGCTGAAGTATTTATTCAACTCGATCAAAATAAAGCCAAAATGTTAGGAATTGACCAACAAGCAATTCGTTCAACGCTATCGACTGCTTGGGGTGGAAACTATGTTGGCGATTTTGTTGAACGAGGTCGAATTAAGAGAATCATTATGCAAGGTGATTCAGAGTTTCGTTCTAAACCTGAAGATTTAGCGTATTGGCATGTACGAAATAATACAGGTGGAATGCTTTCCCTCGCCCATTTTGCGCAAAGTCAGTGGACAGGTGGCCCAGAAGCTCTTACCCGATTTATGGGACTGGCTGCCATTCAACTTGAAGCGAATGTAAGTTCTGGCTTTAGCTCAGGTCAAGCAATGCAACAGTTAAGTGATATGGTCAGTAAACAGTCTGGCATAGATGTCGCATGGAGTGGTCTTTCTTTACAAGAGCAACAATCTAGCCGCCAAGCAATTTATTTATATCTCATTTCTATTTTGTTTATTTTCTTATGTCTGGCTGCCTTGTATGAAAGTTGGAAAGTCCCTTTTATTATTTTATTAGGGCTTCCTCTAGGCATTACAGGCACTATTATTTTTGCTTGGATTTTTAAGTTACCTAACGATGTTTACTTTCAAATTGCCCTATTAACAGGTATTGGCTTATCTTGTAAAAATGCAATTCTCATTGTTGAGTTTGCGACTCAAGCACTCAAACAAGGGAAAAGTAAAATCGATGCGGCAAGTGAAGCGTTAAAGCTACGTTTACGTCCGATTTTGATGACATCTCTTGCCTTTGGTGCTGGTGTGGTTCCTTTAATTTTTGCAACTGGTGCAGGCGCTGCGAGCAGATATGAAATTGGAATGAGCGTATTTGGTAGTGTCGTGTTTGGTACCTTACTGGTACCGCTATTTACTGTGTTCTTCTTTGTTGTAGTTCATAGTTTACCGAGTTTCCAGTGGTCAATGAGCAAACTATGGCTGAGTCGAACTTTAAGATTTAACAGCCGTATCAAAAAGGACAATACATCCTTTTAAAAGTTAGAATAAAAAATGGCAGATATTAAATCTGCCATTTTTTATTCTTTCAATTTAAGCGACTAGCTTATCAATCCAAACTTCTAGGGTTGGTTGTTCAGCTAAATCTTCAAAGCTTACCTGTGCGCCGTAAGCTTGCCATTTACCCACTAATGTCATGAGGCGTACCGAATCAAGTCCAAGCATGAGTAAATCATCATTTAACTGAATGTCTGATGCTGGAATCTGAAGTTGTTCACTCACTGCCAAAACAATACCTTCTTCAGTGAGTGGTGAGACTGCTTGTTCAAGCGCCCAAGCTCGTGTGACTTGCTGAGTTGTCATGACTTGCCCACAACGTGTACTTGTATATTTTAAAGCCATATCGTGTTCTTCACGGCTAAAATCAGCGAGTGCATCTCCGCATAAAAACGGCTGAATATTTAGCATGAAAGCTTCTGCGGCACTCATAAGGCAACCAATATGGGCATAGACACCACAAATGATCAGTTGATCGCGATTTGACTCACGCATAAGTTGTTCGAGTGGCGAAAATTTAAAAGCGCTATAACGCCATTTTGTTAAGACAGTATCATTTTTATCAGGCGTAATTTCCGGCAAAATTTGGGTAATATATGGGTCATCTTTTAGGCCTGTGCCCCAAAAGTCAGTTAATAACTGGCGATGTTCAGGTGTCTGGTTACCAGGCTGTGCAGTATAGACCACAGGGATATTAAACTTACGCGCAGTTTCAATCAGTTCTTTGGTATTTTTAATGAGCTCTGGAATAGGCGCTTGAGTTTGATCATAAAAATCTAAAAAATATTGCTGCATATCATGTACTAATAAAACAGCGCGGTTGGTATGGAGCTGCCAATGTGTTTTATTCGCTGTAAATTCGTGCGCTTGTGGCATGCTGTAACTAGCAATTTTAGGAATACTCATCAAATTTTTCCTTTTTTATCTTTAAGCAAGAACATTGGTGTTGGTTTCAAATTGTTGACGTAATCTTTTTTTGTCGATTTTTCCAAAGGCTGTATATGGAAATTGCTCGATAAATTCGACTCGATCGGGAATTTTGTAGGTTGCAAGTCCATAATCTTTTAGATGTTGACGAACTGACATTGCAAGGCGAATTGGGCTTGGATCATCAGCGTGTACTTGCCATGCAATAAAGGCACAACTTTTTTCACCCATGATTTCATCAGGCATAGCGACCAGTGCTGCTAGACGAATTTGTGGATGAGTTAATAAAGCTTGTTCAACCTCTTCGGTCGCAATTTTTTCACCAGCGCGATTGATTTGTTCTTTTGAACGACCTTCCACAACAATGCAGCCATCTTCGCGAATACGTACTAAATCGCCTGTTCGATAAAAACCATCCGGTGTGAAAGAACGTGCATTGTGCTCTGGTGCTTGATAATAGCCACGAATAGTATAGGGACCGCGAGTCAGCAAATGCCCCACGTCTCCCGCTTCTACTGGCTGATCATTATCATCCAGCACCAAAATTTCATCATCTAGTGAGATTTTTAAACCTTGGGTATGAATAATTTGCTCTTTTGTCATGTCAAAATGGGTGTAATTCACCAGCCCTTCAGCCATGCCAAAAACTTGTTGTAGATTGACTTGAAACTCATCAATCAAGCGTGTGGCAACTGCATCGGGTAAACGCGCTCCTCCGACTTGTAAGCAACGTAGAGTCGACAATATTGGATCTTGATCTTTCGCTGCTTTATCCATCCAAGGTCGAACCAAAGCAGGAACCAAGCAAGCATCAGTCACACCGTGTTTTTTGATCAATGAAAAAGCAGTTTCAGGGCTTGGGTCAGTTCCTAAAACTACAGCCCCGCCTGAATGAAAAATGCCTAAAGAACCGGCCGAGCTCATTGAAAAATTATGTGCCGCGGGTAAAACCATGAGTAAACGTGATGCCTGATTAAGACGGCAGATTTTCGCGCTCTCACGCACACTGTAGAGATAATCATCATGAGTACGTGGAATCAATTTAGGAACACCGGTACTTCCACCTGAAAGTTGTAAAAAAGCAACCTGATCTGCCGTAGTCGGTGCAATCGCCTCATCTAGAATATTGGTTTCTTTTAATAGATTTTGAATTGCTACAAATTTGTCGGCATTTCCAAGGACAAATACATGTTCTAAGCAAAGAGCAGTTTGCTGAAGCTTTTCAGCTAGCTCTCGGTAGTCAAATTTTTGTGCACCAAAATCAGCACAGAAATAAGCTTTTGCTTCGGTTTGTTTGAAAAAACTACTGAGTTCGGCATATCGATGGGCAGGCAAAGACATGATAGGTAAAGCACCAAGCCGGATTAGTGCAAAAAATAAAACATAGAACTGATAGTGATTCGGCATTTGTACAACCGCTTTGTCACCAGCTCTTAGTCCATGTTGATATAAATGGCTTGTACAGTAATCAACTAAATGATCAAACTCAGCGTAACTAATGGCTTTATCCCCATCATATACTGCAATATTTTGCGGGTATTTTTGAGCACTTTCACGCAAGAAATCACTCAGGTTTTGTCTAAGCCAATAACCCTTTTTACGATAAATCTCAGCAAATTCTGCTGGATATGGCACAGCGCCCTTTAAATAATTCTTTGTTGTCATCTATTTATTCCTTATCGTAGTAATTGATTTGGTGAAATCTGGAATCCGTCCAGCACAGTTCGAAATTTAGCCGCAGTTTCAGCATGTTCAGCTTGTGGACGAGAAGCTTCCACAATCCCTGCACCAGCAAATAAACGAGTAATGTTTTGATAAATTCGGGCACAGCGAACAGTCACCGACCATTCACCATTACCTTGTTCATCTGCCCAGCCCATAGTTCCTGCAAATAATTCACGGTTAAATGGTTCAAGTTGCTGAATTAATTCTTTAGCAATCGGACTAGGTTCCCCACAAATTGCAGGTGTTGGGTGCAAGCGTTCAATTAAGTCAAAAACATGTGTATCGGCTTGCTTAAGTTCGCCAGTAATATGTGATGCCAAGTGCCAGAGGCGTTTGGTACGAATCAGGGATGGTTGTTTAGGTACTTTTAACTCCTTACAAAAAGGTGTGAGCTCATCGGCAATCATTTCGATGACGAGTGCATGCTCATGTTGATCTTTTTGTGAAGCAAGTAATGCTCTGGCGTTATTTTGGTCTAGGGTTGGATCGTCATCACGAGCCAATGTGCCAGCAACCGGTTTACTCCAGATTTTTGTATTTTGCTTTGCAATTAAGAGTTCGGGGCTTGCACCGACAAACCACCCTTCACTTTGAGGATGCCTCGCGACTGCATAGTTATAGCCTTCGGGATTATGCTTAGCTAAATTATAAAATAAGTCCGAGACGGGAATATTTTGTTCAAATTCAAGTTGTAAAATACGAGCAAGTACGGCTTTATCAAGTTTTTTTGCTTGCATTTGCTGAACTAAATATTCAACTTGCTGTTGGTAATGTTCACCTAAAGGGAAATAATCAGCCTTTTCTAAAGATAAAGAACCAAAATCAATATCGGATTGTGCATAGAGTACTTTCTGATAGATTTTTGCATTTTGCATCAGCATTAAATTGACATCGGCTGCCGAGCAAAATGGTAATCCGCCCATAATTTTGACGTCTTTATAACCGTCATTAATTGCAAGTTGTAATTGAGCTCGTGCTTCATCTAACCAATCTTTTAAAAGGCTATTTTTAGCGACTTGAATATCTCGTAATTTTTGATGACTATTGATGGTGTATTCTGGCGTTGTGAAAATAAAACCTGCGTCATTTCCACAATTCAAAATTTCTTGTGCTAGTGCAACGCGGCTTTCAGTAAAATTTTCTCGTTGGATAAAATACGGATGCTGTGCCGACATCTCGCAACTCCTTATACAGTTATTTTGTTGTAATGAATGAATGTTTAAACGCCTAAAGTGGCTCCTCCATCAACCACAATTTCTTGCATGGTAATTTGTGCAGCTTGATCAGAAAGTAAAAAGCTGACCGTATTCGCAATATCTTCAGGCTGGGCTAATTTTCTTAAAGGAATGCCTGTACGGTATTGGCTTAAATCTCCATCGATTACCGCAGGCGGAGGTGAATTATCTGTCCAAAGCTGCTGCTGCATTTGGGTTAGCGTAGAGCCTGGTGAAACAATATTAAGCCTTACTTGGTGGGGTGCGATTTCAAGCGCAAGATTACGGCAGTAATGGCTGAGTGCAGCTTTACTCGTTGCATACATGCCAAGTTGTATACGTGGCATACGTGAACTATTCGAGCTAATCGTGACAATACTTCCCTGCTTTTTTTCACAAAAGTGCTTGGCAAGTTGTTGACTAATTGCGATGGGTGCCATGACATTTACAGCGAAAAGTGTTTGCCAGTCTTCTGTTTTTGCTTCAAGCATAGAACGCATAATCAAAACGCCCGCTGCATTCACTAAACCCGTTACGCTATGTTTGTTTAAAATATCTGTAATGAGCTTCGCTGTTGTTTCTTGATCAGTAATATCTTGCTGAAAGCCTTGCCAACGCGATATTTCACTGCTTTCTATCTTTTGTGTGATTTCCCATTGTTCAGGATTTTCCTGTCGGTCGATGCCGATCACTTGATACCCTTGCTGCAATAATTTTTTTGCAATAGCAGCTCCAATACCTCTTGCAGCACCTGTGACTACGATGGTAGAGCTCATGTTTTACTCCAGTTTGACTCGAATAGTAAATTCCGCCACATAATTGCAAATAATTATCATTATTATCAAGTGCGATAAATATCAAACATAAGATTACAATCTAAATCAAGTTATTTATTAACCAAGAATCCTCCTTATTTAATTGATTTTTAATAATTTTAAGAAAACCCATCTTTTTTTATTGATTATAATGATAATTGTTTTCATTTACTAATGAGAATCATTTTGTTAATTTGACCGCGCTTTCTTGTCGAGATGGACTCAAAATGAAGCCATTTTCTCATCCCTTACATCCCCTATTTCAACAACTCAATGTTGGGAGTGAGGTCTGGTGGAATACCGTTAAAAAAATAGGTAGTCCGCTAGTTAACCTACAAAAAAATAAAGCGCTCTGTACCTTTGTTTGGCGTAGTCCTGAGCCTAAAGAAAGTATCTTTGTTTATATTGATATCTATTCACAGAGCCCTTCTATCTATCAAAAGTGGAATCGTTTTAGCCATATAGCTGGGACAGATGTGTACTTCTTTGAAATAGAGCTGCCCCTAGCTTGGACTGGTAGTTATGTTGTAGTGACCGCTAGTGAAGAAGCGCCAGAAACAGATTGTTCGGCAACACGCCGCTTATGGTGGCAAACACAGCTTAAACAAAATTCTCAAATTGACTCATTTAACCAATATGAGTTTTATACAGGACATCTGGCCCGATACATCAATCAAATTCAACTCGAAAACACAAAATATTTAATAAGCAATTGCCCAATTACAAAGACATTCCAATGGTCAAGTCGCTTATGCCAACAAGACTATTTGGTCGACATTTTTATTAGTCATCAATCGGCTCAAGAAGACTTGCCACTCGTTATATTGCTTGATGGTCAAATCTGGAGCCGAGAGCTTTCAATTCTGCCCGAAATTCAACATTTGACTGATTCAAATAAGATTCGTCCAGCAGCTTATGTTTTTGTTCATAGTTTAAATAGTCAACAACGCCAACAAGATTATGGTTGTCATGATGCGTTTAGTCAGGCGCTGGTTGATGAACTTATTGAAATACTCTTAAAAGAATATTCTTTTATTTCTAAAACAGACATTACGTTATGTGGTCAAAGTTTAGGTGGTTTATGTGCTTTACATAGCGCTTTGCTGCTTCCGACCATTTTTACTTCACTGATTTTGCAATCTGGATCTTATTGGTGGTCAGATTTTTCAAACAGTATTTTAGGGCAAAAACACAAAGGTAATATTTTAGAACTGCTTCAAAACGTATCTCATCAATTATCAAAAACAACTCAAATTTATATCAGTGCCGGCACGTATGAAACCGATATGCGGGACGATGCCCTTCAGCTTTATCAACAATTGCAATCATTCAATCAAGTGAGTTTTCACACTTTTCAGGGCGGACATGATGCCGTGAACTGGCGTACTGACTTGCTTAAGGCATTGCAAAAAACTCTTTCACTATAACCATTTGTTTCATCAAGGATAACAATATCATGAGCAACTTACAGGAAAACTATATTAATCCTTTCGATAATGAAAGTTTGTCTTTTCAGGTTTTAAAAAATCAACAAGGTGAGTTCAGTTTATGGCCTGCTCAACATCAGGTGCCATCGGGGTGGGATATTCAGCATGGACCGGATACGCGTGCTTCATGTATTGCATATGTAGAAAAGCATTGGGTTGCTATTAACCCCTTTCAACAAGCGTAAAGGAGTATTGTCATGAATCAAGCATTAAACAATGAATTTACTCCGGACCTTTCTCAACCCGCTCGTTTTGAATTGGCATCTACTCAGCTTGGTATTTTCCTTGCCGATCATTTAAGTTCAATTGAAGATTTATATACCATTGCGCATTGTTTGGAACTACCAAAAACTGTCGATATCCCAACGTTTAAAAAAGCGATTCAGATTGGCTTAAATGAAGCCGACACAGTCATTGCCTCATATTCATCTGACCCGTCTCAACCGTTTATTGAGCTTAATAACCAAGTTCAGTTTCAAATTGAAGAATTTGATTTTTGTCATTTAACGCCTAAAAAAGCTCAGCAACGTTTATGGGACTGGATGCCATCAGATCGTCAATGTGCTAAATCACTTAAAGCGGGTGAATCTCAACTGTTTCGTCAGGTGTTATTTACGACCCATGACAAAGTGTATTGGTACCAACGTTATCACCACATCATGCTTGATGGCTTTAGCATGATTAACCTGACCAAACGTATTGTTGAACTCTATCAACAATTACAAGAAGAAAAAGACCTTTCAGCTTCTCCATTCATTGGCGTCAATGATGTTATTTCTGAGCGTCAGGCTTATGAAAATAGCCATCAATTTAAAGTAGACCAAGCTTTCTGGAAGGCATATTGTGAAGATTTACCTAGTCCGGTTAGTTTAAGTACTCATCATTTAGCAGCAAAAACCACAGCGACATTTATTAAGCATCAGCTGCGTTTTTCGACAGGGATTTTAGAGCAGATTCAAGCTTTAGCTGCGCAATCTAAATTAGCTTTGAATGACATGATGATGTCATTGTCATTACATTATATTTACAAAATGACCGAGAAAGCTGATTTGGTTAACGGTATTCCATTTATGCGCCGTTTAGGTTCAAAAGCTATTCGCTCAACCTTACCGACGGTAAATGTGTTGCCTGTGAAGTTTAAAGTTGCTGAAAAAGACAGTTGGGTAAGCTTGGCTCAACATGTACAAGAGCAATTACGACAAATTCGTCCACATCAGAAATATGATGCCGAACAAATTTTAAGAGATTTAAATAGTATCGATATTCATGAACGAATGTACGGCCCTATTTTAAACTATAAAGCTTTTGATCAAGACTTGATGTTAGATGGTGAAAAAGTCAAAACACACCATATTTCTACAGGACCAATTGATGATTTTGAGTTTTCTTTTATTGTTCAAGATCATGAACTCATTATCGAACTACGTGCAGATTCGCAGCGTTATACACAAGATGAGCTATTTAACCACGGTCAACGCCTAACGTTATTGCTTGAACAGGCTCTAATTCGTCCAGAACAGCCATGTAGCAATTTTAATATTACGACACCACAAGAGCTTGCTGCCCTAACTCAAAGTGGTATTGGTCCGCGTGTTAGTCACCCTGAACAATATAATAATGTTTTAGATATTTTTTATGAACAAGTTAAAAAATATCCCGAACGTACCGCCATTGTGAGTGGTGAACATCCAAACCTTCAGCATCTTAGTTTTGCTGAGCTTGCAGTACAAGTAAATCAACTCACTCGTTTTTTACAAGAAAACGGGTCCAAAAAGAAAACTGTCATTGCTGGAGCTATTCCTCGTTCGATTGACTCAGTTGTGGTGATGTTATCTGTACTCAATTCTGGTGCGAGTTTCTTACCTCTCGATTTAGATTATCCAATCGATCGTATGCAAATGATGTGTGAAGATGCAAATCCATTATTTGTATTAACGACACAAGCTCTTGCACAGCAACTACCACAAAATATTCAGCAGTTATATCTTGATCATGAAGATGTTCAAACACAAATTCGAAAGCAAGATGCGAGTGATATTCCTGCCGAAAATCGTAAATTTGATTTCCAAGACATTGCTTATGTCATTTTTACCTCAGGTAGTACTGGTCGTCCTAAAGGGGTAATGAACACACATGGTTCTTTACTCAACCTCATTTTGTCACATAAACCAACCATTTACTGGCCTGTATTAGAAGCTGTAAATGAGCGCTTCCCTGCGCGTCCGTTACGTGCAGCGCATACTCACTCTTTCTCATTTGACTCATCTTGGTTGCAAGTTTTCTGGATGCTCTGGGGTCAAGAGCTACATATTTTTGATGAAAACATGCGTCGTGATGCATTTGGTTTAGTGCAAGAAATTCAGCAACGACAAATCGATACACTTGATTTACCGCCATCTTTTTGTGCGCAAATGATGACGAATGGTTTATTTGCTGAAAATCAACATCATCCAAGTCTAATTTTGATTGGTGGTGAAGCTGCACCTCTAGCTTTATGGCAACAGCTCAATGTTCAGCCAGCGCTTTTTGCTCATAATTTGTATGGCCCAACCGAATATACGGTTGATACTTTCCGAGCAGAATTAAAACAGACAGCTCGCCCTGTCATTGGTAACCCTATTGGTAATACACAGGCCTATGTACTCGATCGCCACTTGCAACGATGCCCGACTGGGGTTATTGGTGAGCTTTATATTTCTGGCTTTGGTATTGCCAATGGTTATTTAGGTCGAGCTGACTTAAGTGCTGCCCGCTTTGTAGCGAATCCATTTGAACATGGACAGCGCATGTACCGTACGGGTGATTTAGTCCGCTGGAATAGCGCGGGTAAACTTGAATTTATGGGGCGCTGTGATGACCAAATCAAAATTCGTGGTTATCGAGTTGAGATTGGTGAAGTTGAAAATGCACTTTCGATTTTAGCCAATGTTGAAAGCGCTGTCGTGATTGCAGAACCGATTAATAACAGTCATCGTTTACTCGGTTATTGTGTGGTTAAAGACATTGAACTCGATGAAAAAACCTGTGAGCAATTAAGTCAGCAATATTTAAGTCAGTTACGTCAAAACTTACCTGAATATATGGTGCCTTCTGCCCTGACTGTTATGTCCGAATTTCCACGAAATGTAAGTGGCAAAGTCGATAAAAAAGCACTGCCAAAGCCTCAAATTCGTACCCATAGCCGAATGGCCGAAACGTCTGAACAACAACTTTTATGTCAAATTACTGCATCTGTTCTTAAGCTTGACGCAATTGGAATTGATGATGACTTCTTTATGACAGGTGGCGATAGTATTTCGGCCATTATGCTTTGTACTCAACTACGCCAACGTGGTTACGGCTTAAGACCAAGTGATGTATTCCAATTTAAAACAGTCGCCGCTATGGCACCGCAACTCACCCGTTTAGATGAACAACAAGCGGCCGTTTCAAAACCGTTATTTTCAGCAGACCTAGAGCAAAAAGTTCAAGAAAAATATGGAAAAAACAGTACGATTTTACCTTTGCTTCCTTTGCAAAAAGGCATGCTGTTCTTGTCTCAAGTAGAAAATCAATCGAACTATAATGCCTTTACTCGTCTTAGTTTAAATGGAGACATTGATCCGGTACGTTTACAGCAAGCGTTGATTACCGTATTAAAACGTCACCCTCAATTAGGCGGACATTTTGATGGCGAATTAGCTGAAGAACCTGTTTTTATCTATTCATTACATCCTACTCAAGCTTGGCCAGTTCAGTTTTGCTCAGTCACTCCCGATCTGCTTGAGCAAACCATTCAAGAAGCATTGCAGCAACCGATTCACCTCGACCAACCCTATGGCTTAATTCGGGCAACTTTAATTCAACATGCTCCAGAACAGTCAGAATTATTGATTATCGTGCATCATCTGTTAACAGATGGTTGGTCAACTCCGCTGTTTTTACAAGACTTTATTAAAGCCTATCAGCAAACGAATCAACAATTGCCTGTGCTTGAATATAGTTATGAAACAGTGATTAAAGCTTTATCTGGACGTGACCATGAAACATCAAAAGTAATTTGGCAACGTGATTTAGCAGATTTACAGCCACTTATTTTATTTAATCAAGCACAGCAAGCTGTACAGGAAACTTCATATCGTTTAAGTGCTGAGTTGAGTGCGAAACTTCAACACAAATTACGCCAGCAAGGCATCACGCTCAATGTCTTCATGCAAATGATTTGGGCAATGACTTTAAATATTTATGCTCATCGTGAAGATATTGTGTTTGGTACACCTGTTTCTGGGCGTTCAGCACCGATCAATGGTTTAGAGCAGCAGATCGGATTGTTTTTAAATACGATTCCGGTACGTATAAAGCTCAACATGCAGCAAACACTTTGGGAACAATTAACTCAGTTACAGCAATCGCATGTTGAACATTTAGAGCACGATGGTTTAGGACTAGGCGCAATTCAGCAACTAGTGGAGCAAGGCAATCTTTTCGATAGTTTGTTAGTTGTAGAAAACTACCCTGATAACCAGTATTTACAGCAAAAACTGGGCGATGCTGCGATTTCAAAACTCACAAATCGTGGTTATAGCCATTACCCGCTTGCTTTGTTAGTTATTCCCGATCATCAAATTGAGCTATTACTCGAACAGCGTGGTGTAATTAATCAGCCTGAACACTTCCTCGAGCGAATGGTTCAATTGATTGAAATTGCATTAAATGAACCAGAGACTTCTCTAGCTCAATATCGCTTACAACTGGCCGAAGAGCGAGATTTAATCCAGAAAACAAATCAAACCCAATACTATGTTCGTCAGAGCACATTACAACAATTACTCAGAGAACAAGCTCGAATTACGCCTGAACAAACGGCGTTATCAGATGAAAATCATCAGCTCAGTTTCAGTGAGGTGCGTTTGCAAGTTTGTGCTTTAGCACAGCAATTGCAAAGAGCGGGCGTACAGGCTGGAGATATTGTTACGGTTGCTCTACCAAGATCAGTCAAACTGAGTATCGCTATTTTAGCGGTGATTGAAGCAGGTGCAGCTTATTTACCTATTGATTTACAACATCCGTCTGAACGCATCAAATTTATGTTGCAGGATGCCAAATCTAAACTTGTGATTGGTGAACAAAAAGATCTAGCTGCTATTGTCCCTCAATCAATAGCCACCTTTGCTTTTAATGAATTGTTTGATGAAACACAGGTTGATTTAAGCAGCTATAAAACGACAGTTATTACCCCACAGCATCCGGCATATTTAATCTATACATCAGGTACAACAGGTCAGCCAAAAGGCGTCATGGTTTCTCACCAAGCCATTGTGAACCGTATTTTATGGATGCAATCAGAATATCCACTTTCAGCCAACGATACAATTTTGCAAAAAACACCATGTACTTTTGATGTTTCGGTATGGGAGTTTTTCTGGTCATATTTAGTGGGGGCACGATTGGTTATGGCGCCTGTGGATGCACACCGTGACCCATTGGCATTATTAAGCCTCATTCAAAAATATCAGGTAACAATATTACATTTTGTACCGTCAATGTTGGCTGTTTTTGAAAATGCTGCTACCGAAATTTTGTCATCTGCTCAGCGTCAAAGTTTGCCAATCCGCCGAGTGTTTTGTAGTGGTGAGGCATTACCAACGGCTTTAGCAAAATCATTTACTGAGCACTTTAACTGTGAATTGCATAACTTATATGGCCCAACAGAAGCTGCGGTAGATGTGAGTTATATGGATGTAACTCAAGAATTAGACTCTAAAGAAAACAGTATTGCTATTGGTTATCCAGTCTGGAATACCCAGCTTTATATTTTAGACCAATACTTACGCCCTGTTCCTGTTGGAGTGGACGGTGAGCTTTATTTAGCAGGTCATCAACTGGCCATGGGTTATTTACATCGAGCAGACTTAACGGCAACACGTTTTGTGGCGAACCCATTTGCAGCAGGTCAACGTATGTACCGCACTGGTGATATTGCTCGCTGGCATGCCGACGGTCGTATTCAATATGTGGGCCGTGCTGATGACCAGTTAAAGATACGTGGGCAACGTATTGAACTCGGTGAAATTGAACAACAATTACGCTTAATTAGCGGTCTTGATGTGGTTGTACATCCTATCTCTTCTGAGCAAAATAAAGCAGATGTTCAATTGGTCGCTTACTTGCAAATAACTGCACCTGTGGACATCGACCAGTTAAAGAAACAATTGGCGAAACAGCTTCCTGCATATATGGTGCCGACACACTATATGTTGGTCGAGCAATTTCCATTAAGTCATAATGGTAAGCTGGACCGTAAAGCACTACCGCAACCACAACTTAACCCTTCAAATACAGAAAAACAGTATGCCACCACTGCTTTTGAACATGAACTGACACGTATTTTCCAGCAAATTTTAAATACAGATCAGAATATTGGTGTTAACGAAGATTTCTTTGCCATTGGTGGGCATTCCATTTTGGTGATGAAGCTTGCAATTGAAATCCGAAAAGTATTTAAGCGGACCATTCCAATTGGCCAGTTAATGAGTCATGTCACGATTCAACGTTTAGCAGCTTTACTGCTTACACAAGAACGTTTAGCAGAAGTTGAACAAACTGGCATGCAACCTATTTTACCAATCCGTTCTGGCTCAGGGCATCCATTGTTCTGTTTCTTCCCTGGTTCTGGTTCAGCATGGCAATATACGGTTCTGAATCGTTATTTACATTCTGATTTGCCTATTATCGGTTTGCAGTCTCCTCGACCAGATGGCCTATTGGCAAATAGCTCTAATATGAATGAACTGGTTGAAAAACAACTTGAGATTATTCGTAAGCAACAACCAACAGGACCTTATACCTTATTAGGTTATTCACTTGGTGGCACTGTGGCTTATGCAGTTGCAGCGAAGCTCACTGAACAAGGTGAAAAAGTTGATTATCTCGGCTTATTAGACACTTACCCTGCTGAAATTCATCAATGGTTAGATTTATCTGTAGAGGAAATGAATGCTGAAGCTGAACAAGAACAGCTTCAATTCTTCAATGATATTTTAGCCGATGCAGATACGGCATTAAGTGAAGAAACCCGCCGTTTACAAGAGGATATTTTTGCAAACTATCGCGATGCCGTCCGTTTATTAAAACCTTATAAAATGCCGCAGTTTAATGGTGAACTACACTTAGTTGTCGCTGAAAAAGACTTGCTGCCGTATATCCAACCAGAACAACAATGGTCACCTTTAGTTAAAAAACTCAATATTGTTCGGCTAAGCGAAGCGGACCATACCGATATATTGTCTCCGCAGCAGCTTGAAACACTTGGCCCGATTTTAAACCGCATGATTTGTCAGGCACGCGGTTTAGAGGAGCATACGCCATGAGCTTCAAATCTATATTGACCGATTTTAGTCTTTTAAAACGTAATGCTCATTTCCGACATGTATTTATTGCCCGCACATTGTCATTGTTAACCATTGGCATGTTGGTCGTGGCTATTCCAAAACAGGTCTATGACATTACGGGTAACTCGCTTAACGTTGCCGTCGCGATGGCTTTTGAAGGCATAGCCATGTTTATTGGCTTGTTACTTGGTGGTTTGCTGTCAGATCGCAAAGATCGAAAATGGCTAATTTTATTGGCACGTGGTGTGTGTGGTTTAGGCTTTGCTGGCCTCGCCATCAACGCCATGTTTGAGCACCCTTCGCTCTATGCCATTTATTTTTTATCAGCATGGGATGGTTTCTTTGGTGCACTCGGTGTAACGGCAATGATGGCGATCATGCCTGTGATTATAGGGCGCGAAAATATCGTACAAGCCCGTGCGATCAGTATGGTATCCGTACGTCTTGCAACCGTTATTTCACCAGCAATCGGCGGTATTTTAATTGCTGCTAGCGGTGTTGCGACCGTGTATTGGGTTTCAACCGTGGGCACTTTACTCACTGTGTTTTTATTAATGGGTCTGCCTGCACTTAAACCGCAACATTCATCAAATGGCGAAAGCCCTCTTCGCCAATTAGCTCAAGGGTTTAAGTTTGTTTTTAAAAATAAAGTGGTCGGTAGCACCATTTTAATTGGAACATTACTCAGTTTTAGCAGTGCTATTCGTATTATTTTTCCGCAAATGGCAGATGAAATTTTTCACGGCGGTGCATTTGAACTCGGACTTATGTATTCAGCCGTGCCTTTAGGCTCGACTTTAGGTGCCTTACTAAGTGGATGGACAACAAAGTTACTTCGACCCGGCTTAGTCATGCTCTATACGTGCTTAGGTGTTTTTAGTTGCATGATTATGATAGGACTTTCACCTTGGCTCATCGTGACTTTACCAATTTTATGTGTGTTTGGATATTTGATGTCGATTGCTAACTTGCTTCAATACAGCATTGTGCAAGGACATACACCTGATGAATATCTAGGGCGTATTAATGCAATCTGGCTCGCACAAGATGCGTTAGGCGATTCGATTGCCACTACAACTTTGGGTCTTTTAACTCGGTTTTTACCAATATCAGGAAGTATCCTCTTCTTTGGCATATTAAGCTTTACAGTAGGATTTATGTTCTTATTCAACTCTCAAGATATGCGTGAAACAGGATTCCAAGATCCCAAATTACAAGAAAATTAAACTCTAAATAAAAAAAGAAGGCAATCCGTTGCCTTCTTTTGCTTTAAGCAAAAATTCGTGCTTGAAAAACCCAAGTCATAATATGGTTTTGCTCTACAGTCCAACCACCTTGATATTGTTCTAAGAGTTGATAGCGTTGTTGAATTTCTGGCAAAAAAATTAGCGTTAATGTTTGATTTTCAAAATTAATATCAAAGATAGATGCTTCTAAGAAATCGATATATTGTTTTGCAGTGGGATAAATCGCTTTATATAGACTTTCTTTTATAGAAAAAATTAAACTCACATAGTGAGCAAAATCAAAAAACTCGCAGGCTTTACTTTTCCATAAATCAAACTCAGATGGCGTTAAAACAAGATGTGCACTCTCTTGAGCAAATTCTGAGGTTACCCAGTGCTCAATATCAATTCCCAAATAAACCGCATTATTAGATAGCGCAACAATTAACTTATTTTTTGAATGACTAATACTCCCCAAAACATGAGTTGGCCAGATGGGCAAAGGTTCATGCATAGAGGTTATTAGCTGATCTAAACCGAAATGATGATTTAAAACAGCCTGAGCTAAGACCCTGCCACATAAGTACTCATTTTTACGTTCGACACGCGCTTGAGCAATTTTTAGGGGATGCTCTAATTGTTGGTCTATATGCAAATGCGTTGTTTGCGATAAATCTAGCCCATAACAAAATAGCTCTGATGTAAGAAAAATAGGACTCGAAATTTCATAAATTGATGTACTGAGTTGTTCAGGAATGTATAGATAATGACCCACTGTATTCGACTTCAAAATAAATATTTTTAATGAGTAATCTCCTATCTTAACTTACTCACTGCAAATGTATAAATAGTTATATTTATCATTTGATAATAATTATTATTTACTTATACTGTTGGGTAAATTTTGACTTTAATTTACTTATAAACATCGATTATGAAACTTATAGGACTTTTTTTGACCCTGTTGGGAGCGGTCAGTATCTATTGTAGTCATAGCAACCAAAATCTGTTGTCTCAACATCTTCCTACTTTCTTTAAGTATTTGGGTCTAGTGCTATTAGGCATTGGATTTATTGCGCTCTTTGCAAGCTTACCAAAAGTGGTTGCCGCTTTTTGTTGGTTCATGCTCATCATTTTTGCGTGGTCTTTCCTCCCTTTTATGACGCTTTTTAAACGGAAACTGATTTCATGAAAGCTAAAATTCAGTCTCCGATCCAGCCAGACTGGTGGAGTAAAACTTTTGCTGGTGGTGTTTTTGGTCTAAGTCTTTCTATCGCTATTGGTAATTTGATTGTTTTATTAGGCCAGCCTTATGTTGCCATGGATTTATTAGTGCAAGTGGGTATGTGGAGTGTTCCTTGGGTTTGGATGCCGATTATGTTTGGCAGTTATTTTTTTACGACTGGACGAAAAGCGCTTATCTATTTATTTATTGCGAATGCCCTAGCGTATAGCTGTATTTTTGTCTTACGGGGTTAAACATGAAAGTACGTTCAGACATCATGAAATTAGCAAAAAGCATGCATACTTGGGTGGGTGTATGTGCTGGGATTTTGCTTTTTATCTGTTTCTTTGCTGGTGGGCTCAGCATGTTTCAGCACCATATTAGTAAGTGGGCTACGCCAACACAGCAAGTTTTACCGAAAGTCTCACCCGATCAATATAATGAGTTTATTCAAAAAGTACAGACTGCCTATCCTGCTGCACAAAAAAACTTCACACTAAATTTATCGTCCAATGAATTTCACTATGCACCCATTACTTGGAGCGAACACGAACGTGGAGATGGCTTTAATGCTGCTCAGTCTACGTGGATGGCAAGCTTAGATAACAACGGCGAGTTAATCGTTGCCCAAGAAAACTTATCTAAAGCGGGCTGGTTAATCGAACAGTTGCATGAAACAGCAGGCATACCAGGCATGGCAGGCCATCACGGATTAGGCCTCTATGTGATGGGCGTGGTTTCGATTTTATATTTTCTTGCCCTGCTTTCAGGCGTCATTATTCTTTTACCAACCTTGGTAAAGGATTACTTTGTCATTCGGCCTGGCAAAAATAAAAAGCGATTTTGGCTAGATGCGCATAATGTGATTGGAATTACCAGCTTACCTTTCCACATCATTATTAGTATTAGCGTTATTGTCTTTGCTTTTCATGATCTTTTTTATGATGCGATTGGACAACTTGCACTCAAAGGACAGCCTGTTTTTCAGCGTTCTCCCCCAGCGCTGATTCAGCCTAAACAAACACAGATTGATGTGCAGCAAATATTAGCTCAAGCTAAAAAAGTAGCACCTGAATATTCAGTTGACTATATCCAGTTCAGTGGCCTAGATAAACCTGAAAAAGCCAATGCACGTATTGCTCTCTATAGCTCAGATCAGATGTTGCGTGGTGCAAATCATGACTTTATGCGCATGAACCCATATGCAGTTGAGCACTTTAACCATAAAGGCATTAACACACAGACTGATGCTGGGAATAAGTTAATCAACGCCATGTTTAGTCTACATTTTGGAAGTTTTGGCGGTACGGGCGTACGTTGGATTTATTTTGTTTTAGGTGTCGGTGGTGCTTTCTTATTTTATACAGGTAACATCCTTTGGGTTGAAACCCGTGCACGTAAACAAAAGCGTGCTGAAGATCCTGTTCCTGTTCAACGTAAAGATGTGGTGTTCCTTGCGAACTTAACGATAGGCGCGTGCCTAGGGTGTGTTTTAGCTGTCTTAGGTACAATGTTGGCCAGTCGTTGGCTTTTCGCAGCGCTTAACATTGAAAGTATAAACTACCTCTTTATGTATGGTTATTATGCGATTTTCCTACTGACTATGATTTACACCTTTGTGATTGGCTATGCAAAAGCTTTACCACAACTGCTGTTAACCTTGGTTTTGGTGTTATTTGCGATTCCACTTACATCTCTTTTAGCTTACTTCATTCCTCAAAGTGGCTTATGGGTACATGGCGGAGAAATCTTAGTAGTTGATTTCTTAGCTGTCATTTTTGCTTTCGCTTTCTGGCGTTTTTATCAACAAGCCCAAGACCGCCTAAAATCTGCTCCAACGGGCAGTTTATGGGCTAGCTAACAACCATAAATCGACAAGACTGAAATAATGTGTGAAATATGAAAAATTATAAAACCCACATTGTTTCAGTCAGTTGTTTAATTTCTTGAATATCATGACTCACATAAATCATCGGAATTTTTATTTCCTGTTTTACCTTCTGAAAAAAAGGAATAATTTCAGCTTTATGGTTTGCATCTAGTGCTGATAACGGCTCATCAAGGAGTAACAGCTTAGGTGAATATAACAATGCTCGACCCAGTGCCACGCGCTGTTTTTCCCCTCCTGATAGTTTGATAGGCATGCGTTGTAATAAGTGCCCTAACTTTAATAATTCAATAATGTAATCTGCTTCAAAGTGACGTTCTTGTTGGGACAGGTGCTTAAGACCAAATAATAAATTTTGCTTTACCGTTTTATGCGGAAAAAGCTGAGCATCTTGAAAAACTAATCCAACATGCCGCTTTTGGGTACTCAAGTTAATGTTTTGATCTGAATCAAACCACGTCTGATCCTGTATTTTAATGAGCCCACTATGCGGTGTGTTCAACCCTGCAATGGCATGTAAAATCGATGTTTTACCTGACCCAGAGGGACCAAATAATCCAATAACAGCAGCATCTGACTGGAAACTAGGTTCAATATGAAACTGACCCATATGTAGCTTGAAATGGCAATCAATTAACATATTTCTACCGCCCCAAACGCTTTCTTTGATAACGATGAAACCACTGTGCAAACCATAGCGCTAAAAATGCCACACTTAACGATAAAACAATAAGCCGTTGAATAGCTGCTTCTGTATCGGGTTGTTGCATTAAGCTATACATAGCCAAAGGCAAAGTCCGTGTTTCATTTGAAATATTACCCACAAAGGTAATGGTCGCGCCAAACTCACCTAAACTGCGGCAAAAACATAAAATAGCACCAATTAGAATGCCACTGCTGGCAAGAGGCATCGTGACATGAAAAAATGCCCCTAAAGATGAAGCACCTAATGTCTTTGCTGCCATTTCTAAACGCTGATCGACCAGTTCAATCGCTAGCCGAATAGATTGTACCAATAGCGGGAAACCCATCACTGCTGATGCAAGAACGGCGCCTTTCCAGTTAAATGCAAAATCAATTCCAAGCGGTGCCAAATATTGTCCAATAATGCCGCGGCTCCCAAAAACTTGTAAAAGCAAATAACCAGGCACCACTGGCGGTAACACCAAAGGTAAAAACACCAATGTTTCAATGAATGACTTACCCCAGAACTCTTTACGTGCCAAAAACCATCCCACACAAATTGCAGGAATAATGCTGACCACAAGACAACTTGCTGCGACCTTACAAGAAAGTTGTAGTACGCTGAGCTCTTCTGGGGTTAAAGAGAACATCATGGTTTTGCTGGAGCCAACACGCTAAAGCCATATTTTTTAAAAACAGCTTTGGCTTGATTGCTCTGTAAAAATTGATAGAACTTTATTGAGTTCTGATTCTTTTTAATCAAACCTACAGGATAAATAATTGGCAAATGCGTATTTTCCGGAAATATACCCGCTACCTTCACGTCTTTGCTAATCGCAGCATCGGTTGCATAGACAATCCCAACCTGACATTCACCACGCGCAACAAAGTTTAATGCCGCTCGAACATCTTCTGTTTCAACTAACTTTGGCTCAATACGGCTCCACCAACCTAGGTTAGTAAAAGCTTGTTTAGCATATTTGCCTACAGGCACACTTTTGGTATCCCCTGTACAAATCTTGCCTGTAAACACTTTATTTGGATCAGTTGTTTTATCTAGTTTTATATTTAGTGACTGCCCTTTAGGGGTAATTAGAACCAGATGGTTGCCTAATAAATTTATACGGTCATTTGTTGCAACTAATTTTTTGTTTTGCAAATAGTCCATCCACTGTGTATCTGCTGAAATAAAAATATCTGCCGGTGCCCCAGCTTCAATTTGTTTCGCTAATGTCGATGAGCCTGCATATGAAGTTTTAACTTCTACTTTATTTTGTTTTTCATAAATTTTTTCTAAATCGTTAATCGCATTGGTTAAGCTCGCTGCTGCATAAACGGTAACCGATTCAGCCTTAGCGGGAACATTAAAGACCAATCCTAAGCTGAGCACCAAACAGACTAAAGCTAACTTTTTTATCTTCGTATCACTTACCATTATGCTTTACCTTTTTGTCGTTTTTTGCAGCGATATATACTCAAGAATATAGCGATAAGCATAGACGATGAAAAGTAGAAATTATTTATAAAGATGGATATTTTTTCTGAGCAATTAAAAATTATAGGTAAGCAAAACTGATACGCTCTTAAATTCTTTGATTATGAAAGTATTCCTCATCTTATTTCTTTAAATAGCTACTCATAATTTGATAATCATGTTCTAAGGCTTGTCTAGCATTGATTTCCATTTGTCGGTAATGCTGTAAGACTTTCTGGCCCAAAGCTGTAATGGCTGCCCCACCACCATGTGTTCCGCCTGTTTGAGTTTCAACTAAAGCTGTTTCGAAGCATTGATTCATGGTGTCTACTAACTGCCATGCACGGCGGTAACTCATATTCATCGATTTTGCAGCTTGTGAGATTGAACCTGTTCTCTCAATTGCTTCAAGTAAGTCTGCCTTACCCGGACCAAACGCAATGTTCTGCTCTAAAAGAATTCTAATCTGTAATTTTAAATTTTGTTCTTTCACTGACTTAGTTCACAAAAGTTTATTTTATGCTCGTTAACATTATAGGGAAGTTTAACAAGCTAAGACATATACAAATTTAAATCTCTACTCTTTCCTAAAAAGAGTTCAATTAAAAAAATCAAAACTGCACAAAGTGGATAAAGATCTGGAAAAAACGGATAGAGGCCAAAGCCTAATCGCGGTTCAATCAGTTAAAAGCTGAATGAATAGGATTGAGCAAATGACCTCATCTAATTTAAAACAATGGAATGATTTTGTAGATGGATGTATCGACTTCCGTCCTAACGATGGCGTGTTTCGTATTGCACGTAATATGTTTACTGAGCCTGAACTATTTGACTTGGAAATGGAACTTATTTTTGAAAAGGTTTGGATTTATGCATGTCACGAAAGTGAGATTCCAAACAATCATGATTTCCTAACAGTTCAAATTGGTCGTCAACCAATTATTGTGAGCCGTGATGGTAAAGGCGAATTACACGCGATGGTCAATGCTTGTGAACACCGCGGCGCGACTTTAACACGCGTTGCCAAAGGCAACCAGTCAACCTTTACATGTCCATTCCACGCATGGTGCTATAAGTCAGATGGCCGTTTAGTAAAAGTCAAAGCACCTGGTGAATATTGTGAAGATTTTGATAAATCAAGCCGTGGCTTAAAACAAGGCCGTATTGCCAGCTACCGTGGTTTCGTATTTGTAAGCCTTGATACTCAAGCAACAGATTCTCTAGAAGACTTTTTGGGCGATGCAAAACTTTTCCTTGATTTAATGGTTAACCAGTCGCCAACAGGTGAACTCGAAGTATTACAAGGTAAGTCATCTTATACCTTTGCAGGTAACTGGAAACTACAAAATGAAAATGGCTTAGATGGCTACCATGTAAGTACCGTTCACTATAACTATGTCTCTACAGTCCAACACCGCCAACAAGTCAATGCATCAAAAGGTGAAGAACTCGATACGCTTGACTACAGCAAATTAGGTGCCGGTGACTCAGAAACTGACGATGGCTGGTTCAGCTTCAAAAATGGCCATAGCGTATTGTTTAGTGACATGCCGAACCCAACTGTTCGTCCGGGTTACAGCACGGTTATGCCATATATGGTTGAAAAGTACGGTGACAAATATGCTGAATGGGCAATGCACCGTTTAAGAAACTTGAACTTGTACCCTAGCCTATTTTTTATGGACCAGATTAGCTCACAGCTTCGTATTGTTCGTCCTGTGGCATGGAATAAAACCGAAGTCATCAGCCAATGTATTGGCGTTAAAGGTGAATCTGCTGAAGCACGCCGTAACCGTATTCGCCAGTTTGAAGATTTCTTTAACGTATCAGGCCTTGGTACACCAGACGATTTAGTTGAATTCCGTGAACAGCAAAAAGGTTTTCAGGCACGACTTGAACGTTGGAGCGATATTTCTCGCGGTTGTCAGTCTTGGGAATATGGCGCGACCAAAAACTCACAAGATTTAGGCATTCAACCCGTTATTACTGGCCGTGAGTTTACCCACGAAGGACTCTATGTAAATCAACATGGACACTGGCAACGTCTAATGCTCGACGGCTTAAACAAGAAAGCATTGAAAATGCAGGATATTACTTTTGAAAACAATGCCCTAATGGATGAGGTGTAACCATGTCACAAGAACTACATTTTGCTGTATCTCAGTTTTTGTACAAAAAAGCAGAACTTTGTGATGCTTATGACTGGGATGCCTATCTAGAGCTTTACGATGAAGATAGTGAATATCATATTCCTCAGTGGATTGATGACCATAACTATGTTCAAGATCCAAATCAGGGTTTGTCTTATATCTATTATGCAGACCGTACTGGACTCGAAGACCGTGTATTCCGTATTCGTACCGGAAAAGCAGCATCTGCAACTCCGTTACCACGTACTTTGCACAGCATAAACAACATTCGAGTTAAAACACTGGATGACGGACTAATTGAAGCAAAAGTTGCATGGCAAACGCTCTATAACCGTCAGGGTTTAGAAGGTTGTTTTTACGGACACGCTACTTATCTTTTACGCCAAACAGCAGATGGTTTCCGTATTCGTCGTCAGCACAGCATTTTGCTGAATGACAAAATTGATTCCGTTTTAGACTTCTATCATGTTTAAGGGGGATGAAAATGGGACATTCAGTTGCACTCAACTTTGCCGATGGTAAAACCTTTTTCATTTCGGTAAATAACGATGAATTGTTGCTTGATGCAGCAGTTCGCCAAGGAATCAACCTGCCGTTAGATTGCCGCGAAGGTGTTTGTGGTACCTGTCAGGGTCAATGTGAAACTGGTATTTATGAACAAGAATATGTTGATGAAGATGCATTAAGTGAGCGTGATTTGGCTGAGCGTAAAATGTTAGCTTGCCAGACGCGTGTGAAATCCGATGCAGCTTTTTATTTCGATCATGATTCTGCGATCTGTAACGCTGGTGATACTTTAAAAATTGAAACCAAAGTAACAGCGGTTGAGCTGGTTTCTGAAACGACAGCAATTTTGCATCTTGATGCAAGCAGTCATGCTGAACAACTTCAGTTCTTGCCGGGTCAATATGCTCGTTTGCAAATTCCAGATACTGAAGATTGGCGTTCTTATTCTTTTGCTAACAGACCAAACGCAACCAATCAATTACAGTTTTTAATTCGTCTCTTGCCAGACGGTGTTATGAGTAATTATTTGCGTGATCGTTGTCAGGTCGGACAAACCCTACTTATTGAAGCACCGCTTGGTAGTTTTTATTTACGAGAAGTACAGCGACCACTCATTTTTGTAGCTGGTGGAACAGGTTTATCGGCTTTCTTAGGAATGCTAGATAACTTGGTTGATCAGCCTAACTCACCTGCTGTTCAGTTATATTACGGTGTAAATAATGAAACCGACTTGTGTGAACAACAGCGTTTACATGCCTACGCGGAGCAGCTACCAAACTTTAGTTATCACCCGATTGTGACTAAAGCAACCGAAGCTTGGCAAGGTAAAGCGGGCTATATTCATGAGCATTTAAATAAAGATCAGCTGGCTGAACAAGCTTTTGATATGTATTTATGTGGCCCACCGCCAATGATTGAAGCTGTTAAAAATTGGTTAGATGAACAATCTTTGCAAAATTATCGTATTTACAGCGAAAAGTTTTTACAAAGCAATACATCACGCTAAAAGTCTTAAGGTTGTTCGCTAAACCACTATAAGCCAACTCATTCAATATACTCTGTAAAGGGTATATTGTTTTTTTGCATTTAAATTAAAAGTCTTTATATATCAACAATATAAAATAAATAATTCCGACAAAATAAATTGACCAGCTCGCTCGGATTTGCTATAAATTTTGATAGATCTTAAGGAATAAGATCATGATGAGATTAACTTATAGCACCTTTTATATCCCCCTATTCTATTTCTCGAATGTATTAAATTGATGGACAAAATCCGAATTAAAAATTTGAGAAAATCACATTAATTAGCGGATAAATTGGTCTGTATTTTGCTTATATCTCATTGTAATTTGCGAGTAACTTAATTTTTTAAGTGCCGTATTTACTTGCTGTGCAGCGAAGTTTTAAAGCTTTTACAACACAAGTAAATACAGGAGTGAGCCAAAAGGGATAAATATGAACCAAGCCAACTCCCACGAACTCAGTGGACGTCATTTTCAAAATGAGTCTATCTTTACCAATCATAATCTGGTGTTTGATCATCACGATTTAAGTGAAACCTGCCGAAATGTAGGTCAAATTTTTAAACCGCATGATCTTAAAATCTCTCAGCAGAAGCAAGATTTCAGTGCAACAATGCACCATGTTAAAACAGGTGCTTTGTCTATTAGTCGCTTGGAATATGGCGCAGATGTCATTATTGAACCAGATCAGCTTGATAACTTTTACTTAATTCAAATTCCAACTCAAGGCTACGCAGAAATCGAGTTTGGTTCACAAAAGTTTATATCTTATTCTCAAGTTGCTTCTCTTATTTCTCCACAGCAATCTTTACGCATGCGCTGGCATGCGAACTCACCACAGCTTATTCTAAAAGTTTCAAAGGATGATTTTACTTACCATTGCCGTCAACACATTGCTGATTCAGAAAATAACTTACTCGTTTTCGACCCAAAATTAGACTTTGCTACACAAAGTGGAGGCTACTTTTTACAGCTCGTTAGAACACTAATGGATGCTTTAGCATGTGATCAACACCCACTTCATCATCCTTTAGCCTTTAAACAATTTGAATCAAATCTGTTTAATGCACTGATTTATGGTCAACCCAATAATGCATTACATAGAATTGATCATTATAAAGAAAAAACCGTCTCTCCTTATTTCGTGAAACGTACAGAAGCCTATATTAAAGAACATTTACATGAGCCGCTTAATGTCGAAATTTTAGCTGAACATGCGGGCGTTAGTGTGAGAACATTATTTACTGGTTTCAAAAATTATTTGGGGACTACCCCAATGTCTTATCTAAAAGAATTACGCTTTGAACAAGCTCATTTAGAGCTCATGCACAATGAAAATCTATCAGTCACAGACGTTGCATTTAAATGGGGATTTACCCATTTAGGCCGTTTTTCTCAAGAGTACAAACGCCGTTATGGTGAGTTACCTTCTTCTACTCGCCGTTCAGGGCAAATCGATGGCTCGAGCTTAATTACTTCAATTTTTTCTTAAAACAAATAGATAAAAGCCTTTTATATTGATTGATATAAAAGGCTTTTTTTATGACTTAGAAATGATGAACATAGCGAACTTGTAGTCGTGTACCTTCTGGGCGGTTTTCAGCATCTTGCTCAAAATAAGCATTTGCGACCAAATGATCATTTTTAGAAAAACTATACATCGCACCCGGACCAATTGCCCAGACTTGTTCACGTCGGCCTTTGACTTTTTCACCATCCACTTCAGTATCTGTCACTTGTTTTAGCCAATATCCATTTAGTCCTAAGCGGAACTGTTCAGTAATGGCATAGTCTGTTGCGAAGTTTGCATGAATTGCTTGCCCAGCTTGCATATCATTTGCTCCAGCAAACGCATAGCTTGGGTCATCATTTTTAAAGTTATAGAGATAATGGATGCGTGTTGAAGCTGTCCACTTTGGATTGAACCAATATGTTGCTGCCCAATAGGGATCAAACGAAACAGCGTTATTACTTGGGTTAATATCTTTTTGTTGATCGTATTCACCTGTAGGTAAATTCACCTGAAACTCAAAACGATGTACAAACTTCGGCCCTTGTGCTCCCATGACTGGATCGAACTGAATAAACGGTCCAATCATAATGTCCCCAAAGCCACTTTGGGCCTTAATAGCAGCATTATTCAAGCCATCATCCATGTCCATTTTACTGACAAAAGGAATTAAAAAATTCATACCTAGGCTGGCTTTATCTTTTACTCGGACATGCGATAAATAACTAATCTGCTCAACCAGTACTTGATAATTTAAATCTGTTTTAGGCAAACCTAATTTTTGTCCATTGGCATCGACCAGTTTATTGCTATCGTAATTTTGAAAATAGGTTTGAGCATACCAGCCGGGCCCTGCGGGTAAACCACCATCGAGAAAGCTGGTCATACCTAAGTTTACGGTCGGTAAATCATAGGCATGTGTAACCAACGGCAAACCCAACAATGTCCCTGCTAAAAAGCCATGTTTAATTAAAGTGCTTTTCATCTTCTTATTTCCTATAAAAAATCACGACCTGATTGATCGTGATTATGGTGAATTAATGCGCTAATTCTGGATGCTCTGCGGCGATCCGATACTTTCCTGCGTGGAATACCAATGGTTCACCTTGGCGTTGTTGGTATTGTTCAATTTGACCGATAAAAATCAGATGATCTCCACCTTCATATTGATTTACATTGCGGCAAACCAGGGTTGCGAGTGCATCGGACAAAATTGGAACGCCTGCATTACATTGTTGATGTGCAACGCCTGCAAATTTGTCTTCAGCACCTCGAGCGAAATGCCCAGAAAGCTGATGATGCTCCTGTGCCAACATGTGGATGGCAAAATATTCAGCTTCTACAAAATCAGACAAACTTGGCGCTGTTTTTGAAAGGCTCCATAAAATTAATGGTGGATCTAAAGACAATGAGGAAAAAGAGTTTGCTGTCATTCCTATTTTTCGACCATCTTTACCACGGGTTGTAATCACGGTAACGCCTGTTGCAAATTGCCCAAGTAAATTACGAATTTCTCTTGGGTTTTCAGCATTAATGCTTTGTAAACCTTGAGTTTCAATTGTGTCCATTTTTAATTCTCCCTTTGCTGTTTTGCCCTTAAGCCACTTTTGCTGCGGTTTTTGAAGCCATGAATGCTTGAGCTTGATCTGCATCAAACCACCACGGGGCAAAAGAGCGTGGGTCATCAAAGTTATTGGCCATAATGGAAGCAATGCTTTGGTTTTGGCTTGCGGCTGCTAATAGCTGAACAACATGAGGCTGCGGTGGTAATAACAAACTATTGGTCCAAGCCACGACTTTTTCTGCATAAGCCCAATAACGTTCAAAGGTTTGAACCATCCATTGTTCGCTAAAGCTTTGATTATCGTTAGCCAAGATGGCATCGAAATAGATTTTGCTACACTTAGCAGCGTTGTTTGAGCCTTGACCAGTAATCGGGTCATTCACCACCAAGGCATCTGCCATCCCAAAAATTGGCTTGCCAGAGGGTAATGTCAAAATTGGTTTTCGTACGGTCGGCGGGAAACGTCCTGCCAAATATCCACCTGCATCGGTTAACTCAACATTTGCGCAGCGTTCATATTCCCAAGGCACAAATTTCTTCAGTAAATCCAAACTGCATTGCAGATGCTGTTCAGGTGTTTTGACATCTTGCCAGCAGTCCATTGGCCCATTTGGAATGCCTTCAAAAACCATGATGTCGCAAGGTCCATTCACGGTAAGTGCTGGAAATGAAAAGTACTCACCTACTTCGGGAATAATATTAAAAGTCACACGTGAATAAGGTGAAATTGGCTTCATGTTTTTGACATAGGTCAATGCCAAAGCGCGCTGTGGTTTATCAAACACACTGCGTGCATCATCACGCTCAAATTGTTTAACAACTTCACCTTTACCAGCCGCGAGTAATACAAGCTCGTAGTCGTTTGCGAGTTGTTCTAACTCTTCTATTCCCACATCCTGAATTACTAATCGACCGCCACGGCGTTCAAATTCTTCCATCCAATATGGCATTTTGACGCGTTGATCGACCGATTGAGCGTAGCGCTCAAGACGAGCACTCCATTCAAATGCTTTACCACCATTTTCAGGATTGACTAAAGCTAGCCCAATGCCTTCTACAGCTGGACATTCTTCTTCCCAAAAATTCAGTCCCAAGTCACGTTCAGTTTGTAAAGCGGTATGAAACATACACTGACTTGACATGACTTTACCTTGACGAATTTCATCGGCAGTTCGGTTGGTGATCATGGTTACGTCATAGCCTGTATCTAATAAGCCTAAACCAAGCTGTAAACCAGACTGTCCTGCTCCAACAATTGCAATACGGCGCATAATATTCTCCATAATTTTCTAAATGTGCTTTTAAAACGCTGTGCTATTCGGCTAAACGTGGAATAGCGGGCTGTGATCCTTCAGGGCCCATCACTGAATATCCGCCATCGACAGCATAATCTGCTCCGGTAACAAAGCTCGCAGCAGGTGACAATAAAAACAAAACCACGTTGGCGACTTCTTCGGGATGGCCCAATCGGCCCAGCAAGTGATAATCGGCTGCCACGCTATCGGCCTTTTCACGGTTGTTGCCGCTGACTTCTGCAATGACACGAGACCATGTCCAACCCGGCGAAACTGAGTTGACGCGAATACCATCGGCAGCAAAATCCATTGCCATGCTTTGTGTGAGTTGACGTATCGCGGCTTTAGAAACTGGATATAACCAGCGCCCTGTTTGTGCCACTTTGGCCGAGATTGAAGTAAAATTAACGATTGAACCTTGCTGCTTTTTTAGGTCATTGTAAAAAGCACGGCTCAGCTCAACTGTAGAGACCAAATTAATATCGAGTGCTTGTAACCAGTCCTGACGTGAAGATTTAAAACCGTCATCTAAATATGTACATGCCAAATTCACCAAGTAACTCACCTGACCTAAATGTTGGTGAATATCTGCCACAGCTTGTTGAATAGCTGCATCGCTGGTTAAATCTGTTTGAATAAACATCACATCATGGTTAAAACTTTCAGCAATCGCCTTGCCTTTGGCATCAATATCTAAAATAGCGACATGAGCACCCGTACTCACCAAAGCTTGTACAACAGCTTTACCAATCAGTGTTGCGCCGCCGCTCACTACAGCGACTTTTCCTTTCAAATCTATATTCATTACAGATACTCCTTAATTGACTGGCTTGCCTTCACTACTTGACCAAGATGGCATCAAGGTATTTGAAGGAAGGTCTTCATCAAGAAGTTTTCGTGCTGTCTCGACACCTGCAACTGGTAAGCCTGTTGGGTCTAATAAACCAATTTGAACGAGTACCGACGCTTGGTCCCAGTAAATATGCTCATGGCACAACTTTGAACCTCTGAACTGAATTACACCTAACATTGGAATTTCGACATATTTACCAGTCGGTTTTACACCCGGTAATAGCCAGTCAATTTCAGCGTCATGGGTAAAGCTCATAATGAACTCGTCTACCACTTGCGTTGAGCCAACCGTACGAGAGATTGAAGTAATCTTCATATCTTTCGGGTTTTGGTGAACAAAGTGATATTGATAAAAACGGGCAAGCTGGCTTTGGCCTACACCACCAGTTAAGGTTGGAATATGGTTGACATAAGGTTCTGCGACCATTGTTGCCATGGTTGCTGGGACGTCACGCGTATCAAACTCATGACGAATATGCTCTTCCCATAGCGCGACTAGGTCATATTTCGGTCCAATCGTGTCATGTAGAGCTGTTACTGTACGCTCGTGGGCAAAACGTGCTGAAGGTTTGTGATAATGATTGCTTTTTGGGCGTGCAAAAGCATGATCAACACCTTCATAAACATAAGCTTGTACATTTGAATATTGGTTGGCTGCATCGACAATCGCTTGTCTCGCATCTGGCGGTGTAAATTGGTCCAGTTCTGCAATATGTAAAACCAAGCGCCCTTTTACGTTGGCTAACTCATCTAACGCTTTTTCAATGCCTACACCGTAATAACCTACGGCACATGCCACTTCCGAAAGTCGACAACCTGCCAGATACGCAAGCTTTCCACCCAAACAGTACCCCACCACACCGAGGCCTATAGAGGTGTCACATTCTGGTCGAGTCTTTAAAAAAGATAGGCTGTCCTGAATATCTTCAACCCCAAGATTTTCATCATATTGCTGATAAAGCTCGAAAGCCTTTTGAAAATCTTCTGGTGTGTAACCCAGTTCGATATTAGGTGCTACGCGCCAAAATAAATCAGGAACTAAAACGGTATATCCCTCTTCTGCAAGAAAGTCTGCTTTTTCTCGCATGGCTGAATTCACCCCAAAGATTTCCTGACAAAGCACCACTCCAGATCCTTTTTCTGTTTCTGGTGTTGCTAGATATGCACTGAACTGCTTTCCAGATGCTGTTTTAATTTGAACGGTTTGACCAGCCATAGTGTCAACTCCTGACATTGTTATGGCTTTATCTTCTATCCGAATATTTTTTTAGGCTGTCCAAAAGCTGCAAGCACTATCCAATCTCTGCGCAATTATCAAAATCAATAAAAATGGATAAAACACTAAAAATAAGAAAACTAATAAATTTCATAACTTTAAATTAAAAATAAAATTAATACTTTTTATCTAATTTGGAAAAAATGGATGAAGATTAGGACTTATTGGATAGTGACGATTGGTTAAAAATAGTTCAATCAAGTCATGTAATTCGTTTGATTACATAAAAAAGCCCAGTCATTTTCTAAATTAAGGCGTTTTATTTATGCATCGACCATGGCCACTTTATGGACAACAAAAAACGTTAATGCTCATCAATATTTTATGTTGTAGTGCATTTTCTACTCAGGCTTATTCAGCGGATGAAGAATGGAAATTTACATTAAAAAATGCATATATAGACAGAAACTATGACAATCCAGATGTAAAAGACACAGGTAGCTGGTCACAATCAGTTTCTCTATTTTACAACTCAAATATGCATGATACGCCGTTAGAAATTGGAGGAACCCCGATTCAAATTGGCGCAAATGCTTCAGCACAATATGCGGTTCGTTTAAGCCAAGATAAACATGTTGCAGATACAGTATTACCTTTTGATAAAGCGACGCAGTCCCAAGCACCTGATTATCTAAAATATGGCGCGACTTTAAAGTTAGGCTATAACAAGACACTACTAAGCATTGGTGAATTATGGCTTGATTTACCCGTAACCACTGTAGATGCAAGCCGACAACTCCTGACGTCTTATTGGGGAACTAATCTTAAGAGCCAGCTAAACGATAAGCTTTTTGCTGAAATTGGCCGTATTGAAAAAGTATCTCCACGAAATGAAGAAGATTTTCATCGATTTTCTTTTACTTCAAAAGGTGTGACTGCCTATTCAGATGGACTTAACTATCTAGATCTTCGCTATCAATTTACGCCTACGTTGAAGGGTGAATATTACTTTGGAAATATGGAGGATTTATATAACAAACATTATGTCGGCGTTGACCATATATGGAAAAATTCTAATTTTTCAGTTAATTCAAAATTCAAATATTTCAATGCTAAAGATAATGGAAATCTTTTTGACATCGACGCACAAAATGTAGGGTTATTAGAAACACTTAAAGTAAAAAATCACAGTTTTGGTGTGGGTTATCAGCAAATTATTGGTGAGTCTGCTTACCCGTTACCAGATGGTTTCTTGCCTGAAACTTATTTCATTAACTGGAACACCACAGGCTTCTTCAAACAAGATGAAAAGTCTTATCACTTCATCTATGGCTACGACTTTAAAGATCATGTGCCTGGTCTAAATACCACTTTCAAATATGTATATGGCGATCACTTTAAAACAGCAGATGGCTTAAAAAATAAAGAAAGTGAAGCAAACGTTATTGTCAATTATGCCCTTCAACAGCCACTCCTCAAAGGTTTAGCTCTTCAGTACATCTTTATCAATTACGACGTTAAGCACGGGAACGATTTCTCTGAAAACCGTTTCTTTGTCAATTACAGCAAAAAATTTTAATGAATAAGGAATACGTATGAAAACGATAGATGCAAACACGATTATCAACCGCGAAAAACTGTCTCCATTACAGTGGACTGTTTTTATTCTAGGATTTTTTGTCTTCTTCTGTGATGGTCTAGACACAGGGATTATTGGTTTTATTGCTCCTGCATTACTGGATGACTGGGGAATTACCAAGCCGCAACTTGCTCCGGTTTTAAGTGCTGCCTTAGTCGGTATGTCGATCGGTGCAATCATTTCTGGGCCTTTGTCCGATAAGTTTGGACGTAAAGGTGTCATTGTTTTTACAAGCCTTTTATTCTCAATATTTACGATTTTGTGTGGCTTTGCCGACTCGACCAAAGATTTAATGATTTATCGCTTCATTACAGGTGTTGGTTTAGGCGCAGCCATGCCAAACATTAGTACCATTGTCTCTGAATATATGCCTGTAAAACGTAAAGCATTCCTGACAGGTCTAGCTGGTTGTGGTTTCATGCTAGGAATTTCTTGCGGCGGTGTGCTGTCAGCTTATCTATTAGAAAGTTATGGCTGGGCAAAAGTGATTATTATTGGCGGAAGCATTCCCCTAATTTTAGTGGTTGCTTTATTGCTTAAATTACCTGAATCAACTCAATACTTAATTACACGTCATCAACAAGACAAAGCTCAGCGTATTTTAGAAAACATTCAAGGACATTCCTTCCAAGAGCCGGTAAAACTTGTTTTAACTCAAGCAGAAAATGCTTCAGGTGAAAATCCGGTTAAAATCGTTTTAGGTAAATACCTGTGGGGTTCAAGCATGCTTTGGCTCTGCTGCTTTACCAGTCTATTGGTGTTTTATCTTTTAACAAGCTGGATGCCAACAATTCTAAAAACAGCAGGTTTTAGTACTCAACAGTTTAGTTTAATTGCCGCGATTTTCCCTTTTGGTGGTGTGATTGGTGCAACCATTATGGGATGGTACATGGATAAACTGAATCCAACTACAGTCATTAAATATTCATATCTGATTGCTTTTGGCCTATTCATTGTTGCTGGTCTAGTGAGCTCAAATATTTTCTTGTTAGGTTTTACTATCTTCTTAATTGGTGCATTACTCGCAGGTGCACAGTCTTCATTACTGCCACTTGCAGCTATGTTCTATCCAGCAGTGTGCCGTGCGGTTGGTGTTTCATGGATGCATGGTATTGGTCGTATCGGTGCAATTTTAGGCGCTTTCTTTGGCTCGCTCATTTTCACTTTCAACCTAAGCTTAAGCGGTATTTTCTTTATTCTTGCACTACCAACATTCATCTCATTTATTGCGCTTAGCCTGAAAGTGATTTATGAGAAATCTAAAAACAAACAAGTTTTAAAGCTCGAAGAAAGTCTATAACTATTAATCAATAAATAAAAAAACTGATTTAAGTAATTAAATCAGTTTTTTTATTGCGAAAAATTAAATATCAGAAAATTTTTCCTTTAGTCTCACTTGGATTTTCTCCGAACTCTTCACGATATTCTTGAGAGAAACGACTTAAATGGTTAAAGCCCCAGTCATAGGCAAGCTTTGAAATAGAAATCTTTCTATCTGCTCCTGTGGTGCTCAAGATTTTATAAATTTGTTGGAGACGATATTTTTTTAAATACGACATAGGACTTGTGCCGTAGTATTGTTGAAATTCGTCATACAATTTTGATTTTGAAACCCCAGCCAGACGTTGCAAGTCTTCTGCACAGATTTCTTCGTGCGCATGTTCAATAATAAAATTACGAACCTTACGGATATAAGCTGGCTCATCCTGATGCGAGAGTGACTTTAAGGCTTCAGAGTAGTTATTTTCTTGAGACAACAATAACGCTTTAATTACAAAATTTTCATAGTCTTCAGACAACATCTGCAAACCATAAAAATTACTATATTGCGATTTTAACTGTACAAAATTTTGAATGTTCTTCCACCATGCACCAATAAGTTGCTCCGAGTCCAGATGCATTTCAGGGTTAAAAATAATGGGAGCTTCTATAGGTTTATTCAGTAGATCTGCAAGGACAATCTGCATACTCCGCTCAGGAATAACCACCTGAAATTTTCTGCAATCTTTATCAATAATCAAATCTTGTTGATCGTTATTTGAAACAATAAGGCCTCTGTTTTCATCAGACTGATAATGAGCGCCACGAATATTGAGAGCTTGTCGCCCTTGTATAGGTAAGCTAATGCTATACGCTTTTAAATTTGAGATGTTAATGGCAACGTTTGCACCATAACTGATTGTACCGATTGCCATTTTTTTATTAGGCAAACGCATTCCGTCATAGTGAAAATCGAGAGTGTCTTTGTAAATTGTGTCTAGACGGTGTTCACCACAAATCGTGGACATCAAATTCTGCGCAAATTCAGCTTTGCGTGAATAATGATTGAGTTCCGTCTGTTGGCTGAGTGATATCATATCCTTTTCACCTAGCTAAATAACTTATTGCTTAAAAAGCAACTTGTATGCCAATTAATATCCTTTAATTGACGAGTTTTCCTGAAAAAATATCTAATCAAGAAAGAGAGTAAAAATTACTTTCTCATACTCTATTAAATTTTAAAAATGGAAATAAGTTAAATACCTTTAAAGTATAATTTCATACCTTAACAAACTTATTTTATTAGATTTTTTATAAATAAATACAGTAGAGATAAATCATTATTTAAAACAGTAGACTATCGTAAATTTTAACGAATAAAAAACCGCCTATTTTAAATAAGCGGCTTTTATAAAACACTTAAATTATTGTGCTGTGTAGCCACCATCCATAACGACAGCTTGGCCTGTTACCCCACCAGCTTTGTTACTCGCAAGGAAAATCGCATAGTCAGCAATTTCTTCAACAGAGAGTAAACGCTTTTGAGGAACCATTGCCAAAATTACATCTTCAAGTGCACTATCTAAACTCACATTACGCGTTTTAGCCAAATCTGCAATTTGCCCACGAACCAATGGCGTATCTACATAACCTGGACATAAAGCATTTACCGTAATACCGTCTCGTGCACATTCTAATGCCGCAACTTTTGTTAGGCCAATCACGCCATGTTTAGCACTGTTATAACCTGCCTTTCCAGCGAAACCAATTAGGCCATTAATTGAAGCCATATTAATAATACGGCCATATTTTTGAGCTTTCATGATTGGAAAAACGTGTTTAATACCAATAAATGCCCCTGTTAACATGACCTGAACTAGCTTTTGAAAAACAGCCGTTGAAAACTCTTCAATAGGTGCAACATGTTGGAAACCAGCATTATTAATTAAGATATCAACGGTACCAAAGGCTTTTTGAGTGAGTTCAATGGCTTGTTTATAAGCATCTTCATCAGTTACATCACATGGTGCAGATAGCGCATCAAAACCTTGCTCTTTAAGTGAGTTCGCCGTTTCTTGGCACTTTTCAGCATTCATGTCAGAAATGACAACTTTGGCACCTTCTTGAGCAAATTTCTTAGCAATCTCTAGACCGATACCACTTGCAGAACCTGTAATAAAAGCGACCTTACCGTCTAAAAGTTTTGTCATTTATTTACTCCTTAATACTTATAACGTGCTGATTTAAACAATACCCGTTACGGTAAAGACCGTAATCACCACAAATACCGCTAATGTTTTAATTACTGTGACCGCAAAAATATCTTTATACGACTGTTTGTGGGTTAAGCCTGTAACAGCGAGTAAAGTGATAACAGCACCATTATGCGGAAGCGTATCCATCCCCCCCGATGCCATCGCAACCACGCGGTGCATAACTTCTGGAGGAATACTCGCTACTAAAATCGCGGCGTTATAGTGTTCAGCCATCGCACTTAAAGCGATACTCATACCACCAGAAGCTGAACCGGTAATACCTGCTAAAACGGTTGTGGTCACCGCCCCATTCACTAAAGGATTTGTGAAGGTACTGCTCATTGCATGACTAATCATGGCAAAGCCCGGTAATGATGCAATAATTGCACCGAAACCATACTCAGAGGCCGTATTCATCACGGCTAAAAGTGAGCCACCAATACTGGCATTAATGCCTTCTTTAAAATTCGTCACGACACGTTGGTAATCAAACAAAATTGCAGAAATAATCCCGACAATAAGTGCAAGTCCAACCGCCCAGATCGCACCAGTTTTTGCTACATCTACGGTGTAGTCAGCTAAACCGACAGTGGCAAAATCAAAGCCATTTGGGTACCACTCTTTGATTGCTTTAGACAAATATTTGTTCATTACTGCAACAAGAATAAGAGGTACAAACGCTAAAAACTGACGTGCAGTACTCCCATTATTTTGCCCAGTCATATCGGCTTCAATTTCTTGAGACGGTGTATTGTCTACACCAAACCCTGAGAATCCTTCCCCCGCTTTTGCAGCAGCGCGGCGACGCCATTCTAAGTAGCTCAAACCCATGCATAAAACAAAAATAGCGCCAATAATACCTAATAATGGTGCGGCATAAATATTGGTACCAAAGAATGTGGTTGGAATTACGTTTTGGATTTGTGGCGTACCTGGCAATGCATCCATGGTAAATGTAAATGCACCCAGCGCGATGGTTCCCGGGATTAAACGTTTTGGAATATTAGCTTGTCTAAATAGCTGGTTGGCAAAAGGATAAATTGCAAATACAGCAACAAATAAACTTACACCACTGTAGGTTAAAATTGCACCTAAGAGTACAACGGTTAAAATTGCCTTTTTTGCTCCAATCCATCTCACAATGGTCCGAGCTATAGACTCAGCAATTCCTGACATTTCAACGACTTTACCGAAAATTGCCCCGAGCAAAAATACAAGAAAGTAATCTTTAATGAAGTTCACCATTTTGGGCATGAAGACACCCGAATAAAACGGTAAAACATTGGCTGGGTTAATGAGTAAAACAGCAAGTAAGGCACAAATTGGTGCCATGAGAATGACGGAAAAGCCCTTGTAAGCTGTATACATCAACAGCCCAAGCGAAAGTAGAATTACAAATAATTCCCACATATATTCTTTCTCCCTAAAGAATAGATATTAGGTTCAATAAAATTACCAAAAGATATTTAGGTTATCCCAAACCTAAAATGATAAAAATCACAGTATCTACGAGTGGTAATAGGTAAATGAGCTTAAAAATAAAATATCACTAAAATATTTAAAAACAATGCAATTTATTTAAATTTTAAAATATTAATAAAATACAAATACTTATGTTATTTAATTGGTAAAATCCAACTACTTAAAAATTATTATTGTTTTATAAAACTTATTAATTATTGAGTAAATTAAATTAATATCTTTATATTATTTAATAAAGACAATTAAATAATATATTTTTTAAAATAATTTAAGAAATATTATTTGATTTAATTTTCTCAGAAATATCAAATTAACATGTAAATAATTTATAAATATTGAAGTAGTAAAGCCATGAATTCGCATATTATTGGATAGATATTGCAATTCCTCATCGATATCGACTAACTGCAAATTTAGGTTGAATATGTCACCATGCTTAAAAAAATTGCTCATAACTGATTCCTGTAAAAATAAAAAAATCTCCAAAAGAGTGGTTTAAATAATTTAAAAAATCTAAATTTGTTAATACTAATACCTTGGCTTATATCTCTTATTGCCCCCACTGGTAATACAATAGTGTCCACCTCTTGGTCCCACGCAATAGTCAACTACGGCACAAGAACAATCAGTATCATAATATTTTTTAGATTTTTTACTTTCTAAATGATTAGATTGCGACTTTAAAGCCTGATAATTATGAGATTTAGATGTTCTCGTCTTTTGTTTAAAGCAATCTTCAGTTTCACACAAAAGTTTTTCGGAGATCCATTGAGGTGATGTCGAATTTAAAGAAATACGGACCCAGTTTCCTTTTTTTTCATAAATATCAACTTTCTCGCCACGTCCAAGTTTTGCAACAACATTACCGTTAGGTTTATCTCTAATATTAAGTGTATTGGTATTGATATATTTTGATTCTATAACCTCTTCAACTGAACTTTGTGCTTCCTCATTGTTTGAGTTATTTCTTGAAGTATTGTCGTCACCTGAACCAAAAATTCCTAATACTATAATTCCTGCCGTACCCCAGCCTAAAGTTGATTTTTTCATGTTTTACCTTTTATTTTATATTTTACTTACAGTAACAGAGTGTAAGAAAAAATGAAAATGTGCCATATAATCAATAGTATAATGGCAATAAATATTAAACCGCCATAAGGCGGTTTAAATTAAATATAGTTTGAGTTTAAATTTTCTCTAGTAAAGAATAGAAAAAACAGTGGTATAATTTTTAGATATTTCATACCCATATTAGTTAACCGTATATCCAATCATGGCAATATACTATTTTCATCAATAACTTTAAGCAGATGATCTTTTAAAATTATCATCATTCATACAATAGTCTAAACAATCTTTGAGAATACCTACTGCTCTATAAATATATTCAGGCTTTTCTAAAAATACTTGTCCGTTTGCTTGAACCTCTAAGCCCGCTCTCACCAACTCATTTCGACGAGTATCATCTACAGGCACAATAAACTGAATAGTTGGTCTTTTACGGTTCACATCATATCTAAATAACCAACGGTTATTCTTTCCTTGATACAATACTGAATAGTAACTTTCAGTATCTTTGCTTTCCAACTCTACCTCTGGAAATAACTCACCAATAATACGGAAAAGATCTTGCTCTTCCTTGGTGGTAATAATTTTTTCATTGTCTGGATTAACAATGAAATCTTGTTCAACAATTTTTGTTGGTTCTTCATCTACAGTTTTTGGTTCTACTGGCTGAGCAGTAATAATAGTTGGTGATGATAAACCTTTGACTACAGTATCACTAATAGCCTGCTCTACGGCTTGTTTGACAAAAGGTTGTATTGACTCCAAAAACTTAGTATTTAATTGACGAGGAATATTTGCTTGTTGAGCAACATAACGAACAAAATCAATATCGACTTCATTAATACTCTTCTTAATAACTGTTTTAAACTGCTGAATATACTGATTTTCTTCTGCAAAAAAACGTAGCTTTTCAGCATGAAAATTATCGTGTTTAAATTCTGCAAGCTGTACTAACTCTTCAGCCTTATTCTTCGTAAAATCTACAACTAAAAATGGTTTTTCATCCATTACATTTGTATTAATTAGATCTGTAAAGAATCGCCATTCACGTCCATTTGTAATGGCACCAATAGTTACACCTAAACTACTATTAAAATAGCGAGATAATTGTGGAGCATGATTAGTTAAATTTGCAGAATATGATTTTGCTTCAATAAACATGACAGGTTGTCCATTACAATATAAAGCATAGTCAACTCTCTCAGTCGCTTTTACACCAGGAAAATCAGCAGCAAACTCCGCCAGAACTTTTGTAGGATCGTATGGGCTAAAACCCAAAATATCTAATAGTGGTAAGATTAACGCCTGTTTAGTTGTTTCTTCCGTTGTACAATGTGTCCCTACACGTTTTACATGATCGATATGATTTTTAAGACTTGCTATAAAGTTATCCATTATTTTCCCTAATCGTTGTTATGTAAGTTATTCATCCATATTAACCAATATGTTTCATTTTTCAACAATTAAACAACACTATTTATAAATTAACTATTTACCAAATTTAATGAAGAAATAAAATTATTGATCTAAAAAAGCCCTCTCAGAGGGCTTATATTTTTAATTAGAAAAAATTACTCTGATTAAATTTGATATTGATCAGCTTTAAGATTTGGTTGATCCACAAGCAATTCAATAAAAGATGGAATTGAGGTAGTGTTAAGCAAATACGGGTTAAACTCATCGACATGATGATGAAAAAAGAAATCTTTTATTTTTGTATTTATAGGAGCAAATTTCATACTCCAATGCTTAAATAACCGCTGCTCGGACAGTTCCGAAAAGATGATTTCGCAGTTCTGATGTCTTGAATCTCTCAAAATTGAATTATAAAACAGTGATTCAACCTGTTCTTTCTCACCTTCTAAGTACTGCAAGAAATACCCATTACCATAGTAAAGTACTCCCGTAATATCATTATAAGAGTTGAATTTGACTGCTTCTGTGAGGATATCAATTAGATCTTGTTTTACTTGACTATGTTCACTATTGGTTTTACTTGCATACATAAAGCCTATTAAACTCATAGCGATAACTCGAAGATAGATGTCAATTCGGCATTCTGACATCTACCATCCACGCTTACAACCTGACCTAATTAAAACCTTGTATTTCAAAAGTAAAGATTATTATCATTTTGAAAATGACAAACTTTAACAACTAGAAATCTTTTGTAAATTAATACCAACTTAACAAGCTAACGAGAAAATATTAATTTCAGTAGAATTAAGAATTGTTTTTAATTTGTGGATGTCTAATGGAGAACCATGAAATTACTCTTCAGGACGAACATCATAAACAACTTAAGATTGTCAAAGTTCAGGATGTCCGTTTTGATGTAAATATACTTAACAATAGTTACCAATGGTTATGGGTATTTGATCATAGTTCAGAGTTTTTCCCATTTGAGCTATGGGATCAGCTCGACAATGCAACCGTTCATCAAAAGATAAAGCTCGATAATCAAGTTTTTAAAATTATCAAGATTTTGACAAAGAAAACTAAAGTCAGGCCTTCATAACATATAGCTGTACGAATAAGATAAAAGCTTAGGAAATGGTTATTCCTTAAAGTTTTTAAATCACTACTGGATTAGCAAGCCAACCATATAGAAATTGTTCTTGGTAATGAATTTGTTGATTTTCGTAAGTTATAAAAAAACCACTCAATGAGTGGATTTTTCAATTAATTTTTGAGACTAAAGAGCCTCTATGACAATATATTTTCCTTCATAGAAGACACCATCAGTACTTGTTTCTTTTAATTTGCAATAAATTGCAATCGGATGTGTTAGTTTTCTATTTTCTTCACTAGGAATATGAGTAATCCCAGATAAAAAATTTGAATTATCATTTTCTAAACTCCACGGAGTACCTTTGTCTTTATGCCATTTGCTATTTGGGTATTTAGAATCTAACCATGCAATACACTGCTTCATAGTTGAGAATTTTTTTGTTTCCTCTTTTTCAATTTTTGATGCTGCACTTACCGAAGCTCCAAACGTTAAGAATAAAGCTCCAATTAAAGTTTTCCTCATGAAATTACCCTTTATTATTAATAATTAAAATTTAAGAGCTTAAGATATAAAAAAACCACTGTTAGATGGATTAATTTTTAGGAAGAGTTTTGTTAATTTCACTGCTGGCAGTTTCTTGAGGTTTTAATAAGTTGAAACTTTCATAGTTAGCTAAAATACAAAAAAGAAGAGCGGCTAGCAAAATTAGGGTTATCTTATTCATTTCATTTTACCTTTGAGATTTTATTTTTTTAATCCAGCAATGGTACATGAAAATACTATCTGTACCTTAATTGTTAAGAATCTACCACAATTTATTACAAAAGATGTTTGTAAGACTTAATTACCTTTTCTAGATCTTTTAATAGCAATACACCTTAAGGATCAACAACAATGGCCGGACAGGATTTTTATGCCAACTTTATTTTCCTCAAGGCAATAAAAACCATTGTGGGATTATGAAGGTCATTATCTATATTTCTTTGGCGCACTTTAATGAAGCGGCCTTTAAGTCATTATCAGCTTTGTAGACCATATTTGAATTAGAGGCACTTAAAGTTATTCTAGCTTCGAGTAGATCTTTGTTCAGAAGCTTCACTTCTAGAGTCATACCATTTTCAATGTAGATCATATTATTTGCATACTTAACTTTGTTGAATACAACATGTCCACTCGTATCATCACAAAGTATTCCATTGCCATCTGAATCAAGTTTTATGGTTGATATGCTTGGCCCGATCGAAATCGTCCATATACCGGACACGGAAGGTGTTGAAGGCTGCACTTCACTAAATTTATTATTAGCCATTTGAGTAGTTGGGCTTACACACCCACTCAATATAAGTGGTACTACCACTAAGCCAAGCATAGTTTTATTCATTAATTTTACCCTTACACAATTTCATTTATCTTTTAAATTAAGTTTTAAAGAATTTAAAATTCACAAATATTTTAATTGAATTACTAATAGCTTTATATTGAGATATAGTTTTTTGATACACATCATTTATTTAATCATGGTTATTCAATAGAATATCAATGTGAAATCTTGATAAGAAAACAAAATATGATGTGGATTAAATTTATATTGTACCCTCTGGGCATGTTTGTACTGTGGCAAATCATTTTCATTATCGAACAGCTTTCTTTAGAATTTTTAAATGCACCACAAATACTTGTAGCTATAATTGCACTGATCATAAATTGCGGTATGCAAATTCTGATTGGTTATAAAGTTCCTCAATTAGCACCAAAATATAAGTTTGTAGCGAGTATTACATACATCATTTTATTCACTTTTTTAGTAGCAATTTATTCAACAACTATTTTATTACAAGGCTTAAAAGTTGCCCCTCAAGCAATTTGGCTAGGTTATTTATTTTTCCATGTGGTTGGAATGGCTCTATATTTTGCAAACAACACGGATGAATTCTGCTGGGAAAATTTACTAAAGTAGTTCAGCACACTGTTCTCTACTTTCTTTTTCATAATTTTTTGTCAAAAAACATCATATTAGACAAATTTTCGTATAAATTACCCTTCTAGGTGAGCTGAGCAATCTAAAGGAATGAAATGACGCTTAAACAATTAAAAGCTTTTTTAGCTCTTGCGCGTACACTCAACTATGCCAATGCATCTTTAGAGCTACATCTAAGCCAATCTGCTTTAAGCCTCACCATCAAAAGCCTAGAAGAAGAATTAGGCGGTAAATTGTTTAACCGTAATACACGTCGTGTTGAGCTTACCCAAGAAGGTAAATCCCTCATTCCCTATGCTAAAAAATTACTCGCCAATTGGGATGAAATGGAAAACGATGTCAAACAACGTTTTAAGCTCAATCGTGGAACCTTAAGTATCGCCTCAATGCCCTTTGTGACTCATGCAATTCTACCAGAGGTGATTCATCAATTTTTAGCACTTCACCCCAATCTGAACTTTTCCATTCAAGATATTCCAAATGAGACCATTATAGAAAAAGTACAAGACGGTATTTTTGAACTTGGTATCTGCTTTGAACCTGATCTCACTGAAGGCTTAGAGTTCAAGCCACTGTTCGAAGAAGATTTCTTAGCTCTATTACCTAAGACTCACCCACTCGCTCAATCGTCCTCTATTACATGGCATGAGCTTTGTTCAAATCCATTCGTAACCTTACAAAAACCTTCAATTGTTCGTTATTTAGTTGAGCAAAATTGTTTGCGAAATAATATAACGCTCGATTTAAAAGTTGAATGTCATCAAATTTCATCGCTTTCAAGTTTTGTGGCTTATGGAATTGGAGTAAGTGCTATTCCTAGACACTTTGCTAAACACATTGATAAAGAACATAATGTGTTGATTGAATTAAAAGACGAAACTATTCATAAGACAGTGGGAATTGTTTATAAAAAGAACTTTGAAATTTCAAATATTTCTACTCAATTTATTGAGGCTCTGGTTCAATATAAATTTTAAAAAATTAAAGACTGCATTTTAGGGTGAGCTACGCGCACGTTTAAGCTAAATTTATTAATTTATATAATTTTCAATATCTTAAAGAAAATTATTAAAGGTTTTAGCGTTCAATACCTCTGTTTTTTTGTTGTTAATTTGATAGCATTCATTGACTATACTCATTAATCCTTTAAAAAAATTAACTTCTATAACACAAATTGAAATGCTAAAACTAAGCTTACTAAGGGATATAGGATAACAATAGAATGAATAAAGTTTATGCCAATGCAGAGGCAGCACTGAAAGACGTTATTGCAGATAATCAAACACTTGCCGTTGGCGGTTTTGGTTTATGCGGAATTCCGGAAAAATTGATTGTTGCAGTTAAGCAAAGTGGCGTGACTGGTCTTACTTGTATTTCAAATAACGCTGGTGTTGATGATTTTGGTTTAGGTATTTTGCTTCAAACCAAACAGATTAAAAAAATGATTTCTTCATATGTCGGTGAAAATAAAGAGTTTGAGCGCCAATATTTAAATGGTGAGCTTGATGTAGAACTTACACCACAAGGTACCTTGGCTGAAAAGTTGCGTGCTGGTGGTGCTGGAATTCCCGCGTTTTATACTCAAACTGGTGTAGGTACACTCATTGCTGAAGGTAAAGAAGAACGCACCTTTAAGGGCAAAAACTACATTTTAGAAGAATCATTAACTGCGGATATCGCGCTTGTTAAAGCATATAAGGCAGACAAAGCAGGTAATTTGGTATTCCGTAAAACTGCTCAGAACTTTAACCCTGAATGTGCGATGGCTGGAAAAATTACAATCGCAGAAGTTGAACAGGTTGTTGAAATTGGTGAATTGGATCCGGATGAAATCCATTTAGCGGGTATTTATGTAAACCGTATTGTACTGAATGCATCACCTGAAAAACGCATTGAGCATAAAACTTTAAGCACGGAGGCAGTATAAAATGGCTTGGTCACGCAATGAAATGGCACAACGTGCTGCAAAAGAACTTGAAGATGGTTTTTATGTCAATTTAGGTATTGGCTTACCCACTCTAGTTGCTAACTATATTCCTGAAAATATTAATGTTTGGCTTCAATCTGAAAATGGCCTATTAGGTATTGGTGAGTTTCCGACTGAAGAAACTGTTGATGCTGATTTAATTAATGCTGGTAAACAAACAGTCACTGCTCGCCCTGGCGCTGCTTTTTTCTCAAGCTCAGAATCTTTTGCCATGATCCGTGGTGGCCACGTCAACATTGCAATTTTAGGAGCAATGGAAGTTTCTGAACATGGTGACTTGGCTAACTGGATGATTCCAGGTAAGAAAGTTAAAGGTATGGGCGGTGCAATGGACTTGGTTGTTGGTGTCCAAAAAGTTGTAGTGCTTATGGAACACTGTGCAAAAGATGGTACGCCAAAAATTGTGAAAAACTGTAGTTTACCTTTAACAGGTAAAGGTGTGGTTCATCGCGTAATTACTGACCTAGGTGTAATGGACATTACTCCACAAGGCGTAGAGCTGATTGAACTTGCTAAAGATGTCACGCTTGAACAGATTCAAGCTGTTACAGGGGTTGAGTTTTACAAAACCTTAGTCGCATAAAATTAAATTTTTAGTAAGAAATATAAGACTTAAGTTAGAAAGTGAGCTTAAGTCTTAACCCTTTTAAGCACCGGATGTGCTGTCTATAAATAAGAACGAGAAGGATTTTTCAGCTATGGAAAAACAGCAAGGAATTTTTGAAAGATTTGCTCTTCGGATTAGTGACTGGTCTGAAAAATGGTTTCCTGATTCATATATTTTTGCATTACTTGGCGTCATTATTGTGTCGATTGCCGCTTTAGGTATTGGTGCTCCAATTCACGATGTAGCAACTTCTTTTGGTAATGGTTTCTGGAGTCTTATTCCCTTTACCCTGCAAATGACTATGCTCATTATTGTGGGTTATGTCGTTTCGGTATCTAAACCTGTAAAATTTCTGATTCAAAAAATGGCCCGTATTCCAAATTCTGGACGCGGTGCTATTGTTTTGGTTGCAACCGTCAGCTTATTAATTTCGCTGGTCAATTGGGCAGTAAGTACAATTCTTACAGCGCTTTTAGTGATTGCATTAGCGAAACGTAAAGAGCTGAACATGGATTACCGCGCTGCCGCAGCAGCTGCAATTATTGGTATGGGTGCGACTTGGGCACTTGGAATCAGTTCTTCGGCAGCACAGCTTCAAGCAAATAAAAGTAGTTTGCCAGAGTCAATTTATAATCTGACAGGCATTATTCCATTTACCGAAACGATCTTTCTTTGGCAATCAATTGCGATGACGATTATTTTGGTGATTGTTTCAATTACGATCGCATATTTGTCAGCACCAAAAGGCAATAATGTTAAAACGATTGATAGTTTTGACATTCAGTTTGAAGAAGAAAAACAACATGAAGAGAAATCTACCCGTCCGGGTGACTGGTTAGAAAACTCGCCAATTTTAACAATTATTGTGGTGGCTTTAGGTGTAATCTGGATGTTTTTTGAATTTTCAAAAAGTAATCCAATCATTGCCATTTCAAGTTTAAACACATATAACTTTGTCTTTTTAATGCTTGGTTTAGCATTACATGGAACACCACGAAACTTCTTAAATGCAGTTTCAAAGGCAGTTCCAGCCGTATCAGGAATCTTAATTCAGTTTCCACTTTACGGAAGCATCGCTTTTATTATGACGCAAGCTTTAAACAGTCAGGATTTATCGCTGTCGCACTATGTTGCCGAATTTTTCGTTTCAATTGCTTCAAAAGAAACCTTCGCAATTGTGATGGGAATTTACTCTGCCATCCTTGGATTCTTTGTGCCTTCGGGCGGTGGAAAATGGATTATCGAAGCACCATATGTTATGCAAGCAGCAAATGATTTAAAAGTTCATTTAGGCTGGTCTGTACAAATTTATAATGCAGCTGAAGCTTTACCAAATTTAATCAATCCATTCTTTATGCTGCCAATGCTAGGCATTTTAAAATTAAAAGCAAAAGATGTGATTGGTTTTACAGTCACTCAGCTCGTTGTGCATTTTCCCTTAGTTTTATTTTTATTGTGGTTCTTTGGAAGAACGCTGAGCTATACCCCACCTACTTTTTAATTTACTGGCGCCTTTAGTTTCAGCTAGAGGCAAATTTAGCAAATACACCAATAAGAGATATTAAGATGAGTTCAATTGTTATAGTTTCAGGTAGCCGTACTGCAATGGGCGGTTTTCAAGGCAGTCTATCAACATTAACTGCACCAGAACTTGGCGCGGCTGTAATTCGTGAATCTATTCAACGTGCAGGTGTTGCACCTGACCAAGTAGATGAAGTTATTTTTGGTTGCGTGTTAAGTGCAGGCATAGGTCAAGGTCCTGCTCGTCAGGCGATGCGTAAAGCTGGTGTGCCTGATCATGTGGGTGCAGTCACCATTAATAAACTGTGTGGCTCTGCCATGAAAGCCGTATTAATGGCATCAGACACTTTAAAAGCTGGCAGTGCTAATATTATTATTGCTGGTGGCATGGAATCTATGACCAATGCGCCTTATATTTTGCCGAAAGCTCGCGGTGGTTACCGTATGGGTCACGGTGAAATTAAAGACCATATGTTTTTAGATGGTCTTGAAGATGCTGAAACAGGCCGCTTAATGGGTTCTTTTGCTCAAGACATGGCAAATACTAAAGGTTTTACACGTGAGCAAATGGATAATTTTGCGATTTCTTCTTTGAAAAAAGCACAAACTGCCATTACCCAAGGTTACTTCAAAGAAGAGATTGTTCCGGTTGAAGTCAAAACCCGTAAAGGCGTTGAAGTTATTGATCAAGATGAGCAACCATTAAAAGCGAATCTTGAGAAGATTCCAACATTGCGCCCAGCTTTTAGTAAAGATGGTACGATTACAGCTGCAAACTCAAGTTCAATTTCTGATGGTGCTGCTGCCTTAGTTCTCACTACTGAAGAATATGCTCAAAGCCATGGTTTAAATACTTTAGCAAAAATTGTTGGAACATCCACTCACTCACAGCATCCAAGCGAATTTACCATTGCTCCGATTAGTGCGATTCAAAAAGTGCTTGAGCGTGCTGGTTGGTCTGTGGACGAGGTAGATGCTTGGGAAATTAATGAAGCTTTTGCAATGGTAGCAATGGCACCAATTCACGATTTAGGTATCGATGAAGCAAAAGTCAACGTACATGGTGGTGCTTGTGCTTTAGGCCATCCTATTGGTGCAACTGGCTCAAGAATTATTCTTTCTCTTATCTATGCTTTAAAACGCCTAGGTAAAAAGAAAGGTGTTGCTGCGTTATGTATTGGTGGTGGTGAAGCTACAGCTGTGGCAATTGAAATCTAAAAATCAAACCACACAGAAGGTGTAAGCGTTTTTCTTACATCTTCTTTTTTTAAACTTTAAAAAGTTCATAGCAGGTTTGTCGGAACCATTTATGGCTACTTTTATGATGGCAAGACATATGCCAATGTTGTTTAACATCATAAGTTGGAAAGTCTAGAGGTGCTGGTAAAATCTGTAAATTTTCTCTAACCAATAAAACTTGGCTTAAATAATACGGCACTGTTGCAATCGCATCTGTTTCCTGAACGACTAATCCTACCCCTAAATAACTTGGCAAGCGAATTAGAATATTTCTATCTAATCCTTTGTTCTGTAATTCATTTTTAATATGGTAGTGGCCAATACCTGCATCAATATCGATATGATATTCACGCATATAATCATCTAAAGTAAAATTATTTGGGTTTAAACGAGGATGGCTCTTAGAGCTAATCACAACGTAATGTTGTTTGAAAAACTTCTGCTGATAAAAGCCTTCTTCTAATTGAGGTAAAAAGCCAATTGCAAGGTCAATTTCACCATTTGCCATTTGATAGCTAGTTTCTGGTGTAATCGGCCGAATATTCAAACGAATTAAAGGCGCCTTCTCTTTTAAATAGTTGGTTAGTTGCGGTAATAAGACCAAATGAGACACATCTGTCATGGCAATTGTAAAAAGTTGATCTGAGGTAAGCGGGTCAAAGTTCACACTAAAGTTATTAATACTTTCAACTTTATCAATTACTTCGCTAATGAGCGGAAATATTTCTTTAGCCAATTCGGTTGGAATCATTTCATTCCCAACACGAATAAAAAGTGGATCATTAAAATGCTGACGGATTTTGTTCAGTCCATTACTAACACTTGGTTGTGTAAGCCCAATAGCATCGGCAGCCATTGAAACGCTTTTAAACCGATAAATATGATAAAAAATATTTAGTAATCTACTATCTAGATCAAACAAAATTGTCTCCGTCTGGATCAAATAATCCATTCAAAAAGGACTGAAAACAGGTATAGCTTAGATAAGAATGCTAAACCTGTTTTTAAATTATTGATGTATCGCCTAAATTAACAAAGAACCTAGACCATGGGCAATGCTTTATAAAGCCTTTCATCATAAAGACAAAAGCATAGCCTCTTTATTGGGTTACTTTGTATATAAATCTAGTGAATACAGCTCATATCGTTATAAATTTTTAAAATTTAATCATGCTGAATTTGAAAACCTTTCCAGATCTGCTGAACTGCTTTGTTATCACTTAAATTATTTTTAAAAATATAAATATCTTGGGGAAGACAATATTCATGATGATCTAACATGACCAGTTTTCCGTTAGCAATATCTTCCTCAACATTGATTTTTGGAATCCATGCTACACCAAGACCTTGTAATACGAGCTCTTTCAAATTGGTTGCATTGTCAGTCTCATATAAGGTTTTATAAATCAGCTTACCTTCGATCAGTTGATCTACCAATTTTCGCAAATAAGCATGTTTACTATAAGCAAGCAATGAAAAATTATTCTGAATTGTATGCTTAGGCGTATGGTCTGCTTCGGTAGCTGACACAGGAACAATCTCTGTTTCAGCAATCTTGATCCCACTTAAAATATCATCACCAACACGATTAATATTAGATCGATCTGCATAACAAATCATAAAATCGCAGGCACCTTCTTTTAAAAGGGATAAGCCCTCACCACTATTGGTCGCGACAATTTCGATTTTTAAATCACGCATAAACGTTGGGAATTTTTTCAAAAAAGTCGTTAAAAAACCAGAAGCTAATGAGTGAACCACACAAAAACGAATCGTAGATTCGGTTTCATTTTTAATATTTTTAATCAGCTTGGCGGTCTCTTCCACCTGCTTCTCAATATTTTTAGACATCACCAGCATAATTCGCCCGATGTCTGTAAATTCAATATTATTTTTATTATTTCTAATAATAACCTCAGCTCCAATCATCTCTTCTATTTGCTGAATTCTACGCGTAAAAGCAGATTGGCTAATAAATCGTTTTTCTGCTGCTTTTGAAATAGAACGCTCTCGCTCTAATGTCAAAAGGTCTTCGACCCAACGTACTTCTAAGTTCATTTTATGCATTCCCTTTTTATAGTTATGTTCTTAATTTGTCTGCTTGGGAAGCTGAATAAATAGCTGAATAGATGAATGAAAAATATAAAACATGGGAGTACCTGCAAAAATGCGATGGAAGAATGGCAAAGCCAAACGATAAAAGTAAGTATTTAATAATTCTGACATAGAAAAGTGTGTAAGAGAATAAAAGACTTTGATTTAACTCCACAACTCATACAAATATAAAATTCTTATTCTAAAAAATATTTTAAATCAAAAAGTAAGATCAATATAACTCAAGTAAATGACCACTTAAGCCTTAATAAAAAATAAAAATAATCTTATTATTTCATCACGTTTTAATTTTTATAAAAAAAAGTCCGCACCTTGGGGAAGAATACGGACTGTAAAACTAAAATGTTGCTAATTTGACCATTTCAGGATTTAAGCTTTCTGACCTAATGAACTCATTCAAACCAGAAGATATATTTGCAGTATAGTTCAACTAAATAAACCTGACTATTCTACTAAAGTATCTATTCAAGATTGAACCGAACTAAATTTCTAATATTCACCAATCAGATAATATAGCTTTCTTGAAATTTCAACCATCATATTCGCTGTATATTGAGTAATTTCAAAAACTTGCTTTTTCTGTGGATTAAATACCATATTATCTTTTTCATCGCTAAAAAAGATATAAGTGGTGTATTTATCCATGTGATGGATATGCTCTTTTAAGCTTACTTTTTCCCCAGAATTGGGATCATAGGCGATAAACTTCATTCTCATGAATTTTGTCTCTATACATACAGTCTTTTACCTAAAATTCAATAAAACTTAGATAAAACAATATTTTGATGGATAATATAAAACAGTTAAGCTAAGTAATCGTGGCTATTTATAAGATATGGCTACGATACTATTTGCCTTGTTTACAGAGGTTTCAGCAGAAGCAATCGATTGCTCTGCTTCTTTCAGCAGACGAGAGGTTTTAGACTCGCTCTTCTCTTCACCATGAAAAAGTACATAGTATGTAAAACTACCCAAAATAATTAATGCAGCTGTGACTTTTAACATAAACTTAAAAACTAAGATTTTTTCGTATTATAGTGCCTTTTATGTGAAATGCATCACATTTTTATATAAATTTGTTAGATAAGCTACACTTCCGGTTTAATTAACCTCATTAATTTAGTTGATATTTCACTTAAATTAATAAGTCTAAAATTTTGCATGCGGTTATTTTTTAAATTAGATGATCATTTAATTCATTTTACAATTTTATATATTAAATTTAACTAAACAGTAAACCATTAATTTACAAAATAAAATTTTGATTCAATTAGAGAAGAAAAAAGTTTTTTTATTTTTAAGTCTAGAAAAGAAAAAATTTGATATGCAAAAAATGCATAATTAACTTGATAAATGCATTAGAAGTGAAGCATTTCGAAATCTAATATGAATTATCTACTCTACTAATTCGAAGTTTAATGATGAACGCTGAAATTACCACCCGTATTGAGAAGGATCTTATTGGTTATAGAGAAATCAATAATAATGATTATTACGGAGTTCAAACATTACGTGCTCTAGAAAACTTTAACTTAACACAAAGCAAAGTTGGAAATTTCCCTCATTTAATTAAAGCATTAGCAATGGTAAAACTTGCTTGTGCTGAAGCTAACTATAATCTTAAAAGCTTAGATCAAACTAAATTTGAAGCGATTGAATACAGCTGTAATCAACTTATTCGCGGTAATTTTCACGACCAGTTCCCAATTGATATGATGCAAGGCGGTGCTGGTACTTCAACCAATATGAATGCAAATGAAGTATTGGCGAATGTGGCTTTAGAATATATGGGACATGCAAAAGGCCAATATCAATATCTACATCCAAATAACGACATTAACATGTCACAGTCAACAAATGACGTGTACCCTACTGCGATTCGCTTAGGTTTGTTATTAAACTTAGATGAATTAAATCTTCCTTTTAATAACTTGATCTTAAGTTTCCGCAACAAATCTCAAGAATTTGCTCACATCTTAAAAATGGGTCGTACTCAGTTACAAGATGCTGTGCCAATGACTTTAGGTCAAGAGTTTGGTGCTTTTGCAGTAACTTTACAAAAAGACCTTGAGCAAATTAATACGCTTATTCCAAATGTTTTAGCTTATATGAACCTTGGTGGTACAGCGATTGGTACGGGAATTACCACTGAATATAGTTACCGTGAACTTGCGATTCAAGCGCTTGGAAAAATTTCTGGTAAGAAAATTAAGTCTGCTCCTGATCTAATCGAAGCAACTTCAGATATGGGTGACTTTGTTCTTTTATCTGGTTTATTAAAGCGTACCGCAACTAAACTTTCAAAAATTGCCAATGACTTGCGTTTACTTTCAAGTGGTCCACGTACTGGTATCAATGAAATTAACTTAGAAGCACGTCAACCAGGTAGTTCGATCATGCCAGGTAAAGTAAACCCAGTTATTCCTGAAGCAATGAACCTTGCTTGCTTCCAGATTATTGCAAACGATTTGGCTATAACTTTAGCTGCTGAAGCTGGTCAATTACAGTTAAATGCAATGGAACCACTTATTGCATTCAAACTATTTGAATCTATGGATTTGCTTGGTAACGCGATGGCAATGTTCCAAAGTAAATGTATTGATACGATTACGGCGAACCCTGAACACTGTAAAGCTTTAGTTGAAAACTCAATTGGTATTGTGACTGCACTTAACCCATATTTGGGTTATGAAACTACAACTCGTATTGCTAAAACTGCAAACGAAACTGGACAAAGTGTATTAGCACTCGTTCAGAACGAAGGCTTATTATCAGCACAAGTGCTTGATGATATCTTGTCGATTAATAATATGGTTAAACCAAAAATGTCGGCTTAATTCCTGAAAATAAAAAAGGAGCTTTTATAAGCTCCTTTTTTATTTGTTCTATATTTTAAAAACTGAAAGTTGTAGAGAACTGGGCTGTACGTGGATTACCTAAGAATAAATAGTCATCCCCCATAAATGCTCCTACATCGCGCCAATATTTCTTATTAAATAAGTTATCAATATTGAATCTAAAAGTTGTGTCATGCCCAGCAAAATTTGTTTTATAGGCAGCACCAATATTAAAGACGCTATAGCCACCTACTTTTGCAGTTCCCTCTTTGTTTGCATATTTACTGCTACTGTATTGCATACCACTGAGTAATCTTAACCCTTCAACTGAAGGTACTTTATAAGATAACTGCGCAGTAGCTCGTACTTTCGGAACATTTTGAGTTTGATGACCTTTGTAGCTGTCACTCTCAATATCAACAAGACGAGATTTCGTATAAGTAATACCTGAGCTTACATCGAGTGTTTCGGTTAAGGCACCTGTTAAACCTAACTCAATCCCTTGATTGTGTTGTTCACCTTGTTCAACAAATTCTAATTTTCCTTCAGAATTTGTAGTCGTATATTGATTATCTTGCTTTAAATCAAAAATAGCTGCTGTTACCAAGAAGTTGCGAATTTGTTGCTTAACACCAAGTTCATATTGTTCAGAATTTCTAGGTGATAGGACTTGATAAGCATTTGCGTCTGCAAACCATGGAGCTTCACCACCATCCGATAATCCTTTGGCATATGAAGCATAAAGATTAGTCCTAGCAGTTGGGCTATACATGAGAGCTAATTGCGGTAAGAACTTATTTAAATCTGTATCTCGGCTTTGCTGACCATCTGCCTTATAGGCTTGCTCATCAAGGTGAATAAGTTTTCCGCCCAATAAAGTTGACCATTGATCGTTAAATTGAACTCGGTCAGATATGGTGAAAGCAGTCTGATCACTTTCTAGGGCTTTGTAACGGTCGCCTGGACTGTCTGATGATGGGCTGTAGTCAATCGTATCTTGATAGATATTGCCTGTTCCTACCGCTACATTCAGTGGTGTATGGTGCTTTAAGGTTTTATAAGTACGTTGTAATTCGAAAGCAACTTGATGCTGAATGTTGCCAGTATTGAACTGTCCATTTAAACCAGCAGAAAACTGGTTGGTAATGCGTGTGTCATCTGGGCTACGGAAATCGTAAATGTCATAATTACCGTGTTTATCAAAAGTATTGCCTAAACCAGTAACTTCACAAATATCGTTATAGCATCCCCATGGAAAAGCACTATTATCATCAATCAAAACACGGCTTTGCGATGCACTTAAGTTACCATTCCATTGATCGTTAAATGCATACTGATATTTTAAACTCGCATTTATACTGTTATTTACAACAGGTTTACTCCAAGACTGATAACCCAATAAACGGTCTTGATCTACATTTGTTGGTACTTCTTGCCCATCAAGAAGTTGATAACCCGGTACTGAGCGTTGACTTTGATGCTGCGCTTCAACATCAAACAGTAATTTAGAGCGATCATTAATTTTCCAGTCTAAAGCAACTGAACCAAACTCTCGTTTACCATTTGCATGATCGACATTTGGGTGAATACTTTCATGCGCTAAATTTATTCGATAGCCAAAATTATCATTAAAAAAACCGCCTACATCCGTTGCCAGTGTATAACCGCCTTCTGAATTTGCATCTACAGTAATATCTTTAACATTGGCAGGTCTTTTAGTCACATAATTTACAACACCGCCTGGCGTCGACATGCCACTTTGAATCGCAGAAATACCCTTTAAGATTTCAACTTGCTCTTTATTTTCTAAAGCTACATTTTGCTCGCCGCGTATAGTATGACCATTAATGAGATAACTAGAGCCTAAATCGAGGGCAAAACCACGTGCTACAAAGTTTGGATAGTAGCCAATAGCAGCGTAACCATCTCCCAACGATGGATCATTTTTAATAACATCAGTTAGCGTTTTTGCATGTTGATCTGCTATGCGCTCAGAGGTAATGGTGGTAATAGATGCAGGAACTTTCTTTACATCGCCTGTTTGAAAACCAGATAAATCAACTTTTTTTGAGGAATACAAATCGTTAGAGTTTTGGGTAGCATTCACGGTAATCGTTGGGAGCTGCGAAACCTCCGCTTCATTTGCATAAACGACAGATGTTATGAGTGCAATAGATGAAGCCAATACTGTTTTAGAGCATGTCATGAAGTGAAGATTTAACGAACGTCTTTCCATTGAATAACTACCTGCCATACCGTGCATAATTTGAAGCGCTAGAAGTAACTGCTGAGCCTATTTTTAGCCACGCAAGAATACAGTGACAAATATCGAGAAACAACAAATTATATAATTTTTAGATCAAGTAAATTTTGTGTAATAAAGCGTCATCATTATATGATTTTCGTTTATTTTCTTTGAAATTAGGACTATAACTTTTTAAGTATTACCAAATAGTCAAAATAAAACTAAGCTCAGAAATAGGTCTAGACCAAGGAGGAATACAATAACGAATATGGTTAATAAATTAGATGTTTGATTTTAAATAAAGTTTATGGTGCATTGATCAACTCACTAAATTAAGTAAATGTTCGATTATCAGTAAAAATTTCTTTAAATCGAACAAAAGATCATAGAATCACTAGAATGGAAATTTAAAATTATAAAAAATGAATGGAGAGGAATTCTAAGAAAGTACTCAGGATTGAGTGATATCTAAAGATTCATTCTATTTCCTGTTCAGTACATCTGAAAATTTCTATTTTTTTCTGCTAACTGACGGAATATCTATGACATATACTAAGGAAGAAAAGAGCGGCAGAATACGAGGCATTGTAGGCGCAGCTTCAGGTAATTTGGTTGAATGGTTCGACTTTTATATCTATGCGGTATTTGCTACTTACTTTACTCAAGCTCTGACTGCACCAGACATGGATAGCACGACCAAATCGATCTACGTTTGGGGTGTATTTGCAGCAAGCTTTTTTATGCGTCCTATTGGTAGCTGGATATTTGGGCGCATTGCAGACCGACACGGTCGAAAAAAATCAATGATTGTCTCTATTTGCCTAATGGCTTTGAGCTCTTTTCTATTTGCAGCTTTACCGACTTATGATCAAGTTGGCTTATTTGCCCCTTTCCTTTTACTGGTAGTACGCTTACTTCAAGGTCTATCGGTGGGTGGTGAATATGGTGCAGTAGCAACCTACATGAGTGAATTAGGCTTAAAGGGTCAACGTGGTTTTTACTCTTCTTTTCAATACGTCACACTCTCTGGTGGCCAGTTACTTGCCAGCCTACTTGGTGTAATCTTATTAACATTTTTGAGTGAGGACCAATTGCTCAATGGCGGTTGGCGTATCCCATTTGTTATTGGTGGTATTGCTGCCATTGTATCTTTACTCGCACGGAGTCGTTTAGAAGAAACGCTTTCTCATCAAGATAGTGAACGTGAAGAGTCTGGTAGCTTAAGAGAACTCTTTAAAAAACATTGGAAAACCTTTTTATTGGTGGTTGGTTATACCTCTGCGGGTTCATTAACGTTTTATGTTGAAACTGTTTATTCAAAAACCTATTTAACTAATTTAGGGATGGATGGAAAAACCGTTGGTTATATTATGACCTTCGCGCTATTTGTCTATATGTGTGCTCAACCTGTATTTGGTTTAATTTCCGACCGTATTGGGCGACGTTCTTCAATGCTGGCATTTAGCTTATTATCTGCGATTTTTATCTATCCAGTGATGGCAATTGGAATGCCTAATTATATAGATTCACCAATCATCATTACCTTGCTACTCATTTTTATGATGATGATTTTGAGTTTCTATACATCTATTAGTGGCTTAGTAAAAGCTGAGATGTTTCCACCTCACGTACGCGCACTCGGGGTAGGATTTTCATATGCGGTAGGTAATGCTATTTTTGGTGGTTCTGCGCCTTCAGTTGCCTTGCAATTCAAAGCTGCTGGAATTGAAAATACCTTCTTTATTTATGTGATTATCATGCTGATTATCTGTTTCTTGTGTAGCCTTGCGCTTCCGAAAAAACCAGATTATTTAGAACATGATCATTAATTAAATGAGATGCCTTCTGTCCCAAGCAGAAGGCATCTATTAGCACTTAGCAAATTCTTTTAAAAAAGCCCACGGAAAAATCCCTTTATCATGCCCATCACTAAAACAAATTTGGGCCCCATATCCTTGATCGAATATAGCTGTCACTTCAACATTTTGGTGTTCTATTTTAATTTGCTTGATTCGCTTCGCTCGGCAAAAGCCACATGGGCAAATTTCCCTTAAATTTTGATAACCCAGAGATACGCTTAAACCATCGGTCCATATAAAGTGAACCTGTTTGGTTATCGTATCCACACGAATATCAGGTCTGGTTTGCATATTTCACCTCACCAATTTGATTTAATCCAATACGAATCGCTTTTCGTACTTCTGGATCTGAGTCATTTTGATGTTGTTCTAATAGATTCTGAGCTTCTGATGTACCAATTTCACCTAGTGCTAAAGCGACCTCTTTACGTAAATTGCTAATTTCATGATTAAAGTTATCAAACAGATGACTAACTGCCAGACACGACTTGAGTAGACCTAAGCTTCGAACTGCGGCAATACGTACTTGCCAATATAAGTCAGATAAAGCATGAATTAAGGGAGTTTCAAGCTGAACGATATGCAATTTTCCAATCGTAAGTGCAGCTTCGACTCTTAATTGCCAACTTTCCGAGGTTAAAGAGTGTTGAAGTGCTTGGATCACCTCAGCTGATATGCTCTGACTATAAGCCAAGCCACCTGTTGCAATGCGGCGAACCTCATCATCCAAATCATTTTCAGCAGTTTTTGCCAATATCGTAATCGCTTGGTCTTGTTGTAACCAACTTAATGCACTGACTGCCTCACGGCGCACAACAGCATCTTCATGATGTACCAAAGCAGATATCTCTGTGAATAATTGCTGTGGTCGTAAAGGTTTTAAAGCACGTAAAATTGCACTAAGAGCAAAAGTATCCGTATGCTTTAAATAAGGTGCAAGGATCTGGGCTGATGCCGCATTTTTTACTTCACTTAAGCTTTGACTGGCAGCTTGTCTAACATTCACATCAGTATCAAATAAGGCTTGAGCCAATACTTGCAAACTGGTTGGATCTTCCCAACTTTCTAACTTTTTTGCCGCCTCTTCACGAACTAAAGCTGAAGAATCGTGTTGCAATGCTGCATGCAACCAAGGGAGTAAATCCGGATTTTCTTCATCGCCAATATTCATTAAAGCAACAAAGCGAATCTTTTCATCTGAGTGATTGAGCTGTGCGAGAAATTCCTGATTATATTCATCTTGGTCATCTAAAGCTTGATAATAAAAACTCATTCGTATTCCTTAATTTGTGATTTCTTTCCAAGCCCTAATGGATTTAAACGGCTTAACTCTTCTTGCTGAGTGGCTTCTTTTAAAGTCTGGATGCAATGTTTTTTAATGGCGGTAAATTCACTACTCGTTACAAGCTCAACGTCTCTTGGACGTTCAAACTTAAGCGGAATTTCTTCAATAATTCGCCCTGGTCGATGGCTCATAATCAAGACTCGGTCAGCTAAAAAAAGTGCCTCATCAATATCGTGGGTAATAAATAAAACCGACGTTTGGATTTCTTGCCAAATTTCAAGTAATAGCATTTGCATTTTTAAACGAGTTTGAGCATCTAACGCACCAAAAGGCTCATCCATTAATAAAATACGCGGTTGATTAATCAGTACTCTCGCAATTTCAACCCGTTGCTGCATGCCACCAGAGAGTTCTGCTGGAAATTTATGTTCAAAACCTTTAAGCCCGACCAGATCAATCATTTTCTTTGCTTGTTCAATACGCTTTTGTTTAGCGAGGCCTTTCATTTTTAAACCAAAAGCAATATTTTCAAGCACGCTTTTCCATGGAAATAAGGTATGTTGCTGGAACACCAAACCTCTGTCTGGATGCGGTTCAAGGATAGATTCATTATCGACCGTTAAAGACCCAGAACTAATCGGTAAATGCCCTGCCAAAGCACCTAATAATGTTGATTTACCGCAGCCCGATGGGCCAAGTAGACATATAAACTCACCCGGTTGTATTTCGAAATTAACCCGATCTAATGCCTGAAAACGATTTTTAGCTTGCCCTAAATGTAGCGATAGATTTTGAATACGCACATGGCCTTGTGTAATTGACATTTTATGATTTCCTCAGTTGATACCATGGGGTAAATCGGTTTCCAATCACGCGCACTAAAGTACTGCTAAACATACCTAATGCTCCGATCAGCACCATGCCGACCACGATATTGCTATAGTTTTGCAAGGTGAAAGATTCCCATGTGAAATATCCAATTCCGTGTTGGCCCGAAATCATTTCGGCAGTCACTAAACAGAACCAACAAGTACCCATTCCAATGGATAAACCGGTAATAATGTTCGGTAAGGCCCCCGGAATAATGACTTCATAAATGATAGCTAGATCAGAAGCACCTAGACTTTTCGCAGATGCAATGAGTCTTGGGTCAACTGCACCAACGCCATGTACAGTGTTTAATAAAATTGGAAATAAGGCCCCGATAAAAGTGATAAAAATCATAGAAGCTTCTGAGGATGGAAAAATCAGAATCGCTAAAGGAATCCATGCTACCGCTGGAATTGGACGTAATACTTCTAATGGCGGCATTAGAAATGCAGCAAGTTTTTGATAACGTCCTGCCAACAAACCAATACCTACACCAATTAAAGCAGCCAATACAAAACCAACCACTACGCGAAAGACACTAGATTCAACATGTTCAAACGCAGTACTGAGTTGAAAGAAAGCCCAAAGCGCATGAATGACATCTAAAGGTGTCGGAACATTGCTAAAGTTCACAATGCCTAAATTTATTTTAAACTGAGCTAGTCCTTGCCAAATTGCTATCCAGAAAGCTATAGATGTGAAAGCAATGACATAGCTTTTTAAATGCGTTGGATATAACCTCAATTGTTGGAAAAATTTAATCAAAAATGTACTTTGGTTTTTAGGTTTTATTTGGACTAAACTACTCATTCGTCACCTCCTGCTCATTAGGTAAAACAACACATCAGCTCTGTGTTACAAGCTGAATAGTTTTAAAGTCATATACTTTTCCACCCTGTTGTTTAGCCCATTTTTCAGCATCATCTTTTAATAAAAAGGCCTGAATTTGCCCTGCTTTATCTGTGCCATACCATGCCAGATTGGCAAGCAATTTAATATCGGACTGATGATCTTGGCTATAAACCACACGCACCGTTTTTCCATCGGCTTGAATTTTCTTTAAATCAGAAAAAGCATGCTCAGGCGTTTCATAGCTACGAACTTTTTCTTCACCCTTTACCCAAATTTGAGTCACCCGATCAAATGTTTTGATGGGTTGGCCCGTTAAAGCGTCCTTGGCAACCAAAGGTGATTTTGCATAGTCAGCCAGTTGCTGGCTGTAATTAACCCCAGAAGCCTGAAATGCATCTTTAATATATTGATCATCAATAAATTTATTTACATCAAGCGTACCGTCGTTTTTGCCTAGAACTTTTAAGGTATCTATCGCAATTTGAGTCGCTTTTCGATATTCAGGTTTCCAAGTTAAGTCACGAGTTTGCAGACCTAATGGACCATGAAACAGATAGACAACTTCGGCAGGAATACCAGTTTTTTCAGCAATAAATTCACTATATTTTTCAGGTTGTTCCCGAATCAGGCGATTCGCTTCAATAGTTGCCTGTAAATAAGCTTTTATGACTTCTGGATGCTGCTGTGCATAATCCTTGCTGGCAAGTGAACCATGAAATGTAGGTGATTTTGCTTGTGAACCATCATAGATTTTTTTGGAAAAACCTTGGTAAGCAAATAACTCTCCAAATGGTACGAAATCAGCATGCGCAGCAATCTTATGACTTTTTAATGCAGGCCCCGCCACTTCTGGCGCCTGAGCAATCACTTTAATATCTTTATCAAGTTGCCAACCTTCAGCTTGAATTGCTCGCAATAATAGTCCGTGAGCAGTTGAGGCAAAAGGTACAGAAATAGTTTGCCCCTTTAGCTCTTTAAATGAAGTGACTTTTGAATCAATCGGAACAACAATCGCATTGCCGCTACCATTAATACTGCCTGACAATGGCGCTAAAAATATGCTTTCTTTTCCAGCTTTTTTAAAGGCCGCTAAATTATTAACAGCAGGAAAGTCAGCCATTGCTCCCAAATCTAGACGCCCAGCCACCATCTCACTGGTAAGTGGTGCACCAGAGGTAAAGTTTTTCCATTGAATGTCATATTTAACATTTTTGTATTCACCATCTTTGGGTAAATATTTTGGTAATAAATTCAATTCACGAATGAGCAACCCACCTGTTGCACAGTTAATGGTCGTGTCTTGCGTGCCAATGGCGACACGAACAGTTTCTGTTTTACTGCCGCAACCCAAAGTACCAAGTACAATGGCACCAATTAAGCTACTAAGTAATCGTTTTTTATTGATCAATTTATTTTGTCTCATGTTAAGTATTCCAAATTAATTATTTGAGTAGGTATGGGATATTTACTTTGACTGCATCCGTTGGACAGTCCTTTTCACAAGGCATGCAGTACCAACATTCATCAAACTGCATGAAAGCTTTTTGAGTTGTTGGATCGATTGCCAATAAGTCCATTGGACAAACATCTACACAGACGGTGCATCCTTTATCAGCAATACATTTATCTTCATCGATAATGACTGGTGCGACAGTACGGTGCTGTACTTCTTTAAAAATAAAAGCCATGATTTGAATTCCTGATTTATTTAGTCTGCAAGTGCAACGTCTTTTTGAATGCGTAAACGGTCATACGACACAGCTTCATCTTGATTAATCGAAACGACATAAGGCTCGATTGTTTTTTTGAAACTGACCATGTTGCCCTGTTCATCTTTTTTCAAATGCGCGTGACAGAACCAATCCGAGTTATTTTTTTGAGGGAAATCTGCTCTATAGTGGTACAGACCCCAGCGGCTTTCCTCTCTAAAGAGTGAGGCTCTGGCTGCCATTTCCGCACAGTCTCGAATAAAAGAAACTTCAGCGGCACGCATCAGCTCATGTGGATTTCTTGCAGAGATTCGCTTAATATCCTGTTTAATTTCTTCAAAACGTTTGAGCCCAATTTCCATTTTTTGGCGAGTTTTAGGCGGTTGCAAATAGTCATTTACAAAACGGCGAAGTTTATATTCCACTTGTTCTGGAGGTAAACCTTCTGAGCAATCCAGTGGCGCAAATATTCGAGCTTTTTCTACTTCTATTTCGCTTTGGTTTAATTCGCTATCTTCAATTGCATTCACATATTGCGCGGCATTTACACCCGCAAACCAACCATAGGTAAATGCACCAAGCATATAGTTATGAGGTACAGCCGCCATATCGCCAGCACTGTATAAGCCTTTAACCGAAGTCTCGGCTTTTTCGTTTACCCATACGCCAGAAGCACTATGTCCGCTACAGAAACCAATTTCTGAAATATGCATTTCCACCATATCTTGACGGTAATTGGTTCCTCGGCCCTCATGGAAACGACCACGGCTTGGGCGCTCATTGGTATGTAGAATCTCTTCAATGGTTTGAATTGTTTCTTCAGCCAGATGATCTACTTTTAAATAAACAGGGCCATTACCACTTTCCAGTTCTTGGTAAAACTCCCACATCATTTGACCACTCCAGTAGTCACATTCAATGAAACGTTCACCTTTACTATTGGCGGTATAACCTCCTAAAGGACCGGTCACATAGGCACAAGCTGGGCCGTTATAGTCTTTAATCAACGGATTAATCTGAAAGCATTCTAAGTTGGCAAGTTCAGCACCTGCATGGTATGCCATTGCATAGCCGTCACCTGCATTGGTTGGGTTTTCATAAGTTCCCATTAAGTAGCCTGAAGCTGGCAAACCTAAACGCCCTGCGGCACCACAACATAAAATGGCAGCTTTCGTTTTAATGACATAAAAGTCACCACTACGACAGTCAAAACCGAGTACACCATTGATTGCACCTTGCTCATTTTTTAAAAGCTTTGTGGTGACAATCCGATTATTAATTTTGACTTGAGCACGCTTTAACTGACGATATAAAACTTTTTTAACGTCATGACCTTCGGGCATTGGTAAAACATATGCCCCCATGTGATGTACTTTTTTTACTGCAAATTCACCAGTCTCATCTTTTTCAAATTTAATGCCCCATTGATCTAGCTGTTGAATGGTTGTGAAACTATGCTTTGCATATGCATATACAGTGGTTTGGTTAACCACTCCATCATTGGCAATGGTAATTTCTTTGGTGTATTGCTCAGGTGTTGCGTAGCCCGGAATGACAGCATTATTCAGCCCATCCATTCCCATTGAAATCGCCCCACTACGTTTTACATTCGCTTTTTCAATGAGCAAGACTTTTAAATTGGGGTTTTCTTGTTTTGCTTTAATCGCAGCCATTGGTCCAGCAGTTCCACCACCAATAACCACAATATCGAACTCAAGATATTTAGTTTCCATTGTAAAATCCTTATTTTTATTTGAGTTATTAACGATGAATACGTAAACGGTACTGGAAGGTATCGCCTGAGAAATAGAGATATTCATAGTCAATCGGTTGGCCATTTGCGTCATGAGTCAAACGCTCAACCCGTAATACCGGAGTTCCGATTTCGACTTGCAATAAAGCCGCTAATTCTTCATCCGCCACCGTGGCATCAATGCTTAAATCCGCATGTCCCAAAGGGATGTCGCACTCTTGTTCTAATGCCTTAAAAATATCAGTTGTACGTAAATCAATCGCTTTTTCTTTAAGTTTCAAACCAATATGTTCTGGCAAATAAGTCAACTCATAAGACACTGGCTGACGGTTGAGCAAACGAACACGTTGAATTTCATACACATTAGCTTTAACAGGTAACTTTAATTTGGGTACAACATGCATCGGGATCTGCTTAAGCTCGGCCGAGATGACCCGGTTTAAAATTTCGTGACCAGCAGATGACATTGCTTCTGCAAAACCTTGCAAACTTGAAATGTTCTGGAATGTTTTTGGCTTGCTTACAAAGGTCCCTTTACCTGGCACCTTAAAAATATAGCCTTCCAACTGTAATTGGTTGAGTGCTTGACGAACTGTAATTCGACTTACACCGAACTGTTCAGCAAACTCATTTTCAGATGGAATTTGACTTAACACGGCATATTCACCATTTACAATTTTGTTCAGGATGAGTTCCCTTAACTGATCGTAAAGAGGCTTGTGATTTTTGGGATCTTGGGGTAGCTGGCTCACGGCTTACAACCTGTTATAACAACTTGAGCAAATAATGTTTAAAATGTTTCAACTTTGGAAATAATTTAAAGCGATAACTTTAGTTAAAAAAATAATTTCAATGAATATCAATTAATTAATGAATAGTTATCTATAAAAGTTGAATTATTATCATAAAAAATACATTTGTGTTTGGTATGCTATAAAACATACTCCGTTATGCCATAAACGTAAAAATTACTATTATTTTTTTAGGGGATAATATGCAACAAAAACAACAAAATACCCCTGATGATTCAGTGGGAAAGGTCACCTTCTGGCAAGCCTTTTTATTTTGGCTGAAGCTCGGCTTTATTAGCTTTGGGGGGCCAGCTGGACAAATCGCAGTAATGCATCAGGAACTCGTTGAACAAAAGCGCTGGATATCTGAAAAAAGATTTTTGCATGCCCTGAACTACTGCATGTTGTTACCCGGCCCTGAAGCACAGCAATTAGCAACCTACATTGGTTGGCTTATGCACAGAACTGCTGGAGGATTAGTTGCAGGTATTCTATTTGTATTACCCTCCTTATTTATTTTAATTGGACTGTCTTGGGTTTACATAAAATTTGGAGATGTTCCCGTTATTGCAGGTATTTTCTACGGGATCAAGCCTGCCGTTACCGCAATTGTCTTTCATGCAACGTACCGTATAGGTAGCCGTTCGCTTAAAAATAAATTTTTATGGTTCGTCGCAATTGCTGCGTTTCTTGCCATTTTTATCTTAAAGCTTCCTTTCCCGCTTATTGTGCTATCAGCTGGTATTGCTGGCTATTTAGCCAGTAAAAAGTACCCAGACCTATTTTCCTCAGTCGCTGGGCATAAAGCTAGTCAAAAAGATTATGGCCCGGCATTTATTGATGATGATACCCCGACACCAGAGCATGCTAAATTCCATTGGTTGCGGTTAGCTAAACTTATTTTTGTGGCAATCGTTTTATGGTTATTGCCAATTTTAGCTTTAGGCGCATATTTTGGGTGGCATCATTCTTATACTCAAATGGCATGGTTTTTTACTAAAGCTGCATTACTCACTTTTGGTGGGGCTTACGCAGTTTTACCTTATGTCTATCAAGGGGCTGTAAATCATTTTGGATGGCTTTCACCTACGCAAATGATTGATGGTTTGGCTTTAGGTGAAACTACACCTGGACCACTGATTATGGTGGTTGCCTTTGTTGGTTTTTTAGGAGGTGTTAATCATTCATTACTTGGGCCCGAGCATCTATTTTTTGCTGGAGCACTTGGTGCAGTCATTGTGACTTGGTTTACTTTCCTTTTCTCATTTGTATTTATTTTTGCTGGTGCACCCATTATTGAATCTACACATAATGAAATTAAGTTTACGGCGCCACTCACTGCAATTACCGCGGCTGTGGTTGGTGTCATTTTAAATTTAGCATTATTTTTTAGTTATCACGTGTTATGGCCACACGGTTTTTCTAGTCACTTTGATGTTATCGCAGCCTTAATTACTATTGCTGCATTTATTGCCTTATTCCGCTTTAACATTAACGTGCTATATGTCATTTTTGCATCAGCATTGATTGGTTTAGGTGTTTATCTTTTATAAAAATGAATCATGAGTCTTTTAACGTAACTGTGAAGGACTCATTCCATAAAACTGTTTAAAGCGATGACTTAAATGGCTCGCTGAACTAAAACCACATACTAGAGCAACATCTTGTAAAGAAAGTTGAGATGACTGAATTAATCCTTTTGCCTTAGTTAAGCGTCTTTGCATGACATATTGATGAGGCGCCATATTCATTGACTGTTTAAACATATGAGCAAAATGGTATTCGCTTAAATTCACAACATTTGCTAAATCAGACAAAGTGAGTGCTCGGTCTAAATGCCCTTCAATCCAGTCTTGAATATATTTGAGTTTATGAGGTGCCAGTCCACCTTTAATGACAGGCTGCTGCCACTTAACATTGCTATATCTTCGAATTAAATGATTCAACAATAAACTGGCAGTGGTACTCATTTGTAAATGGTTTGAAGAATCATTCCAATCACAATCTAACAAGAAAAACTGATATAGCGCACGAATCTTTTCGTCATCGTTAAAAACAACTTCGTTTAGTTCAATTTGATTGGGCTCTTTGTCCCATATTTTTTCGGCGACATCACGCAAATGTTGGTCGGTATAATACAAGTGGACGAACTTAAGCCCGCCACGTATATCCCAAGTCGACTCCTGATGTTCAGGCAATAAGCAAAAACGACCCGGTCCGCCACCATTTTTCCAGCCCGCAGGTGTTTTTTGATAGCTTTCATAGCCATCTTGAATATAAAGACTTAAAGTATGGTGATCGCTACAGACACTTACACGATCTTGCTCATTAGACCAAAATGCAAGTTGCATATTTTCATCAAGCACCACAGTTTCGTGAAGCTTGGCTTTAGATTGCTGTAGCTGTTCTAAAGTTTGATAGGCCATGCAAAATTAAAACGAATATCATTGAGCTTAAGTTAACCATATTCAGCAAAATTCAGCTAGTTCAGTTATATAAAAAGCGCAAGATCTTGCATGTATAACACAAGAATATATACGTGAAAAATTAAGCATTCCTAGATACTTAAGTTTGGTAATCGAGGATGAACTTATGAATATTTTGCTCTATGTTGCGGTGGTGTTGATTTGGGGAACAACATGGATTGGAATTGCCATTCAGAGCCATTATGCAACACCCATCGTCGCAATTTTATGGCGTTTTGCTATTTCAGCCTTATTACTTTGGGTTGTTTTACTATTTTCAGGAAAATTACAGCGAATTGCTTTAAAAGACCATTTGTTTTGTATGCTGCAAGGTCTTTGTGTTTTCGGCCTAAACTTTATTTGTTTTTATACCGCTGTTAAATATGTAAATAGCGGTTTAGAGTCCGTTATTTTTTCGATGGCTGTTTTCTTTAATGCCATTAATGCTTTTATCTTTTTTAAGCAAAAACCTTCACCAAACTTTGCTCTAGCTGCACTTTTAGGACTTGGTGGTATTGTTCTACTGTTTTGGCATGACCTGATTAATAGCCAGTTTAATACGCAGTTATTAATGGGTATTGGACTATGTGCGGTTGGCACTTACGGTTTTTCTTTAGGGAATATGATTAGTGTTAGACACCAAAAACGTGGCCTAAATATCTTTTCAACGAACTGTTATGCCATGACTTATGGATCTTTGGTGATGTTAAGTCTAGCCTTATTTACTGGCCAAGATTTAATGCCTCCGATGAATTTCCCATTTTTAAGTTCGCTACTTTACTTGGCTGTATTTGGTACAGTTATTGGGTTCTCTGCTTATTTTTCGCTGGTTGGGCGAATTGGTGCTTCAAAAGCAGCGTATAGCACTTTACTCTTCCCTTTAGTTGCTCTAACCGTTTCTACCTTCTTTGAAGGATATGAGTGGACCTTAAATGCATTATTTGGAATTCTTTTAATTTTACTTGGTAACTACTTAATGTTTAGTAAATTCGAAATTGGAAAAAAGTTATTTAATAGTCAAAAAAGTTGTGAAAAGCAGGCCTAAAAGCCTGCTTTTTTATAAATCATAATTCATCTCTAGCAGCTCGTTTTAAGCATCAGCTCAAAATCTTTTAAAGCTGCGGCTGCTGTAGCTAAAGGTGCGGATGCTCCTCCACTAACCACAAATTCACCCATTTCTTTCGTTAACACCCGAATGCATTTATTGGAACCTTGCAGATGAGCAAAAGAGTGATTTGCTGGAACTAATCTTAATTCAACACCTGTTTGAATTTGCTGATTCTTAATATGAATAAAACCGACCAGACGAGGAATTAAATCTTCTTTTTTCCAATCACGTATATGTTCAGCCGTAACGTGACTAATTCCTTGTTTTGGAATATCCTGAATTTTAACATCAGCTCCTAAAACAGTATTTGCCAATATCGTAATTTTAGCAGCGGTATCCCATCCATCTACATCGAAAGAACTGTCAGGTTCCGCAATACCTTTTGCTTGAGCTTTTTCAAGAGATTCTGCAAACGCACATTCATGTTGCAACATATCATTCAAAATAAAATTTGTGGTGCCAGTAAAAACACCCTCTATTTCTAAAATTTGACAGCCTGCTAAGTTATATTCAAACAAATCAACAGTCGGTAAGGCCGCAGCCGTTGCACCGCTAAAAAATAGTTTTTTATTATGTTGATGTGCCAAGTTAATTAATTTTTTACCTTCGACGACTAACGCACCTTTAGATACCGCAATCGCATTCATGCTATGTGTTAAAGCATAATTTAAATAAAATAAACCCTTTCCACCTGTCACATAGTCACTTGGCCCTGTCTCAATAATGACATCCGCTTGAACCTGTTCTAAAAACTTTTGCTCAGTTAGACCTGCTTGATACTGTGTTTTATCTAGCCACTTTGCAGCTTGTAAACCTTCTTGATCAATTAAACCTGATGATGAGTTGCATACTCCTACTAAACGGACATCAATTTGATATTTTTGTTGATAGTATGTTGATCGATTTAAAAGAAGCTCTGCAATTTGTTGCCCAATCCGTCCAAAACCACAAATTGCCACGTTAACTCGCTTCATTTCGCTTTCTCAAAAATTTAAATGGTTTAAATCAATTTTTCCCAAGATAATTTTAACTTCTCATCTTTGGAAAATTGCTAACTATAGAGATAGTTAAAATACTATATTACTTAGATATTTGTTAGATTAACTATCTTAATTACCATATAAATTGCGACAGCAAAAACCATTAAAGCAAAGACTTTTTGCACAATTGCAGACGGAATAAAACGAATAGCTCGGCGTCCTAATAACATACCGAATGCACATGCGAGTGCAAATGCACTAGTAATGCCTACTGGATAGTGAAAACCCTCTGCAATATGCATCACAATACTCATTCCACTGATGAGAAAAATAATCATAAGTGAGGTTGCAACAATACTATGCATATCCAAATTTGTGACTTTTCTAAGCGCTGGCACAATTACAAAGCCGCCACCAACTCCTAGCATGCCAGTTAAAAGCCCCGCGATAATCCCGATGCTGGCAAGAACGCTTCCCGTTTTAAAATTCCAAATAAAGCGTCCCGTACTTGGGTTGACCTGACACGGCGGGTTATGAAAGTCTGATACTCGGTTACTAATAAGTCGATAGCCTACTGTAAACATGACTAAGCTAAACATTAACATGAGCCAAACAGGTGAAATCGCGTTGGCTATTAAAATACCGATGTGTGCCATAGGGGTACCAATTAGGGCGATCCAAATAGCAGCGCGATAACGAACTATCTTTTTAAATAAGCCTTCAATGGTTCCAATGAGAGTAGAAAGTGCAACCGCCAATAACCCAATCGGTGCAGCTTGAGCCACACTCCAGCCTTGACTGGTCATGAGCGCAGGTACAGCAAGAATGCCTCCACCTGCGCCCGTAAGACCAAGTAAAAAGCCAATCACGATGCCTTCAACGACAAGTAATAACATATCAAAAGCCTAAAATTGCATATACATTATTTGCAGTAGACTGCTGGTTAATGAGTGAATAAATCTGCGAAGCTTTAGTCGCTTCTCAGGGTAAAGATTATTAATCTTTACTTATCCTCTTCCGCTCAAGCACAGCTTTCGCCTTGCGCTCGGACAAAGCGTTGCTTTGTTTATCCTCGCTCAGGTTTGACCATCCACTCGCGGCCCTTGAGCATGCCTTGCCAGTAAATCGGAGGTAAAATCTGCTCTTTAAGCAGCCATGCCAAACGAGATGGTTTTTGCCCATCAATTACCCATTTTGGAAAACTTGGGAGTAATTTGCCGCCGTAACCAAACTCAGCCAGAACGATTTTTCCACGCTCTACGGTAAGTGGACATGAACCATAGCCGTTGTACTCGCAGAAATTCTGCTCACCGTTCAGTTGAGCTAGAACATTTACCGCAACGATCGGAGCTTGTGCGCGTGCAGCAGCAGCCGTTTTTGCATTAGGCGCATTCATTACATCACCTAAAGCGAAAATATTGGCATGCTGTGTGTGTTGTAAAGTTTGAGGATTCACACTCACCCAGCCTGCTTCATCAACAAGAGTACTTGCACGAATAAAGTCTGGGGCCTGTTGCGGTGGAACAACATGCAACATATCGAAATCAGTTTCGACCAATGCTGCATTTTCATCGTTCACGACCTTAAACCATGCTTTTTTTGCAGGACCATCTACTTTGACAATTTGATGGTTAAAGTGCAGTTCTGAACCATATTTTTCGACATATTGCATTAGTGCAGGTACATATTCCTTCACACCAAATAAAACACCACCTGAGTTATAAAAATGGATAGAGATATCTTTGAGTTTGCCTTGCTTTAACCAATAGTCGGCTGAAAGATACATTGCTTTTTGAGGAGCACCTGCACATTTAATCGGCATAGGCGGCTGAGTAAAGATTGCCTTTCGACCGTTTAGCTGTTGCACCAGTTCCCATGTATAGGGCGCTAAGTCGTATCGATAGTTAGACGTCACCCCATTTTTACCTAAGGTTTCAACCAAGCCTTCAATGCCATGCCAATTGAGTTTTAAACCAGGACAGACAACCAACGCTTTATATTGAATCGGTTGGCATCCTTCCAAAATAACCTGACTGTGCTCAGGGTCAAATCCAGCAACGGCGGCTTTCATCCATTTTACTTTTGCAGGAATCACACTTGCCATGGAACGTGCGGTTACTTGAGGTTTAAAAATACCACCACCGACCATGGTCCAGCCCGGTTGATAATAATGCGTGTCTGCTGGATCAATAATGACAATATCTAAATGAGGTTCACGAGATAGTAAGCTTGATGCAACAGAAATTCCAGCTGCTCCAGCACCAACAATCACAACGCTATAGCAAGGAATTGTGGCTGATTCATGATCTCGTTTTAAAATACGTGGAACTAGGCCTTTTAAGTTAAAACCAAGTTTATTCCCCGATTCAACTAACAGTGCTGCATCTTTTGGAGCAACTTCGGCCAAAGCCCATAAACTGATTGCACGCATACCAGAACGGCAATACGCTAAAACAGGTTTCTGGGCATTCTGATAAAGCTGCTTAAACTCGGCAACTTGTTGGTCAGTAATTTTGCCGCTGGTCACAGGCTGATAAATCACTTTTAGGCCATATTGCTGAGCTGCTTCTTCAATTTCAATTACATTGGGTTGATCTGCACCTTCCCCATCTGGACGGTTACATATCAGTGTTTTTACTCCCTGATCTGCAATTTTCGCGACGTCATTAGCAGCAATCTGGTCAGCAACATAAAATTCTTGATTAACTCGTTTAAGTTCCATATCGCCACCTTATGATTGTGAAATTGAACCACAGGCCTGATTGGCAGGTAGTGCTTTATCGATTTGTTTTGGGTATGGCAGATTTAAATTATTCATCAATTTAATAAAATCTTCTCGTGAGCGATTCTGACCTAAACGTGAATTTTTTAAACGTTCATAACCAATCGTTGAAGATAAACGCCCCTTATAATCGTGCCCCGGATACACAACAGTTTCATCTGGTAGGCTGAAAAGTTGCTTATGAATACTGTCATAAAGTGTGCCTGCATTACCTTGCTGGAAGTCAGTTCGACCGCAGCCATCAATTAATAATGCATCACCAGTGAAAACCATGTTTCCTACCAAATAACTCGTACAAGCATTGGTATGGCCTGGGGTATAACGTGCTTCAATACTGTGGTTGCCCAGTTTAAGCGTGCAACCATCTGTAATTAAAATATCTCCGCAATTTACATCAGAGTTTCGGTGTAAAACTGATTTGCAATGAAAACGTTCCCGAAGTAAATTTGCAGCAGTAATATGGTCTGCATGAACATGTGTATCTAAGGTATAGATGAGCGTAAATTGATGCTGCTCTAATTCTTTTGTATAAATCTCCATATCTGATGCGACTGGGTCAATTAAAACAGCCTCTCGTGTTTCTTCACACCCAAGCATATATGTATAAGTCGAACTTTCCTGCTCAAAAAACTGCTTAAAGAACATGATTTATACCCCAATAATTTATTTCTTTCCTATATTTTGCAAATAAGATGCCAATTATTTAAAATTAAATAATAAATATAAAAATCAAATACTTAAAATTGTAAATAAAATTAGAGTTAGAAAACAAACTCAGCTTGATGTTCCTTTGAAACTCAAGTATGTTTCAATGAAACAAATATGAAACACATGAAATGGCAAAGTTAAATTTTGAGTCAGAACAAGATTTTTTTATTTTATTTAAGCAATTAAAAGCTTTATTCCCAAATGCGAGTCTGTTTTTGGCAGACACAACGACTCAAGCAATTCATTATAAATTTAATACAGACGATATTTCTGTTGAGAGCATGGCAGCACTTACTCAAGACCATCACAATCAATATCTCGAAGTTAATACTCCTAAAATGAGAAAGCGATTTATCTATCAGGAAAATGATATTTATATTGCCGAGCATCGCATTATCGGGAAATTGCATATTCTACAGCCCGTTAGTATAGCAAATGATATTGCTGATCAAGTAGAGCTAACAGAACAACTCCAAGATTTAGCCAAGGTTTTTAATAGTTGCTCACCAGAAATGGCTCGTATGTTTTCAATCATTCAAAGAGTTGCTATTACTGAGTTTCCAGTGCTTGTCCGTGGCGAATCTGGTAGCGGTAAAGAACTTGTAGCACAAGCCATTCATGATTATAGCCAACGTAAAAATAAGATTTTTGTAGCTATTAACTGTGCTGCCCTCAATGCCAATATTCTAGAAAGTGAACTCTTTGGACATGTTAAAGGTGCTTTTACAGGAGCAATTCGTGACCATAAAGGCGTGTTTGAACGTGCCGCAGGTGGCACACTGTTTCTGGATGAAATTGCAGAGATTCCTTTAGAGCTTCAAGCTAAATTATTACGGGTGTTAGAAACAGGTGAATTTACCCCTGTAGGTGGTGAAAAAGCGATTCAGGCCAATGTCCGAATTATTACAGCAACACATAAAGCTTTACGCGAAGAAGCTAAGGCCGGGCGTTTCCGTCACGATCTACTCTATCGTTTACGCGTAATTCCAATTTTTATACCACCACTCAGAGAGCGGAAAGTCGATATTCCTCTCATTGTCGATCAAATTTTAAAAGAAAGCTCAACCCAACTCGACACGATGCCTCGACACGTCAATCAAAAAGCTATGCAGATTTTGCTTAACTATGACTGGCCGGGAAATGTTCGTGAACTTAAAAATACATTGCTTTATGCTTTAACCATGGCCAATGGTAAAAAAGAAATCGAAGTTGAAGACTTACCAAATGAACTTTTAAATGCTGACGATTACGTTAAATTACCCGAAGCAAATACAGAGCTTACCCCCGAAAATGTGCAAGCCGCTTTAGAAAAATATGACCATAACCTGAATATGGTTGCGAATATTTTTGGAATTAGCCGCACGACGCTTTGGCGCTATAGACAAAAACATAAGCTTTAGCTAGGTATTTAGCTCGTCTAAGGCGTATCATATTGCACTTGGTTAGATTCGTTTGTTCAAAGGCTTTATATGATTGTCCGCGATAAAAGCAATGTATTTAAATTATTATTTGCTTGGAAAGGAACAATTTTGCCGAAGGTTTTGCCTGCACTGAGTTTTGTTGTCCTTATTTCAGCATGTGTAGTCTGGCTCTCTTATTATCATTGGATTCAAATACCTACAGTACCCGCGATTGGTTTTACTATTTTTGGTGTGATTCTTTCGATTTGTACGGGTTTTAGAAATAACGCGTGTTATGACCGCTGGTGGGAAGGCCGCAAACTTTGGGGTGCTTTAATTGCCAATGCCAGACATATCGTCAGAGATAGCCATGTTTTATCTAATGAACAACGTGAACATTTAATCCATCAGGTCTTAATTTTTAGTAATTTATTGCGTGATCGTTTACGTCAACAAACAGTCGAACCTACAAAATTTCTCGAACATGCCTATTTAAATAACTCTTCGCTTAATTATTTAAATGAGCATATTAATGCACCGCAATTTGTACTCGAAAATATTCAAAAAGATTTAGTTAAAATACTAAAAGATGGTGAAATTAGTGACATTATCTATAGCACCTTAAATCGACATATTATTGAGCTAGGCAATATCCAAGCAGGTTGTGACCGAATTGCTGGTACGCCTTTGCCCTACTCTTATTCAGTACTTTTACATCGTGCCGTTTACTGTTTCTGTTTCATCTTACCGTTTAGCCTTGAAGCTGCTTTAGGCATTTGGACACCGCTTATTGTCGGCTTAATCGCTTATATGTTTTTAGGGCTAGATGCCTTAAGTGCTCAAATTGAAGAACCTTTTGGTTTGCAAGAAAATGATTTACCGCTTGATTCAATTGTGCGTTTGATTGAACGAGAGTCTCTAAGCTCTTTAGGGCAGCCATTACCGCCTATTATTGAAGCCCAAAACAACAATTTACTTTAATAAAAAAGAGCGAATTATCGCTCTTTTTTTATAGGTTTAAGTGTCTATTTAGGGCTGTACAATAATCTTAACTGCTGACTCATTGTTATGAATTAAGGTTTCAAAACCTTGTGAAATCAAATCATCAAGTTGAATGCGCTGCGTAATAAAAGGTTCCAGATTTATTTTACCTTCTTCGACCAGTTTAATGGTTTCTTGATGGTCATTTACGTAGGCAATTGTGCCTCGTACATCAAGCTCTTTCATTACCACACTGTGCACATTAATTGATGCTGGATGACTCCAAATCGAAACAATAACAATAACACCTGTTGGTTTTACTGCTGCAACCAAGGTATCTAACACCTTGTTAACGCTACTACATTCAAACGCGACATCAACGCCATTACCATTGGTAATTTTCATGACCTCAGAAACAACATCAACTTCTGACGGGTCTAAAATATAATCAGCGACTCCCGACTCTTTGGCTTTTTCTTTACGTTTGGCACTCAGTTCGGTAATGATGACCTTAAGCCCTTTCGCTTTTAAAATTGCCGAAAGCAATAAACCAATTGGGCCCGCACCGCCCACTAAAGCAATATCTCCAGCTTTTGCACCACTACGTACGAAAGCATGGTGACCCACCGATAACGGTTCAATTAAGGCTGCTTGATCTAGGGGAATTTTATTGGAAATTGGATGCACCCAACGGCGTTTAACCGCAATTTTTTCCGATAAACCACCGCCACGACCGCCTAAACCAATAAAGTTCATATTTTTGGAAAGATGATAATTATCACCCGGTCCAGTCGGTACATCCTCAGCCACAATATAAGGCTCTACGACCACATGTTGACCAATTTCAATATCATCAACACCTTCACCAACTGCATAGACAACACCTGAAAACTCATGTCCCATGGTAATTGGTGCAGATTCGCCTGAAATAGGATGCGGATGCCCACACGGTGGAATAAAAATCGGTCCTTCCATAAACTCATGCAAATCTGTACCACAGATTCCACACCAAGCTACCTTAATGCCTATGGTGCCGGGAGTGACTTCTGGTTCAGGGATATCTTCAATACGAATATCGCCTCTGTCATAAAAACGCGCTGCTTTCATTATTATGTCCCTCAAATCAGGATGTTGTTTTAGCGATAGACAATGCCGCCGTCCGTTAAAATGGATTGACCTGTAATATAGTCCGAATCTTCACTTGCCAGAAAAGCAACTAATGCGGCTACATCGTCTGGTGTTTGTGCTCTACCTAAAGCAATGCCTTCCACATACTTTTTATAAGTTTCACCTATTTCGGCACCTGAAATTTCAGCAAAACGCTTATCAATTTCAACCCACATGTCCGTTCCGACAATTCCGGGACAATATCCATTTACCGTAATACCATGACTGGCATATTCTTTTGCCGCAGCTTGGGTAAGTGCCCGTACCGCAAATTTGGTTGCCGAGTAAATACCGAGTAAAGCAAACCCATCATGGCCTGCAATTGAGCATGCATTAATGATTTTACCTTTATGTTGGCGTTGCTTGAATTTTGCAGCAGCAGCCTGAATGCCCCACAGCACGCCACCAATATTGATATCAACAATTTTGTGAAATTCATCAGGTGTAATATCAGCAATCGCTTGAACCTGTGCAATTCCAGCATTATTAATCATGACATCGAATCCACCAAGGGTCTGCTCAGCATGATTTATAGCGGCGTATACTTGCTCACGGTCACTCACGTCGGCAATAAATGTACTCGCATTTACACCTAAAGCCTGAATTTCCTGCTGCACATCGTTCAATCGATCTTGTTTCATATCGACTAGTGCAATGTGTGCTCCTTCTCGCGCCAAGCGCAGGGCAATCCCGCGGCCAATGCCTTGAGCTGCCCCTGTTACTAAAACGACTTTATCTTTTAATCCCTTAACCATATTCAACTCCTGTAAATGCAGAATTTCTACATATGAATCGCTCGTTGCATTGAAGCCAAAATGGATTCATGCATGGCTTCTGATAAAGTTGGATGCGGGAAAATCACTTGAGCTAAACTTTCATCCGTTGCTTCTAGATATTTGGCAATCGCAAAACCTTGGATATGTTCAGTCACTTCATGGCCGACCATATGTGCTCCAAGTAGCTCGCCCGTTTCTGCATGTATCACCGTTTTAACGAAACCTGTTGCATCGCCAATTGCCAAAGCTTTGCCATTTGCAGTTAAAGAAAACTTACCGATTCGTATAGGTAGATTCTTAGCTTTTGCTGCATTTTCCGTTAAACCAATACTCGCCACTTGTGGATGCGTAAAAATACAACCCGGAATCTGGCTACGATCGAGTGAATGTACGTTTGCTACACCAGCAATTTTCTCGACACATATCATGGCTTCATGACTTGCTTTATGGGCAAGACACGGTGCCCCAGCCACATCACCAATCGCATAAAGCCCTGCTACGTTGGTTTTACAATAGTCATCAATTGCCACAAAACCTTGTGGATTCAGTTCTACACCTAAACGCTCCAGTCCTAGCCCCGTGGTATTAGGCTGTACACCAATTGCTGAAAGCACACGGTCAAAAACGATCGTTTGAACATCATTTGCCGTTTCAATTACACAGTGAACTTGCCCATTTTCAATTTGAATACTTTGAACGACGGCATCGGTTAAGACCTTCATTCCTTTTTGTTCAAATTGTTTTCTGACAAATTGAGCAACTTCAGCATCTTCAGTCGGTAAAATCTGCTTGGCTAAATCAATAAGCGTGACCTGACATCCTAAGTCTTGATAAAGGCTAGCGAACTCACTACCAATCGCACCTGAGCCCACAACCAGTAAACTTTTTGGTAATTTCTCTGGTACAAGCGCTTCTTTATAGCTCCAGACGTACGTTCCATCGACAGGAAGCTGAGGAACATGTCGAGCTTTAGCTCCAGTTGCCAAAATAATATGGGGTGCACTCAAAGCTTGACTTTTACCTTGAGCATCGGTCACTTCAATTTTTTCTTTCGCTGTAAATTGAGCACGACCATTAAAAACCGTCACCTGATTCTTTTTAAGTAAGTAATCGATGCCTTGTACTAACTGAGCTGAAACTTGTCGGCTATGTTGCACAAGCTTTTGAATATCAAAATCGAGTTGAGATACCTGAAAACCAAACTGTCCTGCATGTTTAAACTGAGTTGCAAGCTCTGCCCCTGCAAGCAAAGCTTTAGTTGGAATACAGCCCCAATTTAGGCAAATTCCGCCTAAATGTTGCTCTTCTACAATTGCGGTTTTTAATCCGAGCTGGGCTGCACGAATTGCAGCCACATACCCACCCGGTCCCGCGCCAATCACAATTAAATCAAATTGAGCTTCTGACATGCGGGTTCTCCTACACCAAAATTAAAGCAGGGTTTTCAACAAACTGCTTAAAGCTGGCTAAGAATTTCGCCCCAACTGCACCATCAATGACTCGGTGGTCGCAGGACAACGTCGCTGTAACAATCTCACGAACCACTACATTGCCATTTTCAACAACAGCGCGAGATTCAGAAGCACCTAATGCCATAATTGCACCTTGCGGTGGATTAATAATGGCATCGAACTGTTTAATGCCTAACATTCCTAAATTTGAAATGCTAAAGCTGCCGCCCTGAAACTCGTCAGGTTGTAACTTGCCCGTCTTAGCACGGGTTGCTAAATCACGCATGTCATCGGAAATTTGTGCCAACGATTTTTGATTTGCTGCTTTTACAATTGGTGTAATTAAACCATTTGGAATCGCTACAGCCACCGAAATATCCGCTTGAGAGAACTGTAAAATTGATTGAGTCGCCTCATCAAATTGAACATTCACCTCAGGCACTTTAATCAGTGCCGCGGCGGCGGCTTTAATTAGCATGTCATTAATAGAAAGTTTGACTTGTGGAACAGTCTCATTAATTTGCTTTCGTAAATTTTGCAAAGCTTCCACGTTTAGATCGACCACTAAGCGGAAATGCGGTGCATTACGTTTAGCAGCCTGTAACCGTGAAGCAATCGCTTTACGCATACCATTCATCGCCACCGTCGTAATGGTCGATTGTGGTTGAGCAGCACATTGAGCAGATTGTTCATTTACCGACGTTGGGTTATTGCGATAGTAAACTGCTTCAACATCTTCTTTACAGACACGGCCACGAGTACCTGAAACACGGCAGTCATTTAGGTTAATGCCCCATTGTTTTGCTAAACGGCGTGCTACAGGTGTCGCTGAAACTTGACTATCGTCGGCAGTAGATTTAACAACTTTAGCTTGAGTTTGCTGTTTAACATCAGGCCATTGACCTCCAGCAGCCTGCACAGCTTTCTGGATGTCTTGAACACTAATACGTCCTTCACGACCAGAACCTGTGACTTTCGCCAAGTTCACATTATGCTTTTCAGCAAGTTTTAACGCATGCGGTGTTGTAAATAACTCATCAGATGTTTGATAGCCTTGTAATGACTCCGGTACAGTATAGTCACCTTTAGCTACCTTTGCAGGAGCTGGAGCACTTGCAGCTACAGACTGTGGTTGTTCGGTTTTTTCAGCAACAGGTGCAGATGTTTCCGCTTTACTTTGTTCCGAAGGGGCTTTAGCAGCTGAACCGCCTAGTGATGCAATAAACGTTTCAATTTCTGCATCAGAAACTTCACTATCAGCACATACCGCAATAAGACCACCAACGGGTAGCGTATCACCGTCTTTTGCCAAAATTTTACGAAGCGTTCCAGCAAAAGGCGCTTCTAACACATTGACGATTTTTGTGGTTTCAATTTCACAAATTTCATCGCCCTTATTAAAACTATCGCCTTCTTTAATCAACCATTGGGCAATCGTGCCTTCTTCCATGGATAATCCCCATTTCGGGATCTCCAGCGTTTTAATTTCGCTCATCCTAAGCCTCCAATGTTTTTCGCACAGCTTGCTCAATACGCTCTACACTTGGAATCCATTCTTTTTCTAAAACTGGAGAGAATGGAACAGGCGTATGTGGTGGCGTTACGAGTTCAATAGGTGCTTTTAAATAGTGGAAACCTTTTTGTGCGACCAGTGCAGCAACATCATGCCCAAAGCCACAGCGTGCCGCTGATTCGTCCACAATAACCACACGCCCAGTCGATGCAACAGACTCTAAAATTCCTTCTTCATCAAGAGGTGAAATTGTTCGAGGGTCTACCACTTCAACCGAAATGCCATCTTTTGCTAGTTTGTCTGCTACTTCATTGGCCCGGTGTACCATCAATCCTAAAGCAATAATGGTCACGTCTGTCCCTTCACGGGTGTAATTTGCTACACCAAAAGGAATGGTATAGGCATCATCTGGAACTTCGCCTTTAATGTCATAGAGCATTTTATGCTCACAGAAAACTACAGGGTCGTCATCACGAATAGCCTGAATTAAAAGCCCTTTTACGTCGTATGGACTAGATGGCACCACAACTTTTAAGCCTGGAACCGCAGCAAATACGTTATATGGTGACTGCGAATGCTGAGCTGCCGCAGAAAAACCAGCACCAATCATGCCACGTACAACCATTGGCGCTTTTGCTTTTCCACCAAACATATAACGGAATTTAGCGGCTTGGTTATAGAGCATGTCATGACACACGCCGTAGAAATCCATAAACATTAAGTCGGCAACAGGACGTAAACCTGTTGCCGCAGCACCAGCGGCCATACCAATAATTGCTGATTCGGTAATTGGCGTATCAATAACACGCTCTGAACCAAATTCAGTCCATAAGCCTTTGGTTACACCAAGTACACCACCGAAGCCTTCAAGCTCATTATCTTCAGTATTTTTACCACCATGTCCACCGCGCACATCTTCGCCCACAACAAAAACAGTTGGGTCACGGCGCATTTCTGATTCAATCGCTTCTTTAATCGCATTACGAAAACTTTTATTTGGCATCTTTACTATTCCTTTAGTAAGAGACATAGACGTCGGTAAGGAGTTGTTCTGGTTTTGGATATGCCGCAGCGCGAGCTTTAGCAACTGCATCATCAACATTTGCCTTAGACACAGCATCAATCTCGTCTAATTTGGCTTCATCAATTTTGCCTTTAACTTTTTCTCGGAAAATTTTCAAAGGATCTTTATTTTCTTTAACGAAATCGACTTCCTCTTTTGAGCGAATGAGGCCCGGGTCACCTTCAAAATGTCCATAAAAACGGTTAGTAATCGTCTCAATGACACTTGGACCTTCGCCACGGCGTGCACGTTCAATAGCAGTTTGAGCAGCTTCATAAACTGCAAAGAAATCTGTACCGTCGACTTTAACCGCTGGTAAACCAAAACCTGCTGCACGACCAGCAATATCTTTGCTTCCGACTGCATAATCATGGCCCGTACCTTCGCCAAAACCGTTATTTTCAAAGACAAAAATCACAGGAAGTTTAAGTACAACTGCCATGTTCATTGCTTCGAAAGTAAGGCCTTGGTTTGAACCACCATCACCTGTAAAAGACAGCCCGACACCGCCAGTTTTTAAGGTTTTCGCTGTTAGTGCAGCACCAATTGCTAAAGGAGGCCCACCACCCACAATCCCGTTAGCACCAAGCATGCCTTTATCTAAATCGGCAATATGCATAGAGCCGCCTTTTCCACGGCACAGCCCATCATCTTTACCGAAAATTTCCAGCATCATGCCGTGAATGTCACAACCTTTTGCAATACAGTGACCATGTCCACGATGGGTTGAAGTGATATAGTCTTTATCAGTTAGGTTTTCACAAATTCCGACTGCTACAGCCTCTTCTCCACTATATAAGTGAATAAAACCTGGAATATCACCATTGGTATTTTCTTCGTGAAGTCGATCTTCAAATTCACGAATATCACGCATGCTTTTATATGCTGCGAGTAATTGCTCTTCCGTTAATTGCATATCCTTTTCCTTTATTATCTTGATTTTAAAAATCTAACCAAGTTTCAAGCGAAAATCTAATTCGCTATAAATACTTAAACGCAAAATTAATAATTGATCTATTAGACTAAAAAGTTTTTATTTAAAATATTGTTAATTATTTTTTAAATTTCAAAAACTTAATTAGCAAAAATAATTTTAAAAATTTTTTATAATTTTCATAAAGTTATAAAACAAACCTTTAACCAACCTTTATTGTTTTAGAATATTAGCCACATCCTGTGCTTTAATTAATTTTGATTTATTAAAAAGGTTTAAATAAATCTATAATTAAAAAAACAGGAGTTTAAGTAAGTTTTAAATAAAATGGAATTATTAATATGGATTTTAAAAGACAAGTTGAAACTGGTATTAAATTACGGGGAGCTGATAAAGTCGCCCGTATTCCAATTAAGGTTTTACCAACAGAAGAGTTACCTACTAAACCAGAATGGATTAGAGCAAAAATAACCGATTTTGAAGAAATCAAGCGCATAAAAAATTTACTGCGCCAACAGAAGTTGCATAGTGTTTGCGAAGAAGCTGCTTGCCCAAACTTACCTGAATGTTTTGGTGGAGGTACGGCAACATTTATGATTATGGGAGATATCTGCACTAGACGTTGCCCTTTTTGTGATGTTGCTCATGGTCGCCCAAAACCTTTAGATGAAGATGAACCCAAACATTTGGCGGAAACTGTCGAAAACCTAAACTTGAAATATGTTGTGATTACCTCTGTAGACCGTGATGATCTACACGATGGTGGCGCTGCACATTTTGTAAAATGCATTGAAGAAATCCGAAAACGCTGCCCAGAAACGCTGATTGAGATTTTAGTACCAGATTTTCGCGGTCGTTTAGAGACTGCTCTTTCGACTTTAAGCTTATCTCCTCCAGATGTGTTTAATCATAATATTGAGACGGTTCCGCGCTTATATAAAGCGATGCGCCCAGGCTCCGACTATCAACATTCACTAGAGTTACTAAAACGCTTTAAATCATATTGTCCCGATATCAAAACCAAATCTGGTTTAATGGTTGGATTAGGGGAAATTGAAGCGGAAGTGCTTGCCCTACTGAATGACCTAAAAGATTATCAAGTAGACCTTATTACCATTGGACAATACTTACAGCCTTCAAAGTCACATGCCCCTATTCATCGATTTGTAAACTTACAAGAATTTGAAAGATACACGCGACATGGTAAGCGATTAGGTTTTAAAAATATTTGGAGTGCACCTATGGTTCGTTCTAGCTATTTTGCTGATCGACAATATTTTGGAGAATCTGTACCAAAGCCTTTTAGTCGACAAGATGTCTTATCTTAACGATCATGTAATTAACAAAACTTATCCAATAGGCTAATGGTCAAGACTCATAAAAGTATTTAAGGTAAGGAGATAACGAGGAAATAGTCACAATAAAAAAGTTATAACTGTTGAGCGGCTACGGATACGCCATTTCAATGATAAAGGAATTTCGATATGGATATGTCAAAACAATTATCATCACCTTTTTTAGATACCATGCCGTCATTATTTCGGCCAGAAAAGTCATCTCATTCTAAACAATTAGCAAAAAAGCCATCAGTTGACCTTGAAGCGGCTCCGTTATTTGACCTAACCGAAGAATGGGAACATTCGTTATTTGGTCGTTCTATTCATGAGTGTCATCGAAACTTAATGCACATTGCTGAAGATGCCGATATGGCAATTGGTGTGACCGATCCACATGGCACGCTACTCTGGACATGGAGTAGTACACCTATGCGTTCATCGGCAGAACAAGTCCACTTTGTGGAAGGTGGCCAGTGGTCTACTCAGGCAGTGGGACAAAATGCAATTGGTTTAGCATTAAATACTCATTCAGCTAACTGCGTTTATTCACACGAAAACCAAATGAATAGTGTAAGAGATTGGGTCTGTTATGCAGCACCGATTACCGATGCACACACCGGTCAATTTTATGGGATTATGAATTTATCAACAAAATATCAAAAACATAATTCTCTTGGTCTTTTAGCTGTTGAAAGATGTGCTGATATTGTGAAGCAAGCAATTCAGCTTCATCAGAAAAATATTTTATATATTAAGGCGTTTGGTACTCCTAAAGTTCAATATAACCAAAACAGCCTAACATTAACTCAACGACAGATTGAAATCCTATGCATTCTGACACTTTGTCCCGAAGGGATTAACCTTGAAGAACTTCACTATGCTTTATATGGTGATCGACCAGTAAGTACCACCACCTTAAAAGCAGAACTCTCTCAACTTAGAAACCTAATACCTGACGTCATCGAGTCTCGCCCTTATAGACTTAACTGTGAAATTCAATGTGATTTCTTAATGGCAGAGCAAGCATTAAACCTAGGCTTCACATCGACTACCCTTACTCTCTATAGAGGAAGTTTTTTAGCTAAATCAGAAAGCCCATTTTTGTGTGCATGGAGAGACTGTTTTGATGCTCGCTTAAGTCACGTGATTTATCAGATTGAAGATGTTGATCAATTATTACGAGTGGTCAGTCGTGTGCCAGACCGTGTAGATGCTGTTGAACGCTTACTTGAATTATTACCCGAAGAAACACCTTACCGAACAAAGCTGTTAAAACTACTCGAATAAAATAAAAGGGAGAATATCTATAAAATATTCTCCCTTTTTTAAGGTGAGATCAAGCAGAGGCTTGAAGCTGTACCTTATAGCAATCGTCTAAAGCTAATTCATAATACCGAAGACCTTCTTCAGCAGCATGAAATGCTTTTTGCTGCCAGTCAGGACGATCATTACATAAACGCTTAATCAGCTCCATGGCTTCATAAGGATGAAGATCATCATAGTGAGCATGCGCACGCAACCAAGCCAAGGAACGCTTATCAATCGTTACTTCAGGATGATCCGTATAAGTATGAATCCCCTTATAGACCTGAATGGACCAGTCCCCCGTTGCCCATTCAATTGCCAGATTTGTTGCAGCAAGGCATTCTGCCAAATTACCACGATGACTCATATTCCATAAGAAATGGTTTACCGCATTCATCGCAGCTGGTGGCCGCACGCTATCGAGCTGATCTACAGTTAAACCAAAACCTCCAGCCCAGTCGCGATACCATTTTAAGTGTCGCTCTTCTACCTTAATATTTTGGATTAACCAATCTCGTGCTTCTGTAACGCCAGGTTCAGAAAAACCCGTTGCTTTGCCTAATGCCCCAGCCATATATGACGGGAAATGAGCGACTAATGGATAGAAATTAAGTAAAGCATAACGGAAACTATTTAGGCTCAATCCCCCATTGGCCATTTCCGAAAAAAACGGATGTTTACTTACCCGTTCTTTCGCTGGTAGCAGGTCATCCCAGAACTGCTGTGACCATCCATTATGCGGTGTAATTTCTAAATGCATTCCATATTGATTTAGAGCAGTCATTGCTAATTTTCCTATTTATATGACAGCAATCATCTGTATTTCACGCTACAAGTCTATCCGAAAATGATAAAGATACAATCGTTAATCGACCATTTGTAACTTTTTTCGATGGATTGCGATGCTTTAGATAATTGTTACGCTAATCATTGAAATGTCGTGATTTTTATCACATTTAACTCAGATAAAAATCATTACTTTTTTAAAAAATCTGTATTATTATTTTGAATAAATGACACATTATATAATCAATATTTTTAGATGGAACTTTACCAAAAATAAGTCTCATTTTATGACAACTTCCAATATAGAGAGCATTAATTATGAAGTTGCAGGGTTCCAATATATTGGGACAGGAACAAATAGATTTATTAACCACACGAGGATTAAACTTCGTATGGTTTCCAAAGCAGCTTGAAACGATTTATCGTTTTCAATACCAAAACGGTGCTGCCTATGAGTTCCGCTATAGAGCTCCTATTATTTTAATATTATATATATTTTTAAGCTTTGGTATATATCAAGTATTGCCAACTGAGCAAGTTTTACCCTGGTTTAGTTATTATTCTTGGGTTGGTGTAATTATTTTTCTTGCCTGGATTTTATCATTCATTAAAAAATTAAATCAGTATTTCGATTATTATGTAGGAATTGGCTCAGCTTTAGCGGTAGCAATTACTTTTATTTTAATTAACGTTATTGAAAATGGCCAAGAGAATGTTCTTTTTCATGCGGCGATGATGTATGCGATTGTAATTATCTATGGTGCAGTAGGTATGCGTTTTTATACCGCCATATTTGCTGGATGGGTTGGAGGAATTGTTGGAATTTTGGCAAGTAACTACTTAAATGGGGTAATCGACTGGACTTTCTTAAACCGAACTTACACCTTCAGTAGTTTCTTGGGAATGACCCTTGCCTATGCAACTGACCGCCAACATCGAGAAAACTACTTACAAAACTGCATGATCGAGCTGAATCGCATTGAACTCATGCAACAAGCACAGCAATTATCTTTACTTTCACAGCAAGATGCACTCACTGGTTTAGCAAATCGACGCTATCTAGACGAAACACTGGATAATGAATGGCGACGTGCTTTGCGACACGAAACGCCCCTTACCATCATGATGGTCGATATTGATTACTTTAAATCTTACAATGACACGTTAGGGCATCTAAAAGGTGATGAATGTTTAAAAGAAATCGCAATTGCTATTTCTTCTATTGCTGCCCGTAGTGGTGATCTAGTAGCACGTTATGGCGGCGAAGAGTTTTTACTGTTATTCCCAATGACAAATGCTCAGCAAGCTTTGATCCAGGTTGAACGTTTAATGAGTGCGATTGATAAAATTGCAATTGAGCACCCTTGTAGTGATGTTTCACCACATGTCACCATTAGTGTAGGAGTCGCAACCACAATTCCTCGTCTAAACGATTCAATTTCTGCTTTTGTAGCGCGTGCTGACCATGCTTTGTATAAAGCAAAAACGAATGGGCGTAATCAATATAAGATTGCTGTAAACGAAGAACAAATTGTAGATTTAACCTAAAAATTCAAACTTCTATTCAAAATGAATTTTGATCAACGATTATCTCTCTTAAATTTCTTATAACTCCTTTTTCAATTAAAACGAATAGAGATATACAATTAGCTTTTCCATCCGTGGTAAAGCTAAAATATAATTTAGAAGCAATATTATAAAAAACCTCTTTTATTTAAATTTAAACCATTCGTTAAAAATAAATTATATAAACTCAATAAATTCAGCGACCTTCCATACATTAATATCCTATTTTAGAAATTAAAATTATGAGCTTTAGTCAATATAATATAGAAAAATTCCACTTTATTAGAAGCCACCTTTCAGCCTCTTCCAAAATTTAATGAAAAAATAGAATAATGAATTTTGTTCTATTCTTTGCGGTACAGTGGAAATAGTTTCAGCCGAAAATGGTAACATCGAAACAATATTCTCATGTATTGTTTCATAATTTGGATAAGCTTCTTTTTTTATTATTTCTATAATTTTTTGTATTTCATCAATAGATAAATTTAAAAATCTCTTAATTTCTTGAGCTGTTTTTGACTCAATAGACAATAAAGCACAAACTCTAGTGACATTAACAATCTGCTCTGTATGAATATTTTTAAAGTCTGGATAACACACAAGCTTATAAATAATTTTTGTCTCTAAATGTTCTTTAGACACTATATTCTCGTTACTTATTATACGTTCTTGATGACTTATTTTAAAATATTCATTCTTCTCAATATCTTGCAAAATATTTAGAAGCTCCTGATATCTTATTGGTCTCTTCAAACCATACTGATAGCCCTTTAAAAGTTCAGGATTATTACTTAGTACGATCTTAATTTTTTTAGGAATAAGTATGTTGGTATAACCACTATCTAAATCAATAATATGTATATCTGGATTGTTTTCACTATATGTCCAGTTCCCCAAAAGATGAGATGACAAAGATAAGTCATGAATAACTTTTATCATCGCCTCTAAATTTTTAGGCAATAGCCTATCCTTTGACATACAGCCAATTCTATATGTGCACTGATTCATTGATATTTCCCCAATTTCAATGATGACTTTAAAAATTCTTTGTTTAAAGTAATAATAACTTAAATATGTAATAAACTTATGTAAAGGCAATTTGAGTCAAATTACCTTTAAGAGATAAATATAAATATTTGGTGCAGTAAAAATTAACAATATTTAATTGCTAAGTTCTACAGATGAATGTATTCAAAAATAAATCGCAGAATATTATATTTATATAAATATTATAAGACAAGAAAATAATTTAAAATTTAATCAAACTCAATGTAATAAAAATTAAAACCCCATATTTAAATTAAACATGGGGTTTTATTCATATAGTCAAAAGTTATGACTACGGTTCAATTGGAGCAAATGGCGGAATAACATCTGCATTTTGAGCACGATGACGTAGGAAGTGATCCATCAAAACAATAGCTAGCATGGCTTCTGCAATCGGTGCCGCACGTACACCTACACATGGGTCATGACGACCTTTAGTCAATACATCAGTATCTTCACGATTTAAATTAATCGTTTTACCTGGTGTCGTAATGCTTGCTGTTGGTTTTAGTGCAATAGCAACTCGAATGGACTGACCACTTGAGATACCGCCCAAAATACCACCCGCATGATTTGCTAAAAAGCCATTACTGGTCAATTCATCACGTGTTTCATGACCAAACTGTCCAGCAACTGCAAAACCATCACCAATTTCAACACCTTTAACCGCATTTATACTCATCATCGCATGAGCAATGTCAGCATCTAAACGGTCAAAAACAGGTTCGCCCCAGCCCACAGGAACTTTTTCCGCCAAAATTTCTAGCTTCGCGCCGCAACTTGTTCCTTGTTCACGTAAAGAAGTCACTAAGGCTTCAAAACGTGAAACAGCGTCTATATCACCACAGAAAAATGGATTATTTGGAACTTCATTCCAATCCAGTTTTTCAGCAACTTCATTGCCAATTTGTGTAACATGGCCACGAATCAAGACACCAAATTTCTCTGCTAAATATTTTTTAGCAATTGCGCCCGCTGCAACACGCATAGCAGTTTCACGAGCACTTGAACGGCCACCGCCACGATAGTCACGGAAACCGTATTTTTGCGTATATGTATAGTCGGCATGGCCAGGTCTAAAAGTTTGAGCAATATTGCCGTAATCTTTTGATTTCTGATCAGTATTCTCAATCAATAAACCAATTGGTGTACCTGTCGTTTTACCTTCAAAAACACCTGAAATGATTTTAACTTGATCAGGCTCTTTACGTTGAGTCGCAAACTTAGAAGTGCCCGGTTTACGACGATCAAGATCTGTTTGCAAGTCTTCTTCAGACAGCTCAAGACCCGGCGGCACACCATCAACAATTGCCATTAAGCCAACGCCATGAGACTCACCACAAGTGGTTACACGAAAGAGTTGTCCAATAGTATTCCCTGCCATATACCCAACTCCTTATATTTGCTCTTCAAATAGTTTTCTATAACGGCGACATTGTTCAGCAGTCAAAGCAAAAATACCTGAGCCACCTTTTTGGAAAGTAAGCCAGTTGAAATCAATCGTATTAAAGTTCTGACGCATTGACCATTCAGAATTACCTACTTCAATAACAATAAGGCCATCTTCAGTTAAGTAATCTGCCGCTTGTGCAAGCATTTTACGAACTAAGTCTAAACCATCTTGGCCTGCTGCCAATGCAAGTTCAGGTTCATGTAAAAACTCTTCTGGTAAGTCAGCCATATCTTCAGCATCAACGTATGGAGGATTACTTACAATCAAATCATACTGATTTTCAGCTGGAATCTTGGCAAACAAGTCAGATTCAAGTAATGCAACTTGATATTGCTTATTGTGGTGTTCTGTATTAATTGAAGCAACTTCTAAAGCTTCTTTAGAAATGTCAGTTGCATCTATTTCAGCGTCTGGATATGTATAAGCCAAAGCAACCGCAATACAACCAGAACCTGTACACATATCTAAAATACGGTGTGGAGTTTTAGGTTTTGCATTTTCTGGCAAATTATTGAGAGCTTCACGCATTTGACCATTTTCATCTAAACAATATGGCGCAAAACGTTGCTCAATTAATTCTGCAATTGGTGAACGTGGAATGAGTACACGCTCATCTACATAGAATGGCTTATTAAAGAAATAAGCAAGGTTTAATAAATAAGAGGTTGGAATACGGTCATTGATACGGCGTTCCAATAAGCTTAAAAATTCTGCTTTCTCACTTGGTAATAACTTCGCATCTAGAATTTCTGCGTCTGCTGACCATTCAAGAGATAAGGTTTGTAAAACTAATGCAGAGCTTTCTGCAAAATAATCTTCAGTACCTTGTCCTAAATGTGCATCATGTTGACGTAATGCTGATACCCCAAAACGAATGAAATCTCGAATTGTTGATAAATTTTCAGCCGCTTCCTGTAAATTTTCAGGGCTAATCGTCGGTCGCTCCACTTAGGCGTCTCCAAAGGCAAATTTTGCAAAATGACTATTCTACTGAGTGAGGTACAGCAAAGCAACGCTTTGCCCTATGAACCGGAGTTTTACAGACCTATCTCTAACAATCACACGTTAAAATGAGAATACTTTGTTTTAATTAAGAAATAATGAAATTTAATTTAGATGTTCAAAACAAAAAACAGCCCTTAAATGATGGGCTGCTTTTAAAGTTTAATTCATTTTAAAGCTTAAGCTTTTCGGCAACATAATCAGAGTCTTTATCCCCACGGCCCGACAGATTTACCACAAGCATGGTTTCTTTCGGCAGTTTTGGAGCTTCACGAATTGCCCATGCGACAGCATGTGAGCTTTCAAGCGCAGGAACAATGCCTTCAACACGAGAAAGTATCATAAAAGCATCTAAACATTCTTGGTCAGTTGCGGTGTTATATTCAACACGTCCTAAATCTTTTAAAAAGCTGTGTTGTGGTCCAACACCTGGATAATCTAGTCCTGAAGCAATAGAGTGCACAGGTAAAGGTTCACCTGCCTCATTTTCAAGGACATAACACGCCATACCATGAATTTGACTTGGCTTACCTAAAGTTAGCGTTGCTGAATGCATATTGGTTTCTAAACCATGTCCAGCCGGCTCAACCCCAACAAGTTTTACGTCTGAGTCATTTAAAAAGGCTGTAAATGCACCAATTGCATTTGAACCGCCGCCGACGCATGCCACAACATAATCCGGATTTTTTCCAAATCGCTGATGCGTTTGATCTTTAATTTCATTGCCAATAATCGATTGAAAATCACGTACCATTTTAGGGAATGGATGTGGACCTACAACAGAACCAATGGCATATATAAAGTTTTTTGGATCTTTTAAATATTCTTCAAATGCACTATCTACAGCATCTTTTAATGTTGCTGTACCACGTGTAACTGCCACCAAATGAGCACCCAAAATTTTCATTTTGACTACATTTGGATGTTCTTTTTCAATATCGACTTGACCCATGTGAATTTCACAGGGAATGCCTACTAATGCACAAGCTGTTGCCAAAGCAACGCCATGCTGACCAGCACCTGTTTCAGCAATAACTTTCGTTTTGCCCATATATTTAGCAAGTAAAGCTTCACCTAAGCAGTGATTGATTTTGTGAGCACCCGTGTGGTTCAAATCTTCACGTTTTAAGTAAATTTGTGCGCCACCTAACTGTTCAGATAAACGCTTCGCATGAAATAAGGGACTTGGACGGCCTACATAATTCGTAAAGAGGTCTGATAATTCATTTTGAAATTCAGCTGTATGGCGAATTTCTTCATAAGCAACATTAATTTCATCCATTGCTTCTTTTAAATGTGGAGGAATAAATTGTCCGCCATATTCACCAAAAAATCCTTGTTCATTCGGCAAAGCAATACCGTTAATTTGATGTTGCATATCATCCCTCTTTTTAAATTATTAAAGTTATTAAGCTTATCGAGAAAGGTAACGCGTCAAATCCTCAACGCCTTTTAGTGTCATTGGATACATATGATTTTCAAAAATCTCTTTAATCCAACCAATGGTCTGAGTGTAATGCCAATATCCTTCAGTTTCAGGGTTTAACCACGCTGTTTTATCAAAATGTTGACGTAGGCGACGTAACCAAACCTCACCTGTTTCATCATTCATGTATTCAACCGAACCACCCACCGATTTCAACTCATACGGTGCCATACTGGCATCACCGACTACAATTACACGATAGTCGCGTCCATAGGTGTGAAATAGATCCCATGTATTCATACGTGTGGCTGTGCGGCGATGATTATCTTTCCAAACATAGTCATAAAGACAATTATGGAAATAGAAGTACTCAAGTGTTTTAAACTCACTTTTAGCGGCACTAAACAGTTTTTCGCACTGTGCAATATGAGCATCCATGGAACCGCCCACATCAAACAACATCAGCACTTTTATTCGGTTTCGACGCTCAGGCACCATTTGAACATCTAAAATACCTTGCTTGGCTGTTTCACGGATTGTACCGTCAACATCCAACTCTTCAGCTGCACCTTGGCGCGCAAATTTACGCAAACGGCGCAAAGCAATTTGCATCTGGCGAGTACCAAGAACTTGGTCATCATCTAGATTTTGATATTTACGTTGTTCCCAGACTTTAACCGCTGAACGTTTACGCCCTGGTCCACCAATTCTGACGCCTTCTGGATGATCTCCAAAGGCCCCAAAAGGTGAAGTACCACCAGTACCCACCATGCGGTTACCACCCTGATGTTTTTTATGCTGTTCGCGTAACCGCTCTTCCAGCATTTTCATCAGTTCTTCTAAGGAACCTGCTTTTTGGAGTTCTGCCCGTTGCTCAGGAGTTAAATGCTTTTCTAGAAGTTCTAAATCAAACCAGTCTTTTGGTAACTTATGAACTTGCTTGAGTAACTCATCCAGATCAAAGGTTTCAATGCCGTCAAAGTAATCTTTCATGGCGCGATCGAACTTGTCAAAAAAGCGCTCATCTTTAACTAAAATTGTTTTAGCAAGTTGATAGAACTCTTCTTGATCGGCAAAAACTAAACCTTCACTTACTGCACGGTTTAAGTCAATAAGTTCACGAGTTGTAACTGGAACACCGTATTTACGTAAGGTGTAAAATAACCGCACAAACATGGGTTATTCCCTCCTTTAACGTCGAGACATGAAAGCCAAACGTTCGAGGAGTTGCACATCCTGCTCGTTTTTGATTAGCGCACCATATAAAGGTGGAATCGCTTTAGATGTATCTCGATTGCGTAATACATCTTCTGGCATATCATCTGCCATGAGCAAGCTTAACCAATCAATTAACTCAGAGGTTGATGGTGGTTTCTTCAAATTAGGAATTTCACGTAGTTTAAAGAAAACCTGTAAAGCTTCGTTTACTAGTGTTGTAGAGATATTTGGGAAATGAACCGCAATGATTTCTCGCATTGTAGCTTCATCTGGAAACTCAATGTAATGAAAGAAACAACGACGTAAGAAAGCATCTGGCAATTCTTTTTCATTATTCGAAGTAATAATGACGATTGGGCGCTGTGTTGCCGTAATGGTTTCACTAGTTTCATAAACATAGAAAGACATTTTATCAAGTTCATGCAATAAGTCATTTGGAAACTCAATATCGGCTTTGTCAATTTCATCAATTAACAATACACAACGTTCTTCACTCGTGAAAGCTTCCCACAATTTACCGGGTTTAATATAGTTCTTAATATCGTAAACACGATCATCACCCAACTGGCTGTCTCGTAAACGAGAAACAGCATCATATTCATACAACCCTTGCTGTGCTTTGGTTGTCGATTTAATATGCCAAGTAATGAGTTTTAAGCCCAAGCTTTGTGCTACTTGCTCAGCAAGTAAAGTTTTACCCGTACCAGGTTCACCTTTAATCAGTAAAGGCTTTTGTAAAGCACGAGCTGCTTTTACAGCGAGCTTAAGACTATCAGTCGCGATATATTGATCTGTACCGGTAAAATGTTGGGTATCAGCAGACATGTAAAGACCTTATTTTTCTATTTCAATGGTTAGATGGAACGCATGCTTTTGTTCATTGAATATTTTGACCAACAATATCCAATCACCAAACCTAGACCAACTACAAACAGAATTAAAGATAAATTTGACCAGATTAGAGGGCTATCTTTGGTTAAAACACCAAATAGTAGTCCAAAAATAGCTGGTGCTACCGATGCATTCGGCCCTTCAGACACTGTTGGTGTAACTAAAATAGCAAAGACAATAAGCCAGCTAATTGCACCAAAAGTTGTAGGAAGGCGACGCATTAATCGCCACCAACACCATAAAGCAATAATAGCGCCTATTCCATAAGCTGTTAAAGCAATAACACCTTCAGGAACAACATCCAAAAAAGAGAATAATTGATTCATTATTCCAGTTTGATCTTCACGCACCACGTAAGCCCTCTGGTTCAACCGCATTTGGGTTAATTAACCCTTCTGGCGGCATCTGAATAAAGAAACCTTTTGTTTGTAATGAGTCTAAAACATGTAAAACATTAGCACGCGCCAATTTACGTGTTGGAGCTAATTCTAAATGCATGACAAACGTTGCACGACCAAACGCTTGTACAACAGCTTCAGGAATATTTTCAAACGGATCAGCTTGTTCCGCATCGTCAGGATAGTTTGGACGAGCAATATACATGTACATTTCATCTTTTTTGCTCGATCTATAAATATCACAGTGCATTTCAAATCAACTCTTGAACTAAGGACAGCATACATGAAAAAAAACGACTCACACACGCAGGTTTGTTTACGCATCAGTCGTTTTTTTAATTCTTAGGAAATATTAACCTACAACATTGATTAAGGTCGATAATAACTTTGTTCCAGATAAAAGCTGGCTTCCACAGTAAATTAACAAGTATTTGATTTAAAACAATAAATATAATTATCATTTTTAATAAAATAAAAACAATTTTAGAAAAAAATAAGAAATCGTTCGTTATTGAGTACTTTTTGTAATCTACTTCTAATACTTTCACCCTTTAATGCTATGAAATTTATCACATTAAACTTAAATATTATCTTTTTTAAATTCACATTTAAGTCAAACTTCTAACCACTTACTACACATTAGCAGACATTACTTAACTGGTTTAAATTCTCAATATGTTTCAATAATAAAGTTCTAAATCATAGATGTGGAGGATGAACTTATGCCTCGCGGTGATAAAACAGCTTATACCACAAAGCAAAAACGTCAGGCTAAACATATTGTTGAGAGTGAAGTAGATAGAGGTCATTCTCAAGAAGAAGCTGAACGTATTGCATGGTCTACTGTCAATAAACAAGATGGTGGCGGTAAGAAAAAGTCTCACTAAAACAAACTTTGAATACTTCTTTAGCTAGGGCTAAAGAAGTATTTTTATCAAAAACGAATGAATGGTGTTTAGAAAACTCGAGAGCTCTTTATATAGTCATCGCTTACTTGATTTAAGGCATTCAAAATAGCGCTATCATCTTGGCTTAACAGAGCTTTATTAAGGCATTCCATATAGCCTATAAGCATAGTCTTAGAGGTATGGGCAAATTCAGAGGTTACTGCTTCATCTTCATATAAAATCACGTAGCTACGTGCAAAACCATAGATTAAATAGACGGCTGCTTTTTCTTTTGTATTTTGAGATTCTTTAAGAGACTGTTCACAAGCATTTTTTAAGTCTTTAAATGCATCTGTACCAGTAGATTGATTTTTGAAAGATAAAAGTATTGTTTGGAAGTTCATATCCATATTCCACTCAAAAAGTAAAGCTACAGAAGATGATAGAACCTGTCAAATAATATCCTGATTAACATAAGTTTAAATGTAAATAAATTTATATTGATTTCCCTGAATTACGAAAAATCATGCAATAAAAAACCACCCTTGTTTTAAGGGTGGTTTGGTTAAAACGTATCAACAATTAGAAGCTTATTTCTAGCGTTATAGTAGTACCCGAGTGCTCAATATCAGTTGAGACATTAAACCCTCTGTTTTTAAGCTCCTCTTCAACCAGTGTAAGATGATCAGGGCTTATGGCATCAACAGGAAACCAGAAAGTTGCTTTTCGCTTCCCTTCCTTAGATTCAGACTCAGTACCAGTTAAAATTTTTTCCAATATGACATCTTGATTTATTTTAAAGTTTTTAGCATTTTGACGAGCTTGTTCAGCATTAAAGTTGTTAAGCATATTTATCTCTCTAATTATTAATTTATCTAAGTTTATAGCATAAAAAGGCTATATAAGTTTTAGTGTTGTGTAGTTAAAACCAATCAAAAATAGAAGCTTATTGATTAAATAACTTTTCTACCCATTCAATAAATTTTCTAGCATTTCTATTTTTAAAATCTTCCTTATTTGGAATGTAGTAACACAGCTCTGATTGAATAGGTTTCGTTTTAAACTCCTGTAAAAGATTCGCCTTAACCAACCTATGGGTAAGTGTAGCAGAACAAAATACTAATCCATTGGCAGATAAAGCCTCATGTATGCCAAAAATTTCCTGATCAAATTTCTTAATTATCACCCTCTTTTGGTCCCATCCATTCACCTCAAGCCATGTCTCTAATGGTGGACTTGGTAATGCTTTATTTTTCCATTCTGTGGTGAATAACGTTATTGGCTCACTCGTATCTTGGGTCAGAGTAAGTTTAGATGCACCAAATACATTAAAAGACTCATATTTAAGGACATCTTTAGAAGGTACTGAAGATACATCACCATATCGAATAGGCAATGTATATAAGTGACTTTCTAAAGCTTCACCTGTAGAGAATTCAACTGATATATCGGGGTGCAATTGATAAAATTCATTTATAGAAGGAATTAACAGCATTGCAGCGAGTGAAGACGTACTAGCCACTCTCACTACATTTCCATTTACTGTTATTTCATCTAATGCATCTTCAATTTTACGAAACCCTTCAGAAATTGCCCCTGCAAGTCTCTCTCCGGTGGTTGTAAGTGTTATTTTTCTTACTTGTCGATGAAACAAATCAACATTTAGCCTACTTTCAAGATTGGCAATATGATGTGAAATTGAAGTGGGTGTTAGCGAAAGTTCTTCAGCAGCTAATTTAAAACTCCCCAATCGAGCAGCTGATTCAAATGCCTTAAGTGCTTGCAAAGAGACTTGCATGCTTTCTCCAAAGTTAGATTTATAGGTGAACTAAACTCATCTATAAATGTAATTTTCTCGTTTGTCTACTTATCTTTTAAAACTCAAAATAAATTAAACCTTAACCTCTTTTTGGAATTTATGATGAGTAAAATATTACATATAGATGCTAGCGTTAGAGCTACGATTAACCCTAATCCAAACCATAATTCGATTTCTAAAAATATTGCCAGCAAATTGGTCAACTCATGGAAAAAACAACTGGCTATAGATGAGTATATCTATCGTGATGTAGGAATGAATCCGCCACCATTTATTACTCAAGACTGGATTGATGCTGTATTCACACCTGAAAATAAAAGAACTCAAGCTCAATGTGATGTTTTATCTATATCAGATCAGTTAATAGCGGAAGTTTCGAGTTCAGATATCATTTTAATTTCTTCCCCTATGTACAATTATGGTATGCCTGCTCAACTTAAAGCGTGGTTCGACCAAATTATTCGGATTAATAAAACATTTGATTTTGATCTTGCTCGAGGAGACTTTCCTTTAGAACCGCTTCTATCTGGAAAAATTTTAATCATTATCACCTCTAGTGGAGAGTTTGGTTTTGAGAAAGAAGGCATCCGCCATCACATGAATCATCTTGTACCTCACCTTCGCACGCTCAGCAAATATTTAGGCGTAGAGAAAATTTATGAAATTGCTTCAGAATATCAAGAGTTTGGAGATGAACGACATACAGAGTCATTCGAAAATGCTTTTCAAAAAGCTGAAAAACTCGTAGCTGAACTTTCTGTCTCGTACACAGAAAATTCGTAGGATATGATTCCTTAATTTTTAAAATTTAATAAGCTACTGATAATCTTAACTGAGCTGTCTTATTAAAAATAAAAAGCCAACCCAATTGGGTTGGCTTTTTTATTTCTGCACCGAAACTAACTTATAGTTATATATTATTTATATTGAAATTGTTTTTCTTGCATCCAAGAATATACAGACCTGTATGTTTAATCAATTGAATTTTTCTCATTGAATCAGTTAATTTAATTCATTATCACTTTTACAAATTAAAACCTCTTCAATTCATCACTTTACTAGCTTTTAAAATAAGTTCATTATTTAGTGTAACTAATATAAGGATTTACTTTGTTAACTATTAATATTGAATATCTTTTATTTATAAATGAAAACTACTCAATTTAAATTATTTACTACTCTTAATTAAAAAAGCCCATCACAAAGATGAGCTTTTAAATTTTAACGATCACATCATTTTAACTAGATAGACTTTCTTTTTCTTCTTGAAATAACTGAATTAATGGTTGAGTTAATAGCTCATAACGCCAACCCAATAGATAATCAGGTAAATCTTGTTCATCCCCTTGAGAAAGAACATGCTGATGAATTGCATTTAGCCATTTCTTTCTAAGTAATACCTCTTTAGGAATAGAAGTTTCACTTATTGCATGGGCAAGTACCATATCCATTCTGTGTAGAGTTTCTTTAGATGTTACTTTAAAAGGTTTAGCAATTCTTGTTGGCCATTCGCTTTCATTCGGTAAATCTTTAAGTAATTCTAAAATAGTTTTTCCATATTCACGGACTACATTTGGGCGAATATCCTTAACTTGCGAAAGTTGAAAACTATTACGTGGATTCTTTTCAACCATATCAATCATGGTTGAGTTTCTAAGAATAAAACTGCGTGGCTGATTCGTCGCTTTAACAATGTATTCACGCCATTGACTTAAATTTTGTAGTTGCATCAATTGACGGCGCGAATGACGATAATTACCAACATCGCTATAGAGTAACTCTGTTGGTGTTTCACTAATAATTTCTTTAGTTAAACTTCTACAATCTTCAAGAACATAGTCATAAAGCCCTTTCTGCTTAAGCTGTTCTTGAATATGATGCGCTAACTTCATTATATATAGAACATCATTTGCGGCATAACAGAGTTGCTGAGGTGATAAAGGCCGAGCCAACCAATCAGATCTTGTTTGATCTTTTTCAATATCAATGTCGAGGCAAAGCTTTAAAGCACCTTGGTAACTTACTTGCAGACCATGGCCTAAGAAAGAAAGCCCTACTTGAGTATCAAACACATTAAGCAGATCTTCTTGATCAGCGTAATGATAGATTAAATCGATGTCTTCCCCACATGCATGAAAAATGTTCTGCTGTGCGAGAAATATTTTGTCCCAAAACTGACTTAGATCTAATGAAACGCCATCCAACAGATAAACATTGCCATTTACATTGACTTGGCATACTCCAAGTTTAGGCCAGAGTGTGTCAACCTTAATAAATTCTGTATCAAGTCCATATATCGAACATTGATCCATTTTTTGAAGAACATCAACCAAATCGGTTTGCTGTTGGATAAACTGAAACATGCTTTCTCAAGTAAATGCAAAGAGTGCTTAGAACTCTGGTATATATAACATAGAAGTAGGAAATTACCACTTAAACCTTTTTGAATACTCTATTTTTGAACAATTTTTCGAAAATAGATAATTTTTTGATCTTTTATTTATACTTTTAAAGTTAACTCCAAATATGTGTTGTTTAAAATCTATCAGATCTTTTTCATTCTTATGTGTTTTCATATTTTATTTAAAAGATCTTTTTAAATTAAAGACAAAATTGTATTTGCCTTTTATAGCTAAATTAATAAATTTAATTCAATTTTATATAGCATTAATGAAACAAGCATCGAAATGCTTATTTCATTCTCATGCGGTTATGAACTGCCTGACTTAAGGTATGGCTATCTACATACTCAAGTTCACCACCTTGCGGTACGCCTTGAGCAATACGTGTCATTTGTATAGGTAAATGCTTAGTCGCCTCTACCAAATAATGAGCAGTCGCCTGTCCTTCTACAGTCGCATTTGTTGCCAAAATCACTTCTTCAATAGAACCTTGGCTTAAACGCTGAATCAGATAAGGAATACCAATTTCTTCTGGGCCAATACCGTCTAAGGGAGAAAGATGCCCGCCTAAAACATGATATTTACCACGGAAACTTCCACTTTGCTCAATCGCCATGACATCTGCTGGTGATTCAACCACACACAATAGTTGATCTTCTCGGTCAGTTGAGGCACAAATATCACAAATTTCATGTTCAGTTAGAGAATGACAAACGTTGCACTCATGAATATAACTTGAAGCTTCATGTAGAGCATGGGCTAATGCAAACGCGCCTTCTCGATTTTTCATCAAAAGATGTAATGCCATACGTTGAGCCGACTTCGGACCAACGCTAGGCAGTATACGTAAAGCTTGAACGAGTTGTTCAAATCTATCGCTAAACACAGAATTTCCTTAGAACATGCCCGCTAAGCCAGGTGGCAAGCCCATACCAGAATTTGCTTTTTGCATTTTTTCTTCTGAAATAACTTCAGCTTGACGTACAGCATCGTTTACCGCTGCAGCAATCAAGTCTTCAATCATATCTGGTTCATCTTGAAGTAATTCAGGGTTAATTTCGATACGTTTTACAAGATAGCGACCATTCATGGTTACTTTAACCAAACCACCACCAGCTTCTGCTTGGACTTCAGTTTGGGCAAGCTCTTCTTTCGCCTTTTTTATATTTGTTTCCATATCTTTTTGCATGCGCTGCGCTTGCTGCATGAGCATATTGATATTCATAACTTTACTCCGTATCTCTATCAAATCTTTAAAGTATTATTCGTTATCTGGTAATACTTTATAAAAACTTAATCTCATTGAACCAACCCATGTGATTAAAATCCATACAGATTAGTGCATTGAACTCAAATTAATCCGTAATTCTGACACAATAGACTAATGTTTTCTATCAGTATCTCTAGCTCTATTTTACGTAGCTACATGAATAGCGTGGTTAAACCTAGACACACTTCATAAATGCCTACATGTTTACATTCAAGTCTTATGAAAATTTAGGTCACTATCGAGATGCCTGTAAACCTTTATCAATTGTTTTATATTCACTTAAAGGAACTTTCTTAAAGGAGGTATTTGCTTCTTGAATAGATTTATCTGCTTCTTGCACAGACTTCTCTGCATTGTTAATCAATAAGGTTGTTTCATTCGCTGGGTTCTGATTCGGTTTAGTCAGCAATTTGTATCCAACTACCCCGATTACCCCCACTACAACAACGATAGCAATAGGCTTAAGCATTTTAAAACTCACATTTCTTCTAATTAAATTTAAAGTCTTTATACCCTGTGCTCTAAGCTCTCATTTAAACAAAAATGTAGGTTTTTTATTGCAATTCTGAAAATTTGGTAACATTTAAATATAAAAAACCATCTCGATTAAAGAGATGGTTTCATGAATAAAATAACTAAAGATAATTATTTCGATCTAGATAATTAGATCAGATCAAGACCACGTGAGATATCACGAATAATATCGTTAATATCTTCTAAGCCAACAGATACACGGATTAAACCCTCTTTGATGCCTGCTGCGGCTTTTGCTTCAGCAGAAAGTTTGCCATGTGTAGTCGTTGCAGGGTGTGTAATTGTTGACTTCACATCCCCTAGGTTACCGGTAATAGAAATAAACTTGGTATTATCGATGACCTTCCAAGCACCTTCACGTTCGCCTTTAACAACGAAAGAAACAATCCCACCAAAACCATTTTGCTGTTTAGCGGCAAGTTCATGACCTTCTTGAGTTGGTAAACCAGCGTAGTAAACTTTTTCTACTTTTTCATGAGTAGATAACCATTCTGCAAGAATTTGAGCACTTTCACAGTGTGCTTTCATACGCAAACGTAAAGTCTCTAAACCTTTTAAGAAAACCCATGCATTAAATGGACTCATTGATGGTCCAAGCGTACGGACAACACCAAACACTTCTTCTAACAACTGATGATTACCAACAACAGCACCACCTAATGCACGTCCTTGCCCATCTAAATATTTAGTTGCCGAGTAAATGACAAGGTCTGCGCCAAACTTTAATGGTTGCTGTAAAACAGGCGTACAAAAACTGTTATCAACCGCCAGTAATGCGCCATGCGCATGGGCAATATCTGCAAGCGCTTGAATATCTGCGATCTCGGCTAGAGGGTTAGATGGTGACTCAACAAATAAAAGTTTAGTTTCTGGACGTACTGCATTTTTCCATGCATCCAAATCACATAAATCAACAAATGTAATATCTACACCAAACTTGGCAATATATTTTTCAAACAAGGCAACAACTGAACCAAAAACTGCTCTTGAGCAAATAACATGATCACCCGCTTTTAGATATGCCATAGTAACTGACAAAATCGCGCCCATTCCAGAGCTTGTCGCAACAGCGCGTTCAGCACCATCTAGAGCTGCCAAGCGTTTTTCGAACATCGATACAGTCGGATTGGTAAAACGTGAATAGATATTCCCTTGAACCTGACCAGAAAATTTTGCTGCAGCTTCTTCTGCATTTTCATATACGAATGATGAAGTCAAAAAAATCGGTTCGCCATGTTCACCTTCAAAACTACGAGTATGTCCGGTACGAATGGCTAAGGTATCAAGTTGGTATTCTAAATCATCAGACTGGTTCATTAAATGTTCGCCTTTACTGGTCATGTACTAAAAACTATCTTCATTTTGAGTGTCTAAGGTATTTAAGGTCAAGGTAAACCTTAAAATTATCGCTTAGACTTTATTCAACTTTAGTAAATAGTTGGTAAAGCAAGATGAAACGCTTAAAGTCCCTTGTCTCTGAACAAAGTCAAATCAAGCACCTTTCTGCCCGACTATTTCATCCAAAAACATTGGTTCTGTCACAAAGTACGCCCTATGAAGTCATTGGCGAATTCAATCAAACCCATATTCGCTATTACGCAGCAACACAAAAAAAATTTAAAGAGCCTTTGGTATTCGTTGCCCCACTCGCAATTAATATGGCGATTTATGATTTATACCCTTATCGTTCTCTTATTAAATATTTCCAAAATGCTGGTTTCGATGTCTATTTGGTCGATTGGGGCAGTTTAAAATTTAAAGATAGACACCTTAACTTTTTATCATTTATTGAAGATTTCATTCCTAAAGCGATTGAAATCATCCGAACACATTCAAAAAGTGAGCAAATCTCGCTCCATGGCTGGAGTATGGCTGGCATATTCGTTACTTTATATGCCGCTCTGAACCAACCCAACCATATTAAAAATTTAATTGTTCTGGGTAGTCCAATAGATAGTTATGCATCTGGCCATATTGGTAAGCTCTATCGGACAATGAACCATTTGATTGGTCGCAATAAGAAAATTCAGGAACGTATTTATTCTGGATTGCCAAAACGTCTGATCCACAGTCCCGGAATTTTAAATTCATTAGGTTTCAAAATTCTTGATCCTAAAGGTTGGTTTGATGGACATCTGCAATTGCTAAAAAACCTTGATGACCTGCAATTTGTACAAGAACATGCAACCTTAAGTAGTTTTTTAAATAACATGATTGATTATCCAGGTGGGATTAATCAGGACATGTTGTTTAATGTCTGGCTACAAAATCCGTTAAAACGTGGCTTTATTCAGTTAAAAGATAAGAAAATCGAATTAAAAAATATAGATTGTCCGCTCTTAGTTGGCGCGGGTCGTAGTGATCAGTTGGTCACTGCTGACGCTGCTTCGCCATTAAGTCAATTGACAAGCAGTCAGGATGTCACGTTTACTCTCATCCCCGGTGGTCATTTGGGCCTAATGTCGAGTCAAGCAAGTGCTCTGGAGTTTTGGCCGAAACTGGCTGCATGGCTCGCCGAACGTTCAACACAAATTTAAGGATAAGGTCATGAGTCAATCTGTTGCATTTATTGGTTTGGGTGCAATGGGCTACCGTATGGCAGCGCATTTACCAAAACACTTCGATACTGTCTATGTATGGAATCGAAATTTTGAAAAAGCCAAACAACATGCAGCAGACTATGGCACTAAGGCTGTCTCATTAGAGCAAGCGGTACAAGCAGATATTATCTTTTCATGCTTACCGACAAGCACTGATGTAGAAGCGCTTATTAGTAGTGTAGAAATTAAATCTGGAGCAATCTGGATAGACTGTACCAGTGGTGTTCCTGACTCTGCCCGCACATTAGCAAGCTTATTAAAACAGTTAAATGTTGATTTTCTAGATGCTCCAGTAAGCGGTCAAACCGTGGGTGCTGAGAACGCAACTTTGACTGTAATGGTGGGTGGTGATGCAGTAGCTTTCGAACGCGCATTGCCAGCTCTACAAGCGGTAGGAAAATTAATTAAACATGTGGGTGAGTCTGGCGCTGGATTTGCCGTAAAAGCCGTTAATAATATGTTACTCGCAGTTAACCTTTGGTCTGTTGCAGAAGGTTTCAGTGCTTTAAAAGCGCATGGAGTAAGCTTGAACGAAGCTTTAGAGTGTATTAATGCTTCAAGTGGTAAAAGCCTGGTAACAGAGACTATCTTCCCTCAGCGTGTACTGAGTCGTGAATTCCCAGTAACCTTTGGCTTACCTCTTCTTGCCAAAGACACAGGAATTGCTTTGGACTTAGTCCATCAAGCTAAGCTTCCTGCTCCACTTTTGTCATTAACACAAAGTTTAATTCAAGCTGCTCATTTAACGGCTGAAGACAACAGTGATTTCTCTACGGCAGTGAAAATGTATGAAGCATGGACAAAGATCACCTTAGAATAAATTTGACTTTTAAAAGACTACTTATTAAAGATGCTTATTTTAATAAGATGAAAAATGAGGGCGTGAAAACTCGATTATTTAAAGTAAGTATATTTCTAAAGAACTTTTCTATAACCTGAAAAATTGAATATGGGAAATTTTAGAAAGCTTTATACTATGTCGATACTTGAATAATGTTTTTGTAATCAGGTGATTTGAAGTAATTAACAATCATCTGCGCACTTTTTTCAGACACAACCTTAGCCTGTTCCATTGTTTTTAAATAAGAGTTGGCAAGCATACAACTCGGTAGCAAAGTATTTGCAAGTGGAGGAAAATTTTCTCTTCCTCCTAATGTTATTTTTTCAATGAAACTTGCCAACCACATAATGTATTCGCCTTTATTCTTAAATGCTGGCATTAAGCTAATATCAAGCTTAACTGTACATTCTTCACTAGGCTTATTTAAGCACTCTTCAAAATCAATAAAATTATATTTTAGTCTGTATGAAGTTCCTTTTATCTCTTGTCTAATAATACTTATTAAGCTATTTAAATGCTCAATAATATCTTTCGAGAAAAACTTATCTTCTTCAGATTTTATATAAACGCTTTCAGCAACGAGTAAAAACTGTGACATTCTCTATTTCCTTTTAATCTTGTCTCCGATGAATAATCAGATTCTTTAAGGAAGTATGATGCATATAACATTGCTATATGTAAGTTGCTTAGATTAAAAAGTAACCACAATGGTAAACATGAAAGCTACCCACCAAATAAATCACACAAATTAAATATAAAGATAAATACATCACAATACATAAGTTTAAATTAATATATTTCGAAATAACTTTAATAAAAAAAAGCCCATCTCAATTTTAGAAATGGGCTACAAAAACAAAAAACTATCAAACGCAGCAATTAAGGACAATATAATATAAGCTAAAACATGTAAAATCAATACATCTTTCAGTTGAATTGTAAACTAAGATTAATTTTGACTTATTTATATTTTACAAATCAAAAGAAAAAAGCCCATTTCCGTCTAAATTAAAATGGGCCCAGTGAATTCCACTTAATCCTAGAGTACAAAATGTGATAATTATCACGCTTTATATTTTCATAATGTCATTGATATATTTCTTTTTCATTGACCTAATTTCAAACTTAAGCTGTCTATTTAGCAAATGAAATAGGCTATAAAATCTTATCTTTTCCTGCAATTTTTTATGTGTGCTCAACCCAACTAGAAACATATTTGTCTACCATCAGTGAAAGTTAAAGTCGATTAAACGAGAATCAAATTCTGGAAATATATATAAAATTTAGCTTAAGTTTATGTTTTTATTTGATTTTTACAAACTATTGATATCTAAAGTTTTTCTTTATTTTGTGAACAAATTATCAACCAAAATGACACTTGAGTAATTAATAGTCATTGAAATATTGGTAATAAACCTTATATTGAGTACAGGTTCATACCTTTAACTGAGGAAACGCTCATGAATAAATTTATGGTTGCAGTCTTTACTGGCATGGTGAGCATTGCTGGTTTAAGCGTTCAAGCTGCAACGCCTGAGCAAGAATGTCAGAAATTGCAAGACGATTATAATTTGATTTATGCATCAAAAGGCTTTTGTTTTAAAGATCCTGATGCTAAAGAAAAATATGGTAATGAAAACTGTCATACGACAAAACCAAAGTTTTCTGACAAAGAGCAACAACGTCTTGATGCTATTAAAGAGCGTCAGAAAGAATTGAAATGTAAATGATTTTAAAGGAATAATACATGGCATACGATGATCAAAATATCTTCGCCAAAATTTTACGCAATGAACTTCCAGCGATAAAAATCTATGAAGATGATCAAGTTCTAGCTTTTATGGATATTATGCCTCAAGCCGATGGTCATACATTAGTTATTCCAAAAACACCTGCTGTAACGCTCCTTGATTTACCTCCAGAAGCAGCCGCATATACCATACAAGTTGTTCAGAAAATTGCAAAAGCAATGGAAAAAGCCTTCAATTTAGAAGGTATTGTCTTAATGCAACTTTCTGGAGCAGCGGCAGGACAAACTGTTCCCCATGTTCATTTTCACCTTATTCCTACCAATGTGCATCAACTTGGACGCCATGCTGTAGAGTTAGGAGATCAAGAAAAAATTAAGGGATTAGCTGAAAAAATTAAAGCAGCTCTTTGATTTTTAATGTATTAAAGCGGAGTTTTTACTCCGCTTTTTTTCGTCCAAAAACTATAAAAAATTAAAATAATTAATTTATTTCTAAATTTTAATCGTCATAAAACTGTCATTTATTTTTCACGCCCCTGTCACAAAGTTTGCCGATACTGCTTAGCAAGTTGGTGAGCTTTTGTAACTTTTTGTACATAAGTCAACTACAAAATAAATAGTTAACTAGGCATACGCCATTTTTAAATACCTTTTGGAGAAATCTCAATGAAGAAATTGCTACTCGCTGCCGCAGTTGCAACTTTGAGCATAAACGCGGTGCAAGCAGCGCCAACTTTGTATGGCAAACTAAATGTTTCTATTAACCAAGTTGATAATAAAAATTTCGATGGTAAAAGTGATGTTACCGAAGTTAACTCAAACTCTTCTCGCATTGGGGTAAAAGGCGAAGAGAAATTAACTGACAAGTTATCTGCTGTTTATTTAGCTGAATGGGCAATTTCTACTGATGGTTCAGGTTCTGATAGTGACCTTAGCGCTCGTAACCGTTTCATCGGTTTAAAAACTGAAGGTGTTGGTACTTTAAAAGTAGGTAAATATGACTCTTACTTTAAAACCGCTGCTGGTGGTAACCAAGACATCTTTAATGACGATACACGTTTAGATATTACCAATATCATGTACGGCGAAAACCGCTTAGATAACGTAGTAGGTTTTGAATTAGACCCTAAATTATTAGCTGGTTTAACGTTCAACATCATGGCTCAAACTGGCGAAAGTACTTCTGACAGTAAAGATGGTGAAACTGGTAAAGACAGCAAAAATGATAGCTTTGACTCAGTATCAACTTCTCTTGGTTATGAAAACAAAGACCTTGGCTTAGCAGTGGCTGCCGCTGGTGACTTCGGTATTAAAGGTAAATATGCTGCTTACGGTCTGAAAGATGTTTATACAGATGCTTACCGTGTAACAGGTTCTTATGACATCGCAAAATCTGGCTTTGTTGTAGGTGCTTTATGGCAACATGCTGAACCTACTGATGATTTGACTGCATATGGTCAATCATATAAATCAGATGGTTCAATCGATAAAGCTGGTAAGGCTTACCGTGGTTTAGAGGAACAAGCATATGCAGTAACAGCTGCTTATAAAATTCCTAACACTAAACTTAAAGTGAAAGCAGAATATGCTTCAGCTGAAACCCAAGTAAGTGGTCAATCAGATCGTAAAATTGATTTGTACGGCTTAGGTCTTGATTACCAAATCAACAAACAAGCTCGGTTCTACGGTATCGTTGCTCAACAAAAACGCGACTGGTTAAATGATGACGACAAGCAAACTGTTGTAGGTACTGGTATCGAATATAACTTCTAATTAGTTATCTTTGATTCATATCTAAAATAAAAGGGCTAATGCCCTTTTATTTTTTTGTTCAGATTAAAAAAGCCGATATTTTTATACCGGCTTTTTTAGTTTGTAGCTTACTTTAAGAAACCACTTACAAGATTCATCACGTTTTGAATATCTTGGTTTGCTTCTTGATGATCGGTACTGTCACCCTGAGGTGTTAATGAGTCAATGACTTGAGGTAAGACTGAAGCAATTGCACCGTAAACTTGCTCTTTTGGAGCTTGAGCTTGCGCAGCAACTTGTTCAATGTCAGCTGGATTAAATAAACTCTGCAATTGTTGAGTAGGAACTTCGCTATTACTTTGATTTGGATCAACCCAGCTTTGAACTTGATTACCTAAACCCGCACCTTTTAACTTTTCTAAAGCAGCCTGCAAACCACCCTGTTGTTGAACCCAACCTAAAATTAAAGGTACAACTGCAATTAATAAACTTTGTACGCCACCACCGGCTTGAGGTGCATTATTATTATTTCCAGTCACTTGACCCAATACAGAACCTAGTACTCCTCCAAGACCGCCTTGTGCGCCAGAAGAAGTATTGCCCCCCATTTGCCCGAGTACTGAACCTAAAATTCCACCTAAACCACCTTGACCTGATGCTTGCTGGTTCCCACCTAAAGCCTGCTGGGCCAAAACTTCTACAATGTTGCTTAAATTTGTCATGTGTAACTCTTATGTATGGTTTATACACGAGCATACGCGGATTCTTGTTAAGACAGCAAAAGCCAAATTGTTAAATTTTGAAAGAGATTTGGTGCCATTTTACCAGCGGAATTTATTCCAGTTCTCTGGGTTTGCCCAGAACTTTGAATTAAACCAATCTGGAACATGCTTATAGGTCAAAATGTTAAATTGCCATAAAGCAAAATCACTATCATGTGAAGTTTTATCAATGAGTTGCGTGAAACCTAAAGAACGTAATAACTGTTCATCACTGCGTTTACTTACTACAACAATTCGTTTTGCTAATAAGTCACGTAGTTTTACTAATAATTGTGATTTTTGTACTTCAGTTATGTTCTGCATTTCATCTGTATCAAACAATACAAAACCCAAGTCATAACGCTGAGTAAAAGGCAGACTTAAAAGCTCAGTTACGGTAAAATAGTGCCATTGAATTGCGTTATTCTGGTCAATTTTCTGGCCAATACAAAGTGCAGTATGAATGGGCTGTTCGTTTGATAAATCGTCTAGCATAGAAGTGATGACATTTTGCTCAGCCATAACTGCAACCCTTAATTGAAAGATGTGAGTTTAAACTTTATGGAACTACAAGGCATTTGCCATAAAATGCATGCAGACCTAAAAGATGCTAGTGTAACTGATCAACAGACAACCAAGGCAAATGTTGAATACAAATTTGTATTAGACCGTTCAGAAATTGATCTTCCTTTTAATTTAGGACAAGAACTAGAAATCGAATGGACAGGTAATATTTATTGCACCTCTTGTGGCACTAAAACACCGAAGTCTTATTCTCAAGGCCACTGCTTTAAATGCTTTAAAACTAAAGCAGAATGTGACCTCTGCATTATGAAACCAGAAACGTGCCACTACCACTTAGGTACGTGCCGTGAAGATGATTTTGCCCACAATGTTTGTTTCCAACCTCATATTGTGTATTTGGCAAATTCGAGTGCTTTAAAGGTGGGGATTACTCGTGTCAATCACATGCCAGGTCGCTGGTTAGATCAAGGCGCAACCCAAGCCTTACCTATTTTAAAAGTTGGATCACGCCGTTTATCTGGTCAACTTGAAACTATGTTTGGTTCTTTGGTTGCTGACAAAACTGATTGGCGTAAACTTCTTAAGGGAGAAGCTGAACCTCTGAAACTGACAGAACAACGTGATCAGTTAATCGAAGAGTTTGCACCGAAAATCCAAACTATTCGTGAGGAATTTAGCCAAAATCTTGAATTTAACGAAACTGTTGAATTCTTAGAAGATGAGTTACCACGTGAATTTGTTTACCCAGTTGAACAATATCCTGAAAAAATTAAGTCTCTAAACCTAGATAAAACACCAAAAATTCGTGGTGTATTACAAGGTATTAAAGGGCAATATTTAATCTTTGATATTGGTGTTATTAACATCCGTAAATATACGGGTTACGAACTCATTATACGTGCCTAAGTAAGTTTTAAAGCCCCTAAAATGGGGCTTTTTAATTAAGATAATCTATTTCTAAATAGCCAAGCTGCCAAAGGCAAAGTCACTATTCCCAGAATGATCATTGGAATAAAGTTGAATTTGACTTGTGCAAAGCTTGCACCCTCTAAATAAACCCGTTGTACCAAGTTAATTCCAAACCTTAAGGGGTTTGCATACGTTGCTATTTGTAATGCTTCCGGCATGTTTTCTATGGGAGTAAGTAAACCTGAAAGTAACATCAAAGGCATAATCAATAAAAACGTAAAAAGCATGGCTTGTTGCATATTTAAAGATAACGCCGAAATTGATAAGCCCACCCCAACTACAGCCACATTAAAACTCAATAAACCAAAATAAAGCAGCCCAATAGAGCCATTCATGGGAATTTTGAACCAGAATAAAATAATCAATAAAATAATGGTTGACTGCATCAGCCCTACAAAAATTGGCGGCAACGCCTTACCAATCATAATTTGTAATGGTGTATATGGCGTAACTAACAACTGATCAAACGTACCCTGTTCACGTTCCCGCGCAACTGATAAAGCAGATAAAAGTAATGTTTGCATCATACTTAAGGCCGCAATTAATGAAGGCATTAGGCTCCATCTAGACTCTTGATTTGGGTTGTACCATGTTCTTGTTTCAAGGCTAATCGGCAAAGCTGAGTTAAATTTTTGCTGATTAAACTGACCAACAATTTTATTTAGATATGAACCAGCTACAACAGCAGTTGAAGAGTTCCTGCCATCAACAATGACTTGTATAGGAGAGCTTTGGTTATTATTTAATTTGTCTTCAAAGTCTGATGGAATCGTGATTACGACCAATGCCTGACGACTATCAATGACCTGCTTGATTTGTTCAGTATATTCAAGTGTTGCAACACACTTAAAAATACCAGAGCCATCTAGTTTTGAGATGAGTTCATGTGAAACCTGCCCATTGCTCTGGTCTAAAATTGCATAATCCACACGGTTAACATCATAAGTTGCAGCGTAACCAAATAAAAGTGCCTGCATGAGGGCTGGTACAAATAGAATGACTCTATTTGCAGGGTCACTAAAAATGGTTAAGAATTCTTTTTTAACTAAAAAACTTAAATGTTTCAGCCAAACGATTAGTTGCTGCCACATAACTTTATCTCAACCGTTTTTTCAGTGAAAAGTTCACAGCCCATATCAAAATAATGATATATCCCACCAGAAAACCGCATTCTTTAAACCATAACTTCCAATCATCACCTCCCATAAATAAGGTTTTAATTAAAATCATAAAATGTGTAGCCGGTAGTAACTGACTAATAATTTGCACAACCAAAGGCAAGTTGCGTGTATCAAAAACAAACCCAGAAAGCATCAGCGCGGGCATAAAACTTGCCAATAAGGCAATTTGACTCGCCTGAAACTGACTTTGAGCAAAGCCTGATATAGTTAAACCAAGTAATAAAGAAACAACTAAATAGAGAAATGAAGCAGACAAAATTGAGAATAATGAACCGCGCATAGGCACTTCAAAAATAAAATATGCAGCAACAATACAGATCATGATATCAATCATGCCGACCACCACATAGGGAATGAGTTTTGCTAATACAATTTCAAATGGCCGTACAGGCGTAACAAATAAAGCCTCTAGAGTTCCCCGTTCCCTTTCACGGGCAATAAGCAGCCCCGTTAAAAATGCGCCAATTAAAGTTAAAATAAGTACCATTAAGCCAGGGACTAAAAACCAAGTACTATTTCCAGATTCGTTAAACCATATTCGTTGTTCAATATTAACGGCCCTTGACGTTGCTAATATTGGGCTACGGTCAAACTGTATAGACGGTGCGGTAGATAAAGCACCTGCAACATAACCTTCTAAGGCTGTTGCTATGGTAGTGGATGTACCATTTAATAATAGTTGAACCTTGGCATTACCTTGCTGCGCCTGACTGGCAAAATCTGAAGGAAAATGCAAAATGGCATCAATTTCTCCATCTCGAATGGCCTGCTCTGCTTCAGGCAAATTATGAAACTCTTGACTAGCTAAATATCGTGAGCCATTTAAACCAGCTAAAACCTGACTGATTTGTGGTGAAGACTGATCAACGACAACTCCGACTCGAGCCTGATTTAAGTCAAAAGAAAGTCCATAACCAAACAGTAGAATTAAAATAACAGGCAAAACCAAACCAATCCCGAGGCTGCTTTTATCACGAATGAGCTGCTTAGTTTCTTTACGAACTAACGCGGTCAATCGATTCCAAAATCCAAAGCTCATTGTAGACCTCCTAACCAGCGTGCCTTAACGCGCGTGCTTGTTCCACAATTGCTATAAAAGCCTCATTCATGTCAGCAATATGTTTATCTTTACTTGCCAATTTACGGACTTGTTGGGGAGACCCTAAGGCCAATAACTTTCCAGCATCTTGTATGGCAATGCGGTCACAATACTCTGCTTCCTCCATAAAATGCGTCGTAATAATGATGGTAATGCCCTGATTTGCCAGTTCACCAATGCTGTACCAAAATGATCGCCGTGCAAGCGGGTCAATTCCACTCGTGGGTTCGTCTAAAAATAAAATTTCTGGTTCATGTAATAGTGCAGTAGCCATAGATAGTCGTTGTTTATACCCACCCGGTAAATCACCACTTTTACTATGAGGCTTTAAATCGTATTGCTGTAAGGCTTTATCAATTTGTTGATTTAGTTTTTTGCCAAATAACCCATAAGCTCCCCCAAAAAACTTCAAGTTTTCTAAGATAGTTAAATTGCTATACAGAGCAAATTTTTGAGAGACATATCCAACTTTGGCTCTTGCCTCAGCACGAGCTGTCCGTAAGTTTTTCCCAGCAACTTCCAAATACCCGCTACTTGTTGGTAGCAATCCACATAACATTCGAAATGTTGTCGTTTTACCAGCCCCATTAGGTCCAAGTAATCCAAAGATTTCACCACGCTGCACATCAAAAGATGTATTGGCAACGGCAGTAAAATCTCCAAAAGTTCGGACTAAATCTTTAACCACAATGATAGGTTGCTCTGACTTTAAATTATCGATTTGTTCTAATTGAACTGCTTGCTCAGAAATAGGTAGATGTTTTGGTTGCTTTTGAGTCTGCTGCAAAAGCATCATAAATGTATCTTCAAGTTCAGGTGGTCGCGCATTGGCTTTTAGCCCTTCAGGTAAAGTATTAGCTGATAGCTCTTTTTGACGACTAATAAAGTTCACTTGTTCACCCTTTGGAACAGCATCAATAATCTCTAAATGGTTATCAAGTAACTGGGCTTGTAAGGTCCGAGCCTTAATCTGCTCTGAAGGTTTTATATTCCATGTTTGTCCACGTGCTATTTCTTTTAATTGTTCAGGTGAACCTTGTTTTAAAATTTTGCCTTCGTGCATGATATATACGTAGGCACATTTTTCTGCCTCATCCATATAAGCAGTACTTATAATTACGCTTAAGTTTTCTTCCTGAACAAGCTGTTCAATAATGATCCATAAATCTCGTCTCGATAAAGGGTCCACCCCAACACTAGGCTCGTCAAGTAAGAGCAATTCTGGGGAACGAACTAAAGTACATGCCAGCCCTAGTTTTTGTTTCATCCCACCAGAAAGTTGACCTGCTAGACGTTGCGTAAACTGAGTAAGATCCGTTATTTCCAATAAACGTTTAAATCTTTGACTACGTACGTCCTTTGAAACGCCGTGTAAGTCGGCATATAAATCTAAATTTTCCTGTACGCTTAAATCTTCATAGAGTCCAAAACGTTGTGGCATATAGCTAATACGGTCTTGTACAGCTTGTGGGTTTTTACTCACGTCAATTCCAAGTACATTTAGTGAACCCGAAGTGGCTTTATATAGTCCTGCAATTAACCTTAATAAAGTTGTTTTCCCTGAACCATCTGGACCAACCAAAGCAGTAAGTTCTCCTTTGTTAATTTGCATATTCAAATCAACAATTGCACTAATATCTGCTGACTTTTTACTCTCAGCCTTAAAAGTCATGAATAAATTATGTGCTTGAACCACTGCTTTTTCATCAGTCATGAGCTTTTTCACCTGAAGCAAGTGGCACTTTTACAGTCACAGGTTGACCCATTTTTAATTGATCATTCGGATCATTTACATATACTCGAATTTCATAAACCAGTGTTGTTCTAATCTCTTCGGTCTGTACTGTTTTTGGTGTGAACTCAGCCACTGAAGATATATAGCCAATTTTTCCATTAATGGGCTGATTAGGATAAGAATCACGAATAACTTGAGCCGTGCCGCCCATTTTAATAGAGCTTAAATCTTGTTCGTTTACATACACACGAATCCATTTAGGATCAGTCAATGCCAATGTATAAACGGCCTTTTGAGCAGTTGTCATATCACCAACTTCCTGTAGGCGTGCTCGGACCACTGCATTTACAGGAGACTTTAATTCAGCTTGAGTAAGATTATAGTTAATTAGATCTAAATTAGCCTTAGTTACTTCATACTGTGCTTTGGTCGCTTCACGATCTTCTTGTCGAGCACCTTTAATGATCAACTCTAAATTAGCTTGTCTTTCACGGACCGCTGCCTCAGCACTATCTTTATTACTTTTGGCATAGTCTAGCTCTTGTTGGCTAATTGCCCGACCATCAGTACTACTTACCAAAATTTGTAAGCGTTGCAGGTTTTTATTGGTTTTATCAAGCTCTGCTTGGGCAGAAGCAAGTTGTTCTTTTGCTTGACTAATTTCTTCTGGGCGAGCTCCCACATCTTGTTTAACAATTGCCTCTTGTTGAGCTTTAAGTTGTGCTTGAGCTTGCTTTGCCTGAATCTGTAATGCATTGGTATTAAGAGTCGCTAGTAATTGGCCAGCTTGGACTTTATCTCCCTCTTGAACTAAAAGTTTCTCTATACGGCCAGACTGTTCAAATGCAAGTGAAACTTGGCGAATATCAACATTTCCATATAAAGTCAAAAAACTATCTGATTGTTTTTTATTATGATATTTCCACGCCCAAAAACCAATTAAAGCTACGGCGATAATAAGCAAGACGACGGCAATCACTTTTTTATTCATCTTATTGGCCTTCTTATTAAATTCAAATTTTCTTAGTTTAAATTCAATTTAAATTTAAATTACTCCAATCTTTGAATAAAAGATATACTTTTATGGTGAGTAAAAATTAGGGTTAAACATGTCCAGATCTAGACGAAGTGATGGTGACTTGACCAAGTCTAAAATTATTGAGGCAGCAGGAACTTTAATCGCTCAATATGGTTTTGCAAATACAGCGAACAAAACGATTGCCAACGCTGCAAATGTCGATTTAGCTGCGATTAATTATCACTTTGATGGTCGAGACGGGCTATATCAAGCTGTTTTATTGGAAGCTCACGCTCACTATCTAGATGAAAAATATTTACTAGAACTTGTTGAAAGTACTCACTCACCAGAAGAAAAATTAAGCTTATTACTTGAGACCTTGCTGCATAAATTAACTGAAAAAGATGTCTGGCATGGCAAGGTGTTTATTCGTGAACTATTTTCACCTTCTGAGCATTTATTAAATTTTATTGAAGTTGCAGGTATGAGGAAATTTTTTCTTATTCGTAAGCTCATTAGTCAAGTTGCTGGTTTGGATGAAAATGATCCAGCGGTGTTGCCTTGTATTTTAAGCGTGATGACACCTTGCATGATGCTCATTATTGCCGGACCCAATGCTCAAGCACCTGAGCCACTTAAAAAAATTGCCCAGATGCCATTACACGATTTAGTTGAACATTTTAAGAAATTTTCATTAGCTGGCTTAAAAGCAATTAGCCAATCACAATCTTAAAAGTTAACTCGCCAGACATTGCAAAATTGCCTGTACTGGATCTTCTGTATTTCCAGAAATAAGCTGTTTATGCATGGTTAAATGTTGCATTACTTGAATTTGAGCTGTCTCAACATTCATTAGCTTTTCTATTTCAGCAGCTAAATTTTCTGGAGTTGCATCAGCCTGAATAAGCTCTTCAATGACTTTCTTACCCGCAATAATATTAGGTAAAGAATAATAAGGAATTTTCACCAAAAGCTTAGCAATTATATAAGTTAACCAATGCAACTTATAGAAAGTGACCATCGGTCTATGCATGAGCATGGCTTCTAATGTTGCAGTCCCAGAAGCTAAAGCAATGATATCACTTGCATTCATGACCATACGGCCAACTTTAGACTCACTATCTGTATTTTCTAAAATATGAATTACAGCTTTTAAATGAGGTGCTAATTGTTCAACACCCTGCTCAATCTGCTGTTTACGTGCATCGTTAATTGCGGGAATTAAAAATTGAATGTCTGGATATTTCTTATGCAGAATATTGGCAGTTCCAAGCAACATAGGCAAAAGTCGTTCTACCTCACCTTTTCGACTACCTGGTAACAAAGCAATATGTTTTTGATTTTCATTAAGACCTAATTGCTGTTTGGCAATTTGAATTGGGTTCTCAAGTGGCAATTGTTTAGCTAATGGATGACCTACAAACGCTGCTGGAACTTCATATCGTTCATAAAAAACTTTTTCAAAAGGAAATAAGCAAAGTACTAAATCTATACTTTGTTTAATGCCATGAACACGTCCTTGGCGCCACGCCCAGACTGAAGGACTGACATATTGGACTGTTTTTATTGGAAGATTCTTTTCTTTAATACTTTTAGAAAGTCTGAGGTTAAAGTCTGGTGCATCAATACCAATAAAAATATCAACGGGATTTTGAGTCCATTGGTTAATTAGACCATCCCGCACGGCGAATAATTTTTTTAAGTCTTTTAATACCTCAACAATCCCCATCACAGACAGAGTTTCCATCGGGTAATAACTTTTAAAACCTTCAGCAATCATTTGAGGACCACCGATTCCCTCAAATTCGGCATCAATTCCTTGTTCTCGAAAACTACGCATAAGTTTCACGCCGAGCGTATCTCCAGAAACTTCCCCAACTACAATGCCTATTTTAAGTTTTCGGTTTGCCAAGGCGATTTACCCAAGAATTTGAAATAATGCATTCTAGCATAGAGGTTTATCAATCTTGAACTTGATCGATATGTACTTACCAAAAGCAGCCATCGTACAAGCTATCTAAAATTACATTCATTCACTATTTTTTAATCTAAATTAACAATGCAATTTGAATTGTAGCTAACATTTACAAATAATAGAATAAATGAGAATTATTTACATTATCCTTAACCTTATGAATATCCCACCTCGACCATTTAAGCTTACCGTAATCGCCTGTGCGATTTGTTATGCGAACCTCTCTTATGCTCAAGACTCAGAGGTACAAGCTTTACAGACGATTCAAGTTAAAGCCACAAGTGCTGAGCAGTCTTCTGAACAGACCAAAGCATATAATGTTAAAAATTCGAGTAGCGCAACCAAGCTTAATATTGAAGCTAAAGAAACGCCTCAAACCATTAATGTCGTTACTCGTCAACAAATTGAAGATTTCGGACTTAACAGTACTCGAGATGTTTTAAAAAATACTCCAGGTGTAACCGTATCTAATCAAGAAACTGAGCGAACCACTTATATGGCTCGCGGCTTTGAGATTTCAAATATATTAACTGACGGCGTGGGTTTTCCCCTCTCAGGTTATAACTACAACAATACGAATCCTGATACTTATTTCTATGATCGTGTAGAAGTCGTTAAAGGTGCTGATTCTTTAACTAATGCCTTCGGTGATCCAAGCGCAACAATCAATAATATTAGAAAACGCCCGACTCAAGAATTCCAAGCAAGTGGCGGTGTAAGTTATGGTTCTTGGGATACGCAGCGTTATGAAGCTGATGTGTCTGGCGCAATAATACCGAGTGGAAAAGTACGTGGCCGTATTATGGGCTATGAGCAAACTGGTGATTCTTACCTTGATCGATATTCGTCAGAGAGAAATGGTTTCGCAGGTATTATTGAAGCTGATTTGACAGATAGTACTTTACTGACCGCTGGTTATAGCCAAGAACAAAATAAACCCAATGCAAACAACTGGGGTGCTCTGCCTTTGCTAGATGCCAATGGTAAACAAATTTCATATGACCGCTCATATAATCCTAACCCTGACTGGGCACACTGGGATAATGAAACACAAAATGCTTTTGTTGAATTAAAGCAAAAAATTAATGATCAGTGGACCGCTAAGCTGACCTATAACTATCTTGATACCAAGCATAATAGTCGTCTTCTTTATTATTATGGTTATCCAAAAGCTGATGGATCAGGTGTTTCTCTAACCCCTTGGGGTGGTCAAGAGCACCAAGAAAAACATGCTGTCGATTTTAATCTCGAAGGAACATATAAACTTTTCAATCGAGAACATGAGGCATCTTTAGGCTACAGCTATGTACGTAGCCATCAGCAAGATAAACAATCTACAGGAACGATTAACGATAGTAATGTTATAAAATCAACCACTACGGATTGGTCAAGTTGGACACCGCAATCTATAACTTGGTCAGATTTCACAGAAGCCGCAAACTATAAGCAGAATATTAATTCCATCTATGCTGCGACACGCTTACATCTTAATGAAGATTTAAAACTTTTACTGGGTGCAAACTATGTCCAAGCTGAAAGTAAAGGTGAAAGTTATGGTTCACCAATGTCATATAGTGAAAGTAAAGTCTCACCATATATTGGACTAACTTATAACTTTACACCTGAATATACAGGTTATATGAGTTACACCTCAATTTTCCGACCACAAACAGGTATTGATAAAGATACCAATCAAGCTTTAAAACCTATTGATGGTAAAAGCTATGAAATGGGCGTGAAAAGTTCATGGTTAGATGACCGTTTAACAGGAACACTTTCAGTATTTAAAACTGAACAAAATAATTACCCTCTACGCAGCTCTGATGGAAATCCACTTAATCGAAAAGTACCAACGAGTGATTTAGAGTCACAAGGTGTAGAAGTCGGCTTATCAGGTCAAATCACAAATAATGTGAATCTTTCTTTCGGCTATGCTCAATTTAGTATTAAAGATATTAAGAATGGTGGCGAGGCAAGAACTTATAATCCAAACCAGACACTTAACGTGCTAACCACCTACACGCCACCAGTTTTACCGAAGCTAAAAGTTGGTGCAGGCTTACAATGGCAAGATGGGATAAAGTTATATGATTCAAATGTTAACAGTACAATTAAACAAGATGCATATGCTTTAGTTAATTTAATGGCGAGCTATGAAGTCAACGATCATATTACGCTTCAAGCAAATGGTAATAATATTTTTGACAAGAAATATTTAAATAGTTTTCCAGATGGCCAAGCTTTTTATGGTCCTTCTGCCAACTATACAGTTGCTGTAAAGTTTAAATATTAATATCGTAGCCAATCCCAATTTAGGGATTGGCTTTACTTATTATTCTTTGTGTATGTGTCAGTAAAGATGTCCAAAACTGTAAATCTCCCAATGTCATATCGTATAAAAGTTTTCTATCGATTCTTGCTAGTTTTCGGTATGGGCTTTGCCTGTATGGCATATTTAAGTCTTGGACTCATTGGAATTTTCCTTTTGACCCTCGACAAAGCTGAAGCTATTTGTCTCTCAGCATTTATAGCAATTCTATTTTACGTCATCTTTGTGATCGTTGGTTTCTGCGTTCAATCACTTTTGAAACTCACTGGGCTATCAATTTTTTTGTGCGCCCTTTTCTTTTTTGCAACGCGTATGGTGGGTTATGCATAAGGGTATACGTCAATCTATGGCATGGCTCCACTCATGGACTGGCTTAATATTTGGATGGCTCGTGTTTGCCATTTTCTTAATGGGTAGCCTATCTTATTACCGCCACGAAATTAATTTATGGATGCAGCCTGCCCTTGCGCAATATGAAGTAAAGCAAGATATTGCTATTAAAACAGCATATCAATATTTACAAGAAAACGCTCCAGATGCCAAATCTTGGTATTTAACTGTGGCTACACCAGAAAGTCCCGTCAATACTATGTATTGGGAAAAAGCTGACGGTGGTTATGGCAATGCCACACTTGATGCTAACACGGGAAAAGAACTTCAACTTTCAGCAACTCTAGGCGGCGATTTTTTTTACCGCTTCCATTACCAACTTTTTGGCATCCCTATATTACTTGGGCGATTAATCGTATGTCTTGCCGCATTTATTATGATGATTGCTTTGATTTCAGGCATTATCACCCATAAAAAAATATTTACCGACTTTTTTACTTTGCGTACATTTAAGTCTCAGCGTTCATGGCTAGACTTTCACAATATTTCTTCTGTCGTTGCACTACCTTTCTTTTTAACCATTACATTTACGGGCTTAGCTATTTTCTTTTATTTATATCTGCCTTGGGGAATGCAAAAGATTTACCCTGAAAACCCTTATCAATATTTTACCGAAATACGTACAAAGACTGTGCTTGAGAATCAATCGATTCAGCCTGCTCAAAACTTAGCTATTGATAAGCTATTGAACCAAGTTCAACAAAGTTGGGGTAATCAACCTTTATCAACGATTAGTGTAAAAAATCCAAACACTAATCAGACGCAAATTACATTTATTCAGCAAGAAGACCGCTCTATTACTCGTAATCAGGCTCAAATTACATTAAATGCTTCAACCGGAAAAGTCTTGGCAGATACACGGAATAATAGTCCTATTGCAACGTTAAATGCGGGTGTCTATGGGCTGCATATGGCGACATTTGCTCAGCCTTTACTTCGTTTAGGATTCTTTTTCTCAGGCATTCTAGGCTGTGTAATGATTGCCTCTGGTTTGTTACTCTGGAGCCTTAAACGCCAAATTCAAAATAAGAATAGTAAGTTTCACTTTGGACACTATTTAGTTGACCGTTTAAATGTCGCAACTTTTGTAGGACTGCCATGTGCAACTGTCGCCTATTTAAGCGCGAATCGACTCTTTACAGTGACGTCAACCACAATCAATTATGAAGTTTATAGCTTTTTCTTGGTTTGGCTCATCAGCTTAATGATTGCTTTAGTCACTAAAAAGCAGCATTTGTGGAGAACTCAACTTTGCATTTTTATTATGCTCTGTATGGCACTTCCCATCTTAAATCTCAGTTATTTACTTAGATATGACTATATTCAAAGCTTCAACAATTATTGGGCATTTGCACGTGTAGATATCTTTTTGTGGATCTTTGCAGCTTTAGCAATTTTTATATTCTGCAAAATTCAACCTATTCAGCATAAAGCTGTAGAAAAAATTCAAAAAAAGCTGAATAAATTAAAGGTTGAGGTGAGCTCATGATTTTTATAGCCTTCATCTTCATTTTATTAGGAATGTATTTGTTATTTATGGCGAGTGAAAAATATCGATCACCGAAATCAACAGGCTATTTCAAATCATTAGCTCAAAATTACTACCGATACTTTAAAATAGCTGCATTCATATTATTTGGTTTATGTTCATTTATTCTTATTCAACACTATAAATTTTCAATTGGTTTTGTCAGTTGGTGGATCTTTGCAACACCGTTAACTTTTGGTCTCATCCTTCTACTTAACCCATTAAAATCATCTAAATAATATTAACCCCTAATAATTTGATGAAAAATAGCTCAAGCTAAGCAATATTTTGATTGCTTAGCTTTTTTTTGCATAAGCAAATCATTATTCATGACAACTGTTTATCTCTAAAAGGAATAAGATATGGGCGTTTCGTGATAAGTGGCGATAAAGATGTCTGGTGCTTTTGAATTTATCTTAGCGGGTATGTTAGTGGGTTTCTGTGTAGGGATTACAGGAGTTGGTGGTGGATCATTAATGACACCAATTTTAATTGGCCTTTTTAGAATTGAACCTCATATCGCAATTGGTACCGATCTACTTTATGCCGCAATTTCAAAATTTTGTGGATCAATGGTTCACGCTAGAAAGCTCAATATTGTCTGGCCAATTGTTTTATGGTTAGCAGTAGGCAGTATTCCTGCATCTTTCGGAACCACATGGGTACTTGAACATTATTTAAGTCAGTCAACACACTATAAAGCTGTACTCACCATGGTGTTAGGTTTTATGCTGACTTTAACTGGTGTATCTATCATTTTCCGCTCGCGTATTGAGAAGTTCTTTAATCGTTTTAGAAGTAAAGAAGTCACTCAAACTGAGAATGAGCATTTAGCTATCCATAAAAAACGTAGCTTTATCGTGATTATGGGTATCATCTTAGGTGTATTCGTAACTCTTTCATCAGTCGGTGCTGGCGCATTTGGCATTATGGCACTCGTGATCATGTTCCCGAACTTGCCAATGATTCGAATTATTGGTTCAGATGTTGTACATGCCGTATTGCTCACTTTAGTGGCTGGCCTTGGACATATGAGTGCTGGTAACGTCGACTTTACGCTTCTGATGTGGTTATTGGTGGGTTCGATTCCAGCAATTATTGTTGGTACGCTCATTAGTTCTCGCATGCCTGAACGTTTAATCCGAAAAATTTTAGGGATTACCCTATTTGCCCTCGGTGTTAACTTTATAGTTCACCCAGTCAAAGCAAAACCGAAAGCACCTGTGGTACAACAACAAGCTGTGGTTGCTGAAAAAACAAGCAACTCAACTGAAAGATAGCAAAATCAATAAGATTTTTCCAAACTGAAATACCATGAGATGTAGGATTTTCATAATTATTTCATGGTATATTCAGTACACAAAACAACCTTTAGTATGATCGAACCAGTGACAGCAATGAATACAAATTCAAAATCCGTTTCCAAGCCCGATATCGACGACGTTAATATTAAAAGCATTCAAACTCTTGTAACACCAGCTGAGCTTAAATCAGAGTTACCTTTATCTGATGTTGCTTCACAAACCGTTCTAAAAGGCCGCGATACCATTCGTAATATTTTAGATGGCTCAGATAAGCGTTTGTTTGTCGTTATTGGCCCTTGCTCTATTCATGATCCAAAAGCTGCTCACGAATATGCCGATCGTTTAAAAGCATTAAGTGAAAAGGTTAAAGATTCATTGTATTTAGTTATGCGTGTTTATTTTGAAAAACCACGTACAACAATTGGTTGGAAAGGTCTAATTAATGACCCTGACATGAATGACTCTTTTAATATTGAAAAAGGTTTACGTATTGGTCGTAAGCTTTTGCTTGAATTAAATGAAAAAGGTTTACCATGTGCAACTGAAGCACTTGACCCGAACTCTCCGCAGTACTATCAAGACTTAATTTCGTGGTCTGCAATTGGTGCTCGTACAACCGAAAGCCAAACTCACCGCGAAATGTCTTCTGGTTTATCATCACCAGTAGGTTTTAAAAATGGTACAGATGGTGGTTTAACTGTTGCAACCAATGCGATGCAGTCTGTTAAATATGGTCATAGCTTCTTAGGTCTTAATGAAGACGGACAAGTTTCGATTATTAATACGAGCGGTAACCCATACGCACACGTAGTATTACGTGGTGGTAATGGTAAGCCAAACTACGATGCTGGCTCTGTTGAAGAAGCAGAAAATGCTTTAGCGAAAGCAAAAGTTAGCACTAAAATCATGATTGATGCGAGCCACGCAAACTCAAATAAAGACCCGTACTTACAGCCACTTGTTCTTAAAAATATCACTGAACAAATTTTAGATGGTAATAAGTCAATTGTTGGTCTTATGGTTGAAAGTCACTTAAAAGGCGGCCGCCAAGATATTCCTGAAAATCTTTGTGATCTTGAATATGGTAAATCAGTAACTGATGGCTGTATTGACTGGGAAACGACTGAAAAAACATTACTTGAAATGCATGAAGCTTTAAAAGACGTTTTACCAAATCGTTAATTCATCTTTTTAAGAAGATCAATTAAGCCCTCATTCTTGAGGGCTTTTTTTTCTTTGTCGAAACTCAACATCAAACTAAATAAAAATAACTCACCACAAAAGAAAAAAGCAGCACGGTTTCGCTAAGCTCAATCGCTGCCCCGACTGTATCACCTGTAATACCGCCAATTCTTTTAATAAACAGATGTCTTAAATAAACCAGACTGATCAAAAAGCCAACAATGGCGATGAGCCCTTGCCATTCCCAATATAAAGCAAATAGCAGAACCAACCCAGCTATTATCCATGAGGCTGTTTTGGGTAAATGTTCAGTCAATGAACGGCCTAAACCTTTTTCACGAACATATGGTGTAGTTAAAAACAAAATAGATGGCACAATACGCCCAAGTACGGGAACAAAGACTAAAAATAACGTTTGATGTTGTTCAATCAACACATAAATCAGTACAAACTTGAGCAAACAAATAATAACTAAACTTAGCACTCCAATTGGACCACAACTTGGATCCTTCATGATTTGTAAAGTACGTAGTTTGTCTCCAAAACCGCCTACCCATGCATCTGCCGTATCTGCTAGCCCGTCTAAATGTAATCCCCCTGTCGGCCAAATCCATAAAGTCATTATGATGGCAGCAAGTAAAAGAACGGGTAATTTAACTAAAAGACACGAGATAAGAAAAAGAATGCCACCAATAATCAGTCCAACCAGTGGATAGAACAAAATAGCTCGACCATTTTGTTTCGCAGTTGGCATTGTCTTTAGCTCAATAGGTAGAACAGTTAAAAATTGCAATGCAATCCAAAAAGGTGTCATATCCAAGTCTCTAACTGATCTATATTTGAAAACAAATTGGATTATGAAGAAATAAAAATGGGAATAGCAATCCCTATTCCCATTAAAGACTTCAAAAACTGAAAATCTATTGCATTTGATAGCACTGTTTCAATTTAATGTAGTCGTAGTAAAAACTAATTGGTGTATAACGTGCAAAGTTACATGCAGATTTGAACAAAGTTTCTTTTTCGTTATAAAGCATTTTTACCAAAGTATTGCCTTGGCTATTTTGGTAAATATCCCATTGGACATTTGCCGCCATAGGTGAAACTACTTCACCGCGCCATGCACTGGTTGAGTAATTATAAGTCTGACGTAGTGGTAAAGGCTGCATTATATTATGTAAATCTAGGCTGGTTGCCAAAGGAATAATAATTTCAGCATGGGCAAACCGTAAAACTGCTTTGTAAGGCTGAGCTTTATTCACCACGGCGTCAACTTGTTGGAACAAGTCCTGTTTAAGTCCTTGAGCAATTTCACTCGTGACTTGATTTGACTCTGTAAAACTTGGACCTTTTTCGTAAAAATCGTTTGCATCATTAAATTCAGCATAGAATTTCGCAGCATCTAACGGCATATATTTAGCAAAATCAATACCTTTTAACTCATCTTTCATACCACCAGAAATTGAATAGAGTTCATAAATATAAGCTGCTGCATCAACTGCACTCGCAATTGTATTTTTACCCTTACCTTTTTCTGTAATTTGCTCACCTTTTGGTGAAGTTACCGTAAAGGATCCGGTATTGCTAAAGCTATAACCTGTTGTGCCCAGCTTTTTAATAAAGTCTGCTTTAAAAATCGGATTAAGTACAGTTTGGGCAGTTTTTTCAGCTGCTGTATTTTTTGATAACTCATCTAACTTTTGGGATAAATCTTTATTATTTTCTTCAAAATCTTGATAGGCCTGACTAGCATCATAAATTTTTTGTTGACTAGCACTAAGTGGTTGAACCAAGTCTTCATCGGCATTCAAACTATGAAAATAGAGTTTAAACCGATCAACGCCACCATCTTCAACACTTGGAACGCTTGCACTCGATAAACTGGTATAAGGCGTTGGCACAATTTTATCTTTAAGTTTCGGTTGTTGTTGAATGAGTTCAGCTGTGAAGAATTTAGCACTATCAACTGCACGATCTACCCCAGAACTTTGTACCAATATAGATGCTTGCGAATTTAAAAGACTTGGTAAGCGTTGCAATAAACGATCTGCAATGCCACGGTGTTCTAAAATACCAGTCATAGTTTCATTTCCATAACCGTACTGGCGGATTCCTTCCACGCCATAGCCTAATAAGATATTGGCTTTCATCATTGCTTCTAAATCAGCACCCAATTGTTCACCTAATGGTGTTAAGGCACTTTCTGCTTTTGCCTGTTTCCATAAATTATAAAGTGCTAAATCATATTTCAGACTTGAGAGGCCTCTTGAACCGTGACGTGCCACTAACTCTGTAAAAACTGGCTGGAACCCATTGGGTGCTTGTTCATAGTTTTTTATTTCTTGTTGTGGTTGGTAAGGTGTTTTTGTTTGATAATATTTTGATGAGTTTGTTGGAGCAGTTGTTTGAACATCTTGATCATCATTATTGTTACAAGCTGCAAGTAATAATGATGCTGCGAGCACAGTCGTTTTAAATAAAATATTCATAAGTCAGATGAGTGATTAATAAGAAATGCCAATAGCTTAATTTTTAGCAATGACAGTTCTATTACAATCACTCAAATATCTTTTATAAAAATAATAACTTACAAGTGTAGAGAAATATAAAATTACTATCTCAACATGAAAGTTAATTGACCATCTGTTTCAGAAAATTCGAATGAATATAATTTCCCAAGCTCTGCCGATATTTTTAGTAAATCATCTAAAGGTTGTTGCGTAGCTAAACAAGCTAATAGCTTAATCACACCGCCGTGAGTAACAACCAATCCATGGTGCCAGTTGTGGTTTTGCATCTCTACAAGTAGTTCCTGAAAGCCTTTAAGAACCCTTGTTTGAAACTGCATTAATGTTTCTGCGCGAGGTGGGCAATACTGACTCGGTTTTTGCCAGAAATTTGCCAGTAATTCTGGTGAAGTTTCATAAATTTGTTGAGTTGAGATGCCTTCCCAATCACCAAAATACATTTCTTTTAAGTCATGGTTTAAAAGTAAAGGTAACTGAATTGTCTTTGCCAGTTGCTCAGCAAAACAAGCACAACGTTTTAATGATGAACTTACAATGACATCCCATGACTGATTTACAACTTGCTCAATGGTTGACTGCATTTGCTGCCAACCTTTTTCCGTTAACTCATCATCCAAATGGCCACGTAAAGTATGGCTATATTGACTCTCACCATGTCTGAGCAAATCAATTCTGAATTTACCCAATTTTATCCCCGCTTACGGCAGCTTGAGCAAAGGTAGCCATTTGGTTGTGTAATACACATGCCATTTTAACTAATGCTAAGGCAGTACCAGCACCACTACCTTCACCTAACCGTAAATTCATTTTTAGAATCGGCTCTGCATTGAGTTCTTGCAAAATACGGCGGTGTCCATACTCTGCCGATTGATGACCAAACAACATCCAGTCACGTACTTTAGAGTTCATTCGTACCGCACATAAAGCAGCTACTGAACTAATAAAACCATCCACAATGATAGGTAAACCTACCTGCGCACATCGAATATAAGCACCTACAATCGCCGCAATTTCCAATCCACCAACTGCACACAGTGTTTTGAACGCATCACCAGTAACATGTTTATGGTGAAGTTCGATTGCTTGTTCAATTACTTCAATTTTATGTCTTAACTGATCGGCACCGATTCCTGTCCCTACTCCAGTTAATTGCTCCGCAGTATCATTTAATAAAAGACATGCTAAGGCAGAAGCAGAACAGGTATTTCCAATTCCCATTTCACCCGCAATATAAATATCTGAACCGTTGGCTTTAGCCGTGTCTACACTATTTTTACCTAAATCTAGAGCAGCACGACATTCTTCAGTATTCATTGCAGCTTGTTTGGCAAAATTTGCTGTACCAGCACAAATACAATGACGTTCAACGCCTGCGTATTCGTACGCTTCACCTACGGTACCGCAATCAATTACTTGCAAATGAGCTTGATGATATTTGGCAATGACACTAATTGCTGCCCCACCCGTCGTGAAGTTTTGCAGCATTTGACGGGTTACAGCTTGAGGATATGCAGAAATATTTTCTTCAACCACGCCATGATCGCCCGCAAAAATCGTAATCCATGGATGGTTAACTTGTGGATGTACATTTGACTGTAAACTGGCAAGTTTAACTGCTATCAGTTCTAAATCACCTAAGGCACCAGTAGGTTTTGTGAGTTGGAGTTGGTGTTGCTCAGCTTGTTGTTTTGCATCCAAATTAGGTTGCTGTACAGATTCTAACCACCAGTTCATTTTACTTCTCACCTTTTAAAATCATTGGAAAACCAGCTACACAAAACACAACTTTATCTGCAATTTGTCCTAAAGCTTGATGTAGTCTGCCTGCTTCATCGACAAACCGACGACTGATCTCACCGAGTGGGACAACCCCAAGTCCTGTTTCATTACTTACTAAAATAATTTCTGACTCAAGCGTAGGTAAAACTTTTAACAGCTGCTCACATTCAAATTGTTGAATACTTTGATCATCTACAAGTAACAAATTGGTTAGCCAAAGCGTTAAACAATCCACCAGAATAATTTGATTAGGTCTATCAATTTTTTGCAGAGCATTTGCTAAAAATAATGGTTCTTCAACCAAAGACCAGTGAGCAGGACGCTGATTTTGATGGTGTTCAATTCGACTTTGCATTTCTGGGTCAAGCGCTTGCGCCGTAGCAACATAAGTGACAGCTAATTGCGTATTTATTGCCGTTTGTTCAGCGAGACGGCTTTTGCCAGAACGGGCACCACCCAAAATCAATTGCAACATGAATCACCTAAGAACAAATGCTGAGATGGATATAACTTACCCTGTAAAGTTTGAGCCTGATAATAACCAAACGTTAAATGCTTAACTTTAAGACTAAATTCAGCGTGTTTGTATTGTACAGGTAATTGAGAAATTTTTTTCAAAATCAAATCACTACTATAGTCTTTTTTATACAACCCCAAAGTAATATGCGGACAATATTCTAAAGCGGCAATTTCATTAGAAACTAAACCTAACTTTTGGCGTATTAGAGGTAAGATATTCTCGGCATCTTGGATTTCTATAAATAAAGCACTACTAAAGCTATCAACCGAACCAATTTCTAAATGAAACGGAGCAAAATCTTCTTTTATTAAGATTTCTCTTTGCTGCTCAAATTCACTCAAACTAAAGTCATCACTATACATTCTGGTTTCGTGGTTTAAAAATCCACATATAAACAGCGTGATATGATATTGACGGCTATTGGGTTCTAATAAGAATTCTGAAAAATGCGCGCGCAAGGCATCTAAATAATCAACTATTTTTTGATCATTAATTTCTAGATACCATAAAGCATAATTTTGGCGCCCAAGATGCCATTCTGGATAATCCCGTATAGATGTTGGCACCATGAACGTCGAAGGTTTTAGCAGCACAGCTTTAATTCAAAATCTTTCAATTTTCGTATTAAAGCATGTTTGCCTTTCAGTTGTAGAACATTAATTATTTAAATGAACTTAAGCATATTGAGTACGCGTACTTTTGGAGTTGGTAATGTTCATATTTAAAGGCAGTTTGCCTTGTTCAGAAAATAAATATTGAACTAATTGCGTTAACTCAACTTCAAGTTGTCTTTTTTGGGCAGTACTCATATCCAATTTCTGAATTTGCTGCTGTAAATGTTTAATCGCATCAGCCTCTTCAATTTCTAAATATTGAATCGCATAGGCATACCCTAGCGCAGCGCCTTTTAATAGGTTTTTATAAGGCAAATCATGACCTATATTCACCTCAATTGACGCAATTACTCTTTCATTATGAGTTAATTTGCGAAGTGGATCTCTTGCCACTCGTTGACAAGGGTCTTTAAAAGCATATTCACATGAGTCTAGAAAGCTTTGTGCCATGCGATCCAAATCTTTTGCATAATTAGGTAATACAATTGCAAGTCCTTGCTTTACTTCTCTAATTAAGTTTTCTGCAAAAGCTTTAACTGAATGATCGCCCATGGCAACACCAATAGATTCATAACCTAGTAAAGATGCGTACCAAGCAAGCATGGCATGCACGCCGTTCCATAGACGGTTTTTGATTAATTGAATGTCTGTAATCTGATTAACCAAGACAACTTGACGTAACTTTTCGAGTAAAGGGCTGCCTTTTTCTACATAAATTGGCATATCCGTTTCGCTATGAAACAGAATTAGGTCCATGCTTTGTAATATATGACCTGGCTGGAAATTACGGCGCATGTTATCAACATATAAAGATGCCTGATTTTGCTGATCTTGAGTCAGTTTATTGCAATCTTCAATTTCGACTTGTTCTTCATGCTCCACATCAGATAAATGCTGTTCAAGAAAGTGATGCTTGATACTAAGTTGGCGATATAAATTTTGATTAGATAGCTTTGAAACCATGCGGTTTACAACGGTGTCGCAAAAGTAATGTTCTTTTAAAATATGCTCAGTTACATCTTCATCATTGGTTAACTCTAGTAGAGCTTCTCTAAGGTGCTTCATAACCAAATATTTCGCGCCGACTTTATTTAAAATAATTAGAAAGGTTAACGGTTCAATACATGTTTCAAGTGGTGAGTTAAAACGCGCATATAATCCTTTTGCAATTATTTTTGCTTCAGCTTCGATCGCTTGTTCAGGTAAGCAAAGTGCAATCAAACTTGAATGTGTATACATCTCTAACATTTGTTGTTCATTGTCAGAATCAACAATGGTCATATTCTCAATACGTTCATCATAAGAAAACTGTCCATAGCGAATACTATAAGTTCCAAATGCATTCACAGCTTCTCGAAAAAGACTATTACGTGTTGATGCAATAATTCTCTTCGGTTTTGTATATCCATCCCAATATGACAAGATTTGCGCTATATAACCACCGCCAATAGCACCGAAACCATGTATTCCCACCGTCAGTTGATTTAGGCTTTGCGGAAAAGGTTCCTGCATCTCTGGCATATCCATAACAGGAATAAATTGGTCGAGATCAGTTAAGAAGTCATACATCTGATCATAATAAAAATGTGCTTTTTCCAGCATTTCATCATTTGGTTCTTTAATATCTTTTAATAAAATCGTCAAACCTTTTGAAGTGTGAGCCGAAGTTAAACCATTTTCAGAATCTTCAAACATAAGACACTGGTTAGCATCCAAGTGAAGTTGACTAGCAGCTTTTAAAAAGATCTCAGGATGCGGCTTTCCTTGTTCGACTTCATCACCACAGGTAATCACATCAAAAAACTTATAAACATTCGCATTAATTAAATATTCTTCGGCAATTGCTCTACGGCTTGAAGTCGCAACAGCCATTCTTAAACCAGATTTTCGTAAACGTTCTAAAACCTGAACTAAACCTTTTTTAATCGGTACGCCGTGTTTTCGAATATATTCGAGTTCCATCTCATCAGCTTTTTTTCGTATTTCTTTATAGGGAACATTTACGCCATATAACCGTTGAGCCAATTGCTCAGCCGTAGTTGCACTTAAACCTAAACATTGCATTAAATATTCGTGTGAAAATTCCTGTCCAATGAGTTCTTGAGATGCTTGTTGCAATGTTTGAAACCGCAACCTCTCAGTATCAAACATTGTCCCATCCATATCAAAAATTGCTCCATGAACAGGTTTTCCATGAAAAATAAGCACGCTTTTACCTCTTTTTTGATCATGTTTTATTCAGGGTATACAAAAAATTGATTAAAAAGGCAGGATATTAATAAATGAAACATTAGTGATTATTTTTTAATCAAAAATATAAGAGATCTGTTACTGAGCAGAGTTAAAACTCTAAAAAGGTTGAACAATATAAATAAGTATGAAGCTAACTGTAAATACAAGAGTGGCAAGCCATCCTCGCTTGCCACTCTTGGTTTATTCTTTTTGTTGCGCTGATAGTATTTATTTTTCTTAGTTCCATTTACCGCTACTTGAACCCGCATGTTTTTATAATGTCTCGCAGGTGTCACATACCAGAAATCAACTCACCTTTCGCTATTCTCATTGTTGGTGCTTCTGGTATAACTCTAAATTTCATTAAAATATGAGCATGAACTAATAGAATATAAGATTGATATTACAACCAACTTCTTTGCTCCTTATTAGAAAATAGCTACATCGCCATTAACAATAATGATAATCATTTTCATTTAATAGTTCAAGCTTTTTCTTCATTATTTGTGCTTCTCTCTTTTTTGAAAAAAAGATCTGCACAAAGTATTTTCTCAATATAGATAGAGAATCATGATTGGTTCTTAAAGTATGTTTTTAAGCCATTATTATTGGTCAAGTACATCAACAAATTGGGCATTTAAAAGCTGAGCTAAATCTTTTGGATTTAAACCAATATCTAGCCCTCTTTTTCCCCCACTTACATAAATTTTATTAAAGTTTTGAGCTGATGCATCAATGACAGTTTTTAATCGTTTCTTTTGGCCTAAAGGACTAATCCCACCTACTAAATATCCTGTTAAACGTTCGGCATCTTTAGGATTAGCCATCTGTAATTTTTTACATCCAAACGCCGTAGCTACTTTTTTTAAATTTAATTGGCGATTAACTGGCAAGACAGCAACGAAATAATTTTTATCGTCACTTACCATTAGAGTTTTAAATACTTCGTTTACATCTAAATCTAATTTTTCAGCTGCTTCTAATCCAAAACTTTTGGCATTTGAATCATGTTCATATTCATGAATAGAAAATTCGATTTTATTACTTTTTAACAATCTACATGCAGGAGTCATGATAAGTGGTGTTATAGATGAAATTGTTTCGATTATAGTTTTTTTAGAAAAATTTTTAAATTTGCTTAGGCTATTTACAAGAGTTACATAAAAATTCAAACAGCAACTGAAGAAAAAATAATCTCAACTTGATATTCGTTGCCCGACTCCATATATTTTATTTAGATTTGAAGTCTGAGCTGACAATTTTATGAGTTATAAACACAACAATCTGATGGCGATGCGTCACCGTTTTTGGGATGAATCTTCAGATTCTGTATTAAATGAAAAACAGTTTTTGCAGCAGACGCTAATTGAACAAAGGATTTTTAATAACGCAACTCTTGATGATGTTAAGTATTTCTTTTATACCCTGCCGAGCATCATTATTGTAAAAGCGCACGCACTTGGTTTTATGCATGATTCAGTCAAACAGATGTTATTGCAACATATTCAGACTAATCGCCTTCATTTGATGCAGAAATCTGAATTAAAGATTCAATTTAAAATGTAATCCGTTTTGTTATCAAAGATCCGTTTTATTTTAGTTTTACTTATCTGAAAGATGTTAATTTCTTAAATTTCCATATTGCTTAGGCTATTTGTGTATTAATGAAATAAAGATGGTAATTTCGACCTATCATTCAGTCTGAGAGAACTATTTTAATACGCTCAAAACATGTAATATTCGTTACAATTTTAGATCACAGCGTTTGGCTGCATGATGCGCATAGGATTCTATTTTCATGTCAAATCAGAAAGATAAGCTTAAGAGTTTAAAAACTTCTTCCATGGATCGACGCTTATCAATCGCGAAAGCTTCTTTACTTGCAGGAACACGTTGGGCAACTGCAAGTGCTTCTTCTATTTTTTCTAATGAAGAAGAAAAAGAAAAGAAACGCAAAAAAGCGATGAGCGAACAAGCTAACTATCTGGTTTCTGAAATAGGTAAACTTAAGGGTTCTATTGTTAAAATCGGCCAAATGATGGCTCTTTATGGTGAACACTTTTTACCAGAAGAGATTACACAAGCATTAAATACCCTAAATAACCAAACCGTTGCCTTAGATTGGCCTGCAATTAAGCCACATCTACAAGAGCAATTGGGCGCTAAATTAAATGATTTAACGATTGATCATGAGCCAATTGGCACCGCCTCTCTCGCACAAGTGCACCGTGCAACACGTAAATCAGATGGCTTGGAATTAGTTCTAAAAATTCAATATCCTGGCGTTGCAAATGCAATTGATTCAGATATGAGCTTGTTTAAAAACATGCTTAAACTGACACGTATGGTGCCACAAACTCGTGAATTCGATCAGTGGTTTGATGAAGTACGTGAAATGATGCATCGCGAAGTTGACTATGATGTTGAAGCTGCCACTACCCGTCGCTTCAGTGAACGCTTAAAAGATGACGAGCGTTATATTGTTCCGACAATTGTAGATGAGTATTGTACCAACCAAGTACTGTGCATGACTTTCGAACGCGGTGTTCCAATCAACAGCCCTGTGATGTTGTCTTTACCCCAAGAGCGTCGTAATCAGCTTGGTGAAGCTTCACTCGAAATCGCAGTTCGTGAAATTTTTGAATGGGGCGAAATGCAAACCGACCCTAACTTTGGTAATTACCTTGTTCGTTTAGGTAATGGCCAAGATATTCAAGATAAGATTGTATTATTAGATTTTGGTGCTATCCGTCAGTTTGATGAACACTTGTTATCAGTTGCACGTAATTTAATTCAGGCTGGTTATCAGCATGATAAAAATGCGATGGTACAAGCAATGACTGGATATGAGTTTTTTGAAGCAATGCCTGAAAGTATAAAACCAGGCATGGCCGATGTATTTTTAATCGCGACAGAAGCATTTAGTACCCCTGCAAATAATCCAGATATGCCAGCTGGCCTTATGGATGATCATGAACGCTATGACTGGAAGAAAAGTCAGTTACATAGCCGTGTTATGCAGCAAGCAAGTAAATCAATGGCGTCACGTTATTTCTCAGTACCTCCAAAAGAATTTATGTTTATTAGCCGTAAGTTTATTGGGGCCTATACATTTATGACAGTTATTGATGCAAAAACAAATGTGCGACGTATGATTCGTAACTTTGCTTAATTTAATAAAGGACTAGAATGATTCCATGTCATTCTAGTCAATACCGCTCAACGCCCCCAATAATTAAATATTTTTAAACAAATAAAATCAAAAGCTTATAATTTTATTATTTTCTATTTGCCATTTATCTACTCATTTTTCGAATGTCAGTAACGACATAGTTTTTTAATATGAGGCGTGTCAGCATAAAACAATAACAACGTGTTAGGACACCATAATCATGACAAGTATGATCAATAAAGCTCAGGGTTTGGGTTTATCGCTGATCACCAGATTGGCAGGAAGCGATGTACTTGATCAACTCAAGTTGCGTAAATTTGTTGAAAAATCTCTTTATCAAGGTTCAAAAGCTGGTTTTAAAGCATTAAGCCAGACTCAAAAAGCATTTAAACCAAAACAGATCTCCCAACAGCGATTACCTCGCCAACAAAAAAATCTATTTGATTTAAGCCTAACTGAAGAACAACAAATGACCTCTGATGCAATGTCTCAATTTGCTCAAGAGGTTTTATTAGGATTAGCACATGAAGCTGACCAGAATGCTCAGTTTCCAGAAAACCTTTGGCAATATGTGGAAGATCTAGGTCTTAATTACTATGCACTTCCAGAGGCATTAGGTGGTGTCGCGGCCGAACAAAATATTGTAAGTAATCTATTAATAGCTGAAAAACTAGCTGAAGGTGATTTTAGCCTTACAGCAGGATTACTCAGTACATTTAGCGTTATCAATGCAATCACACGTTGGGGTTCTGCTGAAGTTCAGTCAATGTACCTACCATGTTTTGCAGAAGACTCAGACATTACAGCAACCTTTGCAGTTCAAGAAGCAACTCCAGCATTTAATCCTTATGCTTTAAAAACAAAAGCATCACTTGAAAATGATCAGTTTTTTATTGATGGCGAAAAAACATTAGTAATTTTAGGTGATTTAGCTGATGTATTTTTAGTAAGTGCAGACTTTAACGGCAAGCCAGACGTATTTGTCGTGCAATGCGGTGACACAATTTCAATTAAAAACACTCCAGCTATGGGTCTTAAAGCCACAGAAACTGCAACTCTTCGCTTTAATCACACACCTGCTCTACGCTTAGGTGCAACAGATTTTGATTACACTGCTTTTTTAGATTTGGGTAACTTAATGTGGTGTGCAATGGCTGTAGGTACATGTGAAGCTGTTAAAGCTTATTGTATTAAATATGCCAATGAACGAACTGCTTTCGGTGAACCAATTTCTCATCGCCAAAGTGTCGCTTTCATGATTGCAGATATGGCAATTGAAATTGATGCAATGCGTATGCTGGTTTTAAACGCAGCAAGCCTTGCAGAATCAGGCAAACCATTTCACCGCGAAGCTTATCTGGCCCAACTACTTTGTGCTGAAAAATCCATGAAAATCGGTACAGATGGAGTGCAAATTCTTGGTGGGCATGGTTTCACAAAAGAACATCCAGTTGAACGCTGGTACCGCGATCTACGCGCTACTGCAATTTTACAATCTGGCTTACATGCTTAAATGATCAATCAGAGGATACTTTAATGAATTTACAAAATCCTAAAAAATTCAAAATGATGATTGATCAAGCACATGATGTTGCGATCAATGTTTTACGCCCTATTTCTCGTAAATATGATAAGGCTGAGCATGCGTATCCCAAAGAGCTGGATATGCTCGCTTCACTCATTGATGGTATGAATGAAGGTGGCGAAGGTATTAATGCTGGAGCTGCAGGTGCTGGAAAGCGCGGTGATACAGACAGTGAGGGTGTTCGTAACGGAACCAACATGTCGACCGCTCTTGGTATTATTGAGATGTGTTATGGCGATACTGGCTTATTGCTAAGTATGCCACGTCAGGGGCTTGGGAACTCAGCAATTGCTGCTGTGGCAAATGATGAGCAATTAGAGCGGTTCAACGGAACATGGGCAGCAATGGCCATTACTGAGCCAGGATGCGGCTCTGACTCTGCTGCGATCCGCACCACTGCAACCAAACATGGTAATGACTATATTTTAAATGGTGAAAAGATTTTTGTGACCTCTGGCGAACGTGCAGACTCAGTCGTCGTGTGGGCCACGCTTGATCGTAAACTTGGACGTGCAGCAATTAAATCATTTGTGGTACCAAAAAGTACGCCTGGAATGAAAGTTGAACGTCTCGAACATAAACTGGGAATTAAAGCTTCAGATACAGCAGTGATTAGTTTTATTGATTGCCGCGTACCAGCCGAAAATCTTTTAGGTAATGCCGAAGTAGACGTCGCTAAAGGTTTTGCTGGAGTAATGGAAACTTTTGACAACACTCGTCCTCTAGTCGCGGCAATGGCAATCGGTTGTGCTAAAGCTTCACTCGAACGTATTAAAGAAATATTTAAAGACCAACTCGACCCTGACTATTCTACCCCTTACCTGCATGCTTCTAATCTTGCAGCGCAAATTTACCGTATGGAAGCTGAGTGGGAAGCTGCTCGCCTACTCATGTTAAAAGCAACGTGGATGGCAGATAACAAAAAGCCAAACTCTAAAGAAGCTTCTATTGCGAAAGCGAAAGCTGGTCGTGTGGGTAACGAGATTACTTTAAAATGTGTCGAACTGGCTGCAAGCGTTGGCTATAACGAAGATGAGTTACTTGAAAAATGGGCACGTGATTCAAAAATTCTCGATATCTTTGAAGGTACTCAGCAAATCCAGCAATTAATCATTGCCCGCCGAGAACTGGGTAAATCCTCTAGCGAACTAAAATAATAATTAAGGGAAATTTTCCCTTCTTTTATTAGCTTTATGTCAAAAACTAAAAAGTCCTCTAGCGATTAAACTAGAGGGCTTCGTATTTCAGGAATTAATATTTTTATTTATTCGATTGTGCTGTTTAACGCTTTATCAACTACACCAAATTTCTTAAAGATTTTTGCACGTCGTTTTGGTGAAATATTTGCTTTGTTTAAATCACCTTTATAATGATCAAAAACTCGCTTATCCATTATTTTAGACCATAATGAAGGAATTAATGCTGGTAGTAGCATACTTGCGTAACCGCTTGGTAGCTCTGGTGCTTCATCAAAATGACGTAATGCTTGGAATGGACGAGTCGGATAAGCATGATGGTCTGAATGACGCTGCAACTGGTACAAGAACAAGTTTGTTACTACGTTATTATTGTTCCAGCTGTGTTCAGGCATTGTGCGCTCATATTGACCATTTTCTTTTTTCTGGCGTAATAAACCATAATGCTCAATATAGTTAATAATTTCAAAAAGACTAATGCCATAAAATGCTTGTGTTGCTAAATATGGAATTGTACTTTTACCAAAGATTCCAACCATAGAGCCATGAAAAGCAGCAGTCATTCCCCAGCCTTGTAATAATTCATTATCTGAAGACCAGAATTCTTTACCTTTACGTTTTAAACGATTTTTTTCAATTTCTATTGCCGATTTAAAAGAACCAATAACAGTACGTGGCCAGAACTCATAGAAGGTTTCACCCATACGTGAAGAAGCTGGATCTTCTGGTGTTGCTGCACGCTTATGATGACCGTAAGGATGCTCAATACGGAAATGATTATAGCCTGTAGGAACTAACGCAAGATGAGACAAAATATGGTCTATACGATCAGGCTTATGACTTAACTCATGGGCTGTATTAATCGCAATACCATTGATTGCCCCCATTGAGATACCAAGTAAAACCTTATCAATAAATGATGTCGTTTTACGACTTGTTAAATAACATGCATAAACATTTGCAGCATACTGTAGAGGAATAAAGCTCTTCACAAGACGCGAGTAATATGGATCTTTTTCTAAAAGCTTAATTTCTTCATCTGTCGGATTTCGAGCATCTTTCCCAATAATAGTATCAATTGCAGGAATCACGACATGTAATAAAAGTGGACCACCTAATGCGAAGACTTTCTTCAAAGGACGTGGACCAAACTGATAACCAGCTAAAATACCCAAACCGATAGCAGGTAAAGCAGGACTAATCATCCATAAAAAGCGTTTGCGATCTATTTCACGCATAGACGCAGGCACTGGCATAAGTTCTTGCTGAACATTTACTGGTGCATTCATAGCTATATTTCCTTTTTCTATATGTCTATATAGTTAAAGAAATAGTGTTTAGTTAACAGTAGTAACCGTCCAAAAAACCTATGTTAAAGTCTTTGGCATTTTCTTCCACTTTTCTGTCCTAAAAACACATGTTGATCTATTCTTGTAGCTCACTATAATTTTATTAAAATAATGATTGATCATTTAAATATGGATGCACTAAGTAAATTTTTTGATGATATTCACCTTAATAAGTCTGAATACATCTATTTAAAAGCGCAAGGAGAATGGGCTTTTAAAACACAAGATCAATCTGCTCTACTTGCTTATATTGTTTTAACTGGTTCAGTATATATTCAACTTAACGCTTCAGAAAAAATAACTGCGACTGCTGGCGATATTATTTTAATTCCTTCGGGGAAAGCACATAGTGCAACTGATTCAAAATCAACAGCGAGTAAGTTGGTAGATTCTTTGGATATCACTTCGCTTTTTAATGGTCATAGACAAGACGCAATCGAATTTGGTACTTCATCTCCCGATAATACATTATTGCTATGTTTACGCTGTCAAATCGATACTCATATGGCTGGGCCACTCATTAATGCCCTGCCATCCATCATGCATATTCAACATGAGAATCAAACCAATCCACCTGAATGGCTACAAATTGGACTTTATTTTCTAGCAATCGAAACTCAAAAAATCAGGCCGGGTCATGACAAAATTATTGATCATTTAGTCAGTATTTTGCTCATTGAATGTATTCGTGACCATATTCAACAGATGACAGATCAACAAAACTGGTTAAGCGCCTTAACTCATCCTGAACTAAGCAATGCATTATCTGCTATTCACAGCCAACCTGAAGTCACATGGACAGTTGAATCTTTAGCTGAACAATGCTGTATGTCACGTTCTAAATTTGCAAACTTATTTAGCAGTATTATTGGTGAACCACCTCTAACTTATTTACAGCATTATCGTTTCCGTTTAGCCAGTCAGTATTTACGCACAAGTAACTTATCAATTCAGCAAATATCAAATAAGGTTGGCTATTCATCCGAAACAGCATTTAGTCAGGCATTTAAACGAATTTTTGATTTATCTCCTAAACAATATAGACAGCAATATATTGGTCACAGCTTAGATTAACTGCCAATAAAAAAAGCGCCGAGGCGCTTTTTTTATTGAATCAAATTATTATTTAATTTTCGCATGCGATTTTAAATATTGACTGTAATCTTCCAATATCTGTTGACCACGTGATTGACGATAAAGTTGCTTTAACTGCTGTAACTGATCAGCAGGAATAGCATTTGCAGCAGATGAATTTACATTTGAAACCGCAACAACAACCAGCTCATTTGGTAAATTTGCTGTCGTAACAGACCACATACCTGGCTTAGGTGTAGCTGTACTAAATGCTGCACGCTCAATTTCACGCTTTAATCCTTGTGAACGACTAAATACGCCAGCCGATTCAAATGCCACTTTATTTTTAGCAACAACTTGATCTGCTGGTTGAGTTTTAAATTCAGCTAACATTGTAGCAATTTTTGCTTGAACAGCTTTGCGCGCTTTTTCATCGATAACTTTTGCTTTCGCTTCATTCATCGCTTGTGCTAAAGGTTTTACACCAGCAGCATGATAATCACGTACTTTAACCCATACCGTATCACCATTCGCTAGCTGAATATTAGACGATGCATTGCGGTCACCATTTTTCACGTCATCATTAAACAATTTAATTTTAACGTTTGGATCACTTAAATATGGATTTTGTGTAGCTAAAGTTACGCCATTTAATGATTCAACTTTTGTACCTTTTACTTCTTGCACAACAGCTTCTAAAGAATCATTACCAACAATCGTTTCATTTAAACTGTTTACGGTATCTGAATAAACAGTCGCAACTTTATTCTTTTCAACTTCTGCTACTAAACGAGCTTTTTCAGCTTCAAATGAAGGGATTTGATTAGCTTGAGTTTCTGCCTCAATAATATGATAACCATATTGAGTTTTTACTGGTTGAGAAACTTGTCCATTTTTTAGGCTAACTACAGTTTTATCAAACGCATCGGAAAAAACACCCGGTGCATATGCTTCAACTAAACCACCTTTTGCTTTCGAACTTGGATCTTCAGAGAACTGAGATGCAGCTTGTGCAAATGTAAGACCGCCTTGAATTTTTGCATATACTTCTTTAGCAAGTTTTTGAGCCGCTGCATCATCACGAGCATCAGTCGTAATTAAAATATGCTTCACAGTGCGTTTAGCATCTTTTTTCTGGGTTTCAACGAACTTGCTATATGCTTGCTGAAGTTCAGCTTCAGTTGCAGGAGCTGGTTTAGCCATCATTGATGGAGACAGAACAACATAATCCACATCAACAGAAGCCTGTTGTTTAAACTCATTTTGGTGTTTGTTGTAATAATCTGTAGCTTCTTGATTAGATGCAGTTAAACCTGTTTTATAACCATCTAATTTAATACTCGCCAAATGTAATGTACGTTGTTCAGTTTGCAAATTCGCAATTTGCATTAAATCAACTTTACTTACCAAAGAATAATCAGAAAAAGTTGAAGTTAGCATTTTTAAAGCATGATCTTGACGAAGGCTAGATATTAAGCCCTGACTTGTCAGACCAACAGAACGTAAATAATTTTCATAGAGCTTTTGCGAGAACTGTCCATTTTCTTGCAAACTAGGCTGCTGAGCTAACATTTGCTCAATTTGGCTATCACTTAGTGAAATACCTAATTTTTCAGCTTGTTGAATTAGTAAATTACGTGACACTAAAATGTCGAGTGCCTTAGCCTGAATAACAGGCAAATTAAGTAAACTCTCATCACCTTTTACAGCAGCTAAATATTGTTCTTTGTAAGACTGAGTTAAAGTTTCGAGGTCTTTCTTAGATATTTCTTGGCCATTTACTGTTTTTGCAACATCAGCCTTGTTTCCCCTATTAAAATATCCTTCAATACCTACAAGTGCTAAAGGGGTCAAAAACAAAATTAGAAGGACTTTGCCGAGCCAACCCTTAATGACTGTACGAAACGATTCCATAAGTATTCCAATATTTTATTTCGAGGAGAATTTTAACTGAAAAACCACAATCAATGAATGAGCAATATTGGTCAATTCAGATTTTTAATAAAAAACGCGCCTATATTGGCGCGTTTAATCATCTTAAAAGATTAAGCTACTGAATCTTTAAGACCTTTACCAGCTTTGAAGCTAGGTACTTTTGTTGCTTTAATTTGAAGCTCTTCACCAGTTTTAGGGTTACGACCAGTACGTGCAGCACGCTCTTTAACACTGAAAGTACCAAAACCGACTAAAGTTACTGTGTCACCTTTTTTAAGTGCTTCAGTAATTGACGCAATTGTCGCATCGAGTGCCTTGCCTGCATCAGTCTTAGATACTCCCCCTTTTTCAGCAATTGCATCGATTAATTCTGATTTATTCATGAATAAAACATCCTCTTAATATCGTTTGTTTAAGGTCCAAGGCTATAGTTTAAAAGGCCATGACGCCTTTATAGCAATGCTTTGGGGGAAAACGCAATACTAGAGCAGGGCTTTTAGCGAAAATAAATGCTAAAAAACTGTTATATATTTGCTAAATCCCAACATTTTTTACTTTTTATTCAATTTTTCTTTCAATTGCTGGTTTTCTTCTATTAAAGCATCAATCTTAATATGAAGCTGTACTAAGAGCTGTTCAATGTGCTGTAAATCCTTCGGAGTGACCAATCCAATCCGGTTTAAAGAATGGTTAACACTGGTATCAAGAATTTTCTCTACTTTATCTTTTGTTTCAGATACAGATTCTTTTGCTTTTTCTGTAACTTTACCCATAGTGTTATCTGCTAAATCGCCAGTTTTAGATTCTAGCTCTTCCCCTACCTTAACCAAAGAGTCGAATAGCTTGTTACCTTCTTCTTCTGCTCGTGAAAAAGCTCCTAGTCCAGCTAACCAAATTTGCTTGGTATACTTTCTAAAATCCAAGGCTGACTTTCTTGAACCTCTTGATTTTAATTTATTTTTTTCTTCCAACTCTTCTACCTGTGTATCTATATTTGCATTATCCATTGATCTAAGCTCCTAATCAGATGAGAGAGATGATGACTGATTTGACCACAAAATATTTCTATAATATCAAAGTAAAGACTTGATCCATTTACAAAACTGTTCTACAAAGCAATTAAGTCATGTAAATATATTTAACAGGACATTTATTAAAGTTTGGGATAGGATGTCCCATTCTTCGCTTAACTGCTATTTGTAAGGATAAACTTTTATGAGTGAAACGCAACAAAGACAAAAACATCCCCGTCTGTTGCTGAATATCGTTCTAATTATTTTAGAAACTTTCTTTTCATTTATTCTCACCCACGATGGTGTTCTTCGCTTGCAAGCGAAAAAGTTTATTTCAAACAAAACGACTATTCGTATCAATAGCTATCTACCTTTTTTTGACTTTTATGTTCAATTTACAGAAAAGGGTTTATTGTTCGACATCCACTCTTTTGATCGACGTATTGATCTTGAAATCAATAGTACACTTATCGATTTGATTAAGATTTTCGCTTTTTCAAACCAGCGCAGTCTTAAAAACATGCGTATTGATGGTGATGCAGAAACCAAGAAAGAGTTATTAGACTTAATTTCTCATCTTACTCTGCCTAAACTACTAGCTGACTGGAAGCAATGGTTTAACACCCCTGATGATGAAGCTGAAGCCCTTGCTTCACGCAAAAGAATTGCCCCATTGCTTGAAAAAATTGATCAACAACGTTCAGAAATCAACTCACTTCATGTCGAAATCAAACAATATCAAAATCGAATTACTCGCTTACAGCAGCGTCAACGTAATATTAACTTCGCCTTTGGTATAATTAGCCTAATATTTATTGTTTATTTCATATATAATTTGTGGGTTGCTTAAATTAATTTTTCCCTTTTGTTCCTGCACTTGAATTAAAAATAAAAAAACTTGACTATTTTAGTCGGGATTCATAAAATCCTATTATCTAGTCTTAACATGTGTATCGAATCATGCGCCTTACAACTCGCGGTCGCTACGCAGTGACTGCTCTACTTGATTTAGCTTTGCAGCCAACTGAACAAACGATCACGCTCGCCGAAATTGCCGCTCGCCAATCCATTTCAGTTGCTTATTTAGAACAGTTATTCGCAAAACTTAAGCGTCATGGCTTAGTTTCTAGCGTTCGTGGTGCAAATGGTGGTTATCATTTGGCTCGAAATGCTGATGAAATTACTGTGTTAGAAATTATTGAAGCTGTAAATGAAACTGTTGATGCAACACGTTGCGACCACAAAGCTAACTGCCAAAATGGTGCAATGTGTCTCACACACGATTTATGGCAAGAACTCTCTCATCATATTGCCGACTATTTAGCAAAAATCTCTCTTGCCGACCTCATTAGCCGAGACAACGTTCAAACTGTTGCATTACGCCAAAATGTGACTGGCATAGATTCAGCTCTTTTATCGGGTACAGGTATTTGATATGAAACGTCCAATTTATCTTGATTACGCAGCAACCACTCCAGTAGATCCGCAAGTTGCAGAACGTATGATGGAGTGTTTAACTTTCGACGGTACCTTTGGTAATGCTGCATCTCGCTCCCACGCTTATGGCTGGCTGGCAGAAGAGAAAGTTGAATATGCACGTGAGCAAGTTGCAAATTTAATCAAAGCTGATCCACGTGAAATCGTTTGGACTTCTGGTGCAACTGAATCAGATAACCTTGCCCTAAAAGGTGTAGCACAATTTTATGCATCTAAAGGCAAGCATATCATTACAAGTAAAATTGAACACAAAGCTGTTCTAGATCCTTGTCGTGAATTAGAAGATCAAGGTTTTGAAATTACTTATTTAGAACCAGAACCACAAACTGGTTTAATTACCCCTGAAATGGTAAAAGCCGCACTTCGTCCTGATACTGTTCTTGTTTCTCTTATGATGGTAAACAACGAAATCGGTACAGTTACAGATGTAGCAGCAATTGGTGAATTAACACGTGCCAATAAAACTTTCTTTCATGTAGATGCTGCTCAAGCTGCTGGTAAAGTTGAAATTGATCTATCTACCATGAAAATTGACCTAATGAGTTTCTCTGCTCATAAAATTTATGGTCCAAAAGGTATCGGTGCATTATATGTACGTCGTAGCCCACGTGTTCGTTTAAAAGCACAAATTCATGGCGGTGGTCATGAGCGTGGTATGCGTTCTGGTACTTTAGCGACTCATCAAATTGTAGGTATGGGTGAAGCTTTTGAAATTGCTGGCAAAAGAATGCAAGCAGAACAAGAGCGTATTCGCAAGCTTCGCGACAAGCTTTGGAATGGTTTACAAGATCTTGAACAAGTTTTCTTAAATGGCCATCCAACTCAAAACGTTGCTAACTATTTAAATGTCAGCTTTAACTTTGTTGAAGGTGAGTCTTTAATGATGTCGCTCAAAGATGCAGCTGTATCAAGTGGTTCTGCTTGTACTTCTGCAACATTAGAGCCTTCATACGTTCTTCGCGCATTAGGTTTATCTGATGAGCTAGCACACAGCTCAATCCGCTTCAGTTTTGGTAAATACACAACTGAAGAAGATATTGACCATGTGCTTACAATTACCAAAGCCGCTGTTGAGAAATTACGTGAACTTTCTCCGCTTTGGGATATGTACAAAGAAGGTATCGATCTTTCTACAGTTGAATGGGCTGAACACTAATTCATTGAAATTAGTGTTTTTACCCTCATATTAATATTAGGCTGACCCCGAGGTTTGGAGAAGCGAAATGGCTTATAGCGAAAAGGTAATTGATCATTACGAAAACCCTCGTAATGTTGGTGTTTTAGACAAAAACTCTGAAAATGTAGGTACAGGCATGGTGGGTGCACCAGCATGTGGCGACGTGATGCGTTTACAAATTCAAGTAAACGATAGCGGTGTGATTGAAGAAGCACGCTTTAAAACTTATGGCTGTGGTTCTGCAATTGCTTCAAGCTCACTTGTAACTGAGTGGTTAAAAGGCAAGACTCTTGATGAAGCTCAAGCAATCAAGAATATTGATATCGCAACTGAGCTTGCTCTTCCGCCAGTAAAAGTTCACTGCTCTGTATTAGCTGAAGATGCGATTAAAGCTGCGATTGAAGATTATCGCACTAAGAAATCAAAAGCTTAATTTGTTATTACTGTAAACGTTGGAGTTTTCATGATTCATTTAACTGAAAATGCTGCGACTCATATTAGCAATTACCTTAAAAACCGAGGTAAGGGTGAAGGCATTCGCGTGGGTGTGAAAACTTCTGGTTGTTCTGGGTTGGCTTACGTTCTTGAATTTGTTGACTCTGTTGACGAACATGACGAAGTTTTCGAACAATTTGGCGTTAAGGTATTTGTAGATCCAAAAAGCCATGTGTATTTAGAAGGCTTAGAAATGGACTACGTCAAAAATGGCCTTAATGAAGGGTTCGAATTTAACAATCCCAATAAAAAAGGTGAATGTGGTTGCGGTGAGTCTTTCACTGTATAACCCTTCTCCTTCCATCTCTCATTAAAACAGTGACTTTTTATAGCACTGTTTTAATGTATTTAATTAACGTGGACCTCCTTTCTAATGAATCATTTTGAGTTGTTCAATTTACCCGTAGAACTCGATATCGATTTGGCGAGCTTAAAATCTAGTTTCTTGAATTTGCAGCAGCAACATCATCCTGATAAAGCAGAAGATAAAAATCAGGCTTTGATCAAATCAAGTGAAATCAATCAAGCTTTTAAAACACTATCGCAAATAGACAGCCGTGCCGCTTATCTTTTAGCATTAAAAAAGCAAGACCATCACCTCGATCAATCTATTAGCGATTTTGAGTTCTTACAATCAGCCTTGGAGCTTCGTGAACAACTTGATGAAGCAACCTCACAAGAGCACCTAAGCACTCTTAAACAAGAAGTGTTTCAGTGGATAGAAAGTCTAGTTCGCGAATTTAAAATTGATTACTCAGATGAAGACTGGGGTGAAGCTCGAGATACTGTACGTAAATTACGTTTCTTCCAGCGCGTTCTTAACGATATTGAAAAAGCAGAAGATCAAATGTTGGATGACGAAGACAACTTTGATTTAGACGACGATTTTTAATTTTGCTTTTTCCAAATTATATTCAAGGGATTTAACTCATGGCACTTTTGCAAATTGCTGAACCGGGTCAATCCAGTGCCCCACATCAACACCGCATTGCGATTGGTATCGACCTAGGAACAACACATTCTTTAGTTGCGACAGTGTTATCAGGCAAACCTAAAGTACTCAATGACGAAAAAGAAAGAAGACTACTTCCTTCTATTGTGCACTATGGAAATGATGCTACTCACTATGGTGAAGAAGCAAAGCCTTTCCTTATTGCCGATCCTAAAAATACAATTGTTTCTGTAAAGCGCTTTATGGGGCGTTCAAAAGCAGATATCAAATTTCAGCATCCGTATGAATTAATGGGTTCTGAAAATGAGATGCCAGCTTTTGAAACACGTGCTGGTCGTAAAACCCCTGTTGAAATTTCTGCTGAAATTTTGAAACAATTAAAAGATCGTGCTGAAACTAGTTTGCAGAATCCAGTAAATGGTGCAGTTATTACTGTTCCTGCCTATTTCGATGAAGCTCAGCGACAAGCAACTCGTGATGCAGCACAACTTGCTGGCTTAAATGTATTACGTTTATTAAATGAGCCAACTGCTGCTGCTGTGGCTTATGGTTTAGACCAAGAAACTAATTTAGCTACAGATCATAACTATGTAATTTATGATTTAGGTGGTGGTACTTTTGACGTATCAATCTTACGTTTCTCACAAGGTGTCTTTGAAGTTTTAGCTACCGGCGGCCACACTGCATTAGGTGGTGATGACTTAGATCGCCTGATTGTTAAATGGACTAAAAAGCAGCTAGATATTGATACTTTGAGCGATGAAGCATATGCAGTGTTTATTGTTGCTGCTCGTCAAGCAAAAGAACAATTATCTACGCAAGAATCAGTTCAGTTAAAATTACTTGAAAATGTACTCACACTTGATCGCTCAACTTTTGAAAGCATTATTCAGGTTGCTTTAGATAAAACAATCAGTGTTTGTAAGCGTGTTTTACGTGATGCAAAACTTGAATTATCAGATATTCAAAATGTTGTTTTAGTGGGTGGTTCTACCCGTTCGTATGCTGTTCAGCAAGCAGTTCGGAATGTCTTTAATCAAGAACCACTTTGCACGATCAACCCTGATGAAGTAGTTGCAATTGGCGCATCGATTACTGCCAACCAATTAATTGGAAACAGTCAAGACGGCTCATTACTTTTAGACGTAACTCCTCTTTCACTTGGTTTAGAAACCATGGGTGGATTAGTAGAGCGTCTTATTTCACGTAATACCGCTATTCCTGTTGCTCGTCGTCAAGAATTCACAACTTATCAAGATGGTCAAACAGCCATGCTTATTCATGTGGTTCAAGGTGAACGAGATTTAGTAGAACATTGTCGTTCATTAGGAAGATTTGTCCTTCACGGCATTCCCCCTATGACTGCTGGTCAAGCACGCATTGAAGTTACCTTTCAGGTAGATGCAGATGGCCTACTCACTGTTTCGGCTCGTGAAACAACTTCAGGTGTACAAGCTCAAATTGATATTAAACCATCTTATGGTTTATCAGAATCTGATACTGAACGCTTATTAATTGAAGGCTTCCAACACGCGGAAGAAGATAAAAACCTGCGTCATTTAAAAGAAACTAAAGTTGAAGCACAACGTGAACTTGAAGCTTTAGAACAAGCTCTCAAAGTTGATGCCGATTTGCTTAATGATGAGCAGCTTGAAGCACTTAAAACTGCTGAAAATTTGCTGAAAGTACAGCTTGAAGGCAATGATATTCAAGCAATTGAAAAAGCTGTAGAACAACTTAAAGTACATAGTGATGCTTTTGCCGCACTACGTATGAATCGACATATTGACCACGCCTTAAAAGGTACAAAACTTGAAGATTGGTCAAATTCAAACTAAAGGTATAGGTGATCAATATGCCCCGTATTAAAGTACTTCCTCATGCTCAATTTTGCCCTGAAGGTGCAGAATTTGAAGTCGAACAAAATGCAAATCTTTGTCAAAGTTTGCTCGATCGAGGAATTAAAATTGAACATGCATGTGACATGTCGTGTGCTTGTACAACTTGTCACGTAGTTGTTCGCAAGGGTTTTGACAGCCTAGAAGAAATGGATGATGTTGAAGCAGATCTTCTAGATCGGGCTTGGGGTCTTGAACCTGATTCTCGTCTCTCTTGCCAAGTGAAGATTGTTGATGAAGATTTAGAAATTGAGATTCCTAAATACACAATCAATCACGCTTCCGAAAGTCATTAAAATAAAAAAGCTGCTTTTAAAAGCAGCTTTTTTTTTGCTTCTCATTTTAAGCTTTAAACTTGATCTTGTTGATCAATTTCCACAGGTTTAACTTCATCTTCTAGTCTTAACCGTGCAATGCCTTGAGTATTAATTAAAGTTTGTTGAACTTTAAGCCGTTGAATCATTTTTTCAAGCACTTCTACTAATTCAGGGTACTCATAGTTTTGTACTTCTTCTAAATTAAGTACTAAATGGAAGCCTTTATACTCATAGTCGAACCATTGCTGATGATCTGACTTATTCCCTGTGTATTTCTCCATCACTTGCCATGTCTTTACAGCACCTTGAATACCTTTTAAGTAAATTGGCGTTTTGGGAGCACAAAGAAAATCACTTTTAATTAATTGATAGGTATCATCTGAAATTAAGATTTCATCTATTTCAGCAGCATATTGTAAACGAGCTGCTAAATTCACATCTCGACCTACAATGGTATAAGCCATACGATGTGTTGCGCCATAATTTCCTACGTGGCAGTAACCAGTACTAATTCCCATACGGATGTGTAAGGCTGAATAGCCCATTTTTTTCCAACGTTCGCGCAACAATTTCATTTGTTGACGCATAGCGATTGCCATTTCTACGCAGGCTTTGGCATCTTGCTCTACGCCTTGAGAATTCGGATCGCCAAAAAATATGAGGATGGCATCTCCCATAAATTTATCGACAGTAGCTTCATACTGCTTGGCAATTTCAGTCATATGGCTTAAATAATCATTAAGTAAAAAAGCCAAATCATCAGGAATTAAAGTTTCAGATAGTTCTGTAAAACCCTGAATATCAGAAAAAAATACAGTCATTTTTTTTCGTTTATATTCAATTTTTGCTTCCGCTTCACCGCGCATGATAGATTGCCACAACTGTAGTGGCGCATAACGACTTAACTGATTAGCAAAAGCAATATACCGTGTCATTTGATCATAGTAATGTTGACGCTGCTGACTGATTTTTTTAACCCAACGATGCTGGTAGTAATTTCCAATAGTAATAAACATAACCAAACCCAAGAGTGTAATAACAGTTAACTCTTGGCTAGTAGGTTCAAAATATGTATAAAAACCAAATAGGAAAAATGTACTTAAATAAAAAATAATCGCGCCTAGTAGGCTCGTCAAACAAATGACTGCGAAAGAAATACGGCTATTAATTGCAGAATAAAATAATGCAAATACTGCAATAAATGTAGGCACCAAATTAAGATGCAGACCCGCCAAGGTAACTGCTACGACAATTGCATCAATTGCAAAAAATACACTTTTTTGAGTTTTCTTATCAAATTGGTATTGAAGCCAATGTTCTAACTTCGAACTAATAAAAAGTAAAAACAGAAAAAAAGGAGGAATGTAGATCTGATAATTTGTATTAGGTGAGGTAAAAGCATAGATCACTAAAATTAAGGACAGAATTGAATATCCCATCAAGCGATGAAAATATGCAAACTGCTTAGGCTCTCTATCGATAAACCTCTCTAATTGCACCCTATCCTCCACACCTCAATGTAGCCACATTCATATAAATGTGGCGTTGCATCGATTAATCCATGCGCCAATCAAAAGGCATATCACCTTGACCACGTAAAGCAAGCATAAGGGTTTGACGCATATGAGCCAGTACATCATTTGTGTATGGAACTGCAGGTGTGCCCCAAACTGGCTTAGGCCATGCAACATCATTTTGATAACGCACGACATGATGGAAATGCAACTGAGGTACCATGTTACCTAGAGCTGCAACGTTCATTTTATCAGCACGGAATACTCGAGCTAGCTGGCTAGACAACCAACTTGATTCACGTAAAAACTGTTCTTGATCAGCTTGACTCAATTCATATAATTCTGTGATTCCCGGCACACGAGGGATTAAAATCAGCCACGGGAATTGCATATCATTCATTAAACGACATGTTGAAAGCGGAAAATCGCCTACAAAAAAAGTATCTTGAGCAAGTTGTGGATGCAAACTAAACATATCTTTTATAAATGACAATAAACAATAATGGCTAATACTATCACATCAGTTTTGATGTGAGTATTACTAGTGGCTGGTTTGATTACAAATAACAATGATTTTATGCACTTATTCCTCCTGTGACTGGAGAAATCGTGCATAAAATTCTGAGATCAGCTTTCAAAAAATTTGTATGGGATGAAAATCACTTCGAAACACTATTTAAGCATGTAATTCATTTAATAATTTAGCTAACAAATCATTAATAAATTGAATGCGCTTCTCCTGTTCCTCGAGCTGAACCATCACTTTTAAACGCTGCCCACCTTCCATACGATAATAGGTCGGATGCTTTTGCATGAGCTGAATAATACTGATCGCTTGAACAGGTGTATCTGGTGAGAACTCAATATTGCCACCTTGAGTATTAATATCGATCTTGGTAATGCCTAGGTGTTCAGCTTTCAAGCGAATCTGATGGACACTAAACAAATGTTTAACCGATTGCGGAGGAACCCCAAAACGATCAATGAGTTCCATACGGATGTTATCGAGCTTTTCTTGGGTATCTGTATTACTAATGCGTTTATAGAACAATAAACGCTGGTGTACATCTCCTAAATACTCATCTGGGATAAGTGCTGGAATATGTAAATTAATTTCCGCAGTCAGCGATAATGGTGCATCAAAATTCGGTGTTTTCCCTTGCTGAATTGCCTTAGTGGCTTTTTCAAGCATTTCCATATACAAGCTATATCCAATTGCCTGCATTGAACCGCTTTGCTGCTCACCTAAAAGCTCACCCGCACCACGAATTTCTAAATCTTCTGTAGCTAACATAAAGCCAGCACCCAAAGTAGAAGCACGTTGGATTGCGTCCAAACGTTTTTCTGCATCACCTTTCAAGTGTTTTATAGAAGGAACTAATAGGTAAGCATAGGCTTGGTGATGTGATCGTCCCACACGCCCACGTAATTGGTGTAATTGAGCTAAACCAAGTTTGTCGGCCCTTTCTATCAAAATTGTATTAGCACTTGGAACATCAATACCAGTTTCAATAATGGTTGAGCATACTAATACATTAAATTCTTTGTGATAGAACTGCTGCATAACCTGCTCGAGCTCTCGTTCTCTCATTTGTCCATGAGCAACTGCCACACGAGCTTCAGGTACAAGAACACGAATGTTTTCAGCAGCCCTTTCAATCGTATCGACTTCGTTGTGTAAGAAGTATACTTGGCCGCCACGTAGTAGTTCACGCAAGATAGCTTCTTTAATAGAAGCTTCCGTATGTTCTTGTACAAAGGTTTTAACCGCTAAACGGCGGGCTGGTGGTGTAGCAATGATAGATAGATCACGCATTCCCGAAAAAGCCATATTTAAAGTTCGTGGGATTGGTGTTGCAGTAAGCGTCAACATATCTACATCTGCACGCAATGCTTTGATACGCTCTTTATCACGTACACCAAATCGATGCTCTTCATCGACGACCATTAGACCCAAGTCTTTAAATTGCACATTTTCTTGTAAAAGCTTATGTGTTCCCACAACAATATCGACTTTACCAGCAATCAAATCTTCAATATTTTTTGTATGGGTTTTATTTGAGCCAAAGCGTGACAACACTTCTATACGCACAGGCCAATCAGCAAAGCGATCTTTAAAAGATTCATAATGTTGTTGTGCAAGTAAAGTTGTGGGCACTAAAACAGCAACTTGCTTGCCATTTTGCACAGCAACAAACGCAGCTCGCATGGCAACTTCAGTTTTACCAAAACCTACATCTCCACAAACAAGTCGATCCATAGGTCTAGCTTGTTGCATATCGTGAAGGGTGGCTTCAATAGCATTTGCCTGATCGAGCGTTTCTTCATAAGCAAATCCACTGGCAAATTGCATATAAAGCGATTGATCGAGTTCAAAACCAAAACCGGGTTTTGACTGACGACGTGCTTGTATATGCAATAATTCGGCTGCAACATCATGAATTTGTTCTAGAGCTTTGCGTTTAGCTTTACTCCACGCATCACTTCCAATTTTATGAAGTGGAGCTAAATCTGGATCTCCACCACTATAGCGGCTAATAAGATGCAAATTAGTTACAGGGACATAAACTTTTGACCCTTCAGCATAATTTAGCTGCAAGAATTCATAATCTTGCCCCTCAATTGCTAAAGTCACTAATCCTGCATAACGCCCCACACCATGATCAATATGAACAACAGGAGCATCAATACTTAATTCAGTCAAACTTCGAATTAAGAACTCTTCTGAAACTTCTTGCTGACGTTTACGACGTCGCTGAACTACCCGATGTTCATATAATTGATTTTCTGAAATAACCGACAATTGGTCTGTTAAAAGTAAGCCACGGTCTAGCGGAGCATTTGTAATAGCAATTGCAAACTGACTCGTCTGAAATTGTTCAAAACTATCTACGCCAGGAATATCTCCTAAACTGGCACGCAAACCATCTCTTAAACTTTCACGTCGACCTGCACTTTCTGCAACCAATAAAACGGGATGATTTGCTTCATCAATATATTTTTTAACAACGGCAAACGGTTTTTCTTTTTTCGGATCAACCGCTAACTTTGGTGGCTGCTCTACTTTAAGGTTTAATGCACCAGCTTTTTCTTCAACCGTCTCGGCACTCACAAGCATACGTGGGAACTGGTTTAAAGCACTGAGCAAATGATTTGGAGCAATAAATAACTCTTCAGGTGGAAGGATTGGCTGATCTACGTTATGACGTCTATCTTCATAACGACGAAAAACTTCTTTCCAAAAGTTAGTTAAATCAGCATCCACATCATTAGTTGTAATTACAATGCAATTATTTGGAAAGTACGTTGTAAGTGTACTTTGCGATTGCATTTGGGCTTTATCAAAAAACAATGGTAAATAAAATTCAATTCCTGGTGAAGAAATTCCCTCTAAAACATCTTGATAAATCGGATTTTTCTTAGGGTTTGCTGTAGGAAAAAGCTCCGAATACCGATCTCTAAAAATTGAACGCGCTTCTTTTAACGGGAATTCTTTTGCAGGTAAAACTGTAAAACTTTTTAAAGCTGCCGTAGTTCTTTGCGTTTCTGGATCAAAGAATTTTAATGTATCAATTTCATCGTCAAACAAATCGATACGGATAGGCGCTTCTTGCCCTGACGCAAAAATATCCATAATACTGCCACGCACAGCAAACTCACCGTGGTCATAAACAGTATCTACTAAATGATACCCAGCTTGTACCAAACGTAATTTCTGTTGCTCTAAATCAAATTTTTGACCTACACGAATATCAAAATGCTCACCTAAAACCCATGAATATGGTGCAACTCTTTGAGCTAAAGTGCTTGCTGAAAGGAGCAATACGCCCTTCTGAGGCATATTAGATAAAATTGCGAGGCGCTCTGAAACAATATCTTGATGAGGTGACAAACGATCATACGGTAAGATTTCCCAATCAGGAAAAATTGTCGGTTTTATGCCATAAAACTCAAGTTCACTTTCTAATTGAGCAACATGCTGGTTATTTCTAGCGACAACAACAAGTAAAGACGAATGCTGAACAGCAATTTCTTTGAATAATAATGCAGCAGATGAACCTAATAACGACCCCACCCAACGCTTTTCACCGGCTTTGAGCTGTTGTAAATTCAATTGAGAGATTTCTTGTTGAAACATGTATATGGCTTTTATCAGCTAAGAAGATATAAGCCTAATAGTAGCATGATGTTTTTAGTGAATTGAGTTATTTTTTTGAAAATCAAACTACTAGTTAGGTCTACTTTTTATATTTTTTAATCAATCAACTATGATTAATTATCACGCAAAAACAAAACGTAATATTGATTTAACATTTGTATAATCGCTTTAAGCTCAAGTAGATTTTCTTGCGTATTTTCCAATCTTTCTACATAGCGCTGGGTTGCGATTTCCAGATCAATCTTTTCATTAATTTGTGGAGTAATGAGGAATAACTTCTGAAGATTATCAAAATTTTGTAATTTACGATTTGAGAAATATTCCAGATGTTCTGACCATTTCTCATTAATCACTACATCGTTAATGATAGGTCCGCGTTCAGAATCAAATTTTAATTGGTTCTCTTGCAAGTAAATTTGCTCCGGCGTTTCTTTTGAGCCTTGAAAAAGCTGAGTTATCTTCTTTAACATTTCATCACATCATATTAATTTTAAATTTAAGTCATGGAAGCAATCTCGTTACTTCCATCATTTAAGCCTTCAAGTTTAACGACTATTCATCGCCTAAATCATCAAGGAAATCGACAGTTGGTACAAAAAACAAGGTACCAGTCTGAGCAGTACTAAAGTCAAGTAACCGATCAAGATTACCCTGCTCATTTCCTAAAAACATGTTTTCAAGCATTTGTCGGGTTGTACTAAATTTACGAGAATAGCCAATAAAAAAAGTGCCATATTCATTTCTAGAAGGATTTGAAAAAGGCATATTAGCTCGCATAATTTTAAGTTCATTGCCTTCTGCATCATGCGCTTTACTTACAACATTATGAGCAGTTAAAGGCTTTTCATCATCACCGAGTTCAACATCATTAAACTTTTTACGGCCAATCACTTTTTCTTGCTCTTCATCGCTCAACCCACGCCATTTTTCCATGTCATGTGTATATTTTTGGATAAAAGCATAACTTCCCCCGATAAAATCAGGATCTTCATTACCCACTAATGCCCACTGCGCTGCAATAACAGGTTCTGGGTTCTCTGTTCCATCTACAAAGCCAATAATTGCACGTCCGTCAAAATAACGAAAACCATGAACTTCATCAATTGGATGCGTTACTTTACCAAGTTGTTGATTAATTATATTGCCCAGCTCGTAACATAAAGCCTGACGATCAGCACGAATGTGAAAAAATAAATCACCTGCGGTTGAAACAGCTGTGTATTTCGGCCCTCTAATTTCTTGAAATGTTTCTAATTCTTGAGGCTTCGCTTGCTCTGGAAATAAAATATCCCATGCATTTGAACTAAAACCCAACGTAGCATTAAATTTACTTTCTGGATAACGATTAGACAGGCTTCTGGTTAATGCTGAAAAATTAGCAGCAAAGTCTTTTACTTTTTCTATTACAGAATCACCTTGAGCTAGCCCCAATACAATAAATAATGCATTTTCACCAGGAGCGCTTGTTACAGGCTGAATTCTCATACATTCCATAAAATATGCCTTTTAGGTATTTAACCTTATTAATTTAGCATACTCACTTTATTTTCATACATTTTGTAATGAAATCTGGTGTTGTAACGAGTTTAAGTTAAGCGCCTTAAACTCTTACTAAAAAAGATCTTAATTAACGCCCATATTGCTTCTTTAAATATTTTACGATTTGAGCAGACTCAAACATCTTCACTCCAGTATTTGGGTCTACCAGATAAGGCACCTGCATTTTACCTTGCATAACAGGCAATATTTTTTCTCTTTTTCCGCCTTTTAAAGGTACATATTTACCTGGTTTTAAACGAAGAATAGCTGGGCCCTGATCTTGCCATCTTTCTTTTGCAACATTATGCAAAATATATGGAAGCTCAAGCTCACAGAGTAAACCTCTTACAATTCGCGAATAAGGACTTGCCTCAAAACTCCATAACTCAAGTTTTTGTTCAGGCGCAGCTCTATCAACAATTTTTTTGTTTATCCAAACGCCGCGAGCACCATTTAATACGGTTCCAGCAAATGCCACATACGGCATGTTCGGATAATTCGAAAATTTCTGAGGCGTCTTTCCAGTTTTACCGTAGTGTTTAAATAAATGATGAATAATTTCTTGTGATTCATATAACTTATCACCAGTATTTTCATCAATTAAAAAAGGAAACTGTAATTTCCCGCCAGCCTCTTTAACAATAGAACGATATTTCAACCCACCTTTAGGACATGGATAAATTTCGACATCCAGATTCAAAAGTGTAATCACTTCACGAACACGACGACAAAATGGCGAACCTTCAAACTCATATAGCTTCAAAGCTTTTACAGGTTGCTGAGGAAAAGCAGTGCCTGTTACGCCCCTACCACCTTCAGCAATTGCAGATACAACTGCCTGTAATACCTTAATTTGATGATTCACCATCCTGCAATCCTCTATAAATTGTGATTAAACTAATTTTTCTTTTGAAATCACAATTCCATTATTATCAGCATAGATAAAATCGCCCGATTGAATTGTGACACCACCAAAATACAAAGTGGTGCCTACTTCGCCAATGCCTTTTCGATTACTTTTTTGAGGAATTGCAGCCAATGCATGCACCCCCAAATCTAAAGTTGCAAGTGCATCAACATCTCGTACACAGCCGTAAATCACGACACCATTCCAGTTATTTTTAACGGCCGATTCAGCAATCATGTCACCTATTAGTGCGCAGCGCATAGATGCCCCGCCATCTACCACTAATACTTTATCTGTACCATCTGTTGCCAGTAACTCTTTTACACGCGAGTTATCTTCAAAGCACTTTACTGTTACGACCTGCCCCTCAAAAGTTTTACGCGCTCCATAACTTTGAAAGAACTTTCCATCCATTGAGGGAATTACAACCTGTAAGTCTTTTTCAGGGTTATCATCTAATAAATCACATGTTACAAATGGCACTGTCGACACTTTTATTCTCCCTTATCGAGTTTTCTGTATGCTCAGATTATCATATCGTTTAAAGGCTTCAATTTGCGTTAGCGCCGCTACGACCATCGTATGAGCCAATTGCTCCGCAGTTACAGGCTTATATTTGAATGGTTTTTGTAATTTATTCTCAATAAATTTAAATAGACTTTGCCCTAAGTCCTCAATAAACCGTACGTCACTGCGCTTACCAATAAGTAAAGATGGTCTAAAGATAGACAATTTTTCGAGTTCTAAACTCTCAATATAATCTTCTAGTTGTCCTTTGACTTTATTGTAGAAAATTGGTGAACTGGCATTTGCACCAAGTGCACTCACTAGCAATAGATGAATATGTTTATCTTGTACCAAATCTGCCAAATGAGCATTGATTTCATAATCTACGGCATAGAAACCTTGCTTAGAGCCCGCATTTTTTAAGGTTGTTCCCAGACAGCTAAATGCATGGGTATGACCATTCACATCTTCATCATTCAACATTAAGAAATCTTCTATGATGAGCTGATTAACTTTGTCATATGTATTAAATACTTGAGATTCTTTCCTAACGGCTACGGTAATGGCTTCAAATTCTGGAGCCTGCTGAAGCTTTTCTACGAGTGCTAATCCGACCAGCCCTGTTGCACCGAGCACAATCGCTTTTTTCTTACTTACTATCATTTTTTATCCATCCCTATCTAACTTTGTTTTAAATTTAACCTTTTCTTACCGTTTTAACAGCCCCTAAAACAGCTTAAAACGTTCTCAAGGCTTGACTTCACGGTGTCTATTCATCACAATATGGCACTTGTTTACGGGCTGGTGATGGTTGCACCAGTTTACTGGATTGACCACAGCCCGCCCAGACCAACTTATTTTCAAGGAGTGCAAGAGTGGCAAACTCTGCTCAAGCTAAAAAACGTGCGCGTCAAAACGTTACTGCACGTAAACACAACGCAAGCTTGCGTTCTATGGTTCGTACATACATCAAACGCACTTTAAGTGCAATTGCTGGTGGTGATCATGCTGTTGCTACAGAAGCTTTCCAAAAAGCTGTTCCTGTAATCGACCGTATGGCTGATAAAGGCATCATCCACAAAAATAAAGCTGCTCGTCATAAGAGCCGTTTAAATGCTCAAGTTAAAGCGTTAGCTAACTAATTAAAGCATGTAAAAAAAGCCCAATAGGGCTTTTTTTATTATCCATCTTTTTTGAGCTTATAGCGTATTTCGGAATTTGGCTACATTCAGCTCATAGGCCTTGCCTCTCCAAATCCATTTTAATTTGCAATTTGGAAATTCTTCACCTTCAAACCATACAAATAAGCCTTCCATCATTTCAGGCCAATCTTCTTTCTTAATATTATTTTCACCAGAAATTACAGCAACAATTGCAGCAATAATAGTGTCATGACTGACAGCCAAACTCAGTCCGCCTCGAGTTTTAGGATGCGTATGATAAATAAGCTCTAGCACGTCTAAAACACCAGTAATGGGGTGTTTCATGCCAGGTAATGCATTATTTACAAAACTATTAATAAAACCCAAAGCGCCTTGCTTTTTAAAATAAGGAGCAGCTTGTTGTATATCTAGTACAAAGCTACCCGGCTCAACCAGTAGTCCTTGCTCAATAATTTCAATCGTATGCGTATTAAATTCAGGACTTACATCATCAGCCCCTTCAATCATGAGCGCTGCCGTATCGACACAACGTTGTATTGGGCTTGAAATACAATGCTGAATAACACGATCTGTATTTTTAATTAAATAGTTACCCCATGCTTGCGCAAGCTCACGCCCCTGAGGAGTGAGTTGCAGATCATATCCAGCTAAACCTTGCCCATCCACAAGTTCTCTTAGAGAATGGCGCGTAAATAAGGTCACAGGAGTTGAAGCATCGGGCAATAAATCAATTGCTTCAAACATACTTTTAGGCAATAAATCGAGTGCCATTGTTATCTTGTCATCTTTTTTCAATACTTTGCCACTATAACATGTCTGGCATAACTCTCAATCTATAACACCCGATTGGGCTAATGCTTCAAATGCTATTTTTTTGCTTTCCTGATCACGAAATGCGATAAAGCCCTTATTTAAAACCGTGTGTCTTTGGTTATATTCAAAAGGTTTTCCATCAAGAGTAAGTAAACCACCACCTATACTTTCTAACAAACCTTGACCGGAACTTGTGTCCCATTCAGAAGTTGGATGGAATCGTGGGTAAATATCTATTTCACCTTCTAACATCATGCAAAATTTATAGGCACTACCTGCTTCTCGTCGAATAATGCTGTGTTTTTCTTCAATAGGTTGAATAAATTTCTGATATTTCGGATTCTTACTACCGTGACTAAGTCCTATTTGTATAGGCTCCTCTAGTGAAGGCGAAGTTATTTGATATTGATACCACTGTTTTTGAGTGAAACTATATTTAAAAGGTAAATCTTGCAGATATCCTAAGTAGACGACTTGTTCACATGGCACAGCAATAACTGAAAAGATTGTCTCTTTACCCTTAATCAAACTTAGGTTTATCGTGAACTCATCGCGCTCATGAATAAATTCTTTAGTCCCGTCAAGAGGATCTAACATCCAGCATGTAGACCAGTCATGGCGAGCACTATAGTCGCTTTCTTCAGACAAAACGGGCAAGTCTGGAGTAATCTCTGCCAAGTGCTTTAATAAGAAAAGGTTCACTTTTAAATCTGCTTGAGTTACAGGTGAATCATCTTGTTTTTCATGAATAGTGAACTCATAACCCGCAGAATAATTTTGATATTCTTGTAATAAAATCTGGCTCGCTTGTTCCAAAACTGGAAGAAGCTGATTAATCAAAGTATCTTGTGGGCGCGTAGTTGTTATAAACATAAATATGCTCTACATAGTTTCATTTCTATTATAGGTGAATTATGAACAATTCAGTATTCGCCAACAGTTTGATTTACTAAAATAGTAATTTATCTTAATGATTAGATAATCGCTGTTTTCCATACATGCTATGTAGTTAATATGAATAATGATGATGTTAAAAAAGCCTGCATTATGTACAAAAAACACTCTATAAGTTATGAAAAATAAACAACTTAAATCAGATTCATCCATTTCATTTTCATGTATTTCTTGTTATGTTCAATCACACAATAACAAGATGGAAGAAAGCGCACATGATGCTATATGGATATCATTTCTCGACAATAGAACGCAACTGGGAAGAACTTACTCCCTTAAATGAGTTTCTACAGACATTTGCAGATGATGATGGTGATGTTTCAACAAGAGATAAAGAGTCTCTCAAAGAAATCATTGCAAAATCAGATACAGCTTTAGCTTTAGCAAGAGAAATGGGCTGGGATGGTAGTTATACAGGATGTCCGTATTTATTCTGGTTACCAAGCAAAAGTAGCCAGTCTTTTGAGTATGGCTTTGTATTTAAACAGACATCAGACAATACAACTTTTGTTATTTCACCCATTGAATTGAGCTATCTGGATCAAGATTCTGAAGTGCAGAAATTAAGTAAAAATATTGAATAAACAATAGAGGTTATTGATTCAGATTTGATATCAATAGCCTCATTTTTAATTTCAATCAAACATACTTAACTGTGGCGTAGGTTTTATAATTTTTTCTTTTGGCACATGAGAGCATTCAAACTCTTCAACTGGAAAACCTTCGATAAAGCTTGAAATATCGGGCGATTTTAAACTTAACCATTCTTCTAATCGGTCATGTGGAATCACAATAACCGATCTTTTGACATCGCCTGGTTCGTGAAAGTCTTTCATCATGGGATGGTCAATTGCATCCATGGTCAACATGCTTGCCGAACGAATAACCGTCTCATTGATTTTGCAAATTTCATAGATCGCTGCAATAAAAAAAGCCTGCCCATCTTTACGACGTACACCCCACCGCTCGGGCTTATCATTTATATATTTACTTTCATAAAACTCTGTCACAGGTATTACACCGAATTTGCATTTGATAGCAGCTTCTTGAAAACTCGGTTTTTGGAAAATCGTTTCATGACGGGCATTGTAAGTATGTTTTGCTATGTTGGTATCTTCGGCCCATTTGGGAACCAAGCCAAACATGACCTCACGCCATTCAAGACCTTGTGGTGATTTGAATAATAATGGCATTGTTCCCGCGGGATAAACCTCTTCGGCATAGCTAAAGCCAACCACAGGCAACTGAAGTTGCTGCAACTGGGCAAGAGTTAAAGGTTTAAAGTTAGCGCACATAACAAGAATGGACTACCGTATTTTTACTCTCTTATTTTATAAGCATTTAGCCTATAAACCAAATAAAAAGGCACTCGAAAGTGCCTTTAACGACATAACTTTACGCTTATGAAACGTGTTGAATCCCTTGGGGAATGGCTTGTAATAGTCGTTTAGTGTAATCATGTTGAGGATGCGCATAGAGCTCATCCGAATTAGCAATTTCCACAACTTCACCATGATTCATGACCATCACCTGATCAGAGATATACTTCACAACAGATAAGTCATGTGAAATAAAGATATAACTCAGCCCAAACTCATCTTGTAAGTCTTGTAATAAGTTAAGTACCTGTGCTTGGACTGAAACATCGAGCGCCGAAACAGATTCATCACAAATCAAAATTTCAGGCTTTAGTGTTAAACAACGTGCAATCGCAATACGTTGACGCTGTCCACCCGAAAACTCATGCGGATATCTATAGTAAGCTTGCTCAGGTAAATTCACTCGCTCAAGCAAACTAAGCGCAATTTGTTTACGCTCAGCATCATCTTTACCAATACCATGAATTTGCATAGGCTCTAATAAAATCTGCCCAACCGTAAAGCGCGGATTCAGAGAAGCATACGGGTTTTGAAAGATAATCTGGATTTTCCGTTGATATTTAGCAAACTCTTTTTCAGTTAAGGAAAGAATATCTTTACCTTCGATGAAAGCCTGTCCGCCAGATGCCTGATGTAAGCGCATGAGTAATAGTCCAACAGTCGTTTTACCTGAACCTGACTCACCGACTAAACCCAAGGTTTTTCCTTTAGCAAGTTTAAAAGAAACTCCTTTAACTGCCTGAAACTCTTCTTTGCCAAATAGGCCTTTACGGCTATAAAAGCTTTTTTTCAAGTCTTTCACTTCTAAAATAATTTGCTCATTACCATTTAAGCCACGTTTGCGCTCGGGAATTTCTGAAGCATCAAAACTTTGTTCGACCAATATGTTGTCTTCTTGACGCATAAAATCGCTGGTCACTGGTAAACGATAAGGTCGTTGTGACATTTGCGGGCGGCAATAGAGCAAAGCTCTCGTATATACATCTTTAGGCTGCTCAAGAACCTGTTCAGCAGCGCCTTGCTCTCTAATCTCACCATGACGCATTACAATGACTTTATCTGCAATTTCACCGACCAACGCTAAATCATGAGTAATAAAAAGCATCGACATTTGACGGCGTTTACGCAATGACTCAAGTAAATCAATAATCTGTTTTTGAATCGTGACATCAAGCGCAGTGGTTGGCTCATCGGCAATCAGCAGTTTAGGTTCACATGCAATTGCCATAGCAATCATGACACGTTGCTGTTGACCGCCCGAAAGTTGGTTAGGATAAGCATCAATTTTAGTTTCAGGTGAAGGAATACCGACTTCTTTAAGCAACTCTAAAACACGTTGTCGGGCCTGTTTACGGCTCAACCCCATATGCAAACACAACACTTCTGCAATTTGGTTGCCAACCGTAAAAACAGGATTTAATGATGACATTGGTTCCTGAAAAATCATGGCGATATCTTTGCCACAGATTTTGCGCATCTCTGTACGAGATAAGCTCAGTAAATCTTTGCCTTCAAATATAATTTTACTTTGTTCATCAATTTTACTCTGACCTACAGGCAGTAATCCCATAGTTGCTAAAGAAGTAACCGATTTGCCACTACCCGACTCACCTACTAAAGCAACCGTTGTATTTTCAGGAATATCAAAGCTAATTCCTTTTACGGTTTCAATATATTGTTTATCTTCACCTTTAAAACTTACTCGTAAATTTTTAACGTGCAACAATGGCGCATTCTTATTTTCTTGTTCGATCATTTGGACCTTCCTCTTATTTTAGCTTTGGGTCTAACGCATCACGGAGTGCATCAGTAAACATTGAAAATGCCGTAACCAAAACAGCCATTGCGACAGAGGCTGCGACAAGCTGCCACCACTTACCTAAAAGAAGTTCACTTTGTGCTTCATTTAACATACTCCCCCAAGACACTACGCCTACGGGTACACCAAAACCTAAGAAACTCAAAATGACTTCAGATTTAATAAAAGACACCACCAGAATTGACATTTGGACTAAAGCAATATGACTGACGTTTGGAAAAATATGAATAAACATACGGCGGAAATGCCCCACACCAATTGCTTTAGCAGCCAGCACATACTCACGTGCGGTATGTTTCATATATTCGGCACGAATTAAACGATAAACACCCGTCCAGCCCGTTAAACCTAAGATCAGAACAATAGATAAAATGCCTTTTTGTTGAAGTACGGCAGCAATGGCAAGCACTAATAACAAATATGGAATCGAGGTAAAAATGTTATAGAACCAGTTGAGAATATCATCAACCCAACCACCAAAATATCCTGAGATTGCGCCTAAAAGCGTACCAATACCTACCGCAAGTAAAGCAGATATCACCCCAACAATAATTGAAGTTTCAGCACCTTTAATTGTTTTCTTTAAAACGTCTTGCCCCCACTTATCAGCTCCAAATACAAGAGTGCTTTTCAGTTGGATTTGCTGATCTAAAAGATGCCCGCCAAGTTGCTGATCAATCGCTTTCATATCATCAGCTAAAGGGTCAACTACACCATAATAATCAATTGCACTTCCAGCACTCTTTTCTTGTTTAATTTCAGCCTTAAGTTGGTGGATTACATCTTTTAGAGGGTCTACTGGGTTTTCGGGTAATTCCTCGTCAACTACCGCAGCATTTTGCCCTGCATCTATTGTCTTATCTGCCCCTACAAATGTAGGAGGCGCATAGCTCACTGCAACTTCTTTATTCCAGTCAGATGCAATCACACCCGTCATCGATAGAACTAAGATAATAAAATAAAGCAATACAATCACTAGCGATGACATTGCGATTTTGTCGGCCCGAAGACGTCGCATGGCAAGTTTCCACAGGCCAGATGAATGAGCTTCGGTTTTTGTTTGTTGTTTTCTTTTTGATAAAACGCTCAGCATAGCCCACCTACTTCAACTGTACACGTGGATCAACCACTTTATAGACCAAATCGGCAATCAGGTTAAAAATCATGGTTGCAGCTGCGATGTAAACTGTAATTGCTTTAATTACAGGAAAATCACTTCGCTCAACTGCAATAATCACCTCTCGACCAATCCCGGGAATACCAAAAAAACGTTCAATTAAAAATGCGCCTATGAGCAACGCAGGTAAAGTTGACATCACATCGGTAATAATCGGAATTGAAGCATTACGCAGTACATGTACACCTAAAATTCGACTTTCACCTACACCTTTGGCACGTGCTGTTCGAACATAATCCTGATTAATTTCATCAAGCACAAAGCTACGATATAAACGTAAAGTCGGTGCAATACTCACAACCAACATGATTAAAATTGGAAGTAAGGCAAATTTAAATAAATTCTCGGAAAAAGTGTCACTCCAGCCTTGCACAGGAAACCAGCTCAGCTGATAAGCCAGAACATATTGAAAAACAATGATGTAAACTAAAATACTGATCGACATCGCAATAGTACATAGCATCATGACCATACGGTCTGTTAGAGAGCCACGTACCGCTGCAACAGCCAATGCCAAAATAATTGAAATAACCGTCTGTAAAATAGTGAGCGGAATTAAAAGCGTGAGCGATGGCCCTAATCGAGTTAAAATAATTTGCGAAACAGGTTCACCCGTACTCCAACTTGCGCCATAGTCAAAAGTCAGTATTTGTTTAATGAAAATCCAAAGTTGAACGTAATACGGCTGATCGACACCCAGTTGCTTACGAATGTTTTCGATCTGCTCAGGATTGGACATCTTGCCTGCTAAGATATAGGCAGGATCGCCACCGACCCAGTTAAAAAGAATAAAAATAAGTAAGACTACCCCCAACATGGTTGGAATCATCTGCCATAAACGCCGAATAACATATGCCAGCATAGTGATAATTCCTTATTTAACCCGTTGTCCGGTAATTTCATTAAAGAATGCTTTATTGTCAGGTTCACGACCAAGAAAATCTTTCACTAGCTCAGCTGCTGGTTTTTGACTACCCTGCGATAAAATCGTTTGACGGTAACGCTGCCCAACTTGCGGATTATTAAGGTTGTCACCATAAGCAGAAAGCATGTCTAAAGCTAAAACTTCAGACCACATATAACCGTAATAGCCTGCTTGATAACCACCCATCAAATGTCCGAATTGCCCTGGAAACTCTGTTGTTGGTACATAACCTAAAGCTGTAGCAGCTTCCATTTTTTGCCAATTTTCTAAAGGGTTTACTTTTAAAGCATCCGCAGTATGAAGTGACATATCGTACTGTGCATAAAGAGTCTGACGCGCATAACGCAAGCCACGTCCATAGTTATGTACTGCTTTTAAACGGGCAATTAATTCATCATCAACACGTGGACATGCTGGATCACAATAATCAGCCACTTTAGATAAGGTTTCTTTACGGCGTGCCCACTCTTCATACATTTGAGACGGTGCTTCTACAAAATCACGCTCTACAGATGTTCCAGACTGACTGGCATAACGTGTATTTGATAAAATGCCATGTAAAGCATGACCAAACTCATGAACAAAAGTTTCTAGCTCATCACTGTTTAATCCTTTACGGTTAAAGTTGGTGACTAATGCTGAAACGGGTAAGCGGTTGGTTAAAGTACTGCCACCGTATACTCCCCAAACGGCCGCATGGCCATACTTCCCTTCACGAGGGAATTTATCCATATATAAGCCACCCAAAAGTTTGCCTGTCTTTTTATCAACTACATCGTAATATTCAACTTCGCTCTGCCATGCTTTAACTTTGACAGGTTTAAAATCAATACCATAAAGGTCAGATGAAATGGCAAACAACCATTTTTGAGCAGCTAAAGTTGGAAAGTAATCACGAAGCTTTTCTTGATCAATCTGATATTTATTCTTACGAAGTTTTTCGCTCCAGTAAGCTTCACTCCAACGTGTGATCTCGGTTTTTTCTAATGGGGTTTTTAAAGTTTGTGCTTTAAATTCACGCAGTTCTTCTACTTCTTTGCGTTCAAGTGGTGCTACTGTTTTTTGTACTTCTGCTAAAAATTGATTTACAGCCTCAGGCGTTTTAGCCATACGGTCTTTTAAAACCCAATCTGCATAACTTGCTTTTCCAAATAACTGCGCAAGCTCATAACGCAAATCAATTGCTTGTTTGAGTAGTTTTAAATTTTGCTCAGTACCGCGTCGAGTAAAGGCAATCTGATATCTTTTTCGGGCATCATCATTATCTGCCAATTCCATAAAAGGACGATATTCAGGATATTCAAATCCTAATAAATAATTGCCTTTAGAATTTTTCTTTAATGCTGAAATATAACTTTCGGGTAACCCCTTCATCTCTTCAGGAGTAAATTCAAGTTTCTCTGGATTATCGCGGATTTTGCGGGCATATTCTTGTTCAAGTTTAGTCAACTCATCCAGAATAGCCTTCATTCTTGCACGTTTTACAGGTTCAAGTTGAACGCCTGTGTCTTCAAATTGGCTTAAAATATCTTGACGGTATTTTTGGTCAATTGGGTCTGTTGCTTGTGCATTTTTAATTAGGTTATATAGCTTTGGGTTCTGAAATATATCAGTGTGAAACTGATTAATTTTGATTTCACAGTCTTCTGCTGCCTTACGTAACTTTGCATCTGGGTCTACATTACTATATAGACTTATCGGACCTGAGAAATCTTCAAAATGCGCAAAAATTTTATCCCATTTTGCCAATATAGGCGCCGCTGCTGCATTATCTTTAATAGGTGTTTTTTCAAAAACTGTAATCTGTTGCTGAATCTTTTTTAAATTAGCATCGCACCATGCTGGAAGTTGTTGGGCTTTAAGTAATGGCAAAGTAGGACGTGTTGTCTCTGCCGCTGCAAACTGACTTATGCCTATTGCCAACATACATAAAGTAGTCATTTTCAGTGCATTTTTTTTCATCATATCTCCAATTTTTTTTCATTTAATGATTAGATTTAGTATGTGTATCAATATCAATGTACATCCACTCAGCATGTAAAATTGGATGCTTCTTATATCCAATAATTTGTGGCTGGGCCAACATATTTCGGTAACGCGCATAAGACACTTGCACTGGCATATACACTTCTAACAAGCGTGTCATTTTTCGATAAAGTGCATCTCTTTCAGGACCAGCTTGCATTTGTTGTGTCTGACGATACAACTGGTCAAACTCTGGAATCGAACCACAAGACCAGTTCGTCATATGCGTATTGGGACCATAAAAATTCTGCATAAAATTATCGCCATCAGGATAATCGGCTATCCATGCCGAAGACCCGAACATACCTTCACACTGTTTTTGCGCACGAATGAGGTCTGCAAAAAGCATAGGTTTAAAGACCATGCGAATATTTAAACTATCAAAGTTCTTTTTCCAAAGTTCAGCACTTTGCTGCCCAATACTGTCACTGCGCGCCATATATTCAATGACCAAAGGCTTTCCGTCTGGTTGTGTACGCCAACCTGATGCATCTTTTTTATAGTGATATCGATCTAATAATAAGTTTGCTGCTTTCACAGAATATGGCGTACTGCTTCTATACTGTGGATCGTTGCCCACTACCCCTGGTGGAACTGGAAAATCTAAACGCTGAGCATCATCATTTCTTACTAATTTAATTTCTTGATCTAGTGAGCGGGACATTGCAATTGCACGACGTAATGCAATTTTTTCTTTACTCATTCCGCCTACGACTGGATTTTTAAGGTTCCAATAAATATAGCTAATTTCAGGATCGACAATACGAGATAAATGCACACCTTCTTTAGCAAGTTCAGGTCTTAATTTACCGTCTTTAATTGCTTTTGCGACCAGTTGACCTTCAAGCTGAAATATATCAATTTCACCACGCTGAAATGCCAACCATCGTGATTGATTTTCTTCCATAACCTGAATATCAATTGTGCCTATTTGAGGCATTTTTTTACCTTTAAGGCGCTTCACAATTGCCTCATCCTCAGAACTACTGGCAGCAAAGTTCCAAGTAAAACCGCGGAAATCAGGATTCGTTTTTAAAACAATACGTGAAGCAGGCACCCATTTATTGAGTATATAAGGTCCAGTTCCTACAGGATGGCCCATCACATACCCTGCTTTATCTTTATATTTTTCGATGACTTCACGTGCCACCGCACCTGTAGGGTCATGTGCAAGTAATAAAGGAAAGTTATAATCTGGCTGAACTAAACGAATCACTAAAGTATATCTATCTGGCGTTTGTAAACCACTTACGCTTTGGTCATAGTTAAATTTTCCAGTTTTATTGGCTGCTTTTACTAATGCATCCATACCTTCAATTTTACTCTCTAACAACCAGCTATTTGGTGAGCGTAAATTTGGGTCTAATAACCGCTTAAAAGAGTACGCATAATCGTTTGCTGTTAATTCTCTCGGTTTACCTTTAAAGACCGGATCTGGCGTAAAATAAATACCTTTTTTAATATGAATGGTATAAGTCAGGCCATCAGCACTGACTTCCGGCATGGCTGTGGCTATTTGCGGAACAAGTTTTGCGGGCCTTGCTAAATAGTCATAGGTATATAAAGTTTCAAATATCGAAGTGGTTACATGCGCCGAATATAAATCATGGATATAAGCTGGGTCGAAACCTGTTTCAGCCGTCGGGAACACATAACGTAAAACTTTATTTGGATCGGCTGGACTTTTTGCAAATATAGTCGTAGATCCAGTTAATGCCAAACTGGCAAATAACAAACCGACACTACAATGCTTGAGCTGTTTTATTAAATTTTCAGTCATATTTATCTTTATCTAAAATTATTTTTTAACAGGGGTAATATCAAGATATTGCCAGTTTGTATTCATCATTGGGTGAGGTTTAAAACCCTGAACTTGTGGTTGTATCAACCAGTTACGAATTCGAGTTACATGAATAATCCACGGATTGTCAGCTTCAATCTGGCGGTTAAGCTTTTCATAATATGGTAGACGTTGTTGCGGTGGTAAATGGGTGACTTGATTATAAAGAGCATCGTATGTTTTTGACTGGTAACACGCATGGTTTCCTTGACCTGCATTTGGACCATAAAGTAATTGTGCAAAATTATCTCCTTCAGGATAGTCAGCAATCCATGCTCCACTCCAAATCATATATTTGCATTGCGTCGCGGCTTTTAAGTTATCTGCAAAGTTACTCACATTGAAGTCCGCACGAATACCAATGGCATCCAGATTTTTTTTCCACAGTTCGGCATGAATAACCGATGCTGAGCTATTTTCATTATTAATTTTTAAAACTAAAGGTTTTCCGTTTGGCAAGTTTCTGTAGCCATCAGCCCCTTTTTTATAACCATAATAATCAAGTAGTTTATTCGCCAATAGCGGATTGTATCCTACGCTACTTTTGTACTTCGGGTTATAGCCATTTACACCTTCAGGTATGAACATTTCTGCTCTAACAGCTTGGCCTTTATAAGCCTGTCGTATACTTTCTTTTTGATCGTATGCTAACGTAATTGCTCTACGAAGAGCGATCTTTTCTGGGCTAAAACCACCAATGACCGGATCATGCATGTTCATCATCGTATAGGTAATTTCAGGTTCTTTATTAGGGAAATGCTTAATTCCTCTTTTTTGAAAAGACGCTTTAAGTTCGCCCCCCTCTAAAGCTTGAGGAACTGCATTCGCAGTAAGTCTATCAAAATCCAATTGACCAGACTGAAGAGCTAACCATCGAGACTGTTGTTCTTCAATAATACTGACTACAACTTTACCAACTTGCGGCATTTTCTTACCGCTCATTTCTTTAACAAGCTGGTTATCCCACGGCGTTCCTGTTGATTTAAAGTTCCAGTCAAAACCCCGATAATCAGGATTGGCAACCAGTTCGACCTTACTTCGAGGTACATATTTACTTAACATGTAAGGTCCAGTGCCGACCGGATGCATACCAATCCGATCACCGTAATAATCAACAACCTCTTTAGCAACGCCACCAAATGTAATATAGGCAAGAATATAAGGAAAATTAAAGTCTTGCCGAGTTAAGGTGAATTGTAGAGTATATCGATCAAGTGCTTTAATTCCTGCAATAGGTGCAGCGTAATCAAATTTTCCAGTTTTCTTTGCTTGAGCTACAACGGCATCGGCACCTAACAATTTACCCTCAATAAAAGAAACAGAAGGTGCTCTATTTTTAGGGTCTAAAATACGTTTAATTGCATAAACATAATCTTCTGCCACCAGTTCACGGCGCTTACCTTTAAAGGCAGGGTCATTGGTAAAATAAATACCTGGCTTAATTTTAAATGTATAAACTTTACCGTCTTGTTCAACCTTAGGTAGGCTTTCAGCCGTATAAGGAGCTAGCTGTACTGGACGTGCCAGATAATCATATTTGAGCAAAGGTTCAAAAATTGCTTCAGCAATACTGGCACTATAAAAATTGGTGGTTTTAACCATGTCAAAACCATCGTCAGGCGCCTCATAAGCAACATGTAATATTTTGTTTGGTTGTGCAGGCGTTTGGGCGAAAGCACAAGAAACTGATGTAATAGCCAGACTTAAAATGGCGAGCTTAAAAATTTTTAATTTCAAGTTCCTACCTACTTAATTAATATTTTAAAGATATTATCCTTTTGAGTAACATCTAAATCCGCATAAGAAAAGTTCTTTCTCAACGGACTACTTTCTTCTTTATAAATTATTAACCTTTCTATTCAATCTTTTATTTGATCAAATGGAAAACATCACAATAAAATTAGAAAGCTGTAACTATCTAATATAAAGCGAATTTCATGCCATATTTTATGATCAAGAGTAATCCCTATAAAAATATTTAAAATTTACATTTTAATTAGGCACTTAAAACTTCTGGGACTATATAAATAAAAGTAAGTTTTTGCCAAATATTATATTTATATAACTTATGCATCGTTAGCCTATATTGCACAATTAAAAGTCATAAATGTTTCATTCTAGTTCATAATTTTTTTATCGTTTAAACAACTAACACTATATCAAACCAATAATTTATATCAAAAAAATATAATTTAAAAGAAATGTTACATTATACAATTACATTTCAAAAAGTTCTAAAAAGATACAAAAGTAAAAAACCAATACATGAACAATCCAATAATGATTATTTTTTATACAAATAATTTTGGAACTTTTAGCCAACATAAAAAAAATTACCAAATGGAAAATTTTTTTAATAGATATAAAACCCTAAAACCCCATCACAAACATAATAAAATCAATATATATCAATATTTTGCATAAACTAAAAAAAGAAAAATATATAGTTGGCACTTGCTTTGCTTAAAGACTTTTCAGCAATATCGCTAACTACAACAAAAAGGGATCAAATCCACGATGAAAAAAAAATACAATGTTCGATCTCAGGTAACCCCCAAGATCGGCAAAACAATTCTTAAATTAAGTACCCTTAGTTTAAGCATGATGTGTCTTACCATGGCGCAAGCAGCAGAAACAGAACAATCAAGCAATGATGATAAACCCGTCAAAGTTGTAAAAGTTGCTGTGACAGGCTCTTCAATCAAGGGAGTTACAGCTCAAAGCGCTTCACCCATTACCATTGTAAAAGTCGATGAAATTTTAAAACAAGGGGTGACCACAACTGAAGAAGCTTTAGCAAAAATTAGTGCAAACCAATCGAACTTTGTTACCGCCAGCAACGTAGGTGCAAGTAAAACAGCTGGTTCGGCAGCAAACCTGAGAGCCTTAGGTGCCAATAAAACACTTGTTTTACTTAATGGTCGTCGATTAGCTGCAAATGCTTATGATAGCGGCGTCACAAACTTAAATATTATTCCACTCGCCATGTTAGACCGAATCGAGGTTTTAAGAGATGGTGCCTCTTCCATTTATGGAACAGATGCAATTGGCGGGGTAATTAACTTTATTACCAAAAAGCAGTTTACAGGACTTAACCTAACCGCTGGCTATCAAAAACCTGAAGAAAAAGGCGGTGAGCAACAAGACTATAGTATCTTTGGTGGCTTCGGTGACCTAGATGAAAATGGCTATAACGTTTTTGGTGTGGTGGACTATCGCAAAGGCGATGATGTCATGGCCAAAGACCGTAAAGTTAGTCGGCGTGGAGGGATATTACCCGAATTAGGTGTCAATAGAACCAGTAGTGGTTCATTCCCTGCCAATGTCCCTGGTTTAGGTAATCCCTATGCAGCTACGGGGTGTGGTAATGACCCTTTAGTAGCGAGCACCGATGGTGAAACTTGTAGATACAATAGCCAAGCAGTGATTGGAATTGTTCCAAAAACAGAAGACATCTCAGCTATGGGCCGAGCTACTTTTAAACTGAATGATAACTTTAATGCGATTGCAGAATATTTATATGCAAGAAGTGAAGTCACTACTTCAGTTGCGCCAGATGTATTTTTTGATCTGACGCTTGACTCTAGTAGTAAATATTATCCAGGAAACGGCATAACTCCAGCTTTAGCAGGCGCTAAGGGAACTATCCCTCTATATCTGCGTTCACAATCAGGTAATCGTATAAGTAACAGTATTAACCAATCTCATAGATTGTTTGCTGGTATTGAGGGTGAAACTCATGGTTGGGATATTAATTCAGGCGTTACCTATGCCCATAGTAGTGCATCGGATGCTATCGTAAGTGGCTATTTAAACTTTGATAAAACACAAGAAGCTTTAAACAATGGTATTTTAAACCCATTCGGGCCACAAAACCCTGAAGATGCTAATGCATGGAATGAGTTAGGAGTTGAAGGTAAATACTTAAAAGCCAACCTAGATACAACTACCGTTGATTTCACTGCAAGTCGACCTATATTTAAATTACCAGCTGGTGACGTTGGTTTTGCGGTTGGAGCAAGCTATCGTTATGAAGATTGGACTTCAAAAGTCGTTACTGATGTTGCCCGAGTCGCACCTAGTACAGGTGTCGATCCTGATGAACCAGTAAATACTGGTGATCGTAATATTAAATCGGTATTTACCGAATTTCATATCCCACTTCTTAAAACTTTAGAAGCTCAAATTGCCGCTCGTTACGATGACTACAACGATTTTGGTGATACTTTTAATCCAAAATTTGCACTTCGTTGGGAACCTATTAAACAGTTAATGTTCCGTACAACTTATAGTACGGGCTTCAGAGCTCCAACACTTTGGGAAGTGAATGGGCCAAATTCAGTAACAAACACAGGTGCGGCATATGACGATCCAGTGCTTTGCCCTGGTGGAGTTATTCAACCAGGAGGAAAAAAAGAACGCGATTGTAATATGCAATTTGACAGACAAAATGGAGGTAATAAAACTCTAGATCCGGAAGAGTCAAAGTCTTTTACTGCTGGCTTAGTATTTGAACCAATTAAAAATTTAGCCTTCACTCTTGATTACTTCAATATTGAAGTCGACAAGCAAATTGCTACACTTTCGGAAACTGCTATTTTTAATGATCCTGTGAAATATGCAGACAAATTTGTACGTAATCCTGATGGCTCATTAGATTATATTATTACAACACAACAAAATTTAGGTGGAATTAAAACTTCAGGTTTCGACGTTGGCTTAAGTTGGGTTTCTCCAATGACTGCTACAGGTCGTTTCGGTTTCAACATTGATGGTACATATATAACAGACTACAAATACCAAGCCGAGCCAAATGGAGAATGGATAGGTGTTGCTGGGTCATATAGCGGCTTAGACTATCAATCTATTATTCTGCGATGGAAACATACTGCAAACCTAAATTGGAATTATGAAAACTGGGCTTTAAACCTGCAACAAAACTTCTCTCGTGGGTACCAAGATCAAAATGCTAATGACCAAAACCATAGAGTTAGCGACTATACAACATACAACATTTCAGGCACTTATAAAGGCTTTAAAAATCTAGAAGTGACCGCTGGTATTAAAAATATTTTTGATGAAGACCCTCCTGCTTCTAATGTAATTGATAACTTTCAAATGGGATATGACCCACGTTACGCAGATCCTTTAGGGCGTACGTACTTTGTCCGAGGTACATATAAGTTCTAAATGGTTGTTCTGCAAACATGACTTTAAACATCGTGTTTGCAGACCGAATACTCACCCTTAGTCAAACATTAATTTAAGAATTGTTTGTCTCAAGTTTCAGGAGTAACTATGGGCATGACTTTTACAGACATAGAAAATAAATCTGCAAAGCGCCTTATTGGTATTGCCGCAGTACTTTTTCTGCATCTTATTGTTGCCTATATTCTGATGTCAGGTTTAGCAAACAATATTCAAAAACCAGCAGAAAAACCTGTGGAATTACAAATTATTCAAGATATTAAACCGCCTCCTCCACCAAAACCAGAGGAGCCAAAACCCAAGGAAAAACCGCCTGAACCACCAAAAATGGTAGAAAAAGTTGCCAAGGTTCCTGAGCCAGTGAAACAGGTCGAAAAAGTGACGCCTGTACAAAAAACAACTCCAGTAACTCAAGCAACTAAAGTGGCTACCCCAGCTCCTGCTGCACCTAGCACCCCATCACCAAGCCCTGTTGCCGCACCGGCTCCAGTGGCAGCTGCCCCTGCTCCTAAACCAGCTGGCGTAACTCGCGGTGTTTCGGAAGGCTCTGCTGGCTGTGAAAAACCGGAATATCCACGTGAAGCACTGATGAATGAAGAACAAGGTACCGTGCGTATACGTGTTTTGGTTGATACTTCAGGCAAAGTCATTGATGCAAAAGTAAAAAAATCAAGTGGCAGCAAAACCTTAGATAAAGCGGCAACTAAAGCTTACAGCTTATGTACGTTCAAACCAGCAATGAAAGACGGCATGCCTCAGCAAGACTGGTATGAAATTGAATATCCATTCGTAATTGAATAAACAACTGAATTAGTAAGAAATTAAAAAATATTGGAGATAATATGATGAAAAAATCAACTCAACCAATCGTACGTTTCGCTTCTGCAAGTTTAATCGCAGCATGTTCATTGCTTCCATTAAGTACAGTTTTTGCAGAAGAAACGAATAATGCTCCTGTTGCAACAGCAACCACTGAAGCAACTTCAAATGCAAATACTCCTACTCCACCACCGAAACCAGCAACAAGCGAAACTGTTAAAAACCCTTATGGTCTAGAAGCTCTTTGGCGTGAAGGAGACTTAGTCGCTAAATCTACCTTATTTATATTAGTACTGATGTCTATTGGTACGTGGTACATCATTGTCTCTAAATTCTTACAACAAGCTAAAGTAAAACGCCAAGGCAAAGAGGCAGAGAAAAGTTTTTGGGAAGCAACTTCCCTAGATAATGCAGCTGATAATTTAGAGCAAAGTAGCGCCTATCGCTTTATTGCAGAAAAAGGCATTAACTCAACCAAATCGCACGGCGGTTCTTTACTTGAACGAATCGATTTTAATACATGGGTGAGCATATCAATTCAACGTGCAATTGAAAAAATACAAAATCACTTAGGTGGTGGTTTAGCCTTTTTGGCAACAGTTGGATCTACGGCACCATTTGTTGGTCTTTTTGGTACGGTTTGGGGAATTTATCATGCATTAACAGCCATCGGAATTTCAGGTCAGGCATCTATTGATAAAGTTGCTGGTCCTGTCGGTGAAGCTTTAATTATGACAGCTATTGGTCTGGCAGTCGCAGTACCTGCTGTACTTGGTTACAACTGGCTGACTCGCCGTAATAAAGCCGTTATGGAAAATGTTCGTTCGTTTGGTTCAGATTTACACGCAGTTTTATTAAGCGGGGAAATTAATACCAATAATTCGGTTAACCGCAGCATTAAATAACGAGGAGCAAACGTTATGGGTATGAGTGTTGGTTCTGAAGATGACGATGAAATGATTGGCGCAATTAATACAACGCCTCTAGTTGATGTCATGTTGGTTTTACTTATTATTTTTCTAATTACGATTCCGGTAGTTACACATACGGTTCCAGTGAAACTGCCAGAAGAAAAAAATACTCCATATGCCACCACACCTGAAAATATTCAACTTTCTGTGAACAAGAAAGGAGATATTTTCTGGAATGAAAGCTATGTGCCTAATAAAGAAATATTGCTATCAAAGCTTCAAGCAGTTGCACAAAAAAGGCCTCAGCCAGAAGTTCATATTCGTGGAGATCAACTTACTCATTTTGAGGCAATAGATCAGGTCATTAGTACGACCAAACAAGCTGGTATTGGCAAAATTGCATTTGTTACTACCCCTCCAGCCTCCCAGTAATTATTTTAAGGAGAATTTTATGGGTATGAATGTCGGTTCAAATAATGATGACGATGTGATGTTGGAGGTCAACATGACACCTCTTATTGATGTCATGTTGGTACTTATTATTATGTTCATTATTACCATTCCTGCACCAAACAACGCGATTAATATTAATTTGCCAAACGGCACACCGCCACCAACCAATGAAAAGCCACCTGAAGTAATTGATGTGAAAATTGACGCAGCAGGTAAAGTGTTTTGGAATAACCAGCAGGTTTCTGACCGCACGGCACTAGAGACTTTATTTCAAGGTGTGGTTGCCAAAAAAGATCAAGACCAGATCAAACTTAAACCAGATCAAATGGCTGAATATAAAAATGTAGCTATGGTCATGGCTACAGCGCAGCGTTTAGGTGTCACCAAAATTGGAATTGTGAGCAGTAACTAATATTGCTTTTAAATCTATTCTATTACTTCATACGCTAACTGGAATTTTCAGTTAGCGTTTTTTTGAAGGGAAATATTCAACTCTAAAATAATATCTCCACATTCATCATATTCTCCAGTTTCGATAAAACCCAATTTTTTATAAAGTTTTTCAGCACAATGATTAGAGGATTTATACATAGTTCGAATGCGTTTAGCTCCTTTTGAAAATATTTCATCAATTGCCATTTGCAACGCTGCGGTACCATAACCTTTAGCTTGATTATTTTTATCAATCATAAAACGAAACAACCAAAATAATGTCTTATCAGGTGGATCAGTTTCGACACAATACATTAAGAACCCAATGACGTCATTATTGAAACAGATCACTCTTGGACAGTAATGTTCTTCCACTTTAGACTCAGCAATAGAATATACATTTGGTGCAACATAGTCTTTTTGAGATTCATCCAATGATAATCTTGCACATTGAATCCAATTCTTACGATCTAAACTTTTCAAATTAATCAAATTCAAAAATCCTTTAGAGATACATTTTCTTAGTTTAAGCAAAAAATATACCGAGAACAAAAAAGCCTCCGAAGAGGCTTTTTTTATGACAGGTTAAAATTAGTCACCTGTATAACCTTTTAACTTTAAACGAGCAGCATGAAGTAACGGCTCAGTATAACCTGAAGGCTGTTCACAACCTTTGAAGATAAGGTCAGAAGCTGCTTGGAAAGCAATGTTGGTTTCAAAATTAGCAGCCATTGGTTTATACAACGGGTCATTCGCGTTTTGCTCATCAACAATTTTTGCCATGCGTTTAAGCACTTCTTCAACTTGTTCACGAGTCACAATACCGTGACGTAACCAGTTTGCAACGTGTTGAGAAGAAATACGTAATGTTGCACGGTCTTCCATTAAACCTACGTTATTAATGTCAGGAACTTTCGAACAACCTACACCTAAGTCAACCCAACGAACAACGTAACCTAAAATACCTTGGCAGTTATTTTCAAGCTCATTGTTGATTTCTTCTGCTGACCAGTTTGTTTCTGGTGCAAACGGAGGAGTCAACAAGTCATCTAATGACAACATTTCTTCAGTTTTCAACTGATCTTGACGTGCTTTAACATTCACTTGATGGTAATGCATCGCATGAAGCACTGCACCTGCTGGAGATGGAACCCAAGCACATGAAGCACCTGCATTTGGATGTGCAGCTTTAGTTGCCAACATATCTTTCATGCTATCTGGTTTTGGCCACATGCCTTTACCAATTTGTGCTTTACCTTGTAACCCAGACTTCAAACCAATTGCAACGTTACGGTTTTCGTAAGCAGCAATCCATTTTTGTGTTTTTACAGCTTCTTTACGCACAACTGGTGCAGCTTCCATTGACGTATGAATTTCATCACCAGTACGGTCCATGAAACCAGTATTAATAAAGATCGTGCGATCTTTTGCAGCAGCAATACAGTTCTTCAAGTTTACAGATGTACGGCGCTCTTCATCCATAATACCGATTTTTAACGATTTAGGTGGTAATCCAATCGCCTGTTCAGCACGTTCAAATAGCTCTACAGCAAATGCAACTTCTTCTGGACCATGCATTTTTGGCTTAACAATATACATAGAACCTTTACGAGAGTTCTTGTTTTCGTTTTCACTACGAATGTCCGCAACTGATAACAATGGTGTTACCAATGCATCCATAATACCTTCGAAAATCTCTTCACCATCTACCAAAATAGCTGGGTTAGTCATCAAGTGACCTACGTTACGAAGTAACATAAGTGAACGACCATGAAGTTTTGTAGTGCCACCAATTAAGTTCTTAATTTCGCGATCTTTATTTAAATCACGAACAATTGTTTTACCATTTTTCTCGATAGACTCTTGAAGCGTACCCTTCATTAAACCTAACCAGTTACGGTAGCCTTCAACTTTTTCTTCAGCATCTACTGCTGCAACAGAATCTTCTAAATCCTGAATAGTAGTTACAGCCGCTTCAAATGTTAAATCTTTAACACCCGCTAAATCAGTTTGACCAATTGGGCTAGATGCATCAATTTCGATAATGACATGAAGACCATTACTTAAAAGAACAATTTCCGTAGGATTCGCTTCTTCACCGTTGAAACCAACGAACTGAGCTTCATGAGCTAAACCTGTTTTTGAACCATCTTTCAAAGTCACAACAAGTTTATTTTGCTCAATTGCATATTTTGTCGCATCTGCATGTGAGCCTTCTGCGAGTGGGAAAACTTCATTTAAGAAATTTTTAGCAAACTCAATTACTTTTGCACCACGTACAGGATTATATCCTTTCCCTTTTTCAGCTCCGCCTTCTTCAGAAATTACATCGAAGCCGTAAAGTGCATCATATAAAGAGCCCCAACGAGCATTCGCTGCATTTAAGCAATAACGAGCATTACGTACAGGTACAACTAACTGCGGCCCTGCCAATAATGCGATTTCTTCATCAACATTTTCAGTTGTAATTTGAAAGTCTTCAACTTCTGGCAATAAATAACCAATTTCAGTTAAGAACGCCTTATAAGCACCTAATTCAAATTTATTGTTACGGTGCCATTCATCAATTTTTGCTTGTAATTCATCACGCTTAGCCAATAATGCTTTATTTTTTGGGCTAAGATCGACAACAACTTGCTCAAAGTTCTTCCAGTAAGTTTCACTATCTAAACCAGAACCTGGTAAAGCTTCATTTTCGATAAAATCGTAAAGTTCTTTAGCAATCGCTAACTTGCCTTTTTGAATACGTGCAGTCATTGTCTTTCCTGAAGTTGCTACTTTTTATACCAAGAGAATCCTAGTATACCGATTTAAATTAAGCTGAATACTAATATCACATTCCTAAATAGTGAGCATTTTCCCTTGTAAAAATATTGACAAAGATAAATTTTCCTATATAGGAAATATTAAAATTCTAACTAGGATTCCCAACAATTTATTCAATATTTAAAGATACTGAAACTAGACTTTTTGTTAACAGACAAAAAATTTCACTATCTTATTTTTCTAAAGCGTATTTAGTTATATCAAACTTTGCAGCCTGAAAAAGCATTATTTAACTAAATTTATCTATTTTTGTTGTAAAAAAAGCGCTCAATCTAGAGCGCTTTTCATATCTATTTCTTATGCGTTTTTAGCTTCATCAATATGACGATGTTCTGAATGCAAATATTCATCCGATTGCATTTCTAACAAACGCGAACGAGTACGCTCAATTTCAAATGCTAACTTTTCACCTTGATAAATATCAATAATACTATCTTGAGAAGTTAAAAGTAATTTTACTCCACGGTCATAAAATTCATCGACTAAATAAATAAAACGACGTGTACCTTCAGACAGGAAATCTGTTAAATGCGGAACATTACTTACCAGAACCGTATTATAGATATTTGCAATTTCAATAAAATCTGCTGGGCTACGCGGTTTAAAGCAAAGTTCAGAAAACTCACACCACAACACATCTTCGGTATGTCCTAGAGTCTCGACAACACGATTATTAATTACAATTGGTTCTTGAGAATGAGCTTGTGTATGCGTTAAAGCGCTAAAACGTTCCGACATCCAACTTTGGACTTCATTACTTAATGGCGACTTAAATAATTGAGCTTGTTTTAAGACACGTAAACGATAATCCACACCTGCATCTACATTTAAAACAGTGCAATTCTTTTTAACCATTTCAATTGTTGGTAAAAAGCGATCACGATGAATACCGTTTTTATATAAACCGTCTGGTGCAATGTTTGATGTAGCAATTAATGTCACACCACGAACAAATAATTTTTGAAATAAATCACTTAGAATCATTGCATCAGTTACATTTGATACAAAGAACTCATCAAAACAAATAACGACTGCATCTTTATAAATTTGGTCAGCCACAATTTCAAGTGGATTACGTTGACCAGAAAGCTTGTTTAGCTCTTTATGAACATGTTGCATGAAATGATGAAAATGCATACGTGTTTTACGGCGAAACGGCACTGACTCATAAAATTGATCCATAAGCCAAGTTTTTCCACGACCTACTCCACCCCACATATAAACACCGTTAGGTGAAGTTTGGCGGCGAAAACGACGGAAAGCTTTTTTAGAGGCTTTATAACGGTTTAAAAGTTCTTTCCATACGCGATCTAATTCTTGCACTGCCTGTGCTTGCGCTTCATCTGCCATAAACTGGCCTGAAGCTAAAGCCTCAGCATAGCGTTCTGCTGGGGAAGAAGGTGAGAATGCAGTACTATGAGAAGATTTTAAATTTAACATATCGTTTTATTTCAATTTTAACTGATAGGAGTATAGCGAACATTTTGTTCAACCACATTAGCTTTTAGCATCAAGAATTACGACGATGATTCTTTGCCATATTGTCGAGGACTCTGTCCAAACCATCGTTTAAATGCATGATTAAATGCCGCTGGTTCAGAATAACCGAGCAATTCGGCAATAACCTCTATTGAGTATTCTCTATATTCCATAAGCTTTAATGCCTTATTCTTGATAATTTGTTCACGAATTTGCTTATAACTCGTATTTAACTGTTGCAATTGATGCCTTAATGTCCTTTCAGGCATTTTCAATGCAAAAGCTGTCTCCGCCATGCTCGGGATAATTCCTTGTTGCAACTCAAGATAATCTTGCACACATTGTATGATATGTGGAGTTTGGTGATCTTGTTGATTTAATCTTGTTATTTCTGTAATACATTTTGATTCATAAATACGATGTGTAATGATATCGGCAGAAGGAATTTTGATTTTAAGCACATCCTTACTTAGGCTAAATGCCGCATATTTACCATTAAAATGTACATCATCGCCATAATATGCAAAATAGCGAGATAAAGTATCTAAGTCAGTTGGTTTTTCAAATGGAAGTTCTATACGCATAGCGGGCATTTGTAATCCCATCATCGTATAAATATCTTGAATAAATTTATAAGTTCCTGAAACTTCACATTGTGCCCGTAACTGTCCAACTTGGGTTTTCAAATCAACAGGCAAATAATTTAAAATAGTGCGTTCCTCAGTCTCGTAGAGGCCTAAAGCACCAAACAAATGAGTAAGCCTTTGATATTGGATTCCTTTGTTTAATGCAGTTTGAACATCACTACTCGTTACAAGCAACATAAGTAATGGTCCGTAACCAGCTAAAGCATAATGCTGTCCAATAAATAGACCCTTTTCAGGCTCAACATTTTCACTAATAATTTGTTGAATATCCCATTCTAGGCGATCATGAATTGTGGAACTCGGATCTAAAGCATCAACCTTAATTCCTATACCAGCCAAACGTGAGTCGACATCAATGCCTGCATTGCGCATTCCTTGAATTAAATACATTAAACCAAGTATCGACCGTTTCATTCTTCTATCAATTTCCCTAGACTCAAATGTTTTACTATAAAGAAGAAAGAAAATTAATTGCCGAATCTATCAATTTTCACGTCGATCCAATCATGTTTAAACTGATCAAAAAACGTTAGTCTTGCATGCAATCCTCTTTTCAGCTTATGCAGGGTTTCCAATGCTAAACGCAAAGCAAGATGCTATTCAAAAAACTAAAATCGCTATTATTGGTGCTGGATTTGGTGGCCTAGCAATGGCTATCCGTTTACTGCAAAATCAACAGCAAGACTTTGTTATTTTAGAAAAATCAAATGATGTTGGTGGAACTTGGCGAGAAAATCGCTATCCAGGCGCAGCATGTGATGTTCAATCTCATATGTACTCCCTCTCTTTTGCTCCCAAAACTGACTGGTCAAAACGTTATGCTGAAGCACCAGAAATTTTCCAATATATTCAAGATATTACAGAAAAATATAAGATTAAAAATTACTGTAAGTTCAATCACGATGTAACTCATGTCCAATATGATGAAATGCGTCACGTGTGGACTCTTGATTTTAAAAACCAGCCTTCGATTGAAGCTCAATTTGTAGTTTTTGCATCAGGCCCCCTACACATCCCACAAATTCCCCATATTCAGGGTATCGAAAAATTCAAAGGAAAAGTTTTTCACTCTTCACAGTGGGAGCATGACTATAACCTAAACGGTAAATCAGTCGCTTCTATTGGTACAGGTGGTAGTGCAATTCAATATATTCCAGAAATAGCTGGAGATGTTAAGCAACTCTATGTATTTCAAAGAACAGCAGCATGGGTAATACCTCGAGATGAACGCAAATACTCAGGTTTAAGTAAAGCATTATTCAAATCTTCTAATCTTTATCGCCAAATTCATCGTAGTCGTCTTTACTGGAGTAATGAGTCGCGCGTTGTACCCATTGTTCAACCCCAAATTATGAAATATGGTCAAAAATTGGCAGAAGCTTTCATTCGCTTCCAAGTGAAAGATAAAGAAGTAGCAAAAAAACTCACACCAGACTTTGTGATGGGATGTAAACGTATTCTTATTTCAAATAAATACTTCCCTACATTTAACCGTAAAAATGTTGAGCTCGTGACGAATGGTATTCAAGAAATTAAAGAAAATAGTATTGTTACGAAAGATGGCAAAGAACGACCTATTGATTGTTTAATTTACGGTACAGGTTTTATTACTGACCCACGTATTTACTTGAAACACTTCACTTGTATTGGACGTAATCAAGTCGAGTTAAAACAGGCGTGGAAAGATGGTGCAGAAAGTTATTATGGCATTATGACTAAAAACTTTCCCAATCTCTTCCAATTAGTCGGCCCTAATACAGTATTAGGTCATAATTCGGTTATTTTTATGATTGAATCTCAAGTAAATTACATTTTACAACTCATTCAACTCGTAGAAAAGTCTGGGCAAAAAGCAATTGAGATCAAACCAGAAGTTCAAGATGCTTTTAACGAGCGGGTTCAAACTCAACTTCAAGGGACTGTGTGGCAAGCTGGAGGCTGTAGTAGCTGGTATCAATCTGCTGATGGAAAAAACTTTTCACTATGGCCAACATATACATGGAAGTACTGGTTAGAAACGCGAAAAGTTAATCCTAAAGATTACATACTATTAAATAAAAGCGCACAGAGCTATGCAGCTTAAAATGTTCAAGACATAATAGGTGGGTTAAAAACAATCCACCTATTATTATATGCAATCTTTTTATCTCATCATTCAAATTTTTTTAGCACTTGCTTCCGGCTATTTTCTAGCACCCAAACTATCTTTAAATATCCAAAAGTTTATTTTTAAAATACTGCCCTATTTTTCTTATATTCTCTTAGCAAGTGTGGCTTTAGAGTTAACACTGGCACTTGATCAAATAGAGAATCCTTCTGCCATCCTTCCACCGGCTATAATCATTGCGCTAACCACATCTTTTGGTTCTTTTTTTATATGTTTATTGGCTTATACAATTTTTGATAAACAAAGTGTGAAAGGAAAAATCTCACTTCAACTCTTTGTAAATGCTCTAAAGAATATTGCAAAAGCTTTTCTTGCCTTAGGCATCGGTGTTCTATTAGGAGCTATCGCCACTCAATTCAATTCACATATGGCATTTAATAGTTGGTATTTATTATTACTATTTATTTTCTTAATTGGTATTGAGCTTGCGTTCACCCACTTCAACCGTACGTGGTTAAGCTGGAAAATTTTAATTGTACCTTTAGCCGCTTTTATAGGGTCATGTATCGCAGGCTTCTTTAACTACTTTTTGCTTAGCAAGCATTTTGCACTGAATGAGACGTTAGCATTAGCACAAGGTTATGGCTGGTACTCAATGTCAGGTATCTTATTTACGCAATTGCGCTCGGCAGAACTAGGTGGTATCGCTTTATTAACTGACTTATTTAGAGAAATTATTGCTATATTTTTAATGTATACAATGGGATGGCGCTTTCCACGTCCTGCTATCTCAAGCGCTGGCGCAACATCAATGGATGTTACATTAGCTATGGTAAAACAGTCATGTGGTACACATTATGTACCACATGCCATGATGAGCGGCTTATTATTAAGCCTACTCGCCCCGCTATTAATTAGCTTATTTCTAAATTTTTAAGCAATTGAAGCAAGAATAGACTTCAACATTTCTGTTGGATTTTCAGCTTTAGTAATCGGACGGCCAATAACCAAATGTGTAGAACCATCAAGCATAGCTTGCTTCGGAGTCACAATACGTTTTTGGTCGTCCGCATTTGACCCTTCTGGGCGAATACCAGGTGTTACTAAAGAGAAGTCTTGTCCAATCAATTCACGAAGAATTTTAGCTTCTTGTGCAGAACAAACCACACCATCCAAGCCACTTTCTTTAGTGAGTTTAGCTAAGCGCTTTACATGCTCCACTGGTTCAACATCTAGACCAATATCTTTTAAATCTTCACGTCCCATTGACGTCAATACAGTGACCGCAATCAACTGAGTTTGATAGTTGCCTGCTTTTAAACGCTCTACACAAGTTTCCATCATTTTACGGCCACCTGAAGCATGGACGTTGACCATCCACACTCCTAAATCAGCTGCTGCACAAACAGCCTGAGCGGTAGTATTTGGAATATCATGAAATTTAAGATCAAGAAAAACTTCAAAGTTTTGTTCTTGAAGTTTTTTTACAACAGATGGGCCTTCATGAGTAAAAAGCTCTTTACCCACTTTTACACGACATAAAGTAGGATCAAGTTGTTCAACAATTTTTAAAGCGTCATATTGGCTTTTTGCATCTAACGCAACAATGATACTCAAGAGACTTTCTTCCATCACATAAAATCAGCATCATTATAATAGACAAGTCATCAAGTAATAAAGGAATGTATAAGGAAGGCTTTTAAATTTAGAGACAATAATGCCATGGGGACTGATTTTTAGAAAAATAAAAGAAGAAAATGCAAATAAATTAAGAAATATACTACTCTTTACTCGTGAATAAAGAGTAGTGTTCGAATTATAACGGAGTAGAATTTTTATCTTGGGGATAAGCATCTAAAACGGTTTTTTCATGTCTTACATTTGCAGCGGCTTCTGCTGCTGCCAATTGAGCAGTTTGAATCTGTTCTTTTCTCAAATAGTCGATATCTTTACGAAGACGTTTAATTTCCCAGCTTTTTTGAAACACTCTGAAAACTTGCACACCTAATAAAAGACCAACTACCGTTCCAAGTACTAATGTGAGTAGCAATAATAAGCCTAATCGCATAGCTGGAACTTGGGTAAATAGCAAATCAACAGAAAGCTCTGTTGGATTTTGCAATACTAGTGCTAAAGAATAACCAAATACAACAATGAGCAATGCAATTAAAATATAACGCATAGGCACCCCGCTTATAAATTTTTATTTATTTCCCGGATTCGTTGACTGCGTCACGCAGTGCTTTACCGGGTTTGAAATGTGGAACAGCTTTAGCTGCCACTTCTACTGATCTTCCTGTTTTAGGATTGCGACCAACTCTTGGATCACGGTGGTGTAAAGCAAAGCTACCAAAACCACGGATTTCAATTCGATTATCAGTTGATAGTGCTTCTATCATTTGATCAATCATAATTTTAACCGCTTCTTCCACCAAAGGTTCAGCTAAGTGTGGATTTTTTAGCGCAATGCGTTCAATTAAATCAGACTTATTAAGAGCTTCAGTAGTCATCTACGACCTCGTTATTTATTGCTACTCTATGTCGTCTGATAATAACCTGTTTAAATACAAAACGGTAGCGCAGTATGTTGAATACTAGGCTACCGTTTACAGTAATTTGTATAAAAAGTACAATTCCGTTACATGAAACTGTACTTTGTTAACCTATTACTTCATTTGTGCTTTGATCAAGTCACCAATAGTCTTAGGACCATTTTCTTGACTTGTTGTTGTTGTTGTACGTAAAGTAGCAACTGCTTCTTTCTCTTCAGCTTCGTCTTTCGCTTTAACAGACAAGTTGATAGAGCGAGATTTACGATCAACGTTGATGATTTTCGCTTCAACTTCTTGACCAACTTCTAAGAATTTAGTTGCATCTTCAACGCGGTCACGGTTGATTTCAGAAGCTTTAAGAGTAGCTTCTACTTCGTCAGCTAACTTAACAGTTGCGCCACGAGCATCAACTGCAGTTACAGTACCTTTAACTAAAGTACCACGTTCGTTAGCAGCTAAGAAATCATTGAACGGATCGCTGTTCAATTGCTTGATACCAAGGCTGATACGGTTACCTTCAGCGTCTACAGACAAGATAACAGCTTCAACAGTGTCACCTTTCTTGTAACGACGAATAGCTTCTTCGCCTTGCTCGTTCCAAGAAATATCAGACAAGTGTACTAAACCGTCGATACCGCCATTCAAGCCAATGAAGATACCAAAGTCAGTGATAGACTTGATAGTACCAGATACTTTTTCGCCTTTCTCATGAGCTTTAGCAAACTCTTCCCATGGGTTAGCACGAGTTTGTTTAATACCAAGGCTGATACGACGACGTTCTTCGTCAACTTCAAGAACCATAACATCAACTTCATCACCAATCTGAACAACTTTAGATGGGTGGATGTTTTTGTTAGTGTGGTCCATTTCAGAAACGTGAACTAAACCTTCAACGCCTTCAGCGATTTCAGCGAAACAACCGTAGTCAGTTAAGTTAGTTACACGAGCTTTAACGATAGAACCTTTAGGGTAACGGTTCATGATCGCTAACCATGGATCTTCGCCTAATTGCTTAAGGCCTAAAGATACGCGGTTACGCTCACGGTCAAATTTAAGTACTTTAACAGTAACTTCTTGACCAACTTCAACAACTTCTGAAGGGTGCTTGATACGTTTCCAAGCCATATCTGTGATATGGAGAAGACCATCAATACCGCCAAGATCAACGAATGCGCCGTAATCAGTAAGGTTTTTGATTGTACCTGTAACTGTTTGACCTTCTTCAAGTTGAGCAAGTAATGCTTCACGGTCAGCAGAAGATTCTGCTTCCATAACAGCACGACGAGATACAACAACGTTATTACGTTTAGCATCAAGTTTGATTACTTTAAACTCTAACTCTTTACCTTCAAGGTGAGTAGTGTCACGGATAGGACGAGTGTCAACTAATGAACCTGGTAAGAATGCACGAACAGGACCGATGTCAACAGTGAAACCGCCTTTAACTTTACCAGAGATAACACCAGTAACGATTTCGCCATCTTCAAAGATTTTTTCAAGTTTAGTCCAAGTTTCAGCACGCTTAGCTTTTTCACGTGATAAAACTGTTTGACCCATACCGTTGTCAAGAGCTTCAACAACTACGTCAACAGTATCACCAACCTGAACTTCAAGTTCACGTTGTTCATTTAAAAATTCAGCACGGTCAACAATGCCTTCAGACTTTAGGCCAGTGTCAACAGTTACCCAGTCGCTATCGATGTTTACAACAACACCTTGGATGACTGCACCCTTTTCAACGTTGAGGTTTAATTCACTTTCTTCAAAGAGGGCTGCAAAAGATTCGGTCATGATATACCTGATAAATTCCGCGGTCTTGGATCAGACAAGGCCGGTTTAGTTAAGTATCAACATAGTCTTTATAGACTGATCAAGCTATGCGTCAACTGATAATTCTATTTGCTAAATGGTACGGCTATTGACATACTCAACCATTAACTTAAATACCTGATCGATCGTTAATTCCGAACTATCAATGATATAAGCGTCTCTGGCTGGCTTGAGTGGGGCAACTTCTCGCTCCATATCTCTTTTGTCGCGCGCCTGTATATTAGCTAAAATGTCGTTTATTTTAGCATCTAGGCCCATGCCCTGCAACTGTTTTACTCTTCGCTCGGCACGCGACTCAGCTGAAGCCGTTAGATAAATTTTTGCATTTGCTTCTGGGAAAATAGCTGTTGCCATATCACGCCCATCTGCAACTAAGCCAGGATTTTGTGCAAAAGCTCTTTGTCGCTCAAATAATGCCTGTCTAAGCTCTGGAATTGCTGCAACTTTCGATGCATATTCACCAACGCGTTCTGTACGAATTGTTTGAGATACATCTTCACCATCTAGAAAAACTAGAATGCCTGCTGCGGAAGTTTCAAATTTAATATCTAGTTGACGTGCATATTGAATGCATTCATCGAGCTGACTGTCTAATTTCTCTAATAAATCGTGTTTATGTAATGACAACCCTAATAAACGATATAAGGCACCAGAATCGAGTAAATGATATTGATAATGTGCTGCAAGTTTTGCGGCCAATGTTCCTTTACCCGAACCACTCGGACCATCAATAGTAATAATTTGAACTGTCATTGAACTCTCACTAAGAAGCAATTGCTTTAGCTAATCTCGAAAAGCCTAGTGTAATGGCTAGTTTTAGCTGTGCAAGGATTAATTTACTTACCACAGGAGCTTTTGCAGTTAGCTCGATGCGGTATGTAACTAAAGTTATATATGGGGTAATTTCAGAAAACTCGATTCGACCTAAATGATGTTTAATCAAAGGATTGTCTATTAATTTATATTCAATACTTTTATTTTCTTCAAGCAATGTAATTTCTTCTTTAAGGGGCTTGATTGGGCCAAATCCCATACGACGAACTGAGCCCAAACCATCAGGTCTTTTAGAATCTGACGAATCTTTCACACGTACAACTTGTAAAGGTGCAAAAGCAGTATTGTAAGTTGCATGTTTAGATAGCAAGTTAAATACATCACTAAGAGGAGCATTAAATTCTTTTTTTACGGTAATTACATTACGCATTGAATATTCCTTATTAAAAAAATCATGGCAGTCAAATCGCGTTAGTTTGCCATAAGCTCGTGTTACTTTTTAATCATTTAAGGACGTTTTCTGTTGTTTTTCTTGTTTCTTTTGCTCGCGTCTTTGTTTAAAAAAAAGACTGAGTTGTTGGGCACATTTTTCTTGTAAACAACCTTGTTCAAAAGTAAATCTGTGATTGTAATAACCATGTTGCAGTAACTGACGAGCACTTACCAACGAACCTGCTTTAGGTTCTGTTGTGCCAAAAACCACATGTTTGATTCTTGCATGTACTAATGCGCCTACACACATTGTGCATGGCTCAAGAGTGACATATAAAGTTGCATCTTCAGGTAAACGATAATTATCTAATGATAAGCATGCTGCACGAATAGCTTGAATTTCTGCATGTGCAGTGGGATCTAGCAAACTAATGGGAGCATTATAGCCCGATCCAATCATTCGATTTTGACTAACTACAACCGCCCCAACTGGGATCTCACCCTGTTGAGCGGCTAATTCAGCTTGCTCGTAAGCAAGCTGCATCCAATACTCATCACTATATTCAGTCATGTATTTTAGGTGATCACACCATGTTGTCTAAGCAAAGCATTCCAGCTATCTATTGAAGTCACTGGCGGACAATCAGCTAATATGCCTCTTAAGCTTAGGTCTTCACATGGTTTCCATTCTGGTGATAAATCTTTATCAACCAAGCGTGCACGGACACCTTCTACAAAGTCAGGATGACGAATTTTCCACTCAGAAATCTGAGCTTCAAGATCAAAGACTTCGTCCCAAGAATGTATTTGTTTACCCCATTGCCATAACAACCAAGTAATAGCAGCAGTACTAGGAGATCCTTTTTGTAAGTTCTCACTCGCTTGACGCAACCAATCACTGCTCGCATCACGCAAACTCACAATAGCTTGATAATCTTGCTCAAAATTAAAGCCGCGGCAAACACTATGAATCACGTCTAGCGAGTTTTGTAATGGACCTGCCGCAACCGGACGATGTAAACTATTTAAAGTATCATCAATTGCGCGGAAATCCCCAGCAGGATAATGAGCCCAATTAATATTTAAAACTTTCTGCAAAACATTATCACGTTGTGCTTCACAAATATGTGTTGCCCAGCCGATGCTATATGCTCCAGCAGCCGTCATGATTGAACCAGTTAAACCAGTAAACAAACCTACTGGACCACGATCTGCTAGAAAACGGCTCGCTCCGACATCTGGATATAAACCAATATTAATCTCAGGCATTGCTAAACGAGAATATGGGGTGACTAGACGGAATGGTGCTGCCATAAACAGACCCAAACCACCGCCCATAACGTAGCCTTCGCCCCAAACAACCACAGGTTTAGCATAATTATGTAAGAGTAAGTCTAAAGCATATTCTTGCTGGAAAAACTTATTCGCAGTATCTACTTCTTGATTGATAACAAGTTGACGTAATTTTCTAACGTCACCACCCGCACAAAAAGCTTTCGGCGTAGTTGAATCTAACCAAATTGCTTTAACGCTCTCATCATCACGAAAATCTTCAAATACACGTAATAATGCCGTTACGATTGACTCATCTAAAGCATGCAATGATTTAGGACGATTCAAACGTACTATACGCCAGCCGTTTTTTGCTTCTTCGACCACCAAGTCCGGGTGATAGTTATTTAGATTGGGAGAGTTCATCATGCGTCCAATTGCCAGTCTATGGGCTCAATGCCATGTTGTTTCAAATATTGATTTGTTTTTGAGAACACTTTGCATCCAAAAAAACCTCCTCTGTTTGCAGCAAGGGGCGATGGATGTGCAGCGGTTAAAACCAAGTGTTTATCTCTATTTATACGTTGTCCTTTGCGCTGTGCATAAGCACCCCACAAAATAAATACTACATGTTCTCTTTGCTCATTCAGGACATCAATGACTTCATCAGTAAATGCTTCCCAACCTTGCTTTTGATGTGAAGTTGGCTGTCCAGCCTCAACGGTAAGCACGCTGTTCAGTAAAAGCACCCCTTGATTAGCCCATTTCGTTAAGTCACCATGGCGAGGGGCTGGAATACCCAAATCTGTATGCAATTCATGAAAAATATTACGTAAAGATGGTGGTAATGCAATACCTTTTTGAACAGAGAAACTTAATCCATTTGCTTGATTTGGTCCATGATATGGATCTTGTCCCAAAATAACGACTTTCACCTCAGCCAAGGGTGTCGTATTTAGAGCACTAAAGATTTGTTTACTCGGCGGATATATTATTTTTTGTGCTTGTTTCTCTTGAAATAAGAAATCGCGCAAATTATCCATTTGAGGGCTTAACAAAAAAGGCGCTAAAGATATTTTCCAGCTTTCTTCTAATTGAACTTTACTGAGTTTATCTTGCTGTTGCTCAGTTAATTGCATTAATGTCATCCTAGATCAATTTTCAATTCTACAAATACAGTAATTCGATTTACACTTCGACTTGCAAATCAACTTGAGGATTATTAAATTTCATCCCTTTTTTCAAGTCTTCATACATTTGCGGATTTGCCCACTCTATCTGAATTTGTTCTGAAAAAACAATTCCATCAAGACTTAAAATCCCCATTTGTTCGTTTTGAATATCTTCAATAAAGCTTTGAGCATATCCAGTATCAGTCTCATGAACAATAACTGAATAAACCTCAACATCACCTTCCCCATTTTGAGTGATTGTTGATTGCAAAACTTGCTGAGCTAGATAAAAGAAAATACGAGAGAACTGTTCAGCCGATGGCGAAACAGGTAAAGAAATCCAGCGAGCACTAAAAGTCTGACAAGCATCAATATATTGAGAATCATCTTTTTCCCAAAAACAGATTGCATGATCAAAGCTGTCAATAAGGTCTTTTATTACCCCTTTTAAAAGCCCAAAATCATAAACCATTTGTCCATGATCTAATTTCGAAGCTTTAAGCAATAATTCGACTTTATAGCTATGTCCATGAATTGATCGCTTACAACGATCCGATGTACAGTTACGTACAACATGTGCATTTTCAAACTTAAATAACTTACGAATTAACATGTGCCAAATCGATCATTCCTTCTAGGAACATTATTATAAAGCAAAAGACGAAAACTTCGCACCACTTTTCAATTAGAAACAATTAGCGAAAAGTATGATAAGACTTGTGAAGAAATATTGAAGATAAATATATAGAACATTTATCTTTATTCTATATAGCCATGAGAGAAGTTTCTAACCATGACTTTTTTAACAATATGATCTAAACAAATAAATCAAAACTTTTCAATTAGTTAAATGATGCCATATTTCTAGAATAAACATAAACCTGCTTATCATTACGCATTAGTGCACTTGTAAATTGTCTTTTCCGATTATTTAGCACAACCTCAATTTGTGCTTGAAAAAAACTCGACTTTACATCTAACAGGCTATTCAGCTCAGTTCTATTTTGAGTATCAACTGTTGAAAAAGCATTCAGTTGCCATAATTCATCAATATTTTGAAAGAATTTTAAATTTTGTTGGCGCATCTGAAGTTCTTTTTCTATCGCCCCTAAATCTAATTTTTGATCCATACTCGCTAAGACTAATGCTGGGGCCGTATTAATATTCACTTTTGTATTTTCGGGCAAGGCAGAAATATAGGGAGCAATTAAGTCATATTTCTTACCATCAAAACCTCTTACTAACTTTAACTCTTCAATACGATGAAATTTAGCATTTGAAGCTAAATAACTAGGATCAAGGCCTTCATAATAACTGCTTTCCGCCCCCATAGGCCCAGATGGTTCGTCATCTGGATCTTGCCAATCAATAACTGCTTGACTTAACTCTGCTGACAAGCCTACACGTACAAGTAACCGCTCAAACCAATTTTTAGCAGCTTTGTTTACATTACCTTCATTCGTCGTCAAATTGTTTAGGTTAAATTTGCCTGACTCATCTAGTAAACGTCCTGATACTAATCCATCTTCTATCGGAAAAGGTGGCATCGGCTGTGCCCACGTTTCTTTTAAATGATCAACGCTACCAGCATTGTTTGCATCTTGAATTAATAATTCAGAAAAAAAGGCCTCTGCACTTTTTGCATAGAGTAATGACTGATTTTGACGCATTAAATAGCCAGTATTTTCCATCGTATTGGTTTGATGCTTTGCAATAGAGGCAGCTAAAATTGTAGCCAATGCAACCATAATTAGAATGGTGAGCAAAGCAACACCTTGCTGATTTTTTTTATAGAATAACATTATTGCGCTCCTTGCTTGGAGAGCGATAAATCACCTTGATTTAAGCTATAAATCCACTCATAACTTACACCGGCAACTGTGAGTTGTATTTTTATTCCTTTCGGCAGCTTTCTAAATTCTTCAGGTTTTGTGGGATCAATATTAATTTCTGGCCACTTTGTCACTTCTTGTGGCGTGAGCACCATAATTTGAAATTGTTCGACTTGGCTCAACAGCGTACTTGATAATGGTTGCTCTCTATTTGAAGTATTTAAATTGCTATATTTAAGACGATAAAGCTTTTTTTGATCAGGATCATATTTATATTCAATACGCTCAAAAGGTGATAAACCTTGTTTTAATGGATCAGTAACACCAGCCTTACTAAAATGGAGAACTTGGTTATCAAGCTCTAATGCTGGATGAAGCTGTCCCCCTTGATTTGCCGATAAAGGTATAATTTGCAGTGTATCTCGCAAAACTTGTTGATACGCATCTTGTAATTCAAATAACTGCACTTCATGTTGAGCATTACGGTCACGAACTTTTAATAAATAATCAAAAATCTTCCAACCCAACAAAGATAGAACAGCAAAAATTGCAATTGCGACTAAAAGCTCAACTAAAGTAAATCCTGAGGCGCGAGTTAATCGAGCACTGCTCGATCGTGCCGTAAGACGGGAAGCTGGGATTCTCGAGCAAAGATATTTATTTTTTATCATTATTTTACTTTCATTGGATAATTAAAAAATACCAAATGGGTAATACCATTTTGAACTTTCCCTTTATCAGAATCATATAAGCTAATTTGCAAATCTACTTTCTGAACATTCGGGCTGACTGTAGACTCAGCAGATTTATCAATCTGCCAAGTTTCACCTTGAGAAGTAACCTGTTTACTTTGAGTTCCTTGCAACCATTCTTGATTTATCTCCATTAAGGCAACTTCATTCATTGCCACAAACTGAGCTTTTGTTCTAAGAATTGCATTTGAGGTAGATTGGGTATATTGCATGGCCACTTTAGTTAAGGCGACGGCAGCTACCGCAAAAATTGCTAAAGCTACCATTACTTCTAATAGAGTAAAGCCTTTAGATTTCATTTATTTTACCCAAATGATCAATTTGTATTTCTGAACCAATTGGTTTTTGTTCAAAGTAAAACTGTATTTTAACTGTTTTAGCTTCACCATTTCCAAACCAGATTAATTGGGGAGCCTGTCCACCAACTAAATCTGTATTCGTAGCTTTTGAATAGGTTTGACCATCTAGAGGTTGTACTGTAAACGATACATGTTTAGGCAATTGGCGCGTAGTAAATTCTGGATATTTTTGCCAACGGTTTTTTAAATCTTGGACCTGTAATTTACTCTGATCGTGGTATTCATAGAGTTCATAGGAAAATGGAGAAACGTCTGTTTCACTTAAGGTAGATAAAGCTAAAACACGAGATTGATCAAGTGACTCTTTACCAATTTTATGTGCATCAAGCAAAAATAACTCTCTTGCTTGCATCGCTTTCTTTTGGTCAACCCCACCTATATTAAGTACAACAAGAGAGGTCATAATCGTCATAATAACAATCACCACCATCACTTCAATGAGGGTAAAACCTTTTTGTGATTTAGGCGGTGATTGAGATTTCATATCGACCTATTAAGCATATTGTTCAACACTTTGTTTAGGTAAGGCCAATGCCTGATCAATATAAGCCACTCTTAAAGTGTCCCTTGAACCTAAATAGCGTTGATAAAAACTTGAGTTGAGAATAGCTGCTGCACCATGAGTTAACGACCAAATAGATGCCAGATAATCTCGAGTTGTCATATTGCTTTGAATTGATTCTAAATAGTGATCTGTCATTCGAATGATAATTCGTAATCGCTGTTTACGCACTTGATAAAGCTCATTAAAAAGGTGGTGTACTCCTTGAGCTGTAATCGAAAGTTTTTCCTCAATTTGATGAAATAAAACTGTCCGTTCAGGATGATGTAAATGATGCAGCATAAAAAAGGCCAAATGTTCTGGAAAGGCCTTTTCAGTATCTTGAACCATTTCGAGTAACATACGTTCATTACGGATAATCAATAGCATGTACAACTCATCTTTACTTTGAAAGTGTTTGTACAAAGTTCCTTTTGCTAAATCAAGCTCAGCAGCCAAGACATCAAGTGTCATTCCAGCTTCGCCATTTTCTAGCAATAATTGCTCCGCAACCTGAAATATTAATACTTCTCTTGCTCGGAACTGAGCCTGACGATCCATCTTCACGCAATTACTCTCTTATATAGTTTCTATAACTTAAATCGCTTTTAGCAAGTTCTCAAAATTTTGTGAGGTGATCATTGCAATTTCCTCAACCGATTTATCATATACATCGCTGAGCGCTTTGGCTACATAAGGCACATATTTTGGCTCATTTGTTTTACCGCGATATGGCACAGGTGCTAAATAAGGACTATCTGTTTCAATTAAAAGTCGATCTAGTGGAACTTGTTTAGCTACATCACGCAAGTCTTGTGCATTTTTAAATGACACAATACCTGAAAAAGAAATGTAATAACCACAATCCAACACAGCCTTAGCAGTTTCCCAATCTTCGGTAAAACAATGCAAAATTCCATGCGTGGAGTTTTCAGCACGAATAATATCTACCGTATCATGCTTTGCTGAACGCGTATGGACGACGACTGGTTTTTTTACAATTTTCGAAGCTTGGATATGTCTGGCAAAACATGCCTTTTGCTCTTCAATAAAATCTGCACTGTGATAATAATCCAATCCAGTTTCACCCAGAGCCCATACTTTTTCTGATCGAGCTAACTCGATCAAATGTTCGGTCGTTGCACGTGCCATCGTATCGACATCTTCACAAGGATGTACCCCTACCGTATATCCAACATCTTCATGCCTCTTTGCAATTTCTGCTAATGCAATGTGGTCATCAAGATCAACGGATATTGCCATAAATTTAGACACGCCTTCTGCTCGCGCTGCAGCGAGCGCAAGGTCTAGATCACCGTTGTAGGGCGTTAAATCTAACATCGTTAAATGGCAATGCGTATCAACAAACACTTTTTTATCCTATTTGACTACATGGTATAACTTGGACGATCTAGAGACATACTACCAGCCAAAACTCTTTCTGCCTCAGCTTTATAGTAAATTCCCTTATCTCCACTTAATTGAATAGCAAAACCTTGAGGTTTAAATCCACTCTGCTTGTGCGATATCCAAATCACCTTACCCGTAAGAGGAATTTTTTGAGACTGCTCAGGCAAAGTAGCTAAAATGAAAATTTCTTGTCCCATTTTTACTTTTTGTTTTGATGGTACAAATAGGCCTCCACCTTGCACATATCCCATATAGCTTGCTTGTAAAGTAGCTCTATCAGGAATATTTACCTGAATAATCCCCCCCATTTGCGGCTGCATAATCTTCCCCTTAAATATTCATTAACGTTATAAACAATTGATCTATAATAAGTTGACTTTGTACATTTTGCTCAACCAGCTTTTTTGCTTGTTGTAGTTCACTATAAATATTGAATAAGCTTTCTAAATCGTAATATGGACTTAATTGATCAAAATCTAAATCTGTATTTTTCTGCGGTTGATTTAGCTTGACACAAATTAAATCTCCCAACAAGTACTCAAAAAGTACGATAAAATCACTAAAACTTAATTCTTTTTGCCATTTTCCTGAGAAAAATAAAGGCATATTTTTTTGAGCTACAATTTTTAGCCAATCATTTAAGAAAGTCTGTCGTTTAGCAAACCAATCACTTTTTGCAATTTCTATTGCTTGTAAAGGCATATCATTAGATAGGCCAAGTAATAAATCAGGTTGTACTTCTGCAATTTCAGATAAATGCTCATTCAAATATGAAGTAGCCTGCTCATATGAAATGCGATCTAAAGCAAAATGCTGCAATCGGCTACGAATAGTGGCTGGTAATTTAAGGTAGTGATCAGCCAATAAAATTAAAACAACACGCTCACCGGGCTCTTCTAAGGTTTTTAATAATGCATTTGAGGATGCCAAGTTAAGAGCTTCCGCAGGCTCAATAAGAATAACTCGCCAGCCCTCTCCAGTTTGCTGCACGAAAGGCAGTAAATCTCGAATCTTTTCGATTTTTATTTTTGCATTTTGCTTTTTATTTTCTTCATCTGTTGTGATATGAACATAATTTGGATGAGTGTCTGATTTTAACCATTGACAACTACTACACTCACCACAAGCACCATGAGGTTGCTTATTGAGACAAAGCACCCACGCCAAAAAATGCTTAGCAAAAGCATGCTTCCCACAGCCTTGCTTGCCATAGAATAATAGGCCATGCCCAATATTGGGAAACCTTGTTGTTAAGGTATCCCAAGTTGTTTTTTGCCAAGGATAAACCTTTGAAGTTACATTCGGATTCATTAAAAATTAACGCTTATTCAAAAGATTCGACAGGCATATTATTTAAGCGATCAAGATCAGCTTGAGTGTCCACACCAGGTGGTAAATTTGCTTGAGCAACAGCAATAGCAATACGATGTCCATTTTCTAAAACACGTAATTGTTCAAGACTTTCTAATTTTTCAAGCTTACCCATATCCCAGGTCACATATTCTTGCAATAAGCTCACTCGATACGCATATAAACCCAAATGACGAAATGCTTGTGTATGTAAAGTCGGTTCATCATGCTTAGCCCCATCTCGATCATAAGGAATAGTTGCTCGGCTAAAATATAAAGCTTCATTTTGTTTAGACATGACTACTTTTACAATACTATCGCGCTGAAACTCGTCTAAGGTATGAATAGGCTCGCATAACGTCGACATTGAACAATTTGGTTTATCAACCAAAAGTTTTGCAACTTGTTTAACAAGTTGGGCTGGTAATAAAGGTTCATCTCCCTGAACATTTACAATAATGTCATCAGCATCCCAACCTTTAAGACGAGCAACTTCGCTTAATCGGTCTGTTCCTGATGGGTGATCAGGACTTGTGAGAACAACATCTACACCATCTGCACGGCAAATCTCAGCAATACGTTCATCATCTGTTGCCACACATAGATCATCAAAGCCTTCGACTTTTTTGGCTTGATCGACTACACGTAAAATCATAGGACGGTCATGAATAAGCAACAATGGTTTACCTGGCAAACGCGAACTTGAGAAGCGTGCTGGAATGACGATGTGTTTCATTTGTTCTTCCTAAGATAATTGGATATCAAGTTGCTGCAGTTGCTGCTTTAAAACCTGATAACACTCTACAGACAGGATAGCTTTAACAGGAACAACCCAAATAGGCTGTTTAAATTCCGGATTTTTTTCAAGCAATGGTAATAATTTAACTGCATCTTTTTCAGTTGTAATAAGTGGCAGTTCATCATTAAAAATTAAATCATTGATTGAGTAATCATGATGGTCACGAAACGCATGTTCTTGAAATTGTTTCAGGCCTAGAGCTTTAAGTGTTTGATAAAAACGTTGTGGAAAGCCAATACCCACTACAGCATGATAATTACCTTGAGGATTAAAACTGTGTTCGACCCTTGGCGAAGGATTGAGTAAATATGGCTGTCCAGTCTCAAGATGCATATTTAATTCTGTAGTTGGTTTATACGCATGTTCAATTACTATTCCAGTTTCTAAACGCTCAACTGGCTCTCTCAAATATCCTTCAGGTAATAGTTTTTGATTTCCTAAGCCACGATTTTGGTCGAGTACAATCCACTCGATTTGTCGTCCTAATGCCCAATGCTGTAAGCCATCATCACTAATAATTAAATCTAGTTGTGTTGATGCTAGTAAAAGTTCTATTGCAGCCTGCCTATTAGGACCCACTGCCATTGGTACACTTGTCGATTGAACAATTAATGCAGGCTCATCTCCAACCCGAGTTGCTTGAGCACCCGAAGTAACCAACATTGGAAAAGGACCTGTACCACCATACCCACGGCTAATTACACCAACTTTGACATTGTGTTGTTGTAAATAATTCACCAGCTGTATTAATAATGGAGTTTTTCCACTTCCACCCACGGTAATATTTCCAATTACCATAACAGGTACAGGAGCTTTATAGACTTTTTTTAAACCCACAGTATAAAAATTACGATTTAATAGAAACCCAGCACGATACAAACAAGATAATGGACGTAAAGCAATCAACCAACTCGATTGCTTATTCCATGCATTCTGGATCAGCTGGGCCAATGACATGCTTAGTTATCCTCAAAATTACGCTGATGTAATTGATAATAAGCACCATGTTTTTCAAGAAGCTCTTTATGAGTACCTTGCTCAACAATTTTCCCTTGATCCATCACTACAATACAATCAGCATTTTCAATTGTTGATAAACGGTGTGCGATAACGATCGTTGTACGGTCTTGCATCGCTTCATCAAATGCTTGCTGAATAAAATGTTCAGATTCATTATCGAGAGCACTTGTTGCTTCATCTAAAATTAGAATTGGAGCATTCTTTAAAATTGCTCGAGCAATTGCAATTCGCTGACGCTGACCACCTGATAGGTTTAGACCTTGCGCACCCAAAACAGTGTCATAACCGTTTGGTAAATTCATAATGAAATCATGTGCATATGCTGCTTTTGCCGCTGCATAGATTTTTTCATCTGATGCACCTTCCAACTGACCATATGCGATGTTTTCACGAATAGTGCGGTTAAACAATATAACTTGTTGATTTACCATTGCAATTTGCGTGCGCAGACTAGAAAGCTCAATATCATTAATTGGCAAATCATCTAAATAAATTTGTCCACTTGATACTTCTTGAAAACGTACCAACATATTAACTAATGAACTTTTACCCGCCCCTGAACGACCAACCAATGCCACAGTTTGACCTGGACGAATATCCAAAGAAAAATCTTTAATAGCTGATATGCCATCAGCATAATTTAATGTCACATGATCAAAACGGATTGCGCCATTTAATTTAGGCTTCAATTGGCCATTGTTTTGCTCTTCAGGTAAATCTAGTAATTCAAAAACAGAATGAGCTGCTGCTAAACCACGTTGTAACTTTTCATTGACATCAGTCAAGCTTTTAACTGGTTTTGCTAACAGACCAGCTGCTGTAAGGTAGGCTACAAATTCACCAGCACTTGTAGTGCCTAAAATCTGAGGTCGTAAAGCTAACCATACGATAAGAGCCATAGCACAAGCCATTACCACCTGAACAACCGGACTATTCAGGTTTTGTACAATCACCATTTTTAAACCACGTTTTAAGTTCTCTTCCGATGACTTATAGAAACGTTTTTGTTCAGATTCCTCACCGGCAAAAGTCTTTACTACGGCATTACCATTAATACTTTCTTGGACAACATGGTTCACATCGCCCATCGTATCTTGAACTTGTAACGAAAGCTTTCGCATACGTTTCGAAGCTTTACGTACCAATACACCAATCACTGGTAAAAACACAAAAACGCATAAGGTAAGACGCCAATTGGTATAGAACAGATAGCCTAATAGTCCAAGAGTAATCATCCCATCCCTAACAATGGTTCTTAATGATTCCGAAGATGCAGCTGTTAGCTGTTCAACGTTATACATAATTTTGGCAGTAATATGACCAGATGAATTATCTAAGTAATATTGTGCTGGGAGCTTTAAAAGTTTCGCATAAACTTCCTGACGAATACTAAAAACTAAACTACGTGAAATCACCGCAGTATAGTAGCCGCCCATAAATAGACCTAAGCCACGGAAGAATACTAATAAAATAATTAATAACGGGAACCAATCCAAATCAGCTCTGCTGCTGTTTTGGATTGCATCAATAATAAATTTAATCAATTTAGCAACGGAAACTTCTGTTGCTGAGTTAATACCGAACCCGATAAGTACTAATAAGGCCGCGCCCCAATAAGGTTTTAAATAGGCTATGAGACGCTTATAAACCTTAAAATCTTGATTCACTCAGAAAAACCTCTAGAAGGAACTTTGGTACTAATATTGATGTTAACAAAACCGAGCTGTCCTGCTACATCCATAACACGAATGACATCCTGATGAGATGCTTTGGCATCCGCAGCAATGATGAACATAAAATCACGGTGCTCTTGAGCAACTTGCTTAATTGCAGTACTCAGATCAGCAACCTCTTTAGATGAAAGTGCTTGACCATTCACAGCATAATGACCAGCAGAGTCTACCACGACTTCAATTTTATGATCGTACTGTTTTGGTGGAACACCTTGTGCATCTGGTAATGTTAAATTGATGCGACTTGGCTGATTAAAAGTGGTAGACAGTAATAAAAAAACCATAATGAACAACAAACAATCAATCATAGGCGTTAAATTGATATGAATATCTTCAACTTGAGAACGTTTAAACTTCATTTGGCGTCCATCTCTTAACCAACACGGCGGTGTTCAGCTACAGAAGAAGAACGCTTATAGAACAATGAAGCATGAAACAAGGTCGATTGCTGTTCTAATTCAGCAATATAATCTTGCACCACTCTTTGAAAGTAGCGATAAGCAATTAGAGCAGGAATTGCAATTAACATTCCCACAGCTGTGGTAATTAATGCTTTAGAGATACCAGGGATCATTAAACTTGGACTACCAGCTGATCCAAAATCAATCACAAGAAATGATTCAATAATTCCAACCACAGTACCAAGTAACCCGAGTAACGGCGCTACAGCACTTAAAGTGCCCAAAAAATTAATATTTTTTTCCAAATAAGAAATTTCTTGAGAAGCTGCCACTTCCATTTGCGCACGAGCAAATTGCTCACCATGCTCGCGATGCTCAAAACCTGCTTTTAAAATATGTCCCAATGCACTACTTTGCACTTCTACATTTTGTTCTAAACTTTCCACGATATCTTCAGCTTTTAAAGAGCCCTTACCGCTTAATGCTTCGGGTAGAACTTGTGAACGTCTTAACCGAACAAAACGTTCAATACTGATCGCAACAGTTAAAATCGAGCATAGAATTAAAGGCAGCATCAACCAGCCACCCGCTCTCACAAGTTCCCACATATTTTCTTCCCCAAGAATATAAAATTAGAAATACATGACCCAACTGCAAATTATTCTGGCAAACAAATATTTAAAATGCCATCTAACTCATCCAAGGTATGATAATGAATAACAAGCTTACCCTTACCTTTTTGGTTATGATCAATTTTTACATTTGCGCCAAAACGCTCTGATAATTTTTGTGTCAATTGCTCAATATCTGGCGCTACAGGTGCTTTTTCCTTTTCCTGTTTAGGCTCACTTCTATCACGCACCAATTGCTCTGTTTGACGAACGGACAATCCTTTCTCAATTACAATTTTAGCAACTTCTAATTGATCTTTACCTTTCAAAGTCAAAATTGCTCGAGCATGCCCCATATCAAGCTGGCCTTGCTGCATGAAATCTTTAATGTCATCAGCTAAACTCAATAACCGTAATAGATTACTGACAGTAGTACGTGCTTTACCAACCGTGTCGGCAATTTCCTGATGACTTAGACCAAATTCATCATGAAAGCGCTGTAAAGCTATTGCTTGATCAATCGGATTTAAATCTTGACGCTGAATGTTTTCAATTAATGCTAATGCAATTGCAACCTGATCATTTAAATCACGAACAATTGCTGGAATTTCAGTTAAACCCGCAATTTGTGCTGCACGCCAACGACGTTCACCCGCAATGATTTCAAATGGATGAGCTTCATCATCAACTGGACGGATGACAATAGGCTGCATCACCCCATGTTTTTCAATAGAAGATGCCAGCTCTTGTAAATCATGCTCATGAATAAAACGGCGTGGTTGATATTCACCACGTTTCAGCAAATTCACATCAACTTGCTTTAACTGTCCGTGGTCTAACGCCTGTGCTTCCAGTTGTAATTTTTCTTTTTGAATTGAACCAAGTAATGCATCTAAACCACGTCCTTTAGCCAATCCGCGTTTTTTGATGCTCATACTTTACTTCCTTTCTTCACTTTACTTCTCTTTAACATCTCAGCTGCAAGATTTAAGTATGCAACTGCACCTTTAGAACTTTTTTCGAAATAGATAACAGGTAAACCATGTGCTGGCGCTTCTGCTAAGCGAACATTACGTGGAACAACAGTCTCATAAAGCTTTTTGCCGAAATACTGCTCTAATTCTGCAGAAACATCACGTGTTAAAGCATTTCGTGCATCGTACATCGTACGTATTACACCAATAATTTCTAAATCAGGATTGAGTGCCTTTTGAATACGATCAATGGTCTGAGTTAAATCAGCTAAACCCTCTAGCGCATAATATTCGCATTGCATTGGAATAATTACACTATCTACAGCTGCCAAAGCATTAACAGTAATCAAGCTCAAGCTTGGAGCACAATCCACAATGATATAGTCAAATGAGTTTCTGATTTCATTCAAAGCATTCTTTAGAATGAATTCACGACCTTCCTGCTCTGCAATAGCAAGCTCTACACCTGAAAGTTCACGATTAGAACCTAGAACTTTATATCCAACTTCTGCTTTTTGAATGGCTGTTTCAATTGGAACTTCGCCAAGAAGAACATCTGTAATTGAATACAAAAGATCGTTCTTTTGAATACCAGACCCCATCGTAGCATTACCTTGTGAGTCCATATCTACAAGTAATACACGTTTTTTTAATACAGCTAGAGACGCTGCAAGATTTACTGCAGTCGTTGTTTTACCAACACCACCCTTTTGGTTTGCAATCGCAATAATTTGAGCCATGGTAACCTTAATACTTTTTATTTAGATACGTTGAAGTAAAAGTAAATGACGTTGTTCATCAAGTCTTGGTACGCGCAGTTCAATCACTTTACATGAAAAGTCCTGCTTGAGCTGCTCAATTTCGTCAACTGGTACTACACCTTTCATCGCTGCGATTATACTGCTCTGATGAAGGTATGGCTGAGCCGCATCCACAAAGTCCGTTAAAGAAGCAAAAGCTCGACTTGTTATGACGTCAAACTGGCCAAGCTCATCAATTGTATCTTGATTCTCAACACGTGTTTGTACTGCCACAACGTTACTCAATTTAAGATCAGCAATAAATTGCTTCAAAAAACGAATTTTTTTACCATTAGAATCTAAAAGAACACATTGGCGTTGTGGCTGACAAAGAGCAACAATCATGCCAGGCATACCACCACCTGTACCCACATCAAGCAGTCTACCTTCAGGTAAGTCATTTAAAATACTTAGACTATCCAACAAATGCTTCACTAACATTTCTTTCGGATCACGAATTGCTGTCAGATTATATGCTTTATTCCAAAGTACCAAAGCATCTTGATACTTTAACAATAATGCCAAAGCTTCATCGCTAAGCGATAAACCTAATTTTTGACTACCCTGTTGTAACTCTTGAAAAAACGGATGCATAAACAGATAACATCTAAGTAAAATTTAAAACAAAGTATACCCATTTATGCATCGTGGAACACTAGTTAACGATTAGGGATTACACACTTAATCGTAGAAGCCTTCACGAATTTGCAAATCTAGCTCCATTAAACGCTCAGGCGTTCCCACATCTACCCATGCACCTTTAAGCTTTTCACCAGATATTTTTTGATTGTGCATTGCTTGTTTCAACAGTGGAGCTAAAGGACGTTTACCAGCTTCCAATCCATCAAAAAGCTTAGGATGGATAACAGACACACCACTAAAAGTGAGGTTCTCACCCATCACATCTTGATCGAATGTAAAAACACTTCCATCCAATAATGTAAAGTCACCTTCAGGGTGCTGTTTAGGATTATCAACCAACACAAGATGTGCTAAATCATCATTTAGCTGAATATGGCGTAGACCTTCAAAATCCATTGTCGTCCACACATCCCCATTCACTAGAATAAATGGATCTGTTCCAAGTAGTGGCAAAGCGTTAATAATTCCACCAGCTGTTTCCAGCCCTTCATCCTCTCGTGTCCAGCGGATATCCACACCAAATTGAGAACCATCGCCTAAGCTGCTGATGAGTTTATCGGCCAACCATGCAGAATTGATGACGATTTCAGTCACACCAATTTTTTTAAGTTTTTCAATATGCCACACAATAAGCGGCTTACCGCCTACCTCAAGCAGAGGCTTTGGTGTATATAGCGTGAGTGGACGCATCCGATTACCCAAGCCTGCGGCAAGAATCATTGCCTTCATTATGCTACTACCTCGTAGTTACCATATTTCGCGATGAACTTAGGCATAACTATGTCATTTATGAATAACATAAATTCATCAAGTTCAGCATAACCACGACTTTCTTCGAGCAAATACCACATGACACGTGGTAAATCTTTTAAATAACCTGATTTACCATCACGCTCAAATAGACGCACAAAAATGCCCAGAATTTTAATATGGCGTTGAATAGCCATTAAATCTGCATCACGCTTGAACTGTTCAAAACTACGGTTTTGTTTGGCAGACTCAGGCAATAAGTCATAAAAGACTCTAAACCATTGGTAAACATGCTCTGCATTCCATTGAACATAAGCATCGCGAGTAATCGAAATTAGGTCATAAGTATCTGCACCAATGACAGCATCCTGAAAATCAATTACCCCTAACTCTTGTTCATTTTCAATCTTCATCAGATTACGACTGTGAAAATCACGATGTACAATCACTTGCGGCTGAGCCAGTGCAGTTTTTGCTAACAAATCGAAAGCATCATCAATCACCTGTTGCTGCTTCGCATCCGGAATAATCTGCAAAGATGGCAGCATCCAGTCAGTCAACAGCTTCATTTCAGCTAACAATTTTTCATAGGAATATGCAGGAAACTGCTCCTGACCATTCACAGACTGCAAATGAATCAGCTGTTTAAAGCTTTGCTCATAATATTTATCGACTGTTTCATCATTTAATAATGTCGACAACAGTACATCACCAAAGTCTTCCAATAACAGAAAACCTTGAGCTAAATCTTTCGCGACGATCTGCGGTACGCGTACGCCATGGCCTGCAAAAAATTCGTCAATGGTCACAAACGGAACACAGTCTTCTTTTTCTGGAGGGGCATCCATGAGCATATACGTTTTATTTTGTAACTGGATACGCGCATAACGGCGGAAGCTTGCATCACCTGCTAAAAAAGCGATCTTAAATTGATCACTTTCAAGAACAGATGTAAGCCATGTATATATCAATTGTTCACGTTGTGTATTCATTTGCAATAAAATCTAAAACAAGCTGAGATTTTTGAAGGGTTAAGTGTAGCCACTTATAAACTTTTTCTCTATCATGCGACAATAATTAATTGTGAATTAGCATACTTGGTTAATGAGACAATGAAGCATCAGTTTAAATTTAATCCTTTAGCGACAGCTATTTTTACGCTCTTATGTGGCTCCATACAATCAAGTTATGCTGAGTCAGCTGATGTTGTCTCCAATATAGACAATAATCAACTTAAAGCGAGCATCAAAGAAGCCTACCCGGGTCAAGAGTTCTTTCAACAGTATTATGTTGATAAATCTGCACCTGAGGCACAGCTTCGTGACAATAAATATTTAAGCTCGGCATTTTGCCAGGGTACATGGGTTACACCGATTAACCCACAGACCAAAGCCTTAGATGCCGATAAGACGACTTCTGTCGTTACGGCTAATTATGGACATTATAATCCTGCCGGTGATTCTGTTTTAGAAGGTGACGTCGTTATTGATCAGGAAGGACGCACAGTTCGCGCTGACAAGGTTACGATTGATAAGACCCAAACCTTTGCACATGCACAAGGCCGAGTACAACTCGCTCAAGGTGGGTTACTTTCACAGAGTGACGAAATTAATTACAACCTAAAAAACCAGACTGGTAATTTAGAAAATAGTTTTTATATTTCAGAACAACAACATGCACATGGTCATGCAGGAAAAATCGAAAGAACATCGCCAAATGTGATGGTTCTTAACGATGCCACCTATACGACTTGCCCACCGGGTCAAAAACCAGGTTGGAAAATTCAGGCAAATAAAATTGAGTTAAATCAGGAAACTGGACGTGGTACAACCCACGGAACAAAACTATATGTTAAAGATGTTCCAGTTCTAGCAATTCCTTACTTTAACTTCCCGATTGATGATCGCCGAACTACAGGTATTCTCAATCCACAGTTTGGTTTCTCAAATGATGGTGGTGTTGAGCTTTCTGTTCCAGTTTATTTAAACCTCGCACCTAACTATGACCTGACACTTACTCCGCGTTATTTAGCAGACCGTGGTGCCATGTTAAAAGGTGACTTTCGATATTTAACCGATGGATTTGGTGCTGGTGAAATGTGGGGTGGCATGCTGCCATCTGACAAAGAATATGATGATAAAGATCGTAAAGATTTCCATTTTTTACATAACTGGGATATCAACGATCAATGGTCGACTAATCTAGAGTACAACTATGCTTCAGATAAAGACTATTTCTCAGATTTAGATAGTAGCCCTAACTCTAAAACAGACTTAAACTTACGTAGAGCATGGGAACTAAACTACCAACACGGTATTCCGGGTTTAAAAGCTCAGCTTAAAGTCGAAGATTTCCAGACACTTGATCCTGACATTGCCGATGTTGATAAGCCTTATGCACGTTTGCCACAATTCTTATTGAATTATGTGACGGGTAATCCATTAGGCTTACAATACGAATTCAATAACGATACTGCATACTTCAAGAAATCAATTACTGATGATTCTGCTCAGGAAAGTAGTGGTACACGTATCTACAACCAGTTTGCAACGCGCTACAACTACCGCACACCAGCAGCATTTGTAATTCCTGAGGTTTCCGTACGTTCTATTCAAACATTCTATGACAAGGACAGTATCGCATCTCAAAATCTTGATGGTGGTTCTGAAAATAAATCAGTCGTTGTACCTCAATTTACATTAGACACTGGACTGAATTTTGAACGTGAAGGCAAGTATTTACAAACGCTTACCCCTCGCGCATTTTATGCCTATGCCCCATACAAAGACCAAAGCAGCTATCCAAACTTTGACTCAACTTCAGCATCAGTAAGCTACGATCAATTATTTAACCCTTACCGTTTCTATGGACATGACCGTCTTGAAGACAACAACTTTCTATCACTTGGCGTAAGTTATAGTCTTTTTGACACAGTAGGCTTAGAGCGTTTACGTGCAAGTGTTGGTCAAAGTTATTATTTTGAAGATCGCCGTGTGACATTAAGGCAACAAGACGAGATTGATACCGAACGCAATACGGGTCCAGTTGTAAGTTTAACAAGTCAATTAAACCAAAACTTCACAATCGCAGCCAATTCAGCATGGATGTCTAATGGTGATAACGCTCAGCGTGATTTCCAAGTTTATTATACTGGAGATAAAGGAAATCTTTATAACTTAGGCTATTTCTATCGTAAAGATATTGCAGGTCGCCAAGATACTTACGATCAGGTTGTTGCATCGTTTATACAACCAGTTAAAGACAATTGGCGTATTATGGGCCACGTACAATATGACATGGACAATGATGTTGCCCGAGAGATCTTGTTAGGGGTTAACTATGAGTCATGTTGCTGGGGCATTTCTGTCTATGGTCGCTCATACTATAACGATCTAGATGATCCAAAATCTCCAGATGTTAGTGAAAAACGTGCCATTATGGCCGAAATTACACTAAAAGGTTTAGGTGGTTTAAACAATAAACTCGCGTCTTTACTTGAAAATCGCGTTTTAGGTTTTAACAAAATTAATCAATCTTGGACACAACGTTAATGAAGACAAAGCATCTTAAACAGTTTTTTAAAGCAACTACCCTTGCTGCCCTAATCTCTTCATCAATGCATAGTTTTGCCCAACCCGCTGATGAAGTTGTGGCAATTGTGGACAATAGCGTAATTTTAAAAAGCGATCTTCAACAAGGGATGGCTGAAGCCGCTCACGAACTACAAGCACAAAAAAAAGAGGTTCCACCTCAGCAATATTTACAATTTCAGGTGTTAGATCAGTTAATCTTACGTCAGGCACAACTTGAACAAGTTAAAAAATATGGCATTAAACCTGATGAAAAAAGCTTAAATGAAGCTGTATTAAAAGTAGCAAGTCAATCTGGAACTAAAAGTTTAGAAGCTTTCCAGCAAAAGTTAGATGCTATGGCACCAGGAACTTATGAAAGTTTACGTGGTCGAATCGCCGAGGATTTAGCGATTAGTCGTTTACGCCAACAACAAGTTATGTCTCGTATTAAAATTAGTGATCAAGATGTAGAAAACTTCTTAAAATCACCTCAGGGACAAGCTGCACTAGGAAACCAAGCACATGTAATTCATATGCGTATTACTGGTGACAACCCGCAGGAAGTTCAATCTGTAGCTCAAGAAGTACGTTCGAAGCTTGCGCAAAGTAATGATATTAACGCATTGAAAAAACTTTCAACTGCAAATGCAAAAGTTGATGGTGCTGATATGGGATTCCGCCCACTTTCAGACATTCCTGCTGAACTGGCAGCACGTATTACCCCATTGCAAGAAGGTCAAACAACCGACTTAATTTCAGTACGTGATGGTGTACATGTTTTAAAGCTTATTGAACGTAAACAAAATGAACAAAAAGCATTAGTACCTCAATATCAAACTCGCCACATTCTCATTCAACCATCTGAAGTGGTTAGCCTTGAGAATGCCAAGCAAATTATTGATAACATCTATAAACGCTTAAAAGCTGGTGATGATTTTGCAACTCTTGCAGCTACCTATTCAAATGATACGGGCTCAGCACGTGATGGTGGCAGCTTAGGTTGGGTAACGCCGGGCATGATGGTGCCTGAATTTGACAAAAAAATGCAGGAAATTCCTGTAGGTGAAATCAGCGAACCATTCCAAACTCAATTTGGCTGGCACATTTTACAAGTAACTGAAAAACGTGAAAAAGATATGACTCATGAATATCAAGAGCGTATGGCACGTCAAATTTTAGGTGAACGTCAATTTAATACTGAAATCGACAGCTGGCTACGTGAAGTACGTGCAAATGCCTATGTAGAAATTAAAGATCCAAGTCTAGACAAAAAGAACTTACAAAAGTAAGTCTTTTTCTCTTCATCAAAACCTGTGTTCATCACAGGTTTTTTTATGAATAAAATTTATATAATAAAAAACCGGCTATATAAAATAACCGGTTTTTTTAAATTAAACCCTAACGGGAATTATTTATAACGATCAACCATTTTCTCTAAAGAAATTGGACGGATCTTGTCAGCATTTCCAGCTGTACCAAATGCTTCATAACGATCAACACAAATTTGCTTCATTGTATCAACGGTTTTAGCAAAGTATTTGCGTGGATCAAACTCAGATGGATTCTCAGCCAAAAACTGACGAATCGCACCAGTTGAAGCTAAACGTAAGTCAGTATCAATGTTGATTTTACGTACACCATGTTTGATTGCTTCTACAAGCTGCTCAACAGGTACACCATAAGTTTCGCCGATATTACCGCCGAACTCATTGATTACCTTTAACCATTCTTGCGGAACAGAACTCGAACCATGCATTACAAGGTGAGTATTTGGTAATGCCGCATGAATTTCTTTAATGCGGTCAATTGCCAAGATATCGCCTGTAGGTGGACGCGTAAATTTATACGCACCGTGTGAAGTACCAACTGCAATTGCTAGTGCATCAACATTTGTATCAGCAACGAACTGAGTCGCTTCTTCAACAGAAGTTAAAAGTTGTGAGTGGTCAAGCACACCTTCTGCACCCACACCATCTTCTTCACCAGCCATACCAGTTTCAAGGCTACCTAAACAGCCAATCTCACCTTCGACAGAAACACCACATGCATGTGCTAAAGCAACAACATTACGAGTTACATCAACATTGTATTCGTAAGATGTAGGCGTTTTACCATCTACACCCAATGAACCGTCCATCATCACTGAGCTAAAGCCAAGCTGAATTGAACGCTGACAGATATCAGGGCTTGTACCATGATCTTGGTGCATTACCACTGGAATATGTGGCCATTCTTCAATTGCAGCCAAAATAAGATGGCGTAAGAATGGAGCGCCTGCATATTTGCGAGCTCCAGCTGATGCTTGAACAATTACAGGTGAATTGGTTGCATCCGCGGCAAGCATGATTGCGCGCATTTGTTCTAAGTTATTTACGTTAAATGCTGGTACGCCGTAGTTATGTTCAGCAGCGTGATCCAAGAGCTGGCGCATTGAAATGAGTGCCATAATATCCTCCCAGGTAGTGCGGGTTATTCTACCCTTTCATTTATTTCAATTCAGCAACAAATCACAGTATTTCAAAAAAAATCCCCGCATATGCAGGGATTTTTTAACAAAAAACAACAAATTAATGTGTTTCTGAAGCAGCAGCCTCACTTGGTGCACTACCTTCAACCACATCGGTATTCTTTTCATCTAAAACTGGCTTATCAATCGCATCAATTGCTGCTTGTTGCTCAGGTGTTACTTTTTCAGAAACAGCCGTAGAAGCTGCTGATTCTTGCCCAGCCTGAGATGCTTCATCTTTCTTAGCACAAGCAGTCAACATCATCGGTACAATTAACAGAGCAGCAAATGTAAGCTTTAAATTCATCACTATTGTCCACAGTTGGTGATTTAATGCTCGCTATTTTATTGCAGATATATGACAGTTTAATGACCTATCCATGAAAAAGGGACTGGTTACCCAATCCCTTCTTATTTTTAGATAACAGTGTTAAGCACGCTCAAGTAAAGCAGCGACTGCTGGCAAAGTCTTTCCTTCAACAAACTCAAGGAATGCACCGCCACCTGTAGAAATATAACCAATTTGGTCAGCAACGTTATATTTATCAATCGCAGCTAAAGTATCTCCGCCACCAGCAATCGAGAAACCAGCAGATTGAGCAACAGCAAGAGAAAGTGCTTTAGTACCCTCACCAAACTGATCAACTTCAAATACGCCTACAGGACCATTCCAAAGAATCGTTTTTGATGTAGTTAAAATATTTGAAAATGCTTTAGCTGTTTCTGGACCAACATCTAAAATCATGTCGTTTGATGTTACATCTTCTACTTTCTTCACAACTGCTTGCGCTGCTGCCAAAGAACCCAAGAAATCTTCAAAATTAATTTGCGAAGCATCGGCAACCACCACATCTGTAGGAAGTGGAACACTTACTTTCGCAGCAATTTGTTTTGCAGTTTCAACCAAGTCAGCTTCATATAATGATTTACCAACATTAAACCCAGCAGCAGCCAAGAATGTATTTGCAATACCACCACCAACGATAAGTTGATCACAAATACTAGAAAGTGAGTTTAGAACATCAAGTTTAGTTGAAACTTTAGAACCTGCAACAATTGCAACCATTGGTTTTTCAGGAGTTTGCATTGCACGGCCTAGTGCATCTAACTCAGCTGCCAATAAAGGACCTGCTGCAGCTACAGGAGCAAAACGAGCTACACCTTCAGTAGATGCTTCTGCACGGTGAGCAGTACCAAAAGCATCCATTACAAATACATCGCATAATGCAGCATATTTTTGTGCAAGCTCTGGATTATTTTTCTTTTCGCCATGGTTAAAGCGTACATTCTCAAGCAATACAACTTGACCAGCTTCAACTTCTACGCCACCAAGGTAATCTGTTAACAATTTAACGTCTTGACCCAATACTTCTGTTAAATAAGCAGCGACTGGTGCAAGTGATTGTTCCGGCTTTGGTTCACCTTCAACAGGACGACCTAGATGTGAAAATACCATCACTGCTGCGCCTTTTTCTAAAGCTGCTTTGATAGTCGGTAACGCTGCACGTAAGCGAGCATCGCTAGTAATCACACCATTTTTGACAGGAACGTTTAAATCTTCACGAATAAGGACGCGTTTACCTGTTAAGTTAAGGTCAGTCATACGCTGAAAATTCATGTAAAGCTCTCTTTATGATTTTAAAAACGCGCCAATTTTAAATGATTACATCAAAAAAGGTTAGTTTTTTTGCATAAAAGCTGTAGAAAGCCTGAGTTTTGATTATGATAGAGATAGTCATTTGATATTTCATCCATTATGTCTATTCATCCAGATCCACAAATCAATCGTTTAAATGTTTTAGGGGAACCTTTAGCAAGTTGTTGTTTCGACCCTATTACTGGCTATTTTAGAAATGGTTTCTGCCACACAGCAGTAACAGACCTTGGTCAGCATACCGTATGTGCGCAAATGACCTCTGATTTCTTAAATTTTTCACAAAAAATAGGTAATGATCTTATTACCCCGTTACCGGAAGTAGATTTCCCCGGCCTAAAGCCCGGTGATTTCTGGTGTATCTGCGTAACTCGTTGGGTAGAAGCTTATCAAGCGGGTCAAGCCCCTCCCATCAAAATACATGCATGTCACCAAGCTGTATTAAGCTATGTGCCTTTAGATGTTTTAATGGAATTTGCAGTATAATGGTACAGCCACAAATTATTTTGGCATCAAGCAGTCAAACGCGTAAAGCCTTAATGGATCGCTTAGGCATTAACTATATCTGTGTGAGTCCAGATATTGATGAGAGCCCTCGCAATGAAACCCATGCAGATGAACTTGCGCAAAGATTAGCTTTCACCAAAGCTCAAGTAATTGCTGCACAAAACCCACATGCAATTATTATTGGTTCCGATCAAGTCGCATGGCGAGAGCACGCCCCTAATGACTTTATTGGTAAACCAATGACCATTGAAAATGCTAAAGTTCAATTAGCAGAAAACTCAGGTCGAACTGTCTTTTTTAGTACTGCACTCAGTGTGCAATGGCTTGAGAGAAATTTTGAGCTAACACTTGTTGAACATTACCAAGTTAAATTCCGAACCCTAACTCAAGCTGAAATTGAACGATATATTGCATTAGATCAACCACTCCATTGTGCTGGTAGCTTTAAGTGTGAAAGTTTAGGAATTAGTTTGTTCGAAAAAATGACAGGCCAAGATCAAACGACTCTTATGGGTTTACCAATGATTCAGCTTTGCCATATTTTAAGGCAGCTTCGTCTCCAGATTCCTTAATTTTAGATATTTTTATAAATAGGTTATTTCCATGACAGAACCCTTAACAGTTTTAGGTGGTATTACTGCCGAACAATTTTTAGCAGAATATTGGCAGAAAAAACCTTTACTGGTACGTAACGGGTTGCCAGAAATTGTCGGTCTTTTAGAACCCCAAGATGTGCAAGAACTTGCTTTAGAGGAACATGCAAGTGCTCGACTCATTCGCCAAAAAGATAAAAATCCAAATGAATGGCATGTTAAGTCTTCACCTTTAACTAAAGGTGACTTTCAAAAGTTGCCAAAACTATGGACGCTTTTAGTACAAGCTGTAGACCACTACTCTTTTGATCTTTCTGAGCTTTGGAAAAAATTTCCATTTATTCCTCAATGGCGCCGCGATGACATTATGGTCTCTTACGCTCCTAAAGGTGGTTCAGTAGGAAAACATTTTGATTTTTATGATGTATTTCTAGTTCAGGGTCACGGACACCGTCGCTGGCAGTTAGGACAAATGTGCGATGCAAATACGGCATTTGTAGCAAATCAACCATTAAAACTTCTGCCAGAAATAGATGTGCAATTTGATGAAGTTTTAGCACCTGGTGATTTACTATATGTTCCACCCGGAATGGCACATTATGGCGTTGCCGAAGACGATTGCCTCACGTTCTCATTTGGCTTTCGCATGCCAAACGTTGCAGGAATGATGGAGCGTATTAGTGATCAATTTTCAGCTAATACTTTATTGCAAAACCCTGTTTTAGACATCGCGCGTAAACAAATGAGCCAAATTGGTGAAATTAACGCAACCGAACTAGGTCACCTAAAAGACTTAGTATTGGCTCAATTACAAGATTCAGCAGCACTTGATGCCGCTATCATGTCTTATATGAGTGAACCCAAATATCCGGATAATATTCCAGAAGCTGATGAAATCGAAGCTGATGACTTGAAAGAAATCTTACAAGAAGGATATGAAGTTCTTTTAGAGCCAGCCTCTCGACTACTTTATACAGAGCAAAACGCAACCCTAAACTTTTGGGGAAATGGTGAAGCCCTATTTATAGCTGAGTCTTTCGGACAAAAACTAAAAGCGATTGCCAATGGAGCGAGCCTGCCATTCGATAGCCAATTTAATGATGATGAAATACTAGAGAACGTTGCTCACTTATTAAATGAATCTATTCTTATGCTTTTGCCTCCTGCTGAGTAAATGCCTTAATAAAAGTAGATTTTTTCATGAAAGTGGAAAAATCTACTTTTAAAATTAACAACCGAACTCAAAAGATATACGACTAATATTCATTAAATTTATCTAAAAATCTTTAAATAACACGTATCTAAGGTTATTAAGCTGAAGAAATTTTGAAATGAGAATTAAAAATAAAAAGACTAATTATTAAAAATAATGAGATACCTCTTACTTACTTTTTCCTTAAAATTTAAACGATAGCGTTTAAAAAAATAATATCTTTTTTCTATCAATAACAAACAATACCTTGTAAAATTAAAGATCCAGATTCTCATTAATACAGATCACAGTTCAAGCGAATAGCAATTCATTTGTGAGAGGCTAAAAAATATGTCGAAAAAAGATGACATTATTAACACCGCATTAAGACTTTTTAACTCGTATAGCTATAATTCTATAGGGGTAGATCGCATCATTAATGAATCTGGCGTTGCAAAAATGACTTTTTATAAGCATTTCCCATCGAAAGAAAAGTTAATTGAAGAATGCCTACTTCTACGGAATACGCTTTTACAAAACTCTCTTACTGCTGCCTTATCAGAACATGATGAGTTAGACCCTCTTGCGAGAATTAAAGCAGTATTTTTATGGTATTCCAACTGGTTTAATAGTGAAGATTTTAATGGCTGTATGTTTCAAAAAGCTTTAGAAGAGGTGTTGAAACAATATCCATCAACACATCAACCTGCCACTTTGTATAAAGCTTGGTTGACTCAACTGATGCAAAATCTTCTTAACCAATATGATGTAAAAGAACCAGTTCCTTTATCTTTATTACTCGTTAATATATTGGAAGGTATGACCATACAAGCTCAGGTCGAACATGGTTCAATAAAAATTTATGATTATTGGAATCGAGTTGAAAAGTTAATCGACTTTGAAAGAGCTGCTTAAAAATAAAGCGCGACATTCTTCTTCTTATATTAATATTCTTCTTCTCTATCACGCTGCGTCTGAAAGTCATTTTGGTTCAAAATTAGATGTTTTTTTCGACCCTACCGAACCAAAATATACAGACCTGTCTGTACAAAACAGATTATATATTTAAAAAATAAAAACTCAATCATTTTTTATGTTTCATTTAAAGATAAATTAGATTTAACTATTTATCGGAGTGAAATAGGACATATTTCACATTAACTTCAATTCACTTATACTTAACAATTAAACTTATAACACAATGCAACACTTCAAACACAAAAGAAATACAAACAACTGTTTTTAATTAAAAATACTACTTATTTATCAGTTCCCCTTATATTGCTTTTCAACAAAAACAATTGGATTGATTAGTTTTGCTACATTCATTTCCGCAAGATCAATCTATACTATGCCCGCTATATTGATATAGGTATAAAGTATGAAAGATGGACTCCAAATTGAAGAAATGAAAAATGCGGCTGATTCAGTCGTCGGAATTCTCAAATCTTTGGCGAATACAGATCGTTTATTAATTTTATGTCACTTAGCTTATGAAGAGCTAAATGTCTCACAAATTGAAGAGAAGACCCAAATTACACAGCCCACTCTTTCACAACAGCTTATGATGTTACGTAAAAGTGATGTTGTATCAACTCGTCGTGACGGTAAGCAAATTTTTTACTCTATTAAGGATGACAATATGCATTCAATTTTAAATACGCTTCACCAACTGTACTGTGAAAGTAAATAATATCTTTAAATTATAATTTTATAATAATATTAGTAATTTCCTGAAATATGCGATTTTTCAGCTTGAAAGCTTAGAGTTTAGTCCAAGCACAAAGTTTTGAAAATTCGCGTAGTTTTTCCAAAGTCTCATTTACCCCGTTTATCATTCCATTAATTCATTTCTCTGTAATTTGATAGTTATTTGATATAACTCTTTTTCTGACGAACAATTAACAAGCAACACCACAAGTAAAAAAGGTAAAACTCAAATAATAAATCAATTTAAAACAAAAACTTAATATTACCAATCATTATAAAAAAATCTAGTTGGTATAAAAAAGCTTAAGATTCACTTAACTTAAGTATAAAATACTCCGCTTGTTCAACCTTTAGCCACGAATAGGTTAATAAGGCCTTTATATGCTTGCATTCTTTTCTCGATTAAGCTTAGTCACTAAGATTATTATCGCCATTATTTTAGGTATTGGTGTTGCATTACTATTTCCAAACGTTACGCCTTATTTAAGTTTATTTGGTGAGCTTTTCATTAAAGCTTTAAAATCGGTTGCCCCTATTTTAGTTTTTGTATTGGTACTTTCTTCTATCGCCAACTTTCAAGTAGGTCATAGCGCAAATTTACGTCCAATCATAATTTTATACGTAATCGGTATGTTGCTTGCTGCTTTCACAGCTGTGATTGTTAGTCTTTCTTTTCCTAGTACATTGTTCCTTAACACTGTTTCGCACAATGATTTGCAAGCACCAGGAAGTTTAGCGGATATTTTAAAAAATCTGCTTTTAAGCTTTATTGCCAACCCTGTTCAAGCAATTAGTGAAGCAAACTTTATCGGTATTTTAGCTTGGGCAATTGGCTTAGGTTTAGCTATGCGCCATAGCTCTGACACCACAAAAGAAGTAATGCAAGATGTTGCGCATGCTGTCAGCGCTATTATTCATAAAGTAATTGCTTTTGCACCTGTCGGTATTTTCGGTTTGGTTGCAGTAACTTTTGCTGATGCTGGCCTCGCAACCCTTGAAAGTTATGCACAATTATTAATAGTACTGTTAGGTACGATGTTCTTTGTTGCTTTAGTTATTAATCCAATTCTAGTTGCACTTACTATACGTGGGAATCCATATCCTCTCGTGTTTAAATGTCTTAAAGAAAGTGGGATTACGGCTTTCTTCACACGAAGTTCAGCAGCCAACATTCCAGTTAACCTAGATTTGGCAGAACGCTTAGGTGTTAATCCATCTACAGCAAGTGTGTCTATCCCATTAGGTGCGACAATCAATATGGCTGGTGCAGCAGTAACAATTACTGTGCTCACATTAGCAACTGTACATACGCTTGGAATTCATGTTGATTTTGCAACAATGCTTATTTTATCAGTTGTTGCTACAGTTTCAGCATGTGGTGCTTCTGGTGTAGCTGGGGGTTCTTTACTTTTGATTCCAGTAGCATGTAGTTTATTTGGTATTTCAACTGAAATTGCTATGCAAGTGGTAGCTATTGGTATGATCATTAGTGTATTGCAAGACTCTACAGAAACAGCGCTTAACTCTTCTACGGATGTTTTATTTACCGCAGCTGTAGATATTCGTTCTAAACAAGCTTCTTAAAAAAATGCCATTTCAACGTCTACCAAACTGGTTCCAACTCGGAGCCTTTTTACTGGCATTCAATGCCGGAATGATTAATGTATTAGGGTTAATTACTCTTTTACATCAATCTATTTCACATATGACTGGCAACGTTAGTATGCTAGCTATGAGTTTGGTAGAGTGGCAACCAGAACATATCATTTTCTTGCTTCTGGTGATTATTTGTTATGTTTGCGGTTCATTTTATAGTGGTTTTATTTTAGGTAGCAGCCACTTCCGATTAGGTCGTCGCTATGGCCTACCCTTAAGTCTTGTTGCCTTATTCATTTTTCTTTGCTGGCTATTACTTCCTTATTTTCCACGCTATGGATTATTATGGGCTTGTACAGCGATGGGCCTACAAAATGCAATGGTGAGCCATTATAAAGGCACCATTATTCGAACTACCCATCTATCTGGTGTTTTAACAGATATTGGTTTAGCCCTTGGATATAAAGCCAGAGGCTTACCAGTAGAAAACCGACGTATTGTTTTACACTTACTTATTTTTACGGGTTTTCTGCTTGGGGGAATTCTCGCCGCGTTGGTACATCCGTATTTAAAGTTACAAGCATTTTTATTGCCAGCAACTTTAAGCTTAGTCTTAAGTATTTCTTACTGGGTAGTTTACTTCTACAGCCCTTCAACTTCACATAAGGATTAAGTCATGGTTAAAAATGCCTTACAAGCACAGCTACTAAAAGCTGGGTTAGTGGATAATAAAAAAGCAAAAAAACTAACAAAACAAGCTCACCACGAACAACGTATCGGGCAAAGCGATGAGCCTGAAATTAAAGCGAATATTGAAAAAGCTCAACAAGAAAAGTTAGCTAAAGATCAGGCTTTAAACTTAGAAAAACAGCAACAACTTGAGGAGAAAGCCCTCAAAGCATCTATCATTCAAATGATTAAACATCATAAAATTTCAAATACTGATGGTGATAGTGTTTATCAATTTATTGATGAGGGTAAGATCAAGAAGGTATATATTTCTCAGCAAATATATAATGCACTTGTTTCAGGCAGTTTACTCATTGCTAAAGATCAAAATCAATATGCATACTTACCTAAACCATTAGCTGAAAAAATTGATCAAAAAATGAAAGGTTTTATTCTATTGAACAATGCTGAGTCCAATGAACAGACCACAAATGAAGAAGATCCTTATGCAGCGTATGTTATTCCTGATGATTTAATGTGGTAATACATACAAGGGCCTTTATGATGTAAATCTAAAGGCCTTTTTCGAATTGCTTTAAAAGTATTAATTTAACAAATGTTCAAAATACTCAGAAAAAATACTTAAAGAATAAATTCCTTCACCACTTTATCTATTAATCCCGATATAATAAATCATAATTTTTTAAGTCCTCGCGACATTCTTGAAGATTTCTTCAGGTATCCAAATTTTACGTCATGTACTAATGAATGACGTACAACGTAATCAGTTCATGTGTATTTACACATACTCAAAAGATCGAAAACCTAAGTGATATTGATCTAACTGACTTTTTTGTAAATTTAATTGCAAAGACTCAATTAAGTGGCTTTTGTCTTAAAGGTAGTAATTCATGCTGAAGTGGTTTGAAAAACTTGTAGATCCCTACCCAACAAAAGGTTTGGATGAACCTTTACCAACTCGTTTTTTTCCATTTGTTTGGCAAGCGACGGAAGGCTTACGCCCTTACTTATTCTTACTTATTCTTTTTACAGCAGGTGCTGCGAGCTTTGAAGCCTTACTTTTTTCAAAGATTGGACAACTCGTAGATTGGTTAAGTAAAAGTCATCCTGAAAGTTTTTTCAGCCAACATGCAACTGATCTACTGCTTTTAATTGGTGTTTTATTTGCTAATATCTTTTTCGTAAATATTCAATCTATTGTTAAACACCAGATTTTATATAGTACTTTTCCCATGCGTTTGCGCTGGCGTTTTCATAATCTTTTATTGAAACAAAGCTTAGATTTTTTCCATAACGACTTTGCTGGAAGACTTTCTGCAAAAGTGATGCAAACGGCCCTAGCAATCCGTGAATTCTGGATTATTTTGGGCGACATGTTGGCTTATGTCGCTATTTACTTTATTACCGTTAGTATTGTTCTTGGGGCTATTTCACCCATTTTATTAATACCACTTTTAGTTTGGTTAACTTTATTTCTATTAAGTGCATGGTTCTTTATTCCCCGTTTAAGTAAAGTTTCGCAGCAGCAAGCCGATGCTAGATCAGTTATGACTGGCCGTATTACCGATGCTTATACCAATATTCAAACTGTTAAGTTGTTTGCTCATGCGGGACGTGAGAGCCAATATGCAAAAGCATCAATGAAAGAGTTTATGACAACAGTCTATGCTCAGATGCGTTTAGGCACTCTTTTTGAAATAAGTATCAACATGCTATCAGCCGTTTTATTTATTGGCGTTATTGGTACTTCAGTTTGGCTATGGACTCAAGGTCTAGCAGCATTAGGTGTAATTGCAGCAACTACTGCCATGATTTTAAAGCTTAATAGTATGGCTGAATTTATGATGTGGCACATGTCCGCGTTATTTGAAAATGTTGGAACCATTCAAGATGGTATGCAAACATTAGGTAAAAAAATCAATATTCAAGACAAACCAGAGGCAAAAACACTTAAAGTTCCCCAAGGCGAGATTGTATTTAAAGATGTAAGCTTTGCTTATAACAATAAAAATGTGATTGATCACTTCAACTTACATATTAAAGCAGGGGAAAAGATCGGTATTGTTGGGCGCTCTGGGGCAGGTAAATCAACGCTTATTCAACTGCTTTTACATTTTTATCATCTTAAAGACGGTGCAATTTTAATTGATGGGCAAAATATTGAAGATGTGACTCAAGATAGTCTAAGAGCAAATATTGCCTTAGTGACACAAGATACGTCTTTATTACATCGTTCAGTTGCCGAAAATATTAAATATGGCCGTCCAGATGCATCTGATGCCGACATGGAAAATGCTGTAAATAAAGCAAAAGCTGCCGAATTTATACCTCAATTGGTTGATTTAAAAGGTCGTAATGGATATCACGCTCAAGTAGGTGAACGTGGTGTAAAACTGTCTGGCGGTCAAAGACAACGTATTGCTATCGCACGCGTATTTTTAAAAGATGCTCCTATTCTCATTTTAGATGAAGCGACTAGTGCATTAGATTCAGAAGTTGAAGCAGCGATCCAATCCAGTTTAAATGACCTTATGGTTGATAAAACGGTTATTGCAATTGCACACCGATTATCTACTATTGCACAAATGGACCGTTTAATTGTTCTTGATGAAGGTCGAATTGCTGAGCAAGGAACACATGAAGAGCTAATTGCTCAAAATGGAATATATGCACAACTATGGAAACGTCAAACAGGCGGCTTCTTGTTTGAACAAAAAGTTTTACAGGGTCAAGATTAATGCTTTATTTAGAAGATTTGAAAATTGGTGATCGTTTCATTAGCCGTGAATATGAAATCACCTTAGATGAAATCAAAAAATTTGCAAACTCCTATGACCCTCAAACATTTCACACAGATGAAGAGCAAGCTAAGCATGATCCTATTTTTCAGGGGATTGCTGCCAGCGGTTGGCATACTTCTGCCATCACGATGCGTTTATGGACAGAGTGCATGCCGATCCATGGGGGTTTAATCGGTTCAGAATCTAGTCTACGTTGGCCACGCCCTACTCGACCTGGTGACAGAATTCATGTTGAAGCTGAAATTTCAGCTATCACACCATCCAAAACAAAATTAGATCGTGGTATTGTTAGTTACGTTACGCAGGCCTTAAATCAACACGGGGATGTTTTACTTATTTCAACAACAAAAATTGTTGTCTTTAAAAAAAATGTTTAAAAATGGTTGATATGATTGTCTAACAGTTTTTATAAACTCAGATTATATTTCATGACAAGATGTGTAAGAAATGCATGTGAAAAATTGATGAGAGCAATGGAACGCATATGAAAATTACCTCAGCTCGTCAAGATCAGGGTATTCCGGGTGTCTATGGCTTATTGCTATTAGATGTTGTTTCGCGTTGGGGATACAACGATGAAACATTATTTGCTCCATTTCATCTTACCAGTGAGCAACTGGCTGACCCTGACTATCGTATTTCTACACCAGTAGCAAATGAACTGGTTAAACACGCGCTTAATTTAACCGGTGAAACTACGTTGGGTTACCATTTGGGTACTCAAATGCGTATTTCAATTCATGGCTTCATTGGCTATGCAATTATGACAGCCAAAGATATTACTGAAGCAATTGCTCTTGCAGCTCGCTTTATTCAGCTACGTTTGCCCTTTTTACAATTATATTTCTCTACTTTCGGACCCAAGGCGACCTTACAATTACAGTGTGATATTGAACTAGAGCCTTTACGCACAGAAATCGTTTTAGGTTTAACGATCGGTATCATGAGCATGGCGAAAGCGATGACTGGTATTGAAGATTTAGCTGGTGATGTAGATTTAGATTTCCCAGAACCGGAAGGTTTTGACAAATACAAAAATAAGCTAAGCAGCACAATTCGCTTTAACCAACCACATTTAATTTCAAGTTTTGATAAAAAGTATTTAGGGCTTAAATTAATTAATTCAGATCCAATCGCCAGTCAAGTTGCCATTAATCAATGTGAATCTGAACTTTCTGCTTTGGGTGAGCGCCGTCGTTTAGCAATGCGAGTTCGTGATATTTTAAGTAATTCTGAACAACATTACTTAAGCATAGAAAATGTAGCAGAATATCTACACATGTCAGATCGGACACTCAAGCGTCAATTAGCTGCAGAAGGAACTTCCTTTTCGACTTTGGTTGATGAAGTGCGTTATCGACATGCAACATCTCTACTTTCCCGTACAGATTATAGTCTTGAACAAATTGCAGATGAACTTGGTTATTCGGACGTTGCAAATTTTAGCCGAGCTTTTAAACGCTGGAGCGGCCGTAGCCCAAGCAACTGGCGTAAAGACCCATACTTATAATGTTTAAAACTATTGGACACAAGCTTAAGGAGTTACTATGAATCATCCTTCGGAACTGAAGTATGCACGTACACATGAGTGGGTAAAAATTGAAGGTGATCTTGTTATTACAGGGATTACTGACCATGCACAAGATGAACTTGGCGATTTGGTGTACGTCGAAACTCCGGAAGTTGGAAGCCAAGTTACTGCTGGCGAACAAGCTGGTGTGGTTGAATCAGTGAAAACTGCTTCAGACATTCATGCTCCTGTTTCAGGTACTGTAGTTGAAGTAAATACGGACCTTGAAGACGATCCTGATTTTGTAAATGACGATCCATATGGTAAAGGCTGGATTTATAAAATCAAACCAGACAATATTGCCGATGTTGAAAAACTTTTATCAAATTCAGAATATGAAGCTGGCTTATAAAAGATAGCGACAGCTTTCCATATTTAATAAAAACCAGTTTAGATTTAGACTGGTTTTTTTCTTTGTATTGGTAGTTAATTTAAAGTCAGTTCTCTGATTCGGTGACCTTGATGATAAACCTTGTTGTATTCTCTGGCGCAGGAATGAGTGCCGAAAGTGGAATTAGCACTTTTCGTGATAGTAATGGTCTATGGGAAAATTACGATATCCAACAAGTTGCCACACCTGAAGCATGGCAAAAGAGCCCTGCTTTAGTTCAACGCTTTTACAATAAACGACGTAAAAACATTTTAGAAGCCAAACCAAACGAAGCTCATCAATATATTGCTAAGTTACAAGATTATTTTGATGTACACGTTATTACTCAAAATATTGATGATTTGCATGAACGTGCGGGAAATTCCAACGTTTTACATTTGCATGGCAACATTCGGTTAGCAAAAAGTTCTGGTCCAAATGCACAATTTACAACTCGGTTTTATGACATTAACGGTTGGAAATTAGACTTAGAAAATGACCTTTGCCCAGATGGCTACCCCCTTCGCCCACATGTAGTTTGGTTTGGCGAAGCTGTACCTGCTTATGAAGAAGCAATTAGATTAGTGCAAAGTGCAGATGTTTTTATAGTAATTGGGTCCACATTAAGCGTATATCCAGTTGCAGGTTTAGTACACGAAATTTCAGATCAATGTAAGGCTTATTATATAGATCCGAAAGCAGACTATGGACGTGTTCCCCAACAATACGAATTATTAAAGATGTCAGCGACTCAAGGAATGCATCAACTTTTTGAGAATTTAATCCATTAATAGCTATTTTTAAGGACCAAATAAATTTAATTTGAATGAAAATTCTTATTTTTTGGACAAATTTTTCTAACATTGTTCTAATTTTGTGCAATAAGATTTTGTCCTCATCCCTTTTTATAACTAAATACAGAGTTATTTTTTTGAAAAACTGATTATTCTCAAGATAATTTAAAAAAATAAAATATTAAAAAATTATAAGTTAATGATTAATATTATAATTTTTCACTTAAAAAATCTAATTATTTCAAGTTACACAAAGATACAAAAGTACAATATAAAAATAACAGAGAGAAAAAAATCTTTTGTGGTTGAATCTCAACCTCTTGAAAGCCGTACAAGAAAACAGCGACCTGGATTAGGTTACAATCACGGATTATGGATATAAGGACACACATCCATCATGAGTTATTTTGATCCCACCCTCATCATGTTTATGGTGTACATCTTAGCAATGGTACTTATTGGCTTGTTTGCCTACCGTGCTACAAGCGACTTCTCAGATTATATTCTTGGTGGTCGTAGTTTAGGCAGTTTCGTTACTGCGTTATCCGCAGGCGCATCAGACATGAGTGGCTGGCTACTCATGGGCTTACCAGGAGCAATTTATCTTTCTGGTCTATCTGAAGCGTGGATTGCAATTGGTCTTATTATCGGTGCTTGGCTTAACTGGCTACTGGTTGCTGGTCGATTACGCGTTCATACTGAAATCCAAAATAATGCATTAACTTTGCCAGATTATTTTACAAGCCGTTTTGATGACCAGAAAAAAGTACTTCGTATTTTCTCTGCTGTTATCATCTTGGTTTTCTTCGCTATTTACTGTGCTTCAGGCATGGTAGCGGGCGCCCGTTTATTTGAAAATTTATTCGGCATGTCTTACAACACAGCTATTTGGCTCAGTGCTATTGCAACCATCAGTTATGTTTGTATCGGTGGATTCTTAGCAATTAGCTGGACTGATACATTCCAAGCTGGATTGATGATTTTTGCCCTGATTTTGACACCAATCGTGACTTACCTTGCGATCGGGGACACAACTCATTTTGTTACCCTCATTGAAACTGCACGCCCGCATGCATTTAATCTCATCTCAGATTTTGGTGTGGTAGCCGTTTTATCTTCCATGGCATGGGGACTTGGTTACTTTGGTCAACCGCACATCCTTGTACGATTCATGGCAGCCGATTCAGTAAAATCTATTCCTGCTGCTCGTCGTATTGGTATGACTTGGATGATTTTATGCTTGATGGGTGCTGTAGGTGCTGGTTTCTTCGGTATTGCTTATTTTGAGCTACATCCTGAATTAGCAGCTGTTGTAAGCAAAAACCCTGAAACGGTATTTATGGAATTGACTAAAATTTTATTCAATCCATGGATTGTGGGCATCATTTTGGCGGCAATTTTAGCTGCTGTGATGAGCACGTTAAGCTGTCAACTTTTAGTATGTTCAAGTGCTTTAACTGAGGATTTATACAAAGGTTTCTTTCGTAAAAATGCATCTCAAAAAGAACTTGTATGGGTTGGCCGTGTAATGGTTCTTGTCATTGCTGTTCTTGCCATTGTGCTTGCAGGGAACCCTGATAGTAAGGTTCTTGGTCTTGTTGCTTATGCTTGGGCTGGCTTCGGTGCAGCGTTTGGTCCGCTTATCATCTTGTCATTGTTCTGGAAACGTATGAATTTACAAGGTGCTTTAGCAGGTATGATCGTTGGTGCAGTTGTGGTTATTGGCTGGAAAAATCTTTTCGCAGGCACAGGTGTTTACGAAATCATTCCAGGCTTTATCCTTGCATTTATCAGCATCATTGTAGTGAGTCTCTTAACTAAAGCGCCAAATACGACAGTAACTGGACGCTTTGAACAAGCTGATAAACTCTACAAAGAAAGCGTATAAATCATTGAAATAAATAAAGGGGCTTCGGCCCCTTTTATTTATTTTTGGTTTTGATTTTAATTTTTGAAGTATCTTTCACTACTTGCATCACTGGGTAACTTCGAGTTTCTTTTACCCCAGGCAACTGCCACAACACCTGCCCCGCAATTCGTCTAAATTCTTCCATACTGCCACTTCGTAATTTAATTAAAAAGTCGAAACCTCCACTTACCATGTGGCATTCCACAATCTCTGGATAGTGCACTACAGCATCAATAAACTCATCTAAAACATTAGGTGTCGTTTTATCCAATAACACCTCAACAAACACCAGAAAATTGGCGTTTAAATTAACAGGGTTTAGCTTAGCCTCGTATCCCAAGATAAATTCATCTTTTGTCAGCTTTTGAACTCGAGCCATCACAGCAGTGGGAGATAAATTCACAAGTTCGGCCAATTTACTGTTAGAAATACGCCCATCTGTTTGAAGAATATCTAAAATTTTTAAATCAGTGCGATCAAGGCTTAATAATGGGCCATTCATCTGAATTTTCCTCTAAAAAATGGGACAAATATAGTGAGTTATTCGGTGTTTCTTCTGTAATGATAAATTATCTAAACCTCTCTACTCAAGAACTTTGTACGAGAGTCGGTTGTCGGAAACAGATATGAATACAATGGATACTTTTCATCAAATGGATAAATCTCACCAAGGCTATATCACCGAATTCAACGATAAAAGTGAGTTTGAACAACGCATTAACACAGCTTGGCGACGTGCAGAGCCAGAAGTTGTAGAAGAGCTATTACAAGCTGCCGCGGTATCTGATGATTTAGATCATAAAATTTATGACCTTGCTTTTAATCTTGCCCATAATTTACGTGAACGTAAAACTTCTTCGGGTAAAGCAGGTATTGTTCAAGGGTTATTACAAGAATTCTCTCTTTCTTCACAAGAAGGTGTGGCGCTCATGTGTCTTGCTGAAGCTTTGCTTCGTATTCCTGACACAGCAACACGTGACTTGTTAATTCGAGATAAAATCAATCAAGGCAACTGGAAAGAACACGTTGGCCAAAGCACATTAATGTTTGTAAATGCTGCTGCATGGGGCCTCATGTTAACTGGTAAGCTGATGGAAACACCAAAGCAAACCAGCCTTTCAAGCGTACTTACTGGTTTGTTGGCACGTAGTGGCCGTGGCATTATTCGTAAAGCAGTTGATGTTGCAATGCGCATGATGGGCGAACAGTTTGTGACTGGTGAAACCATTGAAGAAGCTGTTGACCACGCAAAAGCGCTGGAAGACAAAGGTTTCCGCTATTCTTACGACATGCTAGGTGAAGCAGCCTTAACTGAGCATGATGCTGAACGTTACTTTAACGATTATAACCAAGCCATTCATGCAATTGGCAAAGCGTCTAACGGTAAAGGTGTTTATGATGGCCCGGGTATTTCAATCAAGCTTTCTGCTTTACACCCTCGCTATCAACGTGCGCAAATTGAACGTGTTCATCAAGAACTTTACGGCAAAGTATTTGAACTCGCTCGTTTAGCTAAACACTACAACATTGGTTTAAATATCGATGCTGAAGAGTCAGAGCGTTTAGAAATTTCCCTTGAGTTACTTGAGCGTCTTTGCTTCGAACCAGAACTTGCGGATTGGAAAGGTATTGGCTTCGTTATTCAGGCGTACCAAAAACGCTGTTTCTTCGTGGTTGATTATATTATTGATCTTGCGAAACGTAGTCAGAAACGCCTCATGATCCGCCTTGTGAAAGGTGCGTATTGGGATAGCGAAATTAAGAAAGCTCAAATCGAAGGTATGGACGACTACCCTGTCTTTACCCGTAAAGTACATACAGATTTATCTTATATCGCTTGTGCTAAAAAATTACTTGCTGCGCCAGAGTTTATCTATCCGCAATTTGCAACTCATAATGCTCAAACATTGGCAACGATCTATCATTTAGCTGATCCAAGCAAATATTATGCTGGTCAATATGAGTTCCAATGTTTACACGGTATGGGTGAACCACTTTATGAACAAGTTGTTGGTCCGCGTGAGCAAAATAAATTAGGTGTGCCATGCCGTATTTATGCTCCCGTTGGTAACCATGAAACTTTGTTGGCTTATTTGGTTCGTCGTTTACTTGAAAATGGCGCGAATACTTCATTCGTTAACCGTATTGCCGACAAAACACTTAAAGTTGAAGATCTCATTCAGTCTCCAATTTACGATATTCGCAAAGCAGCTAAACTCGAAGGCTTGGTTGGTTTAAAACACCCATCAATTCCGTTACCTTTAGACATGTATGGATCACTCCGTAAAAACTCTAAAGGATATGATTTAGCAAACGATGCTCCACTTGAAGCTCTAGATAATACAGCTCAACAACTACGTAATCGTATTTGGCAAAGCCATCCATTATTGGCAAATAACGATTCGTTAGAGCAAGGCCATTCCATTGCAATTACAAACCCAGCACAAAATGATGAAATTGTTGGGCATGTACAAGAAGCTGATCTTAAGCATGTAGAAATTGCGCTTAATGCAGCTGAGCAAGCTCAATCTGAATGGTCAAATACGCCTAAAGATCAGCGCGCTCAATACTTAAAACGTGCAGCAGACCTCATGGAAGGCCGTATGCAAGAACTTATGGTTCTTCTAAGCCGTGAAAGTGGTAAGACTTATGCAAATGCGATTGCAGAAGTTCGCGAAGCTGTAGATTTCTTACGTTACTATGCGACTCAAGTTGAGAATCTTCCTGCAAATACAACAATTCAGCCTTTAGGTACTGTACTTTGTATTAGCCCATGGAACTTCCCTCTTGCCATTTTCTCAGGTCAAATTGCAGCAGCACTAGGCAGCGGTAACTGTGTTATTGCTAAACCTGCTGAACAAACACCTTTAATTGCAGCTCAGGCAGTTCAGATTTTATGGGAAGCCGGTATTCCACATGGTGCTGTACAGCTACTTCCTGGCCGCGGTGAAACAGTTGGTGCTCAGCTTAGCCAAGATAATCGTATCGATGGCATAATGTTTACTGGCTCGACTGAAGTTGCGAAAATTTTACAGAAAACCGTTGCAAAACGTTTATCTGAAAATGGTCAATCTATTCCCCTCATTGCAGAGACTGGCGGTCAAAACGCAATGATTGTGGATTCATCAGCATTAACTGAACAAGTTGTACTTGATGTTGTAAGTTCTGCTTTTGATAGCGCGGGTCAACGCTGCTCTGCTTTACGTATTTTGTGTGTGCAAGAAGACAGTGCTGCAAGCGTTATTAAAATGCTTAAAGGTGCAATGCAACAGTTGATCGTAGGTAACCCTTCGATTTTGAAAACTGACATTGGTCCTGTGATTGATGACGAAGCGAAACAGACGATTGACCAGCACATCCAGAAAATGAAGTCTAAAGGCTACCCTATACATCAGTTGATGTTCGGCGCAACAAGCCAAAATGAATTAGATAAAGGAACTTTTGTTGTACCAACAGCAATTGAGTTACCTAATCTTGATGATTTGCAACGTGAAGTCTTTGGTCCAGTTTTACACATCATTACCTATAAATACGGCGAGCTTGAACAACTCATCTCACGTATTAATGCCAAAGGTTATGGTTTAACGATGGGGCTTCATACGCGTATTGATGAAACCATCCAAACAGTTATTCAACATGCTGAAGTTGGCAACCTCTATATCAACCGTAATATTGTCGGTGCTGTAGTTGGTGTACAACCATTCGGTGGTGAAGGTCTATCTGGTACAGGTCCAAAAGCTGGTGGTCCACTATATATGTACCGCTTAATGCAACATTGTTCAAATAAAGTATTAGCAACACCATTTGCCATGAAGACTGAACAAACTGCTTTTGAAGGCTTTAACCGTGAGGTTTATCAGAGCTTACAAAGTTGGGCGAAACAGCATTTACCACAAGCAAATCGAGATATTGAACCATTTGGTGTCGATAAGTTTTATGAGTTACAAGGTCCTACTGGGGAAAGTAACCAATATATTATTTTGCCGCGTCATAGAGTTCTTTCTATTGCAGATACAGAACAAAATCAATTACATCAATTGCTCGCAATTTTTGCAGTGGGTAGCCAAGCAGCAGTAATGCCAAATAGTCCATTATTGGCAAAATATAAACAAACCTTGCCAAAAGATGTGCTTGCTGCAATTACTACAGTCAAAAATATCAGTTCTGATGATTTTGATGCAGTTTTACATCATGGTAACCGCGAAGAAATCTTCTCATTACAGCAAGAAGTTGCGACGCGTTCTGGCGCAATTGTTGGTATTACACATGTTGAGCCAAATGAGACTATTCCGCTTGAGCGTTTAGTGATTGAACGTGCGATTAGTGTGAATACAGCTGCAGCTGGTGGTAACGCAAGCTTAATGACAATGGCTGATTAACCCATCATTTTTCTAAAAAGCCCAAATCTCAGTATTTGGGCTTTTTTATTTAATAAAGTAATCTATTCTTAAATATATAAATTTTATCAAATCGAGATTCTAATAATGGTCTTTTTAGAACCAGAACAATATCAACAAAAATGTGCTCAGCTTTATAATTTGTATCAAAAAGATATTTCCACACTTCTACCATTTGCCCAAATTGAGCACATTGGTTCATCTGCAATACCGAATGCGATTTCAAAAGGTGATCTAGATATTTACGTCGAAGTTAAACCTGATCAATTTGAATTCGCAATAACGCAGTTAAAAACACTTAATTTTGTAGAAAAGCAAAATACCCTAAGAACGCATGAGCTTTGTATGCTCGAATCACTTAACAATGATGATGTGGCATTTCAAATTGTAGTAACGGACTCAGTATTCACATTTTTCTTAACATTTAAAAATCAACTTATAGGCTCTCCCGCCTTGGTCCACGAATATAACCAATTAAAATTAGAGTGTAGCCATTTAGACCATGACCAATATAGAACAATAAAAGCAGATTTTATTAATCGCGTTTTGAAACATCCTTAATTTTAACGTTAGTCTTGCTTATTAATATCTAGCTAAAATTGGCTCCTGTAACCCCGTTTTTTTTGATACCATTCACTATTTGATTCTGTCTAAATTTTCTTTGTCTATGACCTCTTCTTATCAACAACAACTTCAAACTAAAATTGACCGCATTACTGCCCAATTTTCTGAATTTACTCCACCTACACTAGAAGTGTTTGAGTCACCTGAACAACACTTCCGTATGCGTGCTGAGTTTCGTATCTGGCATACAGAAAATGACATGTTCTATGCCATGTTTGAACGTAATGATGATGACAAGCAGAAAACAGTTGTACGCATTGATGAGTTTCCCATTGCAGACCAAAGCATTAATGATTTAATGCCAAAACTTTTGGAAGAACTTAAAGCGGAACCCAAGCTTTCTAGCCGTATATTTGAAGCTGATTTTCTTGCAACACTTAGCGGAGAAATGTTAGTCACATTAATCTATCACCGCAAACTAGACGAAGAATGGGAACAAGCTGCTAAAGCGCTTGCTGAGAAGTTAGACATTAAAATTATGGGCCGCAGTCGTGGCCAGAAAATTATTATTGGTGATGACTTTGTCGTAGAAGAATTTGAACTTTTAAACCGTTCATTTAAATACAAACAAATCGAAAGTAGCTTTACTCAACCAAATGCACAAGTTTGCAAAAAAATGCTGCAATGGGCATGTGATGCCGCGGAAGGATCGAAAAAGCATTTATTAGAACTCTACTGTGGTAACGGTAACTTTACTCTTCCACTTTCTTTAAAGTTCGAACGAGTGCTCGCTACTGAACTTGCAAAATCTTCGGTTTATGCAGCTCAATGGAACATCGAACAAAACCAGATTGATAATATTCAAGTAGCCCGTCTTTCAGCTGAAGAATTTACTCAAGCTTATCAAGGTGAGCGTGAATTCCGACGCTTACAAGAAGCGAATATTGACATTCAGAGTTATGATTTTGATACCGTATTTGTCGATCCTCCGCGTGCAGGGATTGATGATGAAACTTTAAAATTATTACAGGATTTTGAGCGTATTATTTATATTTCATGCAACCCAGATACATTGTATGAGAACTTAAAAATATTAGGTTTAACTCACCGTATTACGAAGTTTGCATTGTTTGATCAGTTCCCATATACCCATCATGTTGAGTCAGGTGTATTGCTTGAGAAGATTTAAACAAAATCTTTCATTGTAACGATTTAAGTAAGGAGGTTTTATACCTCCTTATTTTTTAACACTTTATTAGATAAGTATTTAAATTTTCAAAAAATATCAAGTCATCTATCCGTCATAATTTCGTTTAACTCGAGTATTCCTATCGAAAATTCTTGAGTTCAATTGGTGGATTTATCACTTATAGAGGCTTGTATTTTATTTTAAATTGGCTATATTTCGAGCTATGTTAAGTTGTATATGAAGGCTCTATGAGTTTTTGGCAAAAGCTGTTCTTGGCAGATCAACAGCATAACGAGCATAAAAACCAAACTGCTTGTGTTGAAAATGACTGCTCATGTAAAACAAATGAACAACTTCTAAGTGCGCTTGCGCTAGCAACAGATGAAGATGTCATTAAGGGAATTAAAAAAGTTCTTATTTCCCGTGGTTATAGCCGAAAAGAGTTAAATGAACTCACTCAAAAACCATCTATTCACTAATAAAAAAAGCCAGTCTTGTACTGGCTTTTTTATATTTCACTTTAATCGACAACCTGTCTGGTCGACCAAACCAACAATTGGGCCCATTTCAAATAGTTGATCATTACGCTTTGTCTTTTGAACATATAAACTAGAAATAGAACCATCAAGATATAAAGCCTGCTCCACCTTAAGATTTCTTTGAAAGAACTGAGCAAACTTGTAGAAACTCACGGTATTCGTCGATATTACAAAGTAGAGTTTATTATTTCGAATCACGACTCCATTACGAATTTTATTTGATTGAGAATCTGGTAAAAAAAGGGAATTTATCTTTCTATCAATCACTAACATGGGACCAGACTGTGTCGCATAATCAACGTAGAAATCGCGTTTACTATATTGCTGCGTTGTTAAAATAAAAGCCTGTTTTTTATTCCAAGCTAACACTCCATTAGGCTGTAAAAAGAAATTCCCCAATCCTTTATTTTCATTTAATGGCTGAACCACCTTAGCTTGTTCAATATAGAGTCCTACTGGAGAAAATCCGGGATGGAACATTCCTGCATTCATTGCGAAGGAAAGTCGCTCACATTGTTTTAAATTTTTCTGAATATTATTAAAGCTTTTGTAATACTGTTGATTATTGGAATTCTTAAGGAACAAACGCAACTGTTTTAAATCGCTAATTGCAACCACATCATATTGGTCACCTTCTGCTGTTTTAACTTGCTGGTATTCGATAGCATAGACAGACTGAATCAAAAGCCCATATACAGTTAAACACCTCATCTACCATTTCATTTAATACCACCAGCCATGACATTTTTTCTTCATATTAAACCTTTAAATTATATACAATAAATGCAAATAGATTGAGTATGCACCGAACTCATTCATTCGACGTAATCAATACACTCCACATTGCTGATATTGGTTATAATCGTTAGCAGCTTTTCAATAAAAGCCATTTACACTTTATTGGATCAGCGTAAGCATGCAACAACCGAATAAGCGCTACCCTCTAGGGGCTCATCTCATCGTAAAGCATCTCGGCTATAGCCATCATGGTATATATGCTGGGAGAGGTAGAGTTATCCATTATTCAGGCTTAGCGCATTTCATCAAGAAACGCCCGATTGAAATCACTTCAATAGATGCTTTCTCGCATGGCAAAAAAATTCACGTTCGCTCTTATGACACGCCACGCTATAAAGGAAAAGCTATCGTACGCCGGATGCGTTCACGTATGCATGAAAACCACTACCATCTGATTATTAATAACTGTGAACATTTATGTAGCTGGGCAATCACCGGAGTCGAAAGTAGCACCCAAGTTGAACGTATGATGCATCGATTAACGACCATTGGATATGTAAGCTCAATCATGAGCTATATGAATGGTATGATGCTCACTGTTGCAACAACATGTTTTGCTCTCGTTCTTTATATTAAAAAGAAATTACGTGATCAGGCAAAAATGAAGGTCCCTACTTATCAATTCCTTAGAGAAAAATCTGAAAAAAGGAATATTGATCCTTCAGTCCCTTTAGTATTTATAGATCCAGATAAAAAAGAACCCATTTAATAAAAAAGCCCTCAAAAATGAGAGCTTTTTAGAAAACTTAAAACTTATTTTTTATCAACTTTTGCTTCAGTTGTAATATTTACAGTGATTTTATCACCCACATTCGGCACATAGTTTCCTAGACCAAAGTCAGAGCGCTTGAATGAAGTTGTAGCATTGAAACCAATCGCTGGAACTTTTGCCATTGGGTGTTCGCCTTGCTTGTTTAAAACAGCGTCAAGTACTACAGGCTTAGTTACACCTTTAACAGTCAAATCACCCGTAATTTTAAAGTGCTTTTTGTCTTTGGTTTCAACTTTAGTACTTTTAAAAGTAATGTTTGGATATTTAGCTGCATTAAACCAAGCTTCTTCTTGGAACTCTTTATCCAAAGCAGGAACGTTTGTATTTACACTGCTTAAAGGGATAGTTACATTTACAGATGAGTTTGCTGGTTTAGCATTATCAACTTTAATTACACCTTGGATATCCGAGAAGTTAGCGCTTGGCGTAGAGAAACCAAAGTGATTCCACGAGAAAACAGTAGCTGTATGTGTAGGATCAATTTTGTAGTCCACCGGCGCAGCTAAAGTAACTGAACTAGCCAATGCTACTGCCAAACCGAAGCTTAATGTTTTAAGATGCATTTTTCGTATCCTTTATTGATATAGTCGTTAGTGTATACATCAAGTAATTTAATTCACTATTCTTTATAAAACGATATGTTTCATCCATGCAACAATAAAAGCGTTACAGTTATTATTTAAAAACAATATTATAAAGTACAGGTACTTTTGTACCGTGTTTAGATTCTCAAATTAATTGGTTTTTACTTCGACTTTATTGATCAATAACAAGGTAAAACATGGCTAATACTGCTCAAGCACAAAGTACTTCTACTCCATATCGAGTAACTCTGACCGATCCTTCAGGTCACCAATGGTTTGCCGATGAACCTACAGACAAAGGTGGTCTAGATACTGCTCCAAACCCAGTTCAAATCTTACTGTCTGCTTTAGGCGCTTGTACCACCATTACACTAGAAATGTATGCGAATCTTAAGGGTATTAAGCTTGATCATGTTCAAGTTGATTTAGCATTAAACCCAAATGGTGAACCAGAGAAAGGTCAAAATAATATTGAACGCAAAATCACCCTCAAAGGTGAATTCACTGAAGACCAACACAAACGCTTATTAAAAGTTGCCGAGAACTGCCCTATTCATAAATTACTGACTTCTCAAATCAATATTCAAACCGAACTTAGTATTTAAGCTTTCAAATATAAAAAAGCGCTCCATGAGGAGCGCTTTTTACACTACTTTAATATTTAAGCAGTTAATTCTTTTACCGCTGCAACAACAGCTTCAGTTGTAATACCAAAGAATTGGAACAAGTCTTTTGCTGGTGCAGACTCACCATAAGTTGTCATACCAATTACTTTGCCATCAAGACCAACAAACTTCCACCAGTAGTCAACATGAGCTGCTTCAACTGCAACACGTGCACGGATATGAGCTGGTAATACAGCTTCACGATATGCAGCGTCTTGTTTCATAAACTCTTCTGCACATGGCATAGAAACTACACGCACGCCGTCAAGTTGAGCATAAGCTTCCATTGCTAAAGAAATTTCAGAACCAGTTGCAATAATGATTGCTTTCAATTCGCCTTTTTCTTGAGCAAGAACGTAACCACCTTTTGCAACATTTTGAATTTGTTCTTCAGAACGTGTTTGGAATGGTAAGTTTTGACGAGAGAAAATAAGTGCTGTAGGGCCATCTTTACGCTCTAAAGCAGATTTCCACGCAGTAGCAGTTTCAACAGTATCAGCAGGACGCCATGTATTTAGGTTCGGTGTACCACGCAAAGAAGCAATTTGTTCGATTGGTTGGTGAGTTGGACCATCTTCACCTAAACCAATTGAATCATGTGTATAAACATGAATTACACGTTGTTTCATCAATGCAGACATACGTACTGCATTACGCGCATATTCCATAAACATTAAGAATGTTGCAACGTAAGGAACAAAACCGCCATGTAATGCAACGCCATTCGCAATTGCAGTCATACCGAACTCACGTACGCCATAGTATACGTAGTTACCAGCTGGGTTTTCTTGAATGCCTTGGCAACCTTTCCAAAGCGTTAAGTTAGAACCCGCTAAGTCAGCAGAACCACCTAGCAATTCAGGCAATAAAGGACCAAATGCTTGTAATGTGTTTTGGCTTGCTTTACGTGTTGCAATTGTCTCGCCTTTCGCATTTGTTTCACGAATGAATGCATCTGCTTGCGCTGCAAATTCTGCTGGTAAGTCACCGCTAATACGACGAAGTAACTCAGCTGCTTCAGTTGGATATTTTGCTTGATACTGTGTAAATACCGCATCCCAAGCTGCTTCAGATTCAGTACCTTTTGCTTTCGCGTCCCATGCAGCATATACATCAGCAGGAATAACGAATGCTTCTTCTTTCCAGCCTAATGCTTCGCGAGTTAAAGTAATCTCATCTTTACCTAATGGCGCACCATGACAGTCTTCTTTACCTTGTTTATTTGGTGAACCTAAACCAATAATAGTTTTACACATAATAATGGTTGGTTTTTGAGTTTCAGCTTTTGCTTCGATTGTTGCTTGACGAATCGCATCAGCATCATGACCATCTACACGAAGAACTTGCCAACCATAGGCTTTAAAACGCTCTTCCGTATCATCGCTGAACCAGCCTTCTACTTCACCATCAATTGAAATGCCATTATCATCATAATAAGCAATCAATTTACCAAGTTGTAAAGTACCTGCTAAAGAACATACTTCGTGAGAAATACCTTCCATTAAACAGCCATCACCTAAGAAACAGTAAGTGAAATGGTCTACAACGTTTAAATCATCTTTATTGAACTGGGCAGCTAAAGTCTTTTCTGCCAATGCAAAACCAACAGCATTAGCAATACCTTGACCTAAAGGACCAGTCGTTGTTTCGATACCTGGTGCATAACCATATTCAGGGTGACCAGGAGTTTTTGAATGTAATTGACGGAACTGTTTTAAATCTTCAATTGAAAGATCATAACCTGTTAAATGAAGCAAAGCGTATTGCAACATTGAGCCATGGCCGTTTGATAAAACGAAACGGTCGCGGTTTGCCCATTGTGGATTAGTTGGGTTGTGATTTAAAAACTCGCGCCAGACGACGTCAGCAATATCTGCCATCCCCATTGGAGCACCAGGATGCCCTGAGTTTGCCTGTTGCACAGCATCCATTGCCAATACACGAATTGCATTTGCAATACGACGTTCGTTTAAAGGGGTCGCCATAAGATCAGAATCCAATTTTAATAGATTGATGAAAAGAAGAAGATGAATAACAATTCAATGCCGCTATATTGTCTTAAAAAAAAGGCTGAGGGTAAACCCCAACATAGTATATTTCTTTATTTTTAACCGTTTCTTGGTTACACAAAAAACATTTGCACCTTTAAGTTATACAAAACAGTGCTCATTTCTTAAATACTACTCCAATATGCGAGCAGGCAGTTCTATTAGACTTTGATATATAGATAAAATATTTTGAAATCTCTATTTAGATCGATCATGTTTCTTTTCTTTAAAATCCGACTTGTAAGGCATCATCTTTTTGTTAAGTCATATGTCTAAAAAACGCACTAATAACAAATTATTAAAATACCAATACTTTAAATAAACATTCTTTATATCAATTTTACTAATACACTTATCAATTAAAACACAGTATAAATGAAACAAATTCATGCTTTTTGGTCAGTATGAACTGGTCCTCAAGCTCAAGTCGATGTAACATATTATGTCTTTTGAAATAACCAAGATAGGACTTTCATGCGCGAGTACGCTGTTTTTACCTCGGAATCTGTAAGCGAAGGTCATCCCGATAAAATGGCCGACCAAATTAGCGACGCTATTTTGGATGCAATCTTAAAAGAAGACCCATACGCACGTGTTGCATGTGAAACACTGGTAAAAACAGGCGCTGTTGTACTTGCTGGTGAAGTAACAACGACTGCTAATATTGATGTTGAAGCTGTTGTTCGTAATACCGTTAACGGTATTGGATATCATCACTCTGATCTTGGCTTTGATGGATCAACATGTGCTGTAATCAATATGATTGGTAAACAATCACCTGAGATTGCACAAGGTGTAGACCGTCAAAAACCTGAAGATCAAGGTGCCGGTGACCAAGGTTTGATGTTCGGTTACGCAAGCCGTGAAACAGATGTGTTAATGCCTGCTCCGATTTCTTATGCTCACCGTTTAATGGAACGTCAGGCTGAACTTCGTCGCTCAGGCGCACTTCCATGGTTACGCCCAGATGCAAAAAGCCAAGTTACTTTTGCATATGAAAATGGCAAGCCTGTACGTTTAGATGCAGTCGTTTTGTCTACTCAACATGATCCTGAAATTACTCAAAGCCAGCTTAAAGAAGCGATCATTGAAGAGATTATCAAGCCGATCATTCCTGCTGAAATGTTCCATGCTGCGACTAAGTTCCATATTAACCCAACTGGCATGTTCGTTATTGGCGGACCTGTGGGTGACTGTGGTTTAACAGGTCGTAAAATTATTGTTGATACATACGGTGGTATGGCTCGTCACGGCGGTGGTGCTTTCTCTGGTAAAGATCCATCTAAAGTTGACCGTTCTGCTGCATATGCTGGTCGTTATGTTGCAAAGAATATTGTAGCTGCTGGCCTTGCTGACAAATGTGAAATTCAGGTGAGTTACGCAATTGGTGTAGCAGAACCTACTTCAATTTCAATTAATACATTTGGTACAGCAAAAGTTTCTGATGAGTTGATTATTCAACTTGTACGTGATCATTTCGACTTAAGACCGTTTGGTATTACTCGTATGCTGGATCTTATTCAGCCAATGTATAAACAAACTGCGGCTTATGGCCACTTTGGTCGCGAAGGATCAGACACAGCATTTACATGGGAAAAAACTGATAAAGTTGAAGCTCTTAAAGATGCTGCTGGCCTTTAATATAAAGTCATAAAAAAGCCCGCCAATGAGCGGGCTTTTTTATAATTCAAATTTCATAATATGTAGGGTTTACTCTTCTAGCAACCATCCTTGATGCCATATCATTTGTAGCTCTGAACAAAATTTATTGCCTTGTCGTTTTATCATCCTGATTTAGCACATCAAGTAATGTTGACTGCATTGGTGTATCTTGATGGTTCTGGACATAAATATGGACAACTTTAAATACGACGACAACCGCTAGACAAGCCATCACACAAAACATCCACAAACCATATGGGCTTCGAATATGTTGCGAGCCACAATATGGACATGATTTATCAGTTGATGCCACAACTTTGTCGCAACACGCACAATGGTATTGATATAGCATAGGTAACCCTCCTTCCCTCATTTCAACCGTTGTTTTTTTAATAGGTTTGCTGCATTTTTAATTTATACATCCTTTATATTTATCCTATGTGAAATGAAAAGATAATTCAATCTGAATGAACAATTGAGTCAATTAAAAAATATTATTAAAATACAAAAAGATAAGTTAAATATTATTTTTTTGGCACTATTTTTCTTATTTTGATATTTTGCCAAATTTGCTAAAATAAGCGAATAATCTCACATTTTAGGCAATTGCATGTCTCATACACAGCTCATTAATAAGGGTGGCTTTCGCGAAAGAGCAAACCGAAGTCGAGGTTATCAACAATCTGAAAACAAGCAAACCGCTCTACCTTCAAATAAATATCAACCGCAGTCGAAACCACAAGAAGAAATTCAATTAGAAATAGACGATAGTGATTCATCTACTTCGGTTTCTCAGAATAAATAATAATTTTAAAATAAAAAAAAGCTTAAACCTTATGGGTTTAAGCTTTTTCATAACACACTTATTAATCTTTATTTTTATGCTCTATTTTTTTGTGGTCTGGAGTAACATCTCTCGCTTCACCATCAATAATGTTTGAATCATGGTATTGGCCTTGGCTACCGCCCTGCTGATTCTGCATATCTTGTATTTGACGCATTAAATCAGCAAATGGATTTTGTCCCGAAGCATTGCCGCCCATACCACCCATCATTTTATTCATCATAGCTTGTTGGCGTTTAGCAAGAGTTCTCATCGCTATATTACGAAATGCAGTTTGAACACCAGGGATCAAAATTAAAACCGCCAAAACATCAGATACGAGGCCTGGCAACATTAATAAGAAACCTGCAAAAGCATAAGCAAGTTTTTTAGTTACTGTTGGGTCACTACCTAGCTGGCCTGTCATCTGCATTTGCTGTAATTGAGGCATGATACCAGCAGTACTTCTGCGAATAAGCCCAAAACCAATAAAGAAAGCAATAATGAACCAAAAGAACACATACCATCCACTGATGAACTGTGCTACGCCAATCCATACGGCAATTTCAACAATCGCGCCCAGAACCACAATAAGAAGTAAATTCATTTAAAACTTTATCTATCTCAAAAAGAAAATTCATTGCAGTTTTATTTGACCTAACCCTATCTAAGTTTCCAATAAGGATTAAGCATTCCTCTTAACTCTGATTGTTCTGTCTAATTCTAAAAAATTAACAAAAGCTATTACATCGATAAGAGTCTGCAATACTGGTGTACATTTGATTTTAACTCGATAAAAACAAACATGCTTTCTTATTAATGAGTGCTGTATCAACTTTATCAAGTGCCACTTCAATCAGATTTTAAATTTTTTACTCTATTGGAGCGAAAATCTCTTCAAAAAGAACGTATTTAGTCAAATAAAGTCTTATTTACTTAGTAAAGCTCAGACTGTTCCTTTATTTCCGCTTTACCTTTAGAGAACTTTAGAAGTCATACTGACATAGAGACCTTCCTAAATAGCTTACATTTTATCTATCTAAAAACAGTTTTATTCAAGTTAAATTAATTAATATTACTTCAAATTAAACTTAGTCAAAATTATGTATAAAAAAGTCCTTATCGTGGCAACAACTACTCTATTTTTATCTGCCTGCTCTTCTAAGACGGTAAAACAACATCAAATACACTCTATTTCTGCCAATCAAAATTCAGAAGAAATTAAATCACTGTTTGATCAGGCGCAGACTACGGGGGTTTTGGTGATTAAGCGTGGGCAAACAGAAGAAATTTATGGTAATGATTTGAAAAGATCATCAACCGAATATGTTCCCGCCTCTACCTTTAAAATATTGAATGCTTTAATTGGACTTGAACATCATAAGGTAACAACAACTGAAGTGTTTAAATGGGATGGGCAAAAGCGTTTATTTCCTGATTGGGAAAAGGACATGACACTGGGCGATGCCATGCAAGCTTCTGCTATTCCAGTTTATCAAAAATTAGCCCGAAGAATTGGCCTGGATCTTATGTCTAAAGAGGTGAAACGAGTTGGTTTCGGTAATGCGGACATTGGTTCACGAGTAGATAATTTTTGGCTTGTTGGTCCACTCAAAATTACACCTCTGCAAGAAGCCGAATTTGCTTATGAATTAGCTCATAAAACTCTTCCATTTAGCAAAAATGTACAAGAACAAGTTCAGTCACTGGTGTTCATAGAAGAAAAAAATGGACGTAAAATTTACGCAAAAAGTGGTTGGGCATTGGATATTGATCCACAAGTTGGTTGGTTAACAGGCTGGGTCGTTCAACCACAAGGAGAAATTGTGGCATTCTCACTTAATTTAGAAATGAAAAAAGGAACTCCTAGCATTATTCGTAAAGAAATTACTTATAAAGGATTAGAACAACTGGGTATCTTATAAGTTAAACTCTATAGCCCAGTTTATATCTCACATTATAAACTGGGCTATTTTTTTTTAAACTTGAAATTTGAGCTTTATGATTTACCCATCAACTGGCTGATGTGGTGTATTTAAATTTAACTGATAAAAAGCAGCATCTAGCCATTGTCCAAACTTAAATCCGACTTGCTTAAAAGTACCTGCATGGATAAAGCCCATTTTTTCATGTAAACCGATGCTTGCCTGATTGGTCGCATCAATACAACCAATCAATACATGTAGCTCAGCTTCTTGAGCACGTTTAATCAACTCTTGCATTAAAATTTTACTTAGTCCGCTACCACGATGAGCGTGATGAATATAAATACTATGTTCAACAGTATATTTATAGGCAGGAAAAGCCCTAAAAGTTCCCCAGCTCGCAAAACCCAATAACTTGTCTGTTTCATCAACAATCCCAATCACGGGAAAACCATTTTCTCTTTTAACTGAGAACCAGTTTTTCATCGACTCTTGGGAACGCGGCAAATAGTCATATAGAGCAGTAGAGTTAATGATTGCCTCATTCAGAATCTCTAATATAGCCCCTGAATGTTCTGCTTCATTACAATCAATTAAACGAAAATTAGAATTGAGGGAATAGGTCATAAAGATTCCTTAACAGCAGAGACGAGTTGACTAGAGACGACTAAAATGTAGCGAGCGACTTGAGATAAATTATTGCTGTATATAACGGGCTGGTTGAGTTGCATTGCCAAGCAATCCCCTTTACTTAAAGCATAAGAAGATTCACCTAATTGAATATCAATTTTCCCTTCAACTACCCAGAGTTGCTGTTGTACTACCTTTGAGGTTTCACTAATTTCATAAGTAATTCGTGAGTGAGGGGGAAATTCAATTTCAACAATTTGAAATGGAGTTTTCCAATTTGGAGGTGAAATTTGACGGCGAATATAGCCAGTTTCTGGGTCTTTCCATTCTGATTGTTGACTACGGCGAACAATAGGCTGAGGTGAGTGATCACTTTGTTGGTTAGCAAAGAGTTGAGTTAAAGGCACCCCTAAACCGTTTGCTAGCTTTTCAAGAACAACCGCTGTTGGACTCGCCTCACCTCTTTCAATTAAAGAAATTGCAGAGCGGCTTACTTGACATCGTGTAGCAAGAACATCAAGGGTGTATCCACGAGCTAAACGCAATTCACGTACTTGTTGTGCGATGCGAATATTAATATCTTCCATACACCCACAAACTTCCATTCCAAAATTATAGATAAATATTCCACTAAACTAGAATATTGTCAATTATTAAAGAATTTCATTGTTTGGAAAATTTTGAAACCTTTTCTTCTTAGTCACCCAAATAGAATCTATTTAAAAAACGAAAAATAACCACTCATAGGTGACTTACTTAAATAACTCATGCAGATCGTATTTTGGTATGTAACAATACCTTTAAATTATTTATGTAAGCCTTCGCATGTCTTTGATTATTGGGATTGATCCTGGTTCACGCTTAACAGGTTATGGAATCATTGAAAAAGATGGTAGCAAACTACGTTTTATCGATGCAGGTACTATCCGAACAGAAACTAAGGAAATGCCCGAACGCTTAAAACGTATTTTTGCTGGTATTGAACGTATTGTTAAATTTCATGGTCCAACTGAAGCTGCCGTCGAGCAAGTCTTTATGGCTCAGAACCCTGATTCGGCTCTAAAACTTGGTCAAGCACGTGGTGCTGCAATAGCAGCTTTGGTCAATTTAGATTTACAAGTTGCAGAATATACTGCCCGTCAAATTAAACAGTCCGTAGTTGGTTATGGCGCTGCGGATAAAGAACAAGTACAAATGATGGTCATGCGATTACTTAATCTAACCGTTAAACCTCAATCCGATGCAGCCGATGCACTAGCAGCAGCAATTTGCCATGCTCATGCATCTGGAAGTATGAGCAAACTTTCTGTCCTTAATGCCTTGGGTGGCATGGCGCGTGGACGAAGCCGCTCTAGCAGTCGTAGACGTTAAACTTATTGATTTACAACCTGAGTAATTGCTTCATTCATTTGATAAGCCTGTAAACCTCGCATACCTTGTTTTGCAAGTTGATCTCCTGCCTGAGCATGAAGAGTAACAATCTCATGTAATGCAATACCTTTGTGGAACTGGGCTTTTAAGCTTGCAATCATTCCAGCCAGTACATCTCCCATTCCACCAGTTCCCATACCAGCATTACCTTCGGTACAAATATACAAGTCATCCTCTAAAATTAAGCTACCCGCGCCCTTAAGCACCCACTGACCTGCATATTTATGTTGCAAGGCATAAATTGCAGCAATTCGGTCATTTTCAATTTGCGCTGTAGAACAACCAAGTAAGGTAGCAGCCTCTCCTGGATGAGGCGTTAAATAAAAATGCGCACCCAATTTTTGAGGCTGTTTAGCTAGAAACCATAAAGCATCTGCATCTAAAACAGTTTCTAGGTGTGTACTCTGATTTAACAAATTAAACCATTGTTGATAAATTTGCTTTGCCCAATCATCACGTCCTAACCCCATTCCAAAACATACTGCATCGACCTGAGACAAAATCTCTTTAATATCCTTTTCATCGAACCCATTAATATCACGAAGCATAATATTAGGAGCTCGCGACAAAATAGCCTGATGATGCTTTTGATGACAAACCACTGTGACTTTACCTGCACCTGCATGAAAAGCAGCTTCGGCAGCCATAATCACAGCACCGCCCATCTGTTCATGACCACCAACCACTAAAACATGCCCATAGCTCCCTTTATGACCAAATGCCATACGTTTAGGAAGTCTAATATTTGTAGGTGCCAAATAAGCTAATGGTTTCAGTTCTTGGTCGATAGGAATTAAATCAATTAAATGGAGCTCGCCTGTATATTCTTTACCTTGACCTGTAAATAATCCGGCTTTAAGTCCTAAAACAGTAAATGTATGATCAGCTCGTATTGCACAAGGTAAAGTACAGCCTGTATTTGCATGTAAACCACTCGGTATATCAATCGAAATTTTTAAACCAGTTTGTTCATTAAATTGTTGAATAGCCTGTTGCCAATTAGTATTTAATTCGCGATTTAAGCCTATGCCAAATAGAGCATCAATATGACAATCAAATGTTTTTTTAATATCAAAATTTGAATGAATTTGAACTTTCTTTTCTATAGCAAATTGCGCAGCACAATGTAAATCATTTGACTCACCCAATTGAGCCGCAAATATTTCAACGTGAAATCCAGCTTGTTTTAGATAACTTGCTATAAAGTAGCCATCACCTGCGTTATTGCCTTGCCCACACCAAACAGCAATCTTATTAATAGTACGATCTTTAAAAAGCTTGATGAACTGCTGAGCGATTGACCAAGCTGCTTGTTGCATTAAACCTAATGAAGAGTTTTGTGCAGCAAACCAACGTTGCTCCCATGCTCGAATATCATCGCTATGGTAAACTACCACCTGCATATTATTATCCTCTTGCATTTTGGTTTATGACATCTTCCGATACATCACGCATTGCAGTGCAACAACTTGATCCACATGAATTAAAAGCATGGATCAAAGCTCAAGCATTAGACCTAGGTTTTGCTGATTGTGTCATTGCAAAACCAGATGCTCAAGAGCAAATGCCACGTTTTTTGGAATATCTTGAACGTGGTTATCATGCAGACATGACCTATTTAGAAGAAAATCTAGAAAAACGAGCCGACCCTACATTATTAGTTCTCGGCACAAAAAGTATTATTTGTGTCCGTATGAACTATCTTGTCGAATCTCCAAAACCTCGATATGTACCTTTCGAACCAAACTCTGCGATTATTGCTCGTTATGCACGTGGCCGTGATTACCATAAAGTCATGCGTGGCAGATTGAAAACTTTAGCAACACGAATTCGTGAAAAAGTCGGCGATTTTGAATCTCGTCCTTTTGCCGATTCGGCGCCTATTTTTGAAAAATCGTTGGCTGAAAGTGCAGGCATGGGTTGGACAGGTAAACATACTTTGCTTATTCACAAAAAATCAGGTTCTTTTTTTGTATTAGGCGAGCTCTTTACATCACTCGATTTACCTTTCGATAAACCTGCAACAGCACATTGTGGTTCTTGTAGCGCTTGTATTGATATTTGCCCGACACAAGCGATTGTCGAACCTTATATGCTAGATGCAAGGCGGTGCATTGCTTATTTAACTATCGAATACAAAGGAATTATTGCTGAAGAATTACGTGCAGGTATTGGTAACCGAATTTTTGGTTGTGATGACTGCCAATTAATTTGCCCATGGAACAGTTTTGCCAAAACTGCGTCCATTAGTGATTTCAACCCTAGAAATGGATTAGACAATATTAGTCTACTGGATATCTGGCAGTGGGATGAAGCCACTTTTTTAGCCAATACAGAAGGTAGTCCTATCCGCCGGACAGGTTATCAATCATTTAAACGTAATATTGCCATCGGATTAGGTAATGCGCCCTATTCAGCGAAAATTGTAGATCAGCTACACAAAGGCAAAGTTTTGCATGATGATATTGTGAATGTGCATATTGATTGGGCAATTGAACAACAACTCAACCAACTTCAGCTATCAAATTAAAAAAATGATGTTTTTTGCCCTATAGCTTTAATACGAATTCTGTATGATTATGTGTAGTGAATTAATGCCATCATCATGGATATGACAATGACTCTACGTAATGATTGGAATCGTGAAGAAATCCAAGCTTTATATGAACAACCCTTCTTGGATTTAGTTTTCAAGGCTCAGCAAGTACATCGCGAGCACTTCACTGCCAATGCGATTCAGGTCAGCACCCTTTTATCGATTAAAACGGGTAAATGCCCTGAAGATTGCAAGTACTGCTCACAATCTGCACATTACGAATCAAAATTAGAAGCAGAAAAACGTATTGCTGTAGAAAAAGTGATTAGCGAAGCAAAAGCTGCAAAAGATTCAGGTTCTTCACGTTTTTGTATGGGCGCAGCTTGGCGTAACCCACATGAACGCGATATGCCTTATGTTTTAGAAATGGTACGTGAAGTAAAAGCTTTAGGTATGGAAACATGCATGACTTTAGGCATGCTTAACCAATCTCAAGCAGAGCGCCTACAAGTTGCTGGTTTAGATTATTATAACCACAACCTAGATACATCTCGTGAGTACTACTCTCACATTATTAGCACACGTACTTTTGATGATCGTTTAAATACTCTAGATTATGTTCGCCAAGCTGGCATGAAAGTTTGTAGTGGCGGTATTGTAGGTCTAGGCGAAAGCCGTGATGACCGTGTTGGTTTATTACATGAATTAGCGACCCTACCAATTCATCCTGAATCTGTACCAATTAACATGCTTGTTCCAATTGAAGGAACACCTTTAGCAGATGTTGAAAAGCTTGATGTAATTGAGTGGATCCGCACTATTGCGGTTGCACGTATTATTATGCCGCATAGCTATATTCGTTTATCTGCTGGTCGTGAGTCATTAAGTGATTCAGATCAAGCATTAGCATTTATGGCAGGTGCAAACTCATTATTCTCTGGTGATAAGTTACTTACTACACCAAATGCAGGTGAAGGTAAAGACCAAGCTTTGTTTAATAAACTAGGCTTAACTGCAGAAAAACCAAAACCAACAGTTGCTGACTTATCAGTAAATGCCATGAGCGCATAACTTAAGACAGTAAAATAAAAAAGCCCTGATTGTTCAGGGCTTTTTATTTAAACAGAAGTAACTAAAAGTCCATAAGTGGCATTAAGAAATGTCCCTACTCGAATAATGTCTTTTCCCGCTGCATGCGTTACAGACAACTCTTGGCTCACTACATCAAAATTAAAAGAATCAAAAATATCTTGATGATGCAAAAGCCAAGTCACGGTATCTGCTAAATTATCATCTGCAATATAAGTTAAGGCCTTAAAGTCTTTACTCATAAATCACTCTTAAAAATAAATTTTATGAATTTTATATGAGTTAACTCTACCTTAAAAGCAAATCTAAGCTGCTTTAGGGTTCACTAACGAACCACCAGACAATAAGCTTGTCAAAGCTTGGGGTGAAAACTCCAATGAGAGCACATGATTCTTGAGATTAACTGAGTGCTTACTAATCAATGGAAGCAACCCTTCTTCTGTTTCAAAGACGTATTCATCTGCAATATTTAAGATACCCTCAAGATTAGTTGTACTTGAGGCAAGATCATGACTAAAGATGTCATAAATCGTTTGTAAGTTAAACGTTGTCTGCTGCTCCGTTGGGTGCTTAATAAGATAATCCTTTAAAAACAGAACGAGTTTATGAGCAAAGAAAAAGTAATTAGGTTTATAGCTATACTTGATACTATTCATGGAACGGAACTCCAGATTATCTTTTATTGAATTACAACTAAAACAGTAGGAATTGAATCTTAAAAAATTCTTAAAAAATAAACATATTCACAAGATAAAATTAAAAATATTTTTATTGTTTAAAAACAAATAGTTATACAAATAAAACAAACTTGTTTCATCAAAAACATATTAAAGCTAGATTAATTTAATAAAATACAAATACTTAAATATTACAAGTTTTTTAATTTTATTTTAAAAATAAATCATTCAGTATTTTACCAACTGATAAAAATTATAATTCAAAAATATTTATTTATAAAAAAGCCGATCAAAATATATATAAATATAATGTTTTTCTTGTTTTTTGGTTGAAAAGTGATATATTTCCTTCGCCTTACTTAAGCAGAATAAACTTGCTTAAAAGTAATGGATTTTATTTTAAAAAGCTATTCTGGGGATTTTATGAAAAAGTTTATTTTTATAGCGGCAGTTTCTCTCTTAAATATAACAAATGCACAAGCTGCAGATGGCACAATTACTATTAATGGTCTTGTTACGGATAATACTTGTACTATTGATACTGGAGATAAAAATCTAACAATTAATTTACCTACAGTTTCATCTCAAACTTTAAAAAATGCAGGTGATGTCGCTGGTCGCACACCATTTCAAATTAATTTAACGAACTGTTCTTCTGCTGGTAAAGTAGCCACTTATTTTGAACCGGGCGCTACCGTTGACTTTAATACAGGTCGTTTATTAAACCAAGCAACTTCAGGTGCGGCAACAAACGTGAATATCCAGTTGCTAGGTAGTAATAACGCTGTAATCCCTGTCCTCGCTACAAGCACAAATGGAACTCAGACCAACTCACAATGGGTGAATGTTTCAGCAGGTGGTGATGCTGACCTTAACTATTATGCTGAGTATTATGCTACAGGTGCTTCTACTGCTGGTACGGTAACGTCTCAAGTAAAATACACCATTATTTATCAATAAAATTAAAATTGAAGCTTCTATTTAAAGATAGAAGCTATCTCCTATCTATTATTCATTATTGAGAATATGACTCATGCTTTTTCGTGGTCGTAAGTTTTTTTGGGGATTAGTTTGCCTACAGGTAGCACTGACTACCACAGGTCATACTGAAATTATTTTACATGGAACTCGTGTCATTTATCCTTCAAATGCACGTGAAATCACATTACAACTGAGTAATAACGGTACAGCTCCGTCTCTTGTTCAGGCTTGGATTGATGATGGAAATGCAAAGTTAACTCCAGATGAAGCAAATGTCCCTTTTATTATTACCCCCCCGATTTCACGAGTAGAAGCAACTAAAGGCCAAACTTTAAGAATTACAGCTCTACCTAATTCTTCTCAATTAAATCAGCAACAAGAATCCATTTTTTGGCTTAATGTTTTAGATATACCTCCGAAACCCGAAGGTAAAACTCAACAAGACCAAACTACCCCAATTTCTAATAATTTTTTACAGCTCGCTGTTCGTTCGCGAATTAAATTTTTTTACCGCCCTATAAATCTAAAAGAAAATATTGAACAACTAAATGAGAAAGTTCAATGGAAAATAAATGATCAATATCTAGTAGTGAAGAACCCAACACCATTTTTCCTCACTCTTACCTCCATTTTCCAAGGAAGTGGAAGTCATAAAACAGACTTATTACAACAAGGTTTAATGGTTGCCCCTTTTTCCGAAGATAAAATAAAACTAAAAAATAAAAATCTAGCAGATATGAGTTTTGTATATATCAATGATTATGGTGGAAGAGTTGAGCACCCAATAAAGTTTTAACCTTACTGTATTAATGAAAAAAACCTAAATACCTATCATGAATAGGCTCTAAAACTATGTCTAAATGGTTTATACCTTATATATGTTTAAAAAGCCCTTTTACTTGTTATGTGGCCTCAACTATTGCGTTATTTATGCCTTTGGCTGCATATGCTGAAAATAATGTGGATGTTTCAGGTTTCTCAAGAGCAGAGTTTGATAGCAATTTTTTAGTCGGTAATGCGCAAAAAATTGATATTGGTCGTTTCAAATATGGAAACCCTATCTTAGCTGGGGAATATAGCTTAGATGTCTATATAAATGGTCAATGGCTGGGTAAACGGCGCATGCACTTTAATGCCAGCTCTCCTAACGTAAATGCTGAAACCTGTTTTACAGAAGCCATGTTACTAGAATATGGCGTAAAAGCTGATGTGCTTAGCCAACATTCTCATACATCCTCTCTTTCTTGTGATGCACTAGGTCATTGGATAGATAATGCTTTTTATTTATTTGATAGCTCTCGTTTACGAATTGATATTTCTATCCCCCAAATCACATTAGAAAAAAATGCACAGGGCTATATCGATCCGCATCTTTGGGATCGAGGTATTAATGCAGCTTTTTTGACATATAACACGACTGCTTATCGGATAGTTAACGAACAACATGAAAGTACATATGCTTTTATGGGGACTAATCTTGGAGCAAATTTAGCAAGTTGGCAATTTCGCCATAATGGACAATGGAAATGGCAAAGCCAATCCGACTCACAACCTAATAATTCTTCTTATACATCAACAAATACATATATACAAAAAGCATTTCCAAAAATTAATGGTGTTGTGACTTTAGGCGATTATTTTACTAATAGTGATTTTATCGATGCTTTACCGTATCGCGGCGTAAATATTTCAAGTGATGACCGAATGCTTCCAAACAGTATGCTCGGTTATGCTCCCAGAGTGAGAGGTTATGCAAAAACCAATGCGAAAGTCGAGGTTAGACAACAAGGCAACTTAATTTATCAGACAACAGTACCACCCGGAAACTTTGAAATTAATGATCTTTACCCAACAGGATTTGGAGGTGAGCTACAAGTTTCAGTAATTGAATCTAATGGCATAATCCAGAAATTCGCTATTCCCTATGCTTCTGTCGTCGAAATGCTACGTCCGCAAATGAGTCGATACTCTTTCACTTTAGGGCAGTTTCGAGATTCAAACCTTGGCCTAAATCCGTGGCTGATACAAGGTAAATATCAACGGGGAATTAATAATTACCTCACCACTTACAGTGCAGTTCAAGCAACGCAACAATATCTCTCCTTATTACTAGGCACGGCTTTTTCAACACCTATTGGAGCGATTTCTTTTGATGCGACTCAGTCAAAAGCTGAGTTTGATCATCAACCTAAAATGACTGGGCAAAGTTATCGTTTAAGCTACAGTAAGTTATTTTCTCCAACAAATACTAATTTAACATTAGCTACTTATCGCTATTCAACTGAAAACTACCTGAAATTGCACGATGCAATTTTAATTCAAGATTTACAACAACAAAATATTGACAGCTTCTCTGTAGGCAAACAAAAAAGTGAATTCCAGATTACTTTAAATCAAGTGCTTCCAAAACAATGGGGAAATTTTTACTTAGTCGGTTCATGGATAAATTATTGGAATCAACCCACGGCCAATAAACAGTTCCAATTAGGTTATAGCAATCAATTTAAAGATTTAACTTATAGTTTATCTGCAATGAGCAGCGAGATTGAAGAAGACGGTGCTCACACAGGACAAGATACACAGTACCTTGCTTCTTTATCTTTTCCACTAGATTTTAAGAAAACTTCTCTGACTTTTAATAGTGTTATTGGTGATGACAGTCAGATTTTAAGCTTTAGTGGCTTTACAGGGAATCGCTTAAACTACGGCGCATCAATTTCTAATCAGGAGCATGATCAAACCAACCTAAATATTAATGGTACCTATAAAACAAACTATACAACACTTGGTGCTTCATTCAGTCACGCAGATTCATACCAACAAGAAATGCTTAGCTTCAGTGGCAATGTTGTTGCACATTCTAAAGGAATTTTGTTTGGGCCAGATCAAGGTCAAACCATGGTGTTGGTCTATGCGCCGGATGCTACTGGAGCACAAGTCGGTAATACACCTGGGCTAAGTATTAACAAAAACGGATATGCCGTTATTCCGTATGTTACACCTTACCGTATGAATGACATTAGTCTTGACCCACAAGGCATGTCTACCCAAGTTGAACTTGCCGAAAGTAGTTTACGGATTGCCCCCTACGCAGGCTCGATTACTAAAGTTCAATTCTCAACAAAAAAAGGTTATGCACTTTTTATTAGTACAACAACATTAGATGGTTCACATCTACCTTTTGCCGCACAGGTATATAACCAGAATAACGAAGTAATAGGCATTGTCGCACAAGGCAGTCGCATTTATTTACGAACACCCCTAACCCATGACCGTTTATATGTGAAATGGGGAAATACGAGTACTGAAAAATGCGAGATTGAATACGATATAGCGGATCAAATAAAACATAACAACCAACCAATTATTATGACAAAGGCAGTCTGTAAATGAATAATATTTTAAAAAAAATTGGATTTTTAGTAATGAGTCTATTTGCTTATAGCCATACAAATGCAAATTGTAATTTAAGTAAAGGATTTACTACCGTCGATATTCCGATGACGATAGGTAAAATCGTAGTAAAACCAAATGATCCAATAGGAACGATCTTACAAAAGAATACTTTTACAATCTCTCCTAATAATTCGACTGCAACTTGTAATCGTGCGAGTGATCAAATTATTGCAGCTCTCCCCTTAAATTATCCAATTAGCCCAATAGGCAATAATGTTTATGCGACTAATATTCCAGGAATTGGTATTCGTCTTTATCGCGAAGCTGCCGATGCTTCAGATTTTTCCGGATATTATCCTTATAGACGTACATTAACACCCAATCAAACATATACACTTTCCCCTGGGTATTTTGTTATGGAGGTTATTAAAACAGCCATGACAACTGGTTCTGGAGCACTAGTCGCAGGCCGTTACAGTACCTATTACGTATCAGGACAACAGAACCGCCCATTTTTAACCACTACTGTATTAAGTAATGCCCCTATTCTTATTGCTTCTTCATCTTGTGAAATTCAAAATGGTGTAGATTCACCAGTTCAACTTCCAACTGTGATGAAATCAGGCTTTAGAGCGATTGGGTCAACCCAAGGGGAACAGAATTTTAATCTATCGATCTTATGTAATGGCGGCGAAAATAACTCTGGTATCGCTACGAGCAATACGATCAGCTTAAGTTTTGATTATAATTCTGACACCTCAAATAATCAGGTGATTAACAACAGTGCTGCGAATTCAATAAAAGCTAACGGTGTGGGTGTTGAACTGTTATGGAATATGAATGGAGCAAATAAACCGATTCAAAAAGCAAGCAAACTCAATATAGGTATGGTGAGTTCCAACCAAACTGTTGAATATGATGTTCCTTTAACTGCTCGTTATTATCAGACTGCCACCAATGTGACCGCAGGTGAGGTTAAAGCCACAGCGACGGTGACCATTCAATATGATTAACGACCCTCTATAAAACTACTAAAAAAAGTTTCATGCTACAAAGAGAACTCAAAACTCATTTTTCACAAACTTTGTAGTTCTATTAAAAAATCACATAAAAAAATGCTCATAAGCAAAAATAGCAAATGAGCATTAGTGATAACCACTTAACCTGAAATACAAATTGTGGGAAATAGATCACAATTTGCATGACTATAATTTCAAAAAATAGCTTAAAGATCAAGTCTTTTTTTTAACAAAGATTCTAATAGATAACATAACATGTTGTTTTAAATAAATTAAAAAAATAAATTTAATTCATGAGTCCTATTTTATAGTGTTTCTAAAGAATTATCATTCTATTAATTAATAAAAACTTAATTTTAAGAAAAGTTAAAAGATATTATTCAAATCAACAAAAATAAAATTTACTGTATTTTCAAATTGTTAGATAAAAATCATAAAAATTTAAATTTTACTTAATTACATAATTTATAATAAAAAAAACATAAATAAATTTAGAAATCCCCTTCAATTACCAATAATATCTTTAGACTTTTTATCAGAACGTAACATGCTCATTTTTTGGAAAATATTATGTATCGTATTATTAAGTCTAGGTGCTACAAGTATAGGTTTTGCGATTAGTAAGATTGATCTTTTTCTTTTTTTTATAGGTTTGCTTTTATTGACCTCATTTATCTTAGCTTTAAAGCAAGCACGTGAAGATGCAGGCTTCTTTCCTGATAATTAAATATGAACAAGAGAAGAATTTAAGTTAGCAATTCGACTATCCAATGTTTAGAGGCCCCCCTCTAGTCTATAGATTATCTAGCACGTATTTCTATTTCTTAAGATTTATATTTTGAAAGGCTCGAAGCAACTCACAAGAAAATCCATTACTACTCTTATTGCTGGACTATGCCGTAAATCTTCATGTGTGACTAACCAGATTTCAGCACTCATCGGATGATCATCTTGTAATCTGACCAAATTACTAAGAACACCTAAAAAATCAGGTAAGACCGCTAACCCAGCTTCCCCACATGCAGCTCTCCATTGCAACTCAGGATTATTGGTAATCATTACAGGTTCTTTATGTCCTAATCTTTCTTTTAACTTCTGTTGTTTCTGACCATGTACCCCACCTACCTCTACGCTAATCCACTCATAACTTTCGGGATCAGTTAACGCTAAATAATTTGGAGCAGCATATATTCCAAAAGGAATTTCACCAACTTTACGAGCAACTAAATTTTCATCCGTAGGACGGCCAAATCTTACTGCAATATCAGCCTCACTATGCTGTAAAGAAACATAATGAACATCACCAAGTACACGCAATTTTAATTGAGGGTAATGACGATAAAATTTCCCCAGATGAGGCATGATGAGATGTGCCGCAGTTAAAGGAGGCATACTAATAGAAACACTTCCCATCACTTCTTGCTGACCGGCTTGAGTTAAACGTTCAATAGAAAAAGTTTCTTCCATCATACGACCAACCACCTGCGCAAGACGTTCACCATCAGGAGTTAGAATGTAGGTCCGTGGTCTACGATCAACTAATTTAAGTTTTAAGTTTTGTTCTAGTTGAGCAATTCTTCTGGATACGGTTGCATGATCTACACCCAATTTTCGGGCAGCCGCTGACAGTGACTTTTCTTCGGTAAAAACTGAAAAGTAATGTAAATTTTCCCAATCGATCATTGTGCAAATTTTCACATTAGACGTGTATTAATATGGAATTGTACACCTTTATATAATTGCCCAGAATAAAACCTTTCTTAATGGGAGCCTGTCCATGAACAGAACGGTGGCTTATGCCTATGCTGGTGTTGTATTAACGATGTTTTTTTGGGGATCAGCATTTAATGCAATGTCTTATATTATTCAGCATATGCCTCCACTATCTGCCGCATCTGAACGGTTTTCAATTGCAAGCCTGGGCTTACTCTTGATCTTTTCAATAACAGGCAAATTAAGATGGACAGCTTTAAGTCAAAATTTAGTTATCTACCTTGTTATTGGGGTAGTTGGCATTGCAGGATTCAACATCGGTTGTTTTTATGGCTTACAGACTACATCTGCCGTGAACGGTGCTTTAATTATGGCAACTACACCGTTGATGACTTTATTAATGACAATCATGCTAGACGGTGAAAAACTTACTCCTAGTAAATTTTTAGGCGTTTTATTCGGCTTAAGTGGTGTGTTACTTGTGATTAGTCAGGGGCATATAACAACGTTGCTTCATCTAAAAATAGATATTGGAGATTTATTTATATTATTAGGAGCTTTTGGATTTTGCTTAGCTAATGTTCTATCTCGCCGTTATGTAAAAAATGCAACACCATTAGAAACAACCACTTTTTCTATGATGTTCGGTGCAATAACACTTAGTGTATTAAGTATGATATTTGAAGATCCTCTTACAGCCATCACTTCTGCCCCTGTAAATGCACATTTGGCCATGGGATATGTCGTTATTTGCTCAACAATGATTGCTTATTTATTCTGGTTCAATGGCATACAAAAGCTAGGAGCTGGCCGTGCTTCCGTCTTTTTTAACTTTGTACCAGTGTTCAGTATGCTGATCGCCCTAGTTACTGGGCAATCTCTTAATGTGTGGCAATTGCTAGGAACAGCTTTAGTCATGCTGGGTGTAATGAGTAGCGGAGGTTTTTTAAAAATTAAAGCTACTCCGCTTATAGGCAAACATTGTACAAAATAGGAAATATGCTGCTACATTAAAAAACTTATATTTATCATGTAGCAGCACCTTCCAACACAAAATAGACAAATTATTTATTTAATAAACTCTTTAATTTTATAACTTTTATTTTTTAAATATCTTTTTACATTTTTTATTATCTATCACAAAAGTTCATCTTAATTATTCCGTTGTAACAAATAACGTATGTTTCTTTAAAAATTAATAAAAGATTGCGATATATAGTTTTTAAACAACCAATGGAGATATTAAAAATGAAGCTGGATTTCACAACCATTGAAAAGCAAGCTCAATTGCTACAAGAAGAGCAAGAAAAAATAGAGCAACAAGATCATGAGTTTCAAGTAGCTTTAGATAAACACAGAGAATCTTTAAAGAATTTATTTAAAGATCTTTTCTCTGGCCATGATATTAAAACGGAAAATGGAGGTCATTTTTGTGTGAATTTTGGAAATTTCAAAATTTCCTTATTGATTGAAACTGCTAAATTTGAGAATGGTGTTCCTGTAAAATTAAATTCGGTAAATCCTGTTATTATTAAATTAAAAAAAGACAAACCAGTTGCAAAAGCACAATTTACCGACGCAACTCAATATTTAGATAATTATTCAGAAACTCCAAACTATCAGTATTATTATAAACAAGAAGATAAAACTCAACTTGTGCAATTCTCTGAACTTCCAACTTTTTTTCAAGCGATCTTAGACACTAATGTATAAAGTTTGGCCCTCAATAGAGGGCTTTTTTATATATTATTTTTTCATCATTTAAGCCTATTAAAAACAAACCCAGACTAATTTTTCTTAATATTTATTAAACACTTAAACTACTTTTAAGTTCTAATCCATCAAAAAATATTTGATTATTTTTTAAATAACTTGTATATACATGTTTATATTTGTTTGTACAAATATTGACTTAATAAAAATAGAGTGGACTCTTAAAGGACAAGGAGAGTGTAATGGACTCATCGGCTGAGAAACCAAATAGTAGTTTTATTGAAAACCGAAGCATTGATTTTATTCCAGAAAATGAAAGACATGGCGGAGTGTTTGCTCAATTCACCCTCTGGTTTGGTGCTAATTTACAAATTACGGCCATTGTGACGGGTGCGCTAGCAGTTGTACTAGGTGGTGATGTTTTTTGGTCGATTATTGGTTTATTTGTGGGGCAATGTTTTGGTGCTGCTGTCATGGCTCTACATGCTGCTCAAGGTCCAAAACTAGGCCTGCCCCAAATGATTTCAAGTCGTGTTCAGTTTGGAGTATATGGTGCGTGTATTCCAATCATACTCGTCTGCCTCATGTATCTTGGGTTTACCGCAACTGGTGAGGTGCTCGCGGGTAAAGCAATTGCACATCTCGCACATGTCAGCAATACAACTGGCATCTTAATTTACGCATGTTTAATTATTATATTCGCAACCATTGGATATCGTTTAATTCATTTGGTAGGCAAAGTAGCCAGTATTATTGGTTTGATTGCTTTTGTGATTATTCTAACTCAAATCTTAGCGCTTTCTGATTTCTCCGAACTCTTAGCAGTACGTCATTTCAATTGGTCTTCATTTTTGTTAGCAGTTTCACTTTCTGCTTCTTGGCAAATCTCTTTTGGACCTTATGTTGCAGACTACTCCCGCTATCTTCCAACTAAAACCTCTTCATCTCGTGTTTTTTGGGCAGTTGGCTTAGGCTCTTTATTGGGCTCACAAATTTCTATGACCCTAGGCGTTTTGATCGCTCAGGTTGCAAACGGCAATTTTGTTGGAAATGAAGTTCAATATGTTGTTGGCATGAACCCTATTGCCCTAGTCGTAACCTTTTTATATTTTAGTATTGCTTTTGGCAAAGTTACTCTGACGACCCTAAATGCTTATGGTAGTTTTATGTGCGTTGCTACGATTTGGAATAGTTTTAAATCGACAAATCAAATTTCAAAAATAACAAGATTACTCATTGTCCTTGCTATGGTTGTGATTTCTACTTTCATTGCAATTATAGGCGAGCACACATTCTTAAGTGCTTTTAAAGCATTTATTCTGTTTTTACTTACCTTCTTTATTCCATGGAGTGCCATCAATCTAGTTGATTACTACTTTATATCTAAAGAAGAATGTGATGTTGATGCGCTCTATGATCCAAATGGCAAGTATGGCCGCTGGAATCGTATTGGTATTACCTGCTACTTTCTAGGTATTTTGATTCAACTGCCATTTATTGATAGTAAATTCTATACAGGACAAATTGCTGCGATGTTAGGAGGAGTCGATTTATCATGGCTGGTAGGACTGATCTCTACCGCAGTGATTTATTATATTTTCGCCAAAAAAGCTCAACTCAAGTTTTCAAAACAGTTAGTCATTGATCAAGTCAAATAATGGAACTGGATAAGCTATCAAAGTCACATACCTTGATAGCCTATTGATCTGATTTGGCGACTATTCTTGTAATGCCTTAGTCTGTGCCGAAATAGGCAGTCCAAATAACTTATCAAAGCTCCAATTAAATATAAAAGTATAAATAGGAATAATGATAATAAAGGCCACATCTAACCAAAAAGCAGCAATTAGAGAAATATCCATCCACCATGCAATAAGAGGAATTAAAAATAGGACTAAAGTAAGCTGAAAACCAATTGCATGTCCCACTCTACGCTTAACTGTACGAACATTACTGCTTTGTCTAGCTTCCCATTCCTCATATAAAATATTGTAGATAAAATTCCAAGTTACAGCGATGGTCGTAATCATGATAGACAGTGGCCCCGTATGTTCAATACTATCACCTGCCAAAATCGCTAACCCTACTGATGAAATGATCATTCCAATGACTTCATAAAAAGAAACATAGACAATTCGACGCTTTACACCTTGCATAATCAACAAACTCTGCTTAATTCTTTATATTTTAATTTCAGTCAAAATCATATATAAAGTTAATAGCTTTCAGTTCTACTGATATCAAAATGAATTTTAATAGCGAAAATATTGAACTTTTTATTACCGTACTAGATACAGGATCTTTCTCTGCGGCCGCTCGTAAACTAAATCGAGTCCCCTCAGCAGTGAGTATGGCTATTGCTAATCTAGAAGTAGAATTGGGTTACACCTTATTTGAGCGTACTCCTCGAAAGGTCATTCCAACCGCTACAGCATTAGCTTTGGAACCTCAAGCGCGAATTATTTCTGAACAACTTAGGCTATTTAGTACTCATGCTCATGAACTTTCTTTAGGGCTTGAAACTAAATTACGTATTGGTGTGGTCTCAGATGTAAATACCAAATTATTATTCTATTCAATAAAAAAGTTAGCTGATAAATTCCCATTATTAAATATAGAGGTTATTACCGCACCTCAAGATGACATCGTTAATTTACTTTATAGGGAAGAAATTAGTCTTTGCTTAGCAGGTTCAGACCTCAATATAAAAATGCGTGAAAATTTGCAATTAGTAATGACTGAAACAGTCGTTGCTACTATCTCGTCTAGTCATACTCTTCTACAAGAAAAAACAAAGCGGTTTTCTATTGAAGAGTTAATCAATATTAGACAAATTGTAGTAGCGAGTAGTGATCATGAAATGACAGATTCGCGTTCAATTATTGGTGCAATGTACTGGAAAACGAATAGTCTACAAACCGCAATTAATATGGTTGAAGCAGGACTAGGTTGGGGGAATTTCCCTCTATCATTAGTACAAGAAAAAATCGATCAAGGTCAGTTAGTTCTTTTAGATTTTAAAAATACCAAAAATCATTTACCACTATCCATTTACTTAATTTGGCTTCAAGATCGCCCCTTATCTAAAGCCGCTCGAGAACTCATTCAAATTATTCAAGAAAATTTATAATTTCTTATACTGTAGCTCTGTACATACATGATCTTTCTATAGTTTTACTTCTGATTATATATACTTACTTTTAAAATTCAGATTATTGCTCTTTCCTATTTCCCCATATTACAAAAAGCAAGAAGCCTACTTTAAAAGCAGGCTTCTTACTGTATTTCAGGACTAAGCAATAGTTTTTTATTTTGGGAAAATACATTTGTACTTTATTAAAACCTAGCATTTTAGTCAAGAATAAAATCAATGAAATACAATCAATTGTACCCAGTGTGAAAGTAGTCACACTTTAAGTTTTATATAGAAAACACATTAGAAAAAGAAAGAAATTTCAATTAAAAAAACTTCCAACTTCCCCACTAGAAAGTGCTAATTTTTTAATAAATTGAGATAAAGCTTTTAATGTTAAGATGTCTCTAACTTCATTTATTAAAAATCATATTTACCCTTAAAGCTTTACCTATCACATATTAGATTTATTTTTTTAAAGACTTTAGTCTCGTAACATTTTCTGAGTAATTTACAATCATCTACCCTGCCTACAAACGTAAAAATTTGTATCTCCTAAAATAAAACTAATTTTATAAGTATGATCCTTTATTCTTATTTTTTAATATTAATTAGACTCTCTAATTCATATCACTTAAAAATACTTACCTTTACTAGATTTATTACAGTTTCAATGAAATTTCAGAGAATAACTCAGATTAGTGTGATATAAAATTGACTATGATACAACTCATCGACTCTATAAATATAATTTTTTTTGAAGCAATATTTTTTTAAACATTCAATGAAGACCAAATATTTCTTGAATTCATTTTATTTATAATACTTTCATTGTTTTATTAAAATAGTGTTTAATAAAAAATTGATAAATTGTGCATAAAACACACATATATAAATTATGCTTGTACTCTATTAGTTTGAGTGACCTTATCTAGTTTATATTTTTAGTAGTATTCAATCACCCTACAACTTGGTTGAATTTTAAACAATACCTATTTTAAATAGAATTAATGATTTGAACAGGATAGGCAATTAAATCTCACTCACTATAAACTTCTGGCTGGAATAAGTTCTAATTGATCGATAAATAACTAAGTCCACTTTACTCATGAAGTACTCATACGCTAGAATCACTCTCGCTCGTAATATTTAACCAAAATAACACAATCTTTTTTGGGTCCACTATGTGCCTACTTTAGAAAATGACTTGTGTTTAATTTAAAAATTGATTAGTATTGCACGCACTGAAAAGCCTTGAGATTAAAAGCTTTTCTGACTTATAGGGCCTATAGCTCAGTTGGTTAGAGCAGCGGACTCATAATCCGTTGGTCCCGTGTTCAAGTCACGGTGGGCCCACCAAATAAAAAAACCACTTAGGTGTATTAATCCTAAGTGGTTTTTTTAATGCCTGCTCTCATGTAAGCAATATGTAAGCATCTTATCGATTTCTTAATTTTATTTGAAAAGTGTAGTTTTTAGCCAAAAATTAGCTAACTTATCTCACTCCTATTTATCTACATCTCATAGACAACAAAACCTCAAAGATTTTAAACTTTGTTAATCATTCTAAATTCGTAAAATAGAATTAATAGCAATAATAATAATAAAGGTAAAAATATGTGCGCAAACTATGAACCAATATCAAAAGACCGTGTACACCTTTTAGATCTATTCGAACCTACATTCGACTATAAAGCCGATGTTTATCCGGGTTACGACTGCCCTCTTATTTTCTCCAGAGATGGCCACATTGAATGGCGCCAAGTTAAGTTTGGCATGATTCCACCTTGGAACCATGATCTTAAGTTTTCTAAGTATACATATAACGCTAGAACTGAGACGGTAGATAAAAAGCCGAGCTTCCGACATGCGTGGGCTAAAAGCCAGTTTGCATTAATACCTGTCAAAAAAATCTATGAACCAAAGTACGTAAACGGTAAAGCACAACGTTGGGGAATTTATCGTGAAGATGGTTTACCTTTTACAGTGGCGGCAATTTATGATTCAACGGTGATTGATGGTAAACAAATTAGATCTATGTCGATGCTCACAATTAATGCTGATGGCCACCCTTTCATGAGCCAGTTTCATAAACCTGAAGATGAAAAGAGGTCGATTATCGTCATTCCCGAAGAGTATCGAGAGGATTGGTTGAACTGTAAAAAAGAAGATGCTGATCAATTTTTCTTTGAAATGCCGATCGGTGAATTTACTGCTAATTTTTTCCTAAAAATAGTAAAAAATTGAAAAATTAATAGAAATAGTAGAAATAATAACAACTGCTCAAGGCAGTTATTATTTCTACTATTTCTATTGTTATTTAATCATTATCAAATATTTGCTGAATTACTATTGAAATCGTTGCAAATACGGCTGTGATTGCAAGCTTACCGTACCATAAACCAAACCACAATTTCTGTATACCTAGCCTAAAGTTATTTTCTCGTAAACCCGCCCAATCCAACAAATCATAACTTTCTGTTTTTAATGAATAAAATTCTAATAATGGATAAAAGCAGAAACTAAGTAATATACCAAAAATCAAATAGAACCAGTGCTTAGAATAGCCAGTATCCATATAGATTCTATATATAAAATAAGCACTTGAAGACCATACTATTAATAAAAATAAAGTATAAATTGCAGTTTTTAAATCAAAACCAAACTTTATGCTAAAATATAATAAAATTGCAAAAGAAATAGATATTAACAAAGCTACTATCTTCATTTTAAAAAGCTCCTATGGCTCGTAGTTAAATAATTGACCCTATATAATCAAAAAATTAAAAATTATTAAATAGAACAAACAATATTCTAAGTAACAAAATATTTCAAAAAAATGATTACATTTTTAAAATTCAACCAAATTATTTTAAGGCGAGACTAATCAGTCTAGACTTAAAATAAGAAAAAATAAAAACCAATAGATTAATGATTTATTCTAAAAATAAAATTATTATTTTAGAATCTATTTATTTTTATTAAATAAAATATTTTTCCCTACAAAACCAGCACGTTAATTTAAATTAATCATTATAAATCAATCATTTGGAATTTAAATATTCAATTTCACCATATCAATATTTTAAGCATAATATTTTAAACTACACCCCCTTAAAACCATCAAAAAGATTAACTCTTAAAACCAACAAAATCTTTAATTCTTAAAAATATAATCATTAATATTATTAAATTAAAATATAACATATACCACAATTAAAACTTTATAAAATACTATTTTAAAAGCATGTTTTGAGTTTTAAATAGATAATTAACTCATTCCGAGTGTTCATTTTCCGATCAATGGTGTGATCAGCAACAAGGATGTTGAACGAAATCTATAAAGAAGGAATTAAATATAAAAAGTGCGGTGTTGTGCTGACAGGTCTTGAGCCAAAATCTGGCCATACATATGACCTCTTAACTGACTTTGCACATATACAGAAAAAAGAGTGCTTAATGCAGGCTATGGACGGTATCCATAGCAAGTTTGGAAAGAAGAAATTAGGAGTCGGACCGTGTTTTGTTCCTGGTCGGAATTGGTCTATGTCTCGGGATAAATTAAGTAAAAACCCTTTTAGGTGGGATCAGCCAACAATAGTTAAGTAATATATGAATAAAATAAGGATAAATTTTATAAGTCTTGAAAAAAATTAATTTTTAATACTTCTTCTGAAATATTTTACACAAATTACAACTTCTGGTTAAGAAGGCAGAATATATCCAATATTTTTAATAGTGTAGAATCTTTTTTATTTAACTTATGATAAGTTAATTTGAATTGAGAGCATCACAAAAATCTAAGGTAAGAAGATGCCTCATTTACAAGAAATATTTTTCCAATTGAAAATATACAGCGCAATTTACCAAACCAATAGCACTAAATTAGATTTAAAGTTTCACTTACTAATTAGGAATAAAACTTATGAATAAAATTGAAATAATTGAGTCTATTTTATTAGATCTAAAAGAAAATCGACAAATTGTAAATGCTATCTTGAGTTTTGAAAAAGAATATAACCATGGGATGATGAACGATCTACCTTATGAGGCTAGAAACAATTTTTATGAATTTTTTAGTGATTTTAAGTACAACAAGAAATATATAAAAAATGATGATTTAGAAAATATTCATTATCTAATCAATAATTTATCAAATCATCTTGATGAATATTTATCAAATAATTCAGGTAAAACTCGAACTGCTCTTTTAACAATTATAAATAGCATGAGAACACTACCAAATATTAAAACATTTGATTTTTTACCTGTAGAGAGCTTCTCACAAAAGAGCAAAAGTAAGAATTCTCAATATATTGATCGCGGTATCCTTTTATACCCTGGTAACGTGCAAGCAACCCAAAATGGTTTTACTCTGACTGAAGGAATGTCACAAGAAGATATGTTTTATTATGCGTTGTATTGGGACAAAATAGTTGTATCTAGCAGCGTAGTCAATATCGATCTCCCTTGTGATTTAGAATTTATGCGTCAAGGTGTATTAGAAAAACTATATTCTTTACAGTATCCAAAGAACTCACCTTACAAGTCTGGTGGTAATATACAAAATTTTGCAAGTCATGAACTTTGGGTTTTTGGTGATGTTGCCTCAGAAAAATTAAGAGCAGAAGGTGAAGATTGGACTATATGCCATGCAAATGGAGAGCCACAATATATGCCTGAGCATAAGAAAGATGCAAACATGACAAGGCTGCGTTTGTCTAAGTGCTTGCCCTATCCTATCGTCAATGATGAAAATAGTGTAGAAAAATTATTAAATTTTAAACTCAAAAGATCTGCAGAATTAGCAGCCTTACATGAGTCTATTGATAACTTAATAGTCAAATTACCTAAAAATACGCTTCATGCTTTAAAAGAAAGTGAAATTAAACGTTTTAACAATGCTGTAGAAGAGTTAGATAAAACCTTATTGGAGCGATTCGCATTCACAGACAAAAGAAGTGTAGAATTTAATCTTAATTTTGATCCAATTAATATAATAGAGAGAGTTGGGGCAATTGGTACTGCTATTCTAGCGGATAATGGATTGAATACAGGCTTTCCTTACCTTACTACTGCAACTTTTTTAACTTCTTTAATATCTATACAGAAGGTTTTTGGTGTTACTTTTAATCAATATGCTAAAGATGATATTAAACTTGAATATATATCAAAAGCAAAGTCTGCGAATATAATTCCATAACTCTTCACTATGGTAGTTTTGGAAATACCATGAAATAAAAGGTGAAGAGAAAAGGAGAATAATATATAAAATTTGAATTATTTTTTTCATCTTAAATTACCTAATAAATTTCATAAAATGCTTTAACACTAAACTCAACATTCACGTTTTTTTGATCATATGAACTGTGCATTCTGATAATAGAATGCACAATAAAACTCGAACCCTCATTACGAAACCCGATTAGATATCCAGCCAAAGAAAAATTGCTCTTGGCTTGGATTACGCTCACAAATTTCGATGTAGCGCTGCCCTTGCATGATATTAAGTACTCGCACTAATACCTTCTCGCCTTCTTTCCCTCTTTTGACCAGATAAGTTTTAAATGCATTTAATGTAGCTGGCCCATAAATTCCATCTACAGTTAGATCTGGCCAACCTGCTTTACCTTGGTTGTTTAGCAAGTTCAAAGCTCGTTGTAAAAGAGGTTTTGCAAAGCCGGTGCCACAATTTACTCCTGTGTCTAATAACTCCTCAGCTACTGCAGAAGAAACGGCGTTCACCTGGTCAAAACGCGGCGAGATCCAGTATTGTTTCCGATAAATAGACTTGGCGATATCAAGTGGTAAATCCTTCATGTTTCCTTTGAATCCGTTTGCTCGAACAACAGCTTCGGTAATACCGTATTTTGTTGCACCACCACGGTCCGCGGGGTTATTTACATAACCACCTTCACGCTTAATGAGTTCTTCAAGATATTGTTCGATGTTCATTTCGTTTTTCCTCAGATAATAAAAAACCGCCTTTCGGCGGCATTAACTGTTTTCGATATCTTTTCTGGCTTTCTTTACTTCTTTAATTACTTCGACAATCGTCTTACCTTCCTGTTTATCAATAAAGTTAAAGATCCACCGGACTAAAGCCCATCCGGGAATTCCGCAAATAAAGAAAAACCCGCCAAGAGCGATCATTCCCCAAATATCAGTAATCCACTCATGAAGCCCCCACTTCACAATAATGAATGATCCGCCCGCCAGACTTGACACAACTGTACAAATCAGCCCCACGGCCCATTCTTGTGGTGAGCGTGGCATACGTGTCATCAAAACAACTGCTGCAACTAAAGCGACTGCTAAAGTCACCATAATTGCCGCACCATAAAATTTTAAAAGTGCTGTTAAACCGCTTGTTGAAACTGGTTCCATTAATAATCTCTCCAGAGTTTAGATAATAAAAAAGCCCTAGCTTTTAGGCTTAGGGCTTAAGTGGTTTAATTAAAATTTATTGTGAAGTACCTATTTCGAAAGCTTCATCTTCAGTATCAGCAAAGCCTATGATTTCGCGCTCATATTCAGGTTCTTGTAACCCTTCCCAACGAAGTAAACTTTTTGTTTCGTCGTAAAGATAATTTTCATCACCGACAAGCAAACCATCTAAACTTTTATAAACTACGAAGGGTTTGCCTGTCGGTTCACCTTCTTTAAGCTTCCCTATAAAAATCGGATGACCTGTTGTTTTATAAGATACATAATACATTTCATTAACCCTCAATATAAAAACTTGCCTTTGGCAGTGATGTCAAAGTTAATACCCGCATTTTCAACTGAAATATTTGAAAAACTGTATATTTTGGCAGATGAAGTGCCAGCACTTGTGGCTTTGATTTGCACACTAACATTATCGAAAATCATTGGGCTTAATCGTGGCTGAGCAACAAATGGCTTTGGATAAGTCCATTGAATATCAGCAGTTTTAAACCCACCAGTTGCCGTAGTAGTAACAGGCAGGGTGGCTGTTACACGGATTGTGCACTCCATTGTGCCATCAGAATTTCGTATCCATGATCCATTCGATTCGGTAGTGCCGCTAGACGGAAATACTTGTTTAGCTACACCAGCTAACCCTGCATCTCCAGCAATTAAAATAATAGAATCAGGAACGGCAAATTTAGGCCTTGTAATCTGTATAAATGAAGGTTTGACTGCGGAAGCACCAGCAGAATAATTTAAAAGACGATCAAAAATTGGTGCACTCCCAACAAGTTCGAATCCGTCTAAAATAACATTACTACTTACAGGCAAATTAAATGCAGCCAATATTCCCACCATATTTGGATTTCCTTCAAACTTAATGTCTTGAAGAACTAATGTTGTTGGTTCTGATGCCTTTTGAATTGTAGAAGATGCAAGCCATCCTAAAATATACGAAGCCCCTCCACTTGTTACCACTTCATTGTTAATACTTTCTACGCGTCCACCAATTAGCTGTGACAATCCGATTGGAACTCGAATATCACCCGGGTGAACGTGAATCTTATTATTAATAGCTTTAGGGTTACGTCCTGATAAACTTATACGGCCTTTAATATAATTGTCTCGATAATGACAATCTATTGTGTTGCCATGCATATCAGCCGCATGTAGCAATGACGTAGGAGAGTTTTCAATAGTCATTTTCTCACAGTGAATACGACGATTTGGAGCAGCCATATCCGTGTCATCTCCACCGATTGCACACCCATGTCTTGCACCAAATACATAATCTGCTTCAACAAGAATATCTTGACTATTACCTATGATGATTCCGTAATCAGTTCCACTACCAGACAGATTAACCTTGATATGCCTTCCGCCAGCAATATAGGAACTATAGGAACGATCGAGATTAAATGAGTTCTGTGCACCAGATGATGTGGAGGGGTTTTCTGAGTTAAAGTCAAAATAACTATATGCTGATAGTGAAATCTTTATGGCACTTAATCCACTGCTTTTAAATTTGACACCTCGAATATCAAGTATGATCGGATTAACTTTCCAGACCTTATCTTGGATACCAGCTGGGTAACTGGTTTCTAACATGGATTCTAAAGTAATAACGTTTCCTGAAGATGCCTCTACTGTCTTATATTCACCGTCGTAATAGTAAGATTCATGAGATGATAACGAAGAAACTCGACTATTATGAATAGCAATCAAGTCACCTTTATTCAAAACTGCATTTTGATTTAATGTAATTGTCTTGCTATTCCTTGATGCAGAAAAAGATATATAGCCCAACTGCTCCTTAGTGCCTGAAAATGTTATGTAATTATTTTCACTAATAAACTTGCAGTTGCCACTAATAACAAGCTTCTGATTGGGTGCATTTACTAGAATATTGCTGTTATATAGATACTCCGAATAGGAAGGATCATTAAATGTAGCTTTATTTGCTACCATGAAGATAAAACAGTTACGGATAGCCTGTGCATCATCAGTAACACCATCACCTTTAGCCCCAAACATTTTTGGATTTACATAATTGATGATTGTCAGGTTTAAATTATTCTGAGAATCATTAAACTGCTTTTGGGTACTACCTGCGTAAGCTACTAAATCAGCTGTCCAACCATTCGAACCCGCTCCAGCAGCTGCGGCAGCTTCAATAGCCTCATCAAAAGCTGAAGTACGATCTAATATCTTTTGCTCAAGCAGGTTAATGGTTTCTAATGCTTCTTGGATCGTAATTTCACCATCTTCAGCTACTTTATTTAACTGAGTAAGAATCTCATCTAACGTAGTACCATCTACCTTTCCATCAAGTAAAGGAAGTATTTTTCTTAGAATCGCTAAGATATCCGATGCATTATTAATATTCGCTAATACCGCATTCCAGTTTGTTGCCATAACAAAATCTCCACGCAACAAAAAACCGCCGGAAGGCGGTTTGAAAAATTAAATGAATCAGATTAGTAATAAACAACTACTGTGCAAATTTTTGGTGTATACGCTCCTTGAGTGTTATCACCACCAAAGGCTCCCATCAATCTGAATTTTGTTTTTGTACGTGCAAAGTCCTCACGTTCTTGAAGGCTAACAGCAGCCGTATCATTACTTGTACCCATACACACAATCCCATAATCAGTGTCTGGAGCAGCAGCCGATAATGTAAACTCAATTTGACCACCTCCACTATTTGATACAGAAGCAAATCCACGACTTTTGACTAAATCAAACGTTGAACCAGTTAAGCGAATTACCGCTATGGCTTTTTCACCTAAGGTTCCACCGTCTACCGTATCAATCGTAATGTTCTGAGATCCGTCAAACGTACCACTACCCTTTACTACACCAGTAAAGTTAATAGTCCGGCTCGTTTTTAACTTGTCTGCAGAACTGGCATTACCTGTAGTGTTTTGATCACCGGCTTTATTTACCCCGGGTAAATCAATATCAGCTGTACCATCGAAAGAAATGCCGCCAATTTTTCTTGCTGTGGCTAACTTTGTAGCTGAAGCTGAGATAGCGTCTTTATCTAGTTTTTCATCAATGATTTCATTTACCTTCTTGGTAATTGAATTTAGCAACCAGTTAAACCACTGTCGTGCCGGTTGGGTTAATGATGGAAACCCTTTGTCAAGTTCCAACCCTTCCTTGTGACTATTGTGCTCATCTGCAAGCTCTGCAAACTCTGTTAATTTTTCAATACTCATCTTCGCCCTCGAAAATCAGCCTTACACCAGAAGGTACAGGGAACATTAATTTAACTAACTCTCGCTCGTAAACCTCATAACTTTCTAAAAATGTGAACGTTATCGTCATATTTAAGTTGTCTATAAACTTGAATTGTTTGTCGATTACGAGAGAAATAATTTCTTTTGCTGACTGCTCGGAACAATCACTTTTATTAAGCAAAATTTTGGCTTTAATTACTTTTTTGAAAAGCTGCGGAGACATCTTCAATGCGGTATATCCACTCATACCCGATTCACGCCAATAGCCTGATTTAATATTCGGATACTCAGTATCACGCCAAGTTAGAGAACCGGGTTGACCTTGAAATCCAAAATAAGGAACTGGCACCGCATTAGGTATAGAGTTAGGTGCCCCTACCCAATCAGCGATAATCTGCAATTGGTCACCGGTAGCCGTATCAAGATCAAATTTATCGTTAAGGCTATTTAGAAACTCAAGGCAATCAATTAAAGGATTAATTAATACATCTACTGTCTTTCTAAACTTTGGCTTATCTCGATGCTGGCTAGTTAGGAGGGCAATATATTTACTTGCGTCCACCTAGAACCCTCCTGAGGTATTAATCTCGATATTGTCTGAGTCACAATAAGCGACTTCATTAAATGCAAGACTGTAATTACCTTCAATAACAACGCCGTCCGATAGGATTTGAATAGAATCAATTTGATAGGTCTCAGAGTCTAAGTTCCCAAATAAGCCAGCAGGAATATAAAGCTTGTTGAGCATGATCCGATCACCAATATCAAGCTGGTTCACGTAATCTGCTAGGTTTTGCTTGATATTGTCTTCAATTTCTTTTGTGTATTCCGATGAACCTACGACATTCAGTTTAAAACCGATATTTCGGATATTTGGCCGATAAATTGAGACTGTTACCTCATCACCAAACACATTAGTGATGGCTACATTTACATTGCCAAACCATCCGCACCCTAAGCTCTTCTTAACCCGCATAAGATCAGCTATTTCGTTTGCATCACCACCAGAAACAACAACACATAAACTATTAGGCGGCATGCCTAAATCATTGACTCTGTCGCTATCGTTTTCATAAGTTTTACAACGTGAAACACCGGCTAAACTAAAAAGCCCACCCTTGATGCTATCTGTCTTTGACTGAGATGGAATTGCAACCGAAAGTGCCTGACGTTGTCGCAACTTTGCATCAACTTCAACCGACATACCTAGAGATGAGGTTGCAGGGTTATTTACTCCCCTCCAACCTCGCGTAGGTTTACCAATGGTTGTGATGGTATTGCTCAGCGCTAATATTGAGCCTGGCTTTTTCGCCTTAGCAGTAATAACAACTATTCCAGACGCTGGGATAATTACCAGATCAGGGAACATCCATTGATTGCCATTCCGATCAAGTGCATACCCTTTTTTTATCTCAGTTCCAGGGGTGCCTGTGATTTCTAGATCTACTGTTGAAAATGTAGGTAGCTGACGTGAAATACCATTGATGGCCACATTCCTTGATAACGCATCTCCTGTTGCTGTTTTTGGTGAAAAAGTAGAGTAAAGCTTAATAAAAGCACTATTTACATCAGCTATAGCACGCGAAAAAACACCAATCATTTGACCGTCTTGGCTATCGTTTTCTAAATACGCATCTTCACCGTAAATACCCTTGTACTCAGTTTTAAGATAGTCATCGACCTCGTAATATGTAGGTGCGCTGACACCAGCATCAGTAATAACTGGCGCTACAGTTGTTAAAGTCATGTTGTTAAGTCCCCGTTAAGAGATACTTCGCCGAATATGGTATTCACTGTCATTGAGACAGTTAAACGGCGTGTTTCTGGATCTAGTGCGCTTTGAAAATCTACAATGCTTTTTACGCCTGGTGTCTCAAGTACACGCTGATGTAGTGTGAGCTCATAAAGATTTTTAGATTGTTTGCCGACAATGGATTGATTCCATCCGGTACCATCCGATGTATCTGCAAACCACTCGCCAAGCCAAAGTTTTAAGCGCGTAAAAATTGCTTGCGTCACTGTCTCTGGAGAATTAATAAGAAAATCATTCTTGCCAGATCCGAAGACATAGTCGCCATCACTTGAAAGTTTTCTATAGCGCATAAAAAAAGACGCTTTCGCGCCCCTCATATTGATTTCTATTGTTGTGGTGGCCCCGATGTATCAGGACCAGATTTAACACCTGTAGTAATGTGCTTAATTAAGCTCACAGTCTTCGCAATAACATCTTCAAGTGACTCAATCAGACCTGTTACTTTCAGTGTTTTTTTAATTTCTACATCACAATCGAAAACCGCTTTCTTTCCAAAAAAGTTAATAATTCCAACTGGTGTAATTTGGATCTTAGTCGCATTGTCATCGGATCTAATTTCCAGATTTTCTGCAGAAATATTTTTAATCTTTTTGGCTTGTGATTGAGGTTTAAAGTAAGCAAAGCCATCGGATAAATCATGGTGTCGAGTATCAAAAGGATTTTGAACCCCTCCTGATTGCCACCAGAGGTCGATATTGCGCGAAGAGAAGCTAACTATACATTCATCACCAACATTGATTGGATGAGTGATAGTGAAGCCACCAGCGCAGGGAAACATCACAGGCACATCTTGCAGTATCGGAATTTCAATCATCTTGATACTACCTTCAGGAGTTCGCACCGGCACACGGATTGATGGCTTTACTTCTACCGTCACAGCATCCGGATCATAACTAACCACTTCACAGGGTAAATTAGTCCAAATCCCTAAAACCTCCTCACTAACCACATCTTTAATAATTTCTAGCAGATCCGGTGAACGCTCATTATTTGATAATGCCATTAGGTACCCTCCTGCTCTGGAGTCCAGATATCATCTACCGCATTTATGGTAATTCCGCTTTTCGGTACCACGGCACCAAGAGCAGTACAAACCAAGTTTGTGTACCACTCATCCCCACGTGTATCACCGCTATGTTCTAATGCTTGGATAATAAAAATACCTTGGGCATTGGTCGCAAGCTTTGGAGTCTTTTGCGGCTGATCTACTTGTTGACCACCATATGAAATATCAAAATTCTCAGACTGCAGATTAGTAAGATCTATTTGTATACGGTCCTTACGCTTTAACTTTGGATTAAGTAAACACTTAACTACTAAGCCTTCGCTTGTAAGCTGAGGCATCCCCACCATCCCCGTACTAGCAGTTAAAACAAACATTGGCTGAAGCGTCCACTTATCTAGTTCAGTAGAACTTAAAACGCCATCTGAATAGTCATAAGTGACGTTATTCTCTTTGCCAATCTTTTCGATATACCCATGTAAACTTCCGAAAAGAACACGGCCACGCGGATACTTTTGATCGCTCAATGCTGCTATTTCACCAACATCAATACCGTATTTTTTGACTTCCTCTTCAATCAGTTCACTTAATCCCTGAATTGATGTCCCAGCGGGTACAGATTGTTTAATTACGGCGCTTTTTACCTGATCTCCCGATATAGCCAAAACACAAAGATATGTATCTACCGGACTGCTGCGGCCACGTCTGAACTGAAAAACACTACCTTTAAAAATAACCTCAGGCTCATCCTTATCATAACTACACGCTAGAATGATCTGAGTGTCTTTTTTTGAGTCATCAACTCCAGCCAAAAGGTTCATAGTTTGATGAGATAGATTATAAATATAGATCTCTGCCGCCTTAGGCTGCTCAGTAGTCCCCTGACTTACAACGAATGTAATTTTAAATTCTGAGATATCCAAAGCATCAGGGGCATTTTTATCTACTTGTATGGTTAGCCTAAAGTTACGCATCCACTGCATTGTCATGAGTCACTCCAAAACAATTTTATCATCGTACCTAAATCGGTGAATTGCTGGATTTCATCTTCATTGGTATTAAGCACATACAATGAACCACTAATAATATGCTGGTGTTGAATAAGCAAATTATCCCCCATCAACAAAGGTAAACCAGCAATTAAAGGGTTTTCAGCATTATCAAAAATATCCAAGAACCAGCTTTCTACCCGGTAGATGAGTTGCAATTTATATTGTGTTCCACCTAACCGAATACTAAATTTTTGATTGCCATTATTTAGTGGTATTTCGTAAAACATAGTTATTCACCGAATAGAGCCGATTTAACCATTCCGGCAATTTGGCTGGCCGCAGATTCATTAATAGGTTTTGCTTGAACGGTACCGCCGTTATTGACTGCGGCCGTTGCTTCAGGGCTAGCTTGATTTTCAATAGCGACCAATGCTGTTTCTGTACTGACGATAAGAACTTTTTTAAACGTAATATCGATCATCAAAACATTTTCAGTCTGTCGATCGGTAGTACATCCAAGCGACTTAATAAGCATGTTTGTATATAAGCGCTTTCCGGTTGAGATAATGAGTGGAACGCTTCGATCTTTTAACTGAAGTAGTGTTTGATAAACAATGCTTAAGCTAGTATTCCCCCCAAGAATCGTATTACCCAAGAATCCATTTAAGGTTCCCGCACTTTCGGACCAACCCACTTTCATTGTTAGTTCTGGTGGTTCGCTGAATGCATGATCTGAAATCGGTGCACCCACTTCCGTAGGGTGTTCGGTAATGTTGTGTTCATCCTTATGCTTTTCTTCGATCGTAACATCTGCAAAAAGCCCCATGATTGTTCGTCCACGCCCAGACAATAATAGTGAACCTAAGATCTCCGAATTAGTTACTGCCGTGGCAGATCCTAGGGCACCATTGACTAATGTTCCTATTGCCATAATTTCACCTATAAAAAAACCTCGCTAAATGCGAGGTTTAAAATTTAGAAAACTCATGCTTCATATTCTTTCAAAGTCATTGTATTTAATAGTTGTAAAATACCTTCATCGATTAATTCTCTTCGAGTATTTCTGGAAACCTTACCTCCGAAGGTATTTCCATCTTTCATAATTTGGATATGACTATGGGCAATATCATACTCAATATCATCTGGACAATAAATTACATCAAAACAATAATCATCGGAACTCTGTATTGCTCTAATATCTATTACAGCAAGACTCACAAATCCTAAATATTTCTCCTTAGAATCTGGCTGTCTCTCTAACCTTTTTGATAAGAGACTTAAGCCTCTATCATGAACTTCTTGATCATTTTTACAATGTTTCTGCCAATAAACAGACAATGCGTTACCATTTTTCTCTGTAAAATTAGATGAAATAAGTTGATTTGTAAAAGGGTGCATAAATGTGCATCTATTTACAAACTGCTCATTATCAATAACAGTATCTTCAAATTTTTGATCAGCAAGAATCGTTTCAACTTTTTGATCATCAATTATTTCATTTTGTTCAAATTCGCTTGAAGCAGTAATTGATCTATTTAATGTTTCTTCAGGTGATAATGACATTCTATCTTTCTTAACTTCAATATTATGATTAAAACTTATTCAGCTCTTTTAAAATTACAGCAGGAATAGTCCCTTTTTTAAAATAGATGCCATCTAAACGAGTTTTTTTCTTTTCAGAATCTATATATAGAAAATGCATTAATCCACCATCCTCTATAGATAAATATCCAGTTTGATCTTTATGGGTAAATTTAAAATAAATTTCTCCATCATAATCCAGCCCCATTTCACCCTTACCATTAAAGTTAGGAAATTTATCCAATAGCCATTCAACCACTGCGATTGAAAACTTTGTTGGCTTAATAAGATTTTCATCTAAAGGATAATTCTTAAGAAAATCAAAATTCAATCTTAATTTTTGATTTGCTGTTAATTCTTCGGCAGAGACATAGTGAGTAAAAGAAGTATTCGATTTAACACTATCACTAGAATCTAAAAAAATTTCAGTAAAAAAATCAGCTATATTTCTTGAATCCTTCAAAGATTTTCCAATAGTAGAGATTTTTTTAACAAATTTTTTAGACTGATCACGAGTTTTTTGGACAAGATCATCTGTAACAGAATCAATAGCTCTCAACAAACCATTCTCTTGCCATGCTGATACTTGATAACTTTCAAAACCATACATTTTTATAATTCCTATTATTTATTAACTGAATTGCATAAAGATTTAAATAATCTTTCTAAATCCTTAGTTTCCAAATCAACACGAACCATTGGTTCAACACCTAAATTAAAATTTCTATTATTTTTTAATGCTGTCTTATTAAATGGAGATATATGATAAAAATCAATACATGCCTCGCTACTATCAGAAGATACAAACAATACATTAGAAACTAATTTAACATACTGATCTGGTTCTCTTTCGAAACGAGGTGGATCTAAAGGTTTAAGATCTTGATCAGCCATTATTTTGTCAGTTTCATTTAATTCATTCACAAAATCCCTAACTGCTTCATTTTTAATTTTTATTTGAAGACAAGTTCTAGCATCTTGAGAAGTAAATCGTTTTTCACAAAAGAAAATTTTTATAAAATTTGCATCTGATTCAAAAAAGCAATAATCAGATACATATCTACGAGCTGGAACAGGTAGATCATCAACAGATAGGTGAAATTTGAATTGATTTTGATCTTGTGTCGGAGTTGCAACCGCTTCAACCTGATAACCATCGATTCTATTGTTAGACTTAAGAGGTGAAATTGGTTTCATAGCGGATTTATTAGCAGACAAAAGATATCTCCATCAAAAAAATTACAAACAATTATTATACGTAATAACCAATGTCAAACATGGCATAAGTCAATTTATTATAACAGTAATTATCCTTTTGTATCACCTTTTTCGCTAAGATAGAAATTTTAAAAGCACGAAAAAGATCATTTTTTTGAAATGATGTTATTGATTTGATTTTAGATATATTCAAAATATAATACTTTTTAAAGCCATTCCTCTAAATTCGAAATGAAGAAAATAGTACTAATTATTGTAATTTCCCTAAGTTCCTCCACATTCGCTGGTAGCTTACATAGTGACTTACAAATGCTTGATAAAGAAATTAAAAGTCTTAAAAGTGAATTGAATTCAATATATAAAAAAGCTTATACCCAAACCGAGGCAAAGCAAGAATTGGATTCATCTCAAAAAGCATGGTTGAAATATAAAGAATTACAATGTGGCGATTTCGTTGTAGCAGACACCCAAGGAAGCCCAGCAACGGTCAGCTATGATTTAACTTGCCAGTCGATCTTATATAAACAACGCATTGCATTCCTTAAAGAAATGTTTAGACAATAAGAAATACTCTCCTCAATCAATTTATTAAACTTGGATTTGATCAATGAAAAAATTTCTATCAATACTTTTTGCTTCAACAATTAGCATGGGTGCACTTGCTAATTGTGAAATCTATTTCAACGATCCTGTTGATGTCGCAAAATGTTATGAAGATGAATCATATGCAAAAGTAACTACAAATTTAAAAAAATTATCTGAGCAATCTAAAGAGCAAATTAGTTATAACCCTAATGTTCTAAAAGATCTTACTAACTCTCAAAAAGATTGGTTAACTTACCGAAATAGTTACTGTACTACATACAGCAACTATCATGGTGAGAAGAACAATCATTCTAATTGTATTGTCAAATTGAATAATGAGCGCGCTAAACAATTAAAAGCCGACATTGATGCAAACTAACCTACGAATGCACCTTTTGCACTTCTTGCCATAAACACTAAAGAATATTCTTGTTGGCGTTTTATGGCATTAGCAGAATCCATAGGACTAGAAGCACCATTAACTGTAACATCAGTTTGAAAGGATTGATGAATAACGACATTACTTGCACTCAAAGAGTTTGAATTATTCACTTGAGATTTATGAGGGTTGCCATTTGGTGGCCCATAAGTACCAAACGAAGCATCAACATTTAAAGCGGTCGAATTATCATTTATTGGACTTTCGACTAACTTATTCGCTGCCTTGTAATGCTTCTTGAATATCCCAGCTTGCCTCAAGACAAACTGCTGTGGAGTTTCATTTTCTTTCATCCCATTTTGACGCATTGCCAAAAGTCCTTTTTTTGATGCTCCCTTACCAGACAAAGCTCTGGCAAATGTTTCAGCACCGATATTGTGGGCGAGATATAAATTTTCTCCTGTAACTGCCAATCCGTACTTTTTTAATATCTTGGCATTCTGCTTCGCGAGTAAACCTGTAGCTAATGTATTGATGCGCTTGTCATAACGAGGGTCATCTTTGGTACGGAATCGATCACCAATTTGTGTCATGCCAATTTCTTTACCAGCATCAGTTTTAGCTAAACCATCCCATGTGGATTGAATAAATTGCCCAGTACCAATTGCTCCAGTAGGTGACATTTTCCCGGTCCAACCAGCCTCCATTTTTACGAAACCGCGCAACACATCTTCAGGTATTCCATATTTCTTGGAAGCTTCTTTAATATATCCATCAATTTTGCTTCCAAAACTGAATGCATATTTTGAATTACCTGGATTTACAACCCTTTTCACCGCCTCAACTGTAGCTTTAGCGACTCCTGTAGCTGCTGCCACGCCTTTCTCAACTACGCTCTTAACATATTGTGTAGCAGTTGCGACCTTTTCTTGCGTAGGTGTAACCTTTTCTGGCTCGGGAGGGTTTACATATTCTTCTACAGCTTTCTTTGTTTTATCTACACTCTCTTTAACATCTGTTGCTACATCTTTTAATGCCCCAGCAGGATCATTAATAATTTTCTGAACAAACTCAATAGTCTTATTTTTGACCCTATTGAGAATATCTAGAAAATCTTTAATTTTATTAATTATAGTATCAATACCATCAGTCCACTTAGACCAGTCAAATAGTGACTTGCCACCGTCTTTCCATGTTTTGTAATCATCATAGAGCAAGGCCAGTGCCGCACCTAATGCTAGGATGATACCAATCGGCGAAGCCAGGAATGCGAGACGGAATAACTTCAGCAATCCAATAAAGGTTTTTAATGCCGGTATAAACTTGAGTAGTAAGCCTAACGACTTGGCCATAGCACTAAACATTAAAGCCAGCATTGCAAAGCGTAGGCCAATGGCCAAACCTTCTTTGATATGTGGGTTTAACTGTGAAAATGCATGAATACCAGCCTGAATTAACTGATTAAGCAAACGCAAGATTGGAATAAGAGCTTTACCGGCTTGCATAACGAAGACTTGAAAACCTGTTTTCGTCATCATTGTTAGGTCGCGGTACTCAGTCATGAACTCATTACCTGACTTAGCCAAGTCATCATTCATACCGAGTTCTTTCTGGATCTTCTGGTATTTCTCCATGTTCGAGATGAATTTACCATCTCGCATGGCCAACATTGTTTTTTGATCGATACCCAAAGAGTTAGCATAAGCATTCGCTTGATAAGCTGGCATCTTAGCTAATACGCCGCTTAGATCCTTCATGACCTCAATGCGGTCACGCATCTGGCCATTAGCATCGCGAGTGCTTACGCCAAGGCTTTTGATCTGACCTTCATAGCCTGGAGAGTTCCGGATCTTTTCGGCCAAAGACTCTAAAGATCCTACTGCGCCCTCAGCACTACCGCCAAGCTGTGTAATGGCGTTCCCATAAGCATTAATGTTTGTGACACTGGCACCAATACGCTGAGACGAAAAATAAAGCTTATCTAGCTCGCTGGCCGTTTGACGCACTGCAACGACGGCTCCAGTAGCCAAAGCCATCAAAGCACCATTTAATGCCTTAGCTTTCCATTCAATGCCATCCATGGCACTTTTCATACTAGCTAGACCTGAATTATCTGTATCAAATCCAAGTGAAACCAAAAAGTCTCGAATAACACCATTTTTAGCCATGGGACCACCATTATTTATTTTTTCTTTCGCGCTCCTGGTTAAGCAGATATTCGTTATCTGCTACGACATCGAGCGCATCATTCATGAGAGCTATATCAGCAAGATCTAGCTTCCCATTAATTAAAGATTCGTATTTGCACATGCCTTTAATGACTGGCCGCATGAGCCAATCAGACTCATCCGGCAAGCTTTGAAACGTTATTGAGGTTGCTTCTGCATGCTCGATGCCTGAGTAAGCAACCCTAGAATAAAATTTCCGAGATTGAGCCTAATCGTTGCAATGACTAAAGGTAATAGCTCAGTCATATCAAGGTTATCGAACATGATTGTGTTGTTACGGCACACTACAGCACCGCCACGCTTTACAACGCCTAAACATTTATAAATTATGAAGTTGACATCTTCTTCAGGCATAGAGGCAAACACTTCCATTAATGGAGAGAAGGCATCCGCAAGAGGTGTAAGATCTTCGAGATCAGGAATGACTTCAGGTTCCTTAGTATCCTCATCATTCCCAACAGATTCCGATGCAATTTCGGCCTTTTCTTCATTTGCTTCGATGGATGCAATTACTTTAGATAAATCACCTTTAGCAACCTCAGCAATAATTGGCATTAGCTTAGGTACAATTGGTGCAATTTTTCGGGATACGTGAAACTGATCGACCGCATTTAAGCGGCCGATTGTGTATTCAATTCCATTAATTTCCATCACTTAAAACCTTATTGATATGTGCCTAACTTCATATCGACTTTGATTGAGTCGAATACCCACTCCAGCATGCTGCCATCTTTAGCATTGGCTAAATCGGGAACCTTTTTAAATGCGCATTTGGTGGCTGTAGCATTATCACCTGCAGTGGAATTATTCATCGTGATAGTGTTTTTCCCCCATTTACGCGTATCTGCTTTTTGCAAGTTATAGAGGTTCATTAACTTAGCATTCGTTGGAGATGTCTTTAAAAGTCGAACAGTGACTTGGCCAGAATTGTCAGCATGCAATGAATGCATTCCTTCACCGTCTGCACCTATGGTCATGGTGTTTTTATCGCCAGCCATACCAAAGGTAATACCTTCTTCAGCTACCCCAGCCCCATAACCTACATCGATAACCGCATCGTCACTCGTTAAAGTGCAATGGACATCCATAAAAGAATATGTACTCACGTATTACTCCTTAACGATTTACAGCTACAAGAACATCAGCAAAGTGTGTTGCACCTGCTAATTTGCTTGCGATTTGGAAAACTGGCGCTTTTCGTCCTTCACGCTCAGATTGAGGTTGATCATCAAGGCTATTTGCAAAAACATAGAATGCTTTGCTCAGGTAATCACCCGTTGATAGAACACCAAAGCTATCACCATTCCATTGACCAGGACCAAGCAAGCCATTGGTAACACCTTGCTGACATGCTCGCTCCAGTACTGCACATTGACGATTAACACCGGCACCTGTTTGCGGGATCTTAGTTGTATTGGTGTAGTAGAGATTAAATAAAGCTGTCTCTAAATGGTTTTGGTACCAATCCAGACCATGGATCTCATCAATGAATGAGCCATCTGTCATGACACCTTCTTGAAAAATGGCCGTGTCATTGTTATATCCAGCGAATACATTGCAATTTTTAGCAGCTAATGCTTTAGCTTCATCAGTATCGAGATCTTCGGCAGCAATACCCGGAAGCTGTTTAAACTTCAAAGTAATCGTTGTATTGGTACCCAAGAAATTCACTGTGAAGGCGCGACCAAATACAGACACTGCTGCATAAGGGTTATCACTTGAAAAGACTGTGAACGTACGTCGATATTTCTTAGCTTTTAGCTTGTATGGAATATCGGTAGTGCTCGTTGCGCTTAAACAATTTTCATCTTGCGATGTATAACCGAATAAGCGTGAAGGATCAGCCGCTTCAATCAATGCTGCAACGTCTAAAACTTCTTGTTCTGTTAAGTTTACAGTAATAGCTAGACCGTACCACTTAAGCGATTTAAGGCATGTTTGAACGACTTGCTGAATTGTTTTTCAGCATCTGCACCGTCTTTATGCCAGTAGCCGATATACAACGTACGTGGCTTAGGTGATTGACTGAAATAAACTAATGCAGCTTTATACTCTGGATCATCTACGCCGTAATTCTCACCAACTTCGGAAATGCTTGAATATGGGCGCATGCGCTCAATAACATCAATAACACCGCTGGTTGTTCCGAGAATTAAAAGAGAACCAAATGAGCGCGGTCCCGCCGCCAATGCAGCAAGACTAATGCTGACATTTACGACATTAGAAACGGGCAATGTCATGTATTACTCCTGGTAAATTTTATAGTTCCAGCATCTACAAAAGACTTAACAGCAAAAGTGCGTAATGTTTTCCGCTTAAAGACAGCGGTCAAGTCATATCGATGTACATACTGATTATTGAGAAAGTCAGGCGCGGTGATAATTTCACCCGCTTTGATAAATTTGATTTTTTGCACTTTGAGCTGCGCAATGTTTTGCGGAATGCCTAGACCATCCTTTAGAACGTTTGCAATTGATTGGCCATGGTCGCCATAGAACGATAAAAATAGCGTCAATTCTTCATGTCGAATTGAATCCATTGTTTCGTCTTTTTGGTCGAAGTATGGCCCATCATCAGGAATTATTGACTTTACGGCGAAGGCGCACCAATCCTCACCAACGGCGGGAAATGGTAGAGGTTCAGTCTGAAAACGTGGCCGAACCATATCACCGGGTAATGATGTAATCCCAATAATGAAATTTTGAAAAATGTCATCAAGTTCTTGGTCATAAGCAGATCCGCCACTAGGGGTGATAAATCCCCCTGTAGCAGAGTCACCCATGATTTACCCCAGTGGTTTAAGTTCGCAAATAGCTTTTATAAAACCTTGACCATAATGCAAATTATCTAGAACTTGAGAAACAATATAGGTTTGACCCTTCCAGATAATCTCATCAGCTTTGGTTTTTGCATCACCTGAAGTCAAGGCAAACTGTGTGTGAATATTGATTGCACCTTTGATCAAGGTACCATCAGCACGGCGATCCATCTTGAGGCCGCTATTTGTAGTAACGACACCAGAAAAAGGAGTGGTTGTAGTCGTTCCTTGTGCCCGTCCATTATTTCCAACAATGACCGAAGTGCGATTACAAATAATGCCCAACTCCATAAAGTCTGGATCTAGTAAAACGTCTGAAACATCAAGATTAGCCACGTTTCACCTCCTTATCCTTTTTCATAATGATGTAAGTAACAGACTTTCTAAGCTCTCCAGTATCAATCAATGGCCGAACTAGACCAGCTTCGGCAGGTCCCGATTCAAGCTGTTTAAGATACTGCTTTGCACCTTTGCGGCCTCGCCGTGCTCGAGCACGAATTGTGGCCAAGGATAAAGGTACAAATTCACCATTTACGAAATAGGCTCGAACTGAATTCATAGCAATCATCCCAGCGGACTCAAGCAATTTCATCATTATTTGACTATTGCCGTCTAAAGCAGCATCAGCCGCTTTAACTAGCTTATCGCTCACCTCATCCTGAACTTGCTCAACACCTGGCACAAGGGTTGCTCGCGCGGGCATGTTCATAGCTGGTGAGCCGTTCTCATGGAGATAGCCGAGCTGTGCATTGGTTAGACCATCAGTATCGGTACGAGCTTCACCATGAGGAATTCCAACCAATACATCCATTTGAGAAAGGTCAGCGAAAGCTTGAAAGATATCAGCTAGACCCTTACCACTTGATTTGACACCGCTGCTCATAGTTGAATGCCTCCAGCGCCAGCCATTAGCAAGAACTGATAAAACTGAACTCCCCATGTGGTCTGGTTCCAGTGGCCAGCATCAGCGATTAGTACGCCTGAAACATCCATTGATTTAGCAACGCCGTCAACTGACTTAGATGTTTCATTCCCCACTATCTTTCCAGCATCACCACCAATGCTTGCAGCACCCATCGCACGCTTATAAAGCGTGAGATAGTGAGCAATAAAAAGCGTTAAACCGTAGTCTAGCGTATCCCCCCAACGTTCCTCACGAAGTAACTTTTTCCCAAGGTTTAAGTAGAAATTAAATTGAAATGATGGATATTGCGTTGTATCAGCAAAAGCCTGCATTTCTTCACGAAAAGAGGATTCACTGATCATTGGTTAGGTTTCCTTTGGCGGTTCTTTTGCTTTAGCTGGTTCTTTTGCCTTTACTTCAGCAGCTTGCGTCTGAAGGGCTTTATCTAACTGGATTTTCAAGTTGGCGATTTCGGTATCACGCTCTTTAATAGTCCCTTCAAGTTGTCCGATTTTCTTTGCGGCTTCATCGGACTGCGTTTGAAGAATGCTTAATTCTTCATTTGCTATTTCTAGTTGCTTTTGCAGCTCACTTGTCTGGATATCATTATTAGAAATCTCTTGGCAGTGAGCCTTAACAAACCAGTTTTTGGCGACCTCTTCATCTACGTGTTGCAAACCCACGGGTAATTTCAAAGACTTTGGTTGCCCGTGTTCATCGACACCAAGATTTACAGTTAGCGGACGAGAAAGAAGAATTTGTACTTTTTTGCTCATGTCTTAATTCCTCTTATAGACCGTCGGCATAAAACGCTGTTTCTGGATACACCCATTCGACTGCACCTAGGCGGCCGTAATATGTAGTTAATTGGCGTAAATCACGGTATTCAACTGGCGTACGTTGAAGAGGAACCATTGGGAAGCGAACACGGTTTTCATTTTGCGTGTAACACATCATCCGGTCAGTACCAGCAGTACCTCGACCAGTACACCATTTAGAAGGTTGAATATCTAAAAGCTTACCGTTTTTGGCGTTGGAAATACAATTGACCTTGATATATTCAAGAATAGAGATATTCCCTGCATCAGATACTTTGCGAGTCACGATTGAATAAACTGTTCTGGCGGCAACAAAAGCTTAGATGGGCAAACTGCGAACGCTGAAGCCATCCATGCGTTATATAAGATCATGTTTACATCAGCTAAGATTTCATCAGCTGTTGCAAGTTTCCAGCTCTTATTAACGTTAGTTGCTCCAACTTTGTCAGAGTTCAAGAGACCTTGAACCCCAATTACATCATCACCGATATAGACTTGCTCATCGGTATCCATATTGTGTTTAAGAATCAAACCACTGTGTTTTAAAGCATCAACTGGACGACCAACTTGGCGAGCAGATTCTAACTCTGGAATGGTCCAGCCAATCTGGTTAGCCCATAGAGTTAAAGGCTGTGCTGTTTTGCCAATATCTAGCGCGATACCTTGGATTGCATCTGCATTTTTACCTACCCAAGATTTACCTTGTGGAGAAGCTCCCCCAGCAGCAGCAAATGTGGCGTTTGAGAAACTCGAAATTTCATCGGCAATTGAAACATCTGAACGAAGATCGATATCACGTGACCAAGTTACATCAGCTAATGGCTCATGCATTGTTTGGTCTAAACGCTCTAATTCACCGACTAAGAAGACACCCGTACTATCTACGGTCTGCGAGTCAAAAGTCATCATATGGTCACGTGTGCGAGCCCGTACAGGCGTTGCTGTCCCCATTGCTACAGCTTGTGCAATAGTACTTGCTACTAATAGCTTGCTCATATTGTCTTTTCTCCAAACACAAAAAAACCACCTAATCGGTGGCTGTGCTATTCAATAATTTTTTAAATGTTAAAAGAGATTTCTACATTGCCTTGTGCATCAGCATCATGCATAAAAAATGCATTTGGTAAGATAATGCTGTTTGCTCCATCTGCTGCTGCTTCAATACCACCAACTGGCTTAGCTGCCGTACCAGCAGCAATACGTACATAAACCGTTCCTGCTTTCTTAGCCGTTCCCGCATTACATTTCACGGTCATATAGCCACGGCGTAAAACGTCTTGAACGCCGTTTGGTTGAGGCGTTGCTTTACCAAGTTCGTTTTGAGATGTTTGTGTTGGATATGCACGAACAAGTAAGCCATAAACGCTTGCTGCTGTATCTGCTCCCGCTAAAAGTACAAATTTACCTGTAGTAGCATCAATTTTCCCAAATAAACCAAATGTTGTGAATTGAGCCCCTACTGGATGGGATTCAATTGTGGATTGGCTTTTACGAGAGACATCACCGGGAATGCCACTCGGCATACGATATAAAAATGCATTAGACATAATTCTTATCCTTGTTTGTTCCAGAAATCACGGTTTCGTTGGTTAATTTCAGCAGGCGTTGGAGCAGCACGGCCAAAATCACGTGTAGAAATACCAGAACGCACACCTTTGGTATTGTTCTGCTGTTTGATGAGTTCAGATGCCCCAACAAATGCAGCATCAATTGTGTGCGTTGGCAATTTATCAAAGTCAGGATTTGGACCAACGAAAGGCGCAATAGCCTTTTGACCGTCTTGGGTTGAATATGCTGCTTTAAGTACTGAGCGTTTAGTATTTAAAACAGCTTTTCCATTGTTAGCACTATCGAAGGTAGGCATGCGATAACCCGGAGAAAGAATTTCTGCACGAGAAATAACTTCTCTTAATGAGTCACCCGTATATGTTTGAACACCAGAATTAGAAAGTTTTTCAGCCCCTTCAGGATCAGTTAAATCACCGTCATCCTTTGTCTTATTTTCCGGATCGTCGTCATCATCTTCGGTTTTCTTTTCAGGATTATCAGAATCTTTGGTCTTTTTCTTTTCCAAAGCAGTCATGCGTTTATCCATAGTCTTCATGAATTTACGCATTTCAGCCTGAAAAGCTGAGTCACCAGTTTTCACTTTTTCTTCTGGTTCATCGTCATCTTCTGTTTTGTCATCATCATCCGAATCAACAGTTTTGTCTGCTTCTTCGAGAGCTTGGTCAACAGTACGTTTTACTCCAAGCAAATTTTGATACCAAGGTTCTTTCTTTTGTGTCTTTTTAGCAGACATAAAACTATCTCCTATTGAGCAGCGGGAACCGCAACGCCCTTTTTCAACCAATGCAATATGGTTTACCCGAATATTGCTCTGTAACCCTTTGCCTTTGCTGGTTTCTGTATAATCAGCATCGTAGCCTAGAGAAATTTCTACTTTCCCATCCAAAACTTTTTGGATAGTTTCTTTATCTGTGACCAATATGTCGGCCATAAGATAATCAGAATCGGCACCCTCACCACGGCGAACATCTTTAACAAAACCTTTAGATAATTCTTTCCAGTTATCTGGTGTTACCCAATCACTTGGATGATCATCTGTAACAGGTTTACCTTCTGCACTAGCAATGGTAATTGGATGGAATAAAACATCCTCACCGCGATATATGATGATCAAGCCAGTATTGTCAGCAGTGACGGGAACTTCACCGTCCGCATACATCAATGTGCCAATGCGAGCAATCGGCACATCGCGACAAAGTAAATAACCCTCTGGAGTTATTTCACGTGTACGACCCAATTGACCTGTTGTATATATCTCGGACCGATCAACCGTTTTTTGGTCTTTAGTCTTTTTGCTTTTAAACATGATTCACCTTTTTTCAGGCATTAAAAAACCACCCGAAGGTGGTTGTGTTTATTTCATATAAATACATTACTGATCAGCAATTTCAGAAATCGCAGCACAATAACTTTTGTTTTTTAATTTTCCGTCTTTAGCTTCTTGGAACATGGTTTCAGTTGATGTTACGAATTTTACTACTCCATCACCAACTACTGTTGTGGTCGTTACTGATGCAGCAACCAATCCTACACAGACTCCAGCTTTAGTCCAGAGCACCAAATTATTCATAAGGTCCTTACGAACTAATTCTCTTAAATGCTTATCCTTATTTAAAGCCGCTTTAATTGCTGCTCCAGGCTTTTCTAAACTACCTCTTTCTTCAAGAGTAGCTAAAATATCATCCCAATTTTCGATGAAATATTCAGTTGCTGAAGGTCCTAGTCTATTTAAATCAATAATAAGATCTGTATCTCTTTTAGCATCCTCATACATAACAATATAAGGTCCACGTATTTTGAAATTTCCATATACCCTTTTAACTATACTTTTATTTTCATGTTTTCCTTTAAATAATCTTGTTAACTCTATCGTCGCCTCATCAAAATTATATAAATCCATTAAATATTCACAGTTATTTTCTTTAGAAGATAATTTTTTCTTTTGAACCAACCAGTATGTAACAAACTCATCTTCTTTATTAATAGATGGTGATAATAGAACTAATCTTTCACAAATTTTAATCGATTTTTTATTTGTGTACCATTTACCTGTTAATAGAATAGCTGCCGCAGGAAAATACTTAATATCATCCAAAGAGTGCACATAATCTCTTGTAAGTAATTTCCCTTTATAGGTTTCATTTGGTAGCGCTTGAGCTTCACTACTCGGACTTTCTTTTAAAACTTCAGTTCTAACAACTGTATTTTCACCAGCTTTTGAAATCTGATTAGAATATTCTGTTGGACTACTTGGCAACGGAGGAGGCGCTGCTTCTTTATGACTGCATGATCTTAAAATCCATAAAAACACCAATCCTATAATTACAAACCATATTACAAATTTTATTTTTAATTTGCTCATGATATTTCCCCACAGTTTTTATTCTTTTAATACACTCCTTTAAAATAAGATCGTCAAATTAAATCCGATTAGCATTAAGACTTTTTTCTTATGATTTAGAATAACTTAAATATTAAATTGCATTGTTAATTTAAACCACCTGATGGAAATTGAGCTTTTATAATTATTTCAGTGAAACTTGCCTAAATTCTGCCAATTTATTTAAAAGATTGTCTCTTTCATTGGCACTTTCAGTGTAATAATTTTTAATGACAATATTGAGTTCTTCAAGGTTCTGGCATTTCCGGACCTTTTTAATCCAATCATTAGTAATTTTCTTAAATCCAAGAATGTCGAATCTCAAGGATGGAGAATAATGAATACCATACCTTTCCAACGTAAATAAGCAAAAGCCATATTTGTCTTCGAACTCGACCTGTTTATCTTGAATTCTTACCAGAATATCTTTGTAGTTATCCATTTCATCATCAGTCAAATCTCTTATAAATTCTATTTGCTTCATTTCGATCATTTGCTTCATAACATTACCTTGATAATGATATAGAGCTATAATATTGATTTCATTTTCAATCAATTTTTCACGATGCAAAGCATAAGTTTGCTGAACCTTCCATGTTTTCCACATTCTCCATGCAAAAAAAAGTGCGATAACAGTAGCAATTGAAGAAATTATTGAAAAAAAACCAGCAATAAAATTTAAAGTTTCCATGGATAAGATCAAGTATTACTCTTTTTATATACTGTTGCTAATGTAACCTAATATTAGAAAGTTTTTAAACTTAAAAATCATCTGGAATTACTGGCTCTGGATAACAACGGCAGTTTGGTAAGCATCCAGCATGGCCTTTTAAATTGTCCAAAGTTGATGGCTTATCCCAATAGACAAACTTTCCATTCATCTCTTTGTGGCTTGGTCTAACATCGCCGTCTTCACTAGTTCGCCAGGTATAACCCTCTGAACCTAAATTCTCGGCTCTTGCTTGAGTGAATACGCATGATGCTCGGCTTACCTCAGTACGTGCAATGGTGTTTGCTCTGGATCTAGTTACACGGCCGGTAGCCATAATTAATCCAGCAATCTCACTAGATCTACCCCCTTCTATCAAGGACCTAGTAGAAAGGTCATGGATTCGCTGAGCAGCATCTAAGGGCAATGACTTAATAAGCCTTACCTGATCATTTAAGAGTTCTTGGTAAACACCACCTACATCAGTTTTTCTGATCTGATCACGTACGCCACGTGAAAGGTCATTCGCATAGATGAGCCAAGTTTTCTCATCCCTTAATGCAACGTCTGTAATGATTCGACCAGCTGCATTCTGTGCCCAATGGTGGAGAGTATTGGCATACTCATTTAAAGAGGCCGCCATTAAAGGATATGTGCGAGGATCATTTACATCAAAGCCCTTAACGATAGTATCGACATAGCCAGCAATCTTTCTAAGCTGCTGGCTGTACCGTATCTCGGTCTTTCTCGCTAGGTTCGGTGTTATCCGATTTATTTGTTTCTGCATCATCTACACCTTCACCCGGTGGTGGTGGATCCTCACCATCGGCTTCTTTGATTTCCTCATCAGTGATGTGAGAGAAAACACCCGTAACTTCACTTGATTGGCGCAATTCTTTTAACGCCGTTGAGCGTTTAATGAGTCCACCCTCTTCAGCGGAAATCACTGCTTCTGTTACACCTTTAGCAACATTTGCCTTCTTCTCATCATCCAATTGCCATAAAGAAGCGAATTTAAAACTAAATGAATTAGGTAAAGGCTTACAAAGTACCGACATATGCAGCACAGCGTAAAGGATCTGCAAAGGTGTCCGTAATCGGCCTTCTTGTTGCTGGTTGATATTGTCGTAATAGTTGGCTAAATCAGACTCACCTGTTGCATTTAAACCCGCTGGTGACTGACCAAATAAACGTACAAGCGGAATGCCAGTTGCACCCGAAATCTGTTGCCCAAATTGCAGCAAAATGTTATCTAAACCAGAAAAGTTGTACTGATGTGCTTCATAGGTATCATCAGCATCCATTAGCGTTAAGCCTTCATTAGACTGCCACTGTCGGATCATATTGACCTGCTTAACGAGAGCTTCATAAAGTTGACCACCAGCGGCGATAAGACTACGTAATCCTTTAACTTTATAAGTCCGTAGATGAGCTTTATAGACCAACTGGCCAGCACCTAAAGTAGCACTATCAAAAATCGTTAGCCGATCCTCCAATCGCTCAACAACTGATTGCCCCCAAAGGTTTTCAGTAATTGATTGGTTGTATGGTAGCTCAACGCCATCCATACGGATGACGCGCGAATAGTGGACTTTTTGATTACACAAGCCAACTGAATCAGTAATCACATCGTAATAGCGTGGAGTGCCATAATCAGGCCCTAACTCTGTGACCAAATCTTGTAATGTTGGCTGAACCATCCATCGATCAAGAACCAATAAACCCTTAAACTGATCTTTGCCAATAGTGTTGAGATTTAAAGGCGTTGATACGTTTTGACCATCGATCATCATGACAGCAATGGCACCACCATATAGACGTGACCACTTAATTGTTTTATTAAGTCGCCCCCATACTTGTAAGCGATCCATCTCCTGATCTATCTTTTCCGATTCTTTTGGATCTGACAGGCCATTCAATTTGACGCCTTTACGTGTCATATCATCAGCAACAACATCAACGACTTGGCCAACAACCCAAGATGAACGATACATCGCTTCAAGCTTTAATCGGTCACGACTTAAAAAATTAAAGCCATAAACAGACTGATCATGCTGGTTTCCAGTACCCAACCCAACGCGAGCGGCAAAGTTCTGGAATGAATCTTTTGTAAATTTAATAAGGCCCATAACTTTCTCTTTTAAAGCTTGCCCCAAACGTTGAGCTCAGCAATTTGCGGGTTAAAACAAATCATGACGCTATCCGCCCGGTTAGGTGAGGCAGTACCATCAGGCTGTTTATTAACTAGGATTTTTCCAACGCCATTTTTTGTATAGGTTGGTTGTGATAGCTCAGTAGTGAGCAATGCCAATTCCTTAGCATCGATATCTTCAGTTGATAGTGAAATGATCATGTCTGGATCATAATCACGCCCTTCGAGTGCTCTAAAAGTTTCCTGAAAGCGTAAACGTAATGACCACCAAGACTGTGCTTTAAGATTTGCAAAAAAGTCTTTGTTTAAACGCTTCTCGACCATTTCACCGTCTGGATCGTGAACTGAACCAGATCCGCGGAATGACTCGACATTAACCTCAGACAAACCTGACTCACGGCGTCTCTCATTAATTACGCGAGCATCACCACGGCACCCAGCACCAAGACCATCGGCATCGTAGAACAAGGTGCCTATGTTTTCCTCTATGCAAATATCCATAACTTTTTGAGTGGTTCCAAAAATGTCATCACCTTTACCAGACCATGTGGCCAAGTAATTCATGACAACGCCGTGACGACCAGTAAATGAGTTTTTATCCTTACCTTCATCGGCTACGTCTAGGCCGCCAATACGATCACCTGTTGGCTCAATTTGAAGTATCTTGTGTGCATCAAGCGAAGCCTGAACCCAAGCTGAAGGAATTAAGACACCCTCAACTGAAGCTGCATAGTTAATATCAACTTCTTGGGCAAGGACGACATCGTCAAGTGTGGCCAACTGCTTTTCATACCACGGGTAAATAACTTTGCTGTTGTATGTAACAGTCCAGTTCTTATCCGGATTAGCTCGCCAAGGCATAGTAAAAACAGAATAGCGGCCACTAAAACGATCTTGGTGAAATCTGTCACCGATACCGTTAGGCGTGGATCCTTTGATATGCACATTGGTGTTTTGGGAAATAGCAGCATCAACAGCTTCTTGACGTTCAACGAATGCCCACTCATCAAGAAAGTACATAGTAGTACGACCACCACGGCCGATGTTGTCACCCGCTTCACCTGTGATAGTTGCGCCGTTATCTGGGTTAATGATTCGCATGTAGTTATCATGCACTTTCTCGACAAAGCCCTTAGGCTTCATCCAGTCAGGCATTTTGCTGAACATATCGCGAAATTTATGGAGTAGTGTTTTAGGGTCGCCTTTCTTATCGACTAACTCCTCTTTACGACTGCCAACACCACCTGCAAAGCCTTCAACGAATAACCAACGATGCAGATAAAAGCCAAGCACAACGTAGCTCATCCCTTCATCACGTGACTTCTCAATTAATCCGTGTGTCTGAGTGTTTTCACGCTCAAGCAACCAATTTACAAGCTCAACCTGCTTAGGACGCAAAACAAAAGGAGTATTTGCAGGCAATCCAAATGACATACCACGCGGATCGTATGTCCAGATCCAATGATTGAACCAATGAATAGGATCCTTCCTGCACTTTTCTAATTCAGCTTCTTTGCTCTTTTCGTTCTGCTCAATTACAGCTTTGTAGTAATAGCGCCGTGTCATCTCAGCGATAACATCAGGCAAGCGTACGTTAATAGTCCACTCTTTAATTAAAGGGGCTATTTCATCTAGTGCGTATGTCATAGCTTTCCATTAATTGCTAATCGGGATAACTCTTGCGGTGTGAGTTTTTCTAGCTCTTCAGGTGTATATGCTGGTTGAGGTGGCTTTTCTGTATTTTCCGTTTTAACTGGTCCACCACCAGCCCCTGTTATTTCCTTACGATTGGTATATAGACCGCCGACTTCTTTTGCTGCCTGCTCCATTAAGCTAGGCACTAATACGGGGTTATCTTTGAATTGTTCATGATCGATGAATCGTTGTAGACGCTTGAGGCGGTAGGCAATATTAGCGATTGGGATAGCGCTAAGGTTGTCATTCATTTCCTTGCGGACTTTGTAGAATTCAGTTTTAAATTCTTCGCTTAAGTCCTGCCCAGTTTTCTTTGTTGGGTCGTATGCTTCACATTGCTGTTTGGTTACGCTGATACCAAATTCTTCTTGGACACCCTTCGCTGTTTCAGAGGGTGTCTCATAAGTAGCAAGTGATCGTACTATATAGAGTTTTACCCGTTTATTAAGCCTTGCCATTTATCTCTATCCGTCCAAGTACGTCCAAGTAGAGTGGCAAAAAAATTTAAACCACCTTTAAGTAACAAGTGCCGCATGTGTAATGGACATCTGCACGTGACAGCTCTGGTCTTGTATTTGCTGCCTCAACCATTCTTTTGACATCTTCACTTGCTCCATATCGACGTACAACGCCTGTAAACTCTTCAACATCATGTCCTTGAATTGCTAACTTAGGCATGCCCGTTTCTCTGTTAAATGAAGGTGTTCCCCACTGATCTTTCTTATGTGCAATGTGGTAAAGCTCATGTTCAACCAAAGCGCAAAAATTCACATCACTAGCTATACGTGAATATGAGGCATCAAAAGTAATTAAGTATTCAGGTATATAATTGAACCATTGGATGTATTGCTCTTCTTGTCGTTCTTTCTTCCAGCCACCAGCATTGATCATTATTTTTTCAGTAGTGCCAATAACCTGACGACCTTGTTTTTTAAAACCAGATCTAGCCCACATCACAGCAATATCGGGATATCGAAAGGACCGTAGGTACATATGATCAGGATTAAATAATTTTGATTTTGGATCTAGAAATACCTTGCCTATCCATTCCCACATTTCTGGTGCTGGTGTAAAGTTTGGACTACCCATTTCAAAAAGCCATTCGGGAGGCATTGGACGAATTGGTACATGAAAGTCGATTTCATTTTTCATAAATTTCACCCATTAAAAAACCCTCCGAAGAGGGCTTTATCATTCTGCCGCTGATGTAATCTTTTCTATGAATGCTTTCAATTCATCTATTGATTGAAATTTAAACTCTCTGCTTTCCCCGTTGTCAAAGTGAACAAATACTTTGTTTGATGCTTCAGAGATTGCCAATATGGAAGTAACTTTTTTAGCATTAAAGTAAAAATTATTGTGTTTAATAAACATTATTATTCCTTTTTTAGGATTAAAAAAAACAATATATCTTAGTTATTTAACTTTACCAACATATAATCAATAATATAAAAAATAATCTTAAGTAGCTAAATTCATCTCATTTTACTTCCTAAAAACACAGTTAAAATATTTATTAAATTTTCTCAACGCTATATTTTGATCTAAATAATCACACACAAAGTACTCCCGAATGTAATACTTCTTGTTAAAAATAATAGTTGCCTTTGTTTTTCGATATTGTATTTCAATTAGTTCTGTTGATTTCTTTGGACTTACCATTTTTTCCCAATTTTTTAAAATATCTAGAACAGCAAAATCAAGAGCATTAAAAGAATCACCAGAAACTTGGACTAATTCACCATCATTTGGTCCACCCACAACTTCTGTAAAAATACGCATATTTCCCACAACTCTTAAAAAGATTTAATTATAAGTAATTTAAGATAATTTAATATCTTTTTGAAAATAAAAAGCCCCGCCAATAATCGATATTTAGCGAGGCTCTTTTGCGCCGTAATACGTCCGGCAAATTAAAAACAACATTCAAAAAACCCACCAGTTGGCGGGTTGACTACTTCAAAAAATTTAATCAAGCAAGATATTTGTATTTTTCAGCTAAATGCTTGCCGGCAATTTCGGTTGTTTCCATATATGATAATTCTGCACAAAGCCAAAATCTATATGTATTTTCTCCAACAATATAACTCTGGCGGTTGTATGTAGACTGCTTGCTAGAATCTATTTCGCTGGCTTCAAAATATGTACCTTCTCGGTTATTTACAACTTCACCGTCTAAATCACCACCAACATATATTCATTTTATTAACCAGAATTTATTCAAACTGGACTATAGCACAAAAGAAAACCTCCCAATGGAGGCTTTTAGATTACTTTCTCAAACCAATCTCTAATTCTTCAAGAGCTTGATTAGTTATGTTCATCTTCGGTTTCCGAGAAGTTATTTCCAAAAATTCAGGTGAAAAATCTTTAACAACCTTTTCCCCTTGTTCAGTCATACCTTCACATGTCGCCCATTGCTTAGAAACTTTAATAATCTTAAAGTTAAATTGATAATTAGCATGCTTAACCACATCACCTGCACTTAACACTGACATATCTAAACCTCATCAACAATCAAAAAATGAAGTTTGATAATGCGGCCTGTAGGTTGGAAAAGCAATATTAAAAATTAATATAAGTTATTGTATTCTCAATAGTTAATTATATTTAATCTTCCGACACTTTCTGCATTCATTCTAATCATAAGTACAAAATTTATATTCCCCCAAAAAAAAAGCCCCACCAATAATCAATATTTAGCAAGAAGATAGTTAAGAGTAATTTTTCTTCCTAAATTTCTTCATTTTACGTAGACACTCAATTTTTTTGTTTTGAATCTCATTGGTAATATTTTTTGCAATCTTATTAAGTTCCTCAGGTTCATTACATTTTAAAACCTGACCTTTAATTTTTTTAATATATTCTTCGTGTGAGATTGGATCATAGTCAACCTCAACCTTTATATCCATTAATTCCAATCTCAACTTTAAAGCTTGATATTCATTATTTAAGTCAAAAAACTTTTTATCATCATTCTTTGCTAACTCAACCTGTTTCTTACTATCTTCTAGAATTTGCATATTAATAGGATTATTTTCTTTAAGTTGTTGCATCTGGAGTGTGTTTATACGCAAGAGAACCCCCCTTGAGAATCTATGAAATGCATTCGCATAGATTTCAGAAATTAAATGTTCAATATCAAGCAACATTTTTCGTTCGTCTGAGAATCCCTGTTGTTTCTTCCATGTCCACCAAGCCCATAGGGCTATAAAAAAAGCACAAATAGTTGCGATGTTGGAAAAAAATGAAATCCAATTTATTATTCCAACTGGCCACTCAATACTCAAAAAAAAAATTTGAAATTATTTAACGTATAAAGAAAAAAGCTCAATATAGAATCCTAATTAATAAAACAAAACCCCGCTTATGCGAGGTTTTAATATGGCAATAAATATATAAATCGCCAAGATATCACGAATATGCCACACCCCGTATTTACAGTCAAGAAGATTGATTTTCAACTACTACTGTTTTTATAAATTTATCAAATTGAAAATGCGGATAACGTGATTTGATAAATGCCAAACCGCATTTAATGTCCTGTTGGATCTGTGATCCATATGTATTATTACTTTTTGCTATATCACGAATCGCCTCGCCCATTACATAGTGCCACCAGATTGCCCCAATCCATTCCTGAAGAACCTCATCATCTATAGATTGAAGATCGATAATCAATCTATGTATTGCTCGTGCTTCATTATCATTTAACTGGCAGCAAGTACCCTTACGGCGAGTAGATAAGCGATCTTTTAAAGTTTCATCACTCATGTACATAGCCATTAATTTTTCACGTTGTTTTTGAGTGATGCGTTTTGTTGGCATCGTCTTAACTATTTTGACCATCGTTTCGGTATCGCCGTTTAGCCATGCACCAAGCTGGCGACACCACTCTTCAAAACTATATTTAGACCAATCGACCGCTTGTAAAATGTGTTGTACTGGCATATTCATTTTCATCCCACCAATTGCTCAATTTGTTTAATCGCCACGCCTGCTTTAACTTGCTCTGTACTGAACCGTAAAACTGTAAACCCCATCATTGCTGCTTCGTTGTACTTTTCCATGTCTCCTAGATAACCTTTACCCCTCGTATGGCGGCCTCCACTCCAGATCCCGCCTTCCACCTCTACCAATATTTTTGTTCCCATAATTAAAAAATCCGCCCGCCACTTACGTTTTGGATGGAATTTATATTCCTGTACAAAGCTGATCTTGTGTGTTTTCAAGTGCTGTACAAGCGTTGCCTCGCCTTCACTCACAACTCGTTCTTTTTTTACTGAAGCACGGCGCTTAGGTTTGGTCCGTGGTTTTGCATAAAGACGCTTGTAATCAGCGAGGCTTATTGAACTCATTCCTCAATCGCCTCCTTTCTAGCTTTCCACCACAAAACAACTGCACCGGAGATAACAGCTGTAAAAAATGAAATGAGTAAACCCCAAGCTAGAATCTCGAATTTATTCATGCCGCCTCTCTTTTGCCCTTAGGCTTAAATCCAACTTGAATGAGGTAAGGCATCAATTTTTGCTGTTGTTCAAGATCTGTAAGTTTTACTGCGATACGTGCCGCAAGTTGTTCATAGCTTTCATTGCCCTCTGCATACTTACTCGCAAATTCAGGAAGTACAGAAAGTTTTTGAGCGAATGAATTAATCTGTTTAGAACTGAGTGTGTTTGATTCCCCCTGCGGGACTCGAACCTGTGTACCAACGTTATGATTCTTTGATTGTTCACGTGCTTGGTATTTACCACATGCGTTGATTAACCAATCTGCAAAGTGGTAATTCATAAGTTCAACACAAAGATTCTTCTCGGCGTTGTAGAGTTCAAATGCTCGTAACTCTCGATCGAACCAAGTTGCGTTTTTAATCTGCTCGTAAGTTTCCTGATCAGTTGCCAAAAGAATTTCTTCTCCAAGTTTTTTCAAACTCAACCATGTTTTTTTAATTTTAGATTCTATTGATAGATTCTTTGAAAGATTCCGTGTCCCAACGTTGGGACTGTTTAACGGAATTGTTGGGACTCTTTCATGGAATTGTTGGAACTGTTCCGTTGTTGGAACTGTTCCATTGTTGGGACTGTTTATTTCGTCATTTTCAGTATCAAAGTGTACCGTTGTTGGTACTGTTTCTCGGCCCTTAACTCCGATCAAAAGATATACTTTTACCTGTTTAGTTCTACCTTCACGTTTGCCAGTATCGATAATAAATCCGTCCTCAATTAACTCATCAATAATTTTCAAAACTGTCTTACGGTCCATCTCAGTGTCTTCTACCAGACGAGCAATACTTGGATAGCATTCATGTGTTTCACCAGCTCGATCTGCTAGCGAAAGAAGGACTAATTTTTTAAGTGGTTTTAATGCACCACCTACCTTTTGTTTTTGACGGGTTTTCCAAGCCCAAACTGTTGCGTCTAAGCTCATTTATCCCCCTCTTCATTCACCTGAATGAACGTGCTACCTAGGTAACGAATCCGTTTAGCCCGATATAAACTTGAGATGATTTGCCCAGCATTAAAAATTGGCATTCGGTGCTGCTCTGAAAGTGCTTCCATAAACTCATCACGTTTTACCGCTGCATTTTTTTCATCGCGTTTTTGTTTTCGCAAATTTTGTTTACGTACTTCAAGCAAGCCTTCTAAAGTTTTAAGAGCCGGATCAAACCAGCTCTGGATTATTTGCTGTTGATTTGATAAATTAGTTTGCATATTCGATTCCTCTTGCAAGTAATTGAATTGAGAAGCCTGATCTAGACCATCAGGCTTTTTTAATTTCTAGGATTTGAGATTCAGGATTCACCCCAACCTGCCCAAGTATTCCCAAACTCTCCCTTTTCTTCCTATTTTTATTAGCTCTTTCAAGCATTAAGCTAACTTCGTGGTAGTCACCCATGATTGCTTTTTCTAAAAGGACAATTGCTTGATGTGCATAATCATTCCCTCTAACGTCTGCAATAAGACGCAATCGCTCCATCATGTCTGGGAGCATCTTCAAACGAAGATCTTCTTTTTCAAGACTCATTTTTACGTCCTTATTCAGCAACAACTTTGTTTTTTAGTGGTTCTTTGCCCTGAGCTAAATCGCGAATTTGATATTCGCGGGCTAATGGGATTTTTCCATCGGGCCATTGATAAACTGCTGAAGGCTCAATACCTAACATTCCAGCCAACTCAACACCGTTAACCCCAAGCAACTTGAAAGCTTCTTGTTTAGTCATAATTATTCCAAAAAGTAAGATTTCTTAGTATTTAATCAAAGAAAACTTATAAATGCAATATGTAAGATAACTTATATGAATACAGATACTATTGGTCAGCGCATACGTGCGCTTAGACGAGCTAAAAAATTAACCCAAGTGCAGTTAGCAAAGATTGCAGGAGTCAGTTCGCCTGCTGTCACGGAGTGGGAAAAAGATAGCTATTTACCTAAAGCAGGTTCATTAGAGGCAATGGCCAATGCCTTTGGTGTGACTACTGAATATATCTTAAGTGGTAAAGGTGAAACTTCGACTCAGGACTCTACAAATGTGGCCCCCGTACAAGCTAAGATGGCTCCAGTGCTCTCGTGGGTTCAAGCAGGACTTTTTACGAATGTACAATCTGTGGACCTAACCCAAGTTGAAGAGTGGCTTCCCCTTCCTGAAGAATGTACAAATTGTTTTTATCTGAAAGTTCAAGGTGTTAGTAATCAACCTGACTTTTTGGAGGGAGATTACATTCTTGTTGATCCAGATGTTTACTACAGTGATATGCAATCTGGCGATATGGTTGTGGTACGAAGATTTGAAGATGCAACTTTTAAAAAACTTGTTATAGAAACAGATGGTTCTCGCTTTCTACAAGCTCTAAATCCTAAATTTGAACCAAATATAATTCCTTTGGATGAGCATTGTCATTTTGTAGGCCAAGTAGTTGACTGCATGCGATATACATACAGAGCAAAAAGAAGGTCTAGACCCAAACATTCTTAAAACTGTGAATCCGAAGCAACTTACTGATCTTCTCGCCAATTTTAGCGAGCTGAGTAATTAAAATTCCTAAAAAAAGAGAACATAATGATCGCAACACTTAATAAATCAAAAACGGCACTAACGATCAACCGTCAAGAATTTAAATTGGCATTAGGAAAAATTGGTGCAGGAATTGATAAACAAATAACTTCTCTTAAAAAAGCCAAGCAGAGCTATGACGCTGCTGAAATGGCACGCGAGGTCATCAACGAGGCGAATATCTTTGAAGCTATTGTTGAGGGCTTTAACGAAGCAGAAGAAACCAATCTGAAGTTAACAGATATAACCAATCTTCAGGCAGCACAAGAATGGATAGATGATTTTTTAGAAAAATATTCTGATGAATAAACAGCCTAAATCAATTTTTTGTAAGCTGGAAAATAAAACCGTGAACCAACACGAGTAGGAAGTTCCTTAATAAACTCCTTCTAACCCACCACTACGGTGGGTTTTCTTTTGTTTATTTAATCACAGGAAATAAGTTATCTTAAAAATAAATTAAGAAATCTTACATTACTGCTTGACTCAAAACTAAGTTTTCTTATATTTATCTCACAGACAACAAAAAGCCCCGGAACTTTGGACGGCAACGGGGCTTTGCAAACTGCGAGATAAGTATGAAACAAAACCCTATTCCTAGTCAAACGACTGCACGCTTATATCAACACCCTACTGTTGAAGAACAGCGCCCTTCTCGTTTAGCAACTATCAAAGCTAATTCAATCGACTTTCTAAAGTTTATTGTCATTTCTGTATTCCTTTGGATAGTCATCTCATCTTTTATCACTTGGATGTTTGGTGGCTAATCATGACTACTTTCAAAAAACACCCGGATGGATACAAGTCTTATTTAGGCCGTGACAATACAGGTATTTACTCAGTGCGTATTGGTTGGATTATTTACGCATCTAATGCTAACGGCACAGTGCTTTACAAAGTAAAGGATGAAGTAAAAACGCCATTAGATGTAGCAAAGTTCCAAAAGGAATATCCAAAAGTTTGGGAAGACCTTACCCAAGAGATCAGCTTTCAACGCAAAAAGAAATTAGCTATCGATTTGGGTAACTCACACATCTCATCAATTGAACGCAAAGCTTATAAATCTAAGCGCGGCTTTACTGGCTCAAGATAAGGATAATAAAAATGGCTCTACCTATTATTACAGCTGACCAAACTCTATTGGTTCAAGCAATTATTGTGTATCTATACGCCGATCCGGGTTTAGGTAAAACATCTATGGGTTTTACTGCGGATAAAGCTATTTCGTTCGACTTTGATCGTGGTGCTCACCGTACAGGTGAACTACGACGCGGTGCAGTTGTTCAGGTTCATCAATGGAAAGATATTGCTGACCTCACACCACAAGACCTTGCACCTTATAAAACTATTGTTATTGACACTGTAGGCGCAATGCTTGAATGCATTAAAACTCATTTATTACTTACGGCGAACAACCGTCAAAAAGATGGTGCATTAAAGCTTAAAGCGCAAGGTCTAGCTAATCAGACATTCAAGCAATACATAAATACCTTAATCAGTCTAGGTAAAGATGTCGTTTTCATTGCCCATGCTTCAGAAGATCAAAACGGTGAACAAATCATTTATCGACCAGATCTAGGCGGTAAAAACCGTAATGAACTTTATCGTATTGCAGACATTATGGGCTATCTAACAACTGTGACTACAGGTGAAGGTAAAAATGCCCGTGTAATCAGTTTCAAACCTTCTCCTACTCACCATGCGAAAAACTCGGGTGCATTAGGTGGTGAAACTGGTGAGGTGTGGGTTCCAGATCTTAAATCTAATCCCACTTTCTTAGCTGACCTTATCAGCCAAGCTAAAGACCACATCAACACTTTAACACCGGCACAACTTGCAACTGCCAAAGCTCAAGAAGAGTTTGAGAACTGGAAGCAAAGCTGTGAAGAAGCCGAACATGCTGGTGATCTAAATCAATTAACCGAATCACTTGATAAAGAGCACATGTATTACCAAAACATGCGCCAAGCAATGTTAATGCGTTCAAAAGCATTGAATTGCACGTTTGATAAAGAGCGCGGTGTTTGGATTAGCCCACCTGAATTTAATGGCATTTCTGACGAACAAAGAGATGAGCTTCAAAACTTTATTGCTGAACGTGGCCTCGATGTAAAAACAGTTTGTGAGCATCTTGGCATTGATGCCCTTACTCAAATTGAAGCAGCAAAACTTACGGCAGTTAAACAAGACATTGAAACATTCGCAAAAACTGGGGTGACAGCATGAAAATACTTAATAAAATTGAAGCAAAACTTGCTTGGGCCAATGGTGTACTACTATTAGTAAATAATACTGAGCATAATGGCTGGGAGCCATTCAACCCATATGATTTTGGTTTTGATGTCTTTGATAAATTTGACTTTCAAATTAAGCCTAGAACTATTTTTATTGGTGAGTATGAAGTACCAGAACCATTAAAAGAAGCGCCAGAAAAAGGTTCTACATGCTCTTATCCTAGCCCAAATGCCGAGTTAGGAGTTCAACAGTTCAAATGGAATGGTTCTAGGGGGCAATTACGCTTACTACAGCATGGCCAAGTTCACTCTAGTTTTGATAATGCATTTTCTCATTGCTGCGCGATTATCAAAGTCAGTGGGGGTGAGTTTGCTGAAGATATTCTAAAACTTCTGAATAAGCCAACTGATGAAGTTGAAGAAGAAGCAATTTCCGAAAGTGTTGTTGAAACATCAAATGTCCAAAACTCAACATCAGATGATGTTGAAAAAAAGACATTACCCGAAGCAGAGCAAAGAAACGAAAGTATCGAAGATGATTATCAAAAAACCTTAGATACCCTTCTACAACGAGTCAGTGAGTCAAAGACACCCGCAGAAGTAAATGCAGTTTATCGTTATACCCGTACGTGGTCAGATAAACAAATGGAACCTTTGCTCCAAGCCACTCACAAGCGTTTGACTGAGCTTGCAGATCAAAAGGCAATAGAGAATGAACCTCCATCATTAATGGTTCAAATCCAAAATGCACCAGATCTTACAACTTTGGATGCACTTGAAATTGATGTGTCCGCACGTGATCCACAGATTCAACCGAAGCTTATGGGATATGTAAGAAAACGCCGCTTCGAGTTAGAGAATCCTACATCTAAAGCAACTCAAGAGCCTCAACCTGCTTATCTATTAGGAGACAGTTTCTAAGATGAAAGAAGCACTCTACGTAACAAATATTTTATGGTTTTTAGCTTTTTTTAATTGCAGTAATTTGGTGAGGAGATTTAGATGGGAGCTTTAAAATTACGTCCAGAAGAGAAGTTACAACAGCTTATTGATTCTGGTGCAAGTCTAGTTAGTACTAATGACGCTGCAAAAGTACTTGGTTATAAACCCAATACTCTAAGAGTATGGGCAAGTCGGGGATGTGGAGATTTAACACCAGTCATGACTAAGAAAGGTGCACGTTGGCGATTAACCGATCTCAGAAATCTTGTAGGGGCTTAGGCCCCTTTTTCACCTTCAATAATTTCTGCTTCAGTTAAAATCCAGTCTTCAATGCGTTGATGATGAATTCTAAGTAAATCAACTGGACGATCTTTATAATGTTTCTCTTGAGTTGCACTCGGTTTATGACCCATGATCTGAGCCACTACCCCTGCCGGAACATCTAGCCACTCAGTTAAGTTACTGAACGAGCGCCTTAAATCATGGATTGTAAAACGCGGCAAACCCTTCTCTTTTAGATGTTGATAGTATTTTTTACGCACATCAGTAACATAACCGCAATCAGACTGAGAAGACCAAAATACATAATTTGAATCTGGATGTCTTGGAAGACTTGATAATAGCTTTTCAACATATGTTGTCATCGGGATAATACGGTAATCTTGCTCAAACTTATCCCAGACTTTAATAGTTTTCCATTTAAAATCTAATAAGTGATATTCAAGTCCTCGCAACGATTCAGAACGTGGACCTGTTAATATCGTAATTTGTAAAAATGCTCTGTGCATTATATTAGGTAAATCATTTACAGCTTTAAACCATGCTGCTAGTTGATTTCTTTGTATGGCCTGTTTTTTTGCCTTAACTGTAGGTACAACTTTCCGTACACGTTTAGATTTATGGGCATCATCATTAACTATCTGTGAATATACTTCATGCTCCATACACCAGTTTAAGAATGCCCTTAATGTTCTAAATGCTAATGCTGCACGTGTTGGTCTCGTTTTAGCTTCTTCAATTTGCCAATAAATTATAAACTCAGCGGTAATTTCATATAATGGTTTATCTAATAATGAAGCTAATACACCAGGTATAGTTAAACCAGCTCCTCTTTTTTTCTTTTCGCCACCACGATGTATTAAGGTGTAATGATCATTAATATAACGATCACTCCAACCTGTTTTATTTTCCTCTACATATTCTAAATATGCAGATTCAAATTTAATTTTCTTTTGTTCTTGAAAACCAGAATATTCATTATTTTTTTCATTCTCTTCTGCTTTGCTGCGTCTTGGATCTATACCCTGATCACAAAGTTGCTGCAATCTTCTCGCTTCTTTCCTGGCATCATCTAAAGGCCAAACTGTCACACCACCGATAGTTATACGAATTGATTTGCCGGAAACACGACTTTGGAAAATATAAGATCTATTCTCATTCTGTGTTACCCTAACGGATAAACTAGGTGTGTCACTATCCCAATAAAATATTTGGTTTTTTCCTTCAGGTGGAGGATCAAATTTTAAAACTTTAATGGAAGTGAACTTGGTTTTCATAAAAGGCGTTACATGGGCGGCGTGTAAGCAGTATGTAAGCAAATTAATTCAATAACAGTCAATACTAATCAACACCAAATCATAGTAAACATTTGTTTTAGCTAAAATTAAATAAATTTAATAAGTAAGGACCAACAGTAATAAATACTTTTATTGTAGGACTCATAATCCGTTGGTCCCGTGTTCAAGTCACGGTGGGCCCACCAAATTCGAACCTCATAAACCAAAAAGTTTATGGGGTTTTTTAATAGCTATCTAAACAGAATTCGTTTTACCGCTATAAACAATATTTAAAATTTAATTATAAAAATGTAAAGTTTATTTTATCTTAAAATTTTAACTGGTTTAAAATACGTTTTTTCTAAACTCAATATCCTATTTTTTCTATTAAGCTAAGATTTGCTTCCTCATAGGTTCCGAATGCTCTAATTGAGCATCCCAAAATTTTTCCCATAAATCACAATACTCTAAGCATATCTTTTCAATATAGCTATAATCTTCTTCTGTACAAGCTTGCATCAAGACATACCATAAATCTTCTTCATGATCATCATCTGCGGCTTCGGCACTTTCATCCTCAGAGATACCATGCACATGATAATAACCACCACCCTCGACCTCCAAACCTACAGCTTTAGTCGCTTTACGTAACGGTGGACTATAGAGTATGACCTCTTCTTCAGCGACGGCTAACAAAGCTGAAACAGCTTTATAGTCATCATAGGCATCTTCTAAAAAAACTCGAACTTGACCTGCAATTTCAGTCGGCTGATAAGTTAGACGGTCTTGTTCCGTAATACCAAAATCATTTAATACGTCTTCAAATAAAGGATAGTGAGCATATTCAGGATTTCCCTGATAATAACCATCTTTGTCTAAACCAGGTCGAAATCCAAACTCATCAAAAATATTTAGGCTCAAAAGAAAGCGCGGAAACATTTTCGCACCAGCATGCAATCTTGGCTCTAGTTGTTTAGTTTGAAATTGAGCCATGAGCAGTGCATCAGTAAAAGTTTGTACAATTGCATGGCGATATTCTAAGTGTATTTTTTTTAAATTTTCTTTATTAATTTCTCCATTATTTAAAATCTCAATTGCAGGATGATGTGAAACTGCATGTTTAGCAATTTTTGCTCTTAATTGGTTCAAAAAGTCTGAATTTTTTCCCCATAGCTCAGCTGAAATGCTTTGCTTCATCCCTGCGAGTGCTTTCTTTCTAGGATTATTAAAATTCTCAAATTTCTTAGGCATATCTACTCTCATTAAAGTTATTGAAGCCTGTTCGATTTTTACATAATTTATTACAAAAACAATGACTTAAATTAATATTTAAATATATTCCCTTATCAATCAATATTAGAATTAAAATCGTACGAAATCAAATAGAAAATTTAAAAAAAATACAGCTAATGATAATCATTATCACAATATAAACTTGTATCCAATCCCTTTTTTTACTATGATAATTCATATTAAAATTTTAATTTTTTAGATTAAGTTATAATTAGTTCTAACTATATGGAATAGTAATGTCAAAAAAAGAAGATATTATAAATACTGCTTTAAATTTATTTAATCAGATTGGCTACAATGCAACTGGTGTTGACCGTATTATTGCTGAATCTAATGTTGCAAAGATGACCTTTTATAAATATTTTCCTTCGAAGGAAAATTTAATTATGGAGTGTTTGCAACATCGAAATTTAAATATTCAAAATTCAATTAACGAACAATTAAATTTACGTCAAGATGCTAGTCCACTTGAGAAAATCCACATTATTTTTAATTGGTATATTGAATGGATTAATAGTGAAACATTTAATGGATGCTTATTTAAAAAAGCATTTATTGAAGTATCTAAACAATATACTTCAATTCGGGAACCCTTTTACGAGTATACGAAGTGGTTGACTCACTTATTACAAGAACAGCTCATTCAATTAGGCATAGAAAACCCTACTCCACTTACTCACATCATTATTTCTATTATTGATGGAATGATTATTGATGGAACAACAGATAAAAAGCTAATTAACGCTGAAAAAATTTGGCAATATATTGAATTTTTAATTAATGAAGAGATACCTCAACCGCTCTCTTGATTTTAAAATTATCTAAGTTTATTAAGTTTAAAAGAAAAATAAAAAAGAACTTTTTAAATCTTCTATAGCTTAGATAATCTTCATTTTTGGTGCTCTACGTTAGCTTTCATAATTTTTCTAGGCTTTTTTACAATCTCATATTAGAATCCTGAAAATTTATCACCTTGCACTGATCTATGAAAAAATTTCTAGCTAACTCTATCTTTAAAGCTGCTGGTTGGACCTATAATGTAGATCCCGAAATCCTTGAGAAAAAACAAGTTATTATTGGCTTTGAACATACCTCAAATCTAGATGCAGTGCTCTCTATTGCTCTCTTCCAAATTTTAGACATTAAGATTCATACTTTAATAAAAAAAGAACTTTTTAAGGGTCCTCTTAAGCCAGTTTTAGAAAAACTTGGTGGCATTCCAGTTGACCGCAAAGCGAGTAAAGATATTGTTTCTCAAATGGTTGAACAATTTCAAACTCATGAAACTTTTAACTTGGTGATTGCTCCTGAAGCTACTCGAGCGAAAGATGGTTCTGAACGTAAACCTATCCGTACAGGTTTTTGGCATATTGCGAAAGCAGCGAATGTTCCTATTGTACTCATGTATGCCAACGCCCGAAGCAAACAAGGCGGGATTTTAGGCAAAATTTATCCAACAGACTTACAAAAAGATTTGGAAACGATTAAAGAGTTATATGCGCAGTTTGACATAGACGTCAAAATTAACTAAATCAAATTGGATTTGATTCGGCCTAATCTCACTCATTAGGCCTTAAGCTTATTATTCTGATTCAATTGGCTAACAAAACGCAGGGCAACAGTTTTCAACAAAACCAAGCCTATGCTAATATTCCAGCACTTTTGCATTTTCTTTTTTTGGAGTTCACGTCCATGGCGGGTCATTCTAAATGGGCCAATATTAAGCATCGTAAAGCGAAACAAGATGCAAGTCGCGGTAAAGTTTTTACTAAATATATTCGTGAAATTGTGACTGCTGCCAGACTTGGCGGTGGAGATGCTGCTAGTAACCCTCGTCTGCGTGCAGTAATTGAAAAAGCTCTTTCAGTTAATATGACACGTGACACCATCAACCGTGCAATCCAACGTGGTGCCGGTGGTGAAGATAATGATGATTTAAAAGAAGTAACTTACGAAGGTTATGGTGTTGGCGGTGTTGCTGTTCTTGTTGAAACAATGACAGATAACTTGAACCGTACAGTACCAGATGTACGTCACTGTTTTAGTAAAACAAATGGTAACTTAGGAACTGCGGGTTCTGTCGCTTATCTATTTACTAAACGTGGTGAGATTACTTTTGAAGATGTTTCTTTAGAAGACAAAATCATGGAAGTTGCTTTAGAAGCTGGCGCTGAAGATATTGAGATTTCTGAAGATGAAATTTTAGTAATTACGTCACCAGAAACTTTTGGTGAAGTTCAAGATGCTCTTACTGCTGCCGGTTTAAAATCTGACAATGCAGAAGTGGTTATGAGTCCATCAACCAAAGCTGAAATTACTGATGTCGACCAAGCAAAACAAATTCTAAAAATGATTGATATGTTTGAAGATCTTGATGATGTACAAAACGTTTATACTAACGTTGAGTTCACAGATGAAGTTTTGGCTCAACTTGATGCCTAAATCAAACATTTGAATTAAAAAAACGCACCATTTGGTGCGTTTTTTTATAGTTTATTGAGTAAGTTATAGCAGTTAAAAACATTATATTTTTTAATAACAAAGCTGGAATGCAATGCAACAACATTGTCAATTTTTCCAATACGTCTTAATAAAATTTCACTGTAGTCATCCATGTTGCGTGCTACAAGTTCTAAAATAAAATCGGCACTTTGCCCTGTCACTAGAAATGCATTGGTTACTTCTGGAATTGCTTCTATTTCCGAAAGAAACTTATCAAATGTTTCAGTGTCATGCTTACTCAATGAAACTTGCAATAAGATGTGTAGAGTAAATCCAAGTTTACTAAAATTAATTTCCCTTTTGAGCTGTCCCATAACGTTGGCTTCAATCAGGTGCTTAATCCGACGATGCACAGAACTGACTGACAGATTGATCCGTTCTGAAAGTTCATTCAAATTTAAGTCTTCATGAGACAAAATTTCTAGAATTTGTTTATCAAAACGATCTAACTCCATTGTTATCTCCAGCCAGAATTTTACAGTGACGACAGTATACCCCCTATACAACTCATCTGCATTTAAAATACAAAGGTTTAAAAATAGCTAAAAGGTTTAATTCTTTTACACATTTTATTGCAGACGTGCATTTTAACCGTGCAAAGAGTTGAACATATGGCGCATTTTAGAAAGTCAATTTCATGCTCTCATTTATTTTTTTCAACATAAGATCTTACTCGCACCATTATTTAAATGTAGGCCAATGATAATTATAGAAATTTGACTATTTTTCTAAATTCTTAAAGTTGGCATTATTATTGTTATGTATTTGCAGGAAATTTTTTTTATCCATGTCGGGGAGTTCCTGTGAATAAGATCAAAACACTAGTGCTAGCAATGAGTTCTTTAGGCGTAATTAGCGTGACGATGCCTGTGCATGCCGCTACAGATGCTGAAGTTAACGCCTTACGTGATGAAGTAAAAGAGTTAAAACAACTGGTCCAGAAACTATCTGATCAACAAAAAACAGCTTTGTCGGTTAGTGCTCCAGCAACAATTCCCGTAGCACCGGCTACTCCAACACCTCCTGTATCAAAACCAGGTTGGATGGCGATGGCGGATGGGCAAACCCAAGTTAAGCTTTATGGTAGTGTCCGCGCAGATGCAACCTATGACTTTAAAGGTTCAAATGGCAGCATTTCAAATGGCGCTAACTATCCATTAAATAAAGATGATCCAAAACAAGACTCACTAAATGTATCTGCTGCAACTTCAAGAATTGGTCTAGACATTACTCGACCTACCCAATACGGAGATTTAACCGGCAAAATTGAAGCCGATTTCATGGGTGGAAATGGCGATAATGGTAATGGTACCTTCCGCGTTCGTCATGCTTATATGTCTTTAGGAAAATGGTTAGCTGGTCAAACTACTTCACCTTTTGTAAATACCGATACATCACCAGAAACAGTAGATTTCAATGGCGCTATTGGTACAGGTACTACGCGTACAGTACAGGTTAGGTACACTCAGCCAATTAATACTCAACAGAAAATATTAGTTGCCTTAGAAGGCGGTGATGTTGAAAAAGCTGGTAATGCTGCCGGTGGAAGCCGCTTTCCTGCTTTAACAGCACGATATGATTTCAAAACTACAGATAATAAAGGCCTATTACAGTTACATGGTCTTGCCCATGAAAACCGTGTAGCTCCAAAAGATAGTACTTCTGAAGAAAAATTTGGTTGGGGTGTAGGCGTTGGTGGTAAATATGATTTAACGCCTCAAGATAGCTTGGTTGCTAATTACTATCATGTTAAAGGAGATGGCCGCTATTTACTTTATAGCAACTCAGCTTATGCCTATGACACAACAACTCAGGATATTAATTTAGGTGAATTTGATAGTGCCGTTATTGGCTATCAACGGAAATGGAGCCCTATCCTCCGCTCTACTTTTGCAATAGGCGGTATTCAATATAAAGATGATAACGTCTATGCAAATAGCAATTTAACCAGCACCAGTTATAACAAAGAAATTTATAATGCTTTGGTCAATTTAATCTGGAATCCAGTTAAAAATATTGATTTAGGTGCAGAATATACTTACGGTCAGCGAGAAACTTTCGCAGGCGATAAGGGTGATTACTCTCGCGTCAATTTATTAGCAAAATATAGTTTCTAAAAATTGGACGTAAAAAAAGAGCCTTTTAAAAGGCTCTTTTTTATTAACGGTATTAATGCATGGCTTGAATTTTTTCTAAGAAGAGCTTCGCGCGCTCGTGGCGAGCATCTAAATTATCAAAGAATTCATGCGTTGGGCAGTCTTCTAAAATCTTACCTTCATCCATAAAAATTAGACGGTTAGATACTCTTTTAGCAAAACCCATTTCATGTGTAACACACATCATGGTCATGCCCTCATGTGCAAGTTGCACCATCACTTCAAGTACTTCCCCGACCATTTCTGGATCAAGTGCAGAAGTTGGTTCATCAAACAACATACAGATTGGGTCCATGGACAAGCCACGAGCAATCGCTACACGTTGCTGTTGACCACCAGACAATTGGCCCGGAAACTTATCTTTATGCGCAAGCAAACCTACACGCTCTAAATATTTTAGACCTTTTGCACGTGCATCGGCAACTGAACGCTTTAACACTTTAACTTGAGCAATTGTTAAATTTTCCAAAACAGTCATGTGCGGGAAAAGTTCAAAATGCTGGAACACCATTCCTACTCGTGAACGGAATTTAGCAAGATCCGTTTTTGAGTCTTTCAGAGAAACGCCATCAACAATAATATCGCCTTGTTGAAATGGTTCTAACGCATTTACTGTTTTAATGAGTGTTGATTTTCCTGAACCAGACGGTCCGCAAACAACAACGACATCACCTTTTTCAATACTCGTCGTGCAATCTGTTAAAACCTGAAAATCACCATACCATTTAGAGATATGTTGGATGTCTATCATTGGCATTTAAAATCTCCAATTAGCGAATGATGGCAATTTTTTGCTGTAAGCGTTTGACTAATTGTGACAGCACAAACGAACTACAGAAGTAAACTACAGCGACGATTAAATAGAATGTTGCTTTCGTTTCAGGACCATATGTATTAGCCAATGTATCTGCACGACCTAAAAAGTCTGGTGCACTAATCACATAAACTAATGAGATATCCTGAAATAAAATAATTGTTTGAGTTAACAATACTGGGAGCATGTTACGAAAAGCTTGAGGTAAAACCACGTAGCGCATTGATTGACCATAGGTAAAACCTAACGCGTAACCTGCATTTACCTGACCTCTTGAAATAGACTGAATGCCTGAACGTACAATTTCCGAGAAAAATGCAGCCTCAAAAATAGCAAAAGTCACAACACTCGAAAACAACGGTCCCCAATATGTATCAGATTGAAACTCAAATATTTTCGGCAATAAAAAGTAGAAAATAAAGATCACCTGAATCAATGGAATACCACGAAACAGATCGACATAAAATTTTGCGAAATTACTTGCGATGGCATTGCTTGATAAACGCATCATTGCCAATGGGGTTCCGATCAGGATACCGCCCAGCATTGCCAATACAGTCACAGTAAGGGTAAAAACGAAACCTTCTTTGAGTGCCGCGATCACGTCAGGATTGTGTAATAAAGAAAAATCCATAATTACTTCCCTCCTGAACCTAAACCAGGTACAGCCATTCGTTTCTCAATCCATGCCATGATAAATTTAATGCTATAAGTAATGATCAAATAAACAGGTGTAGAGAGAATAAGAATAATGATGTCCTGAGAAGTTTCTTCCCGCATGGTTTTTGTATAAGCGAAGAAGTTCAAAACACTCAAAGCATATAAAACAGCTGAGTTTTTGAAAACGTTCATTGCTTCAGAAGTAATCGTTGGCCACACAGTGCGATATGCAACAGGTAAAATGACATAGCGATAGCTTTGTGCAGTGGTAAAACCTACTGCGGAAGCAGCAAATTTTTGTCCTGTTGAAACAGTATTAATACCGGCACGTATGTGCTCAGATACACGCGCAGCAGTGTAGAGACCTAATGCAAAAACACCAATAACCGCAGGTTGCTGATTTAAAATATTTTTCCACCACCCACCTGCAACCACATCCCCACTGCCTGCACTTAAGCTGTCCGGTAAAAATTCCGGAAAAACAAATGCCCAGAAGAATAGCTGCACAATAAGTGGAATATTACGGAAGATTTCAACGTAACAATTGCCAATAAATGAGAGAGGTTTGTTGGGTAATGTACGAATTACCCCTAGGAGAGAACCTAATAAAAATGCGATAAGAAAGGCTATAACAGCTGTCCAAACCATAGTAAAGACGCCTGAACCTAACATTTGTAACCATGTGGGCGCTTCAGCATGAGCATTGTAGCTTGCGCTACCAATTACTCTACAGACTGATTCTGCCCATGCGGCTTTATCGACACCATATTCATTAGACTCCGCACAGAATATAGTCCAGTTTAGCGAGCCGACTGACATGTTTGCCCCTTAAATGAATACTTTAGGAAAATAGACCGCTTAAGCAAGTGAGGTTTCACTTGCTTAAGTAAATTTAGGACAACAAGATCTTGTTAGATCCCTGCATCTGTTGGGTGAGCTTTTAATTTTTTGTAAGATGAACTTTGTGGCATGTTCAAATTTGTATTTTTTGGTGGAATTGGCGATAAGAACCACTTCTTATATAAAGCGTCCATTTGACCAGTTTTCCATAAATTATTTACAGTACGGTCAGCAATCGCTTTGAATTTTGCATCATCTTTAGCAAGCATAATGCCATAAGGCTCTGATGAAAGTACTGGACCAACAATTGCGAAAGCTTTAGGCGTAGAAGATTTAGCAACCAAACCAGCTAAAATATTATCATCCATAACAAATGCAGCAGCACGACCTGATGCCATCATTGCGAAAGAGTCAGAATGATCTTTACCATAGATATTTTGGATATTAAGTGCTTGGCCTTTTTCATTCATCTTGATGTATTTGTCAGATGTTGTGCCTTGAGTTGTTACAACTGCCTTGCCATTTAAATCTGCCAAACTCTTAATGCCAGAGGTCGCTTTAACTGCCATACGTACTTCTGTCGCATAGTAGTTTGTTGAGAAACCAACTTGTTCTTGGCGTTGCTTAGAGTTTGTGGTCGTACCACATTCCATATCGATATTGCCTGCTAAAAGTTCAGGAATACGTGTTGATGAAGTTACTGCCTTGTATTCAACTTTTAGCCCAGGCATTTTCAATTCTTTTTTAATGTCATTTGCAAATTGGTTACAGATATCGACTGCATAACCTACTGGTTTACCTGCAACAACATATGAGATTGGGTCAGAAGATTCTCGGTGGCCAATAACGATTTTTCCACTGCTTTTGATTTTAGCTAATGTATCTGCTGCCTGAATTTGAGAAGTAGCACCAACCGTACAAAGCATAAATGTTGAAATAATGAGAGAGGTTGCAGAACGTTTCATAAGAACTCCTTGATGATCATTCTCTCTATTTATCTATAGAATCATTCATATAGAGCAATAGAGTGATTTATTATTAAATTGCAATTATCGCGCCAACTTTTCCAAGTAGGACACATCCATTTGCTTCACTTATTTTATTCAGTCTGTTTTGCAGAGTTAATACCTTTAAAACTGCTAACATGTTTCTACTTTAATCTATGTTTTAATCTTCTGTCTATTATTAAGCTCATCTATTTACACTTAAATGTGGCAATTATTGATTACAATGTAAACATATGCACAATAAAGTGGCTTAACTTCACCTAAAAACTGTTTTTAAAAAAATTGTATTTTGTGAAAAATTATAAAAATTAAACTTATTAGAGATTTAGCTATACATTAAATTAACTTTGTAAAAAGTAACTTAAACATCAAAATAATATTTGCAAATGGTTTAATAAAAATCATTTATAAAATTGATAGTAATATTCAGATAAATGAGAGAGCTTAGAAATATTACAAAAATGCCCTGAGAAAATCAGGGCATTTTATAAAGTTTAAATTCCTCGCCAATCTACTCGAGCGTTTCTTTCAGTTTGATATATTCTTAAAACATATTGCCCTAGAGGTAAATCGAGTAAATATTTTTGATAGTTGACCCATTCCTCAGAAACTTCTTCTGCTTCTTCTCGCTCCCACGGCGTACCTTTTACCTCTAATAGCGGTGCGAGTATCGAACAGACAGCAATATCAGCAAGACTTAAGCGATCACCCACCATGTAGCGCGCTTGATTTTCAATTAAATAGTGGTTGAGTTCATTTATAAGTTCGCCCATGCGTTCTTTGGACTGGCTCACTAACTCTTCTTCAAGTTTATAGTTCTTCTTTACGAGGGTTTTGAGAAAAGGTTTAGATATTTTTTCAAACTGACGTAAATAGCCTTGTTCGCCCATCATAATTTCTAGAGCATGATCCCCTTGGGCTAAATTATGTGCTAATGCCCAACGGCGCACATGTATACCAAGCTCATCAGCTAAACTATCAATTTTTAAAGTTTGTTGTCTAAGTTGCTCATCACGGCGTAAAAGCGCGTGTTCTGGGTAAGTATCATCCAGATAAAGTGCAATTTTGGTTGATTCAGCGATCCACTGATGATCATCTTTCAAAATCGGCAGTAAATTTTGCCCTGTTTTGAGTTGTGCGAAAGCACGATGAAATCCAGGAATCAAGTTATGAGCCACATAATCAAGTTCTTTATGGTCTAACAACCAGCGAGCTTTTTCACAATAATGGGACAAAGGAAACTGATACAAAACCCGCATAAAATCTCCACGTTTATTTTTATTTGACTATTTGTACAAAAATGGTCGATGGTAAGTAGATACTTTAAAAGCTATTTTTATTTAAAACAATGGATATTGTGCTCATTTTTTGCTGACAGTTAGGTATAGCTTTTTATATCTTTTTTTACCGTACTTATTGCTCTTTTTCATATTAAAACTAATTCTATTATTAATTTTCTTCATAAAAATAACAAAACATTGATTTATATAAACTTTTAATATCTTTATTTCTCCATTAAAAATCAAAAAAAATGCTTTGCACTTTATTTCATAAGCTGAGCATAAGTCCTCGTTTAGTGGAAAAATATTTCTTTTGTAAGGTAATGACAGCAATACAAGGTGTCATTATGTCTAATTCTCTATCTAAAACGACGGCATACGTCCAAATCATTCAAAATGATCAACAAGCCATTAATGCTGCTTATCAAGTGGCTGATTATGCTTTAGAGGGTCGTAATACACGTGATCAACAACGCTTATTACCGCATGAGCAAATTGAAAGCTTTAGCCAAAAAGGCTTAGGCGGAATTCGAATTGCGAAAAAATATGGCGGAGCTTTTGTTTCTAATAAAACTTTAGCGCACGTTTTCCGTATTTTAAGTAAAGGTGATGCGAACGTTGGTCAGATTCCACAAAATCAGATTAGCCTTTTAAACCTGATCGAAATTATGGGCACAGAACAACAAAAACAATTTATCTTTTCAGAAATATTGGCAGGAAAACGTCTTGCTAACGGTGGTCCAGAACGTAATACACATGACTCAAAAACATTAAAAACCACACTTACCATTGAAAATGGCAAATATATTTTAAACGGCGAAAAGTTTTATTCGACAGGTACAAGTTTTGCGCATTGGCTCGCAATTAAAGCGGTTCATCCAGATGGCCATGTCGTTTTATTGATTGTGAGTCGAGATGCTCAAGGTATTGAAGTCATTAATGACTGGAATGGCTTTGGGCAACGTACGACAGCGAGTGGTACGGTTAAATTAAATAATGTCGAAGTTAACCCAGAACTTATTTTTGATGAACGTTTATTGACGCAAGCTCCAACCTATCGCGGTGCTTATTCGCAGTTATTACAAGTAGCCATTGATGTAGGTATTGCAGAAGCTGCATTTGACGATACTTTATCGACTATTCATAAAGCACGTCCAATTATTGATGCAAATGTTGAAAAAGCCAGCTTTGAACATTACACCCTGCAAGAGGTAGGTAAGTTAAATATTTTGCTCGATGCTGCAATTTTGCTGCTTGATGAAGCTGCTGAATATTTAGATGAACTTGACCAACTTCAAACTGTGACTGATGAACAAGTAGCTAAAGCTTCAATTTTGGTTGCTGAAGCAAAAGTCTATGCCAATGATGCGGCTCTACAAATCTCTGAAAAACTACTAGAACTGGGTGGTAGCCGTTCAAGTTTAAGCCAACACAATTTAGATCAACATTGGCGAAATGCCCGTGTACATACATTACACGACCCTGTTCGTTGGAAATTACATGCCATTGGCAATTATTACCTTAATGGTCATTTCCCTGCCCGCCATGCTTGGATTTAAGGAGAAATTGTCATGACTTCATATCAATCGGTTCAAACTAAACAAACCTCGGCATCTGGCCAAGCGCACATTATTCAAAATGATGCTGAAGCTTTAGAAATTGCCAAACAATTTGCTGAGCAATTTAAAAAAACCGCAGTTGAGCGAGACTCTAAGCGAATTCTACCCTATACCGAAATCGATGCTTTGAGCCAATCTGGCCTTTGGGCAATTACAGTGCCAAAGCAATACGGTGGTGCCGAAGTTTCAAGCCATACAGTTGCTAAAGTAATTGCGCTTTTAAGCGGTGCAGATGGTTCAATCGGACAAATTCCACAAAATCATTTCTATGCTCTAGAAGTATTGCGCAATACAGGCACAGAAGCTCAAAAACAACGTTTATATAGTGAAGTGCTAAAAGGTACTCGCTTTGGTAATGCACTTGCTGAGTTTAAAACCAAGACTTCAACCCATAAACAAACCAATATCCGTCCTCACGAAAATGGTTATCTCATTCAGGGTGAAAAGTTTTACTGCACAGGAAGTTTATTTGCGCACCGTATTCCAACCTTAGTTTTAGACGATGCAGGCCGAGAGTATCTAGCCTTTGTAAAAAGTGGTTCACAAGGATTGAAACTAGTTGATGACTGGTCTGGCTTTGGACAAAAAACCACAGGCAGCGGAACGGTTAAATTTGATCAGGTTTTTGTCGATGCAGATGATGTTATTCCTTTTGATAGTGCATTTTTACAACCAACCTTAGTTGGTCCTTTTGCGCAAATTATGCATGCATCAATTGAGGTAGGCATTGCACGAGCAGCCTTTGAAGAAAGCTTGCAAAGAGTGCATCAAGCCCGCCCTTGGATTGATTCAAATGTAGAAACGGCAAACCAAGATCCTTTAACGATTTATGAATTAGGACGTATTGCTGTCGATGTGCGGGCAAGTGAAGTCCTATTAAAACAAGCTGCTCAATCAATTGATGCCGCAAAAATTGAAACTACACTTGAAAATCTTGCTAAAGCATCCATCGATGTTGCCAAAGTACGTGCTCATAGTAGCGATACAGCACTAAAAGCATCGTCTAAGCTGATCGAACTTGCAGGAAGCCGTGGTAGTCAGTCACAAGATGGCCTAGATCGTTTCTGGCGCAATGCACGCGTTCATACGTTGCATGATGCTGCACGATGGAAATATTACTTTATTGGGAACTATGTTCTTAACGGTGTTCTACCACCTCGTCGGGGGACATTGTAATGACAGATTTCAAAGCGAAAGAAATTTTACTCAATGCTTTTGATATGAACTGTGTTGGACATATCAATCATGGCTTATGGACACATCCTCGTGATGAATCACACCGTTTTAACGAATTGAGCTATTGGACAGAACAAGCAAAAACTCTAGAAAGTGGTTTATTTGATGGTTTGTTTATTGCGGACATTACAGGTGTTTATGACGTCTATCAAAATGGTATTGATCTGACTTTTAAAGAATCCATTCAGCTTCCAAGCCATGATCCATCCACACTCATTTCAGCTATGGCGGCAGTCACTCAAAACTTAAGTTTTGGAGTCACTGTGAACTTAAGCTATGAGCATCCTTATCAATTTGCCCGCCGCTTTGCGAGTCTCGACCATTTAACTCAAGGTCGTATTGGCTGGAATATCGTGACAGGTTATCTAGATAGTGCGGAACGCTTAATTGGTCAAAAAGGTTTAAAAGACCACGATGCTCGCTATGAACAAGCCGAAGAATTTTTAGAGCTTTGCTATAAATATTGGGAAGGTTCATGGGAAAACGACGCTGTTAAAAAAGATAAAGTACAGCGTGTTTTTACAGACCCTTCTAAAGTTCACACCATTCACCACCACGGAAAATACTACCAAAGTGAAGGTGTGTTTCAAGTGTCTCCTTCTGTGCAACGCACCCCGACATTATTTCAAGCAGGTGCTTCACCAAAAGGTATGCAGTTTGCTACTCGTCATGCTGAATGTGTATTTATTGGCGGCGACAAACCCGAAAAAATACGCGAACAAGTGAAAAAGATTCGTGCTCTTGCCGAACAGCAAGGCCGTTCAGCGAATGACATTAAAGTCTTTGTCGGTATAACCGTTGTTGTTGCCGAAACACATGATCTCGCTGTACAGAAACTTAATGAATACCGCCAATATGCAAGTCCTGAAGCTGGTTTAGCGCATTATGCGAGTTCAACTGGTATTGACCTAAGTAAGTTTGCCGACGATGAAGCGATTCCTTACCAGAAAAGTAACAGCATTGTTTCGATTACCGAAAAGTTTAAAGAGCAACAAATCACGAAAAATGACTTAAAAGCTCAGCATGTTTTAGGCGGTCGTTATCCGCTCATCGTGGGTAGTGGTGAAGAAGTTGCTGAATACTTAATTCATCTTTTAGATGAGACAGATATTGATGGCTTTAATTTGACCCGTACCGTTGCACCTGAGTCTCACCACGACTTTATTCGCTTGGTTATTCCTGAGCTACAACAACGTGGTCGCTATAAAACTGCATATAAAACAGGTTCACTGCGGAACAAAATTTTTAATCGGGGTGATCAATTACCAGAACAGCACCCTGTTCAAGCGTTCCGATGTAGTCCCTATAACAACAGCAAAAACTTAACAAAAATTGAAGAAATAACTGCCTAAATTTGGAGATAGACATGGCTCAAACAGCCTCAAAAAAATGGCTAGGCGTAGGCTTAGTCGTTGTAGTCCTTTTTGTTGCTTTATTCTTTTGGAATAAACACCGTCAAAGTGGCTCAAATGAACTTGTAATTGGTATTAGTCCACCATTTGCAAAAACTTTACAAGCTGCTGCTGATGAAGCAAAGCAACAGGGTTTAAATGTAAAACTGGTCGAATTTTCCGACTGGAACACACCAAATATTACCTTAAATCATGGGGATATTGATGCGAACTTTTTCCAGCATCAACCTTTCTTAGACAATGCAATTAAAGAAACTGGCTTTAAATTAAAGGCATTTGCAGTAGGTGCAGCATCACATGTCGGACTTTATTCAAAGAAATATAAAAGCTTTGATGAGTTACCACAAAATGCACGTGTAGTCATTCCAAATGATCCAGTGAATCAAGGCCGTGCCCTACTACTTTTACAGCAAGCAAAATTAATTACGCTTAAGGATTCAAACAATCACTTATCTGCACTCAAAGATGTTGTTTCAAACCCTAAAAATTTGCAATTCGTAGAGGTTGAAGGGCCACAAACTGCTCGTGCAATTGATGATGTTGACTTAGCTTTTGGCTATCCACATTACTTGCGTTTAGCAAAAACAGCTGACCCTGAAAGTGCACTTTTACTTGATGACAATACCAATAAACGTTATGCCATTTTGTTTGTAGTGCGTGACGACTATCAGGATAAAGGCGACAAATTGAAAAAATTTGTTGAGATCTATCAAAACTCGCCAAAAGTTAAAGCTGTGTTAGATGCTGAGATTGGGCCAAAACTTTGGTTCCCTGGCTGGAAGTAATAACGGAAAGATTATGGCGATTCAGTTCAAACAACCTAAATCTTGGTTACTCGGAATTACGATTATTATCGTAGTTCTGGGCCTCGTCGGTTACCGTTATATTAAAAATAAGCAACCCGATGATGTGTTAACGATTGGCATTAGTCCACCTTATGCTGAGTTATTACAAAGCGTTGCCAATGAAGTAGAAAAGCAAGGCGTTCATGTCAAACTCGTTGAATTTTCTGATTGGCGAGCACCAAATGTTGCCGTACAAAACGGCGATATTGACGCAAACTTTTTCCAGCAAAGTGTATTTCTACGCAATGCTGTTAAAGAAACTGGTTATGACTTACATGCATTTGCCGTGGGCTCAGGAAGTCATGTAGGTTTATATTCAAAAAAATATAAAACACTTGAAGACTTACCTTCGCAAGCACGTGTTGCTATTCCAAATGATCCCGTCAATTTAGCTCGTGCCTTAATTTTGCTCCATCGCGCGGGCTTAATTCAGCTGAAAGATAGCAACAATGAGCTTTCAACGACTCAAGACATTATTGCCAATCCTAAACAGCTAAGCTTTGTTGAGGTTGAAGGCCCACAAACAGCACATGCATATAACGATGTCGATTTAATTTTCGGCTTCCCCCACTACTTAAAAATGGCAAAGGTAACCGACCCACATAGCGCATTATTTTTAGATCCAATCGATAAAAAATATGCAATTTTGTTTGTGACCCGTCGCGATTACCAAGACAAAAACCAAAAACTTGCAACCTTTGTTAAAGCATTCCAGAACTCAAAACAAGCACAAGATATTCTGGATAAAGACTTTGGCCAAGGTATGTGGTTTCAAGGCTGGAAATAAGGAGAATGACGATGGTGAGTTTTGGATCACAAGTTGATTTTTCTCTACCCCATATCAAAATTCGTGGTTTAAATAAGTTTTACCAATCGCAGGGTCAAAAACTGCATGCTTTAAAAGAGATTAACCTTGATATTCCTCAAGGTAAGATTTTAGGCATTATTGGTAAAAGTGGTGCAGGAAAATCATCCCTACTCCGCACTTTAAATGGCTTAGAACAAGTAAATACAGGCAGTATTCACATTCATCAACAAAACATTGCTGAATTGAGTCATGCTGAGCTCATCCAAACACGCCAGCGAATTGGAATGATTTTCCAACATTTCAATTTGATGTCTGCAAAAACGGTCTGGGAAAATGTGGCATTGCCCTTAAAAGTTTCCAATTACAACAAAGCAGATATCGACCAACGTGTAAATGAAGTTCTGGCACTCGTAGGTCTTGCAGATAAGTCTGGTCATTATCCGTCACAACTTTCTGGCGGGCAAAAGCAACGTGTCGGTATTGCACGTGCACTTGTTCACCACCCTGAAATTTTACTTTGTGATGAAGCAACCTCAGCACTTGACCCTGAAAGTACCGCCACTATTTTGGCTTTACTTAAGAAGATTAATCAGGAACTTGGCCTAACCATTGTACTCATCACTCACGAAATGCAGGTCATTCGAGAAATATGCGATCAAGTCGTGGTGATTGACCAAGGTGAAATTGTAGAAGCTGGACAAGTTTGGTCTGTGTTTTCACGACCAGAACAACAGATTACTCAAGAATTGTTAAACCTTGAGCAGATTACTCTGCCTTTTAAAATCAACCCTCTGCCCGATGAAGATTCGACTCATATTATTCTAAAACTGAAATATGAGGCTGAAGCACATCTGGTTCCGGATATTCAAGAATTACTGGCTAGATTTAAAGCACCCGTCAATTTATATCAAAGTCAGGTCGATACCATTCAAGGCCACATTATTGGTTCACTTTTAGTGGGTATTCCGAACGTAGAAATTGATCTTTCATCTATACGACAAGACGCATCAACTGCAATTGCACAATTTGAGGTACTTGGCTATGCACGACCAGCTCATTGATTTATTAATTACTGGAACTGTAGATACCTTACTCATGGTAGGTGCATCTGCGTTTATTGCTTTTTTAATTGGCTTACCGATTGCTGTTGTTTTAGTCAGCACTTCTGAGCACGGCATTCATCCGTCACAAAAAATTAATCAGGCTTTAGGTTGGGTCATTAACATTACTCGTTCTGTGCCTTTTCTTATTTTAATGGTCGCACTCATTCCGCTTACTCGCTGGATTGTCGGTACGAGTTATGGCGTTTGGGCAGCTATTGTTCCATTGACGATTGCGGCAATTCCTTTCTTTGCCCGTATTGCAGAAGTCAGCTTACGTGAAGTCGATCAAGGCTTAATTGAAGCAGCACAAGCAATGGGTTGTAACCGTAAACAAATTATTTGGCATGTGCTTTTGCCAGAGGCTTTACCAGGTATTGTGGCAGGCTTTACTGTGACTATTGTGACCATGATTAACTCCTCTGCCATTGCTGGTGCTATTGGTGCTGGTGGCTTAGGAGATATTGCTTATCGTTATGGTTATCAACGTTTTGATATGCAAATTATGCTGGCTGTGATTTTTGTGCTCATTGTTTTGGTGATGTTAATACAAGCCACAGGTGATGCATTAGCCCAGCAACTTGATAAACGCAAAGTTTAAACTCAACAGAACCCTGCTCTAGCCATGACTTTGTCATGGCTTTCATGTAAAATCAGCCACAATTTTTAATTTACACATTTGTGAGTGGTTTTCATGGGTTTTAATTGCGGTATTGTTGGTCTGCCAAACGTAGGGAAATCTACCCTTTTCAATGCATTAACGAAAGCAGCAATTGCAGCGGAAAACTTCCCTTTCTGTACCATTGAACCAAACACAGGTATTGTTCCTGTACCAGATCCACGTTTAGACAAACTTGCTGCGATTGTTAAACCACAGCGTATTTTGCCAACTACAATGGAATTTGTGGACATTGCAGGTCTTGTTGCTGGTGCATCAAAAGGTGAAGGCTTAGGTAACCAATTCCTTGCTAACATCCGTGAAACTGATGCAATTGCACATGTTGTACGTTGTTTCGAAGATGAAAACGTGATTCATGTAAATGGTAAAATTGATCCATTAGACGACATTGCAACTATTAATACTGAACTTGCACTTGCCGATCTTGAAACTGTTGCTAAAGCAATTTTACGTTTAACTAAAGTTGCTAAAGGCGGAGATAAAGAAGCTGTAGCAACTAAAGCAGTTTTAGAAAAAATCCAACCTTTACTTGACGAAGGTAAACCAGCTCGTGCAGCTGATTTGTCTGATGACGAACGTAAATTAGTTCGTGGTTTTGGTTTAATGACTTTAAAACCAACCATGTATATTGCAAACGTTGCAGAAGATGGTTTTGAAAACAACCCACACTTAGAAGCAGTTAAAAAACTTGCGGCTGAAGAAAATGCAATTGTTGTTCCTCTTTGCAACCAAATTGAAGCTGAAATTTCATTGTTAGAAGATGAAGATCGTGCTGAGTTTTTAGAAGCAATGGGCATGGAAGAACCAGGCTTAAATGTGGTTATTCGTGCAGGTTATGCGCTTTTAGGTTTACAGACTTATTTCACTGCTGGTGTACAAGAAGTACGTGCATGGACAGTAAAAGTTGGCGCAACAGCTCCTCAAGCGGCTGGTGTGATTCATACTGACTTTGAAAAAGGCTTTATCCGTGCTGAAGTTGTTGCATATGATGACTTCGTACAATACAACGGTGAAAACGGCGCTAAAGAAGCTGGTAAATGGCGTTTAGAAGGTAAAACTTACGTTGTTCAAGATGGCGATGTAATGCACTTCCGTTTTAACGTTTAAGTTTAAAGCTTAAGAAAAAGCCCCATTATGTTGGGGCTTTTTTTATTGTTAATGGCTAAGATCCATCGCCTCTCGTTTACTGTGCGCCTCTTGTAAAATACGCTCATGCAAAGGCTTTCTAAAACCCAGCATAAAAATAAATTCTGCCAATACAAATAACGGTCCTATCGCAAGTCCAATCACATCATCAACAAAAGCTGGTTTTTTCTTTTCGAAATAATGCCCAACAAACTGAAAGACCCACCCCACCACAAAGAAACCAATACTTGCGGCCAACCATCCTCCCCAAGACAATTGAGCAATTTGGCTCGCCAGTGGATACACAGCGACTAAAAGAATCAGCATGAGCAAACCAAATACTTTATCCAAAATAAAATAATAGATCGTACTAGCTGCAATCAACACCATGGCTAAAGTCAATTTAAAACTACCAATATCGATTCCTGCTCTCGCTGTTAAACATAAAATTGAAAAAACGATGAGCGGAATACCAATAAAATGCGTCAAAATATTTTTATGATTTAAGTGGTAAGCCGCATATTTGCTAAGCTGTTGCTCCAGATTTGACATGAGTTGTTCCCTATTCATCTATCTATAGTCATACTGTACAAATAAAGAAAACTTAAAGTTGTCAGCTATTTGACAAAGTAATGAATTTTTTTCATGGATGGCCCAATATTGGACATTATTTATATTAACCGATTAAAAGAAAACACATGGTTTAGTGTGCTTCCAGAAGCATTCCAAAACTTTATTCTAGAGCATGGTAAGCAAAGAACCTTTGAAAAAAACAGCTATGTTTTCCGTGCCCAAGATATATTTGATGGCATTTATACTGTGCTTGAAGGCTCAATTAGCTTAGGTTATGTCGATGTAAATGGTAATGAAGCGCTTTCTGCAATTGCTGAACCAATTATGTGGTTTGGTGAAATATCCCTGATTGATCATGAACCGCGCTCACACGATGCGATTGCTTTGAAAAAAAGTACCGTTCTGCATATTCCAGCAAAACCATTAAATGAATTACTCAAAGACAATCCATATTATTGGTACTACTTTGCACGTTTAACCAGTCAAAAACTCAGATACGTTTTCTTAGAACAGATTGCTATCCAAACACGCAGTATTTCTCAAAGGCTTGCTCAACGTCTTCTATTCATTTTAGAAGGATATGGGAATCATATTCTTATTCAAGATCATGTCATCCATATTTCTCAAGAACAATTGGCAAATATGCTGACCACATCCAGACAGACCATCAACCATGAGCTGAGTCTGCTCGAAAAACAGAAAATCATTAAAATTGCTTTTAGAAAAATCGAGATTCTAGATATTGAGAAATTGAAAGTAGTTGCTAAAGCCCATTCCTAATCTTTGCATAGCCCGCTATATGACAAAAACTTAAAACCAAATTAAAAAAATAGATAACGCTGCAAAACAACACATTGTTCAAACTCTATTTCACAAAATAAATGTTTTAAAGCAGATATTTTCATTTTACACTCAAGCTGAGCAATAATACTCAACAAGGCGCTGATTAACATGAAAAAATTATCAACAATTCTTACAGCAGGCGTATTGGCTATGTTAAGTGTTTCGGCATTTGCATGTCCAAAAGGAACTCAATTACAAGGTGGTACAGGGCCAAATCATAAAGGCGGGAAATGTGTTGCTGCACATGGCAAAGCAACTGCTAAAAAAGAAGCAGTAAAAGCAAAACAAGATGTTAAAAAAGATATGACTGAACAAAAACATGAAGCAATGATGAAATCTATGCATGCTCAGCACGATGCAACTCAAATGAAACATGATGCAATGAAACCAGCAACAAAACCTTAATTAACATTCACTCATTATCGTTTTAAAAGCAAAAAAGCGAGATTAATCATCTCGCTTTTTTATATTTATAAATTTTATTTTGGCGAAGTATTTCCAAGATTTGGCGTATCGATCGCATCCTTACACTGAGCTTTATCTCGCTCATAATCAGCTTGCTTCTTAGCAACTGAATCATTATTTTCAAGCGTTTCACGAGCCCATACATCTAGACTCGTTAGAGCTTTACGACAAAGTGCGTATTTCCCTTCAGTTACTGAGTCCGTCATTTTTACATTAATACGCCAGTCAGTGCTCAATTGGCGTAAAGGTTTACGAACTTTGTCATCGATTTGACTCAGTTGCTTTTCATAAACCAAATGTTCAACCGTATTAATTAATGTCCATGCTTTTTGAGCATAAACAGTTGCATCATTGGTTAGTTTAGGTGCTGGCTTAATTTCTACTTTTTTTTCTGCCTCATGATTACCATTGTCACAGCCCTGCAATGCAAAAATACCTGCACTCAACATGGCGATATAAACTAAACGAATCTTTGCGTTGAACATAGCAAACTGCCGATTAAACATTTCGGCACTATGCTATTAAATTCGGCTACAATACTCAATCTTTCAAGTATTTTTATCATTTGGTTTATTGCCAAGGTGTATTGTGTCCGAACAACAATTGATGCCTGCCCAAACGGCAACTTTTTGGCAAGGCGCCAAAGATAGTCAAGCTATCGTACTCACCTATTTACCCGTTTCTTTTGCCTTTGGCGTTTCTGCATCTCAGTTTGGTTTTACACCATGGGAAGCTTTTTTCCTATCTTGCTCAATGTATGCCGGAGCCAGTCAGTTCTTAGTTGTCGCACTTCTAGCCAGTGGTTCATCTATCTGGTTAACTGCATTAACAGTCATTGCACTTGATATTCGCCATGTGCTTTATGGACCAGCGCTATACAACCTGATTCCAAACAAATTAAATCTTAAAAAAACGGCGGTGTGGGCATGGGGCTTAACCGATGAAGTTTTTGCAAGTGGAATGATCCAACTGTCACAACGTCGTCAGCAATGGTCTGAGTCTTGGATGTTAGGCTTGAGTCTATTTAGTTGGATGGCTTGGGCAACTGGCTCATTGTTAGGCGGATTATTTGCAGATCAAGTCGCTCATCTTCCAAAGTTTTTACAAGCAGCCTTAGACTTCTTATTACCTGCTTTATTTTTAAGTTTTTTATTAGCGGCATTTGAGCGAAAGCATAGCCTTGTAGTTGCTGTATCTTTAGTCGTTTCAGCGTTGTCATGCTATTGGATTAACCTATCTGCGGCTATTTTTATTGGTATTCTTTCAGGCATTTTAGCCGGCTTGTTTAAACATTATGTGCTGAAACAACAAGAAGAGGTCGAAGTTTAAAATGAACCTAGAGATTATTCTGGTCGGTATCATTGTTGGTATTGCCAATTTCGCCTCACGTTTTGGACCATTTTTTGTTATACAAAAGCTAAAAGGTACCGAGCAAAGACGCGGTTCAGTCTGGCTAAAAATTGCTTTGGGTTGTATTGGTATATCTGCAATTAGTGCCATGCTTGTGGTTGCCACTCTTCCACCACTTCTTGAAAATCCAGATAAAAGCTTAGCCATGCTTATTGGCTTTCTGGTTTTAGCAGGCCTTTATTTTAAATTTAAGAAAATTGTTCCGGCAACGTTAACTGCCGCAATTGTTTATGGCCTGATCTATACATATTTACCTTTATAAATAGATAAACTGATCTTCCTTATATAAAATGAAACCTAGCCAGAAGCCTTTAAGATTGAAACTTCTGGCGTAAAAATCTAATTTTTGAATTGATTAAAAAGATAATCTTACCGACTTCATAGAGATAAAAATGTCACAAGTTAAAATTTACGCGAATGAACAAACGATTATGCAGTATCGAGAATTACTTTCTCATGCAATCCATCAAGCTTTAATTCAAGAGTTGAAATATCCTGTCGAAAAAAGATTTCAGCGTTTTATTAGTCTTAAGCCTGGAAATTTTATCTATCCTTCCGACCGTAGCCAACACTACATTATTATTGAACTCTCAATGTTTGCTGGACGTAGCCCAGCTACTAAGAAACAACTCATTCAAACTTTATTTCGCAATATTGAAGAACAATGCAAAATAGCTCCTCAAGATATTGAAATTACGATTTTTGAAACCCCTAAAGAAAATTGGGGTATCCGCGGTAAAAATGCAGATGAGTTGCTTTTAAATTATCAAGTTAATATCTAAAAAAGTGACATTTTAATTGTCCGACAAAATTAATCTTTTTATGTGTCATAAAGCTTAACTCCATCATAAGTTCTGCTATGCTTAAAAAAATAATTTTGTCAGGACGATTCGCATGAGCGTGACACTCGGTACCCCACTTCAGTCTTCTGCATTTAAAGTTTTATTGTTAGGTTCAGGAGAGCTTGGCAAAGAAGTTGTAATTTCTTTACAACGCCTTGGTGTAGAAGTACATGCAGCCGACCGTTATGATTATGCGCCAGCCATGCAAGTTGCACACTTTTCTTATGTGTTAAATATGGCTAATCCAACTGAGTTAAAACAGCTCATCGAGAAAATTAAACCGAATTTAGTTGTTCCAGAAATTGAAGCCATCGCTACAGAAGTTTTGCTTGAAATTGAAGCGAGCCAAACTGCAACGATTATTCCTTCTGCTAAAGCTGTAAACCTGACTATGAACCGTGAAGGCATTCGTCGTCTTGCGGCTGAAGAACTTGGTTTACCGACTTCTGCTTACCGCTTTGCTGACTCACTAGAAAGCTTCCGCGCTGCTTCTGATGATATTGGTTATCCAAACTTTGTAAAACCAGTAATGTCATCTTCAGGTAAAGGTCAGTCTCGTGTAAAAAGTTTCGATGAAGTCGATACTGCTTGGGAATATGCGATGCAAGGCGGTCGTGTTAACCAAGGTACGGTCATTATTGAATCTCAAATTGATTTTGATTTTGAAATTACATTACTTACCGTTCGTGCTAAAAACCCTGAAACTGGTGAAATCGAAACTCACTACTGCGACCCAATTGGTCACCGTCAAGATGCAGGTGATTATGTAGAAAGCTGGCAGCCCCAACCTATGACCGTTGCTGCACTTGAAGAAGCAAAACGTATTGCGAATAAAGTGACAATAGCACTTGGTGGCTGTGGTATTTTTGGTGTAGAACTGTTTATTAAAGGCGACAAGGTCTGGTTTAGTGAAGTCTCGCCTCGCCCACATGATACTGGCCTAGTGACTTTAGCGTCACAATTTCAAAGCGAATTTGAATTGCATGCTCGTGCTATTTTAGGATTGCCAGTGAATACGGCGCGCCATAGTGTTGCTGCTAGTGCAGTTATTTATGCTGGGGTCGATGCCAATAACTTAAGCTATAGCGGTTTAAATACGGCATTGGCTAACCCAAATACCGACTTACGTCTGTTTGGTAAACCAGAAGGTTTCAAACGACGTCGTATGGGTGTGGCAACTGCGCGTGCAGAAAATACGGATCTTGCTCGTACTTTAGCGAAAGAAACCGCTGATCAAGTAAGCGTAAACACCAACTCTTAATATTTACTTTTTGGTAGACCCATTTTCATGATCAATACATCGCCATTGCTGAACTACGTTACAAGCCATCATGATATTAAAGCCATTAATCAATGGCGAACGGATGTAGAAAAGCAATTGCAGGATTCATATGAAAATGGGCAATCTATTCGAGAAGTCATTAAAGCGCGCTCAGACCTAGTTGACGAAGCACTGATCTTTTTGTGGAAACATGCCGAACTTGACCAGACAGGACTAGGTCTTTTTGCTGTGGGTGGTTATGGGCGCCGTGAAATGTTGCCCTATTCCGATGTTGATATCATGATTTTATCGGAACATGAAATTAACGAAGAAAATGAAAAACGCATTTCTACATTCATTTCCTCTTTATGGGATGTTGGCAATTTTAAGCCCGGTATTAGCGTTCGCACCATTCAAAGCTGTGTTGAACAAGCTGCTACCGATTTAACTGTTGCAACTACACTCATCGAAGCTCGTTTAATTACGGGTAATAGTCAACTTGCAAAATGGCCGCGTCGTATTGTTTCGCAAACGTGGACAGACAAAACATTTTTTGATGCAAAAATGGCTGAACAAGCTAAGCGTTACCACCAACACAACAATACTGAAAGCAACTTAGAACCTGACATTAAAAATGCGCCTGGCGGCATTCGTGATATTAACCAGATTGGTTGGATTGCTAAGCGTCATTTCCGCGTAAACCGCATTTATGACTTAGTTCATTTAGGTTTTATTTCAGAATTCGAATTAAACGTTTTAGAAGAAGCTGAAAGTTTTCTTTGGGAAATTCGTCACCATTTACATCGCTTAGCGAAGCGTGATGAAAACCGTCTTCTGTTCGATCATCAAAGAGAAATTGCGGCTCAATTTGGTTACACCCGTCAGGAAGGTCAGCCTGTAAACTACGGTGTCGAGCAGTTCATGAAACGCTACTACCGTACAGCTCAACAGGTTTCAACACTCAATGAAATGTTGTTGGCCTATTTTAGCGAATCGGTGATTACTCCGCGTTTACCAAATTACGAACGTAAAATTGAAGTCGTTAATGATCACTTTAAGATTGTCGACAATAAACTAGCCGTACAGCACCACAAAATCTTCGCAGAACATCCAAGTGCTATTTTAGAACTATTCTATATTTTGGCTAATCGACCAGATATTGAAGGTATTCGCGCTCGTACTTTACGCCTACTTATTCTTGCTGCAAAACGTATTAACCAAAATTTTCGAGATAATCCTGAGCATCAAGCCCTATTCATGTCAATCATTCGCTCACCATATCGTTTATACGATACTTTGGTTGCGATGAAACGATATGGTGTTTTAGGAAACTATATTCCAGCCTTTGGTCAGATTATGGGTCTCATGCAATATGACCTATTCCATATCTATACAGTTGATGCACACACATTATTATTGCTGCGCAATTTAAACCGTTTTAAAGAACCAGAATTTGCTAAAGAGTTCCCTGTTGTAAGCTCTGTTTTCCAACGTCTTGCACGTCAAGATATTGTGTTTATTGCTGCATTATTTCATGACATTGCCAAAGGCCGCGGTGGAGACCATAGTGAACTTGGTGCAGAAGATGCGATTGAGTTTGGACGTGCACATGGTTTTACAGAGCGTGAATGTAAATTAATTGCATGGCTCATTCACAACCATTTGCTCATGTCACTCACTGCTCAGAAAAAGGATATTTCCGATCCGGATGTTGTTAAAGATTTTGCCGAAAAACTTGGCGATATGGAACATCTTGATTATCTATATACCTTAACAGTTGCGGATATTAATGCGACAAATCCAAAACTGTGGAACACATGGCGTGCTTCGCTTATGCGTCAACTTTATACGCATGCCCGCGATGTCATTCGTACAGGTTTAAGCCGTCCTGTTGACTATCAAATGCTAATCGAAGACACCAAATTTGCAGCAAGTGAATTACTGGTGAATAACTTCTCATTGGCAGACGTTGAAAAAGTATGGCAAGAACTGGGCGATGAATACTTCATTAAAGAATCGGCAGATGAAATTGCATGGCACACACAAGCAATTTTGAAACACGGTGATAACCCAGAGCCATTAGTACTGTTACGTGCTCACCGTAAAGCTGCGCAAGATGCCGTACAAATCTTTATATACACACGTGACCAACCCAACCTTTTTGCCACGACTGTAGCAGTTTTGGACCGCATGAACTTAGACGTTCAGGATGCAAAAATTATCACTGCAAGTACAGCATTTAGCTTAGATACATATGTTGTACTTGATCGCTTTGGTACATTGCTAACCGACCCTGAACGCGAAGAAACAGTTAAAACTGCATTAGTGAAAGCGCTTAGTCAGCCAGACCAATATCCAGGACTTATGCAACGTCGTATTCCACGTCAACTACGTCATTTTGATATTGAAAATACAGTTGACGTTACATTGAATGAAGCGTTACAGCAAAACATGGTTGAAATTTCAACACTCGATCACCCCGGCCTACTTGCACGTGTAGGTGGTTTATTTATGATGCAAGGTTTAGACATCCATTCAGCTAGAATTGCAACTTTAGGTGAACGTGCAGAAGATATTTTCTTTGTCACGAAAAAAGATGGAAAACCGTTAAATAACGAAGAGGTCAAACTCTTCTCGGAAAAGCTTAAAGCTGCATTAGATGAAGCATCTAATCAAATTTGTCAGCACTGAAACTCAACTATCTGGTAACTGTTTAATGAACTCTAGCTTGTCGTTATTGCACCCATATCCATTTGAAAAGTTAAACCAACTTTTTAAGGATATCACTCCTGCTCATCTTCCCTTGATTCCACTATCAATTGGTGAACCTAAGCACCCAGCACCAGAGTTTGTTAAACAGGCAATTATTGACAACTTTAATCATCTATCAACTTATCCAAACAGCAAAGGCTTACCTGAGCTTCGCCAAAGTATTGCAGACTGGCTAACTAAACGTTTTAAACTTAATAGCATTAGTGCTGAAAACCATATTTTGCCAGTGTCTGGTACACGTGAAGGGATTTTCTCATTTGTTCAAGCGCTCATTAACCGTGAAGACGCACCGTATGTGGTAATGCCGAATCCGTTTTATCAAATTTACGAAGGCGCAGCGCTACTTGCCGGCGCAAAACCTTATTTCATCAATTGCACCGAAGAAAATGGTTACTTAGGTGATTTTGATGCTGTACCCGCAGAAGTATGGGAAAAAACTGCCCTTCTTTTTGTATGTACGCCGGGTAATCCAACTGGCACTGTGCTTTCTAAAGAACAATTCAAAAAGTTAATTGCCTTATCTGATCAATATAATTTTGTTATTGCTTCTGACGAATGCTATTCAGAACTTTGGTTCGATCAAGCACCTACAGGTTTATTAGAAGTTTGCGCAGAAATTGGTCGTGATGACTATAAAAACTGTGTCGTATTTCATTCACTGTCTAAACGTTCAAACTTGCCGGGTTTACGCTCAGGTTTTGTAGCGGGCGATTCAGAATTATTAAAACCATATTTGCAGTACCGTACTTATCATGGTGCAGCAATGCCTGTTCAACATCAACTTGCATCAATTGCGGCATGGAATGATGAAGACCATGTTGAAGAAAACCGTAAGCAATATCGTGCAAAGTTTGATTTATTCCAAAACGAACTAGGTCACTTATTACCTCTGCAAAAGCCAGATGCAGGTTTTTATTATTGGTTAAAAGTCGATAACGATGAAACTTTTGCCAAGATGCTAATGGAAAAAGCCCATATTAAAGTTTTACCAGGTCGTTACTTATCTCGCGACACAGATCAAGGCAACCCTGGGGAAAATCATGTACGTATGGCTTTAGTCGCCGATTTAGCGCAATGCGAAGAAGTAGTTAAGCGTTTAAAAGCAATTCTTTAAGCATAGATAAGTTGTATAGCCTTCATGATTATTTAGCATGCAGGCTATACAACCGACATTAACTATAAACAATGAGTAAGATTGCAAAACATATAAAAGCCAGACTAGAGCAATAATATAAGCCTATTGCTGAACGTTTAATCTGTTCTAGAACTCGATTTTGAAGCAATAGACGAACCAACAGTAGGTTCCAACCAAGCACCACTCCAGTCATCCACGTACTCATTAGCATTTTTTGAAGCAGACTAAAGTCATGCTGAATAAGCAGCATCAAACTACTATAAAACATAATATTTTTGGGATTAAGAAGACTAGATTGTATTCCCAACATTGAGCTCTTAACTTTATCCTGATGTTGGTGCTCTTGATCAATCAGCTCTTTTTTTTCAGTAGCAAAAGTTAAGTTGCCAGACCGAGCAGCCCTAAAACAAAGATAACTCAAATAAACCAAATACCCGGCCCCAAGCCACTTAAGTACTAAAAGAATGGTCGTACTCAAATTTCCAAGTAACATAAATCCGAACATACACGCCATCAAAATTAAGGCATTACCAAACGTAATTCCTGCAATGACACCATATGTATAGCGCACCCCCTTTTGCAAAAGGCTGGTGAGAATAAGAAAAAAATCAGGTCCCGGAGATAGCAGCGCTAAAAAGTGAGTAAAGGCGATAACTAAAAAAACTTCCATAACGATTTCATCTGTAAAACAATATGGAATAGCTTAGAAATAGAGAAAAATAATTTATTGTAAATTATTGCGCGGCAGCAAGTTGGAACTGTCGAGGAGTGATTCCGGTATGCGCTTTAAAAGCTTTATGAAAATGGCTCTGATCACTAAAGCCCAAATTTACTGCCAACTCTGCGAGTGAAATTCCTTGTTTAAGCAGTTCTCGAGCTTGGTTAATCTTTAAATTAATTTGAAATGCATGAGGTGTTAAGCCAACATTAGCTTTAAATAGACGAATAATAGCATATCGACTAAGACCTACCTGCTGTGCAAGCTCTTCTAGAGAAATAAACTGTTCTGATGATTTAATAATATGAATTAAATCCAGAAAGTCTTCATACAAATATTGAGTTTTCTGTATTTCTTCTAATATAAAATGAGGCAGTAACAACTGAGTAAGGCAATAGATAAGCGACTGTTCTTTTTCAAGAATCAATTTTTGAGGATCAAATAAAGTTTTATTCATACCAGAAAAAGCCTGATATAAAGACTCATCTTTAATAATCAGAGGTCTATGCTGGGGCAAATTTAAATCAAAGCCCCCTTTTTGAAATTCGGCATACCATTGATTAAGCCAAGATATATCCAGATGCATCATTTGGTAACTCCAAGCCTGATCCGGCAGCGGGTTACAAGAATGTTCAATGTGGGCAGGCACAATAACTAACGTGCCCGCAGAAATCTTTTGTGCTGTACCAAATGAGCTTTGAAAAACGCTATTCCCTTCATCTATAGCCCCAATAGAAAATGTTGGATGACTATGAGATTTATAACATGTTCGGCTAAAACAAGATCTTCTGGTTTCAACATAAGGCATTCGCCCATCTTGCCAAAACTCAAAAGCTTGAGGAATAGCGTTCATTGAATTCATTAACTTGCTAATGCTTTTTCAATATCAGCTTCTAATGCTTCTGGTTTAGTCGTAGGCGCATAGCGATTAAGCACAGCGCCATCTCTGCCTACCAAAAATTTGGTAAAGTTCCATTTAATCGTGCTACTGCCTAAAATGCCTTTAGCTTCACGAGTTAAATATCTAAAAATCACGTGGGCTTCTGGTCCTTTTACATCTACTTTCGCAAACATCGGGAATTTCACACCATAGTTGCGCTGACAGAACGTACCAATCTCTTTATTGTTACCCGGATCTTGCCCGCCAAACTGGTTGCAGGGAAAACCCAAAACTTCCAAGCCTTGATCTTTATATTTCTCATAAAGTTTTTCAAGGCCAGCAAATTGTGGTGTAAAACCACATTTACTTGCAGTATTTACAATTAGTAAAACTTTACCTTTGTAATCAGCTAATTGCTTAACTTCACCCTCTAACAGTTCAGCTTCAAACTGATAAATATTACTCATGGATAGGTTTCCTCATCATTTTTTTCTTGTGATTTAAGTTGTAATGATGCCGAGTTTACACAATAGCGCAAACCAGTCGGCTGTGGTCCATCTTCAAAAACATGCCCTAAATGGGCTTCGCAATCATGACAAATAATTTCTGTTCTGACCATACCATGCGATAAATCGTCATGTTCTTCAATTGCAGTTGGCTCAATCGGTTTAAAGAAGCTAGGCCAACCACAACCACTGTCATATTTAGTATCTGATGAGAACAATTCTGCGCCGCAGCAACGGCAGACATAGGTGCCATGTTGCTTAGTATTCCAGTATTGCCCCGTAAATGCAGCTTCAGTGCCCTTTTGTCGTGTGATCCGATACTCTTCTGGTGATAACTCTCTTTGCCATTCCCGGTCTGTTTTATTGACTTTTCCCATGACATGCACCTTTATTCTGATGTAAACATTTCTGATGATTGAGTTTTATATTTACGCCATTCCTCACAAAAACACTAGTCTCTGAACGTAAAATTTGTTGGAATTTAATCACCTAAGCAATGGAAAGCAAAAAGTAAGCAAAATTAAAAATTAAAAGTAAGCAAATTTATGTTTTATTTTCTTCCAAGGAAGCAAAGATGGTGCTATTCTTGTTCGGCACGGTTGTATAGGACAAAACATGTCTCAGAAAAAAAGTGTGCTTTTCCAGCAACTATTACCAGTTATCAAACAGTATCAGCAATCGGGCTTTACCCATGAAAAAATTGTTGAATTACTAAAAGATCAACACGATCTAAATTTGGTAACAGTTAAAACATTTAAAAGTTATTTATACCGATATGCAAAAGTGAATCCAGCTATGTCTAAAAATACTGCTACTCTCCAATCCATGCCAACTTCTCGAGAAATAAAGAAATCATCGAAGCTTGAGCATGTTTGCTATGACATTCGCGGACCAGTATTACGAGCCGCCAATGAAATGGAAGAGCAAGGACATAAAATCATCAAGCTAAATATCGGCAACCCTGCTCCATTTGGCTTTGAAGCCCCACAAGAAATTATTAATGACGTTGCTTTAAACCTACCAAATGCGATTGGTTATGTTGACTCAAAAGGTATCTTTCCAGCACGTAAAGCTATCTGCCAGTATTACCAACAAAAAGGCATTCTAAATATGCACGTGAATGACGTGTATATCGGTAATGGCGTGTCTGAACTTATTGTTATGGCGATGCAAGGCCTGCTTGATGATGGCGACGAAATGTTGATTCCAATGCCGGACTACCCGCTTTGGACAGCAGCTGTTAATCTTTCAGGTGGTACAGCAATCCACTACAAATGTGATGAAGAAAATAGCTGGTATCCAGATATTGCTGACATTGAAAGCAAGATTACACCGAATACTCGCGGTATTGTCATCATTAACCCGAACAACCCTACTGGTTCAGTTTATCCACGTCATATTCTTGAACAGATTGTAGTGCTTGCAAAAAAATATGATCTAATTTTATTTGCTGATGAAATTTACGACAAAATTATTTATGACGGTATTGAACATGTTTCAGTAGCTTCATTAGCTGGTGACCAGCTTTGCGTATCTTTTAATGGTTTATCAAAAGCTTATCGTATTGCAGGTTTCCGTTCAGGCTGGATGGCAATTACCGGAGATAGAAGCCGCGCTGCTGACTATATCGAAGGTTTAGATATGTTGGCATCAATGCGCCTATGTGCAAACGTTCAGGCTCAATATGCGATTCAAACAGCTTTAGGCGGTTATCAATCAATTAATGACCTGATTCGTCCGGGTGGTCGTTTATACGAACAGCGCAATATTGCTTGGGAAATGTTAAATGAAATTCCTGGTGTAAGCTGCGTAAAACCAGATGGAGCAATGTACTGCTTCCCTCGCCTCGATCCAAACATCTATCCAATTGAAGATGACGAAAAGTTAATGCTGGATTTGTTACGCGCAGAAAAAGTATTATTGGTACAAGGTACGGGCTTTAATTGGCCAACTCCAGATCATTTCCGTGTGGTTTTCTTACCGGCCGAAAATGAATTACGAGAGGCAATCACTCGTTTAGGTCGTTTCTTAGCCAACCGTCGTTAAAAAAATGCATATCAAAAAAGGCATCTTAAATTGGATGCCTTTTTTGATAACTTTATTTAATTAATTTAAAAAAAGAATTATCCAAAACGCTTTTACCTTTTCATCTATTCAAAAATAAGAGTTTGAAATTAAATGCTTTTTATTAAAAATTTAATTCTTTTAATCTTTAAATTCTATTTAATAATTCATTTCCATATTTTTTACCATACGTTTAAATTTGTGCTCAATTTCACATTTTCCTCAATCTTCATTATGCAAAAAATGCATGGATCAATATATTTTTGCATTTCACACTGCTTCAAAATCGAGCAACAATCCCCTTCCATAACAACATCGCCATATTCGATTCGGTTAAACAGATACAGATATCTAGGAAGATAAAATCGGTAGAACGACCGGACTGAACTAACAAGGAAAGCTTTCAATCATTCAAATCCCATCAAAGAATGATTGAATCAAATGGATAGAGGTTCATATGAAGCAAAAGAAATTGCTCAAGTATATTGTTATTGCTATTTTACTTGGCGTACTGACAGGTTGGATTTGTCACCACTTTTTCAATGAAGGCGAACAGCTCAAACAGATCGCTTCTTATTTCAGCATCGCTACAGACATCTTTTTACGTCTCATCAAAATGATTATTGCTCCATTAGTATTTGCCACAATTGTTTCAGGCATTGTATCAATGGGGAAATCCACATCGATTGGTAGTATCACACTCAAGTCAATGACTTGGTTTATTACTGCTTCGTTTGTATCACTTGCCATCGGCATGGGTTTAGCAAACTTTTTCCAACCAGGCGCCGCTCTAGATTTAGCACTACCAACAGCTCAACAACTTAGTGGCGCTTCTCTCCCAGCGACCACTGGCTTTACACTGCAATCATTCTTAAGCCATGTGTTCCCACGCAGCATTGCAGAAGCAATGGCAAATAACGATATTTTACAAGTACTTGTTTTTGCTATTTTCTTTGGTTCAGCACTCGCTTTTGTAAATCAAGGCAACGAAAAAGAGTCTGTTATTGTTCGTTTGACTGAAGAACTTAGCAAGATCATGTTCCGTATTACTGATTACGTCATGATGTTTGCACCTTTTGCAGTATTTGCTGCAATCGCTTCAGCAATTACAGTACAAGGTTTAGGCTTAATTGTTGACTACGGTATTTTAATTGCTGAGTTCTATTTCGGTCTTCTGTTACTTTGGATTGTTTTGTTCTCTGTTGGTGCAATCGTACTTAAAAAAGACATTTTCCGCCTTGGCAAATTAATTCGTGAACCTGTAACTCTTGCTTTTGCTACAGCTTCAAGTGAATCTGCCTACCCTAAAGTAATGGATGCACTCAATAAATTTGGTGTACCTAAAAAAGTGACTAGCTTTGTATTACCGTTGGGCTATTCATTTAACCTAGATGGTTCAATGATGTACACCACGTTTGCAGTGCTGTTTATTGCTCAAGCTTACAACATCGATCTTAGCTTCACTCAGCAAATCTTAATTCTGTTAACTCTTATGGTAACAAGCAAAGGTATTGCGGGTGTATCACGAGCTTCTATTGTAGTTATTTCAGCAACACTCACCATGTTCCATTTACCAGAAGCAGGCATTCTCTTACTACTTGGTATTGATCAGTTCCTTGATATGGGCCGTACTGCAACAAACGTAGTAGGTAACAGTATTGCTACCGCAGTTGTTGCCAAGCTCGAAGGCGAAAAAGTAGCTGATACTGAAGTATTACCAGAGCCTGTATTAATTCAATCAACTCAAGAACAAACGACCGCTTAAGTTTCTCTTTTCTCCCACTCTCCCAACTTAAGAGCAATTTTATATGACCTTATAAAATTGCTCTTCTTTTTATTCTAAAATTAAACAATAAAAATTTATCCATATTTTTATATTAAATAATGAACCAAATAATACGCCTTAACCCCTATTAAATTTTCTTAATGAAAACCTTAAAAATAGAATAAAAAACACCCAAACAAAATTTATATTCTTATAAATAAATACCAAGTGATTAAATTTTAATTCATTTCATGACCACTTAATTATATTAAACTATTGAAATTATTATTTAGTTTATCTACTAAAAAAATTATATAATTTTATTTATAAATAATAATAAATACAATCAATGATATATAAATACCAAATGGTAAATAAAAGCCCCATCACACCCATTATTTTTTTATTTTATAATGATAAAAAAATCATTTGCTTTCGTTATATTAAAAAGCAAACAAATCGCGATAAATTAGAAAAACTTAATAGATTTTTTATTTTATTCATGATATTTATTAACGCTGAATAAAAGCAATGACTAAGTAATTGTTGGTGAAACAAAATGCTATTCAAGGATGCTTCTTATTCAGCAAGTTACGAATATGTTTTACATGGTATGTATTTTGCTTAGGAAAAGCAGACATATTCGACAAACTTTTTTTACTTTCGTCACTTCATAAGGATATTTTCGATGTTGACTAAAACTGTTAAATCTTTAGGTTTAGCGATGGGCTTATTGGCCTGCTCTCTCCCACTTTACGCAAAAAACAATGTAGTTGTTGTTGCCACTGGCGGTACTATCGCAGGTGCTGGCGCAAGTTCAGCAAACAGTGCAACGTACACAGCTGCAAAAGTTCCAGTTGATGCCTTAATTAATGCAGTTCCACAAATCAAAGATTTGGCGAATGTAACTGGTATTCAAGCATTACAGGTCGCTTCTGAAAGTATTACTGACAAGGAATTATTACAAATTGCTCGTCAAGTAAATGAGCTGGTAAAAAAACCATCTGTTAATGGTGTTGTGATTACTCACGGTACAGATACTTTAGAAGAAACAGCATTTTTCTTAAATCTGGTTGTTCACACTGATAAACCGATTGTTATTGTTGGTTCAATGCGTCCTTCAACTGCTCTTTCAGCAGATGGACCACTTAACCTTTATAGTGCAGTTGCTTTAGCAGCTTCTGATGATGCAAAAAATAAAGGCGTTATGGTTCTTATGAACGACTCTATTTTTGCTGCACGTGATGTAACTAAAGGCATTAACATTCATACAAATGCTTTTGTTAGCCAATGGGGCGCTTTAGGTACATTAGTTGAAGGCAAGCCATACTGGTTCAGACAGTCTGTAAAACGTTTTACTAATGCTTCAGAATTTAATATTGAAAATATTAAAGGTGATGCACTTCCACTGGTACAAATCGTTTACGGTTCAGACTCTATGCTTCCAGATGCTTATGAAGCATATGCAAAAGCTGGCTCTAAAGCGATTATCCATGCAGGTACTGGTAACGGTTCAGTTGCGAACTATATCGTACCAACTTTACAAAATCTTCACGACAAGAACGGTATTCAAATTATCCGCTCATCACGTGTTCCACAAGGTTTCGTATTACGTAATGCTGAACAACCTGACGATAAATATGGTTGGGTAGCTGCTCATGATTTAAACCCACAGAAAGCACGTCTTCTTGCAGCATTAGCTCTTACCAAGACTAATGACGCTAAAGAAATTCAACGTATGTTCTGGCAGTACTAAGTTTTCCAACCAGCTCAAGCCTAAATGTTTGAGCTGGTCATATTTTATAAAAATAATGTCTTTTATATTAATTCTGTACAATAGTTGTTCAACTCATTCTTCTTAAATAATAAAATCCTTAACAGTTTGCCAAAATATTAACCATTTCCTTTTAACTTTGCGTGTTAAACTATGCTTCGGTCGCATTAAGGATTGGTTTATGCAGTTTGTTCATCTAGGTATTTATACAGAATTTTCGATTACAGAGTCGATAGTTCGCATACCTGACTTGGTCAATGCTGCGGTTAAAGACCAAATGCCAGCGTTGGCATTAACTGACCTCTCTAACCTCCATGCTGCGGTAAAATTTTATAATGCTTGTTTAAAAAAAGGTATTAAGCCTCTTTTAGGTAGCACAATTCGCCTTGATGATGCTCAACACCGTGCAACATTACTTGCAATGAGTGATGTTGGCTGGAAAAGTCTCACCGAAATCGTTTCACGCGGTTTTATTGAAGGACAACAGCTCAGTATTCCATGTGTACAAAAAGAATGGGTACTTGAACAGCATCAAGATATTATTGTTTTACTTGGCCAGCATAGTGATGTTGGTCAGATGCTTTGTTCATCTAACCCGCAAAAAGCTGCTCCCCTTTTAGAAGCATGGCTCGAAAAATTTGGTAACCGTGTTTATCTTGCTTTAACACGTACCGACCGTCCTGGTGAAGAAGACTTTATTCAAGAAGCAGCTAAACTTGCTGCACAATATAATATTGGTGTCGTTGCACATAATGATGTGCACTTTGTAGAAAAAGAAGATTTCGAAGCACATGAAGCTCGTGTTTGTATCGCTGATGGTTATGTACTAGCAGATAATCGCCGTCCACGCATATATAGTCCTGAGCAGCACTTTAAAACCTCAGATGAAATGATCGAATTGTTTTCTGATATTCCTAGTGCTATCGAGAACACCTATCACATTGCTAAACGCTGCAACGTTAAACTGCAACTCGGCACTTACTTTTTACCTGACTATCCAATTCCAGATGGTTTTACCATCGATACTTATTTTGAACATTTATCTAAAGTAGGTTTGGAAGAACGCTTAAATTATCTTTACCCTGTTGAAAAACGTGGCGAAGACTGGCCTGAGATTCGTAAGCCTTACGATGAACGAATTGATTATGAAGTTGGTATTATCCTGAAAATGGGTTTCCCAGGATACTTCCTCATCGTCATGGACTTCATTCGATGGGCAAAAAGTAATGGTGTTCCTGTTGGGCCAGGTCGTGGTTCAGGTGCAGGTTCATTAGTCGCCTATAGCTTAGAAATTACTGACCTTGACCCTCTTCGTTACGATCTACTTTTCGAACGTTTCTTGAACCCAGAACGTGTATCGATGCCCGACTTTGACGTCGATTTCTGTATTGCTGGACGTGACCGCGTTATTGATTACGTATCACGTACTTATGGTCGCGAAGCCGTTTCACAAATTGCAACTTTCGGAACCATGGCAGCAAAAGGTGCAATCCGTGACGTTGCGCGTGTATTGGGTAAATCTTATGGTTTAGCTGACCGTATTTCAAAAATGGTGCCTACCAAACCACTCGGTGTGGATTTAGCTACCGCTATTGATATGGAACCACAGCTTAAAGATATTGTGACCAACCCATCTAACCCAGATAACGACGATGCAAGCGAAATCTGGGAAATGGCATTAAAATTAGAAGGTGTTACCCGAAATACCGGTAAACATGCCGGAGGTGTAGTTATTGCACCCGGTAAAATTACCGATTTCTCGGCTGTACTTTGTGATGCAGATGGAACAAACCGCGTTGCTCAATATGATAAAGACGATGTAGAAGCAGCGGGTCTGGTCAAGTTCGACTTCTTGGGTTTACGTAACTTAACCGTTATTGAAGACGCGATTCAAAATATTAATAAAAACCGCGACAGTAATGATCAACTCAATATCTTGCATGTTCCTCTAGACGACGCTAAAGCATATTCTGTGTTTGCCGATGCAAATACGACAGCGGTATTCCAGTTTGAATCCGTCGGCATGAAACGGATGCTTAAAGAAGCGCGTCCAAGTAAATTTGAAGAAATTATTGCGTTCGTATCATTGTATCGTCCAGGTCCAATGGACCTGATTCCTGACTTTATTCACCGTATGCATGGTGGAGATTTTGAATATCTCCATCCTCTTTTAGAAGGTGTATTAGAGCCAACTTACGGGATTATGGTTTATCAGGAACAGGTAATGCAGACTGCACAGATCTGTGCAGGTTACACATTAGGCGGCGCAGATTTATTACGCCGTGCAATGGGTAAAAAGAAACCTGAGGAAATGGTCAAGCAGCGTGAAATTTTCCTAGAAGGTGCTGCTGAAAAAGGGATTGATGAAAGTACTGCAAACCATATCTTTGACTATATGGAAAAGTTTGCCGGCTATGGTTTTAACAAATCTCACGCCGCTGCTTATGCGCTGGTTGCCTACCATACAGCATGGTTAAAAGCGCATTACCCTGCTGAGTTTATGGCAGCGGTAATGACATCGGAAATGCAGAACACGGACAGTGTTGTATTCTTGATCGATGACTGCCGAAATAATAATCTTGAGGTCTTACCACCATCAGTCAACATGTCGACTTACCATTTCCATGCAAGTAATGATAAAACGATTGTTTACGGTTTAGGTGCGATTAAAGGCGTTGGCGAACAAGCAATGCAGTCAGTCATTGACTCTCGTCGACAATTTGGTCCGTATACAGATCTATTCGATTTTTGCCATCGTATTGATTTGAAGAAAATCAATAAACGTACTCTTGAAGCTTTAATTCGCGCGGGTGCACTCGATTGCTTGGGAATCGAACGAGCAAGCTTAATGGCACAATTGCCTGAAGCTGTTCAAGCTGCTGATCAAGCTCGAAGTAACCGTGAAAGCGGTATTATGGATTTATTTGGTGAGGTTGAAGAAGTTCAGCGTAAGCCAGCTAAACCAGTTAAACCGTGGAGTGACGAAGTTCGTCTCAAAGGCGAAAAAGATACACTTGGTTTATATTTAACTGGCCATCCAATTGATGTTTACCGACAAGAACTCAAATCTTTTGTTCCCGTAAAACTAAATGAAATTACAGCTACACGTCGTGGTGTTACTACGGTTTACGCAGGTTTGGTTATTGATGTCGCAAACTTCCCGAACCGTGTAGTTATTGTACTAGATGATGGCACGGCACGTATTGAAGTCAGCTGTAACCATGAACGCTTCCAACGTTTTAAAGATATCGTTCAAGTGGAACGTGTTGTAGTTTTCGAAGGCGAAATCTATGAACGAGAAGGCTTTGACCGTCCAATGGGACGTTTAACCAAAGCTTTCACATTAAATGAAATAAGACAAAAACGTGCTAACAGTATTCAAATCAAATTAACAGAAGAGTTTATGCAGCCAACATTGGCAAAAGATCTACAAAACATGATCTTGCCATTTTGCAATGTAGATATGCATCAACATATCACTCTACAGTTACAGATTGATCAACCCTATGCTCAAGCCGAACTTCAGTTTGGTCCGCAATGGAAAGTCGCTCCTCTAGACGAATTACTTGCTAAACTCAGAGATTATTTTGGTAAAGATAATATCTATATTGAGTATCAAGTAAAGTCGAAAGCAGCTAAAGCAGCAGACCCTGTTCGTCCACATGCTGTTGCCCCTCCTCCTGCGGGTATGTCTATGGACGATGCATTGGATTTATACCAAAGCGAAGTTTCTCAATATTCGTAATTTCTGGAAATCTTATGAGTTCGTTTGACCACACCACCGTGTCAAAACAATTAGCACAAGTGCGTATTGTCATGGTAAATACGACTTTGCCTGCCAATATTGGTAGTGCTTTACGTGCCATGAAAACAATGGGACTAATTAAATTAGTTCTCGTATCACCTAAAACATATCCTCATCCAGATATACAAGCGCTTGCTGCGGGTGCTCAAGATTTATTTGAACATCTTGAGATTGTAGACACCTTAGAAGATGCGATTAAAGATTGTCATTTAGTATTTGGAACAAGTGCACGTAGTCGTACTATTCCTTGGCCTTTGCTTGATGTTCGACCTGCGGCTAAAGAAGCTATTAAGGCAACCGCTCAAGGCCAACAAATTGCTATTGTTTTTGGCCGTGAAGACCGTGGTTTAACTAACGAAGAATTAGCACTGGCAAATTATCATTTAACGATTCCTGTCAATCCGGACTATGGCGTGTTAAATGTTGCGCAAGCAATTCAAGTTGTATGTTATGAACTTCGAATGTCTGCTCTTGAGCAAGAGCAAGTCGATCAGAATGTAGATGAAATGCCATTAGTGCAAGGCCAAAGCATGCAATGGGATGAACCTTTGGTGACTCAGCAACAAATGGAAGAGTTTTATCCTCATCTTGAAAAAATGCTGACTGAAATTGAATTTTTAGATCCAGAAAATCCACGTTTATTACCTTTACGCTTGCGTCGTTTATTTGGTCGTATACAATTAGATCGTATGGAATATCATTTACTTCGCGGTATTTTTAGTCGCGTGCAAGCTTTAACAAGCGGTAAATGGAAAAAAGCATTATCTGACAAGGAGGATCAACCCAATGCTTAAGCAGCTTAAAGAAGATATAAAGGCTGTATTTGCGCGAGATCCTGCTGCCCGCAATACACTTGAAGTTCTTACGACTTACCCAGGTATTCATGCAATTATGATGCATCGTGTTGCACATGAATTATGGCAAAAAGACTGTAAAGGTGCAGCTCGCCTACTTTCTTCATTTAGCCGTTTTGCAACTGGAATCGAAATTCATCCTGGCGCTAAAATCGGTAAGCGTTTTTTTATTGATCATGGCATGGGTGTTGTGATTGGTGAAACTGCTGAAATTGGTGATGATGTTACGCTTTATCATGGTGTTACTTTAGGTGGTACCACATGGAAAACTGGTAAACGCCATCCAACTTTAGAAGACGGTGTGGTTGTTGGTGCTGGTGCGAAAATTTTGGGTCCATTTACCGTAGGTAAAGGTGCCAAAGTTGGTTCAAATGCTGTAGTGACCAAAGCTGTTCCTGCCGGAGTAACTGCTGTAGGAAACCCTGCACGATATATCTATAAAGATGCCGACAGAACTAAAGATAAAGATGAAGAACGTCGCCGCGATTATGCACAAAGTATTGGTTTTGCCCCATATGCGACAACTGCTGATCAGTCAGATCCTATTTTAGAAGGTATGCGCGTTTTGCTTGATCGTATTCAGCACAATGAAACGCGTATGAATAATTTATGTCAGCGTTTATCAGAGCTAGATCCTAGCTTCAAAAAAGAAAACCAAGATGAACAACCTTTTAGCGATGAAGAGCTAAAAATTCTTGAAGAAGTACGTCGTGAATGTGGTGCACAAAACAAGATATCAAAAACGTAATATTCTTGATTCATAATGTAACACGCTTACCCTTGCATGTCGGTTTAGCTTTTCCTAGACTTACCACTACCAAATCTGACTTTACTAAAATGAACGGAAGATCCTATGAATTTTAAGCCTTTGGCATATATCATCCTTGCGACCTCAAGTTTAACAGCTTGTACAATGGCACCTGTAAAACAACAAAAAATTGAGCCTTTTGTTTTCAAGGAACCAGAGCTTACTCCTCCTTTTTATGCACTAAATCCTTTTAACTATGATCAACCGCCAGCATTTGAAGTTGCGTTAAAAGACGCTGCCGCACAGCCAGTAACCAAAATGGTAGTTAATCGTCAAGATGACCCAACTAAACAACTTACTCTCGACGTCAATAAACTGATTGTTCCGACTGTAAATAATTCACAGCGTTCAATGAAATACGCTGTTTTAGCTGGTGAAAATGAAATTGATGTTACGAGCATTGATGACTTCTTACAGTTAGTAGAAGGCAAAGCTCGTCACTACCCACCTCGCTTTACTGATCGTCAAGAACGTAAAGGCTTCGAAAGTAAACTTAAAGAAGTAACACAGCAACTTGATACACTTGCTGCAAATCCAAATGCGTCATTTGATATTTTACTTCGCGCTTTTAAAGCAAGTGTTCTTGCACGTAACCTTGATTTAGGTACTGCTCATACCACTCGATCTTTAGAATATGCTCAACGTCTTTTAAAAATTAGCCCAGATGACGCAGAAGCAAACTTCTGGTTTGGTTTTGGCTTATCTGAAGGTGGTGGCCAACGTGAAGCAATTCCATATTTAGATAAAGCCATTAAAGGTAATGTTCAAGAAGCGTATCTAGCTTCTGCAAACAACTATATTGCAATGGAACAAAAGAAAAACGCGATTCAGACACTTAAAAATTATAAAGTGAAATATCCGGATGAATCGGAAATTGCTGATCGTTTAATTCAAGAAATTGAAAAACAAGGTCGTTGGAATGTATGGCAAGTTTTAACTAACCCAGCAATGTCTGCAACTACCCCAAGTGCGACACCTAAAAAATAAGTGTAATTAGATAAAAAAGGGCTGTTTTGACAGCCCTTTTTTTTATTTGATCATTTGAAAAATATTTTAAAATTTGTATGATCTACCTACCATTGAGCCACTAAATTTTGACCATAATGTTTTCAATAAAAAGAAGCAAAACAGTATTGACGGTCATACTACTCGGTTCAATTCTGAGTGGTTGTCAGGTCGTTAATGTTAAACAGCAAGCTTTGAATGTAACTATTGCAAATGAACGCAATAGTATTCTTACACAAGATAAACTCAGCGAAGCAAGCCTGAATGTTTTATCAATGTCGGGTCAGGAAGCTAAAGTTTGTACGGACACCCCTGATAACTGTGTCAATCAACTCAAAAAACTTCCTCAAATTTTAGATGAACAGTTTTTATCAGCTGCAAGTGAAATGTATCTGGCAAAAGCAATGGCTTTATCAGATTCCTCAGATTGTAAAATTAGTAGGTTTACTAAACATAAGTCCGAAGAAGAACAAACCAATATTCAAAGTAAATATGATGATTGTTTAGATCAGCAATTAAATTTACTTGATAAAAGTATTCGTTATAGTTACGCCTATTTATTTTCAACCAAGCGTCAACCTACCGACCGTATTTTTGATAATAGACAAGTCCAAATTCGGGACTTCTATAATCAGGCAATTGCCAAAATGGTCGGTATTTATGATTTGAGATACCCTCAAAAAAATGGTGTTCAACCTAAAATTCAAATTGGTAAAAGTGTTTATTCCATTGATTTTGAATTTCATCGACAATTAACGGGTCAAAAATTAGAAAAGTTAATTTCTAGTTATAATTTAAATTTTTCAGGGTTAAGAACCATTAACCGTCGTGACGGTTTTGGATCTGAATTTGTCGCTGTTTTTCCGACTTCAGGAAAAGAAGATATCAATGAATATATTTTAGACCCGCTTAAATACAATTATAAAAATGGTGTGAACCCGAATATTCATCATGCACGTTATTTGGCTGCAACTATTGTCGCTGAACCAAAACATGCGACCACTGTCGAAGAAATTATTAATAATTCTGAATTCGTAATTCGGGTTTATGACCCTTACCGCACCGATAATATTAATGTCGCTGGTAAGCAATATCCTCTAGCTGCCAACTTCTCTGCACCTTATGGTCTATGGCTGGCCGAAAATAATTTAGGTGTGGCAGCTTATTTAAGTCTGATTGATCGTGATCAGCACTTGACCATGCCGCATCTTTATATGCTTGAGCCATACAACCCAAACAAAAAAATTATTGTGTTGGTGCATGGGCTAGCAAGTAGTCCTGAGGCATGGATTGCTTTGACCAATGATGTTATGGGTGACACGGTTTTAAGAGATAACTATCAAGTTTGGCAAGTTTTTTATTCAACTAATATGCCGATTCTGGAAAGCCGTTTCCAAACTTATGCCCTACTTAAGCAAGCTTTTGGTTCTTTGAACCCTAGTGACCCTGCTGCACATGATGCTGTTCTTGTGGGCCATAGTATGGGAGGTATTATTAGCCGCTTACTGGTCAGCGATGGTGATATTACCAAGCCTGCTTTAGAGTTGATGACGATTCGTCAGCAAAATCGCTTTAAGAAACATCCAATGGTTACTGAACGATTGCAAATGCATTCAATCAATAATTTTGATCGTGCAATTTTCTTAGCTTCTCCTCATCGAGGGACAGATTATGCAGATCGTTGGTTTACGTTAGCCGCACGTAAAATTATTCGTTTACCGGGTGCATTTTTGTCGGCTGTAGCGACCTCACTCACCACTGAAAATTTAGATGTTAAAGATTTCTTGAGTAATATTGATAGCGGCCTTATTCAAAATGGTCCAAGTGATTTGAGTCATCAATCTAAATTTATGGAACTTACGGAAAATATTAATCCGCACCAAGGATTAGTCTTCCACTCAATTATGGGTAACATTACCAAGAGTAATGACCCAAATGTGATTACCGATGGTATCGTTCCCTATAAGAGCGCTCACCTAGAAGGTGCAAAATCTGAGAAAGTTCTTCCAGGCGGTCATTCAATCCAGCTCACACCACAAGCTGTATTAGAATTACGTCGTATTTTAAGAGAGCATTTAGTCGAACACGGTTTATATAAACCGTAAAAGAAAAAGAGCCAAAGATTGTCCTTTGGCTCTTTTGTTTTGGAATTAAATTTTATTGCCCAGAACGGATGATGTAATCAAACGCAGAGAGTGATGCTTTAGCGCCTTCACCTGTGGCAATAATAATTTGTTTATAAGGCACAGTGGTACAGTCACCCGCAGCAAATACACCTTTGACATTGGTTTCGTTACGGTCATTCACAATGATCTCGCCACGGTTGGTTAACTCAACTTCACTGTCTTTCAAGAAGTCAGTATTTGGCAGTAAACCAATCTGTACAAAGATCCCTGCAAGTTCAACCACTTGCTCTTCATCAGTGGCACGGTCTTTATATTTAAGACCAGTCACTTGTGATCCGTCGCCTAACACTTCTGTACTTAACGCATTCATAATCACAGTTGTGTTTGGCAAGCTATGCAGTTTGTTTTGCAAAACTTGGTCAGCGCGAAGTTTTGTATCGAACTCAACCAGAGTCACATGCTCAACAATCCCTGCAAGGTCAATTGCAGCTTCAACACCTGAGTTACCACCACCAATCACGGCAACACGCTTGCCTTTGAACAATGGGCCATCACAGTGTGGGCAATACGCAACACCACGGGTACGGTATTCTTGTTCACCCGGTACATTCATTTCTCTCCAACGTGCACCTGTTGATAGGATCACAGTTTTCGATTCAAGTTTTGCACCGTTTTCAAGTTCAACTTCAACTAGACCATTGATCGTTTGGTTTGCACCCGTGATTTTGCTGACATGTTGTAGGTTCATGATATCCACATCATATTCACGAACATGTGCTTCCATTTCAGCAGCAAACTTAGGACCTTGAGTCTTTTGCACAGATGTGAAGTTTTCAATGTCCATGGTATCCATGACCTGACCACCGAAGCGTTCAGCTACGATACCTGTGTTAATACCTTTACGTGCTGCATAGATTGCTGCTGTTGCACCCGCAGGTCCACCACCAATCACCAATACATCAAAAGCATCTTTGGCATTGAGTACTGCTGCATCTTTTTCAGCTGAGTTAGTGTCAAGTTTCGCGACAATTTCTTCAAGGGTCATACGACCTTGACCAATGTGTTCGTTGTCTTGGAACACCATTGGAACAGCCATGATTTTGCGTTGTTCAACTTCGTCTTGGAAGAATGAACCATCAATCATGGTTGCTGTTGTGTTCGGATTATAAATCGCGATCAGATTAAGCGCCTGTACCACATCCGGACAGTTATGACAGCTTAGCGATACAAATACATCAAAGTTTGCTTTGAGGTTTAAACCTTTAATCTGGTTGAGCACTTCATCAGAAACTTTTGGTGCATAGCCAGACACCTGTAACAGTGCCAAGATCAAAGATGTAAACTCATGGCCCATTGGTAAGCCAGCAAAGAACACACGAGGCTGTTCACCTGCTTTAGCCACACCAAAGCTTGGACGACGTGTATTGTTGCCATCAAAACGGGCAGTCACTTTGTCAGAAAGTTCGGCAATTTCAGTCACTAATTCTTTAATTTGAGCAGCTTTATCTGATTCATCTAAAGCAGCAACTAATTCGATTGGACTTTCTAAACGTTCTAAGTAAGCTTTTAATTGAGTTTTAATGTTTTGATCTAACATCTGTTTTTACTCCAATGCATCCAAATTCTTTCAATAGATGCATAGTACGTTAAAACATAAAATAGGTGAAACAGTATGTTTTTATATATTTAATCGGTTTTTTAGATCTAATTATTATTTACTTCATCAAAAAAAAAAGCCAACCTAAACTCATCCAGCGCAGGTCGGCAAACTGGTTAAACTAGAGTAAGACCACACCAAATACCGCCCCAGCAATCAAGACATGCAAGGGATGAACCTTTTTAATTAAAGATAATAAAGTTGCAATGACTACCATAATGACAAGTAAAGTATTTATTGCCGCTGCCTCAGAAATTATCCACGCACTGGCAAGCACAGTTCCCACAGTGACAGGTTGTAAAGCAAGCTGTAAAACACGGCGCCATTTCTTATCTTTAAATTTTGACCAGCCTCTCATTACAAACACAGTAATAATTGATGAAGGTAAAAATTTAGCAGTAGACGTTACCAGTAGACCTGACAACCCTGCTACATGCCATCCTACCAACGGTACAATCATCATGTTTGGACCGGGAGCTGCTTGAGCCATGGCAAACAATGCACTAAATTCTTGTGCCGTCATCCAATGATGAATATCAACGACTTGGCGTTGCATTTCAGGCAAAATTGTATTTCCGCCACCAAATGCAATAAGAGACAATTGAGTAAAAATGATGGCTAAAGTAAGTAGAACTGCACCCATTACACACGTCTCCAAATAATAGTTGAATAAAGTGCCAACAAAATCAGCATGGTCAAAAGCAAGGAGATTTTTAGAAAAGCAATGCTAACAATTGCTGCCACAACAACACACATCGCTATTGGATTACGTAATAATGGTTTCAACATTTTTAAGCCCGTTGCAACCAGGAGCCCAGCTGCTGCTGCTCCTAACCCTTCAAAAAGATGCTTAACCATAAGGTTGTCTTGGAACTGCTCGTAGACATAATGTAAAAGTACAACAATTATCGTAGGCGCAAGGATCAAGCCAATCAGTGAACTCACCGCTCCACGGACACCGCGAAACTCCATGCCAATCGCAACAGATAAATTAATGATATTGCCGCCCGGTAAAAATTGACACAGACCTAGTAACTCAGTGAATTTTTCAGGACTTAACCACTGTCGTTGCTCTACAACGACTTTACGCGCTAAAGGCAATACGCCACCAAATCCGATTAAACCTAATGTTAAAAAACCTAAAAACAGTTCTGTGCAGGTCGGTACGGTCTCCTTCTGCACGGCAATCTCAACATGGTTCATTTTCGTTACTTTTCACTTTATCTGACTCAAATAGAATGCTACTTTTATGACATATCTACAAATGCTTTTATTTTCGCTAACCATACTCTAAAGGTATTTCTATGCTCGATTTGCACAAGCTCCACGCCTTTGTAGTGGTCGTCGAAGAAAGAAATATTACTCACGCGGCAAACCGATTATTTATTCAACAGCCGCCTTTAACACGTTTACTAAAAAAACTGGAAGAAGAACTCGGTACACAGTTACTTATTCGCCAGCCACGTGGCATTGAACCGACAGAAGCAGGTTTAGCATTATTTAAAGAAGCACAAATTTTATTAGAACATGCCAAACATATTCCAAAATTAGTTCAAGATGTTAGCCAAGGTAAAACAGGTCAACTTAATATTGGTTTTACAAGTTCCGCGGGCTTACACCCACTTATTTCATTAGTATTACGTTCATATCGGGAAATATATCCAAAGGTACAAACCAAGCTTGAAGAAGCTGGCAGCCAAAAACAATTAGATCGATTAATTTCGGAAAAGCTTGATATCGCTTTTTTAAGAGCACCGATTAGTCGCGATATTGGATTAAAACATATTCACATATTAGATGAACCAATGGTGGTGGCCTTGCCTATAGGGCATCCACTTACACATAAAGAAAAAGTTAGTTCAAGTGACTTATCAAATGAAAATTTTGTTTTATATCGTCGTTCTTCAGGACAAGGTTTATACGACAATATTTTATATAGTTGCTATCAAGCAGGCTTTAGTCCACGCATTATTCAGGAAGCACCTCGTCCTACCGCAACATTAAATTTAGTGGCGGCTGGAATTGGTATAACCATTGTGCCAGCCTCAATGCATAACTTTTGGGAACATGAAATTGTATATCGCGAGTTTGATGACTCCATAAAACTGAATGCTCCTATTTACTTGATTACACGAGAAAATGAAAATTCAGCTAAAGTTTCAAACTTCATTGAGCTCATGCAAAAACTATTACCTACGATGACTTGAGTTTAAAAGCTGGATAATAAAAAGTGCCCGTCTAAAGGCACTTTAATAAAACCCTAAACAAATAAATTTTGTTATATTTCTTAAGCGTAATACTTTTTCTTTAACCAATGCGAAACTGGAACATGACTGAATTAGTGAAGATCTATCATAACCCTGCTTGTGGCACCTCACGCAATACCTTGGCACTCATTCGTCATACTGGGTTTGAACCTATCGTTATTGAATATTTACAAACACCTCCAAGTAAAGATGAGCTGATCCAACTTATTAAGGATTCAAACCTAACTGTACGAGAAGCGATTCGTAAAAATGTTGATCCATATAAAGATTTAGAGTTGGAACAAGCCCATTGGACTGATGAACAGTTAATTGATTTTATGGTTCAATACCCAATTTTAATTAATCGCCCATTTGTGGTTACACAAAAAGGCACACGACTTTGCCGCCCTTCTGAAATTGTTTTAGACATTTTAGATTCACAAAACTTAGGCTATTTTGCAAAAGAAGATGGTGAAGTAATCATTGATGATCAAGGCCGTCGTATAAAGTAATTGAAGATACTTATTAATATAAAAAGCTAAATGGCATGGAACCATTTAGCTTTTTTTTGAATGAAACGGATTAAAAATAGGATTTGATAAAAGGAAGGAGTTGCTCTCCTATTACCATGCCTAATAATCCGACTAATGCAACAAGAGGTGGAGCTGGTGACTTAACATTTAAAACATAATATAAGACACCAACGAGCAACCCTACAGCCAAAGATAACAAGTACATTTTCATCGTACATACCTTAGGGAAGCAAGCCATTTAACCAGACAGGTTCCCATACTGTTTTATTTAAAATGCAAAACAAGAACACCCGAGTGCACCCCAGAAAGATTTTTTATCTTTGTCATTTACAGGAACATCAAGCATCCATGAGTGGCTATGTCCATGCATGCCACAACTGCTAGCACATTCACACAATGCACTTTGTGACTGTAATGATTGATTCGAAGGTGCATTACGATTTTCAGATAAACGCCACTGACCACCAAAGCGTTTTACTGGCGACCATGTTGGAGATGCGGGTGGTAACGGTGGATCGTCTTGCTTAAACTCTGCACCTGCATATACCACTTTTCCGCCTAAAACAGTGAGTACAGACTCAATCCATTGGATATTTTCTGCTTCAACTTTGAAGTAGTCATCAGACAATACGACCAGATCGGCAAGTTCCCCTGCTGTTAATGAACCTTTGACATCTTGTTCACCTGAGAACCAAGCCGAACCTTTAGTCCAGAGTTTGAGTGCTGTTTGCCGATCTAACAGATTTTTTTCATCATAGAGTGGCAAACCACCAACTGTTTTACCAGTACTTAGCCAATACAAACACACCCAAGGGTTATAAGAAGCAACACGAGTCGCATCTGTCCCCGCGCCCACAGGAACACCAAGTTCTAACATTTTCTTAACTGGTGGCGTTGCCTGAGCAGCCTCGGCACCATAGCGTTTTACAAAAATCTCACCTTGATATGCCATACGGTGTTGAATGGCGATCCCACCACCCAACGCACCAATACGTTCGATATTACGCTCAGATACAGTTTCGGCATGGTCAATAATAAATCGAGTTGCAAATGGCTGTTTTGAATTGACGCGCTCAAACACATTGAGCAAGCAATTAATACTTTCATCATAGGTTGCATGAATACGGAATGGCCATTTCTTTTCAGCCAAGTGCTCTACAATGGCTTCGAGTTCACCTTCCATTTTTTCTGGTAAATCCGGACGTGGCTCATAGAAATCTTCGAAGTCACCCGCTGACCAAGTTAGGTTCTCACCTGCCCCATTCATTCTAAATAGCTCATCACCATCGCCCGGAAATGTCATTTCTGTCCAACGGCGATAATCATCAAGCTCTTGACCTGCTTTTTGAGCAAATAGGTTGTAAGCAATTCGAACCGTCATTTGATTTTGATCGTGTAATTGCTTAATCACATCATAATCTTCAGGATAGTTTTGCCCGCCGCCGCCTGCATCAATTGCTGAAGTAATGCCTAATCGGTTCAACTCACGCATGAAGTGACGAGTTGAATTGACTTGGTCTTCAACTGGCAATTTCGGAGCTTTACCTAAGGTCGAATATAAAATCATAGCGGATGGAGTAGCGAGCAATAGACCTGTTGGCTCACCCTTTTCATCTCGTACAATCTTGCCACCCGGTGGATCCGCTGTGTCTTTGTTAAAGCCTAATACATCAAGCGCAGCTCGGTTCAACAAGGCACTGGCATATAAATGTAAAACGAATACTGGAGTATCTGGTGCAGCTTTATTAATTTCGTCTAAAGTCGGTAAACGCTTTTCAGCAAACTGGAACTCAGTCCAACCACCTACTACACGGACCCATTGTGGAGCTGGCGTATTATCTGCTTGCTCTTTAAGTAAGCGTAGTGCATCTGCAACGGATGGCACACCTTCCCAGCGCAGTTCCATATTGTAATTTAGCCCACCACGAATAATATGCAGATGACTGTCATTTAGACCCGGTATAACGCGACGGCCATTTAAGTCTATGACTTTGCTTGTTGGTATTGCGAGTTTCATAACCTCATCATTTGTACCCGTAAGTACGACTTTAGCGTCTGCAATCGCAATTGCTTGTACTTCTGGACTTTTGGGGTCTAATGTTGTGATTTTACCGTTTATGAGTATGAGGTTTATTTCGGTCATTCTGAACTCCATTCTTGTGAATTATCGTTCTAAAAAATAAAGGTATAGCAACATATATATTTCATTATTCTTTTTGATTTTACACGACGGAGTCTGACCGTTTTACATCCAATAAGAGGAGTTAATTCTGTTACTTTTCTTTCGGGAAAAGTAACCAAACCTGAGCTGCCATTAAGGCAGCGCAAGATCTGCAAAACTCGTTCAATTACAATCTTTTCAGATTTTGTCCTGCCTCGAACAGTTGCAGATGGCTTTTCCACTTATCCAATATAGTCAAAAATCGAATAAATCAACTTAAATATAGAAATACCCTTAACTCAACTATTGCTTATTTTGCAGGAACTGGTGCAAGTACTTCGTGTTTTGATGTTGTACGCTCAGGTGCCTTATGTACCATCGTATAGGCATAGTCCACACCCATACCATAAGCACCAGAATGCTCGCGTACAATTGCCATAACTGCATCATACGTATCACGGTGTGCCCAATCACGTTGCCATTCAAGTAATACTTGTTGCCAAGTTACCGGAACAACACCCGCTTGAATCATGCGTTGCATGGCATAGTCATGTGCCTCTTTCGATGTACCACCAGAAGCATCTGCAACCATATAAATTTCATAATCGCCTTCAAGCATGGCGCCAAAAGCAAAGGTGTTATTGCATACTTCAGTCCATAAACCTGAAACAATCACTTTTTTACGATTATTTTTTGCAAGCGAATCACGTACTTTTTGGTCATCCCATGAATTCATTGAAGTACGTTCTAGTAATGGAGCATCTGGAAATACATCTAAAAGTTCTGGATAGGTATGACCAGAGAAGCTTTCAGTTTCAACCGTGGTAATGGTGACAGGAATATTGAATGTTTTAGCTGCTTTTGCTAACCCTAAAGTATTATTTTTTAATACTTGACGATCTATTGACTGTACCCCAAAAGCCATTTGCGGCTGATGATCAATAAAAATAACCTGACAATTCGTTGGTGAAAGTTGTTCTAAAAGTGATTTATTCATGGGTAAACTCCATTATTCCTTATGTGTAATGCATTTAAATTGCTTACTGGTCATTATCAAAACAGATAAAAATGTAAAAGCATAGACACTAAATCAGCACGAATCTGTATGTTGTACGAATACAATAAAATCAATGATTGCTTTTTAATTTTTATAGTTTAATCATACATATATATTTTTTTAACTTTTGCTTATCCATGGATCGATTAGACTGTATTTCCACTTTTGTAAGTGTCGTAGAACATGGGAATTTTAGTAGCGCAGCCAGAGCACTCGATATCTCTCGTGACTTGGTTGCCAAACGTGTTTGCTACCTCGAAAATGACCTAAAAACTACACTGCTAACCCGAACCACAAGACAGATGAACCTCACCTCTTGTGGAGAAAAGTTTTATCAACATAGCAAAGTCATTTTAAGTGAGTTTGAATGGGCTGCCTATGAAATTAGCTATAATCAGCAGTACCCAGAAGGTGAACTCAAGCTCAATACACCAATGTCTTTTAGCAATATTTTTCTTCAAAATATTATTTCAGATTTTATTGAGAAATATCCCAGCATCAAAATTGATCTATTCATGACTGATCAACTACTAGACATGAATAATAATAAATTTGATTTAACCATTCGCGTAGATGGCTCTCCTCCAAACTTAGCAAATAGTAAAATTTTAAATACCTATCAGCGCTATCTATATGCGACACCTGAGTATTTTAATCAGCATGGATTACCAGACTCATTAGAAGAACTTAAAGAACATAAATTTCTGATTTATTATCAGGATAGCCGCCATAAGAAATTAATTTTCCAAAAAGATCAAAAAGAAGTCTCCTTTAATTGCTTCCCTGTAATGACCTGTAATAATGGCGAACTCTTATTAGATATGTGCCTAAAAGATCACGGCATTGTTTTTCTTCCAGAGTTTATTGCTGAGCCTTACTACAAAGAAGGTAAATTACAGAAATGTTTGGAGGACTACACCAGTCAGCCACTTCATTTATATGTGACATGGCCCAATCGTAAAATTTTATCGAAGAAAGTAAAACTATTTATTGATTTTTTGACACATCAAATGATTGCCATGAAATAAGTGATCTGGGCCTTTTCAATAAGAATCGGCCCAGTACTTTTAGTTGTTTGAGTCGTTTTAATCTTCTTTTTTTAAATAAATTATGCTCGGCTTAAACTTCAGCTAACTCTGACTGTTGTTCGTTTTTATAAAATGGCACATCACCGTTAATGGTTGCCCGGTGCATGATGCGATGGGCATCGCCATAATCAAATAATGCTTTATGTTGTGTGCAACGGTTATCCCAAATCGCGATATCACCATCTTGCCACTTCCAACGCAAATGAAACTTTTCTTGGGTCGCATGTTCAAACAATAAATTAAGCAACTGCTCACTTTCTTGTTCAGGTAACTCATTAATACGCGTGGTAAAGCCTTCACTTACAAACAACAGAGGCTCACCTGTAACTGGATGGGTACGCACCACTGGGTGAACCACTGGTGGGTTACGCTTAAATGTTTGCAAAAGCTTTTCACGTTCTTCTTCGTTATGGGCAAAACGTTCAAGTGGAAAAGACTTCCGAATATCGTGTGTTGCAGTTAAGCCACGTAATTTTTGCTGTAACTCAAGCGGAAGCCCTTTAAAAGCTGCTGTATTACTCGACCACAAAGTATCACCGCCCACAGGTGGAATTTTAATGGCTTGCAACACACAACCTAAAGGTGGATTTTTACTAAAAGTCACATCTGTGTGCCAAAGTTCATTGTCACGCAAGTCTTGTTTCCAACTATCGAGCACCATCACTTCAGGTACATCTTCAATTGAAGGATAAATCGGGTGCACATGTAAGCTACCAAAACTACGGGCCAAGTCTGCTTGTGCTTGCGGCGCTAATTGTTGCTTTCGAAAAAAAATGACCTGATGATCAAGCAAAGCCTGCTGAATTTGTTGCGTTGTCTGTTCATTTAACGCATTCAAATCAATATCGTGAATAATTGCGCCAATGTTAGGCTTGATCACTTCAATATTTAAGTTTGCTACTACTGTATTCATCTTCTTTACTACAACTGCTGACCATACCAAGGAGAAAACTGTTTTTGTAACCAACGTAAAAACAGCTCAAAACTAACTGCGACAATCGCAATCACAATAATGCCCAGAATCACCGTATCGGTAATTAAGAACTGTGCTGCCGATTGCACCATAAAACCAATACCACGGTCTGCTGCAACCAATTCTGCTGCAACTAATGTTGACCAGCCCACACCTAAACCAATACGAATACCAGTAATAATATGAGGTAAAGCTGTGGGTAAAATGACATGCCAAAATACTTGTACCTGACTTGCTCCTAGCGACAGTGCAGCACGTTCACGATTAAGCTGATGGCTTAACACACCATGTGCACTACTAATAATGACAGGCGCCAAAATCGAGAAGAAAATCAAAAGTACTTTTGTGGTTTCGCCAATACCGAACCAGATCACCAGTAACGGCAAATAAGCTAACGGTGGAATTGGACGTAATAATTCAACCAAAGGATCTAGAACAGCACGAACCCATTTGTTCAGGCCCATCCATAAACCCATTGGTACACCAATCACCACGGCAGCAATCAAGGCTAAAAACACACGAGAGATACTAGCGGCCAAGTGTTGCCACAAAGTAGCCTTCATAAAGCCTTCTTGGCTAACCGATATAAATTTTTGCCAGACTGCCTGTGGACTCGGTAAAAACAGTTCGGGTACGACATGCAAAGCAGTAATGAGGAACCAAAGCGCAACCACACTTCCCACACTAATTATGCTAACTGCCAAAGTGCGATGCTTCTCAAAAAATGACGATAGAAATGAAGCATTTTCTGTTTGCACATCTGGTTTAAGTTTTAACCCTGCTTTGTCATATTCATAGACGTTATCTTTAGTACTCATGTGGTTAACGCCTCCTTACCGCTTTGTTTTTGTGCCCTTAAACTTTCAAACAGCTGCTCTCTGAGCTGAATAAATTGAGGGTCCGATTTAATCGAACGAATAGACTCGCCCTGACGATATCGATTAGCAAAATCGAGATGTAGAGTTTCTACAATTTTTCCCGGATGCGCTGTCATCAGTACTAACTGATTGCTGAGCAACAATGCTTCTTCAATGTCATGTGTAATTAAAAAGAAGCTTTTATTTTGTTGAATCCATAAATCGAGCACTAACTGCTGCATGTTTTCACGCGTAAAAGCATCTAATGCCGCAAAAGGTTCATCTAATAAAATAAACGGCGCGTGGCTGATCAAAGCTCTGGCAATACCAACACGTTGTTTCATACCACCCGAAAGTTCCCAGATATTGGCTTTTTCAACGTGACTCAAACCTACAATTTTTAAAATTGCGTTCACTTGTGCTTCGATATCCAAGCGCTTTAAACCTTTTAACTGCAAAGCGAAGCCAACATTATCTGCAACATTTAACCAAGGAAGCAGTGCATGATCCTGAAACACGACAGCGCGGGTTACATCTGGACCATTTACCACTTCATGATTTACAAGGACATCTCCTGAACTCGGCTTTTGAAACCCTGCCAAGATATTAAGCAAAGTTGTTTTGCCACAACCTGACTCGCCTAAAATCACGGTTAAAGAACCTTCTTCAATGGTTAGGTTAATGTCTTGTAAAACTGGCTTTTGCTGTTTAGGAAAAGTCAGATGAATATGTTTGGCTTCTAGTACACTCATGACAACTCCTTAAGGCTGCAAAAATGAAGAATTCACGTTGCCTTTATAATCGGCTTTAAGTTGATCGACCTTGCCCTGACCTTTTAAGAACTTAGCTGTATCAAAAATATTTTGCGAAAATTCACCATCTAACGTTTGTTTTTGCTGAGCGTGGTCTAGGTAAATGTTTCCACTTAATAAAAGCGGGATATCTTTTGGATCAGAACCTGTGAGCTGCGCAATTTTTTGCACGTTATCGGCATCTTTAACGTAAGCGGCTGGATCTTGATTATATTTTTCAAGTTGCTCAAGCGTAGTTTTAACAAAAGCTTTTAAGAAATCAGGATTTTTCTCTGCAAAATCTTTACGCACAACCCATAAGTCATAAGTTGGAGCGCCCCATTCACCCACTTGTTTTGAGTCGGTTAAAACCGTACCAGATGCTTTGGCTTTACTTAAAGCAGGTTCCCACACATATGCTGCATCAATATCACCGCGTTCCCAAGCAGCTGAAATTTCAGGTGGACGCAAGTTAATAATTTTTACTTTATCTTCTGGAATGTTCCAATGTTTAAGTGCAGACAAAAGGCTGTAATGCGTGGTTGAAACAAACGGTACAGCAATGGTTTTGCCAATTAAATCTTGAGGAGTTTTAATGCCTGATTTATTACTTACCACTAATGCTTCAGATCCACCAAGTTTTGATGTAATTAAGAATACTTCAATCGGTAAATCACGGCTTGCCGCAGCAGCAAGTGGACTTGAGCCAATATTGCCAAGTACGACATCGCCTGAAGCTAGTGCATTTACAACATCTGAACCTGCATCAAATTTTTTCCATTGAATGTTACGTTGACTATGTTTTTCATATTCCCCATTGGCCTGCGCAACTTTGCTTGGGTCAACCCCTGTTTGATAGGCAATGATGACGGGTTTGCTGTCACCAACTGAAGCACTTGTATTATTGTCTTTTTTATTTTGCCATACGATAAATGCAACAATTGCTACAACCACAATTGCCGTGATAATCAACGGTTTGGTCTTTGTGCTCATAATTTCATGATCTTTCAATAATATAAGCTCATGGTATGCAGCTGGCTTTATAATGAAAAATAAAAAAATATGAGTTGCTTATCTATTTTTAATAAATAACTTTTTCATATAAGTTTTTATCTTTTGGTAAAAAGCAAATATCGAGCAATCTTACAGATTAGCCATAAAATTAAAATACTTATATATCAATAATTAAAAAGGATATTCAAAAAACACATGATGAGAAAAACCTGACACACCCACTCTAATTATTTTATCCTACTCATTTCGTCATTTTTATTTTTGCTTATCGCATCCAGAGTTTTGCATCTAATTAATTTTCATTCTTTTATATAAAGTTCAGATTTTATTATCTTTTTATCTTAAAACTTCTGCAAATATTAAGATTTGGACAAATCTTTTTCTGGTTTATACATGACGCAAATTTAATTTTTATTTTTAAGAGGAGAAAAATTCTTTTGTTTAAACATTCTCAAATTTTGAAAAAAACATTAATTACAACGTCTTTGATTGCATTTAGCCTTTCAAGTCATGCGGCCCTTACCTTTGGTAATACTGAAGAAGGTCAACTTAAAGTGAGTGGTACTGTTCGGGCTAAATATGTTTATGATTTTGACTCTGATCCCACGACCAGTAAATTTTCCTTTAATGACGCGGTATTATGGCTAGATTACAACTCCCCGAAATGGATTGGCCGCCTAGATTATCGGGTTTATGAATATTACGGGCGTTTAGGCGATGCCAATTGGCTTACCGATGCATGGTTGGGTTATAAAATTAATGACAACAGTAAAATTATTGCTGGCTTAAACCCAGTTCCTTTTGGCTTGGGTCGCTTTTGGGGAAATACTTATTATTTAGGGATTGCCAATAGTTCAGGTTGGGAAGATGTACATAACCTTGGGGTGAAATATGATTTCAATGATGGAATCAATGAAGCACAACTCGCATTTTATCCTACCGATGGTGGCACCTATAGAGGTAAAAGCAAAGACTCGAGTCGGTTTAGTATCAACCCTGTCAATGCGGATGACTCTGTACCACAAGGCACCAATACTAAAGAAAAGAACTCCATTGTTGTTCGCGGTGCTCATACCTTTAAAAATGTCTTAGGCCAAGAAAATTTCTCTACCCAACTGGGCGCCTCTGCATGGTACTCCACCATTAAAAATAAACGTTCAGGGCAAGATGGCGATCGCCAAGTCTATTCAGTTTTTAGCAATACCAATTACAATCAATGGAATTTACAGCTTTTGGCTGGTTATCAAGACATTGATAATGCCGACATCCAATATAAAGACCACCTGACTTTGGGCGGTTTTGATTATTCATTTAACTCGGCAACCAAAGGTCAGATTTACTCAGCCGAACTCAGCTATTTATTTCCTCAGCAGTTTGGCCCCATTACCTCTGTTCGTCCTTACCTAAACTATAGTTCTTATCGAAAAGAGCAAGATGGCTTTAAAGACTCCACCCGTTTTATTCCCGGCATTGCCTTTAACTATCAAAAATTGACAGTACAAGCCGAGTTACTGGTGGGTAAACACGATCCATATCTAGGAGACAGTGAAGGCCTTGCGGCTGGTGGAACCAATGATAAATGGAATAAAAAAGCGTTTGTGATTTTTGCTTATTACTTCTAACTCTTAAAACAAAGGCCAACAGATGTTGGCCTTTGTTTTTATCTAGATATCTATTTTTACTCTAGTCGATTACTGGTGAATTATTGAGAGGAAGTTCTGTTTTATCTTCATCGATAACATCGACATCTTGGGCGGTAGGCTCAAACTTAATCAGTAGTCCAATCACAATTAAAGGAATAAACGCAAAGATAGAAATAATCAGGTAAACATCAGTTTTATATCCCGCCATCCAGATCGGTAAAACAAACAAAGCAATTGCTTGAGCAACACCCGTTACTGCACGGTTAAAGCCAACACCAACGCCACGAATCGAAGCAGGATAAGCCATGGTTGGATAAACCATCATTTGTGCCCCAGGCCCAAAACCTTCGGCAAAAAGCCAAAGCCCGAGCATGCCAATTGCGGTGTAGAGTAAAAAGCTATTACCGGGTTCACCAATTAATGCCAATGCAATGAGGGCTATAAACTGGAGTAAAAAGCCTGTAAGCAACACATGACGAGATTTAAATCTGCTAGCAACAAATACGCCTAACAGCCCGCCCGTAAATGCAAATAGCAAATTGAGTCCGAGTGTTGTAGTAATGGTCGTCAAAACATCTGTGTGGAAAAAGCGCGTTAAAATAGAAGGTAAAAAGAAGGCAATGGTCGTGTACTGAAATGCGACCGAAATGTGAATCACAATGGCCACAATCGTTCTTGGCAAATAGGTTTTATTAAATAAAACTGCAAAACCCTCGCGCTTTTTCTTTTCAGCAGTTCTTTCTACTTTTTCAACTGTAGCGACTGCATTAATTGCATAGGATTCTTGTAGAACTTGAGCTGCACCTTTTAAATCGCCTTGGTTTGCAAGCCAGATTGGTGATTCAGTTAAATATTTACCGCGAATAAAAATAATGAGTAACGCTGGCACTGCTCCAAAAATTAAAGATGCTCGCCATAACCAGTTGCTATGCTCAGGTGGCAAAAGAAAGTAAAGCGCCAGAACTAGACCAAAACACACCGAAGAAGCGGCATACCACATTGGGCACCATGCGGCTAAACGCGCTGCCTTATTGCTACTCCCGTTAAATTTAGAAAACTCAGATAAGTATGACATTGCCACAGGCAAATCAATACCGACACTAATTCCCATAATAAATCGGGCTAAAATCAAAACCCAAACATTTGGTGCAAAGCCTGCGACAATTGCCGCAATGACAAACAGCACCATGTCTGCCATGAAGACCCGATAACGGCCAATTTTATCTGTCAGCCAACCACCAATCAGGTTACCAACAATGGTTCCACAAACAATTGCTGAAGCTACCACACCAGTCATTACAGGGCTTAAAGAAAACTCTGAGATGACTTGCTCAATACCAAAGGACAGTGTTGTTAAATCATAGGCATCAATAAACACCCCAATCAGTGCTAACCAAATAACTTTATTCGATTTACCCTTCCCTGCAAATTTGGAAATTAATTGTGAAACATCATCGGGAGATTTAATTTCATAACGATGGTTATGATCGAGTTCTTGTGTGCTCACTTAATAATTCCTGAACTTTAATAACAGAAACAAAATAATAATTATTCACATAATACAAAAACAAATTAATCTGATGTTTTAATCTAAATTATAGAATTATCTTTTCATTATTTACTCAGCAGTAAAACCGATATAAAAAGACAAAATAAAAGCTGGTATTTAACCAGCTATTTATTTAACGGCTTTGCAAAATATTAACTCGCCTCAGCAAGTTTTAACTCTTTTAGATTACGATATTTTGCACCGCGGTGATTTTCAGGCAAATATGGCCCAGCACCAAATAGTTTTTCTCTTAATGTTCCTTGTGCATAAGAGGTTTGATATACCCCACGTTTTTGCAACTCTGGAACAATAAATTCGACCACATCAGCAAAGGTTTGATGAGCCAAAATATAGGCAAGGTTAAAGCCATCGACATCGGTATCTTCAACCCATTGCTGTAAAGCATCAGAAACGGTTTCTGCCGAACCCACTAACACAGGTCCATTACCGCCTAAGCTGTTCCAATTTGCAATTTCTTCAATGGTCCAAACACGTTCTGGATCTGCATTTACATAAGAGTCTAATAAAGATTGAATGGCATTGGTTTGAATATATTCAACTTTATCGGTCGGTTGATATTGTGAAAAATCAACACCAGACCAGCCAGACAGCAATGTTAAAGCGCCATCATAGCTTCCATAGCTTTGATATTCTTTAAACTTAGCCTGTGCTTTTGCATCGGTTTCATCAGTGACAATCGACAAAAGTGCATAAATTTTAACAGAGTACGGGTCGCGGCCTTCTTGAGCCAATTTCTGGCGAATGCCCTGTACCACTTTTTTAGTGGCAATTTTAGACGGCGCTGCTATGAATACACACTCGGCATTTTGACTAGCAAACTTCTGCCCGCGTGAAGATGCGCCTGCTTGGTAGAGTACTGGCGTTCGTTGCGGTGATGGTTCACAAATATGGATACCCGGCACAGTAAAGTATTTACCCTCGTGCTGAATTGGATGCACTTTTCTATGATCTGCAAAGATACCTCTTTCACGATCACGAAGTACCGAACCTTCTTCCCAAGAACCTTCCCAAAGTTTGTAAAGGACTTCTAAATATTCATCAGCAATATCATAACGATTGTCATGATTAACCTGAGTTTTTAGACCCAAGTTTTTCGAACCACTTTCCAAATAAGACGTCACGATATTCCAACCAACTCGCCCTTTGGTTAAATGGTCTAGCGTGCTAATACGTCTAGCAAAAGGATAAGGATGTTCAAAGGAAATAGAGGTCGTGACACCAAAGCCCAAATGCTTTGTGACCGCTGCCATCGCTGGCACAATCTGTAGTGGATCATTGACCGGAACTTGTACTGCACCTGTTAAGGCATGTTCAGCACTTTGATGATAAACGTCATAAATACCAAGCACATCTGCAATAAAAATACCGTCAAAAAAACCACGCTCAAGAATTTGTGCTAAATCTGTCCAATATTCTAAATCTTTATATTCAACAGATCGATCTTGAGGATGTCGCCATAATCCAGGAGATTGGTGAGCAATACAATTCATTTCAAAAGCATTAAAACTAATTTTCTTAGTCATAAAATATCAACCAGCATTTTATTTAATTTTTATACTAAAGCAATTTTTATGTTTTCTTTATAATATAAACCCCAAACAAAATATGATTTTATTCTAATAGGTTTTTATAATTTATTTAAAAAAAAACATAAATAATATTAAGCCGCTAAAAATAGCAGCTTAATATCTAAAACTATAATTTATTGCTTAGCAACATTCCCTATTCGCCATTGATATGGTGGTAATGTGCCATTTACACTAAAATCACCGACAATTCGATTTTTAAATACTCTCGGGTTATGTGAAGATAAAGTCCGTACATTACGCCAGTATCGATCTAGGCCTAAATCTTTGTCTGTTGCAGAAGCACCTAAAGCGTCAAATAAAATTGTAGAAGCATTTAAAATTAGATCGGTAATGACCGTTTGAGACTGTGCACTTTCAAGCTCGGCAAGTGCATTTTGCTCCTCTTCAAGCTGCTCATTATTTTGAAATGCAGCCAAGTAAGCACGTTGTAAGCTTTGTGCGACTTTTTCAACAATGGCCCCTGCACTGTAAGCTGCACCACGGATTTGGCCTACGACTTGTAAAATCTGCGGATCCTGTTTTACAAATTGAGCATTTGCATGCGTGTAGTTTCGAGTACGTTTAGCAACAGCTTGAGAAACTTCATAGGTTGCAGCACGTCCTAGACCTGTAATGATTGCCAGTTGGACCAGTTGATAGTAAGCCGCTGAATATTTAAAGCGGTCATCATCAGGTAAAATTTCAGTTTCATCGACCAATACGTCATGGAAATATGCTGTACCACTTGCGGTGAGTTGCTGACCAAAGCCATTCCAGTCATCAACAATTTCGACACCTTCATCTTCACGGCGTACAACGACTGAACCAGACTCACCCTTTAAGTCAGTTACACCAACATCCACCCAGTCTGCATACAGGCTACCTGTGGTGTAATATTTTTTACCTTTAACGCGAATTTTTCCGTCAGCATCTCGATACAAATGTGTTTCGAACTGATCAATTGACTCTTTCCCACCTTCAGACCATGCACTACCCACCGTTTCACCATTGGCAATTCGGCTAAGCCAACGCTGTTGAAATGCCTTATCTTTACTCACCAACACATCTTCAGTGAAACCAAAATGCACACGCAAAGCTTGCGGTAAGTTTGAATCGGCCTCTGCAAGTTCAATGAGCAATGCAAATAATTCAGGAATGGTTGCATCAAAGCCACCATGAGCTTTGGGAAGTCTTAACCGTGTAAAGCCAATATCTTTGAGCCACTGAAGTTGTTCATAAGGCAAAATATGCTGCTGCTCACGGATTAAAGCCCCTTCTTTAATACGCGCAAAAGTCGGTCTGAAATTTTTTGCCAACTCATCATAACGTTCAGAAGGTCCTTGTCCCCATACCCGAGAAATGATTGAAGCCTGACTAAGTGCAGCATGCGTTAGTGAACCGAGATGATGCTCAAAATTTAAATTTGTCATTTATGTAAAACCAATATTGCTTTGCTTTTACCATAAAATATTTATTTCACATGAAAACGATTATTTTTTTATAACTGTATTCATTCTTTATATAACGCCAGAAAATGCCTGCAAACACTAAGCTAACTCTTTCTTTTGAAGACTATGCTGACTTTGCAATAAGGTTTGCATATATTCTGAATAGACAGATAATTTTTCGAAAATATGCTCTGAATAGAACATATCATCAATTAAATGCGTCATTTGAGGTGTGGTGAAGGTGTCACACAACCCGACAAGTTCTGCATTCATTTGAGCAAATTTCGCACATAATTTCACGTAGGTATCATCTTTATTTTTAAATAATAATTTACGCATTTCCAATTCATTTATATCTTTTAAATCATCATTTATTTTGAGGTTAATCCAATAGATTTTGACTTTTAAGAACTGCTCAAGCTCTTTCAAATGTTCTAAATCAATATCTAAATCAGTGATTAAAAAAACGGTAGAGATATCACTTCGACACAGTGCTTTAATTAAACTTAAATAAATAAATTCAACTTCACTCAGCTCTGCTAACTCTAAATCTATATATATTTTTAAGCTTTCTAGAACGTCATCAATCTTAAAAAGAGCCTTTTTTTCAGCTTGATAATATTTATTAAGAATAGAAAGCACAGGCGCTGTCGCAGGTGTTGTGTAAATGGCTGCTTTATTTAAATTGGCAAATATAAAAGGTGAAAATAGGTAAGCAACACTGCTTTGCTTTAGGTGAATATGAGATTGAATTAAATATACAGTTTGAGATTTAGAAAAGTCTCTGAGAACCTTCGCTCTTAATAAAGTTGCTTCGAAGTTAACATAGGTCTGCTCTAATTGAGCCATTATAGACGCTGGAATAGGCTGATTTTTAATAATTTTATGCAGGACATTGAGTTGAGAAGTAGTAAACATTTTTTAACATCCAAGCTATTTTAGAAGAGCTACACTTAAATCAGGTCTTTAATAACCTACGCAACAACCAGACCTCACACAAAACAACAAGGGAATAAAAAAGAAGTAATTTATCCTGCGCTTATATAAAAACCAAAGTCGCATTGATGTTGTTTATAACGATGATTTTGGCCATTCGTAAATCGTGTTCATTTATTTTGGACTTTAGGTGAATGGATATATAGCTACAGATAATTGAAAAAAAACTATAGCACACCTCACAATTGCTCCAGACTGTTATAGTTTTATAAAAAATTTCTGTATCTAGATATACAAAATTAGCGAGTGCATGATTAAGAAAGCTTCTTAAGGTAGGTAGTTTTCATGAAACGATCTATGGTGCATCGTCAGATATTTCATCAATGTTTCAATGCAACATGCATTTTTACAAATGCAACATCAAGCATAAACTTTGTTAACAGATTGAGAACAATTAATCGTTCTATTCTCTTGAAATATCAAGCAATTATATTACTTCGCCCTGTTGGCATTTTACTTGCTAAGAACATTTATCACAGAAGTAAGTGCAATTGTCAAAATACTTTATTGCCTGAAAATAAGTATTTAACTCATTTAATCATCATCAGCTAGTTCACAGGGGGAAAGTTTATGAGCCTCGGTCTAACCGCTCTAGAATTAGCGCGAATACAATTTGCTTTTACAGTATCCTTCCATATTATTTTTCCGGCCACTTCCATCGGTCTTGCCTGCTTTTTAGCAGTGCTAGAGTGGAAATGGTTAAGAACCCAAAACCCGATTTATAAAGATCTATTTAAATACTGGATTAAGATCTTTGCCGTTGCCTTTGGTATGGGTGTGGTCTCGGGCGTGGTCATGAGTTACCAGTTTGGTACTAACTGGAGTGAATTTTCACGCGTCGCCGGAAGTATTACTGGTCCTTTACTTACCTATGAAGTCTTGAGTGCCTTCTTCTTAGAAGCAGGTTTCTTAGGCATTATGTTATTTGGTTGGGGACGTGTTGGTCCTCGAGCCCATTTCTTCGCAACACTTATGGTGGCCATCGGAACATGTATTTCCATGTTCTGGATTTTATCTTCTAATAGTTGGATGCAGACACCTCAAGGCTTTGCGATCGAAAATGGCATTATTGTGCCAAAAGACTGGTTTGCAATTGTCTTTAACCCATCCTTCCCCTACCGCTTTGCCCATATGGGTGCAGCCGCCTTCTTAGTTTCATCATTATTAGTCGTCGGAACATCTGCATGGCATTTAGTAAAAGGCCGTCGTGATGAATTAGTGAAAAAATCGTTCTCGATGGGTCTCTGGATGGTGCTTGTGACTTCATGTTTGCAAGTAGTGATTGGCGATAATCATGGTTTGAATACTCGTGAACATCAACCTGCCAAACTTGCAGCAATGGAAGGTCACTGGGAAACCAATCACAATGAGCCTATGCCATTATTGCTATTTGCAATTCCAGATATGAAAGAAGAACGTAACCACTTCGAAGTGGGTGTTCCTTATTTGGGTAGCTTAATTTTAACGCATAGCTTAGATGGTCAAGTGACAGGCTTAAAAGATTTCGCACCTGAAGATCGTCCAAATTCAACGATTGTTTTCTGGAGCTTCCGTGTGATGGTGGGTCTTGGTGTACTCATGGTCACCTTGTCTTTAATTGCACTTTGGCTACGTAAAAGCGGAAAACTCTATGAAACTTCTTGGTTCCATAAATTTGCTTTAGTGATGGGACCTTCTGGTTATGTCGCAATGCTTGCAGGTTGGGTAACCACTGAGGTTGGCCGTCAGCCGTGGGTGGTTTACGGCATTATGAGAACTAAAGATGGACTTTCACATACCGTTTCCGCAGAACAAGTCGGACTGAGCCTGTTTATTTTTGTGGTGGTCTATACCATCGTTTTTGGTAGCGGTATTTACTACACCTTAAAATTAATTAACAAAGGCCCATCATTCATTGATACGCCAAATGTTGAAACTGGTGGCGTAGGACACTTTAAAACACCAATGCGTCCACTTAGTGCAGTCGATGAAAATATTGACAGCAAACAAAACTCTGGGGAGAACCGTCATGATTGATCTTTCTTTAATATGGGTCGGTATTATCGGTTTAGGTGTCATGATTTATGTGGTCATGGACGGCTTCGACTTAGGAATCGGGATTATGTTCCCCTTCATTAAGAACAGCCAAGAACGTGACGTGATGATGAATACCGTGGCTCCTGTCTGGGATGGTAATGAAACGTGGATGGTACTCGGCGGTGCCGGTCTATATGCTGCCTTTCCACTGGTCTATTCAACAGTTTTATCAGCACTCTATTTACCGATCATTTTCATGGTGATTGCCCTGATTTTCCGTGGCGTTGCTTTTGAATTCCGTTTCAAAGCCCATCGCACTAAACATCTTTGGGATTTAGCCTTTATCTGGGGTTCAATTTTAACTAGCTTTCTCCAAGGGATTATTTTAGGTGCCTATATCCAAGGGATTAAAACCGAAAATGGTATTTATGCGGGTGGATCACTTGACTGGTTATCTCCATTTACGATCTTTACAGGTATTGGCGTAGTTGCCATGTATGCCACTTTAGGATGTGGATGGCTCATCTTAAAAACTGAAAAAGGCTTGCAGCAACGTATGTATGAGCTCATGCCAAAGCTAATTATTGCGTTGCTCATTATTTTTGGCGGCGTGAGTTTATATACTCCGTTAACTCATCCTGAAATTGCAGATCGCTGGTTCTCTTTACCAAACCTGTTTTATTTTAGCCCTGTGCCTATTTTGGTCTTATTATTTGTCGGCCTGATTTTATCAGCGTGTAAAAAGCAGCAACATGACCTCAAGCCATTTATATATACACTGGCTCTAGTCTTCCTTGCATTTACAGGCTTCGTCATTAGTTTATGGCCATATATTATTCCGCCATCAGTGACTATTTGGCAGGCAGCGGCCCCTCACTCAAGCCAGATGTTTGCTTTGGTTGGCGCACTTATTCTGATTCCGATCATTATTGCTTACACCATTGTGTCTTACTGGGTATTCAGAGACAAAGTTCGTGTAGGTGATGAAGGCTATCACTAAATGTATGGGGGTTTTATGAAAAAGTTATCAGTCAAACTCAATCAAACCCAATGGTTTATTCTGCTATGGCTCGCTGGCTTTTTAGCTTTAGGTGTTATTGCGGGTTTGTTTAAAGTCATATTGATTTATGCCGCCCCTTATTTAAAGTAAATCTATTATTCTCAACAAATGCCGTTTGTAGATTCTGCAAACGGCATTTATTATTGATTAAGTGCATCTTTTATTTTGTCATTTTGGGCAGCCCATACATGTATAAATCTGAACAACTTGCCCATAGTATTCGCCAACTTATTGAAAGTGGCACTTTAAATGCGCATGAAAAATTACCTTCATTAAGAGATCAGGTACAACGCTCTGGTTTTAGCTTAATGACTGTCATGAATGCCTATCAAGAACTTGAATCGCAAGGTCTTATCTATTCAAAAGAAAAATCAGGTTATTTCGTTGCTGAGCAAATTGCTCTTAAACCTTTAGAGCAGTATTCAGTTGTTTCACTTAACTCTAAAATTGAAATTAATTCTTTAGTTTTTAAATATCTTAAATCGATTCAACATGAATCTGTCATACCTTTTGGCTCGGCTTTTCCCGATAGTCAACTTTTATATGCGCCAAAGTTAATTCAGATTATGGGGCAGCTTGCACGTCAAAAAAATAGTTATGACCAAACCACAAGCCTACCTCCGGGTAATTTAGCGTTAAGAAAGCTTATCGCTCAGCGCTACTGTATGCAAGGTATACAGACCGATCCAGATGACATTGTCATTACATCTGGCGGATTAGATGCGCTTAATCTTTCTTTGCAAGCAGTTGCTCAGCCAGGCGATTATATTTTATTACAGCAAAACGTATTTTATGGCGCTTGGCAGGCAGCAGAACGTTTAGGTCTAAAAGTCATTACCATTCCTGAACATCCTCAACATGGCTTTGACCTAGAGGCTTTTGAGCAGGTTATTCACAATTATCCGATTAAAGTATGCTGGCTCATGCTAAATAGCCACAACCCAATTGGTTTTACCGTCAGTGATGACATTAAATATAAAATTGCCAAGTTGCTTCACGAACATCAAATTTATTTGATTGAAGATGATGTCTATGAAGAGCTTTTTTACGGTGGTCAAAAACCACTTTCAATGAAGTATTTTGACCAGCAAAATCTGGTGCTTCACTGCTCGTCTTTTTCTAAAACATTAGGAGCAGGTTTTCGGGTCGGTTGGGTCTATGCGGGTAAATTTTCAGATCATATTCAACACTTGCAGCTCATGAGTACCATTTCAGTGAATGCACTTATTCAAAATGCATTGGTTGAGTTTTTGTCTCATCATCATTATGAAAAGCACTTGCGTACTCTACGACTTTCACTCGAACGTTATAAAAAACAGTTTTATCATTATTTAAAACAAAACCTGCCTGCTTCATGCGAATTGTACTACTACCCAAGTGGTTATTTTCTTTGGGTTAAACTCCCTAGCACGCTAGACAGTATGCGAGTTTATGAAGAGTTGATCCAACAGAATATTGGTGTAGCTCCAAGCCAATTATTTAGTGTTTTACCCTCACAGCAGCATTATTTACGAATCAACTGCTCTTTTGAATGGAACTCTAAAATTCAAGATGCATTAGATCAAATCATTAAAACCATTCAGCAATAAGATAAAGCAGGTTCATCAATCAACTCTTCGACCTAAGCACAATTTTATGGTCTTTATTTTGTGGTAACTTGATCATTCAAATCTATAGTTTTAAGGGAAGCGGGTTCAAGGTATTTATATGGAAATTGATGAAGAACTCACCCTTAAAAAAATACAGATTTTTTTAGCTTTTATGCGCTGTGGTAATTTGTCTAAAACAGCGACAGAAATGGAGCTGAGTAATGTCAGTGTTCATAAAGCCTTACACTCTTTAGAAAGCGCTTTACGTTGTCCTCTTTTTAAAAATGAAGGCCGTAACCTCATTCCTTTAAAAAGTGCGTATGTGTTTGAAGAACGGGCGCAAAAAATCGTACAAGACATTTTTATTACCGTAAATAAAACTAGAGAAGCCGCTGGTTTTGCAGCCAAGGTCTTACATTTAGGTTCTCTTTATTCTTTGACGGTAAATACGATTCCAAATGTGATTAGCGGTCTTAAACTCAGACGTAGTGAGCTTGATATCCAACTGTTGCTGAGTTCAAATCAGGATTTGGTAAAAAAGCTTAAAGCAACGAAACTTGATGCCATTATTGTGGCTTTAAATGAAACCACTCAAGATGATGACTTTGAAATTTTGCCGATGTTTTCAGATGATATTTTTCTGGCAGTCAATAAAGATTCTAAATATACAGAGTTTAAAGATATTGATTTAAGTCTATTAAAAGAAGAGACTTTTTTAACTTTAACTAAGGGCTTTGCCACTCATAATGACAGCGACATCATTTTTAAAAAAGCTGGTTTTTCACCTAAAGTTGCTTTGCAAGTGAATGATATTTTCACCTTAATTAGTATGGTCAGCTCAGGTGTCGGTTTTGCTCTACTACCCGGCCGTATTTCTGCAGTTTATGAAAGTTCAGTAAAACTTATTCCCTTAAAACAGCAATATCACATGCAGCAAGAAATTGGCTTGGTCTTTCTAAAGAGTAAAGAGCGCGATCCAAACTTACTTGCTCTGATTGCTGAATGTCGAATGTTTGCCTCTAATTTCAAAAATAAAAAAGACCGTTGTTAATAGCAACGGCCTTTTTGACTGAATATTAAATATTTATTAACCGACTAAAGCTTTAACTGCAAAGAACAAAACAGTCGGCCCCATTAAGCAGCCAAGACCTGTATGGAATGTTGCAGTAAGCGCACCGTAAGGCACTAAACGGCGATCTGTAGCTGCTAAACCAGCTGATACACCGCTTACAGTTCCAGCTAAGCCACCAAAAATCATGGCAGAACGTGGATTATCGAGTCCCATAAATTTTGCGGTCAGCGGTGTTGAAACCATTACACAAATTGCTTTCACCAGCCCCGTTGCAATTGAAAGCGCCATAACCTCAGAACTCGCGCCAATTGCAGCGCCTGTCACTGGCCCCACAATGTAGGTCACTGCACCTGCGCCAATTGTGGTAATACTTACTGCATCACGATAGCCAAAAATCCACGCAAACATACAACCGACAATAAATGGCAAAATGGTTCCGAGAAATAAAGAGAAGGCACCAATAAATCCGGCTTTTTTCGCTTCAGTCGCTTGTACCTCAAATGCAGTTGCAACAATGGTAAAGTCACGAAGCATTGCCCCGCCCATGAGTCCGACACCGGTAAAGAGCGCAAGATCGGTTATGCCTTTTTCGCCGCCTGTCATTTTTCCGCCAAACCATGCCAAGATTAAACCAATCACAATTGCAATGGCTGAAGCATGCACTCGTCCCTTGGTTAAATATTTTGATAGCTTGGTCGACAACCACATAATTAAAGCAATTAAGGCAAAAGCTGTAATTAAACCTAGATGGGTTAAGTCCTTTAATAATAATTCAACCATGAACTTTGCCTCCAATGCTGTTTAATGTGGTGTCTTCTTCCTTAGGTAAAGGGCTTGCTTTGTTATAACGACTTAAACCTGCAATGGTAAATGTACAAACAACAACCGAAACTACCGCCGCAAAGAGTGCCATATGCCCACTAGATAATGCTGTAACCACATTTTGTTGTGCTGCCATAGCAACAACAACAGGAATATACATGGTGCCCCAGAATGAAACGCCTTTTTCGGTTTCAACTGTCATTACGCCACGTTTTTCCATCCATAACCGTATGCAAATGAGTAAAATCATGGCGATACCCACGCCACCAACATTAGACTTTACTCCCAATAAAATACCCAGTAGATCGCCAACAATCACACCCACCAAGGTGCAAAGTGCGAGTAAACCAACTCCATATATAATCATGACAATCCCTCATATCCTTGGATCATTTATACTTTTGTAAAATCAGATTCAAACAGAAAAACAATTGGCCTGTTCTTTTTGCATTGCCATCTGAATGCTGTCTATGCGTGTCCCTTGAAGTGACAACACGGTTCCTTCCTTAAATGTTCGACGTGCAAGTGTAGTGAGTACCGTTCCTGGCAAAGCCTCAACCTGTAACCTGACACCTCGCTCCCATGCAGCTTGGATGGTACTTTCCCAATCTACAGTTCGACTCATATTAAAAGCCAAGTCATCACCAATTTGCTCTGCCTTGCCTAAAGTGCGTGCCGTTGTACCACTTAAATAACGAATTTTAGGCTGCTTTAAAGTAAGTCCCTCCATAGACGCTGCAAGTTGCGTTGCTTGCTGACTTAATAATTCACAGTGCGATGGCACCGATACATCTAATTTCTTTGCCACCACGCCTTGTTGCCTTGCCAAAACAGCAACTTGGTTCATGGCTTCAAAGCTTCCTGAAATAACGATCTGGTTATGTGCATTAATATTTGCGACAAACACCTCGGGTGCTATTTCATAAATCTGTTTGACCCATGCTTCTACGGCTGTACGGTCTGTACCAATCAGGGCAGTCATGCCATATCCAGTTGGATATGCTTTTTGCATGAGTTCACCTCGATAGGCAACTAAACGAACGGCGTCCTCAAAGGCTAAAACTCCCGCTACAACCGCAGCCGACCATGCACCAATCGATAAGCCCGCAACATAATCTGGTGTTAAGTTTTCAGCAGTTAATAGTGCTGAACTCACCACACCTGAAATAAGTAAACAAAGCTGTACTGAACGTGTCGATTGCAATGCAGCCGGACTATCCAACATCAAGACATCTTCTTTGAGTACATTCGATGCAAGCTCAAGGTATTCTTTAACCAGAGCGGTTTGAGGTAAGTCGTGCAACATATTGCTTCGTTGCACACCTTGTCCCGGATATACCCAAATCGAAGTCATGATATCTATTCCCTAATTCCATGGGTTTTCTACTAAAACAGCACCATCAGGACGTTTTAATAGAACTTTTCCACTGTTCCTAGCCCATTCTTTTAACGCCAAACCACCTTGTGGAAGTTGTAGCTGTATATCTACATTCAGTCCTGCTTGCTGAAAAGTTTCGAGTAGCTTAATCGCCTGTTTTTTGGCAAAAGGTTGTTCAGCTCGAATCAACAAATCTATGTCACTTTGCTGGGTTACTGTTTCAATTCCCGTTGCCAGCTCAAATCCGAAACTTCCTGTATATCCCCAACATCCTGAAAAGTTTTTCATAATGCTAGAAATGCTCTGTAAACGTTCTGCCAAGTGCTCAAACTGTTGCGTATCTACGCGAGTCAGTGCTTCTGGCTTAAGCTGTTTGTTAATTGCTGATCGTGGCATTTGAGCTGCATATCGTTGATGACGAAATTGTCCTCTTACACCCACAGCCACTTGATCTACAGGAGTAATTGCCCGTCGAACCACAACAGGATCGCCTCGTAGTACCACCTCTCTCACCCAAGGTGGAGCATCATCGGCTAAATCGACCGTCATGCCCCACAGTAAATCATGGGCTTCAAGCTCAAGTTTCATGACCATTGCTCACGCAATAATTCACGGACCTTTTTAGACATTTGACGGTTTTGGCCGTGAAGTCTCTGTTCCAATCCCCTAGATTGATCAGCATTAATTTCTTTAAATGCTTGAGCAATCACCTGTTTCGCTAACAACAGATCATCGTTTGTCGGTTGTTCAGGGTTTTCAACAGATAGAAGTTCAGACAGCAATCCAAGCGTTGCATAACTCTCAATGTCATAAGCCATTGGCGGAATGCTGGAAGCCAATTGCTCTAACTCATCAACCGACCGTTGGGTTACACGTGCAGCAGATTCCTTACCCATCGCATGCACCATAACACCTGAATCTTTTAAGGCAATAATACGATTGGCTTGGTATCCATGCGCCAAGAAAGCACCCGACATCGACTTACCTACCAATAAACTCACAACGGGATGGCCTGCCAATCTGGCTCTGGCATAACTATCTACTGCACCCGCTAAAGCTTGATGAATACCTAATAATTCTTCGCGGCGCCCATAGGCCTGACTTGGGACATCAACCAAACATAAAATGCCGCGTTTAGTTTCTGAATGAACATCGGCTTGAATCACGTCATCAACCGCTTTTGCCAAGCTCCAGCCTTCTAAGAGTCCAACTTCACCTTGTTTTGCCCGTGGGAACAGACTATTACTGTCTTGGACAACTGCAATGATCCGTACCGCTTGCTGATCAATTTGACCATCGGCCACCCAAACTGAAGCTGGAAAGCCTTCAGCTGTCTTAAAGTCCTGTGTAAATGCTTTAAACCAATGTGCACCACGAGTAGATGCTTTTAATGTATCAACGGCGATATTCATGCTTGCTCTCCTTGATACAAAGCTTGAACCTGTGCTGGGGTAATCTGCTCAGCAGTATCGACTTGTTGTAGCTTCGCTAAATAGAATGAGTAATTTGAACTACGATGCTGATGAGGTACGCCTTGGACTAAATAATCTATAACTTGCTGACGAATTTTCTGACGATCATCGTCAACATAGGCATCTGCCAAACCACTAGCAAACCGTTGGTTCCCGCCTGTAATACTCCATATAAATGGACGATCTTTGGCGTTATATTCTTGAACACCAGCTTCTTGTTCAATCACTTGTGGGCCATTTAGACCTAAACGTCCTTCTTGTGTCATTACAATATAGCTACATAGACCAGCTGCAATCGACATCCCGCCAAAGCACCCTACACTGCCTGCAACCACTGCAATCACGGGTTGATACTGACGCAAGTTCACAATTGCAGCCTGAATTTCAGCAATTGCAGCCAAACCCAGATTTGCTTCCTGTAAGCGAACGCCTCCTGTCTCTAACAGTAAAATTGCCGCTGTTGGAATACCTTTCAGATTGTCTTCAACTGCAAGTTCTAAGGCACCTGCAATTTTGGCACCACCTACCTCACCTAAACTTCCGCCTTGAAATAAACCTTCAATTGAAATTAAGACCACTGGGCGTTCTTGAATAGATCCTTTTGCAATCACCACACCATCATCGGCTTGCGGGACAATATTTTGCTTAACGAGCCAAGGCGACATAACACGTGCAAATGGGTCAAGTAGCTCGCGGAAAGTCCCTTTATCTAATAATACTTTGGCACGTTCTCTGGCGCTGAGTTCAATAAAATCTTGTTTATTTAACAAGCTCTGAATATCAGTCATGAGCAATCTCCTCCAATGCTTGTTCAAGACGTAAGCGAACGACACCGGGAGTTGCACCAAAGTCATGAATATCAATATTGACCGCTGGCGGTATTTGCACAGTAAAAATTCGTTCAAAAAGATTGTGCCAACGTGCTGCACTGCCATCTACCGAAGTCACTACGTGAATTGAAGCTTTTCCAGTTTCGCCGGGTTCCATCAAAATTTCTAAATCACCCGAGCCAACACACCCTACCAGTGTTTTTTTTACAGGTGGCTCTGTGGCCACAAATTCAAAATGAAGTGTTTCCATAATCAAAATCCCTTTTTATTTTTCACAGATGACTGCTCAACACGATCTATAAATAGTGTTGCTGCCAACAAATCTGCGGCACCACCTGCGGAAGCTTTCATTCGAAGCAGGTCAATCTCTAAAAGATGCAAAGCACGTCGACCTTCCAAGCTTGAGCTACCACCCAAATCGAGTACTTGCTGAGCACCTTGTTGCATACGCTTTAAGCCATTTGTTCCAGATCGATAAAGAACACAGGTATCGGTCAAGTCAGTCATCATGGCAAGTAAGGCATCTAAGCGAGCGAACTCTTCTTTCATAGGTTTACTACGACTTTGGTAAAGCTGCTTTAAGCCAAAATTTACGATGGTTGGAAAACCTTGTTGAGCCTGTTCTTTGGCACCTAAGATGCCTAATTTCTTTTGTACTTGCTGACCATGACTCAAGGCCTGCTCTGGAATAAAACGATCTTCAAGCTGAGCAATCTGGCCTGCTAACTGGCATAGTTCAACAGCCGATAAATATTGTTGATTGGTGCGCCCCAATGCTGCTGCCGTAACCATTAAACCCAAGGCCCAAATTGCACCGCGGTGTGTGTTAACACCATCTGTTGCCAACATCATGGTGTTTTCACCTTGGCGACCAATTTCGCCAATGTCTTCACGTAAAGCTAAACAGACTTTTCCGTGATGCTTTGCAGCTTGAACCATCTCTTCAAACATGGGTCCTAAACTTTTTGCAGAGCGCTCCATTAAGTCCAAAGTCAGGTCATCATGTGCACCACTGCCACGGCGATCGACCAAAGCTGGTTTAGGGGTCAGATTAACTTCATCAATTAAAGCCTCGACCGCCATATCTGCCAAAAGCTGACTATCGTTAAATGTTTGATATTGAACTTGTGCCATCATTACCAACTCCTGAATTTTGCAGGTGGTTGATATAAACCATCTGACCAAGTTACTAAGTCGGCAATATTTTTCGCAGCTAAAAGCTCACGTGTTGCATCGGTGCGGCGGATGCCTAAATCTTCAGGGAATACCACCAAGCCTTCGCTTCTTAAGCGTGCTGTTGTTTTAGGGTCTTGAGTTAAACCAATACTGGTCACGCCTGCTACCGCAGCAATCATGGCTTGACGTTCTTCTTGACTGCTTGCTTTATATAGATAAGCAATGCCTTCTTCGGTCAGTAGATGAGTGACGTCATCGCCATAAATCATGATCGGTGCTAAAGGTAAACCAGCCGTTTTAGCAACATCAATCGCATCAAGACGCTCTACAAAAGTCGGCTTACCGCCCTCTTGGAAGGTTTCCACCATTTGCACCACCAGTTTTTTACCACGTGCCAAATAGGTTTCTGTTTCATTGGCGCCTTGCAAACGCATATCTAACCATGCTGGCGTATCGTGACGACGTCCGCGTGGATCATGCCCCATGTTTGGTGCACCACCAAAACCAGCTAAACGGCCTTTGGTAACAGTTGAAGAATGGCCCATGCCATCAACTTGCAATGTTGCACCAATAAACAAATCAACGGCATATTGACCTGCAAGCTGACACATCATGCGGTTAGAACGTAAAGCACCATCACGACCTGTAAAGAAAACGTCAGGACGAGCTGCAACATATTTTTCCATACCGAGTTCGGTACCAAAACAATGCACGCTTTCAACCCAACCTGTTTCAATCGCTGGAATTAAGGTTGGATGCGGATTCAGTGTCCAGTTTCGGCAAATTTTTCCTTTTAAACCTAAAGACTCACCATAAGTCGGTAAAATCAGTTCAATTGCTGCGGTGTTAAAACCAATTCCATGGTTTAACGATTGCACATTATGCTTTTCATAAATTCCGCGAATTGCCATCATCGCCATGAGTATATGCACAGGCTTAATGTGTTTCGGGTCACGGGTAAATAACGGTTCGATATAAAATGGCTGATCTGCGACCACCACATAATCCACCCAAGAAGCAGGAATATCGACACGGGGTAAATCGCTTACGTCATCAACTAGTTCATTGACCTGAACAATCACGATACCGTCACTAAAAGCCGCAGGTTCAATCAGTGCTGGAGAATCTTCGGTACTTGGCCCTGTATAAATATTGCCTTGACGGTCGGCCATAAAACCAGCTGAGAGCACCACATTGGGAATGAGGTCGACCACCAATCGTGAATATAATTCGATATAGGTATGAATGGCGCCAATCTCTAGCAGCCCATCTTCAATTAACTGACTAATACGTAAACTTTGTGGGCCAGCAAAAGAAAAATCGAGCTTGCGTGCAATGCCTTTTTCAAATAGATCAAGATGTTCCGAGCGCCCAACGCTTGGCATGATCATATGTAAATCGTGCAAAACATCTGGATTGGTTTGTGCCAAAGAGCGCGATAAGAAATCTGCCTGCTTTTGGTTATTTCCTTCGAGTACAACCCTGTCACCCGGCGTAATCAATGTTTCTAAGACTTTAATAATGTCTTGGGTGGGAATTACCACTCCATCGGTATATTGGCTTGCCATCTCCAATTTTAGCTGTTTAGCATGACGCCGCTTTGTCCATAACCGTTCTTTATTCTGAACTGATCCTTCCATGTGCTTACCTATAGATCCCAGTTTTGTTCTGTATCTATAAAAACGCTTTATGGAATTTTGATCAATCAACCTACATCAGCGGTCGTTAACCTCAGGTTAATGATTTATTTTAAGGTGGCTAAAAATGAACCTAAGAGAATAATCTTACCAAACACCCTTTATGAACGGTCTTATTTAAAAAAACTGGAGCTCCAACTGTTCTGTATCAAACTATCAGATGATAGAATATTAAGTCTGATTATTCAGTTGCAATTACTTGATAAAAAATAGTTTATGACAAAACAATATAGATATCCCTGCCGCCAAAAATATATATACATTTTCAAGTTTGGGTGTTGATACTTCGCTCTATATATAAACAGAACATTCACACTCATTAATGACCAAATATAATGAAAGGCCCTTTATGCTTCACAACACCATGCACCGCCAAGTATTAATTTTGGCGAGCTCCCAGTCACTTTTCCAAACCATATCAGTCATGGTTATGACCATTGGCGGTTTGGCTGGAGCGAATATTGCAAATACGCCAACACTTGCAACCTTACCAATCGCATCTATGTTTTTGGGCACAGCTTTAATGATGTTCCCTGCATCAATGCTCATGGCACGTGTAGGGCGACGTAACGGTTTTCTATTTGGTGCTTTTTTGGGTGTACTTGGTGGAATTATTGCCTCTATAGGTATCTTTTATAGTTCACTTATTCTCTTAGCATTCGGCACATTATGTGTCGGAGCCTACCAATCCTTTGCCCAATTTTATCGTTTTGCTGCCAGTGAAATAGCAGATGATGCATTCCGTTCACGTGCCATTTCTTGGGTTATGGCAGGTGGAATTGTTGCCGCACTGATCGGTCCGACGTTAGCCCGTTTTGGTGGCCCATTATTTCAACATTTAGAATATATCGGTTCATTTTTAATTATTAGCATCATCTCACTTGTGGCAATGGGCATTTTATCTAGCCTACATATTGCCGATACAGTTGAGCAAAAGTCTGACTTTAGTGCGGGTCGCCCATGGCAACAGATTGTCTTTCAGCCTACCTATTTAGTTGCTCTGTTTGGTGCAGTAACTGGTTATGGCATTATGATTTTGGGTATGACAGCAACACCGATTGCCATGCGACATTCACACCATGAACTCGGAACGATTACAACCGTCATTCAACTTCATGTGCTTGGTATGTTCCTACCTTCATTCTTTACTGGACACTTAATCGCTCGATTCGGCGTGCTTAAAATCATGTTTACCGGTCTTTTATTATTTGCTTGCTATATTGGTTTTTCCCTCTCGGGTATCCAGTTTGCATCGTTTGCAATCTCACTCATTTTATTAGGTGTGGGATGGAACTTTTTATTTATTGGCAGCACTTCTTTACTTACAGGTACCTATACAGCGGCTGAAAAAGCCAAGGCTCAAGCCATTAACGACATGACTGTTTTTATTGTCGGCTTGATCTGTTCTTTCAGTGCAGGTGCTTTACTCGACTTATTTAGCTGGGAAACAATGAATATGGCTTTAATACCGTGGCTGGTAATTGCAGGGGGTTCTCTTTTCTGGTTAAGCCAAAAAAGAGAAAAGCAGCTTGTTTAAATCATTCCTAACGCGGTTTGTTCAACATCCATTCCAGATTTTGGCGAACCGCAGGCCACTCATGTTTTAAAATGCTGTAAACGTGAGTGTCCCGTAAAATATCATCTTTCACAATTTGATGGCTTCTGAGTACACCGTCTAACTTTGCACCCAAACGCAGAATTGCAGTTTGGCTTTGAACATTCAAAGAAGATGTACGCAACTCAACCGCAATACAATTTAAAGTCTCAAATGCATGAGCCAACAGTAGCTTTTTACACTCAGTATTTACAGGCGAACGTTGTGCAGACTTTCGGTACCACGTCGAACCAATTTCTACACGGCGATGTGCTTCTTCAATATGCATTAAAGTTGTCATACCCAACGCTTGCCCTGTTTTTCGGTCTTCAATATAGAATGGCAACATAGAACCAGAACTTTGCAAACCAAGACGTCTTTCAATTTCAGCAGCCATTTGTTCAGGTCTTGGCACACGGGTATACCAAAGATTATAGAGTTCCCCATCACAAACTGCTTCTGCGAGTGATTCAGCTTGAGTTAAATCTAGCGGCTTTAAAATAACGTGTTCGCCAACCAGCTCAACAGGTGTAGTAAAAGACATCTTTGTCTCCTCAATTGATATTAAAGTTGTATGTTTTCGAAATTATTTATTTAACTCAGCCACACTGTACATGGCATCGGCTATGGTTTGATGACCAGCTTTCGATAGGCCATCTGCCGCGCCCAAAATGTCTCGACGTTCTTTGTTTTGCCCAAGTTTTGATTTGCCTCGTAGCTTGGTAATTTCAATCTCAATACCTACAATGGCTTTTAACATCGGTTCAAGATAATCCTTTGGCGCATCGGACATTTTCCATGGTTCAGGTTGAGATGCTTCGTGGGTACGGGTTAAACGAGCCACAACACCACGGACGTAACGTTCATCATCTCGAATCGTCACTTTGCCATAAGCATGCACAACCCTATAGTTCCACGTTGGCACTTGTCTGTGCTGTTCATGTTTGGATGGGTACCAGTTTGGTGAAATATAAGCATCGCCCGCTTGAAACACGACCAACACCTCATCTCCATTTTTAATGTCCTGCCAGACAGGATTAACTCTAGACACATGCGCACGTAGTACACCCAATTCCCCTTCGCTTGCCTGTAATTCGAATGGAAGATGATTTGCATCTAAGCCATTACTTCCATGCGTAAAAAGCACACCAAACGGATATTCGGTAATAAGAGAATGCAATACATCCAAACGGTTTTCTGCATAATCATCGGGGATATACATGGCTAGAAACCTCACTGTAAATATCAGGGTTATTTATATTTTGTGTTGTCAATTTTCTGGTTTCTGTGGTTTATTAAAAAGAACCACTTTGTGTTTTTTTAAGTAGACCAGAATTATGGCAAGAATGGCAAAAGTTGTTGAACTTCCTTCTATTGCAAAGATTGATAAAAGCCAAGGAAAGATTAGTGCTCAATTGACCCAAGCTTTGCGTGAAGCTGTACAAAGTGGTGATTTACAGCCTGGCGATCCGTTGCCTTCTTCACGTGAACTGGCTCAAACACTTGGGGTCGCTCGCGGAACCATTATTGAAGCTTATGATCAGCTTTTAGCTGAAGGTGTTTTTGATTCTCAAGCACGAACTGGCACCTATGTGTCTCATGCTTTAACTAAAAAAATTACGCCGCAACATTCTCAAAAAGAAACCATACCTAGCTCAATACCTTTGACCAAATCAGCACTTTCTTATGCTGAGGTACTCAAAGAATTTAAACCACTCCCGCATGTTCCATTTGCTGTATCTGTCCCCGTTGGACGTACCCAACCGAGCGATATTTGGCGCAAGTTCGGCAATAAATTTAGATCACGAGGTGCAGGTGCCCCTTCTGGATATGGCGAACCTCAAGGTGTGTTATCACTAAGAATTGCTATAGCCGACTACGTACGCCGATCACGTTCTGTCCACTGCGAACCTGAACAAATCGTGATTACTCCCGGCATTCAACAAGCGCTCTATATATGTAGTCAGATTTTATTTGAATCGAAAGATGAGGTCTGGATTGAAGATCCGGCTTATCGTGGGACCACAGCCATTTTTGAGCATTCTGTACAAAACATCGGTATGGTACGAGTTCCTGTCGATGAAGAAGGTATTGATGTTGAAACTGGAATTAAGCTTTCTAAACATGCACGTGCAGCGTTTGTCACACCTTCTCATCAATATCCGCTTGGGATGCCAATGAGCCTAGCAAGACGTACGGCTTTATTGGCTTGGGCAAAACAGGAAAATGCATGGATTATTGAAGATGACTATGACAGTGAACTTCGTTATAACGGTCAACCCTTTCCATCTTTACAAGGTATGGCACCCGATCAGGTGATTTATCTTGGTACTTTCAGTAAAGTCCTATTTCCATCACTCAGACTTGGTTATGCAGTGTTACCTAAGGAACTGGTAGCACCGTTTTGTGGACTCAGAGTGTTAATTGATAGACACCCACCTGCTGCTGACCAACACGTTTTAGCAGCTTTTATTCAAGAAGGTTATTTAGAGCGACATATTCGACGCATCCGCAATGTTTATGCAGAAGTACGAGAACACATTATTGGCATGATTGAAAAACACATCCCTCAGGAACTTGCTTGGTTACAGCCTGGTGATCAAGGCATGCACATGGTGTTATGGCTTGCCCCTCATATTAATGACATTGAAGTTGCAAGTTCGGCAATTAATGCAGGCATTGCGATTAAAGCCATTTCACCGACATTTTCAAAGGAACAGCAACGTTCGGGGTTAATTATTGGGTTAAGCGACTTTGAACCAGAGCTTCTGCAACAAGCCATAAAAAAGCTATCAGAAATTATTCAGCAACATGACAAGCCAACTTAGATAAAACCTACAACAGCAACCATAGATGAATGGCAAATGGCCCAATCAATACCATTAAAATACCTGCAATAACCATGGTTAAACTGGCAATCACACCTTCTTCACTATTACGCTGCTGTGCTCTAACTGTACCAAAACCGTGTGCTGCATTGCCGAAGGCTGCCCCATTTGCCACATTAGAACGGATTTTAGTCATCGCTAAAATTGCATCGCCGCAAATCATACCGACTAAACCAGTAATAACTGTAAATAATGAAACCAACGCTGCCGATCCATGAATATCTTCCGCTAAAATCATAGCAAATGGTGTCGAAATAGAACGTGCCATCAAACTATTGGTGACTTCAGGACTAAAATGGAACCACTGCGCCATTTCATAGGCAGACATTACGCCCACACTCATCCCCACAATAATTGCAATCGATAGTACCCCAAGGTTTTTACGAATCGTTTCCCGATAACGATAAATCGGTACAGCGAAAGCAACCGTTGCAGGCCCTAATAAATTAACAATCCACTGCGTATCTTCTGCATAAGTTTGATATGAAATTCCAAAAATCGTCATCAAAATAATGGTGAGTACAGGCACACTAATCGCAGGCGATAACCAAAGTTTTGGATTTTTCTGATAGATTCGTTTTGCTACAACATAGGCGACCAAAGTCCAAATCAGGCAAAGAATTGACCAAATATTCATGTCATTTTCTCTTAGATGTGCTTATGTTGCAGACGTTTTCGAGCGTGTAAATAAGCTTTCAAACGATTGTAATAGTGAATCGTCAGGCACGTACTGAGCATGACCGAAATAGTCCCGACCGCAATGCTCAAGACAATTTGCCATCCTTCAGTCATAAACAAAGTTTTATATTGAACTACAGCAACTACAACTGGCACAAAAAACAGTAATAGCTCACCTAAAACAACGGTTGCCCCCATTGCCACCTGATCCATTTTGATAATTTTAAAGAACAGGCATAAAAGCAATAAAAACATACCTAAAATTCCTGCCGAGACAGGTACACCAAGCTTTTGATGTAAGAGATATCCGACCCACCAAAATCCAGCCAGAATCAAAATTTGTTTAACTAACACGAATAGTGAAGGTTGTGTGGGTGTTCCAGAAGCAGATTCAGTGCTCATTTTGCGAAATTAAATGGTTAATTACACCATTATGCTATCTTGGTTAAAGCTGCTAAATATAAATTATTCATGTTAATATTATTCCAAAATGGAATAATCTATTCTTTATTATGCTTTCACTAAAATCATTACAGTGTTTCGTTACATTGGTAAAAACTAAAAGTTTTACCCGTACTGCTGAAGAGTTGTATCTGACTCAACCCACTATTAGTAAAATATTACAGCAGCTTGAAGAGCAACTTCAGGTACAGCTTTTGGTTAAACCTGATCACGGCCGTAAAAGACAAATTGAACTGACTGAAATTGGAGAGCGCATTTATCAACATGCGATTGAGCTTCTTCAGGCAGAACAGAACATCTTTCTTGAAATTGAAAACTATCAACAATTAAAAACAGGGACTTTAAAACTTGGCGTTCCACCTTTAGGTTCGCAGCTCTTAACAACTGCCCTGTTTGATTATCATCAGCAATTGCCAGATATTGAATTGGCTTTTATGGAAGTTGGTTCACGCGGTATTGAGCAAGCTTTGCTTAACAATGAACTAGACGTTGGCGTTTTATTGCAGCCTTTTGATACGCAAATTTTCAATAGCATTGAGCTATGTAACTACCCTTTAATGGTACTTTTACGTCGTGATGCCACTTGGGCAACCCGCAAAAAAATAAATCTAGAAGAGCTACAACACCAATCATTTTTAATGTTTCCTGAAAATTTCTCTTTAAACAGTATTATTCTCGATGCCTGTAAGCAGCGTGGTTTCTACCCGACCATTGCTTGCCGTACCAGCCAATGGCACCTCTTGGCAGATATGGTGCTACAACGTATGGGAATTGCTCTATTGCCACAATATTATACCGACATGCTTGACCCTACTTTATTTGCAGCAGTGCCACTCGAAAAACCAAATATTCAGTGGCACTTAGTGATGGCTTGGAAAAAGAATCTTCCTGTCTCACCAGCGGTACAGGCATGGCTTAGTATTGTTCGTCAGCATTTTCAGCACATTAAGCCCTAACGTTAAGCACTGAAGTCGCTTAATTCAAAAACCGATAAAGCTTTTCCACAAAAAAGCTACCCAATCTTGGATCAGCTCACTTAGACTAGTTCACTCTGTTTTATGACATGGACAATAACAATGAATAATGAACATTTTAAGCTATACACAGATTCACAATTTCTAAGCCCCTACGCGTTTACAGTTTTTGTAGGGCTACACGAAAAACAAATTCCATTTGAAATAGCAACCATCGACTTAGGCCAGCATGGCCAATTTGAAAAATCGTACGTAGAAAAGTCATTAACAGCCAAAGTGCCTGTACTTGAGCATGATGATTTTGCCTTATCAGAATCTTCTGCGATTTTGGAATATCTTGAAGAGCTTTATCCAAACACATCTATTTATCCAAAAGATATTCAAGCACGCGCAAGAGCAAGACAAATTCAGGCATGGCTCCGATCAGACTTAGTTGCCATAAGATCTGAACGACCAACCGATGTCATTTTTATTCAGCCCAAATCCACGCCACTTTCAGAAGAAGGCAAAAAAGCAGCAGAGAAACTTTTCTTTGTTGCAGAAAAACTTCTAGCGTCTGATGCCGAATATCTTTTTGGTTCATGGAGCATTGTGGATGCTGAACTTGCCCTAATGTTGCAACGTCTTATTCAAAATGGTGATGCTGTACCAGAACGCTTAAAGAACTATGCATTACAGCAATGGCAAAGACCGACCGTACAAAAATGGCTTGCCTTGCGACATAACTAAACCCTTATATTTACACCAAATACGAGATAAAAAAATGAGTGATTCAAACTATATTCCTCCACAAGTTTGGCAATGGACTGGAGAGAAAACCGATTTAAACCAACCTACCTCAGGTGCACGTTACGAGCATACACTTCCAGTAGGGAAACATCCGCTTCAGCTCTATTCTTTAGCAACACCTAATGGTCAAAAAGTCACTATTTTGCTAGAAGAGCTTTTAGCGTTAGGACATCAAGATGCTGAATATGATGCTTGGCTGATTAAAATCGGAGAAGGACAGCAATTTGGCAGTGGCTTTGTCGAAATTAATCCCAACTCTAAAATTCCAGCATTGGTTGACCATAGCCAAAACCCGCCATTAAGAGTGTTTGAATCTGGCTCAATTTTGCTTTACTTGGCTGAAAAGTTTAAAGCTTTCATTCCGACCGATATTGCTGCACGTACTGAATGTCTCAATTGGTTATTCTGGCAAATGGGCAGTGCGCCTTACCTAGGTGGTGGTTTTGGGCATTTTTATGCCTATGCACCCGTTAAAGTTGAATATGCGGTTAACCGCTTTGCCTTGGAAACAAAACGATTGCTTGATGTGTTAGATCAACATCTAGCAAAAAACGAATATTTGGCTGGTTCTGAATATAGCATCGCTGATATTGCAGCATTCCCTTGGTATGGTGGTCTTGTTAAAAACTGGGTCTATAACGGCGCAGAGTTTTTAGGTGTCGATCAATATAAAAATGTTCAACGTTGGGCAGATGCAATTTTAGCGCGTCCTGCGGTACAACGTGGTCGTATGGTCAATCGTACCTTTGGCGATTTAGAAACACAGTTACATGAACGCCATGATGCCAGCGACTTTGAGACTAAGACTCAAGATAAAGTTTAATCATCATTTTTTAAATAAAACCCACTTTTGCTCAAAAAGTGGGTTTTATGATTCTTCCAATAAAAATCTTATTGATGCAAAGAGAGTCCTTTAATTGCCTTATCAACTGCCTTTTTAGGTCCTCTTAACGCCACTCCGACCAAATTTAATTGATTCGCATCGTCAGCTAAAAAAACCGCCCGGTTATCCTCATCATTTCCTGTAGAAAACATGGCGTGTACATAGGGAATAATCGTTAAATCTTGTTCAATTGCTTTACGATGCGCTTTTTGTAGCCCTGATAAATCCCCTTCAAATACCAACATTGGCTGCCCGAGCATGTTGCCATATTCATAACCATTTGCATCGATATAAGGTTTACCCAACATTTCAGGTACAGCCGAGGCAATTCCCGTTGCCAAAAATGCAACCACATTTAGCCTTTGCCAAGTCGCAAGATCGTTACGGACAATCAACGCAATTTTTGTGTCAAACATAAACCTCTTTCCCGAATCATTTATCTCAAGTCAGTCATCATGCCTAATCTTGTTTTTTCTCGTCTTGTACGTTTGTGCAAGCGTCATCACAAACGTACAAGACCCTAAATTTACGAGTCAGTATGCTGGGTTGTTTTTGATTCAGTAGATGCGTTATGGAAATCTTTCTTTATACCTTAAGTGTGATGTATAGCCCCGGCCCAGTAAATTTCATGGGTTTAAATTCGGGCCTTACAGGACAGTTTAAAAAAACGATTTATTTTTTTATAGGTGTCGGCTGTGCCATGTTGATGCTATTCATGATTTTTGGATATGCAGGTGCGGCGATTATTCCCCAAAAAGCCTTGCATTATATTGCTTTGCTTGGCGCGTGTTATACGTTTTATCTTGCATTTCAGATGTTAAAGGCAGATATCGAAATCAGCTATGAGACAGCTGAAGTTCAAGCACTGTCGTTCTGGAATGGTTTTTGGATACAGGCTTTAAATCCAAAAGGGATTTTAGTCATTTTGCCTGTTACAACAATTATGTACCCAACAGCGCACATTACTGGCATTCACATATTTTTGGTTTCTTTGCTCATTTCAATTGGTGCAGCTGGCGCACCCTTCCTATACTCATGGGCTGGTGCAATATTAGGCAAAAAAATTAAAAATAAAATTTGGTTTAATCGCCTGAATAAAGCCATGGCAATGATGCTAATCATTTCTGGCATATTTATGCTTTATGATTTTTTGAAAGGCATGAATCTAGTTTAAGATGCAAACTATGTCAGTCTAAAATAGACTGACTTTTGAATCATTTGGTTTAGCAAGCTAATTTATTAATCATCCGCCATCTGGCTGGGGTTAAACCAAAAGCTTTTAGAAAATGGCGTGTCATGTGGCTTTGATCAAAAAATCCTGCAATCAATGAAGCTTGAGTTAAGGACTCTCCATACATCAAACAGGACTTCACAACTTCCAGCCTACGCATAGTCATATATCGATGTGGACTTGTACCAAATAGCAATCGAAAATCACGTGAAAGACTCCAGCGGTCTCGTCCCACATTTTTTTCAATATCATCTAAAGAGATATTTTCATATAAAGAGGCATGTATAAATTCTCTTGCACGCTCGGCGGCAACATAGTCATAACTATGAGAAGTTCGTGGATGGTCACCAGAAATTTCGTAAAGTGCATTGGCCAAATCATATAAAGCATCTTGGTTTTCTAAAGAGTCGATATGTTGATCTACTCCTTGCAATAACACATCGGTTGCCTTAAATAAGCGAGGGTCCTGACTCAAGCCATTTTCAAAAAATGGTAAAGGTTTGCCCTTCATAATTTCCTGTAGGGTTGCAGGTTCTACGTACACCATCCGATATCTAAAACCGTCTCGCGTACCTGATTCTCCATCATGTTTTTCATCAGGATGTAAAACCATCGTCATTCCCGGCTGGCTATGTTTCATCTCTCCCCGATAATGAAAACTTTGAACACCAGTTAAAGTCCGCCCAATTGCAAAAGTATCATGGCGATGTGACTCGTAAGCATGATCGGTAAAAAATGCTTCAATTCGCTCTAGACTATTAGGGTCAGAATTTCTGACAATCCAATCATTTGCATTGGGTAGTTCAATCACATATTCACCAAAATTTTATATGTTCTAGATAAGTATTCTACCTATACCTTATACGCTATCGTTATTTTGAAAAATAGCCTGTATATAACTCACTTAACCAAGCGACAAAAACGCGTACTCGTGGTGAGAGCTGCCGATGCTGCGGATATAAAGCAGAAACTGACATTTCCGGGATTTCCCATTCAGATAAAACCTCAACCAGTTGCCCGTCTTTTAACTCATTCGCCACATGATAGCGCGGGACCTGAATTAAACCAGCCCCACGTAAAGCAGATAATACATAGTTTTCAGCATCATTTACCGCGATCCAGCTTTTCAAAAAATAATCTTGTTTTTTGCCATTCACCATCAATTCAAATGGATAATTCCGCCCGCCTGATGTCGAGAAGAAATTGACACAATAATGTGATAACAAATCCTTTGGTTGCTGAGGCGTTCCATGTTTATTTAAATAGTCAGGACTTGCACAAACGACTTGTGGCATATCGACCAAATGCCTAGCAATTAAAGTGGAATCATCCAAACGCCCCGCTCTCACCACACAGTCTATCCCTTCCCTAATCAGATCAACCAAGCGATCGCCTGTACTAATTACGAGTTCAATGTCGGGGTACAACTCGTGAAATTGATCAATATTAGGTAAAACAATTTTGGTCGCATGTGCACCTGATAAATCGACACGTAGCAAACCACGAGGCTGTGCAATTACATTGCGTAAAGATGATTCTGCATCATCGAGTTCCGATAATATTTGTGTACAACGCTCATAAAATGCTTGTCCATCTAGTGATGGTCTTACATGCCGAGTCGTCCGCTCTAGCAAACGGCACTGTAAATTATTCTCTAACTCTTTAATGGCATTACTTGCTGTAGCGCGTGGGATATTGAGTTGATCGGCTGCCTGACTAAAACTACCCAACTCTACGATGCGGGTAAAAAGTTGCAAGGTATCAAATTTATCCATGGTGCTCGCTTTTAACACTATCTATTATTAATAAATATGGAATTATCATATCCAATTATAAAGATTTATCCCATATTTCTATATTATTAAAATAAGCCATACCTACTCAAACAGGCAATCTAAGAATGAATATTTCAAAAAAGACAGTTCTGGTTACTGGCGCATCACGTGGTATTGGCCGTGCTATTGCAGAACGTTTAGCCCAAGATGGTTTTTATGTGATTGTTAACTATGCGGGCAATAAGGTTCACGCCCAAGCCACTGTAGATCATATTATTGAACAAGGTGGTCAAGCCTCTGCTATTCAAGCGGACGTCTCAAATGAACATGAAGTGAGTCGTTTGTTTCAAGAAGCTAAAGCCATTAACGGTCAATTGGATGTCGTAGTTCATAGCGCAGGCATTATGCCTATGGCAAAAATTACACCTGAAGGTCTGCCAGATTTCGATAGAGTAATTCATACCAATTTACGTGGTGCTTTTTTAATATTGGCGCATGCAGCCGAAACAGTTCCAGATGGTGGCCGGATTATTGTCCTTTCAACCAGTGTAATTGCTAAATCTTTTCCAGCATATGGTCCCTATATTGCCTCGAAAGCGGGTGTAGAAGGCTTAGTACATGTATTAGCAAATGAGTTACGCGGCCGAAATATTACTGTAAATGCTGTTGCACCGGGCCCGACAGGAACTGACCTTTTTTATAATGGAAAAACTGATGAGCAAGTGGCAGCTATTGCAAAACTCGCTCCATTGGAAAGAATCGGAACACCTGAAGAAATTGCCAGTGTAGTTGCTATGTTAGCTGGCCCAGATGGACGTTGGGTAAATTCACAAGTCATTCGTGTAAATGGTGGATTTGCTTAATTTTTGAAAGCGTGTGGATTATTTTAATTCACACGCTTTTTATTAACTATTAAAATGATTATTCCATCAATTTTAACTAAAGAACTATATAAGCTTAATTAATACTTTTTTATAAAAATATCCCCCATTCTTATTTATCAAAATAATATATATAAATAGATATTCCTTATTTTTGCTTATATTTAAAACCGCGTAAATTGAACAATAACAATCTGAATCGAAGATAAGGATATATTCAATGAATGCTAAATTAAATACAGAAGCTCCTCAAAGCTTTATCTCAACTGGTTCAAATCCATCCTTGTCAAATGAAGATATTCTTTCTAAAGCACAGCAATACGCACAAGACCATGAACTTAATTTTAGTGGCAGTTTATCACCTACTGATGCATGGCAGCTCGTACAACAAGGAGAAACTGTTTTAGTTGATGTGCGTACCAATGAAGAACGTAAATTTGTGGGTTATGTTCCTGAAAGTGTTCATGTCGCTTGGGCAACAGGCACATCGTTTAACCGTAATCCACGCTTTTTAAAAGAACTCGAATCAAAAGTTGGCAAAGACAAAACTATTCTTTTGTTATGCCGTAGTGGCAACCGTTCGGCACAAGCTGCCGAGGCCGCATTTAATGCTGGTTTTGAGCACATTTATAACGTTCTTGAAGGCTTTGAAGGCGATTTAGATGATCAACAACAGCGTAATCAAAAAAACGGCTGGCGCATTCATCAACTTCCTTGGCAACAAGACTAATACTCTAATCAATTTTCAGTGAATCAAGGAAAGCTTGTGACTCAATGGAACATTAATGCTGTTGTACAAGGTTTACAACAAGCAAGGCATGACTGGCGTCAGCAGCAACACAGGACCAAAGAATTTGGGGGCCGTGAACTTCCATCTAAAGAAGCTTTAAAAGCTATTTTAGATGACCTGTGCGGAATTATATTTCCAATGCGTTTAGGCCCTGCCGACTTACGCCAGGAAACTGAAGATTCTTATATTGCCTATACTTTAAATCGGGTACTCACAGCCTTACATGCTCAAGTACAACTGGCTTTAAATTATGAAGCAAAACGTCATTTGAGTCATTCGAACACAGTCCAACAACCAGAGGAACTTGCTCAAAATATTGTGCAGGATTTTGCCAACACACTGCCGTCTATACGACGTCTTTTAGACGGCGATGTGCGCGCTGCTTATGAAGGCGATCCGGCGGCGCATAGTGTGGATGAAGTACTGCTCTGCTATCCGGGCATATTTGCGATTATTCATCATCGAATTGCGCATCAACTCTATGCCCAAGTGCCTTTATTGTCTCGCATTATTTCCGAGTTGGCGCATTCTGCAACAGGTATTGATATTCATCCGGGTGCAAAAATCGGTAAAGGTTTTTTCATCGATCATGGTACAGGCGTGGTGATTGGTGAAACTAGTGTCATTGGGGAACGTGTTCGTATTTATCAGGCCGTGACCCTTGGAGCGAAACGATTTGAAACCAATGATGACGGTGGTTTGAAAAAAGACTATACACGCCATCCAATTGTTGAAGATGACGTGGTGATCTATGCGGGTGCCACCATTTTAGGTCGTATTACGATTGGTCGAGGGTCCATTATTGGAGGAAATGTCTGGCTTACACATAGTATTCCCGCAGGAAGCCAGATTTTACAGTCACCACTCGAGGCTTATCAAAAAAATCCAGAATTTAAATAAATCGTATTCACAATTTTATATATAAGTGTTTTAACCCATATATTAAAAACATGAATTTGGTATATATAAATCAGTTTATTACTCATTTATATTAAATTTTCATAAATATATGCTTATTAACAATAAGTGATCTGCATTCATTTATTTATACCTTATTCATATTTTGAAAATCGAATATTTAATTCTAATCTGTTAACACGATAATTTAAAAAATCAACATTTTATAACCAAGCCACTGTAATAAGGAAAAATGATTCATGGCGAAAAATACAGACAAAGCCCAACTTGCTCTTGGGGACCATGCGGCCCGTCAACTGGCCAATGCAACCAAAACTGCTCCTCAACTTTCTACAATTACTCCCAGATGGCTGACTCACTTACTTCAATGGCTTCCTGTTGAAGCAGGTATCTACCGCTTAAACCGTGTAAATAATACTGATGACATTCAGGTGGCTTGCACACAACGTGATGAAGCAACTTTACCTCAAACTTTTGTCGATTATGACCCAGAGCCACGCGAATACTTTTTAAATGGTGTATCTACTGTTTTAGATGTACATACACGTGTTGCCGACCTTTACAGCAGCCCACACGACCAAATTAAAGAACAGCTTCGTTTAACCATTGAAACCATTAAAGAACGTCAAGAAAGTGAGCTTATCAATAACCCTGAATACGGTTTACTGGCAAGTGTGACAGATGACCAACGTATCTCGACCTTAAATGGTCCACCTACTCCAGATGATCTTGATGATTTGCTACGTAAAGTCTGGAAAGAACCGGGATTTTTCCTCGCACACCCTGATGCGATAGCAGCATTTGGACGTGAATGTACACGTCGTGGCGTACCACCTCCAACGGTTAGCTTATTTGGTTCTCAGTTCATTACATGGCGCGGTATTCCACTCATTCCATCAAATAAAATTCCTGTAGAAGACGGCAAAACTAAAATCTTGCTGCTTCGTGTTGGTGAAAAGCGTCAAGGGATTGTTGGTTTATTCCAACCGGGTCTTGCAGGTGAACAGTCACCAGGGCTTTCAGTACGCTTTATGGGAATCAACCGTAACGCGATTGCGTCGTATCTAATCTCGTTATATTGCTCACTTGCAGTACTCACTGATGATGCGTTGGCAGTATTAGATGATGTGGAGGTGGACAAATATCATGACTACCCAGTTAACTACAAGTAATCTGCAAGGTAGTCCAACGGGGCCTGAAGTGACTGGTGTTAATCCACCAGCCAACTTCCCTGATGAGTCCACCATTGCTCGTCTTGCTAATGAGTTTTTTTCAGCATTACCAAGCTCAAGCAGTTCAGCTTCTCCATCGGGCCTTAACTTGGACTTACCTGTCGGAGCGCCACCGCACCCACCACAACTGGGTGAACCATTTTCTGCACTCAGTGGTCGTGCGCCCAATATCGCCTTTCAGAAAAGTCTCAATCCGGAATTTCCTGAACATATTCCAAATTTGCCAGACTACCCTGAACGTCGAATTGTAGCGTCTGCGCCTGTGGTTGGTGGAGCTAATTTGCCACGTCCACCATTTGAACCACATTTGCCACAAGCTGCTCATAGTGAACCCAATGTGCCACGCATTGAACCAAGCTTACCAACGGGTGCAGGTGAATCACCTTATTATTTTTTAAATGATTTTTCTACTCCCAATGCAGCAGAGCCCTCTGTTAAAGGTGTTGAAGATAATCATTCGGTTGCGCAGTCTTTTCAGTTACCACATGGTGACCAGCTGAAATCATTGCTGGCGGAAGATCGTTTTGCAACGAACACGCCAACCCAAAGTTCGCCAAGCTCTGCATTTTATTTTTTAGACTTGCCTCAAAGTGGACAAAGTTATAGTCACTATCAACCATCACAACCCACTTTTGTAGCAAGCAGTGCTCAACCACTCGATGTACATGCCATTCGTCGCGATTTCCCAATTTTACAGGAACGCGTCAATGGTCGACCTCTAGTCTGGTTGGATAATGCTGCGACCACACAAAAACCGCAGCGCGTAATTGATCGGATTGCTTATTTTTATCAGCATGAAAACTCAAACATTCACCGTGCTGCACATGAGTTAGCGGCTCGTGCAACCGACGCCTATGAACATGCAAGAAATGTAGTTGCCCGATTTATTGGTGCACCCTCTTCTAAAGAAATTATCTTTGTTCGAGGAACAACCGAAGGCATTAACCTTATTGCAAAAACATGGGGTGAGCAAAATATTGGTGAAGGTGATGAAATTATCGTTTCTCACTTAGAACACCATGCCAATATTGTGCCTTGGTATCAACTCACTAAAAAAACTGGAGCAAAATTAAGAGTCATTCCTGTGGATGACACAGGGCAAATTATTTTAGAAGAGTTGCCAAGACTGATTAATGAGCGCACTAAACTGCTGTCGATTACTCAAGTTTCGAATGCTTTAGGCACAGTCACACCTGTTGCTGAAGTCATTAAAATTGCGCATGCCAAAGGTGTTCGTGTTTTAGTTGACGGCGCCCAATCTGTTTCGCACATTCCTACCGATGTACAAGCTCTTGATGCAGACTTTTTTGTATTTTCTGGACATAAAGTGTTTGGGCCAACGGGTATTGGCGCGGTCTATGCAAAACCAGAACTGTTAGAGAGCATGCCTGTTTGGGAAGGTGGCGGCAACATGATTCAGGATGTTACCTTCGAACAAGTAGTTTACCAACCTGCACCAAACAAGTTTGAAGCTGGAACTGGAAACATTGCCGATGCTGTTGGTTTAGGCGCTGCACTTGAATATGTCGAAAGTCTAGGTATTCATAACATTGCTCGCTATGAACATGATCTACTCGGATATGGTCAAAATGCACTGAGCAGTGTGTCTGGTTTGCGCTTGATTGGAACTGCACATCACAAAGCCAGTGTTATGTCCTTTACCTTACAAGGCTATTCAACTGAACAAGTCGGTAAAGCTTTAAATCAACATGGTATTGCGGTACGTTCTGGGCATCATTGTGCACAACCAATCTTACGTCGTTTTGGTGTAGAGCAGACCGTTCGTCCATCTTTGGCTTTTTATAATACAACTGAAGAAATTGATTTATTGGTGTCGGTATTACATCAACTTACGCGGAATAGGCGTACGAATTAAATTTATTTTTTGAGAAAAGACTGCTTACGAGCGGTCTTTTTTATAATTAATTTGCCATCATTAAAATTCAATTTTTCAATGAGGAAACTATTAAAACTCAAATAGTCCTAGCACTACATTTACTCGAGCAAAAGTCGTCTGCAACCTGCGTAGCATCAAAAAGATTCTGTTTCTGTGAAATATTAGTTAAATGAAATAAGTCGACAGGTTTTGCAGATGACAATGCTTTTGCTTACTTTGAGCGAAACCAAAGTAAGTCCAGCCGAAGGCGACTGAAGAAATTAAAACTTTAAGCGATAATACTCTGTCGTGCTATGCAATAGTTCGCAGATGACTTTAGGTTGAGCTAAAAATTATTAGTGGTTATCACGGCGGAGTCTTACCGTTTTCAAATCCAAAGAAAGTAGCTAATTCCATTACTTTTTTTAAAAAAGTAACCAAAAACTTTCTCATCCACAGAACCTGTTCTCTGTTTTCATTTTTCAAAAAATATTGCAAATACATTATCTTTATAAATTATGGGCAGGCTGTGGATGAAATTTAGCACGAGCGAATACAGGTATGAACGTTGTGAACACTATAAGCAATCTAAAATCGTACTTCTGTAACCCCCATTAAATACTCACGGCAATTAAACAAACAATCCCCAAATCAATCTTAACGCAATCCCAATTAACAACACTCCCATTACTCTCTCAAAATACACTCCAAACTCTAGAAATCGTTTACGTACAATAGGCTGAGCAAACAGTACACTCACGACCATAAACCAGATGGCATTGACCATACACATCCAGACCCCATAAAAAACCTGAACTTTCATCGGTGTGGTCGTACTTACAATCGTCGTAAAAATTGCCAGGAAAAAGATAGTAGCTTTCGGGTTTAATGCATTGGTAAGAAAACCCATCGTAAAAGCTTTAAATAAACTCGGAGTGTCACCGTCTGCTGAGCCATTAATCTCAATATTGGTATTAGGCTGACTACGTAAACACTGCCATCCTAAATACACTAAGTAGGCTGCCCCCGCTGTTCTGATGAGCGACATGAGCCATTCACTTTGTTGAATCAAAAAGCCAATCCCAACAAGTGTATAAAACACATGAACTGAAATCCCGACACCAATACCAATCGCAGTCAGACATCCAATTAAGTAGCCATAACGTACGCTTTGTCTTACCGTAATCACAAAATCTGGTCCCGGTAAAATCACCGCCATAAAGTGAATGAGCGCTAGCGTTAAAAATTCATGTCCATACAACTGCCACATTTATGCAACCTCCTCGGCAACGCTATAGCTGACACTGAGCTTTCCCTTCTTAAACTGATAAGACTGAATTTCTATAGAACCAATATCTCCTAATGCCGTGACATGCGTTCCGCCACAAGGAAATGCAGGAAACTCACCAAAACTAATTTCACGAAAGCCATCAGCATGTTGATGAAGATGGGTTGGTAAATTAGCTTGAATATAGTGAGAACATTGCTGCTGAAGAGTTTCACCATCTAACTGTTGGGCTGTATCTAAAGGAATAAACTGAACACGAGCATCGCTAGGCCAGTGCTGAGCTTTTATAGCTTGCCAGCCAAATAGATGCATTACATGTGCAATGAGATGTCCAGCCGAATGTAATCGGCTATGATAATTGCGCGTATTTAAATCCACCTTTGCTAATGCCGCGCCCAACGCAACAGGTTGAGAGCTGTAATGAATAATTTCCCCTTGTTCAATTGCCACATGCACTACTTCAACTTCTGCAATGCTTCCCTTATCGCTAGGTTGACCACCACCTTGAGGGTGAAATGGTGTTGCCGATAAGCGTATGGCAAAGCGCCCATCTTCACATGAAGTACAGTCTAAAACTTCAACTTCAGCGGCAAGAACACCTGTTAAATATAATGCTTGTGTCATACTTTTTCATATATTCCCTAAGATGAAAAAGATTGTATTACCATTTCTTAAGAGCGATAATCCAATCAAAATCCAAATAACTTTTGCCTCATGAGCACAAATCAAAGTCTGGTTCTGTTAAATGAAATGGCGACCTTTGTTAAGGTGGTCGAGTCAGAAAGTTTTTCTGAAACAGCCCGACAACTCGGTACCACGCCGTCTGCGGTAAGTCGTGCGATTGCTCGTTTAGAACGTGCTTTAGGCACCCGCTTACTCTATCGGACTACACGGAAACTTCGTTTAAGTGAAAGTGGACAACAGGTTTACCAACGCTGTTTAGATATGGTGAATGCTGCACAAGCCGTTATGGAAAGTTCAGGCCAATTTCATATCGAACCTGAAGGTATTATTCGCATGAGTGTTCCGAAAGCTGTGGGGCATTTTATGATTCATCCGCATTTACCCGAATTTCTAGAACGCTACCCGAAAATCGATATTCAAATGCTTTTAGAAGATCGTTATGTAGACCTCATTGATGATGGAGTTGACCTAGCGCTTCGAATTACGGAGCAACCATCGGGTGGCCTCATGGGTCGAAAGCTGATTGATATCGATCACTTGGTTTGTGCTACACCTGAATATTTGGCAAAGCATGGCACTCCAAACCACCCTCATGATTTAAAGCAGCATGAATGTATTTACTTGGGCGAACAAGCCAGTGACTCAAAATGGAAATTTCAACAAGGGAATAAATCGATTAATGTTGCCGTGCGTGGGCGTTACGCAGCAAACCATACAGGTGTGCGTTTGAGTGCAGCATTACAGCATTTAGGTATTGCGAGCTTGCCGTACTTCGTTGCACGCCATGCTCTACAACAAGGTACTTTAGTTCAGGTTTTACCAGATTGGTATTTTAAAACCTATTATAGTGGCGGGCTATGGTTACTTTACCCACCAACGCGACATGTTCCGCCTAAATTGAGTGTGTTGATTCAATATTTGGCAGATAAATTAGCAGCAGAGCCGACTTTAAAAATTTAGACGGCTCTTAACTCGAGCAAATACTATTTAGAAGACTAATCATTAGAGATTATTAGCACGATTACTCAACCAATAAATCTTTTGGATTAATGGTATCGCCATACACTGGTTTTAAAGTTTTTTCATAAGCCTGATGAATTACACCTTCTTTTGCCAATTTTTCTAAATCTTGGTTCAACCAGTCCAATAACTCTTTATCACCTTTTTTCACTGCTGGAGCAATTAAGTCCTGCTCACCTAAATTGGTAATGCCAACGGTGTAATTTGGATTTTCTTTAGCCCAAGCTAAAACCAGCAAGTTATCATGTGCAAGCGCAGCACCACGACCATCTTTTAAAGCATCAAAAGTTTCAGTGTTTTGTTCATACTTTTGCAGTTTAATTTCAGGATGAGTCTTGGTGAAGAATGAATCAGCTGTCGTACCTTTATTTACCAACAAAGTTTTGTCTTTAAGTTGAGCAACATCGGTAATCGGATGACTTTTAGGAGAAACAACTCCCAAAGCAACTTTCAAATAAGGTTTAGCAAAATCGACCACTTCTTTACGTTCTGGTGTAACGGTAAAGTTTGCAAAAATAATATCCACTTTATTGGCTTTTAAATATTCGACACGGTTAGCCGCTTCAGTTAAAACAAACTCAACTTTGTTTTCATCACCCAGCAAATCTTTAGCGACATGCTTAGCAATCTCCACATCAAAACCCTGATTTTTACCTTGAGCATCTAAATATCCAAACGGCGGTTTGTCACTAAATACGCCAATTCGTACCACGCCATTCTTTTTGATCTGTTCAATACTCGACACAGTTTGTGTGGTATCTGCCGTTTTTTCAGTAGACTGAGTTCCTTTGTCACAGGCAACTAAACCTAAACTCAGTAAAGATGCAGCCAAAATATGCTTCACGTTTTGAAATGTTAATGTTGTCATTATTTCACCCTATCGTTCTTGTAAAAGTCTTATTTAAAATCGCAGCGCCTAATGCTAAACACTGCTCTAGCGATATCGAAAATTATTGGCCTACATCTAAAAACACATTCGGATTGACCGAGTCGCCGTAAATTGGTTTCAAGGTTTCATCATAAATTTTATTAATTTCACCACTTGTTCTTAACTGCTTGATTTCAGTATTGAGCCAATTCAATAATTGGGTATTGCCCTTTTTAACTGCTGGTGCAATAAATTCTTGATCACCAATGGACTGAATACCTGCCACATAACTTGGGTTCTTCGCGGCCCACGCTAAAGCGTAAGTACTATCTTGTGAAATTGCGTCACCACGACCATCGGTTAAGGCTTTGAAGGCATCCGAGTTTCTTTCAAACTTGAGTAAATTTACTTTCGGATAATGCTTGGTGAAGTACGTATCTGAACTTGTGCCTTTGTTTACAATTAAGGTTTTACCTTCTAATTGGGCAATGTCGGTAATCGGCTTGGCTTTAGGCGAGACAATGCCAAAAGCTCCTTTTAAATAAGGTTCGGCAAAATCTACAACTTCCTTACGTTCAGGCGTCACTGTAAACGTCGCGAATACAACATCGGCACGGTTTGATTTTAAAAACTCCACCCGATTTGAAGCTTCAGTCACAATAAACTCAACTTTCTTTTCATCACCAAGCAAGTCTTTGGTCACTCGTTTTGCTAAAGCCACATCAAAGCCCTGATTATTACCTGCACTATCTACATAACCAAATGGCGGATCATCAGCAAAAACGGCAACGCGTAGAACTCCATTTTTTTTGATTTGTTCTAAAGATTGATCCACTTGAGTATTACTTGCTTGTTCAGTGGATGGCGTTTTACTACATGCAGTTAACAACACCCCAGCAACAGCAAGACTGCTTAATATTTTTATTGAATTACGTTTAAACATTCACTTCCTCATGATTCAAATAATAAAAATTTAGTACGACAAAATATTTAAGAAAGCTTTCGCTCTTTCTGTTTTTGGCTGTTCAAAAAATTCTTCTGGTGAAGCCTGTTCAATAATCTTGCCCTTATCCATAAAAATAATGCGGTCGGCAACCTTACGGGCAAAGGACATCTCATGTGTCACAATCAACATGGTCATTCCTTCGTTCGCCAATTTGAGTACTACATCGAGTACTTCTCTGACCATTTCCGGATCAAGCGCAGCGGTAATTTCATCAAGTAAAATGACTTTAGGTTGCATGACCAGTGAACGGACAATGGCTATACGCTGTTTTTGTCCACCAGAAAGTTGTCGTGGATAATCAAGTTTTCGCTCAAATAGTCCAACTCGCTTTAACAACTCATCTGCTACTTGTTCAGCTTCATCGCGGTGGCGTTTTTGTACTTTAAGCGGTCCAAGCAAAATATTGTCAATGACGTTCATATGCCCAAATAGCTCATAGTTCTGAAAAACCATGCCAATTTTTTGACGAGCATTCGTCCAGTCCACATCTTTACCGAGCACACCTGAGCCAGCTAAACGAATCTCACCACTCTGGATTGGCTCTAACCCGTTAATACAGCGCAATAAGGTACTTTTACCGCAGCCCGATGGACCTAAAATAACAACCACCTCTCCTTGTTCTACATGCAGATCAATGCCCTGTAAAATATGACTTTGTGCAAATGATTTCTGTAATTGTTGTATCGATAACAAAGGCATAATTACTCCCAGACCTTTTCTAAATGTGCCGCCAAACGAGATAAGGGATAGCAAATCAGAAAATACAAAATAAAAATAAAGCCATAAATCCAAAGAGAAGCGCTTGGCACGGTCAACAGTGAATTTTCAATAATTTGCTGGCCAACTTTAATGACCTCAACCACACCAATCAGGACTGCCAAAGAGCTGGTTTTCACCATTCGGGTAAATAAGTTAATCGCGCCTGGTGTTACTCGTTTTAGACTTTGCGGGAAAATGACATAGACCAAGGCTTGAACATGGGTAAGTCCGAGCGCATAGGCCGAATCGCGTTGATGCTGATCAATTGAAGTAATAGCTGCACGGACCAAATCGCCCATTTCTGCCGTACCCCACAAAACAAATACGACAACGCATACCCACATTGCTGAAAACTGCCAGTTAAACCATGTCGCAAAGCCGAAATAAAACACAAACAGCAAAACTAAAATTGGAATGATTCGAATGGCTTCTAAATACAGACGGCACAGCGATTTAACGACTATATTTTTAGAGGTCATAATGACGCCGAAAACTGTGCCGAAAATTGCAGAGAAAAACACTGAAATAAATGCAATTTTTGCAGTTGCCCAAAGTCCCCACATTAAACGTTCGAGGTGACTCGCTTGAAATAGATAATCAAGTTCCATGGCTCACCTTCCGACTTCTGTGCTCCAGATAACTGGTTAAAATAGACACGGGCAATAAAATAATCAGATAAGCCATGATGAGTAAAAACAAAGCTTCAGTGGTTTTATAGTCCATACCAATTAAGTCTTTAGTGACAAAAAGCAGTTCAACGACAGCAATTGCACTGACCACAGAACTTTCTTTAATCAGAAATAGACAATTTGCCCCTATTGCTGGAATTGAAATAGCCAGTGCTTGAGGAAAAAGGACATATCTAAAAATTTGAATCGGTTGTAGACCAATACTTTTTGCAGAGTCAATCTGCCCTTTTGCAACAGACTGCAAGCCTGCTCGAAAAGCTTCAGCCATATAGCTTCCGCCTAAAAAGGTCAGTCCGATCACACCACAGGCAAAACCATCAATTTTGATACCGAGTTTTGGCAAACCGTAATACAAAAAGAACAGTTGAATTAATAAAGGGGTATTTCGAGATAACTCAATATAGAACTGGGCAATTCTATTTAGCACCCGCACGCGATATGTGATTAAAATGCTGCAAATTAGCCCTACAATAATTGCCAAAATAATGCTGATAATTGAAATTTTCAGCGTGGTCAAAGTTGCAGAGAAAAATTGCGGCAACACACTATGGATATACTGCCAGTTCAAGGAAAATTCCAAAAATAATATTAAAACGTTATAAATATTTAGCTTTCATCAGCCATTAAATATTTGTGCAACGAGTTTATTTTTTTCCCAATTGGTCTAAAACTATTTTTATTAGATAAGCTTTTCTATAAGTTTGATAAATTCGATCTGGCAATCGAAAGCCTTCAAATCAGTTGAGCTCAACCGCTCAAAACCTATTCACTAAAACAAGATGAATAATAAAACCAATAAAAAAAATCGGACACCAAGGCCCGATTTCTATTAAATGACTTGCAATCTATTGCTTACTTTCTAAGTACATCACCAATACTTGGATCTTTATCAAAAACCGATTTAGCATATGGGCAAAGCGGAATCACCTTTACGTCTTTTTCACGAACAAAAGCCACCAAAGCGTCAAGTAATTGGCGACCTACACCTTGTCCCCGATAATTTTCATTCACATCTGTCGCATCAATAATCAGCATGCCTTCGCCTGCCCACGTATAAGTCATTTCACCAGCAACGGTTTCACCATCAAGTAAGCTAAAGCTGCCGTGTTTTGCATCATCTTTTTGTTGAATATTCACAATGAATTCCTCGTATTACGACTCATATTTATTTAGAAATGACTTGGTATAATCTTTATCTATAAGAACAAATCTAAGTGTAAAAAAATAGCCTGTTTTTAGCAGCGAGTCTGTATGCTTTTTAAATACAATTCATGCATAAAACTCATAATTCTATTCGTAATTCAGCGTCTAATCCTCTCAAATCATTACTGTTAAGCTCTGCAACCAGATTTTATTCATTTCATTTATGAAAATTCAATGGTTTTGAGATTGGAACTTTTATGTCTTCTTTTCATCAAATTGAGCAAAGCACATATGAACACTCAACACCTGCCTGGGGTGCCGTCTTTGTAATGTCGCTCTGCTGCGCAGTATTAATTGCATCTGAGTTCATGCCCGTAAGTTTACTCACCCCCATCTCTTCAGATTTAAATATGAGTGAAGGCCAAGTAGGTCAAGCAATCGCAATTTCTGGTATTTTTGCTGTGATGACCAGCCTGTCTATTAGTCGTGTATTTAAGGCATGGGACCGACGCCATATCATTTTATTACTCACCCTACTGATGATTGCCTCGGGCATAGTCATTACATTTGCCCATTCTGCGGCTTTGTTTATGTTGGGTCGTGCAATCTTAGGCGTAGTTATTGGTGGTTTTTGGGCCATGTCGACATCAATTGTTATGCGACTCGTTCCTCCGCTTTCAGTACCTAAAGCACTCGGTTTATTAAATGGGGGAAATGCTCTAGCCACCACAATTGCAGCACCATTAGGAAGTTTTTTAGGTTCAATTATTGGCTGGCGTGGTGCTTTTTTCTGTATTGTCCCCATCGCGATTGTTGCACTTATTTGGCAATTTAAAAGTATGCCCTCTCTTCCTGCAATATTGTCGGCCGAGAAATCTAAGAATCCATTTGGTTTACTAAAACGCCCAATTGTACTTTATGGGATGACAGGAATTTTATTGCTGTTTATGGGCCAATTTGCGCTATTTACCTATCTACGCCCATTTCTAGAAACTGTTACTCATGTGGATGCGACAATGCTATCCATTTTATTATTAATATTAGGTTTAGCAGGTTTAATCGGTACTTTTGTAATTAGTTTAATCCTTCACCAACATGTTTATCGTTATCTGATTCTTATTCCATTGATCATGGCAGCGATTGCTGGAGCTTTTGTGTTTGGTGGTGAGCATTTATGGTTCGTTGCCATATTGATGGGTTTATGGGGCTTTATTGGAACGTCGGCACCTGTTGCATGGAATACATGGCTTGCCCAAACACTACATCAAGATGCCGAAATTGGTGGTGGTTTGATGGTTGCGATTATTCAATTTGCAATTACTCTAGGCGCAACTATAGGCGGATTATTATATGACTCACATGGTTATAGCGCCACGTTCTATATGAGCGCAACTATCTTGCTATTAGGCGCGATTACTGCTTATGTTACATGGCGGAATGCTACTCACGTAACACATCAATAACCAATCGTAATGCAGGTGAAAGTTGTCTGCGATGTGGATAATACAAGTGGTATCCGGGAAACTGGATACTGTACTCTGCCAAAACTTGAATTAGCTTCCCCTCTTTTAGATCTTCTCGAATCAAATCTTCTGGAATATAAGCCAGTCCAAATCCGGCCCGAACAGCTTGTGCAATTTCATAACTTTCATTAAATATCCATTGCCCCTGAATTTTAACTTTTGTTTCTTGACCATCTTTCACAAACTCCCACGCATACACACTGCCTTGAGTCGTTAAACGATAGCCAATACATTGATGATTTATTAAATCTTTAGGGGTATTAGGAATTCCATATTGTTCAAAATATGCTGGTGTTGCTATTACCGCCATTTTGACATCTGGACTAATACGTACTGCAATCATGCCATCAGCTACGCGGCTTCCGAAACGAACGCCTGCATCAAAGCGTTCTGCCACAATATCAACCATGCCGCTATAGGCAGTCACTTCTACTTGTACATCTGGGTAATCACCAGCAATCTTTTTAAGTTTTGGAATCAGCACTTCCCGTATCGCATGACTGCTAGCATTAATCCGAACCGTACCAGCGGGTTGATCCCGAAATGATGTTAAAAGTGATAATTCATTATCTATTTGGTCAAAACTGGCACTAATTGTTTGTTTCAACCGTTCGCCTGCTGCTGTAGGCGAAACGCTACGTGTGGTTCTGGTCAGGAGCAACATTCCCAAACGTTCTTCTAACCCCCGAATCGTATGGCTTAGCGCAGATTGTGAAATTCCCATTTTCCCTGCGGCCTTAGTAAAACTACCCTCTCGTGCCACCATTAAAAAAGCATAAAGATCATTATAGTTTTCTTTATTTATCATCTGCTTTTATCTCTGTTCAAGGTTCAATCTCATTATAAAGGATAAAACTATTCATGAATATTACTCATAAGTCCATGTTTGTTTTTTAGACTAATTATTAAAAAGAAGATTCGTTAAAATCCATATCAAGCAGTAAACATGAAGATTTAAATAAACTGAAGCGATTATTATGAGTCATTTTATTATTGTAAAAAATTAATAAATTCCACTCATATCTTTACGTTAAACGCTAAATAGCTTCATTGCATTTATGTGCTTTTTTCTTAAAGAAGTGAGGTGATTTGATATGGCTAATCATAATTTTTTTAAAGGTTTAGTCAGCCTATGTGTTTTGTTCTCAGTTACTTCCACCTCTTATGCATTAAAGCCTCAAGGTAAAAATCAACAAAGGGTATCGATGATGAAAATCCGTATTGATATTGATGGAACACAGCAACCACTATTTGGCACATTAGCTATAACACCTACTGTTGAAGATTTTGCCAAGCAGCTTCCACTGACATTAACACTTAAAGATTATGACTCTACTGAAAAAATAGCTGATCTACCCACCAAGCTAACTGTGCAAAATTCGCCTCATGGTTATGCGGGCAAGGCTGGTGATCTTACTTATTATGCTCCGTGGGGTAATCTGGCTTTTTTCTATAAAGACTCAGCCGTTGGTTACGCGAATGGCCTCATTTTTCTTGGGAAACTTGATGCTATTCCCCAAGCATTCAAGCAAAAACAACCCATCAAAATTTCAATTTCCCAAATCGAATAAGCATCCATCTATTCACCCATTCACATTGTTTAAATTGAGGTATTTATGACTACATCTCCCTTTTTTAAAAAGCTTAAAACCCATACAGCAGCGGCAATTTGTGCAGCAACAATTGGATTGTTTTCTTCAACTTCAGCTATGGCAGCAGACATGAGTAACGGCGCGAATAATTTTTATCAAAGCCAACAAGTGACTATTCAAAAAGTGACTTTTAAAAATCAGTACAACATGAACGTGGTTGGGAACTTAGTGATTCCTAAAAACTTCAATAAAAATAGTAAAAGTCCTGCAATTATTGTAGGTCACCCTATGGGTGCTGTGAAAGAACAGAGTTCTATGCTTTATGCACAAAAATTAGCTGAGCAAGGGTTTATTACCCTAGCAATTGACCTACCTTACTGGGGTGAAAGTGAAGGTGAACCTCGAAATCTAGTTGCCCCAGACATTTATGCAGAAGCGTTTAGTGCGGCTGTAGATTATTTAGGAACTCGATCTTTTATTGACCCTAATAACATTGGTGTATTAGGTATTTGTGGAAGCGGTAGCTTTGTCATTAGCGCCGCAAAAATTGACCCGCGTATGAAAGCGATAGCAACTGTCAGCATGTATGATATGGGCGCAGCAAACCGGAATGGTCTACGTCACTCACAAACCTTAGAGCAAAGAAAGCAAATTATTGCAGAAGCCGCTACGCAGCGTTATGTTGAATTTAAAGGTGGTGAAACAAAATATACCAGCGGGACTACGCATGAGCTAACAGCAGATACACACCCTATTCAACGCGAATTTTATGACTTTTATCGTACTCCACGCGGAGAATATACGCCTAAAGGCTCATCGAGAGAGCTTACAACCCACCCAACTCTCACAAGTAATGTCAAATTTTTAAACTTCTATCCATTTAACGACATTGAAACGATTTCACCACGTCCAATGCTATTTATTACGGGTGATCAGGCCCACTCAAAAGAGTTTAGTGAGGAAGCTTATAAACTCGCAGGTCAACCTAAAGAGCTTTACTACGTTAAAGGCGCTGGACATGTCGATTTATATGATCGAGTCGATCTCATTCCATTTAATAAATTAACCAGTTTCTTTAAACAGAACTTGAAGTAATACAGATGATAGAGGCTCAACACGGGCCTCTATTTTTAAATGAACTTAATGAAACTCTTGTACTAGGCTATTAATATGCGCTACGGCAGCAGTTCGATTTTCAACGCAAAGTTTTTCAAAAACATGCTCTAAATGTTTGTTTACCGTCCGTGGACTCAGCTCCAATATTTCTGCAATATCTTTATTGGTTTTCCCTAACAACAACCAGTGCATGACTTCGGCCTCACGTTGAGTCAACTGCGGGCAATATTTCAAAATATCATTCATTTCCAAGGCAGGTGTAGATGTCTTGATCTGGATAAGATAATTTTTTGCTACGCTCGTTTCAGTTTCCCACGGCGTGAGCAATAAAAGCTGTAATTGCTGAGATGATGTTGAATAAGAACAGCTGGTTAATTTTTTGGAGTCTTTTTCATGTTCTAAATCTGAAAACCAAGCTTTTAAACCTGCCTCAAAACCGTCTAATTCAGGTAAATATTGATTCAGTAAATCACTGGCTTTTTGAGTTTTCCAAACAATTTTACCGTGAACATCTAGTGCGAGAATTGCTGTTTCCGTTGCATCAATCACCTGTTTTTGTTGTTGCAATAGTTTGGCATGTGCCAAATGTGTTTTTACCCTCGCTAATACTTCTTCAATATTTAGTGGCTTAGTCACATAGTCTACCCCGCCGACCTGAAAACCACGCACAATATGCTCTGTTTCTGACAAGCCTGTCATAAAAATGACGGGAATAAACTGCGTAATCGGACTCGCTTTAAGCTGTATACAACTTTCAAAACCGTCCATATGTGGCATATTGCCATCAAGTAAAACCATATCTGGTAAGCATCGGTGGGCAATTTCAATGGCGCTTAACCCATCGGTTGTGACAAGCACGCGATAACCTGCCTGATCCAGACTTTCATGTAGCAAGCCTAAATTTTCCGGCACATCATCCACAATCAGAATAACAGCCTGCTCGTTTGGCGAAGCTTGCTGAAAAGAAACATATTGCGTACTCATTGCTTATCCTGAATTAATCGTTGGGCGTGTTTTAAATCAAACTTTTGTATAGCCTGTTCAAGCTGTTCCCATAACTCGTTGTGCTCCGGAAAATTTTGACGACATTGCGTTAAAGTCTGTTGAATTCCACGAATATACCCCTGCCCAATCAAATCATTTAATTGCTGGAAGCTTTGCGGTAAATCGAGCAGATCGTTATTTTCCAGTTGTTTGACTGGTGTATAAATAGTAGCTTGCTCTTGCTTAAAAACGTTTATATTAAGTGATTGAACTTCATTATTTTCAAGATGTGTCTCTGATTTAGAATCAATCCATAGCAAACCTAATTTGTCTCCAATTTTACTCAGCAACAAATTCAGGTCGATTGGTTTTAGCATAAAGTCTTCACTTAAGACTGCATCTTGTGGATTGACTTCGCGCTCGCCTGCATTGGCGGAAATAATTAAGATCGGCACATTGGTAATATTATTCTGACGTAATAATCTCGCTGTTTCCCACCCGCCCATCAAAGGCATATTTAAATCCATCAAAATCAGGTTAGGTTGAAAAATAGGTACACGTCTTAAACAGTCAATGCCCGACTCGGCTTCTTCAATAATGAATCCTAACGGTTTTAGAAAATTAGCGACTAAACCTCGGTCCACCGCTTCATTATCGACAACCAAAATTCGTTTTCGCTCACCTTGGTAGCCTGTAATTTGGTTAGAGTAAACATTAGAAATCGGATGAACTACTTCTTTTGAAGGTAAATAAAACTTAATCTTAAACTGCGAACCCTGATTGAGCTGACTAGTCACAGATAGCTGTCCGCCGAGTAAATCGACCAACAATTTTACAATCGGTAGTCCGAGCCCTGTTCCAGTAAATCCACCTTGCACTACATTGCTGCCCCGTTCAAACGGGTTAAAGATTCGCTCTAAATCTGCCTCGGCAATACCACAGCCCGTATCTCTAATTTCAAAATAAGCCGTTTGAAAACGGTACTCGACTTTCAAGGTAATTGTGCCGCTCATCGTAAACTTTAAAGCATTACCCAGTAAATTGATGAGCACTTGTTCTAAGCGTTTTTTATCAGTACGGACATAGTGCGGTAGGTTCTCTCCAATTTCATAAACAAACTGTAAATTTTTCTGTTCAAACTGAGGCTGAAACATTTGAATAATCTGTTCAATAAAATTGGGGAAATGAACGTCCACCACATTTAAAGAAATTTTGCCCGTTTCAATTCGTGCTAAATCTAATAAACCGTCAATCAGTGAAGTTAGATGTTGCCCACTACGGCTAATCACCCCGAGCGCCATTTTGCCTTGTTCTGAAAGCTGCTCTTGTTTCTGAAGTAATTGGCTATAGCCCAAAATACTATTTAGAGGCGTTCTTAGTTCGTGGCTAATGCCAATGACATAACGACTTTTTGCATCATTTGCTCGCTCTGCTGAAATTCTGGCATCTTGCAGGTCTTTTGAGGTGACTTCATGAGCAGCAATTTCATCAAACAATAAAGCCGTTTGTTGATGCGTCTCGATTTCGGCATTACGACGGCTTTCATCGTTTAACACTAACCACCATGCAGCAACACTCATTAATAAAAATAAAATGGTGTAAATTTTAACAAATAGCGTAAATAACTGAGGAACGGCTGCCGCATTTACCGTTTCTAAATAGGTTTTTTCTTGGATATAAACCAGACTCAAGCTCACTGCCAAAACAATAGACAGCCCTAGAGTTAGTAATAAATATAAACTGACCCTGCTATTTAAACGGCTGGCCCAACGTTCAGGTAGATAGTACCAAATGGCTTTTTTAAGTTGTACTGACCAACGTGCATCGGGTTTACATAAATCGTGGCAGCGTGCTTCAAGTGAACAGCATAAAGAACAAATCGTACCGCTATAGGCTGGGCATCCCGCCATATCTGCAAATTCATAGTCCCTTTCACACACAACACAGTTAGCAACCGAAGTCGCCTGAATTTTTTCAGGCTGGCGTGCAATGTAATATTTGCCTTTGGTTAAGTAAGCAATAACAGGAACACATAACACCGCACTCCCCAAAGCAATAAAACTTGCTAAACCTTTTGCCATGAGTCCGAAAAAGCCCAAATAACTCAGCATCGATAAAACTGAAGCAATCAGTAAAGCACCCACACCTACGGGGTTAATGTCATATAAATAAGCACGGCGAAATTCAATTCCCTTTGGGCTTAAACCTAAAGGTTTACAGATAATTAAATCGGCAACAACGGCGCCAATCCATGCCAAAGCAATATTGCTATATAGCCCCAAAATGCGTTCAACCGCATGGCTAATCCCCATTTCCATCAAAACAATGGCAATAAAAACATTAAAAAGAAGCCAGACAATTCGCCCCGGATGGCTATGAGTTAAGCGGGCAAAAAAGTTTGACCATGCCAATGAGCCAGCGTAGGCATTGGTCATATTAATTTTAATTTGCGCCAAGCAAACCAGTGCTAAAGTCAGGATTAAAGCAAGCTGAGGGTTTGGAATAAACTGTTGATAGGCAACCCAATACAGATAAGTCGGATTGTCTAGTTCAGAGACAGGAATGAACAGCTGAAAAGCCAACACCATCAGCAGCATGCCCATCAAAACTTTTAGAAAACCAAAAATAATCCAAGATGGCCCACCTAAAAAAACGGCAAAACGCCACGCAGTTCTATTTTTTTCTTGTTGGGGTAAAAAACGTAAATAGTCAGCTTGCTCACCAATTTGGATCACAAATGAAAAAATAAGAGTGCACGCCGCACCAAAGTAATACAAATTGAAATCGGTCGAGTTTGAAACCGCACCAACAAAATGCAGGCTACTACTTAAAATTTGTGGTTGTTTCCAAAGTACAAAAAACCACGGCAATAACAGCAATAAGAGCCAGATTGGCTGAGTGATTGCCTGAACTTTGTTAATAAAACCAATACCTTTGACCACTAAAGGCAAAATTACTAACGCAGAAATTAAGTAACCAATAACTTGTGGAATACCTAAAGCCAGCTCAAGTGCCATCGCCATAATTGCGGCTTCAAACGCAAGCAAAATAAAGGTAAAGCTGGCATAAATTAGAGATGTAATGGTCGAGCCAATGTAGCCAAAACCTGCACCACGAGTAAGCAGATCGACGTCTACATTATATTTTGCAGCGTAGTAACTAATCGGCCAACTGGTTAAAAATATGATGGTACATACGACTATTGCTGCCCAGACTGCATTGCTAAAGCCATACTGCCAAAGCATGGTTGCCCCAATGGCTTCCATAGCCAAAAAGCTAACGGTCGAAATTGCGGTGTTGGTCACGGTCCAAGGTGACCATTTTCTTACTGAGGTAGGTGCATAGCGGAGCGCATAATCTTCGATACTTTCATCTGCCACCCAAATATTATATTCACGGCGTGTTTTGATCACACGTTGTGGCGCTTGTTGGGGGCGTGAAGAATCTGGCATAACACTCATGTTTTGGATGGGGCTGCATTAAACCCAGCAATCCTTATGCCAAAAGTCATTTATCATGGCGATTTTTTCAAATACGCACATATACGCAAAATAACGTATTTTCAATTTTTCCCAAAAATCACACACTCAAAACCATCAAAAAACAATGATCAATATTTGTGTTGATTGACCGAGAATGATTGGGAGATTGATGTTATGAGTGTATCTGAACATCCAAATCTGGACACTGTGCAAGGTACAGATTCACAAAAAGCAGTGAATGAAACCTTAGAAGATTATACTTTACGTTATGCTCCACACAGCTTTCGGCGCTGGAGTCCCAAAGTTGTCGCTATTACTGCACTTGGTGGTATTGCCTATCTTGCTGACTTTTCTATTGGTGCCAGTATTGGTATGTCTTACGGAACAACCAATGCTGTTTTCTCCATTTTATTTGCAGCGATTATTATCTTCTTAACCGGCATTCCTTTAGCCTACTACGCAGCACGCTATAACATCGACCTTGACTTGATTACTCGTGGCGCAGGTTTCGGTTATATCGGCTCGGTCCTGACCAGCATCATTTTCGCCAGTTTCACATTTATTTTCTTTGCCCTTGAAGGTTCAATCATGGCGCAAGGGTTATTACTTGGTTTAGGCATTCCGCTTTGGGCCGGCTATCTCATCTCAACCATTATGGTCATACCGCTGGTGATTTACGGTATGAAAGCCTTGAGTAAATTACAAGTCTGGACCACTCCACTTTGGTTAATTCTGATGATTGGTCCTGTGGCCTATCTGATTTACCAAGAACCAACTTTAGTCAGCCAATTTGCTACTTTTACAGGTAAAGAAGGTTTTGCAACCGTAGACATGGCTGCGATCATGTTGGGTGCTGGTATTTGTTTATCGCTAATCATGCAAATTGGTGAGCAAATTGATTACTTGCGTTTCATGCCTGCGAAAACAAAAGAAAATAGCAAAGAATGGTGGGCTGCCGTAATTTCCGCAGGTCCGGGTTGGGTGATTTTAGGGGCAATCAAACAAATTATTGGGGCATTTTTAGGGTTCTATTTACTCACTAAAATACCGGGTGTAAACAGCACTGAACCTGTTCAACAGTTTAATGCAGCGTTTCATGACATGCTTCCGGGCTGGGCAGCTTTGACACTCGCAGTGTTTTTGGTGGTTATTTCTCAAATTAAAATTAACGTCACCAATGCTTACTCTGGCTCTCTTGCTTGGACAAGTGCCTACACTCGTATGAGTAAACATTATCCGGGTCGTATTGTCTTTGTGATCGTGAACTTAGCAATTGCGCTTGCTTTAATGGAAGGCAACATGTTTGCGGTACTGGGTAAAATCTTAGGGTTCTATTCAAACTTTGCAATTGCATGGGTTGTGGTTGTTGCAACAGACATTTCAATCAACAAATATGTTTTAAAACTTTCACCTAAAGAACCTGAATACCGCCGTGACATGCTCTACAACGTAAACCCTGTCGGTATGGTTGCGTTCCTTGTATCAGCAGGCTTATCAATTGCAGCATTCTTTGGATTATTTGGTAGCTTCTTAGCTCCTTACTCACCACTCATCGCGCTTATACTTGCCTTTGTATTAACACCAATCATGGGTTTATTAACCAAAGGAAAATACTACATCAAGTCACACGATGATGGCATTAAAGAGCCACGTTACGATGCTGAAGGTACACCTGTAGCAACCGTTTATCACTGCCGCGTATGCGAGCAAGGCTACGAGCGCCCAGATATTATGTACTCTCACAAACATAACGGCACGATCTGTTCTTTATGTAAAACACTCGATGCTTAAATACTATCGAAACTAAAAAAGAAGCTTTAAAGCTTCTTTTTTTATATCTGATAATTTTTAGCCAATCGGGAACAAACGTTCAGGCACCACGTCTTTCATCACAATGGTTGAGATGAGTCGTTGCACACTTGGAATAGCAGATAATTTTTCATCATACAAACGTTGAAAAGCAGGTAAATCTTTGGCTACGACATGTAGTAAATAATCTGGCTCACCAAACAAACGCTGCGCCTGAATAATTTGTGGAATATCAATTACGGCATTTTCAAACTTCTCGACTGCCTGTTTATCACCTTCTTTGAGCGTAATAAAAACAATCGCTGAAAACTCAAAACCGACTAAGTTTGGATCGAGTTCTGCCCGATAACCTTTGATGGCTCCCGACTCTTCTAAAGCCTTCACTCGTCTATGACAAGGTGAAATGCTCAAGCCTACTTTTTCTGCCAATTCAGTGATAGATAATCGGCCATTTAATTGCAATTCAGCAAGAATCTTTTTATCTGTGCGATCCATTTAGAAAAATTTACCCCAAATGAGTGTGATATGAGCAAACATTTAAAAGCACATTCTAAATACATGAGCATATTATTTTCAACAAGCTCGAATAAATAGTTTTTTTTGCTAACCCGCGAGCGAAACCTTTGGAAAATAGTTTGCCGAGATAAGCACATGGCTTTTAACATTTTTATTGCATTTTGGAGTGTCTCCATTCTTTTTATTATTACTCCAGGGGCAGACTGGGCCTATGCCATTTCGGCAGGGATTAAAGGCAAAGTCGTTGTACCCGCTGTCGCAGGTATGCTATTTGGGCACTTTATTACGATTTTATTAGTAGCGGCTGGTGTTGGTCTGCTTGTAGCAAATAATCCGACTGCTCTGATGATTCTTACTGTGGCAGGTTCAGCTTATTTGTTATGGATGGGAATAAATTTACTCCTTACCCCTCCTACTCCGAATAAGTCTGGTTCTGAAAAGGCTCAGTCATGGTTGAGCTGGGCAACCAAAGGCGTTTATGTGAGTGGATTAAACCCGAAGGTTTTTTTACTCTTTTTAGCACTGCTTCCTCAATTTATTGACACTACTGCTTCATGGTCAGTGACAACACAAATTCTTGCCTTTGGTGTTGTACACATGATTAGCTGCGCAATTATTTACTTAATGGTGGGGTATGGTTCAGAAGCTATTCTTAAAACCAGACCACAAGCAGCACAATTAGTCGGTCGTTTTTCAGGTGGTTTGATGGTTGTTATCGCAACGTGCTTATTGATTGGACAAATTTAAAAGTCATTCAGCAAAAAGTTACTGACTCACTTTTCGGGTCAGTAACTTGAATAATAAAATATAAGAAAATTTATCTCATTCGTTTGAGGTTATAAGTTACGACTCCCCAAATAACCAGTTCTTGTCCCTCTTCAATATAAATATTTTGATAATCAGGGTTTTCTGCTTTTAGCCAAACTTTAGGTGGTTGAAATTGAGTATCAATCATTAAGCGCTTAACAGTGAAATCATTGTCGATGAGTGCAATCACAATATCGCCAGATTTAGCAGCAATACTACGGTCCACAATAAGCGGATCATTAATATCAATTCCAGCATCTAGCATGGATAAAGAATTGGCTTTAACAATGAAAGTAGCATTTTCATTTCTAATTAAATATTCATTTAAATCGAGTGCTTGCTCAATATCATCTTGCGCTGGCGAAGGAAAACCAGCAGCAACACGTTCAGTTGCCAAAGGAATATGGTAAATTTTATCGTTATTCGGGTGGACCTGTTGTACATTAAGTTTTGAGTTAAAATCGGTCAAGTTATTGGTTTTGACATTATTCAGTAACCAATTTTTGATAAAGTTAACTTGAGACTCGGGAACACGAATCACTTTTGTGGGTTCATTGAACTGTGCTTTGCGTCCGGCATTTTCTCGTACACCGCCATGCTCGAACTCTTTTTTCTTTGGCATATTGCCTCCCTTTTCACTGTTCAAATCCTACACAGACAATGTAACTTGAAAAAGTTACATTTTCAAGTTGACGAAATATTTTTTTTGCATAACAATAAATCCCATGATCAGATTTTAATCCATTTTGCTTTTAACAGGGATGTTTAAACTAAAATGGTAATTTGAAGAAATCAAAACCTGATTAGAAATAGTCTTTAGGACTGACGGTTTTATGATTTTTATCAAATGAGATTCTGAGCATTTAACATTCTGGTTAAATTCAGTTTTTTGGTATGGAGACATGCGAAATGAAAAATCAACGTGATGCAGTTTTAGGTTATGCAAATGAGCAACATGCCTACTATATTCGCCTGATTGAAAATGATGCGGTTTTGGGTGAAAGCTACGGATTATTCTGTGAAAATCCAGAGAGTGAAGCAGCAGAAAGTATTATGACGACGTTATTCTTAAAAAAATCTTTTTGGTTAAACGGTTCTGAGTACATTGATATTGTGAAAGGACTACAACTGCTCCCACAGTAAAGTAAATAAATTAAAAAACGAAGGAGGCAAAAGCCTCCTTCGTTTTTTAAAACATTTTGCTTAAGACGTAAAACGTCCAGAGGCATCACGTTTTTGATTACGAGAGTTTTGTCCACGGCCATCATCATCGTCGTCACGGCTACGACCACGTCCTCGGCCACTTGAGCGGCTACCGCGATCGTCATCGTCATCGTCATCACGGCTGCGACTACGTCCTCGGCCACCTGAGCGGCTACCACGATCGTCATCATCATCGTCGTCACGGCTGCGACTACGTCCTCGGCCACTTGAGCGGCTACCGCGATCGTCATCATCATCGTCATCACGACTACGACCTCGGCCTCGGCCACCTGAACGGCTACCACGATCATCATCATCGTCAT